>NZ_JAFLNF010000009.1 GCF_017313085.1 Roseibium limicola | reverse complement strand
GTTTGAAAGATCAGCGTACCTGCGTAACTCTTACCTTGATCGACAAATCCCCGTAAGGACCCATCTCGCAAGAGCAACGCCGTCCACGCTTCCCTTCCTTCAATGTTAAATTATCAATGAACACGAACACCCAAAAGTGCTCGTTAAACCAACGCAACCATCAAGCCGCTCTGGCAAAACCCCAAAAAAAAACAACCCCGTCCCGAAATCGCTCTCAGGCCAAAATCGCCAATTTCCCGGAATTTAGTGCGCAAGGCACTCTCGCCAGCGACGTGGCCGCCGTCGATGAACAGGCTTATACGGAGACCAGGCACAGGGGTCAATCACTGAATTTGAAAAATCCCGATTTTAATCCCGCTTCGCTGCCTGAGCTTGTGAATAACCCCGGTTTGCAGACGGCTCCAGCCGCAGATTTCCGCCGATAACTGATTATCCACAGTGACTTGGGGTATCTTGCTGCGATGCACCTGTTCGTTCGACGGCTTTGAAGACCTGTCGGCAAAACCCGCCCTGAATATGCAAAAGACCCCGCCGATCTGGCGAGGTCCTGGTCCTTCTCATGCAGGCAGACGCCCTGTGGATGGCCGCAGGGTGCCGGCCTGGTGTCAGGATCGGCTTTGCAGTGCGCTCGGCAGGCCGCGGGACACCGTGTCGGCGACCAGGGCCACAACACCGGCCTTGATGATGTCGCCGGGCAGGAAGACCGCACAGAGCAGGAATGTGTCCCACAACGGTTTGTCGGTCATCGCCGCCAGATAGGGCACGGCCACCAGATAAAGCAGAATGATGCCACCCAGCACCGACGCGGTGAAGGCGGCCGGGATGACGCGCCAGGAGCGGGTCACCTGCATGGCCCAGCCTGCGACGAAAGCCGCCAGAGGCCAACCGTAGAGAAAGCCCGCCCAGGGGCTCTGGAAGACCGCCAGGCCGCCACGACCGCCAGCAAGGAGAGGCGCGCCGATGGCAACCACCATCAGGAACAGAACAACGGCCGCAGCGCCGCGCCACGGGCCGAGCATAACACCGGCCAGCATGATGCCGAGCGACTGGGCGGTGATCGGCGTGCCGCCGAGAAACGGAATGGGGATGGGCGGCAAGAAGCCCAGGACGGCGATTACCGCCGCAAACAGGGCGATCCGGACCAAGCTGCGATCTGTCATGTCTATCGGTTCCTTCCAAGGGCCGCACCCCATCGGGTGGTCGACCGGAGTTTGAGAGGGTTTTAAACGGATTCCGTCTGGCGAGCCATCGCCCCTGACGATGGGACCATGCCTGAGGCCCCGCCGCGCGCACTCAAGGCATCGGCGACATGGTCGGCCAATTTCAGCGCCTGAATAATCAGTGGCGGCACGATGCGCCAGGACGACTTTCGTCCGCCTCGCGCCTGCCAGGCTTCCCGCAGGGCCAGCTGCACCTGATGCAGCACCGGGACAAAGCGGATGACCAGGACGACGGCCAGCGATGGCACCCTGGGTGAAATGCCGAACAGTGACAGCGGCCGGAACAGAGGTTCGACTGCTGCCAGCATGGCGTCCATGCGGGTTGTCAGCGTGACCAGATTGGCCAGGGTCATCAGCACGACCAGCCGCAAGGCCACCGCTGCCCCCAGCAACCAGTCCCCGGTGAGGCCGTGAAACGCCAGAAGCACCAGCGCCAGCGGCAGCAGAGAGCGAATGACCGCAAGACGCCCCACCCAGCCCGGACCAAGACTGCGGTAAAGCACAAGCGTGACGCCCAGCGCGGCGCCAAGCATCGGCAGAGAGGTCTGCGACATCAAAGCCAGACTGACCACGGCCAGGGCAATCAGCTTGCCGCCTGCCGGCAAGCGATGCAGCCAGGAGGTTCCGGGGTGATACAGCGAGATCACAGATGCCCCCTGTCCCAATCGTCGACGCCGGCTGCGGCTGCCTTGGCGCGAATGTCGTCGTCATAAGCCTTCAGGATCTCTCCCGGCGCGCCATCGGCACGCAAGCCTCCCGCCTCGATCCACACCACCCGGTCGAAATCTTCGAGCTGGCTGGGGTCGTGACTGATCATGACAATCTTCTGGGGCAGACTTTCAAGCTTCGCATGCAGGCGGCGCGCGGCGAGGGCGTCGAGCGAGGAATAGGGCTCATCGAGAATGATCAGGCTGGGCTGCATGATCAGCACTGCCAGAATGCAGACCAGCTGCTTCTGGCCTTCCGACAACTCGGCAATCGGCCGCTGCGCCAGATGACTGGCGCCATGCAGTGAGAGAAAGTCACGGGCTTGCTCAAGCGCCAACCGGTCGTCTTCGCCCAACTGGCGCAGGCCGAAGGCGACGTCTTCTTCCACTGTTGGAAAGATCGCCTGATGATCCGGATTCTGGAAGACGAAGCCGACGTGCCGGGGCAGGTCCTTCCGGGCAGCCACTGCGTCGGCGCCGAAGATTTCCAGCCGACCCGAGGTTGGCTGGCGCAATCCGTTGAGCAGACGCACGAAGCTGCTCTTGCCTGATCCGTTCAGACCGACAAGACCGATGCGCTGTTGGTTCAACTGCAGAGAGAGGTCTTGCAGGATCGTACGGCCGGAGATCTCGAGACCGACATTTTCAAACCGGGCATAGCTGGCAGCCTCCAGATCGAAAGCGACGGCCTTGTCCTGGGTTGAAGCGCGTTTGCTTCTCCAAAATGTCATCAGTCTTCCGTCCTTGAGAACATGCGGGCCTTGAAAGCAAGCCCTGGCAGAGTGCCTTGCGAGAGCGCTTATTCCTGTGCAGCGCGGCAATGTCAAAGCATCACCGCGGGAAATTGGCGGGTCGACACGCAAAACTCCGCGTCAGGCAATCGGCCGGAACCCGGTGGAAGAACCCCTGTTGGCTGCCGTGTCGCGCAGGATGGTCAGGGCGCGGCGAAATTCTATGTCCCCGACAATCGAGCCAAAGGTCAGCCGCAGATAGGGCGCGGGGCTGCGCTCGCCTTGTTGAAAATAGCGCGCTGACAGGGCCGCCACGCCGGATTTGCCCAGGTCCGCCTCGAGATCCCGAGCCGCCCAGCGATCAGGCACCCGGTACCAGCCGAAAACCTTGTCGCTGCCGCCCTGAAAGGCCTCGCGGCCGAGAATCTCACAGGCCATTGCGTGGCGGACCAGATTGGCCTGACGCTTGGCCGCAAGCGTGCGGGCGAAAGTCCCATCGCGCACCCAGCCGGCGATCAGCTCGGCGGTGATGGGTGAGGCCATCCAGGTGCTTTCGCCGATCAGATTGCGCACTGCCACGCCATAAGAGCGGGGCACATGCACGAAGCCAACACGACTGCCCGGCGACAGCAGCTTGGAGGTGCTGGCAATAGACGCCGTCAGTTCCGGCGCCAGCATACCAAAGGCAAAGGGACAGTTTTCGACGAACGGCGTGTAGGGATCGTCCTCGATGATCTTCAGCCCATGATGGCGGGCGACCGCGACGATGGCCTGCCGTTCCTCGATGCTCATGGTGTGGGTCGTCGGGTTCTGCATATTGGGCATCAGGAAAACGCCCTTCACATCCTGAGTCCGCGCGGCGCCCGCCAAAGCCTCGGGATCCATGGCAAGAAAATCGCCCGCGTCATTCCTCAGCGCCGGTACCGGGACGAGCCGAAGACCCAGATGAGGAGCGGAATTGAGGATCGAGGGATAGGTGAAGGCATCGACGGCCACCGCATCGCCGGGCTTAAACAGCGCCTGCAGAAGGATCTGAATGCCATGTTGGGCGCCGCAGGTCAGCGCCACATTGGCCGGATCCGCATCCAGACGGTAAAAGTCGAAAAACTGCGCCCCAAGCTCCCGGTGACTGGACAGACCTTCGGACGGGACGAAGCCGTTCAGCCGGTCGATGCCCGGCATGCGGGCCAGCCGCCCAAGCCCCTTGCCCAGATCCGGGTTCAGATGCGGATAGGCGAAATTGCGGGCCAGATCGAGATCGGAGGTGCGATCCTCGCGCGGGATCAAAGGCGAGACTTCCATCTCTTCAGGAGCAACATAGGTGCCACGCCCGATTTCCCCGCGTACCAGCCGGCGCCGTTCGGCTTCACGGTAGGCACGGGTGATGGTGCCCAGCGTCACGCCAAGCTGATAGGCCAACTCGCGCTGGGGCGGCAGTTTCTCGCCGACCTTCAATGCACCAGTACGGATGTCGCCTTCCAGCGCATCGGCAACCGCCAGATAGATCGGCCCGGATGCCGCCGTGAGATCGGGAAGCCAGATTGTCATGAGAACAATAAATACATTGACGGTGACAGTCGATCAATACACTTAATTTGCACCCTTAACTGTATCGATTGTCATTATCATGGATTTCAGCGCCCTGACCGCCTTCGCCTTGTTCGTGATTGTCATGACCGGAACGCCCGGTCCCGGCAATCTGACTTTCATGGCCATTGGCGCAAGTGCGGGGTACGGCGCGGCCTTCCCGGTGATCGTCGCATCGCAGCTCGGCTCCATAGTCCTAAATGTCTGCGTGGCCTTCGGGCTCGGCAAGATCATGGCGGAAAGCGGCGCGGTCGCCGTCATCTTCAAGGGCCTGAGCTTTGCCTATATGAGCTATCTCGCCTGGCGGCTGGTGCGGCTGAATGTGACGCCAAAAGGCGCCACCTCCCTGCCCGGTTTCTGGGAAGGTGTCCTGATCCATCCGCTCAGCCCGAAAACCTGGGCGATGAGCCTGTCGGCCTATGCCACCTTCTTTTCCGGAAGCGCCTGGAGCCTGCCGACGAATGCCGCAGTCATGACGGCTGGCTTCGTCCTCGGTGGCAGCGTTTTTCATTCGCTCTGGGCGCTGGCCGGCGTTTCGGTTCTCAAGCTGATCGGTGAAGGCCCACTTCTGCGGTTCATCACCTCGGTGATGGCCATCGCCATGCTCGCCGTCACCGCCTGGGCGCTTTTTCTGTAGGCGCGCTCAGACAAGATCCTCACGGGTGGATGCCAGCCGCTCACGTTCTTCCAACTCATGCGCCTGCATGGATTGCAGCTCCTGGCGCCAGGAGGCCTCAAACGTACCTCCCTCAAGACGGCGCGACAGGCCGACATCTTGCAGCAGATGGTCAGGCAGCGCAGTCGGTGACAGACGGCCCCGACGCTTTGATCGACGACCTCTGGCAAGGATAAGCGCTGGCAAGCGCCCCAATGCCCTGGCCAGCCTTGGAAATGCGACGCGCAAAGTTCCGCCGTGCGGCGAACTGGAGACAGCAGCCATTGTCTTAACTCCTTTGTTTTGATGTTGGCACTATCTCCTGCTTGCGTGTTGTTGACGAACGAGTTTTCGCGCATCATGCATAAGCTGAGCTTATCCATGGTAGTGCCCAATGACCGAACTTCCTCCCCTTTCCGCCCTGCGAGCCTTCGAGGCTGCGGCGCGGCACATGAGCTTTACCCGGGCCGCAGACGACCTGGGCATGACCCAGGCGGCGGTCAGTTACCAGATCAAGCTGCTGGAAGAAAAGCTCGGTTTCCCGCTGTTCATGCGCAAGCCGCGCAAGATCGAGTTAACGGCCAAGGGGCACCAATTGTCGGGCCGGCTGATCTGCGCTTTCAGTGATCTGAGGAACGCAGTCGACAGTGTGCGAGAGCAGAGCGAGTCTGTTTTGACGATTTCCTGCAACACCACTTTCGCGATGCAGTGGCTTGCAGCGCGCCTCAGCAGCTTCGAACAGCGACATCCGAAGTTGATGGTGCGGATCGTGCCTTATGACACCAGCGAAGTGCCGCAATTTCTTGATTCAGATATTGCCGTGACCGCCTGCCACCCGGCGCCAAACGATTGGGTCCAGCACGACATTGTTTCCGTGCATTTTACACCGATGCTCAGCCCCGCCTTGCTGAAGGACAAACCGGCGCTGAAAACACCGGCTGATCTGCTGTCACTCCCGCTCATCGGGCCACATGACCCCTGGTGGGCTCTGTGGTTTGCAGAGGCCGGAATGCCGGATACGGACCTGAGCCACTTGACGTCATCCCGCATGGGGTCCCAGGCGCTTGAAGGGAACCGCGCCCTTGCCGGACAGGGTGTCGGCATTCTGACGCCGTTCTTCTACCGTCAGCACCTGGACGCAGGGCTGCTGATCCAGCCTTTTGAGCAGGTCACGGAAATCACAGAACAATCATGGGCTCTGGCCTATCCTCAAAGCTCAAGTTCCAACCCAAGAATTCGCCAATTTCGCTCCTGGCTTGCCGATGAACTGAAGAACGACGGCGTGGAGCTGGGCTGAGGTCTCAGCGCCTTCATGAGGGGTTCATCAGCGTGGCACAGCGTTGCAAAGCGACAAGTTAATCGCAATCGGCAACCCACAAGGTTACCGGTTAACCACGTTTCTCATGACATTTTTAACTTTGACACGGGACACTGAGGGCAACTTGCCCCACCTCTGTTCTGCGTTAAGGGAAATGTCATGGCCTCCCGGCTCAAGACCCTCTCCATTCTTCTTGTCCTGTGCATCGGCCTGAGCGGCTGCGGCTCTGTTGCCGGCGTCACTGGTCTGGGCTGGATTACCGGTTCAAGCGACTCCATTTCCTACAATGATACGGAATGGTGCGTGCCGCGAAAGCTGAAGAAGGTTCTGAACAAGGTGGCCAAGCGCTATGGCCGGGTGACGGTGCATTCAACCAAGCGCTGGTGGCTTGAGAACTGGTGGAAGGGCGGTGCCAAGCATTCTTACCACCTGAATTGTCAGGCCGTGGACTTCTCGGTCGATGGACCGCCGTCGTCGGTATTGGCCTTCCTGAAAAGTCAGAAGGCCGTTGGTGGCTACAAGCATTATTCCAGCGGGCATTACCACATCGACACAGGCCCGCGCCGCTCCTGGTAGGAGCCGCGCGGCAGCACTGTTACTTGAGCTGGCCCATTTCCAACGCCATTTCCCAGGCGACGGCATCAAAGCCGATGAGGCGATGCTCCCCCGACTGAACAAGCGGGCGCTTGATGGTCGATGGGTTGTCGAACATCACCGACATTGCCGTTTCGGCGTCGGTGACTTCGTCCTTCACGTCGTCGGGCAGCTTGCGCCAGGAGGTGCCACGCTTGTTGAGCACCGTGTCCCATCCGAACTCCGCCACGAATTCCCGCAGCGCAACCTCGTCAACGCCGTCTTTCTTGTAGTCGTGGAACTCGTAGGGCACATTGGCTTCGTCCAGGAACTTGCGCGCCTTCTTCACCGTGTCGCAGTTCTTGATGCCGTAAAGCTTCATGGCTCGGATCCCTCGTCGTCTTGTCTCATTTGCGTGGAGCTTTGCGGCTCACTTACCCCAAAGCAAGGCCTTGGCACAAGAGAACGGGGAAAACGGCGAGCCGATCAAAGCCAACTCATTCGGCAAGCTTACCCGGGTTCAGCAGAGAATATGGATCGGCCTGGCGTTTGAACTCCGGCTGCGGCGCGTCGACCCGCTTCCATCCGGCATTGTTGAGCACATAAGTGTGCGGATCAGAGACCTGCGCGCCCAGCGCCTCGGTTTCCGCCATGATTTCGCGAAGCCGCGCCTCACTGGTGAATTGCACCAGCGGCAGGGCCGAAAAGGTCGCACGGCCAAAGCGACGCTGAAACTCCAGGTGCATCAGCATCTCATCACCGAAATGCTCCGCCAATCTGCCCATCACCTCGAGATTGCTGTCTGGCGGAAACCGCAGCTGCAGATAGGTGATGGCCGGATCGCGCTTCAGCGCATGCAAGGTGGTGTGATTCCAGGTGTATTCATACAGCGGCCCGACCTCTCCCTTGCCCTCGAACGCCGCCATCTGCGCGCCTTCGGCATCGCGTGCAAAGACGATCTCGCCGCCATGGGCGCGCGCCATATCTTCCATCGCTGCTGCCTGAGGCTCCGCCACCATTATAATGGCGGCAGCCTTGCCTTCCGGCACTTTGCGTCCCAGACGCCCAAGCTTGGGTGGAATGCGCGGATCGAACACCGACACCAGCTTCTTGGCGATGCCGTCCGCCTCGGTAAACGCTTGACCAAAACGCGCGGCGGCTTCGAGCGTATCAAACGCAATCATGCGCTCGGCCCATGGATGCGCCGGCGCCAAAGGCACTGTGACAGAAACGATAATGCCGTTGATGCCATAAGCGTGCAGCACCTTCAGAACGTCCGGCCCTTCCAGCTTCAGCAGCTTCGGCGCTTCTTCCACCGTGACCACCTCGACGGCGAGAACCGCGCCTGCATCGGACAACTGACCCCAGGTGCAGGATCCTGCGCCGGCAGCACCGCCTGCGACAAAACCGCCGATCGTCGCCTGCTTGCGGGTCGAGGGATAAAAGCGCAGTTCCTGACCGTGAGGCGCCAACGCCTTGTCTATCTCCAGCATGGTCGCGCCAGCAGCGAAAGTGCCCACTGCAGGCTTGACCTCGATCACCTGATCCAGAGCGCCCATATCGAGAACGATGCCGCCTTTCAGCGGAACGGCCTGACCGTAATTGCCCGTGCCACCACCGCGCACGGTGATCGGCGTCCGGGTGCGGGCTGCAGCCGAAGCCAGACGCATAACCTCGTCCACGCTGTGCGGGCGAACCGAAATCTCCGCCCGGCAGTCGTCGAGCTGCGGCTTCAAGAGCGGGGAGAACCAGAAAAAGTCGCGACTCTTCAGACGCAGGGTCGCCGCATCGGTGGCATGTTCCAGACCGTCGATTTCGGCAATTAGGACTTGCGTTGAAGACATTATCGTTCCCTTTTCTTAATTGGCATTCGCATCAGGCTTCCCCCGATGGGCGGGGCTACCTTGCAATCGCTGCGCCAACCAATCTGCGCAGTGCTTGCCAACGCGCTGGACGCTACACCTGCGCTGCGGCACATCGCAATGGTGGTTTGATCGAGACGTCGAAACACGCGCTTCCAGGGGCGTTCAATGAGGGGACACATGGTTGAAAACAAGGCATCTGCGCCCGGAAAAGGGTCACTTCTGCAGCAGACCCGACTGGTCTGCGGGCTGACCCTCTTCACGTTTGTTTTCTTCCATTTCCTCAATCATGCCTTGGGCAACATTTCACTTTCGGCGATGAACTGGGGGCAGGACATCCGCTATGTCGTCTCCGGCAAGCGGCTGTTTCCCTGGATCTTCTACACGGCCATGATCCTGCATTCAGGCCTGGGCCTGTGGAAGCTGGCCCAGCGCCGCACCCTCAAAATGCCGGTCTGGGAAGCGACGCAGATCATTCTGGCTCTGCTGATCCCCTATGTGCTGATCAAGCATATCTTCGTCACCCGTGGAGCTGGAGAACTTTATGGCTCCAATATTTCCTATCAGCACGAACTGACGGCGCTTTGGCCCAATGATGCCCTCTGGCAAAGCGCGCTGCTGATCGTCGTCTGGAGCCATGGCTGCATCGGTCTGCACTATTGGTTGCGGATCAAGCGCTGGTACAGGCGCGTTCAAACCCCGCTTCTGGGCGTCGCGATCACCCTGCCCTTGCTGGCGTTGACCGGATGGATTTCCGCCGCCCGCCGCCTGGAACTGTCCGGCAACCAGAAACTCAACGTCACCGCCGAACAGAAAAGCAACCTGCTGGAGATCGTCAGCCAGGTTCAGCTCGGCGTTTATGCGCTGATTGCCCTGGTTCTGCTGACGCTGGTGACGAAATACGCGCTCGGCATGTTTCAGCAGCGCATCTCCGTCACCTATCTGGATCAGAAAACCGTCAAATCCGTCCCCGGTCCGACGCTGCTCGAGATCAGCCGAATGAAAGGTGTGCCGCATATGTCGATTTGCGGCGGTCGCGCCCGCTGTTCGACCTGCCGCACCCTGATCCTCTCCGGCGAGGCCTCCTTAAGCGGCCCGAGCAAGACCGAAGCCCAGGTGCTCAAGCGCATTGGCGCCAGCGCCAATGTCCGGCTGGCCTGCCAGATCCGGCCGATGACCGACATTGTGGTGCGCCCGCTCATGGGACACGGCAAGAAGATGCAGGCACCGGGCTTGTCCGATCGCTATCGCTGGGGTGTCGAACAGCCCGTTGTTGTCATGTTCATCGATCTGCGCGGTTTCACCTCCTTGAGCGAAGGCAAACTGCCGTTCGACATCGTCTTCATTCTCAACCGTTACGTTGACGGGGTGGTAAAAACCGTCAACCGCAATAACGGCATGGTCGACAAGATCATGGGGGACGGGGTGATGGCCTTATTCGCCGTGGAAAGTGACATGAGCAGCGGCGCGCGCGATGCGCTGGCCTGCATTCAGGCTGTCAGCAAGGAACTGGAGAAGGTCAATGAGGACCTTGCGGCCCACCTCGCCGCGCCCTTGCGCATTGCCATCGGCCTGCATGGCGGCACTGCCATCCTCGGGCGCATCGGCCTGGACGGCCAGTCCGGCGTTGCCTCTGGCCTGACTGCACTGGGGGATGTGGTGAATGTCGCCAGCCGCCTGGAAGGCGTCGCAAAGGAGGAAAACGTGCTGGCGGCCGTGTCGATGGACCTGATCACGGCGGCCGGAATTACGCCAGCACAGAACCTGACGGAGCGTTCTGTTGCCATTAGAGGGCGCAGCGGCCCGATCAGCGTCATTTGTCTCGACGAAACAGCGATCGTCCTGGCCGACTTCAAGCCAGCATCTTGATAGTTAAGACCTTTTTTCCAGCATAGTGGATAGGCACTTTGTCTAAAATTTCACAAATCGCCTCCGGTTTTTGCTCTAGACGCGGGTGGATCACCCTGTAACACTCCCTTTGATAAATTCTGCATCAAAATAAGGCAGAACACGTCGACCGGACATCGAGGGGTTCAATCGATGTCGAAATTCTTGTGAGGGGAATTCCAATGAACACCATCAAGCGCGGTCTGCTCACGGCCGTTTTTGCCGTTGGTCTGACCGCTTCGGCGGCGCATGCCACCACCTTGAAATATGCCTTCCAGGGAACGCTCAATCAGCTCGATCCCTACAGCCTGAACGAGACATTCACTCTGTCCGCGCTTGGCAACGTCTATGAGGGCCTGACGCGCCGCAATGAGAACCTCGAAATCGAGCCGTCGCTGGCCGAGAGCTGGGAAGTCGTCGAGCCGACCCGCTGGCGCTTCCATCTGCGCCATGGCGTCAAATTCCACAACGGCAATGATTTCACCGCAGAAGATGTTGCCTTCTCGGTCATGCGACTGCACGGCGAAGGCTCGGATCTGAAGACCCGCGTCGGCACGGATGTGAAGGTCGAGATCGTTGACGACTACACGGTCGACTTCGTACTCCCGGACGCCAATCCGATCCTGAACTATGAGTGGGACACGTTCTACATCATGGACAAGGAGTGGACCGAGGCGAACGACGCCGTTGCGATCACCTCCGCTTCCGACACCACAGCGAACTACGCCGCTTTGCACGCCAATGGTACGGGCCCGTTCAAGGTCGTCAGCCATGAGCCTGGCGTGAAGACCGTCTATGAAAAGAACGAAGCCTGGTGGGACGAAAGCCATAGCAACCTCGACCGGGTCGAATTCACCCCGATCGGGTCCGACGCGACCCGCGTTGCTGCTCTGCTCTCCGGCGAACTCGACATGGCCTACCCGATCCCGGTGCAGGACATCAAGCGCGTCGAGCAGAACGCGACAACCAGCGTCATGACCGGTCCGGAGCTGCGGACGATCTTCCTCGGCATGGATCAGATGCGCGATGAGCTTCTGCATTCAGACGTCAAGGGCAAGAACCCGTTCAAGGACGTTCGCGTTCGCAAGGCGTTCTATCAGGCCATCGACATGGAAGGCATCAAGCGCAAGATCATGCGCAACCTTTCAGAGCCGGCAGCGCTGATGATCTCGCCGTTCCTGTTCTCCCGCTCGGCAGAGTTCGAACGCTATCCGTATGATCCGGAAGCTGCGAAAGCCCTGATGGCGGACGCCGGTTACGGCGACGGCTTCAGCGTCGGCATGGACTGCCCGAATGATCGCTACGTCAATGATGAGCAGATCTGTCAGGCAGTTGCCTCCATGCTGGCCCGCATTGGCGTCAAGATCGACCTGAACGCCCAGCCGAAAGCCAAGTACTTTGCCAAGGTTCTGGCATCGGGCGGCTATGACACCTCGTTTTACCTGCTTGGCTGGACCCCGAGCTCCTTCGACAGCTGGAACATCTTTTCCAACATCGAAGGCTGCCGTGACGAACAGGGCAACGGTGCTCCATTCAACCTGGGTGGCTACTGCAACCCGAAGGTCGACGAGCTGTCCAAGCAGATCCTGAAGGAAAACGATCAGACAAAGCGTGATGATCTGATTGCTCAGGTCTACACCATCACCCATGAAGACGTGTCGCACATCCCGCTGCACCAGCAGGGTCTTGCATGGGGCGTTGCACAGGGCATCGAACTTGCCCAGCGTGCCGACAACCAGTTCCTGTTCCGCTTCGTGACCAAGAACTAATTTCCAACTTTTGCTCCCGGGCCCATGCTCAGTGCCAGTGGCATTGGCCGCGCCCGGGAGCTTCCTTCCGCAGTTAAGAATTGTGAGCCCGCGATGTTTGGTTTCGCAATCCGTCGCCTCTTCCAGGCCCTGATTGTCATGTTCGTGGTCGCCCTGCTGGCTTTCACGATGTTTCGGTTCGTCGGAGATCCCGTGAACCAAATGGTCGGGGTGGAAACCTCGATTGCCGAGCGAGAAGCCCTGCGCCAGCGGCTCGGCCTCAATGATCCGATGCCCGTCCAGTTCGCCCGGTTCGTCGCCGGCGCTGTCAAATTCGATTTCGGAACCTCCTATCAGTTCCGTCAACCTGTTGCCGACCTGTTTGCCAAGCGCCTGCCGGCCACATTGGAGCTCAGCTTCATGTCGGCGCTGTTTGCGCTGCTCACCGGCATTCCGATGGGGGTCTATGCCGGCCTGAACCGGGAAAGCTGGCTGTCGAAGATCTTCCTGTCGGTTTCGCTGATCGGCGTGTCGCTGCCGACCTTCTTCATCGGCATTCTGCTGATCTTCCTGTTTTCCGTCACGCTGCAATGGCTACCGAGCTTTGGCCGTGGCGAGGTCGTCGACCTGGGCTGGTGGAGCACAGGACTGCTGACCGTGTCCGGATGGAAGGCAATCATCCTGCCCGCTGTTACACTCGGGCTGTATCAGATGACGCTGATCATGCGTCTGATCCGTGCCGAGATGCTGGAAGTCATCCGCACCGACTACATCAAGTTCGCCCGGGCACGCGGTCTGCCGGACCGGATCGTCAATCTGCGCCATGCGCTGAAAAACACGCTGGTGCCGGTCATCACCATCACCGGCCTGCAGCTGGGTGCCATCATCGCCTTCGCGACGATCACGGAGACCGTGTTCCAGTGGCCGGGCATGGGGCTGATGTTCCTGCAGGCCGTGCAGAACGTCGATATTCCGATCATGTCCGCCTACCTGCTGATGACGGCCTTCATCTTCGTGACGGTGAACTTCATCGTCGACATTCTCTATTACGTCATTGATCCGCGCCTGCGGATCGGGCGCCCCTGAGCGGAGACGGTTCATGACCGGTACCGGTTCCAATACTCCTGCGCCGAAGCAAAGCCGCCTCAAGGCCTTCTTCGACAGCGACATCTTCCACGCGTTCCTGCGTTCGCGCACGACTGTCGTCGCGGCCTTCGGCACCTTGATCTTCTTCCTCGTCGCTTTTCTCGCGCCCTGGATCGCGCCGCATGACCCTTTCGATCTGGCTTCGATCTCCATCATGGATTCGCAGATGCCGCCGGTCTGGATGGAATACGCTGATCCGCGCTTCCTGCTCGGCACGGACGACCAGGGACGCGACATCCTGTCGGGCATCTTCTATGGCCTGCGGATCTCATTGATTGTCGGGTTCTGCTCGGTGTTTGCAGCCGCTATTCTCGGCATCACGCTGGGACTGGTCGCCGGCTATATGGGCGGACGCGTCGATGCGGTGATCATGCGTGTCGCCGACGTGCAACTCACCTTTCCGGCCATCCTCATCGCACTGCTGATTGACGGTGCCGCGCGCGGTGTCTTCGGCAATCTCGACCGAGAGGTGTTCTCCTTCTGGATCCTGATCTTCTCGCTCGCCCTGTCGTTCTGGGTGCAATACGCCCGCACCGTGCGTGGCTCCACCATGGTGGAGAAGAACAAGGAATATGTTCAGGCGGCCCGCGTCATCGGCTTGCCTGCCCCGATCATCATGGTGCGCCACATCCTGCCGAACGTCATGGGGCCGGTGCTGGTCATCGCCACCATCAATCTGGCTTTGGCCATCGTCACCGAGGCTACCCTGTCATTCCTCGGCGTCGGCATGCCGCCCACCCAGCCCTCGCTCGGGACGCTGATCTCCATCGGCAACAACTACCTGTATTCCGGTGAATGGTGGATCGCCATCTTCCCCGGTCTTGCCCTGGCCCTGCTGGTTCTGAACGTGAACCTGCTGGGGGACTGGCTGCGCGATGCGCTCAACCCGAAACTGCGCTAAGGATACGCCATGAGCCTTTTGGACATCTCCAATCTCACGGTCGAGTTTCCTGGCCGCAAATCCACCTTTGTCGCGGTCGAAGGCGTCTCCCTGGCGCTAGAGCCGGGCAAGGTGCTGGGTGTCGTGGGGGAATCGGGTGCCGGAAAGTCGACCGTCGGCAATGCGGTCATCGGTCTGCTGCAGGAACCGGGGCGGATTGCCAACGGTGAGATCCGCCTCGACGGCGAGCGCATCGACCAACTCGACAAGAAAGCCATTCGCAAGATCCGCGGTCGGCGCATCGGCATGATCTTTCAGGATCCGCTGACGTCGCTCGACCCGCTGCAAACGGTCGAGGCGCAGCTGGTCGAAACCATCCGCACCCATCTGCCGATGTCACACTCAGAGGCGCTGACCCGCGCCATCGAACTTCTGGACAGTGTCGGCATCCCTGACCCGGCGGACCGCATCGGCCAGTATCCGCATCAGTTCTCCGGCGGCATGCGCCAGCGCGTTGTCATCGCACTCGCTCTGTGTGCCGAGCCTGAGCTGGTGATTGCCGACGAGCCGACCACGGCGCTCGATGTTTCCATTCAGGCGCAGATCCTCGATCTGATGAAAGCGCTCTGCGTTGAGCGCAATGTCGGCATGCTGGTGATCACCCACGACATGGGCGTGATTGCCGAGATCTGCGACCATGTCGCCGTGATGTACCGCGGCAATCTGGTGGAATATGGCGAGACGGCCCAGGTGCTTGGCGCGCCGGAGCACGCCTATACCAAAAGCCTGATCTCGGCCGTGCCGCGCGCAGACGTCACAATCGACCGCTTTCCCAATGTGAACTACATTGAGGCGGCCGCCACGCCGACCCGCAGCATCGACATCTCGACCCACTGGCTCGGTAAGGCCCGCGATTATGAAGCGGCAACCGGGCCGCTGCTGCAGGTTCAGGACCTGAGCATGGACTTCGAGGTGAAGAGCTCGATCTTCCCCTCACGTCGCAAATATTTCAAGGCGGTGAAGACCGTCAGCTTCGACATCCAACCCGGCGAAACCTTCGGACTCGTGGGGGAATCAGGGTCGGGCAAGTCGACCATCGCCCGCCTGATCACCGGCCTGTACCACCCCTCCGGTGGCACCGTGCATTTTGCCGGAACCGAGCTGACCTCCTTGTCCAGCCGGTCGCAGGTGCTGGCGATGCGGCGGCAGATGCAGATGATCTTTCAGGACCCCTATTCCTCCCTCAATGGTCGGATGCGGGTGAAGGACATCGTGGCCGAGCCGATCAAGTTCCACAAACTGGCCAGCTCCAACACGGAAGTCCGCCAGATTGTCGATGATCTGCTCGACCACGTCGGATTGGGCATCGGGGCGGGCGAGAAATTCCCGCATGAGTTTTCCGGTGGTCAACGTCAGCGCATCTCGATTGCCCGGGCTCTTGCCACGCGACCACGGTTTCTGGTGTGCGACGAACCCACCTCAGCGCTCGATGTTTCAATCCAGGCGCAGATCCTCAATCTCTTGAAGGATTTGCAGCAGGAGCTGGGCCTGACGATGCTGTTCATCAGTCATGATCTGGCAGTCATTCGGCAGATGTGCAACCGCATCGGGGTCATGCGTCACGGGGAACTGTGCGAAGTGGCCGATAGCGATGCGCTCTACGAGGCACCACAGCATGCCTATACCAAGGAGCTGCTGACGCTGATGCCGTCAATGGACCTGCTGGCGAAGATCGCCTGAGGTTTACGAGACACTCAGGCCGGCAACCCGGGTGGGCACGTTCGCGCCGCTCACCCCCCAGCGGAGTTGCATTGGTCCGGAAAACGACCACCGAAATCAGCGAGATGCACATACCAAAAAGGGGGAGGGTTGCCCCTCCCCCGCTGAAACTCTCAAGGTATTACGCCAAAAGTAAAACAAGGCCCTCAAATATGGCGGGCCATTCAAGTAACGCAGCGTCAGTATAGCCAATAATCACACTGATTGAAACCTCAAATTGCAAACGCCGCGTGGTGCAACGCAAAAAGCCCAGGCAGGGGCTGGGGTTTCGCCCGCAGCTGTAATCATTGCCACCTTGCGGTACGAGCTTCCCTCCCGGAGCAAGCGTCACAGAGCTTCCGTAAAATTCCTGTGTGCTCTTTTCCAAGCTGCCTAGCTTACGCCTCTTTATCGGCTCAGGGTTGCCACCTATCTAAGAGATAGTCCCTTCATTCAGCCCACCATAGTTCATGCTTCTTGACCGTCTAAATCGTCGTGCCCTTCTCCTGCCCGGTTTCGCCATCGCGTTTCTGCTGCTGCCGCTGTTGATGTCCTTTGGCGACCATTTCGCATTCGAGGATGGTGGCATCGCGCTTTTGGGCCTGTCCTCGGCCTTGTGTGCCTTTCTGCTGAGCAGTGGCGGCATCGCTATGGAAACCATGGACCTCTCCGGCAGCGTTCGCGCCAAAGCCATGGCCCGCGTCCGGGCCGGAGCAGCTGCAACCGAAGCGCGCGGATCAAGCGCAACGTCGGTCAATGCCGCCACCCTCGTGACTGCCGCTCTGCTCCTGGCGCTGTCCGCCAGCCTGTTCTTTGGGCTCAGCCTGCCGGAAGAGACTGTGCTGCCGCTGGTCCTGACTGCGGCCCTTTTGATGACCGCGCGGCTGGTCAGCGCCCGACTTGCCGATGATCCCCAGGCGCCACCGGCGCCCGCTTTACGCAGCCGCAAATCCATCTTGCTGCAATGCGCTGCCGCTGTGGCCTTCGGTGTGGTCACCGGCCTCTATGGTCTGGCCGGCCTGACGGGCTCGTTTGACAACGCAACTCTGGCAGCTCTGGCCGAAGGTGGTTTGAGCGCGGGCTGTTGCGTCCTGTTTCTGCTGTGGCCACACGGAACCGACCTTCTGGCGCGCCGGATGCAACGAACCGCGACCTTTCGCGCCCAGCAAAATGGCTTCGTGCTGGCTGACCCGGCCGCGCTGAAGGAAACCCGCTCGCTGGGAGCTGTCGTATTCGACAAGCCATCGCTGATGACGGACGACCGGCTGGTCGTCACCGATGTGAAGGCCTTCGACAAGCAACCCGAGGTGCTTCTGTCCATCGCAGCCACCGCAGAAGCCTATGCCCAGCACCCCATCGGTGTGGCCATTCGCGATCTGGCGCGCGACTGGGATGTGCCGCAGGAAATTCCTGAAGAACATGAGGAAGCCACCGGGCTGGGCATTGTCGCGATGATCGGCAGCGAGCCTGTCGCCGTCGGGAATACGGCGCTGATGGAACAGCTGAAGATCGACACCTTCACGGCAACCTCGCTCTGCCGGACCTTCGAGAGTTCCGGCAAGGTCTGTGTGCTGGTGGCCATTGGTCAGCGTGTAGTCGGGGTTCTGGCCCTGCAGGGCGCTGTACATGACGCTGCCGCGCAAGCCGTATCCGACCTCCGTCAGAGCGGTTGCGCCTCGCTGATCGTCTCAGGCGGCAGTGCAGCGGCCACCCGCTGGCTGACCGAAACCATCGGCGCCGAAGGCTTTCGCCATGGCATTCCGTTGCAGGAGCGTGCCGGATCTGCCGCCACAGCGGTAGGGCATCTCAATGCGATCTTCGTTTATCGGCCACAGCGAGCCCCTGGCAGCCTGCTGCTCTGCCTGTTGAAGCGCGGCGACGACCGTGCCATACGCCCCTTGGTCCAGGTGCTGAATGCCGATCCGCGTGCGGTACCAAATCTGCTCAGATTCAGCGAAACATTACGCTCCCGCGAGACCACCATGATAAAAATCAGCGTTGGACTTGCAACAGTGTGTGCCATGGTTGCCGCTTTTGGCTTTATCCCGCTTGCAATCGCGCCGATTGTGGCCATCCTGCCCCTGGGTGCGGCCAGCCTGGATTCCAGCTTGTTTCGCAAGCGCTTCGGGCATCCACAAGAGGCATCTGCAGCGCCCCTGCACCCGCATCAGGACGTTGGTACGGCCCGCGAAGGCTGACGCAGCGTTTTTTTGCCGTTTATACGCACTCGTGGGAGAGGAAAATGAGCACAAATAAGCCTCCGCGCTTGAGGTCTACCGCCTGGTTCAACAACCCGGACAATCCGGGAATGACCGCGCTTTATATCGAACGCTATCTGAATTACGGCCTCACCCGTGAAGAGCTGCAGTCCGGCAAGCCGATCATCGGCATTGCCCAGACCGGCTCGGATCTGTCGCCGTGCAATCGCCACCATCTGGAACTCGCCAAGCGGGTGCGTGAAGGCATTCGCGAAGCCGGCGCCATCTGCTTCGAGTTTCCGGTGCATCCGATCCAGGAAACCGGAAAACGCCCCGGTGCGGCCCTTGACCGGAACCTGGCCTACCTTGGTCTGGTCGAGCTGCTTTACGGCTATCCGCTGGATGGTGTCGTGCTGACAATCGGCTGCGACAAGACCACGCCAGCCTGCCTGATGGCTGCCGCGACCGTCAACATTCCGGCACTCGCGCTGTCTGTCGGGCCGATGCTGAACGGCTGGCACAAGGGCGAGCGCACCGGCTCGGGGACCATCGTCTGGAAGGCGCGCCAGATGATGGCCGCCGGTGAAATCGACTACAACGGCTTCATGGATCTGGTCGCCTCCTCCGCGCCATCCGTCGGCTATTGCAACACCATGGGCACGGCGACGACGATGAACTCGCTGGCTGAAGCCCTCGGCATGCAGCTGCCCGGCTCTGCTGCCATTCCAGCACCTTATCGCGAACGTGGGCAGATCGCCTATGAAAGCGGCAAGCGCATCGTCGACATGGTCTGGGAGGACTTGAAGCCTTCCGACATCATGACCCGCGAGGCTTTCGAGAATGCCATCGTCGTCAACTCGGCTATCGGCGGATCGACCAACGCACCGATCCACCTGAATGCCATTGCGCGCCACCTCGGCGTTGAGCTGGACAATGACGACTGGCAGAAAATCGGCCTCGACATCCCCCTGATGGTCAATCTGCAGCCCGCTGGTGAATACCTGGGGGAAGATTACCATCACGCCGGTGGCGTACCCGCCGTCGTGGCCGAACTGATGAAGCACGGCAAGCTGCCGCATCCGGATGCAAAAACCGCCAATGGCAAGAGCATCGGCGAAAACTGCAAGGATCGTGAAATCGAGTTGCCGGAAGTTATCCTGCCTTACGACAAGCCCATGAAGGACAAGGCCGGATTCCTCAATCTGAAGGGCAATCTGTTCGACAGCGCGATCATGAAGACCTCGGTTATTTCCGACGAATTCCGTGATCGCTACCTGATGAACCCGGACGATCCGGACGCCTTTGAAGGCCGGGCCATCGTGTTCGAAGGACCGGAGGATTACCACGATAACATCGACAATCCGGACCTGAACATCGACGAGCATTGCATGCTCTTCATTCGCGGCACAGGCCCGATCGGTTATCCGGGCGGCGCAGAAGTGGTCAACATGCAGCCGCCTGCTGCGCTGATCAAACGCGGCATCACCGCCCTGCCTTGCATCGGCGATGGCCGACAGTCGGGAACCTCCGGGTCTCCCTCCATCCTGAACGCGTCGCCGGAAGCCGCTGCCATGGGCGGTCTCGCTCTGCTGCAGACTGGTGACCGGGTACGGATCGATCTGAACAAGGCAACGGCCGACATCCTCATTTCCGATGAGGAACTGGCTCAGCGTCGCACGGATCTGGAAGCCAAGGGTGGCTTTGCCTATGCACCGCATCAGACTCCGTGGCAGGAAATTCAGCGCGATCTCGTCGATCAGTTCGACAAGGGCATGGTGCTGAAGCCTGCCGTCAACTACCAGGACGTCGCACATTCCAAGGGCCTGCCCCGCGACAACCACTAGAGGTCCTGCAGGACCCTACGTCAGGGACCAAAACAGTCAAGAGGGCGCCCATCGCCCTCTTGACGATTACGTAAACGGTATGCTTCTTGAGGGTCAAAGTGACAACACCGTTGTCGTACATCATGACCTGTGGATAGGGAGAATTGGCATGAGCCTGGAAACATTGACTGAAAGCGTGAGAACCAAGGTCGCTGGTGGCGGCATCGATGAAAGCGTTAAGTTCAACCTCGGTGACACCGGCCAGATTTTCGTTCAGGGGTCGACCGTAACCAACGACGACGCTGACGCCGATTGCACCGTCAACATCACGCCGGATGACCTGCAGGAACTGCTCAGCGGGGAGCTCAACCCGACAGCTGCCTTCATGGGCGGCAAGATCACCGTCGACGGCGACATGAATGTTGCGATGAAGCTCGGTCAGATCGTCTGAAGTCAGATTAAATATACCGGATTTATTAAAGCGCCGGCCTCGTGTCGGCGTTTTTCGTTTTGACCGCTATATCAGCAGTCTTGCCAATCGTTGTCAGCCTGGAAACCACAATCCAGGCGCGTCGTTTATTCCTGGCTTCAACTCGGCTAGAGTGTCTCTGGGTACAAGCGACGTGGAGGAAGCTCATGGCCTCCTGCAAGGAGACAGATCATGCAGAGCATTCAAGACAGGCGTGTGCGCTTCCGGCAGCTGCACGAGAATGCCACAGCCTTCGTCATGCCCAACCCCTTCGATATCGGCTCCGCCAGGATCCTGGAAGGCTTGCGCTTTGACGCTCTTGCTACGACCTCCTCAGGTTATGCCTACACCCATGGATTTCGCGATGCGGAAGGGCTGATCTCGCGCGAAATGGCGCTCTCTCATGCTGCCGACATCGTTGCCAACACGACACTGCCGATCAACGGCGACCTGGAGAACGGCTTCGGCGATACGCCCGAGGATGTGGCCGAGACCGTGCGTGGTGCCATTGAGGCCGGGTTGGCCGGATGCTCCATCGAGGATTTCTGTCTCGATCCGGTTAATCCGCATTATGATATCGATCTGGCGGTGGAACGCATCAAGGCCGCTGTTGACGTCAAGCAGCGGTTGGCACCTGATTTCGTCCTGACCGCGCGTGCAGAAGCCCGCGCCGACAGTCCTGAAGCCCTGAAGAAGATCATCGAGCGTCTGAATGCCTTTGCGCAAGCTGGCGCCGACTGCCTCTACGCACCGGAAATCAGCTCCGCCGATGCCATCCGGCAGGTTATCGCCAGCATCGACAAGCCGCTGAACATTCTGGCAGGCCGGAAGAAGTTCTTTCTGACCCGAAAGGAGCTGGAGAGTTTCGGGGTGACACGGATTTCAATCGGCGGCGGCCTGTCGAGGATTGCCTATGGCGCCTTCACGGCGGCCGCTGAAAAGATCAAGGATGGCGGGACGTTCGGCCATTTCGACGAGACAGACGAGCTGAAGGACTTCGATCTGTTCATGCGAGGCCGGGCTTGAGCGCCCCGATGGAAATCGCCGGTCTTCGGCGTGCCACCGTCGAGGACGCAGATGCGATGCGAACCCTGGCGGAGCGGGCCTATTTCGAATGGATCGGTGTCATTGGCGCCATTCCACAGGCAATCGAAGTCTCCTACCCGGAAGTCCTTGAACGGGACGAATGCTGGATTTGCGGCGGTCACGGACGCACGGACGCTTCGCTTGTGCTGCAGCACAAGCCAGATCATTTGCTACTCTGGGCCCTTGCTGTTCATCCGGATGCCGCGGGTTTGGGCATCGGGACGGCTTTGCTGAATTTTGCCGAAACGCGGGCGCAGGCAGCCGGATACAGCGAAATCCGGCTGTTCACCAATGTTCTGATGCAAAGCAACCGCGACTGGTACAAGCGCAGCGGTTTTCAGGAAATCGGTGAGGAAGCCATGGGCGACAAGCGCGTGGTCATGATGCGCAAACCTGTCTGAGCCTGCTGGAAACAATCTGGAAATCTGAACTCGGATCACGCGGGACGCGGCCCGATATAGTTGGCACGTGGGCGGATCTGCTCCTTCGCCTGATATTGCTCCAGAGCATGCGCAATCCAGCCGACAAGCCGCCCGGCACAGAAGAGCAGCTTTGGCGCCTCTTTCGGCAAGCGAAGCGCCCGCTGCAATGCCACCAAGGCAAAGTCGATGTTCGGGCTCAAGCCATAATAGCTCCGACCAGCGGTGAGAACATAGGGCATGGTTTGCAGAAACAGGCTGTGAGGCGCCGTTTCTTGTAGCCTCTTCAGTAACATAGCGGCACGGGGATCGGCTTTCTCATATAGCAGATGGCCGAATCCGGGCAGATCCTCTCCCCGGTTGAGCCGCTCTGCGAACACCGGATCCACCGTGTCCGGCTCGTCTATGTCACGCAGCCAGGCCTGCACCCGGTCGGAATGCGCCCCATGGCGCGGTCCGGAAAAAGCCCCCAGTCCGGCAATCAGGCAGGCATGCAAAGGCGCCCGGGTCGAGGCAGCACAGCGGACCGCATAGGCGCTGGTGTTGAGCTCATGATCGGCGCACAAGACCAGTGCGGCCCGGATCAGATCGCGCCCCGCAGCATCCTCCACGCCCCAAGCGTCGGCCATCTGCACGTGTAAGGGACGCTGCGAAATCGGCTGATCCACAAGCGCCGAGACGCCGGCATAAAGCAGCCTGGCTCCCTTTTCCATCAACAGGTTAGGCGCTTGAGCCGAGGCGGAACGGTCCACAGTCGGCCACGTGGCGAAGCGGCATATCAGGCGCTCCAAAGGCGGCAAAGCTTCCGGCGCGACAAAACCGAAGAAGCCATCGGTTTCCACCTCGGCGATTTCCGCCGACCACTCGGAAATTCCGGCAAAAGGATCCTGATCGGCACCCCATAGAAGCGTCGCCACCGCCTCCAGCGACGACGTCTGCGCCAACTCCGCCACCGCATGGCCGCGGTAGTACGGTCCGTCTGCCGTGATCATCGTCAGCCGGGTCTGCAACAGCGGCGTTGCCGAGGCTTCGTCTGCTCGCGCCATGAGACCGGACCCCGGCGCCGGATCCCGGTCGCGACGGGTCTGCAATGCGCGGACATCGGAGGCATCATAGCGCCGCTGTTTGCCCGGTCCGGGGGTGGAGCGGATCAGGCCGCGACTGACATAGGCATAGAGCGTCGCCGGCTGAACACCAAGTTCGGTCGCAGCCTCGCGGGCGGAAAGATAGACGGGCGAATTCATATATTGATTGTATTTATCAATATTGACGATCTCAAGCGTTTTCGGCTTTTTGACCGCAGTCATATTCAAAAATGACCACAGTCAATACAGGAGACGCCGATGACCCTCGCCCCGACATTCGACACCAGCAAACTCCCGCCGATTTCCGACGGCCTCGAGGGCATCGTCGTCGCCGAGACCGTCCTCAGCGATGTTCAGGGCGCCGCTGGTCGACTGACCTTGCGCGGCAAGTCGGTCGAGGAGCTGGCCGAAACAGGATCCTTCGACAGCGCCGTCGAACATCTGACCAGGGACCTGCTGCCCACCAGCGCACCCGCGCAAGTCTCGCTGGCGGAAGGCCGTTCCCTTGCCTGGGAGCAGATCGGTGTCTTGCGGGCAGCCGATCCGGACCTGAGCGCCTTCGAGATGATGACCATCGGTCTGGCGGCTCTGCCCAGCAGTGCGGCAGGCGAGAATTCCCTGATGCTCGCCGGGGCGCTGTCGGTGTTTCTCGCTGGCGGGTACCGATTGAAGGCAGGGCTGGAGCCGATCGCCCCAGATGCCACGGCAGAAACCGCTGCAGACCTTTTGCGCATGCTGACCGGCAGCGTTCCGCCGGCGGCCCATGTGGCGGGGCTTAACCGCTATCTGACGACGGTTCTCGACCACGGACTGAATGCCTCAACCTTTGCCGCAAGGGTGATTGCTTCAACCAATGCCAACGCCAAGGCAGGTCTGTTGGGCGCCATGGGAGCGTTGAGCGGACCGCTGCATGGCGGCGCGCCGGGACCGGTGCTCGACATGCTGGACGCGGCACAGAACAGCGGTAATGTGCGAGCCTGGATCGGTGGGGAACTCAGAGCCGGGCGACGGCTGATGGGCTTCGGCCACCGGGTGTATCGCACCCGCGATCCACGCGCCGATGTGCTGAAGACCGGGCTGGCGGCCCTCTCGAAAGACAGCGGACGGGTGGCCCTGGCGGAAGAGATTGAACGCGAAGCGCTGAGTGCCCTGGCACTGCACAAGCCCGAGCGCAAGCTTGACACCAATGTGGAGTTTTATACGGCCGTCCTGCTGGAAGCGATTGGCATCGACCGCAGCCTGTTCACGCCGCTGTTCGCCGTTGGCCGCGCCCCCGGCTGGTGCGCCCATATGGCCGAACAACAGGCCAAGGGCCGCTTGATCCGCCCACAATCCCGCTATGTCGGGCCTTAAACCGTCTGACTAAAGATATAAAAAAGGCCGGAGCGGGTGGCTCCGGCCTTTTTGAGTTTTGGAACACCGCCTGGACCCTAGCGGTTGGTGATCAGTTCCGGCCCCATCAAGCTGTACGGCAGCCATGTCGAGAGCGCCGGGACATACGTCACCAGGATGAGGAACAGGAAGAGGATCATCACGAAGGGGGCTGCTGCGCGCACCACCTGGATCAGGCTCATGCCCGTAATCCCGGAGGTCACGAACAGATTGAGCCCGATCGGCGGCGTGATCATGCCGATTTCCATGTTCACCACCATGATGATGCCGAGATGGATCGGGTCGACCCCCAGCTCCATGCCAATCGGAAACACCACCGGCGCCACGATCAGCAGCAACCCGGACGGCTCCATGAACTGACCGCCCAGAAGCAACAAGATGTTGACCGCGATCAGGAAGGTGAACCAGTTGAAGCCGGCGCCGATCATCCAGTCGGTGATGGCCTGCGGGATGCGTTCCGACGTCAGAACATGTGCAAACAGCAACGCGTTGACGATGATGAACATCAGCATGATGGTCGTCTTCGCCGCTTCGGTCAGCACCTTCTTGGTGTCCGGGTGGAAGCAGGCCGGAAAGAACTGCACCAGACAGATGTAGATGTTGCGGACGACGGCGACAGGGAGGCTTTCGCCCTCCTTGCGAAGAGGAACATCCTTCAACGGGCCCATGTCGCGGTAGATGAAGATGGCGATGAAGAAGGCATAGACCGCAGCGACAGAGGCTGCCTCCGTCGGGGTGAAAATACCGCCGTAAATACCGCCGAGAATGATGACGATCAGCAACAAGCCAAATCCGGCCTCACCGGCGGCACCGGCGATTTCGCCGAACCCGGCGAAAGGCTGCTTCGGCATCTTCTTGATGCGTGCATTCACATAGATCGCGACCATCAACATCAGACCGGCCACGAGGCCGGGAATCACGCCGGCCAGAAACATCCGGCCAACGGATACATCTGTTGCCGCCGCATAAACCACCATGACGATGGACGGCGGGATGAGAATGCCCAAAGTGCCCGCATTGGCGATAACGCCCGCTGCGAATTCCTTGGTGTAGCCGACCTGCCGCATGCCTGCGATGGCGATGGTGCCGATGGCAACGACAGTGGCCGGAGAAGACCCGGACAGGGCGGCGAACAACATGCAGGAGAAAACCGCTGCAATCGCCAGACCGCCGCGCACATGACCGACGCAAGCAACCGCAAAGCGGATGATGCGGCGTGCCACGCCCCCGGTCGACATGAAGGCAGACGCCAGAATGAAGAACGGAATGGCCAGAAGCGTATAGTTCTGCGACGCGGTAAACAGCTGCAGGGCGACCGAGGAGATCGAGTCATTGGAGAAGATTGCGATGGCCAGCACACTGGACAGACCCAGTGAGATGGCAATCGGAACGCCCAGGAACAGGAATCCCAGGACGAGAATGAAAAGGATTGCGGCTTCCATGGATCTCTACCTCAATCCTTCAGAATGTCTTTGTTTTCGGCGACCAGCTCTTCAGCTTCATGGGCCGCAATCATCATGACGCGCTCGCCAATCCAGATCTGCCAGGCTGCCTGCAGGCAACGGAACATGAAAAGAGCCAGACCGATGGGCAGGATCAGATAGGCGATCCAGCGCTGGACGCGTTCCTGGGTGCCAAAAGTATCAATGATTACTTGAGGATAGCGCAGGTCATCGAGACCAATGCCGATCTTGTGCATCTTCGACCAGTAGTCGATGGCACCGCCTCTGGTGTTGAGGCCGAAGATGTGCAGCCATTCCGAATACAACAACGTGCCCGCATAGGCGACGCCGCAAAGAGCGCCGAAAATGGCAGCAGCACGAAACAGTGGCTTCGGCAGCAGGCGGATAACAGCATCGACGCCCAGATGCGAGCCGATCTTTACTGCATAGCTCATGCCGAACAGAATGAGCCAGGCAAAGAGGATTCGCGTAAATTCGAGTGCGCCAGTCCAGCCGGAGTTGAACCCGTATCGGGCCACCACCTGGGTAAAGGAAACAAGGGTCATCGCGGCAAGGAGCAGTGCGATGACACTCTCCTCAAACCGCGTCACCCAATTGTCGACACGTTGCATGAAACATCCCCCGCGAGCGCTGTATGGCGCGAGCCGCGCTCTTCACTTTGGTTTGTTTGTTCTTGTGTAGTTGGAAGCCGGAAACAACCGCAGACGGCCATTTGCTGGGCGTCGGGTGGCTCCCGGCTTCAACGCGATGGGGCCGCGTGAACGGCCGCGCCGCAGCGCGACCATTCTCAAACTGGCTTAGTTGCTGGTGTTGGAAGCGACAGCGGACTCGATGAGATCCGCACCGATGTCGCTTTCGAACTTGGTCCAAACCGGCTTCATGGTGTCGACCCATGCCTTGCGGTCTTCTGCGGACAGCTCACGGATGGTCGAACCGGCCTCAAGGATACGCTGACGGTTTGCAGCTTCCTTCTCAGCCACAGCTGCGTTTGCCTTGGCGGTCACTTCTTCAACGATGGTGAGGAACTGGGTCTTCACGTCGTCGTCGAGGCTGTTCAGCCACTCGTCAGATGTGACGAGCAGGTAGGCCAGCAGCTGGTGGTTGGTTTCGGTGATGCCGTCCTGCACTTCGAAGAACTTCTGGGTGTAGATGTTCGACCAGGAGTTTTCCTGTCCGTCCACAACGCCAGTCTGCAGTGCGCCGTAAACTTCCTTGAAGGCCAACTTCTGAGCGTTCGCGCCAAGTGCTTCGATCATGGCAACAGCCACGTCGGAGGTCTGAACGCGGAACTTCAGGCCATTGGCATCGGCCGGCTGGATCAGCGGCTTGTTGGCAGAGAACTGCTTCAAACCCGAGCTCCAGTAGCCAAGGCCGAGGAAGCCGTAATCGGTCATGGAACCGAGAAGGTCCTTGCCGTCGGTACCGGTGGTGAAGCGCTCAACGGCGTTCAGATCCTGGAACAGGAACGGCAGATCGAAGAGACGGAACTTCAGCGTGTAGGCTTCGAACTTGGACAGGGACGGTGCTGCGAGCTGAACGTCGCCCAGAAGCAGAGCTTCCATTACCTTGTCATCGTCGAACAGCTGAGAGTTCGGGAACACCTGCATGCAGGCCTTGCCGTCCATCTCGGAGTTGACGCGCTCGGCCAGCATAGTGGCCGCATCGCCCTTCGGATGGCCGGTCGCTGCGACGACATGGCTGAACTTGATGACGATTTCGCCATCGGAACAGTCGTCAGCCGCATGAGCTGCGCCAGCAAAAGCGAGGGACGCCGCGGTGGCCGCAGCGAGAACGAAATTTTTCATGGAATGTCCTCCCAGACATTGCTTCAAATCCTCCCGGATCGGCAGACGATCCGGTGGCCCCCCAAGAGGGCTCAGGATAAATTAGCAATGCTTGTGCCAAAGCTTGAGAAAAAGTGAAAATCCACGGAACCCCTGGGGCAGCCATGCATTTAGTCAGTGCCCCTCGCATCAACATCGATGCACCCTGGGTCGGAATCGACACAACTACCCCTCAGTACATGTGTCGATTCCGACCCAATTCTTTTTCTCGGGCAAAATTTCCAGACTTATCCCGTTCCAAGTCCGTTCACGCGTCCTCGCGGCCGAGTCCGTATTTGCGCATCTTCTCGTAGAGCGCTTTTCGCGACAGGCCGAGGCCTTCGTAGGTCGCCTTGATGGAGCCTTCGTTGCGGGTCAGCGCCGTGGCGATCAGCGCACGCTCATAGGCCGCCACCTGATCGGACAGGCTGTCCTGGGTCAGATCGCCCCCAAGCCCATGTGCCGGAGAGAGACCGTCGGGCAGTGAACCACTTTCCAGTCCCAGCACAAAACGGTCGGCGACATTGCGCAATTCGCGCACGTTGCCGGGCCAGGGACGCGAGGCCAGCCGGGCCAGATAGGCCGGTGACATGTCCGGAATCTCGCGGCGATAACGGGCGCGGGCTTCGATCGCCAGATGCTGGAACAGCAGCGGCACATCTTCCAGCCGGTCGCGCAGAGGCGGGATCGGAACCGTCACCACATTGAGCCGGTAAAACAGATCGAGACGGAAACGGCCTTCCTGCCCGGCCTTCTCCAGGTCCTCCTTCGAGGCGGCGATAAAGCGCACATCCAGGTCAATCGACTTGTTGGAGCCGAGCCGCTCGATCGACCGGGTCTCGATGACTCGCAGCAGTTTGACCTGCAACTCCAGCGGCATGGACTCGATTTCATCAAGGAAGACCGTGCCACCATGGGCATATTCCAGCTTGCCGATGCGCTGACCGCTGGCGCCGGTGAAGGCGCCTTTCTCATGGCCAAACAGCTCGGACTCGATGATTTCCGCTGGAAGTGCGCCGCAGTTGAGCGCGACGAAGGCCTTGCCCTTGCGCGGGCCTTCGTCATGCAAGGCGCGGGCAACAACATCCTTGCCGGAGCCAGTCTCGCCGAGGATCAGCACGTCCGCATCGGTCGGCGCCAGCGCCAGTACCATCTGGCGCAGGCGCTCCATCGATGGCGATCGACCGACAAGACGGCTCTCCAGACCACTGCGGTCGGCCAGATCCTCACGCAGAATGCGGTTTTCCAGAACCAGCCGGCGCTTTTCGATGGCGCGTTCGGCCACAGACGCCAGATGGCCGACTGAAAATGGCTTCTCCATGAAATCATAGGCTCCGGCGCGCATGGCTTCGACCGCCAGCGGCACATCGCCATGGCCGGTGATCAGCACCACCGGCAGGGCCGGATCGATCTCCATCGCACGGCGCATGACCTCGAAGCCATCGAACCCAGGCATACGGATGTCCGTGACCAGAACCCCGTAAAAGCCGCGATTGACGTGCTGCAGCGCCTCTTCCGGCGCGCCGGTGGCGACCACCCGGTGACCCGTCAGCTCCAGGCCCTGGGCCAAAGAATGGCGCAGATCGCTTTCATCATCGACCAGCAGAACACAAGCCTGTTCCATCGTTTAAATCCGCCGTTCTAATCTGCTGCGCGTGTTTCGTGACCCGCCAGAGGCAACCGCATGACAAACCGTGCGCCCCCGGCTGCGCTGTCCTCAACCGACAGCGAGCCATTGAAGTCGTGGACGATCTTATAGGCTATCGACAGGCCAAGGCCGAGCCCTGATCCGCTTTGCTTTGTAGTGAAAAACGGCTCGAAGACCTGGGCCCGTATGTCCCGCGATACACCGTCGCCATTGTCCTCGACGCTCAGGAAGGCATCGCGGCTGGTGACCTCGACCTTCAAGGACACCTCCGGATCCTGCCGGTGACTGACCGCATCGACAGCGTTCGACAGCAGGTTCACCACCACCTGCTCCAGCCGGATCTTGCCACCGGCGACATGCACCGGCGCATCCGGCAGATGCAGGGAGACCCGCGTGCCGGTGCGCTTCACCTGCGGCCGCAGCAAAAGCGCTGCTTCCTCGACAACCTGATGCAGATTGACCCGGCGCACATCGGTTCCGGCCTTGCGGGTGAAGCCTTTCAGGGTGCGGGCGATTTCCGCCATGCGGTCAACCATTGCACCGATCCGCTGCAGATTGCCGCGTGCCTCCTCCGCTCGACCTCGGGTGATCAGCATTTCTGCGACATCCGCATCGGAGCGGATCGCGGCGAGCGGCTGATTGTATTCGTGCGACAACGAGGCCGACATCTCGCCCAGCGTGGCAAGCTTTGCTGCCTGCACAAGCTCGGCTTGAGCGTGATGCAGCTCTTCTTCCGCCCGCTGGCGGTCCTGCACTTCCTGTTTCAATTGGGCATTGGCCTGACGCAGTTCCGCCGTGCGGTGCTGAACCTTGCGCTCCAGCCGCAGGGCCTCGGCTTTCTGCCGACGCCGGCGACGCAGCTGATCTTCCCAGCGGTAGACCAGGTTCCACAGCACGCTGCCGAAGATGACGCAGACGAGCACCGCAATCACCACGGCACGCCAGGCCTGGCGGCGGGCTTCGAAGGGATCAGCGAAGGCATGGACACGCCAGCCCAGAACCGGCAGTTCCTTGGACACTTTCAGCAGATTGTCGCGGTTGACCGTCATCATGCGGGAACCGCGCTGTGCAGCCTGATTGGTGACGACGACCCGCCCGGTCTCGTCGTTGGCAAAGATCGGATATTTGGTCAGAGCCCAGACCTGCTCAACCGGCGCCAGTGGAACCCTGACGGCCAGAATGCCGGCCAGCCGGTTCTGCACCCTGATCGGCGAGGCGAACACATAACTGGAGGGGCGGTCTGCCGTTCCGGCCAAAAGCTGACGGCCGAGCTGGCCTTGTGCGGCCTCGCCATACGCTTTGGCAATCGCCTGCCATCCCAGCGGCCCGACCGCCTGACGCCCCGACAGGCTGGAAGCTACCGGGCGGCCTGCTGCCGTCAGAAACCAGACCTCCTCCGCCCCGGCCATGCCTGCTGCAATGGCAGATACCCGGCGCCCGACCATCTCGTCATTGAAAATGGCCGCAGCTTCCGCGTTGGGCGAACGGGCCACAATCGGCGCCAACACCCGGAACTTCTCAAGGTGGCTTTCCAGCACACCGGATTGCACCTGCAGCGCGGCGTTCACCCGCGTCTCCAGATCGCTTTCAAACACGCGGTAACTGGTCAACGCAGTCAGCCAGACGCCGCCGGCGCTGATCAGAAGAAAAAGGACGATCACCACAATTCGGGTGTTGCGCACCGAACGGCGCCGCATGAAGCTGCTCATCGGACCAACCTATCAGGCTTTGTCGCCGGACCGAAAGCCTGACGACAGATGACCGACTGCCATGCGCTGGCGCCGCTCAATGGCGACACTCTTGACCAGCATGAAGATTTTCAGGCCCGGCTGCAGGCCCAGCTCATGCGCCGAGGCGCGGGTAATGCGGGCCCGCAAGGTCTGGCCAGCCACAGCGCAGACCACTTCCGCATAGGGGCCGTCCTCCACCGTGACCTGCAGGACTTCACCGCTGAGGACGTTTCGAATGCTCAAGCCTGTCGGCGGACTGAGCGACAAGGCCACATCCCGCGCCCGAATGCGCAGCCGCATGGCGTCCCCCGCACTCAGGGACGGGTCAGGAATCTGCATGATCTGCCCTTGCCCCAAATCGACATGCGCGAGGCCCCAGCCGTCGTCGACATGACTGACGCTCCCTTCCAGCAGAGCTCCCGCCTCATGCCGTCCGGTGGCGTTGCCCAGATCAACCCGCGACATGATATCGGCAACCGGACCATGGGCCAGAACCTTGCCGCCGGAGACAATCACCAGGGTTTCGGCCAAGCGTGCCACCTCTTCCATGGCATGGCTGACATAGACAATGGGCAACCCCGCCTCCTGCCGCAAACGGTCCAGATAGGGCAGAATATCGGCTTTTCGGCCCTGATCGAGGGAGGCCAACGGCTCATCCATCAGCAAGATGCGCGGATCCGACAGCAAGGCGCGACCAATGGCGACGCGCTGACGCTCGCCACCGGACAAATGAGCCGGCTTTCTATCGAGAAGTTCCGCAATGCCCAGAAGACCCACCACCTCATCGAAGGAGCGGGTGGTAGAGCGACCACCCGCCCAGCGGGCAAAGGTCAGATTGGAACGCACCGTCAGATGCGGGAACAGACGGGCGTCCTGATAGACCTGCCCGATGCGGCGTTGGCGCAAGCTCATGTTGATGCCTTGCGCAGCATCAAACAGCACCTCCCCCTTGACAATGATCCGTCCGGCCGTCGGCTTGACCAGCCCGGCGATCATGTTGGTGATGGTGGTCTTGCCCGCCCCGGACTGGCCGAACAGGGCTGTCACGCCGGCCCCGCCGGAAAAGCATGCGGACAAGGAAAATGCTCCCACCTGGCCTGTGACATCGACCTCAAGCATCGGCGCCTGCCAGTCTGGCGCGCAGTTTGCGGGCCCAGAGTTCCGACAGGATCAGGGCTGCAAAGGCGACCGCTGCCGAAATCAGAGTCAGCCGCAAAGCCGGCATTTCACCTCCCGGCGACTGAATTGCAGTGTAAAGCGCCAGAGACAGCGTCCGGGTTTCGCCGGGGATATTGGAGACGAAGGTGATCGTCGCGCCAAACTCACCCATGGCCTTGGCAAACCCCAGAATAGCCCCGCCCAGAATGCCCGGAAGCGCCAGTGGCAGAGTGATCACCAGAAACGCAATGCCAGTGCGTGTGCCCAGCGCCGCAGCCGCCTGCTCAAGTTTCGGGTCAATCGCCTCGAAAGACAGGCGGATCGGGCGGACGATCAGCGGAAAGGCCATCACGCCTGCGGCCAGTGCCGCTCCCTCCCAGGTGAAGGCAACGCTGACGCCAAACCAGTCGGACAACAGGCTGCCGATCGGTCCCTTGCGGCCAAAGGCCAGCAACAGCAGATAGCCGGTGACGACCGGCGGCATGACAAGCGGTAAATGGATCAGTGCATTCAGCACCCCGTGGCCGGGAAACCGATACCGGGCCAGCACATAGGCGACGGCAACGGCCAAAGGCAAGGCCACAACCAGTCCGACACAGGTCACCCGGAGCGTCAGAAGGAGCGCGTCTAGCTCAGCCGGCTGCAACACAAAAAAAGACAAGACCTCTCCTCAAAGCCCGTGGCGCTCAGTTTGCCAAGGTCTCATTGAGCGCAAGGAAGCCCTTGTCTTCAAGTATTTTTACAGCTTTCGGGCCACCGAGATAGCCAAGGAAGTCTCGGGCCTGATCGGGGGCATTCGGGACGAGCGCCGCAGGATAGGAAATGGCCGTGTGTGAACCTTGCGGCAAACGTGCCACTATCTTGACCCGGGGTTCCACCACCGCGTCAGAGCCATAGACAACGCCCAGCGGGGTTTCTCCGCGCGCCACAGAGGCCAGCGCGACCCGGACATTTTCCATCGGCGCAAGCGCGTCACTGACACCACCCCACAGGCCAAGGCTCTCGAAGGATTGCCGGGCATAGCGCCCGGCCGGAACGGTTTCAGGGTCGGCAATGGCCAGCCGACCGCCATCAAGGCGAGATGTGAGCGCGGCGAGGGTCAAAGGCTGCGGCAGGGGCTCTTCCCCCTCAGCGCCGATGACCACAAGCGCGTTGCCGGCAATCGTCACGACAGAACCCGCATCAACGGCACCACGTTCGACCACGTAGTCCATCCAGGCGACATCGGCAGAGACGAAGACATCCGCCGGAGCCCCGGCTTCCAGCTGGCGCGCCAGTGTGCCCGTTCCGGCAAAGGAAAAGACGATCTTGCCGTGGCCGTCGCGCTCATAGGCCTGACCGATCTCTGTGAGAGCGTCGGTCATGCTGGCGGCGGCGAAAACGGTCAGCGGCTTCTCATCTGCAGCCATTGCGCGGCTGCCGGGACCGGACATTGGCAGGAGCCAGTTGGAGGCGACCAAACCAAGAATGGCCATCAGGACCTTGCGAGAAACGGACATACGCTCACCAACCTGTTGTTTTATACCAGCTTGAAGCTAATCCTGCACAGTCGGCCTTACAAGGCATTCCTCTTGGAGTTGAAACATTCCATGCCAGAAAAGACGCAACCGATAACCATCTGGATTTACGTAAAAATTACGTGGGCACCCTAGACTGCCCGGATCTGCTGCCAAACCTTGGAGATCCCCGTTGAATCCGGTTGCGCGTTTGCTCGAAACGACATTTCACGCCATCTGGGGGCCTCTCTCCGGATTATATCAGGCACAGCGACATCTTCTGGGGGCGCTGGTGCTGTTGGTGTTCACCGCCATGACCATGGCCGTGGTCACAGTCTACCCGCAGTCGAACTGGGACATGCTGGCCTACACCGCCACGGTTCTGGAAGACCAGATCGACGATCCGGTCTCCCTGCACGACAAGGCTTATGAGCTGGTGCGCAACGACATCTCGGAAGGCGCGTATCTCACCCTGACCGAGGATCGTGGATACCGCGTGCGCCAGGCAAATGACCCTGCCGCCTTTGCCTCCATGATGGGCTTTTATGATCTGAAACTCGGATATGTTGAGACGGCTAAATTTCTGGCGCGTTTCACCGATCCGGTGACGGCATTGCGCTGGATCTCGACAGCGTCAGCCGCCCTGACAGGGCTGATTCTGCTGCGTTGGCTGGCCCGCTACAAGGCGATGGCCGCCGGGCCCGTGGTCGTCTCGTTGCTGCTGCTATGCGCTTTTGGTCCGACGGCAGCGCTTCTCTCACCGGATCTCTATGCCTCGGCGTTTCTGCTGCTGTGCTTTTATCTCTACTGCGAGAAGCAGGACATCGGCGCCGCGCTCTGCCTGCTCGCTGCCCTGTTGATCCGGCCGGACCATCTGGCTTTCATCGGTGTGTTCTTCGCCTTCTGCGCCATCTACGGCCCTGGCCGGCTGATCATGACGCTGACTTTTGCAGCCGCAGCCGCTGCCTATCTGCTGATCCTGAAGGATGAAGGCCATCCGGGCTGGTGGATCCACATGTGGTTCACCCATGTGGAATATGTCGAGACCCTGGAAGGTTTCGACCCGCCGTTCTCCATCGTGACCTATGCCCAGATGCTGGTGCGCTCGACAGTCCGCTCGCTGACCAATCAGACGTGGATTGCCGTGCTCTTCGCCCAGGCGGTGTTTTTCGCCCGCTGCATCAACGCCCCGGCAATGCCGATCCGTTCACGGGTGCTGCTCTATGCGATTTTCACCAGCATTCTCGCCAAATATTTCGTCTTTCCGCATTACGAAACCCGGTTCTATTTCCCCTACCTGATGGGCATGGGCATGATCCTGCTGATCACCCGCCTGCGGCAGGATCGCGGCCTGATGAGTTAGGTTCTGAACGAAAGCTGCCCAAACCTCCCCACCCGCGTCATGCCATGGCGCGACCATGGCATCCATGCCGTTGCGTGCCCCCACGGCGAGCCTGAGTGTGGGGAGATGGAACGGCATGGATCCTCGGGTCAAGCCCGAGGATGACGGAGGAGAGGTGGGGGTGGGAGGACGAGGGTGACGGAGGAGAGGAAGTGGACGAGGTGCCGGATGATGCAGGGGCCGTGTCAGACAACAAAAAAGGCCCGGTTTCCCGGGCCTTTTGTCATTCTTGGCTCATACCGGGGCTCAGAGGCCTTCGAAAAGGGCCGTCGACAGGTAGCGTTCGGCGAAGGACGGAATGATAACGACAATGTTCTTGCCGGCCATATCATCGCGCTGACCGACCTTGATGGCAGCTGCCAGGGCTGCGCCGGAGGAAATGCCAACCGGCGTTCCTTCCGTCTTGGCCACTTCGCGCGCCATGGCGAAGGCTTCGTCATTGCCGATGGTGACGACCTCGTCAAACGCCTTGGTGTCGAGAACGCCCGGCACGAAACCGGCACCGATGCCCTGGATCTTGTGCGGGCCCGGATTGCCACCGGAAAGGATCGGGCTGTCAGCCGGCTCGACGGCCACCACATGCACATCCGGATTGCGCTGCTTCAGAACGCTGGAGACACCGGTGATGGTGCCGCCAGTGCCGATGCCGGAGACGAACACATCGACCTTGCCGTCGGTGTCGTTCCAGATTTCTTCCGCCGTTGTCTTGCGGTGAATCTCCGGGTTGGCCGGGTTTTCGAACTGCTGCGGCATCACCGCGCCGTCGATTTCCTCGATCAACTCCTGAGCACGGGCGATGGCGCCCTTCATGCCTTTCGGGCCTTCGGTCAGTTCCAGCTCGGCACCCATGATCTTGAACATCTTGCGACGCTCGATCGACATGGTTTCCGGCATGACCAGGATCAGGCGGTAGCCCTTGGCAGCGGCGACGAAGGCCAGCGCAATGCCGGTGTTGCCGGAGGTTGGCTCGACCAGAGTGGTCTTGCCCGGCGTGATCTTGCCAGATTCTTCCATGGCCTCGATCATCGCTACGCCAATACGGTCCTTGACGCTGGAGATCGGGTTGAAGAACTCGAGTTTGCCGAGCAGGTTGGCCTTGACGCCATGCGCCTTGGCGAGGCGATCCAGACGGACAATCGGCGTATCGCCAATGGTCTCGGTGATGGAGCCGTAAATACGGCCACGGCCTGGTTTTTTATCGCTCATGAAAAACTCCCTAGAAAATCAACGGGTATTTCCGACAGGATCCTTGAGATCCTCTGTCGAATTCCTTCAGACCTCGAATGTATGACGCCTGTGGAAAATTGCGAGGGATAATCTTCTCTCAAGCGGTTCCGGTTGAGCCGAAACCACCCTCACCGCGCCGGGTTACGGAAAGCTCTTCCACCAGCTCGATCTTGGCCTGGAGAACCGGCGCGATGATCATCTGGGCAATGCGGCTGCCGCGTTCGATGACGAAAGCCTCATCGCCAAGGTTGATCAGGATCACCTTCACTTCGCCGCGATAATCCGCATCGATTGTGCCAGGCGTGTTGAGCACGGTGACACCGTTCTTGGCAGCCAGACCAGAGCGCGGGCGGACCTGGCCTTCAAAGCCCGCAGGCAACGACATCGCAAGCCCGGTCGGCACGATGGTTCGCTTGCCCGGCTGCAGGATGATCGCCGCCTCCACGGCGGCCAGAAGATCCAGACCAGCGGCCTGATCCGACTGATAGGCCGGCAACGGCAGGTCCGCACCATGAGGAAGTTTCTTGAATTCAAGCCGAACGGTCATCGGAAATCCTTTTGTCTTCGCTTGTGTCTTTCAGATATTTTCGAGCCAGATTTGTCAAGAGTATGCTCCCGTTACGGCCAGGCCTTCCCCGATCATTGCGTGACCAATCGGCTCTTTCGGCCGGTATTGTTCAGTTTTTGGAAACGGGCATTCGCGGATTTCTGGGCTTCTGTCTGGGCGGCTTTGGCAGCAATCTGGCGGCAACACCGCCTTTGACCTTCAAGGACCATAATTCATGACCGCTGCCTTACAGCCTGCCCTGCCGACCCTGTTTCTGGCGCATGGCTCGCCGATGCTGGCGCTGAGCGATATTCCGGCGCACCGGTTTCTGAAAGGACTGGCGGCGGATCTGCCAGAGGCCAAAGCCATCGTGATCATGTCGCCGCATTGGGAAACCGATGGCCTGCGGGTGACGTCTGCCGGGCCGCTGAAGACCATCCATGACTTCGGGCGGGGGTTTCCGCGAGAACTGTTTCAGATCGACTATCCGGCGCAGGCCGATGACATGCTGCATGGCACCGTCCTGGCGCATCTGGCAACAGCCGGTCTGACGGCATCTTCCGACGACAGCTGGGGACTGGATCACGGTGCCTGGGTGCCGTTGTCGCTGGTTTTTCCGAAACTGAAAATTCCCGTCTTGCAGGTTTCTCTTCCGCTGAACAGCACCCCGGAGGATGTTTTTGCTATCGGGCAGGCGCTGTCGCCTCTCAAGGAGCAAGGCATTCTCCTGATTGGCTCAGGCGGCACGGTGCACAACCTGCGGCAGATCATGCCGGAAGGCGTGCCCGCCCCCGATTGGGCAACGGGGTTTGATGCCTATCTGGACGGCAAGCTGGCGGATGGTCGGGTGACGGGTTTTGCCGACATGACGTCACGGTCGGACTTCCGTCAGGCGCATCCGACGGAAGAACACCTGTTGCCGTTGTTCTTCGCCATGGGGGCTGCAGCGGATGCGACAGAACAGGCGCCCACGCCCGAGCTGCTGCACCGCAGCTATTCCCACGGCACGCTCAGCATGTCCTATTGGCAGTTTGAGCGGGAAGCCGCGTAAGGCGCAACTCAGTCTTCAGAGTTCAGCGTTGCAGCAATCCGGGAAATCAACCGCTCGGCCACATCGACCTTCGACAGCTGCGGCCAATCCTCAACCCCATCTGCGCTGACCAGGCGAATGGTGTTGCTGTCGCCCCCCATGATGCCGGTTTGCGGGCTGACGTCATTGGCAACGATCCAGTCGGCGTTCTTGCGCTGCAGTTTGCCCTGGGCATTTGTCACGAGATTCTGGGTTTCGGCGGCAAACCCGACCAGCAGCTGCGGACGCAGGCTGTCGTGATGGCCGATTGTTGCCAGAATGTCGGGATTTTCAGCGAATTTCAGCACCGGCAGCGCACCGGAAGCTTCCTTCTTGATCTTCTGCCGGCCTTCCTCGGCCATGCGCCAGTCGGCCACGGCCGCCGCCATGATGGCCACATCGGCAGGCAGAGCTGCTTCGACGGCAGCCAGCATCTCGCGGGCGCTTTCCACCTTGACCACATCGACCCAATCCGGATCGGCAATGGAAACAGGGCCGCTGATCAGCGTCACCTGCGCCCCGGCAGCAACAGCGGCCGCCGCCAGCGCATAGCCCTGCTTGCCGGACGAGCGGTTGGCGATGTAGCGCACCGGATCAATCGGCTCATGGGTCGGCCCGGCGGTGATTACGACCTTGCGGCCGGCAAGGGGGCCTTGCGCGCCGCGTGTCCGGCGCAACAGACTGCCGGCGGCTTGCGCAATCTCAAGCGGTTCGGCCATCCGACCAACGCCTGCCTCGCCGCTTTCCGCCATCTCGCCGGCGTTTGGGCCAATGAAATTGAGACCGTCAGCCTTGAGTGTTGCAACATTGCGGGCGGTTGCCGGGTTTTTCCACATCTTCGGGTTCATTGCCGGGGCCAACAGCACCGGCTTGTCGGTGGCCAACAGCACGGTGCTGGCCAGATCATCGGCCATGCCGTGGGCCATCTTGGCCATCAGGTTGGCTGTTGCAGGCGCCACGATGATCATGTCGTGGTCGCGCGCCAGACGGATGTGACCAACGTCCTGCTCGGCCTCCCGGTCAAACAGCTCGGTGTAGACCGGCTGTCCGGTCAGAGCCCCAACGGCCAGCGGCGTGATGAACTGCTGCGCACCGCTCGTCATGATTGCCGTGACCACGGCCCCGCGCTCCCGCAAGCGCCGGATCAGATCAAGCGACTTGTAGGCGGCAATTCCGCCGGAAATGATCAGAACCACACGCGCATTGCGAAGCATGGAGGTCTCCAGAGTGCGGACAGCGTATCAGCCACCCAATTGGCTTTGAGCTAGCTGATGCTCAGGTTCCAGAGCGGAAATCGCGCGGAGCCGGGGACACCACCTGCGCACCCGAACCGGTGAGCTGATAGATCGCCAGACCACGTTCGTTCTCGCCGGAGCTCAGGAAACGGAACAGACCGTCGATGCCGATGAAGCCATCCCGATTGGTCAGCACGCTTGTGGCGAAGCGCTGAGGCCCGGCAGAGCGCACCAGACCGGCGGCCAGGGTCACACCGTCATAGGCCAGCGTTGCATTGCGCGGTGGCTGAGTGCCGTAAGCCTGGGAGTAGCGACCGGCAAAAGCCTGATAGCCCGTATCGGCAGGGCCGGGATACCAGGCACCCGCCAGCACCGGGCTGGACTTGGTTTGCTGGGTGTCCCATTGGCCGCTGCCGAGCATGGTGACATTGCCCAGCTGGGCGCGCTGCTGCATCAGCGTCTGCATCACCAGCGGCGGCACACCACCTCCCGCCGGCACGAACAGCGCATCCACCTGCGGCAGCGAGCTGACAAGAGCCTGGGTCTTGGCGGTCAGATCCGCCGTGTTGTTGCCGCTGAGCGAGTAGCGCTGAATGGACACGATGCGGCCGCCGGTCCGCCCGACTTCCTGGCGAAACGCCGCCTCGACCACAGCACCGTAGGAATCATCCGGCAACAGCGCCGCATAGGAGCGCTTGCCCTTGGACGACGCATGGGCAATCACCCGTTGCACATCGCTTTGCGGCAGGAAGCTGAGAAGATAGACGCCGCGTGCAGCCACAGAGGTGTCGGTGGAAAAGGCGACAACCGGAACGCCGGAGGCGCGTGCGGTCGCTGCGGCACCGGCAACTGCGGGCGCAAACACCGGCCCGAGGATCAGCTCCGCGCCTTCGTTGATCGCAGCCTGGGCCGCTGCCCGTCCGCCCTCTGATGTGCCGCCGGTGTCCTTGACCAGCAGTTGTACATCCGCATTGGGGAAATTGTTCAGGGCCAGCTCTGCGGAGTTGCGGAAAACCTGGGCAATGGAATTGGCGCTCCCTGCGCCGCTCATCGGCAGAAGCAGCCCGACCCGCACCGAGCCGGTGCCCAGCGTTTCGCCGCTCACCGTCGTCTGCGTCGGGGCCTGTATCTGGTTATCCGGAAAGGATCCGAGCGTCGAGCCGACGCAGCTGGCCAGGGCCAGCGCACTCACTCCGACAGTCGCCGCACGCCAGGCCGACGTCAGCTTCTGCGCCGCGCGCAGTCCGTTAAACTTGATCACGACGTTGCCTCCTCGATCACCATTTGAAATACTTAACGAATTCACGGACGCTCTGTCCAGTTTGAGCGTGCCTTTGGAGGCAGCAGGTACAGGGATTTTTTACGAAATTTCCGCTGTTTCCGCCTGCAACGCCTATCAGACGGTTTCAACCCGTGGATTTTGCCGCCGGTCCGAGCCGCCACGATTGGAGCTGGACAGGAGCCCTCCAGCACAGTAGCGCGGGAGACTGAAGCAAAAGTGACCCGCCAAAAAGGTGCCCAGGCACCGGGACCAGAGATGACCGCAGACCCCGTTTCCTCCGCACGTCGCTACTTTATCGGCGAACACGCGATCCAGGCACCGCCGCTCGACCCGGCGCTTTACATCGTCTCCACACCCATCGGAAACCTGCGCGACATCACGGTGCGGGCACTGGAAACCCTGGCTTGCGCCGATGTGATCGCCTGCGAAGACACGCGGGTGACCGGCATTCTGACCCAGCGCTACGGGTTGAAGGCAAAGCTTCTACCGTATCACGAACACAACGCCGACAAGCAGCGCCCCAAACTGCTGTCCGTGCTGGAAGACGGTGGTTCCATCGCACTTGTCAGCGATGCAGGCACGCCGCTGATTTCCGATCCCGGATACCGACTGGTGCGGGATGTGGTGGCGGAAGGTCACAAGGTCATCCCGATCCCCGGCGCGTCTGCCCTGCTGGCCGGTCTGGTCGGGGCGGGCCTGCCCAGCGACACCATCGTATTCGCCGGCTTTCTGGCGCAGAAGGACGGTCAGAAACGCACACGCCTGAAAAGCCTTGTCGAAACGCAAGGCACGCTGGTGTTCTACGAGAGCCCGCGCCGTCTGGGCGCAACGCTGGCTGTCATGGTCGAAGAACTGGGGGCGGACCGGGAGGCGGCCGTCGCCCGCGAACTGACAAAACGCTTCGAAACCTTTGAGCGCGGTACATTAGGCGACCTGGCCGAGCTGTTTTCCGGCGATGCACCGAAAGGCGAGATCGTCATTCTGGTCGGTCCTCCGGGCGAAAAGCCTGCCGCCAGTCAGGACGATATCGACAGCCTGCTGCGGGAAGCCCTGGTCGACATGCCGGTGAGCGCTGCCGCCAAATCCGTGGCGAAGCAGACCGGTGGCGACCGCAACGAGATCTACAAGCGGGCGCTGATGCTGAAATCCGGCGACGAGGACTGACCCCATGGCGGCGGGATCAGGGTCAGGGTCAGGGTCAGGGTCAGGGTCAGGGTCTGATCATCGCCGCAAAGCTTACAAGCTTGGCCTGTCGGCAGAAAACCGCGCAGCGCTTGCTCTGCGGCTGACCGGCTGGCGCATTCTCAAACGGCGCTTCAAGACCGGGTCCGGCGAGATCGACCTGATTGCCAAGCGTGGCAAGACCGTCGCCTTCATTGAGGTAAAGGCCCGGCGCACCCGAGAAAGCGCGCTTGAGGCGGTGACGCCCGCCGCCCAGCGCCGCATCGTCAAAGCCGCCCGGATCTTCATCGCCGGACATCCCAAGGCGGTGTTCTACACCCTGCGCTTCGACGTGATGATCGTCCGCCCCTGGCGCTGGCCGGAGCACATTGTCAATGCGTTTCAGGCGCGGGACTAGGCCATCCCACCATCAAAGCCCCAAGCGCCACTGGACAAACCCGGTTGCCAAACGCATATCTGGACCAACCATTCCTTTAAAGCCCCTGGCGTGTCGAGACTGATGCGCCCCTGCCGGGAGACACTCCATGCCCCTCAAGGTGGCGGTCCAGATGGACCACATTTCCTCCATAAACATTGCCGGTGACAGCGCGTTTGCGATGATGCTGGAAGCTCAGGCCCGCGGTCACGAGCTTTTTCACTACACGCCGGACCGGCTGGCGATGTGGGGCGAAGAGGTGTTCGGCGGGCTGGAACCGGTGGAGGTGCGCGACGAAAAAGGCAATCACTTCACCCTGGGCGAAAAGCAGCGCATCAACATGGCCGACATCGATGTGGTGCTGATGCGCCAGGATCCGCCGTTCGATCTGGCCTATATCGCCGCCACCCACATGCTGGAGAAGGTTCACCCGAACACGCTGGTGGTGAATGATCCGCGCGAAGTGCGCAACGCCCCGGAAAAGCTGTTCGTCACCGAGTTTTCCGATCTGATGCCGCCGACGCTGGTGACCCGCGACCGGGACGAGATCGACCTGTTCCGCAAGCAATATGGCGACATCGTCATGAAGCCGCTGTTCGGTCATGGTGGCGCGGCGGTCTTCCGCATCACCCAGGACGATCTGAACTACGGCTCGCTCTACGACTTCTTTGCCGCCACCTTCCGCGAACCCTGGGTGATCCAGCAGTTCCTGCCGAATGTAAAGCATGGGGACAAACGGATCCTGCTGGTCGACGGCGAGTTTGCCGGCGCGGTGAACCGGGTCCCGGCGGAAGGCGACCTGCGCTCCAACATGGTGCGTGGCGGTGCGGCGCGCGAAAGCGAGCTGACGGAAAAAGAACGCGAGATCTGTGCCCGCCTCGGCCCGTCCCTGAAGGAAAAAGGCCTGATCCTCGTCGGCATCGACGTCATCGACGGCAAGCTGACGGAAATCAACGTCACCGCTCCGACCGGCATTCGCGCCGTGGCAAAACTCGGCGGGCCGGATGTAGCCGCCCACGTCTGGGATGTTCTGGAAGCCAAGGTCAAAGGCTGAAGCTCCACGTCTCCCCTCAGATCACAGACCGGATGAGCCCTTTTCCCTTGCGGAAAGGGCTCAAGCTCCGGCATGGTCGCAGGCAAGCTGAACGCCTGCATGCGCAGCGCTTGCAATTGTAACCAAGTGTCGGAAACCCTTGCGGGACGTCGCGCGCGGCCCCATTTCTCCCGGCATGGACACGCCATCACGGCCTGACGATCAAGGGAGCTTTCATGTTCGACGCAAAATCTCTTCTGGACCAGTTTCTGGGCGCTTCCCAAGGGGGCACGTCTGCAGGGCAAGCACGCGGCGGTTCCGCCAGCGGCAACAGCTCGCCGAATGACCTCCTTTCCCTGGGCAAGCAATTTCTTGGCTCCCAGGGGCAGGGCCTTGCGTTGGGCGGTCTGGCCGGGATGATGCTCGGCAGCAAGAGCGGTCGCAAGATTGGCTCGAAAGCGGTCCAATACGGTGGCCTCGCCCTGGCTGCCAGCCTCGCCTACAAGGCCTATCAGAATTACAGCGCCAACAAGCAGGGCGAGCCCCGCCCGCAGACGGACGCCATTCCGGCTGCGCCCCCCAAGGGCAACGCCTTTGACCCCGCCTCCCAGCCCGGCGGCGAAAACCAGGTTGCTGTTGCGCTGCTGGTGGCGATGATCTCAGCCGCCAAGGTCGACGGTCACATCGACGCCGAGGAACAGGACAAGATCTTCGGCAAGATGGATGAAGCCGGTCTCGACACTGAAGCCAAGGCCTTCCTGATGGACGAGCTGCGCGCGCCGCTGGATCTCGACAAGGTGGTCGCTTCGGCCAAAACGCCGGAAACCGCCGCCGAAATCTATGCCGTCTCACGTCTGGCGATCGAACCCGACCACGCCGCTGAACGCGCCTACCTGCAGATGCTGGCCGCCCGACTTGAGCTCGACACCGGTCTGGTTGAGGAAATCGAACTGGCCGTGCGCGAAGCCGAAGCCGCAGACTGATCGCAGAGGACCCCAAAACCATGCTGTCCCGGACCCCGATCCGGGACCTTTTTTCACGTCATTCAACACGAGTGGGTGCATAGAGGTCCCGGCTCAAGGCCGGGACAGCAGTTGGAGAGCTGAGGCCTACGGCCTAGCGGTAATGCAGAATACGACCGATGGTGTTCATCAGGATCTGCGCTGCCAGGGTGCTGGTCGAGCCGGTCGGGTCATAGTCGGGCGCAACCTCGACAAGATCGAGACCGACGATCTGGCCGCGCTGGGCCAATCCATCGATGAATTCCAGAACCTCATAATACATGAAGCCGCCGTGGCTGGGCGTTCCCGTGCCCGGCGCGATGGACGGGTCGAAGGCGTCGATATCCAGGGTCAGATAGTAGCGTTTGCCTGCCGGCACCCGCTCCAGCATGCCCTCCACGCCGAGCTTGCGAAAATGCCGTACGGACTGAATGTCCGAGCCCATGCGGCGGGCGTCTTCATAGCCATCGCGTGCCGTTGACGAGACATTGCGGATGCCGATCTGGCTGAGGCCGGTGACATAGGGCTTTTCCGCCGCGCGGCGCATCGAATTGCCATGGCCGTAGCGCACGCCGTGGCGCTCGTCGACGAAATCCAGATGCGCATCGATCTGCACCAGATGGATCGGCTCCTGATCATCAAAGGCGTTGATGCAGGGAATATTGACCGAATGATCGCCGCCCAGCACCACAGGCAACGCTCCGGCCTTGAGAATCTTGCGAACCCCTTCCTCAATGCGCGCATGGCTGCCGATGGTGTCGGTATGGATGATGTCCGCATCGCCAATGTCGATGATGCGGGTGGTATCCGCCGGCAGATAGGTGATGTCGTCCTCAAAATCGTAGGCACCGCCGTGCCCGAAGGAAAACAGCGTCGACGCCTCGCGGATGGCGCGTGGACCCATGCGGGCGCCGGAGCGCCACTGGGTGCCGAAATCGAACGGCGCGCCGAGCACCGCCACATCGGCGTCAATCGCATTCCAGTCGGGTTGATAGGGAAACTTGCCAAAGGTGCAGATGCCGACGAAAGGCAGGTTCAGGCGTCCGCTGTCATATCCATGCGATGTCAAGGCATCTCACTCCGCTGTTGCAGAGGCTCAGTCTAAGCTGATTTCACAGGAAAGATCATCCCCTTCCCCCAGAAAGCAGGCACAACGAAAAACGCCCGAGCTGTGAGCCCGGGCGTTCTGATGACGATCATGCGAAGGTCGGATCAGCGTACGTCGAGGAAGCCGACGATGGCGCGGACGTCCTTGAGGATCGGTTCGGCGATGGCCGAGGCGCGTTCGGCCCCATCCTTCAAGACCTTGTCGATTTCAACCGGATCATCCATCAGACGGCGCATTTCGCCGGTCATCGGGGACAGCTTTTCAACGGCCAGGTCGGACAGCGCCGGCTTGAAGGCCGAGAACTGCTGACCGCCAAAGTCGTCGAGAATGTCCTGTTTGGACTTGCCGGAAAGTGCCGCATAGATGCCGACGAGATTGTCGGCTTCCGGGCGTTCCTTCAGACCATCGGTCTCGGACGGCAGGGCGTCCGCGTCGGTCTTGGCCTTCTTGATCTTCTTGGCAATCGCCTCCGCATCGTCGCGCAGGTTGATGCGCGACAGGTCGGACGGATCGGACTTCGACATCTTCTTGGTGCCGTCGCGCAGCGACATGATGCGGGTGGCGGGCCCGGCGATCATCGGCTCGGTCAGCGGGAAGTAGACCTGCTCCGGCACTTCCGGCGACGGCGTCGGGTTGGGAACACCCAGGCCCAGATCCTTGATGCTGGCGCCAAAGTCGTTGTTGAACTTGGCGGCGATGTCGCGGGTCAGCTCCAGATGCTGCTTCTGGTCGTCACCGACCGGCACATGGGTGGCACGATAGGCCAGAATGTCGGCAGCCATCAGGTTCGGATAGGCAAACAGACCCGCGGAAGCGTTTTCGCGGTTCTTGCCGGCCTTTTCCTTGAACTGGGTCATGCGGTTGAGCCAGCCCATGCGCGCCACACAGTTGAAGATCCATGCCAGTTCCGCATGCTCACGCACCTGGGACTGGTTGAAGATGATCGACTTTTTGGCATCGATGCCAGCTGCGATATAGGCTGCTGTCACTTCACGGGTTGCGTCCCGCAGCACACCGGACTCAGGAAAGCCTGCGGTGATCGCATGAAGGTCAACGACACAGAAGATGGTTTCCATCTGGTCCTGAAGCGGAACCCAGCGGGACACTGCGCCCAGATAATTGCCAAGATGAAGATTGCCCGTCGGCTGAACGCCGGAAAAGACGCGATTTTGAAACGCCGTCATTGTCTGGTCCTGTCTGCAAGCGGCCGGTTGGAAGGGCGCTTGGTGGAATTCATGGTGCGGGCCGGTCTTACGTCACCCGACCCTTGGAACGCAAGAGAAACGCAAACGATCAGAGCTCAGATCTTGCGGCGTCTCAACGCCTTGGCGTGTGCAATCAGATCGCTGCCACCGGTTGCTTGAACCAACACGGCATAGATCACCAGACCGGTTCCCACCAGGAGGGCCAGACCGCCAAGCCGCACCGGCAATGCCCCATCCGCAAACAACGGGGCAAGCCATCCGGCGGCAAAATGCAGGGCGACGCCCATCAGCAGGCTGCAGACCAGCAGGAAGAAAACTTTTCGCAGAATGCGCAGGTCCGGCTGGAAATGCCCGCGATGCCAGAGGGTGAAGATGAGAAGCCCGGTGTTGACCCATCCGGCAATCGTGGTCGCAAGCGCAATGCCGACGTGCTGCAGGCTGGAAAACAGCGCCAGAGACACAGCCACATTCACCACCATGCCGATGGTGGCGAAGATCATCGGCGTTCGGGTGTCCTCCCGGGCGAAGTAACCGGGCGAAAACACCTTGTTGAGGACGAAGGCCGGGAGGCCGAAGGCATAAGCGGCAAGCGCAGCCGAAGTGCCATTGGTCGCCGCCTGATCGAAGGCACCACGCTGAAACAGCACGCCGACGATCTCATGCGGCACGACAGCCAGGGCGACAGACGCCGGCAGGGTCAGGGCAAGCGAAAACTCCAGCGCGTTGTTGAGGCTGCGCTGATAATGGTCGGTCTGCCCGGAGCGCAGCTGACGCGTCAGGCTGGGCAACAGCACCACGCCGATGGCAATGCCGATGACACCCAGCGGCAGCTGATACAGCCGGTCGGCGTAGTACAGCAGCGCGTTGGCGCCATCCTGCATCGAGGCAATCACCTGACCAACCGCGACGTTGATCTGGGTGACGCCGCCGGCGATCACGCCAGGCACACCCAACACCAGCAGCTTTTTCACCGCCGGGGTCATGCGAGGCCGCAGGATGGGAACGGAAATCCCGGCACGGCGCAGGTCGATCAGCACGACAACAAGCTGTAGCAATCCGGCGACGCTGACACCGACAGTGAGGATAATACCGAGGTTGACCGAGGCCGGAACGCCGACGAAAAGCACGACGGCCAGAACAACGCTCATGACGATGTTCAGCATCACCGGCGCAAGGGCTGCAGCGGCAAAACGCTCATAGGTGTTCAGGATGCCACCCAAAAAAGCCAGCGCCGACATGAAGATCAGGTAGGGGAAGGCGATGCGCGACATCAGCACCGTCAGATCAAACTTCTCCGGGTCGTCGACAAACCCCGGTGCCAGAGCCCAGACGACCGCCGGCATGAAAATCTGCGCCAGAGCGGTGATTACCAAAAGGCTGGAAATGAGGCCCGAGCCGATTTCACCTGCAATCTGACGGGCTTTCTCGTCGCCTTCTTCCTCCACCGCGCGACCAAACAGCGGAATGAAGGCGGAGTTGAACGCGCCTTCTGCAAACAGCCGCCGGAACAGATTGGGAAGCCGAAAAGCAACGACAAACGCATCGGCCACCGGGCCGGTGCCGACAGCGGCGGCCAGCAGGGTGTCGCGCACGAACCCCAGAAGACGGCTCGCCATGGTGGCGCCGCCGACGGTGGCGAAGCTGCGAAGGAGGTTCATGTCTACAAGTTCCCGAGGACCGCGATGCGGCTTGAAATGGGCCTAATCTAGCGGCTGACCGAAGCTGACGCGCTGAGATCCAGCTTGCCGTCCACCGCTTCCGCCAGCCGTTCGCGCATGATCTCTTGCCGCCCGATGTTGGCAATCTTTTGTCCGGTCAGATCGGTCACGTAAAACACATCGACCACGCGCTCACCGAAGGTCGAAATATGCGCCGAGCCGATATTGAGGTTCAACGTGGAAATGCAGCGGGTGAGGTCATACAGCAGGCCGGCACGATCGAGACCGGAGACTTCCAGCACCGTGTATTCGTCCGACCAGGAATTGTTGACCAGCACGTCGGCCTCGACCTTGAATGCTTTCACCCGACTCTTGAGCGTGTTCTTGCGCTGGGTCTGCGCCGGCAATGGCACCTCCCCCGACAAAGCCTTGCGGATCAGATCGGCAATGCGTTCGCCTCGCCGGTGTTCGTCCGCATCATCGGGCAGTTCGCGGCTGACAAAAATCGTATCGAGGGCAAAGCCGTCCGTGGTCGTGTCGATCTGCGCATCCACGATGTTGGCGCCAGTGACATAACAGGCCCCGGCAATCGCCGACAGGAGGCGTGGGTGATCCGGCGCCAGAACGGTGACCTCGGTCACCCCTTCAAACGCATGCGGCGTGACCTGGAACGACAGCTGTTCGCCGGTGGCATCGGTCTTGCGGAACAACTCGGCATGGGCCAGAAGACGCTCCGGATCGGTGCGCAGCCAATAGGCCTTGTAGTGGCGGTTGAGATAGCTTTCCCGCTCCGCTTCCGGCCAATCCTTGAGATTTTCAAGCAGGGACTGTTTGGCGTGCTCGACGGTCTGGCTGTGGGAGATGCGGGTGTGGCCGCCGGTCAGATGCAACTCGCACTCATAGTAGAGCGTGCGCAAAAGCTGCCCTTTCCAACCATTGAAAACACCGGGGCCAACGGCGCGAATGTCCGCAACCGTCAGGATCAGCAGCAGTTTCAGCCGCTCCATCGACTGCACCACCTGGGCAAAGTCGTTGATCGTCTTTCGGTCGGAAAGATCACGCGACTGGGCGACGGTGCTCATGTCGAGGTGATGCTCGATCAGCCAGGAGACGGTCTCCGTTTCCGCCGCCGTCAGGCCGAAACGCGGGCACAGTTTGCGTGCTATCCGGGCGCCGGCAATGGAATGGTCTTCCGGGCGCCCCTTGGCAATGTCATGCAGGAACATCGCCACGAACAGCACCTTGCGGTTCTGCAGTGTCTTGATCATGTCGGTCGACAACGGGTGATCTTCGCCGCTGTCACCGCGCTCGATTTCATGCAGAACCCCGATGGAGCGGATCAGATGCTCATCGACGGTGAAGTGGTGGTACATGTTGAACTGCATCATCGCCACGACCTTGCCGAAATCGGGCACGAAACGGCCGAGAACGCCGGTTTCATTCATCTTGCGCAAGGTCTTTTCCGGTGTATTGCGCGATGTCAGAATGGCTACGAACAACCGATTGGCTTCCGGATCCCGGCGCACACCGCTGTCAACCAGCTTCAGCGACCGGCGGATCAGCCGTGTCAGCTCGGGATGCAGGTTGCAGCCATTCTTGTCGGCGATCTGGAAGATCCGGATCAGGTTGACCGGGTCGTCCTTGAAAACGGTGTCCGAGATTGCGTTCAGCCGGTTGTTTTCCACCTCGAACGCCGGATGACCTTCAACCGGACGGGCCGCATTCAACGGACGGCCTCCGCGCAGACGGCGTACAAAACCGCCAATCTGATGGCCGATGTGCTGGCCAAGCGGCTCCTTGACGTGCTGGTCTTCCAGTGCGGCGCAGAAGATGCGGGTCAGATCCCCGACATCCTTGGCCACCAGGAAGTAATGCTTCATGAAGCGCTCGACATCCTTCATGCCCGGGTGCTGGGTGTAGCCCAAACGGATGGCGATCTCACGCTGAACGTCGAACGACAGGCGCTCTTCCGGTCTGCCGGTGAGGAAATGCAGGTGGCAGCGCACTGCCCAGAGGAAATCCTCGCATTTAACAAAGAGGTTATACTCGGACCGCGACAGAACGCCCTTGCGCACCAGGCCGGACTGCTCACGCACCTGATAGTGGTACTTGGCGATCCAGAACAGGGTGTTCAGATCGCGCAGACCGCCTTTGCCTTCCTTGATGTTCGGCTCGACCAGATAGCGCGACACACCCTGTCTGCGGTGACGGGTGTCGCGCTCGGCCAATTTTGCCTCGATGAAGTCGGAGCTTGTGCCTTCGACCACTTCCGCGTTGAAACGCTCCAGCAGCTCGTTGAACAAAGGCTTGTCGCCGCAAATCCGGCGAGCCTCCAGAATGGCCGTGCGGATGGTCATGTCGGAGCGTGAGAGACGGACGCATTCGTCGATGTTGCGCGTCGCGTGACCGACCTTCAGCCCCAGATCCCAGAGCATGTAGAGGATGTATTCCACCACCTGCTCACCCCAGGGGGTCTGCTTGTAGGGCAGAACGAACAGCAGATCGACGTCGGAACCGGGCGCCAGAGTGCCCCGGCCATACCCCCCGACTGCGGCGACCATCAACCGTTCCGCTGCGGAGCGGATCTCTACCCGGTACACATGAGCCAGCGCGAAATCGAAAGTCAGACGGATCAATTCATCCTGCAGATGGGACATGCGCCGGGCGCATTTCAGCCCACCGCCATCCTCCCCGAGACGTTTCTCGACAACGGCGCGCCCGTCAGCCATCGCTTGCTTCAACAGCTTCAGAACCTGGGTCCGCGCTTTCGGAGAGGATCCGTCGCCGCCATTCTTTTCCGCGATGGCCTGAAGCTTCTGCTGCAAAGCAGTGCTGTCGATGATGCCGGTGAGGTCTTCCTTGGGAATCTTCATGAACTCTTGATCGTCGCGCTAATCGAAGACAATGTTGCAGCAAATGACGAAGGCCAGACGCTGAATTCATCCTCTTCATAGAGGTTGCAATATAATGGGCGGTAAAGAACCGTTCGAGATCTCAAGTCCCTAGACCCGATCCTTTGCGGCAGCTGTCCGAACCTGATGCAGCAGGTGAGCGAGGGATTCCGTCGACAGACCACCAATGGCCCCTGCAAGACGGTTGGCCAGCTCGGTTGCCTGCGGCGCCATGCCGGATGTATCGATCGTCACTTTCGGATCCGAGAGTTCAGCCAGGCGCTGAATTTCTTCCGCCTCATCCCAGATCACATTGAAATAGGTGATGATCCGCTGGACCATGAACCAGGTGGGCTTGCCACGCTTGCCATGCTCCAGAGCGGAGAGATAGGCACTGGAGACGGAAAGCTCTTCTGCCATGTCCTTCAGCGACACGCCGCGCTTGTTCCGCAATTCGCGGATTTTTGCTCCCAACGGGGTCACGTCTGTCCTTACCTTCGCCTGCGAATGCGCACATAGAGCGCACCCGAACCACCGTGGCTGATATTTGCCTCTTCATAGCCGATCACCAGCGTCCGCATGTCCGGCAACGCCAGCCACTGCGGCACCACGCGGCGCAACACGCCCCGCTCCTCGCCATGGATACCGCTCCATGACCCGGTGCGCGAGCCCGTGCCGCCCTTGCCTGTAATCACTAGCACAAGTTTGTGACCTCTGCCCTGGGCGTCGTGCAGAAAGCCGCGCAGCCGGGTGTGCGCCTCGTCCTGGCGCAAGCCATGCAAGTCAATGCGCGCATCGATGGGCTTGAGGCCACGCGCCACCTTCTTGCGGACCTTATGCTCCAGCGGATGCAGTGGCGGCGGGCCGGGCGGCGGCTTTGGCGCACGCATCGCCGTTGCCGTCGGAGGGGTCGGCTTTGACGCGGTCTTGCCCGACGCCTGGGAAGCGTCTTCCCGACGGCCATCATCCATCAGCTCGGCAAAGGTGATGTCGTCGGGCCGGACAACCTTGGCTTTTTGAGGCTCCAGCGGGGTCAGCGTTTTCGCCACCTTGCTCCACAGAACCCGATCTTCGTCGGTCAGCTGCTTTTTCGTGCGCCGCTGCTTTTCACTCACTGGCCTCGTGCCCCCATCTCAGGGGCGGAAGAGGCAAGCCCGTTGGGGAGCAGAACCGTCATCGAAACCGGATGGTGCAGATCTCCGGCCTGCTGCCCTGCGGCGTCACCGGATCCGACAAACAGATCACCGCGCGCGGCACCCTTGATCGCCGATCCCGTATCATCGGCAATGACAATGCGGCTGATCCGGGTTGGGCGGCCTTTTTCGCCGGGGATTTCACCGACAAGATACAAAGGCAGACCATAGGAGATATGCGCCGGATCGACGGCCAGACTGCGACCGGGCACCAGCGGCAGGCCCAGCGCCCCTATCGGACCTTGATCCGGGCTCAGGGCTTCGATCTCACGGAAGAAAATATAAGAACGGTTCTGGCGCAAGAGACCGTCAATGCGCTTCGGGTGGTCCGCCAGCCATTGGCGCAGGCCGGACATGGTGAAGTCCTCCGGAGTGCCCTCCCCTGCCAGAACAAGTTGGCGCGCAATCGATGTGTAATCGTGGCCTGTCTTGCCCGCAAAGCCGACCCGCATCACCTCACCGTTTTCCAGACGCAACCGTGCGGAGCCCTGAACGTGAACAAAAAACGCGTCGACCGGGTCGAGATACGCCAGCTCCAGCCCCTCACCGTCGAAGGCGCCATCCATCACCGCTCCGCGATCCGGCAAGGGCAGAAGCTTGCCACCACTGCGGCGCCCATAGGGCAGAGCATGCGACCAGCTGGACGGGCGGTTGGCGGCAGACACCTTGGTGAAGCCCGCCGGAAGGCGCAGCAACGCACTGGAATAACGCTGCGTCTTTTGGCGAGAGGCTGCAAACTCAGGCTCGAAATAGCCGGTCAGGAAGGCTGTGGAACTGACCGTCACAGGCGTGAAACGGGTTTCGAAAAAGCGCCTGGCGGACTGCGGCTCCCTCGCCTCGGCGGCGCTCAGCGCATCATGGCACAGGGCATTTGCCTGCGCCGATGCCATGCGATGCGGACCGGGACGGGTGAGGATTTCGGGTTGGCGGCAGATCCGCAGGAACGCAGAGAGGGCGGCGACATGATCTTCGCGTGCCCAATCAGGCAGATCTGCGAAGGAAGTCATGGTCGGGCGCGTCCCTTTTCCGGTCGAGGTCAAAGCAGCCCCCGGCGCCTCCTGTGCAGCGGCGATACTCGGCTGACCGACAAAACAAGGGCCCGCCACAAGAAAGGCGAGCCCGAAAACCACACGGCATGCGCTGGCCTGAAGCCGCAGGATCATTCCGCGGATTCGGTTGCGACCAGACGCCAGTTGGGATCCCGCGAATTGGTGTCGCGGGCAAAGGTCCATAGATCGACCACATCGGAAACCTTGGTCGGGTCGCCATCGATGATGTGACCTTCGCTGTCCTTGGTGGCGGAGATCAGCTGGCTATGGATCCGGACGGTCACCTGAGCGACGGAGCCCTTGAGCTCAGCCTCGACGATTTCCGCCTTGTCGATGCCGACAAATGAGCTCTCGATGGTTTCGCCACGCTTTTCGCGCTCATCGATCGCAGTCACAAAGCCTTCGTTCACTTCCTTGGACAGAAGCTCCTTCAGGGTTTTGCGGTCGCCGTCGGCGAAAGCCGTGACAATCATTTCATAGGCGCCGGTCGCCCCCTGAATGAACGGGCCCGGCTCGAAGCTGGAGTCAGCAGAGAGAATCTTGCGCAGCGCGTCGTTCAAGGCTGTGCCGGCGGGCGCGATCTTCTCGATCACGGCACCTTCGCCTTTGCCCTGAGATCCTTCAACAGGGCTCTGACCCGGCAGCGGAATGACGTTGCCGCCATCTGCGTCCTGTGTCTGATCCGGCCGGGAAGACTGGGTGTTTTCCGGCTTGGTATAGGGGTCGAACGGCGGGCGCTCATTACCGGTGCGTTTGCCAAGAACCGACCGCAGGCGGAAAATGATAAACACCGCCAAAATCAGAAAGATGATTGTGTAAACGTCGAAGATCTCGCTCATCTCATCCCGTTGGCTCACAGTTCCGGAGCCTATCCATGCCTAAATAACCTGTCTGAAATGTCCGTTGGGCCATGGCCCCGGCTAACATTCCAGCTCGCTGTCTACCTTGATATGTAAGTGTCCTTGAACCAGCATCCAGCCCCCGGAGCAAGGGAAGTTTTCATCTTATGACTAAAACCGGACCGGAAACACTCGAAATTCCCCGTTGAAGTTACTAGGTTAGCTGAAACAACACACGAAACTCGAGGACCCTGTGGGCTTTCTTATTCTTGCCGTCATCATCGGTCTGCCGTTGATTGAAATTATGGTGTTCATTCAGGTGGGCAGCGCCATCGGTGTTCTGCCGACCATTTTGCTGACCGTCGTGACTGCCATGGCCGGGCTGCTGATGCTGCGGACCCAGGGCGTCTCCCTTGTCATGCGTATCCAGTCGGAAATGAACGCCGGCCGGGTGCCCGGACGCGACATGATTCATGGCGCCCTGATGGTTATCGCCAGCATTTTTCTGCTGATCCCGGGCTTCGCCAGTGATGCTGTCGGTCTGGCCCTGTTCATTCCGCCGTTCCGCGACTTCCTCGCCAACATGTTGATTTCACGCGCTAATGTTGTCGTCACAACCACCGAACAACGGTCCGGTCCAGATGGTCCATCGCGCACAGGCCCCGGTGGCGAACCGGTTGTCGATCTGGATGAGGAGGATTGGAAACGCAAGAACGATCCCGACCGAAACTCCGGCCCTGACGCGGGCAACGGACCAGCCCGCCTGAGCCCCTGGAAAGACGACAAGCCAGGTTCATGAATCAGGCAAGGAACGATGGACCTCACACCCTTGTGAAGTCTGCCCCTGTCTTTTCTTGCAGGTCTCGGTCTGATCTTAACTCTCCGCTACGGTAAACCCCGTAGTGTGCGGTCCGGTTTTACAAAACGGATCATCTCATGCAGACCGCTCAACAGAAAAAGCAGCCTCCAATCGGCGCAGAGACGTCATCCGGCACTACGGCAGGCGCGTCGCGGGTCAGTTGGGTCGATATCGCCAAGGGCATCAGCATCTGTCTGGTGGTGATGATGCATTCCGTGTTGGGCGTGGAGAAGGCCGTTGGAGCCGAAGGCTGGATGCATGGCATCGTGGCCTTCTGCCAGCCGTTCCGCATTCCTGCCTTCTTCCTTATCTCCGGGCTGTTTCTGGCGCGTGCCCTCAAGCGCGACTGGGCTGACTTCCTCGATCGAAAGCTGCTGCATTTCGCCTATTTCTATGTGCTTTGGCTGACCCTGCAGTTCATCGTCAAGGCGCCGATCTTTGCCGCTGATGTCGGATGGGGAGGCGTGGTGATGCTCTACCTCACAGCGTTCATCGAACCCTTCGGCACGCTCTGGTTCATCTATCTGTTGCCGCTGTTCGCCATCGTCGTGAAACTGGCGCGCGGATGGAACATCCCCACGATTCCCGTGCTGGCGATTGCGGCCCTGCTGCATCTGGCGCCGATTCACACCGGGTCGGTTCTGATCGATGAATTCGCTTCACGCTTCGTTTTCTTCGTCGCCGGCTATGCCTTCGCCGAGCGGGTGTTTGCAGTCGCTGAATGGGCGCGCTCGAATGGCGCAGTCGTGCTGGCCGCCCTCGTCGGCTGGGGGCTGATCAACGGGGGGCTGGTCGTCTATGGCCTGGAGGGCACACCGGGGATCGCGCTGGTGCTCGGGGGTCTTGGCGCCCTGGCCGTCGCTTCCGTGGCAAGCCTTGCCACCACCCTGCCAATTGGCGGCTTTCTTAGGTTCTTCGGCAAGAACTCGCTGGTGATCTATCTGGCGTTCTTCTTTCCCATGGGGGTCGCGCGCACCATCTTGCTGAAACTCGGTCTCTTCGACATCGGCACAACCTCCCTGCTGGTCACGCTGACGGCGATCCTCAGCCCGCTGGTGCTGAAGGCTCTGATCGACTGGTCCGGCTGGGGCACGTTCTTGTTCGAACGCCCCAACTGGGCACGCCTGGCACCCAAAGCAAAGCCACAGCCGGTCTGAACTGGGTAAGAAAACACCGTCATTTGACGTTTGGACTGTATCACAGTATGATACATATCATCGCATGATCCAGGGATATCGAAACCGTGTGACAGAAGCCTTTGCCAGAGGCGGCCAACCACGTCACTTTCTGGCAAACCTCGAGCGCAAAGCACGTCTGCTTCTCGCTGCTATGGACGCCGCAACCGATCTGAGAGATTTGCGATTTCCTCCGGGAAACAGACTACATTCATTAGACAGGGATCGCGACGGACAATGGTCCGTATCGATCAACATGCAATGGCGCATCTGCTTTATCTGGACGGCAACAGGGCCGGATCAGGTGGAGATCTGCGACTATCACTGAAGATCTGGAGCAGCTCACATGACAGTTCCTGCCTTTCATCCCGGAGAAATCCTGAAGGAGCTCTATCTGGAGCCTCTTGGTCTGAGTGCTGGCAAGCTGGCCAAGGCCCTTGGCTTGGATCGCCAACGCATTCAACGTTTGATCAAACAGGAAACCAGCCTCACCGCCGACACGGCCCTGCATTTGGCCAAAGCGTTCGACACGACCCCGCAGTACTGGCTCAACATGCAAATCAACTACGATCTGCAGAGCGCCGAGAATTCACCCCGGACCAAGGCAGCGCTCGATTCTGTCCAGCGACTGGTGGAGATCGAGCCCGCCTCCATCAGCTGACGGTCCATCTCCTGCCACCACAGGCGACTTCCTTGCGGACAGTGTCGGATTAAGTCTTTCCAGCGGCGTTCCAGCGGGGCATGATCCGCGCCATGTCGACAGAAAACACCGCTGCCCCGCTTGGCACCCCGCTGACGCCCGACGACCACCTGATCCTGGTCGACGGCTCCACCTTCATTTTCCGCGCCTACCACGCGCTGCCGCCTTTGACGCGCAAGCCCGACGGCCTGCCGATTGGCGCCGTTTCCGGCTTCTGCAACATGCTGTGGAAGCTTCTGCAGGAAGGGCTTTCGCCAGAAGAAGGCGATGAGCCGACCCATTTCGCGGTGATCTTCGACCACTCTTCAAAAACATTCCGCTCTGATATCTACCCGGAATACAAGGCGCATCGGCCGGATCCGCCGGAGGATCTGGTGCCGCAGTTCGGGCTGATCCGACAGGCCACCCGCGCCTTTTCCGTCCATTGCATCGAGCAGGAAGGCTTTGAGGCCGATGACCTGATCGCCACCTACGCCGTGCAGGCCGCCGCCCTTGGGGCGCGGGTGACCATTGCATCGGGCGACAAGGACCTGATGCAGCTGATCGGCCCAAAGGTGAAGATGATCGACACCATGAAGGGCAAGACCTTCGAGGAGCCGGACGTCTTTGAAAAATTCGGCGTTGGTCCCGACAAGGTGGTCGAGGTGCAGTCGCTGGCGGGAGACAGCGTCGACAATGTGCCCGGCGTGCCCGGCATCGGCCTGAAAACCGCTGCCCTGCTGATCAACGAATTCGGCGATCTGGAAACCCTCCTGTCGCGCGCCACGGAAATCAAGCAAAACAAGCGCCGGGAAAACCTCATCGAATTCGCCGAACAGGCCCGGGTTTCCAAACAGCTTGTCATGCTGAAGCAGGACGTTCCGGTGGAAATTCCCGTCGGCGATCTGTCAGTCACCGATATTGATGGCCCGAAGGCCGTCGGCTTCCTCAAGGCAATGGGATTCACCACCCTGACCAAGCGCGTGGCCGAGGCGACAGGCGCGGAAGCCGGCAACATCGAACCGGATGACTTTCAGGTACCCGGCTGGGACGTGCCCGACCACAAGGGTCGGCTTTCGGAGAATGCCCCTTCCAACCGTCCGGCCGCTGCCCAGACCAGCTCCAGTGAGACCCTGTCGGTTGCCGATGGCGACCTGATGCTGCCGGCGACGGTGGCCAATGCGCGCACGGAAGCGGCCCGCAACAGTGTGATCGACAGCAGTGCCTATGAGACCGTCACCGCGCTCGACCGGCTGAAGGAATGGGTCGCAGAGGCCTATGAGGTCGGTTATGTGGCGTTTGACACGGAAACCACCTCGCTGGACGCCATGCAGGCGGAGCTGGTCGGTCTGTCGCTGGCGACCGCGCCGGGTCGGGCCTGCTATGTGCCGTTGGGCCATGTCGACGGCGAAGGCGATCTGCTGGGAGGCGGTGGCCTTGTTGCCGGTCAGATTCCCCTGCAGGAAGCGCTTGATGCCCTGAAACCGATGCTGGAAGACCGGGCGGTTCTGAAGATTGCCCAAAACCTGAAGTACGACTGGCTGGTGATGACCCGTTATGGCGTCAACATCGCACCGTTTGATGACACCATGCTGCTCTCCTATGCGCTGGACGCCGGTGTCGGTGGCAACGGCATGGACGAACTGTCTGAACGCTGGCTTGGCCACAAGCCGATCCCGTTCAAGGACATCTGCGGCTCCGGCAAGTCGATGATCACCTTCGACAAGGTGCCGATTGACAAGGCTACCGCCTATGCGGCGGAAGATGCCGACGTCACCCTGCGCCTGTGGCAGGTGCTGAAGCCGCGTCTGGCCTCCGAGCGCATGGCAACGGTCTATGAGACCCTTGAACGCCCGATGGCGCCGGTGCTGGCCCGCATGGAAAAGCGCGGCATTTCCGTCGACCGGCAGATGCTGTCGCGGCTCTCGGGCGATTTCGCCCAAGGTATGGCCGCACTGGAAGACGAAATCCGCGAACTGGCCGGAGAAAGCTTCAACATCGGCTCGCCGAAACAACTTGGCGACATTCTCTTCGGCAAGATGGGACTTCCAGGCGGCAAGAAGACCAAGACCGGCGCCTGGTCGACCTCTGCCAGCGTGCTGGAAGACCTGGCGGCGGAAGGCCATGAGCTGCCGTCGCGCATCGTCTCCTGGCGTCAGTTGTCCAAGCTGAAGTCGACCTATTCCGACGCCCTTCCGGGGTATATTCACCCGGAGACCAAACGTGTTCACACCTCCTATGCGCTGGCGGCGACCACCACCGGACGCCTGTCCTCGTCGGAGCCGAACCTGCAGAACATTCCGGTGCGCACGGAAGCCGGGCGGAAAATCCGCAAGGCCTTTGTCGCAGCCACCGGTCATAAGCTGATCTCGGCCGACTACAGCCAGATCGAACTGCGCGTGCTGGCGCATATGGCCGATATTCCGCAGCTCAAATCGGCGTTTGAGGAGGGGCTCGACATTCACGCCATGACGGCGAGCGAAATGTTCGGCGTGCCGATCGAGGATATGGATCCGATGGTGCGCCGTCGGGCGAAAGCCATCAACTTCGGCATCATTTACGGCATTTCCGCCTTTGGGCTGGCCGCTCAGCTGGGCATTGGCCGGGGCGAGGCCTCCGATTACATCAAGACCTATTTCAGCCGCTTCCCCGGCATCAAGGACTACATGGAGGCGGTGAAAAAGGAAGTGCATGCGAATGGCTATGTGACGACGATCTTTGGCCGCAAGGCACATTATCCCGATGTCAACACGAAGAACCCGAGCATGCGGGCGTTTTATGAGCGCGCAGCCATCAATGCTCCGATCCAGGGTTCAGCCGCCGATATCCTGCGCCGGGCGATGGTGCGGATGGAAGACCGGCTGACTCACTCCAAGCTCGACGCGCAAATGCTGCTGCAGGTGCATGATGAACTGATCTTCGAAGTGCCGGAAGCCCAGGTCGAGGCGACGATCTGCCTGGTGCGCGAGGTGATGGAAAAGGCCTGCGAGCCGGTGCTGCAGCTCTCCGTTCCGCTGCAGGTCGACGCCCGCGCCGCCGACAATTGGGACGAGGCGCACTAACGCCTGACATGCCTTGGGGTCTCAAGGGGATTATCGGTCGTAGGCCGTATGTCCTGCGAGCGAAGCCATCAAGAGGGCGCTGAGAACACTTAATTGGCGGAGACTGTTTGGCGTTCACTCGTCTCGCCTTCAAGATCTGCGATCAGTGCCTTCATCTCTGCGATTTCCTTGACCTGGGCCTCGATAATCCGCTCGGCAAGGTCGCGAACGCGTGGATCGGAAAGTTCCGCGCGGCGGCTGGTAAGGATTGCGATCGAGTGGTGCGGGATCATTGCCTTCATCCAGGCAGCATCCTGAATGGTTTCCTGCGAGCGGACCAAATAGAGCGCGCCGGAGAAAATCACCACGGCAGCTGCAAAGATCGCAATGTTGGCAGTACGATTCCGGTACATGTGCAACATGAAGGCGAGCATCACCACCATCATTGCCGCCCCCATGTACAGCGACATGTACAACCTCGTCTCGCTGAAGAAGACGTGATCGGGCGCATAGGTGTTCAGATACATGAGGCCGAGCATGACCGCTGTCGACGTGGCGATCATTGCGAAAAAGCGAGTGTACGAGCCGTGCATAGCTTACCTCCGGGGACATCGGGTTGGGGTCAGGCACTTCTGACAGCAACGCCGACACTCCGGATATGTTCCCATGGGCGTCTTGTTCGTTCTTGCAGGCCCTTGCGCAACAGGCTCAGGTGCGACGCAGGGATTACTCTAACCCGGCGGCCTTTCTGAGTGCAGCGTTGATGCGGTCCTGCCAGCCGGGGCCTTCGTCCTGAAAATGGGCCAGGACCTCATTGTCGAGACGCAGCGACACACTTTCCTTACCGACAGGAATGACCGGCTTTTGCATCCGAGATGCGACGTCAATCGGCTTGGTCGTGGCTTTTTTGAAAAGCGCTTCAGCCGTGTCGATGGCGCTGGTGTGACGGCGGGGCGGATAGGCCATGTTTTGGGTCCAATTTCAAGAGGATAAGGCTGCAAGTATAAACGGATTGCGGCCACGCTGGTTTTTTTCCTTCCGGTCCAGCGGCGTTTCACACAGTCGGTGCAGGCCTCAAGCCGTTTTCTGAATTTTTGTTCCGTATTCGTTCTTGTTTTCAACCCACAGATGCCCTAACGTAATTTTCGCGATATAAGGGAGCGTCCGATGGTTTCTCGTGTAACGACGTTGGCTTTTCAGGGCATTCAGGCTCTGCCCGTGGATGTGCAGGTGCAAATCGGTGCCGGGATGGTCGGTTTCACCATTGTTGGCCTGCCGGACAAGGCAGTGGGCGAAAGCCGTGAGCGGGTCCGCTCCGCCCTTCAGGCCTGCGGCCTTGCTCTACCCGCCAAGCGGGTGACCGTCAATCTGGCACCCGCCGATCTGCCGAAGGAGGGGTCGCATTACGACCTGCCAATCGCCTTGGGGATCATGGCCGCCATTGGCGCCATTCCAGGTGATCTTCTCGCCTCTTATGCTGTGGTCGGCGAACTCGGGCTGGATGGCCGCTTGGCCCCGGTTACAGGGGTTCTGCCCGCGGCCATGGGAGCCAATGGACTGGGAAAAGGCCTGATCTGCCCAGGCCCCTGTGGTGCGGAAGCCGCCTGGGCCGACGCAGACATGTCGGTTCTCGCCCCTGACAGCCTGTTGCAACTAGTCAATCATTTCGCCGGAACACAAGTTCTCTCACGGCCACAGGCTCGGCTGTCCGCACCAATCACCGCTCTTGCCGATCTGCAAGATGTGCGTGGTCAGGAGACGGCGAAACGGGCGCTGGAAGTGGCGGCAGCCGGCGGACACAATCTTCTCTTCTGCGGGCCACCCGGCGCCGGAAAGTCGATGCTTGCCAGCCGCCTGCCATCGTTGCTTCCTCCCTTGACGCCTAAGGAACTGCTGGAGGTTTCGATGATCGCCTCGATGGCCGGCGAACTGGCCGAGGGCAAGCTGACCGACCGGAGACCGTTCCGCGCCCCGCATCATTCGGCTTCCATGGCCGCTCTGATCGGCGGCGGGCTGAAGGTAAAGCCCGGTGAGGTTTCCCTGGCCCACCACGGCGTGTTGTTTCTCGATGAACTGCCGGAGTTTCAACCGCAAGTGCTCGACAGCCTCCGTCAGCCGCTGGAAGCCGGTGAAGCGGTGATTGCCCGGGCCAACAATCGTGTCTCCTACCCGGCCCGCTTTCAGCTGGTGGCGGCCATGAACCCCTGTCGCTGCGGCTATGCCGGCGAGCCGGGCCACCGCTGCGCCAAGGGGGCGCGCTGCGCCAGCGACTATCAGGCCCGGCTTTCCGGCCCATTTCTCGACCGCATCGATCTGAGGATCGACGTTCCGGCGGTGATGGCCAGCGATCTGATCCGCCCCGCCTCCAGTGAGAAATCGGCTGATGTGGCCGCCAGGGTCGCCTTGGCGCGAGAGCTGCAACAGGAGCGCTATCTGGCGCTGGGGCTGGATCGCATGACCAATGCCCGGGTTCCCGCCGCCTTGCTGGAGCAGGTGGCCAGCCCGGATGCGGCTGGCAAAAAATTGCTGGAAGAAGCTGCCGAGCATTTTCGCCTGAGCGCCCGAGGCTATCACCGGGTGTTGAAACTGGCGCGGACGCTGGCCGATCTGGACGGCGAAGAAAGCCTGCGCAAGATCCATCTGGCCGAAGCCTTGAGCTATCGCGGCCACGAGATGATCCCCCAAGCCGCGTGAAGCAAAAGGCTCGAGCAGCACAGGCACTCAGGTTTTGTGCACCCTTGCCGGCGAAGGTCAAACGGGGTGGATAAGGCAATAAATCATTCGGCCTGAAGGCTTTTTCTCGCCCTATGGCGGGAAACCCTGTCAGATCTGCCTAGCGTTGAGGCGGTTGAGTGAAACGGTTTCTCAAAGGTTACGTCGCATAGTCGGATTCAATCAGACAGAGTTCGCGAGTATCTGACTTTGGGCATGCATCCAACATCCGGCCATACGACCTCCACCCCCCCAGACCAACCGAACCGCTCGGACCTCCGTGCGGAAGAGGCAGAGTTCTCTACGGAGATCGGTCCGGGCGTGGAGCACCAGACTGCCAGCAGTGATCGCACTGGGCAAACGCCTGGGCATGCGTCTGGAGATGGCACCTCTGAAACGGCAGCCTCCGGTACCGTTTCAGACGGTCCGGCAGCGACGGACAAGCCTGCACCTGAAGACGTGCCTTTCAGTGCAGATGCCATCGGCGCTGGTGCCACCAATACGGCTGCCATGGGCTCGCAAAACCCCGATATCACCACCCATGAACCGCCGCCCGCCTTGCTGCTGCTGGCCCTCGTCGGCATTCTCATCGGAGCGCTCGGTGGCCTGACCCTCGTCAGCAACCCGCAGACCCGCTATGCCGGGCTGGCCCTGGTGTTCTTTTCCGGTGCGCTTTGCGTCTGGCGGATGATGGTTGATGATCGCAAGCGCGACCGTCAGGCCCTCGCCATGAAGGATGAGAAGCTGCGCCGTCTGCTCGCTCGCTGCGAAGAACTGGAAGACACCGCCTGGGAGCTGCGCGAAAGCGACGAGCGCCAGGCCAGCATTCTGTCCACGCTGGGCGACATCGTTCTGCGCCGTGACGATGACAACACCGTGGTCTATGCGAATGCCGCAGCCGACGTTGCCTTCGGTCCACGCGACCGGGTGCTGACCGGCTGCATTCTGTCCTTGAACGAACTTGCCACGCACCCCACAGGCACAGCCGCAAAAGCCGGCGCGATGTCGGCCGCTGTGGCCTCCCCCACCACCAACGAGATGGCATCGAGCGGCCCGGAAGGCGGCTCCTCTGCCTTTTCCGACAGGCCGATTGCCTTCGGGGATGTGGAGTTGAAGACGCGGTTTGGCGCGCGCTGGTTCTCCCGCATGGACATCCATGTGCGCGACACGACGACCGACCAACCGCTGGTCCAGACCGTGCTGCGCGATGTCACTGACCGACGCGAGATGGAGGATGAACTGCTGGCTGCCCGGCACTCGGCGGAAAGCTCCAACGAGGCGAAATCCCGCTTTCTGGCCACCGTCAGCCACGAAATCCGCACGCCGCTCAACGGCATTCTCGGCATGGCCACCCTGTTGCGCGATACCCGGCTGACCAAGGAACAGGGCGCCTATATCGAAGCGCTGGAAACCTCCGGCGAAACACTGCTGCTGCTGATTGACGAGGTTCTGGATTTCTCCAAGGTCGAAGCCGGCAAACTTCACATCGAGGCCAACCCCACCCGTCTGACCTCCATCATTGCCAATGTGGTGGAACTGCTGGCCCCCAAGGCCCATGGCAAGGGGCTTGAACTGGGCAGTTTCATCGCGCCCGGTCTGCCGGAAACCGTCACACTGGATTCGACACGTGTGCGGCAGATCCTGTTCAACCTTGCCGGAAACGGCGTAAAATTCACCGAGCATGGCGGCGTCTCCATTCAGGTTCACGGGGCACCGGCTGAAGACGGCGGATCGCTGCTGACGATCGAAGTGCGCGACACGGGCATTGGCTTCCAGCAGGGCGATGCCGATCGCCTGTTCGAGGAATTCGAACAGCTCGACCGTGGACGGGCGCGCAAGTTCGGCGGCACCGGCCTGGGTCTGGCGATAGCCCGCAGACTGACAGAGCTGATGCACGGCAGCATCAGTGCGGAATCCGCCCCTGAAGGAGGCGCCCTCTTCCGCGTCTGCCTGCCTGTCCCCGAAGAGATGATCGCCACCGACGCCACCTCCACCTTTGCCGGCAAAACAATCGTGCTGATCGGCTCTGGTCCGGTGGAAATGCCATTGCTGGCAGAGCGCCTGACCTCCCAGGGCGCCCGGGCCAAGGTGTTTTCCCCCGGAGATCCGGCGCTCGACAACATGCTTGTCGATGCCGACCTGGTCATAGCCGACAATTCCACCTTGTCCGACAGCGCCGGCTGGCTGGCCACGGCACGGCTGTGCGGTTGTCAGGCCCGCGCCGTGGTTCTGGTGTCCCCCTCCGAGCGCGACCGCCTGGATCGACTGCGTGAGGCCGGATACTCCGCCTATCTGATCCGTCCGGTGCGGATGGAAAGCCTTGTCAGCGTTGTTGAAGGCCTGATGGCGAACGATGTCGATGATCAATGTTGGGTCGACTTCAGCGAGCCGCGCAGCCTGCTCACCCAGAGCCGCATCAGCTTTGCCCCGTCCCGGCCGATGAAACTGCTTGTCGCCGAGGACAATGACATCAACCGGCTGCTGACCGACGCGCTGTTGCGCAAACTGGGACATGAGGCGACGCTGGTGCCCGATGGAGAACAGGCGGTAGAGGCTGCTTCAAGCGCGCAATTCGATGCGATCCTGATGGATCTCCACATGCCGGGACTTGACGGCATTGCGGCTATTCGCCGTATCCGCGAGGTCGAGGCAGCCAGTGGAGCGACCTCAACGCCTGTGTTCATGGTGACCGCCGATGTGATGGAGGATGCCAAGCAGAAGGCGGCGAACGCCGGAGCCGCAGGCTATCTGACCAAGCCGCTGACCGTCGAAGCCATCGAGACAGCCCTGAACAGCCTCCCCAAAGGCACCACGGGTCTGACCGGCTCATAAGGCGCCCGACAGAGGTTTCCGATCCTCCCCTTGTTCGCGGATCAGCGCGCCCCATCTGATATTCAGATCGTCGGCTAAGAGAACGCCTCGCCCAGGCCGTGACCCGCGTCTGAGCGAGCTGGCGCGAGTCCGACTGCATGACTGTCATCGCTTTGTTGGAAACATGTGAGATACGGCATGTGGAAAGCCCTTTGCCGGGTCAGGATGAGATGCGGCAAAAAAACGGGCGGTCGTGAAACAATGTGCTAACAGTACCGATAGACTGAAAGCCAACGGGCGGGATGAGCAAATCCATGTTAAAATCAGATCACAAACCTGCTCCTTTCAAACGATCCGTCATGCTGTCACCCAAGAAACTGGTTCAGAAATTCTCACCAGCTGCCGGCCTGCCCCTGAGCCGGTTCGGCCTGCCTGCGCCCACGCTGCTGCATGATGCGGAAGCTCTGGCCAAAACCCGCAGCACGCTTGGCCGCGTCGGATCGCTGGAAGTTCGGCTGGCCCGCAGCGCCGGTGAAGTGAAAAAAGCCCAGCGCCTGCGCTATGAAGTTTTCTACGAGGAAATGTCGGCCATTGCCGACGCCCAAACCCTGACCTCCCAGCGCGACTCCGATCCTTTCGACTCCATTTGCGACCATCTGCTGGTAATCGACCACGCCAAGATGAAGCGGAACAAGCTGGGCCGCCTGAAGCCGACAATCGTCGGCACCTATCGGCTGCTGCGTCAGGATGTGGCCGGTGCCCATGGCGGGTTCTATTCTGCCAGCGAATATGATGTGCAGAGCCTGGTGGACGCCAATCCGGGCAAGCGTTTTCTGGAACTTGGCCGCTCGTGCGTGCTCAAGCCCTACCGCAGCAAGAAGACTGTCGAGCTGCTGTGGCAAGGTATCTGGGCCTATGTGCTGGCCCACAAGATCGACGTGATGATCGGCTGTGCTTCGTTTGAAAACACCAATCCGGATCTGCTGGCCGAGCCGCTTTCCTTCCTGCATCACCATGCACGCGCGCCGGAAGACTGGCGGGTTTCCGCGCTGCCCGAGCGCCATGTGGAGATGAACCGGGTGCCGGCAGAACTGCTCGATCAGAAGGCTGCGCTTCGGCAGTTGCCGCCGCTGGTAAAAGGCTACCTGCGCCTTGGCGCCTATATTGGCGAGGGTGCGGTCATTGACCACCAGTTCGGCACCACCGATGTGATGATCATCATGCCGGTGAGCGAGCTGAACGCCCGCTATGTGAATTATTACGGCGCCGACGCTAGCCGTTTTGCCAGCTAATTTCCTGCTTTTACGCTTGCGCAATGCACCAGAACGCAACGCCAGAAACAAGCAAGGGGCCGACAGCGGCCCCTTGAACGTTTTTGCACACGCTGGGCCTATTCGCCAGGCTGCGGCCCGTCATAGCCATCGACGATCAGCAGTTCGCCAGCGGAGGCCGCCGCGCGGAATGCCTTGGCTGCCTGATACTCGGGCGAGTTGTAGCAAGCCAGAGCGGTTTCGCGGTCCGGGAACTCGATGACCACATTGCGGGTGCGCTCTTGGCCCTCAAGGCTCTCGAACTCTCCACCACGCACCAGAAAATGCGCTTTGTACTTGGCAAAAGCCGCTTTCGTTCCGGCAACATATTTGGCGTATTCGTCCGGATCCCGCACATCCATGCGGGCGATCCAATAGGCTTTGGGCATTTTGTCTTCCCTCTGTGGTGTCTGATCAATTGGTAGCGCAGACCACGCAATTTCCACAAGGGTCGAGACGAGCCCAAAGGCTTAACGCCCCCTTAAATTGCCTCACTCTATTGTCATCAAAGAAGTCGCATTTTCCGGGGTAGGGACGGGTCAGAAAACCGCATGGCGCGCAGGAAAACCGCTCGATCTCGTGTTGAGCCGCATTTTGACGGAGCAACGCAGGCCCTTGGCCTGCGGGTGGAGCCACGCGACCGGACGGCAGCGCCAAACAAACCCAAAACACGCAAGACCGCCACCAAATCTACCAGCCGCAAAGGTGGCCGAGGCTCATCCTCAGGGTCCGGCAACGGTGGCAACCGCAATGGACGCCGCAAGACCAAACGCTCACGGAAGTCATCCGGGCAAGGCGGCTTTCTGCTGCGCGGGATACGCCGTCTGATCTATTGGGGGCTGGTGCTGGGTCTGTGGGGCGGGATCGTCGCCGCCGGAATCGTCGTCTATTACGCCGCCTATCTGCCTCCCACCTCCGAGTGGCAAGTTCCGCAACGCCCACCCAACGTCAAGATCATCTCGGCCACCGGCGGTCTGATCGCCAACCGCGGGGATACCGGGGGTGAGGCCGTGCGGCTGGAACAGCTGCCGCCCTATCTGGCCAATGCAGTGATTGCCATCGAGGACCGACGCTTTCGCTATCATTTCGGCGTCGATCCCATCGGTCTGGCGCGTGCTCTGGTCACCAACCTCACACGCGGCGGCGTGGTTCAGGGTGGCTCAACCCTGACACAGCAGCTGGCCAAGAACCTGTTTCTGGAGCAAGACCGAACGATCAAGCGGAAGATCCAGGAACTGGTCATGTCCTTCTGGCTGGAGGCGAATTTCTCCAAGGACGAGATCCTGGAGATGTACCTGAACCGGGTTTATCTGGGGGCAGGCGCCTATGGCGTCGATGCGGCCTCCCGGCGTTACTTCAGCAAGTCGGCCCGGTCGATCAGTGTTGCCGAAGCCGCGACGCTGGCCGGCCTCCTGAAGGCGCCATCGCGCTATTCTCCCGCGCGCAATCCGGATCTGGCCGAGGAACGCGCCCAGGTCGTGCTCGCGGCAATGAACGAAGAAGGCTACATCACCGACGATGAGGCCAAGAACGCCATCGCCTTTCCGGCCAAGGTTGTGCGACGCCACACCACGGCAAGCGAGAATTATGTCGCCGACTGGGTGATGGATGTGCTGCCGCATTATGTCGGATCGATCACCACCGATATCGTGGTCGACACCACCATCGACATGACCATGCAACACAATGCAGAGCGCGCCTTGCGTGAGGCCATCACCGAGAACGGCGAAAAATACCGTGTCGGGCAGGGGGCAATCGTCACCCTCGACACCGCGGGAGCAGTCAAAGCGCTGGTCGGCGGGCTGGATTACGGCAAAAGCCAGTTCAACCGGGCCGTCAACGCGCAACGGCAGCCGGGCTCCTCATTCAAGCCCTTTGTCTATCTGGCGGCGCTGGAAAGCGGCATGACACCGGACACGGTGCGCGAAGACCGTCCGGTCAACTTCAACGGCTGGTCGCCACAAAATTACAGCAAAAATTATTATGGTGCCGTCACGCTGACGCAGGCCCTGTCGATGTCGCTGAACACGGTGGCCGCACAGCTGGCCAATGAAGTTGGACCAAAGGCCGTGGCGCGCACCGCCAAGAAACTCGGCATCACCTCGCAGATGTCCAACAACCTGTCGATCGCTCTGGGAACCTCGGAAGTCTCGCCGCTGGAAATCGCCTCCGCCTATGTGCCGTTTTCAAATGGCGGATACGGCGTCATTCCGCATGTCGTACGGCGCATCACGACGATGGATGGAAAGTTGCTCTATTCCCGCAAGGGCGGCGGCCTGGGGCGGGTGATCTCGCGTCAGCATCTATCGGAAATGAATCTGATGATGGCGCAGACCCTGGTGACCGGAACGGGCAAGAAAGCCATGCTGCAAAACCATCGGCCAGCCGGTGGCAAGACCGGCACCAGCCAGGATTTCCGCGATGGCTGGTTCATCGGTTACACCGGCCACCTGACCACCGCCGTCTGGCTGGGCAATGACAACAATTCTCCCACCAAGAAGGCCACCGGCGGCTCACTGCCGGCCACTATCTGGAAAACGGTCATGGACGAGGATCACACGGATTTCGCCGTGGCTGATCTGCCTGGGGTTCCTCAGGGCATGATGACCGGTGCACGCCAGGCGAGACCGCCAAGCCCACCGAGCAACGTCGGAACCGGCAGCAAACCCTTGCTCCCCGAGCCAATGCGCCGTGGTCCGCTGGATCTTCTGAAATCCCTGTTCGGTGGCTGAGTCCTGTCTTTGACTGCTGACCCGCTATCTGCGACCTCAGCCGTAACCATGCAGCCGAACACCATTGTCTTTCAGCCACTTGCGGGCAGTTCTGGTGTGTGGAGCCAGCTCTTCGCAGACCGCCCAAAAACGGTCGGAGTGGTTCATCTCGGCGAGATGCGCCACCTCGTGGGCGGCGACGTAATCAAGGATTTCCGGTGGCGCCAGGATCAGACGCCAGGAGAATGACAGCCGACCGTTGGAAGCGCAGGAGCCCCAGCGGCTGCGGGTGTCGCGCACGGAAATCGCCGCATAGGGTTTGCCCAGACGCTGCGCGTGAAAACTGACCGCCTGTTCCAGATCCTTGCGTGCCTGAGCCTTGAGCCAGGTCGTCAGCTTGCGTGGCACATGCTCAGCTTCACCCGGCACATGCAACTCCGGCAGGGCAGCGCCAGACGCATCAGGCACGCCCAGGCGATCCGGGTCACTGCAGGCCACCTGACGCACCAGGCCTCGCAGCTTGCCTGTCGGGCAGATCAGATGATCCTCACCACGCAGTGGGATGATGTCGCCGGGCGCCATCGCCACCGGGTCAGGGCGCTGGTCCATGCGCTCCAGCAGCCAGTCGACATGCGCCAGGGCAAACCGCTCGGCCCGCTTCAGGTCAGCGTTTTTCGGCACTGTCATGACCGGGCCGGAGGCATCCGCCGGCAAACGCAAGAGATAACGCTTGGCGCGGGGATCCGGCCTCAAGCGAATGCGCAAAGGCCCGCTTTCGGTCGAAATCTCGATATGGGGGGGCAGGAGTTTGCGGCGGCCGCGCAGCAGCATGGTTTTCTTGAGATCCGACTTCAGGCGCAGGGCGCAAATCACGTAAGACGGACAGTCTAGCCTGTCCTTCAAAACGACGAAAGCGGCGCTTTCGCAAGCGCCGCTCTCCGTCCTGCCCGATCTCCAACTCAACTCTCAAGCTGGGTCAGATCGGAAGGCCTGTCAGGCCGAAGGTGTGGTCGGTCCATGTCCTCGATCGGCCATGAAACGGTCAAACTCACCCTGGTCCTTGGTCCGGCGCAGCTCCCGCAGGAACTCGTCGAACTCGTTGCGCATGGTTTCCAGCTTGGCGCGTTCTTCTTCCAGCCGCTTCAGCTCACGCTCGCGGTAGTCGTCGAACGCCACATTGCCGGTGCGGGCATAGCCATTACCGTTCATCTGGTTCATGCATCCTTTCATCGGGCTTCTGTTCCACTGGCTCTTGGCATCACGTGCCATGTCCTGGAAACGGTCACCCCAGAGGATATAGGCCAGCATGGCAAGGCCGAGAGGCCAGAACGCCACAAAGCCCAAAATCATCAGGCCAGTTGTCAGCGGCGTCCATGCCGGTTTGATTGCACTCGTTGCAGTTGTCATCGCTCCATCCATCACAAACATCAACAAGTTTCAGATGGTGACGCGACGACAGACTTGCAAGAACGTCTTTACCGATTTTAAGTTCCCAGTAATTCCGGGTCCATCGTCTGAGCGTAACTTCAGGCAACCATTTCCGATAGTTTTCGCGCCTGATCAATCCACCCGTCGCGGGCAATACGGCCGCGGAAATCGAGTTTCGTATCAAGTGCTTCGATCTGGGTTTCGGTCAGTCCGGCGATCTGCCAATAGTGGAAGATGCCCGCGCCGTTCAAAGCCGATTCCAGCTTTGGCCCAACACCGCTGATTGCCTTCAAATCGTCGGCAACCCCTTGCGGGCTCGCCAGAAGGATCTTTTCCAGAGGCTCGCTATCGGTGGTTGCCTTGACCGCAGGGGCCACTGTTTTCTCTGCTTGCGCAGATGCCTTGTCCGGCGTCTTTTCAGCCGCTTGGGCAGGCTCGACCGCCTTCGCATCGCTGACGGCCGGTTCAGCAACAGCTTTCGTCTTGTCCGCAGCTTCAACCGAAGGCTTTGCAGCAGGCCGTGAGGAGCCATCCTGGCGATGCGACTGGATGAAATCCATCACCCGCGGGCAGATTTCAGCACGCCAGCGAGACCCGTTGAAGACGCCGTAGTGGCCAACATTGGGTTGCTCGTAATGCGCCTTCATGTCGTCATCCAGATTGGAGCACAGCGCATGAGCTGCTCTGGTTTGGCCACGACCGGTGATGTCGTCCTTCTCGCCTTCGACGGTCAAAAGCGCAGTGCGACGGATCTTGCTGCAATCCACCAGCGTGTCGCCATGCATCATGGTGCCGTTCGGCAGGGAGTGGTCGATGAAGACCGACTCGACGGTCTGCAGATAGAATTCCGCCGTCAGATCCATCACTGCGAGATATTCGTCATAGAAGTCGCGGTGCTTGTCGGCGCTGTCGCCATCGCCTTCCACCAGTTGCTGGAAGAAGTCCTTGTGCGCCGTCATGTGCCGATCCAGGTTCATGCTCATGAAACCGGTCAGCTGCAAGAAACCAGGATACACATCGCGCATCACGCCCGGATGCGGGAAGGGCACCTTCATGATGACATTGTTGCGGAACCAGTCGATGCCCTTGTCGACGGCAAGTTCGTTCACTGCCGTCGGCGCGATGCGGGTGTCAATCGGCCCCCCCATCAGAGTCATCGAGGCCGGAACATAAGGGTCTTCACGGCCTTCCATCACCGCCACCGCCGCCAGCACCGGCACAGATGGCTGGCATACGCCAACGATGTGCGTGTCCGGGCCGAGAAAGTGCAGCATGGAGATGATGTAATCGATGTAGTCATCGAGATCGAACTTGCCATCCTGCACCGGAACCATGCGGGCGTCGATCCAATCGGTGATGTAGACATCGGCGCGGGGCAGAAGCGCTTCCACCGTGCCGCGCAGCAGCGTGGCGTAGTGGCCGGAAATAGGCGCAACCACCAGAACCTTTGGGTCCTTGCTGCGGCTCGTCGTGCCGCGCTCGAAGTGCAGCAGATCGCAGAACGGGCGCGACCAGACCACACGTTCGGTCACAGGTACCCGTGATCCACCGACCAGCGTGTCCTTCAGTCCGAATTCCGGCTTGCCATAGCGTCGTGTCATTCGCTCCAGCACTTCACAACCGGCCGCGACAGACCGCCCGACTTCGGTGTGAGTGAAGGGATTGAGCGGGTTCTGGAAGCAGAGCTTGGTCATATCCGCCATGGCCCGCATCGGGCCGACGAAAGCATGGTTTAGCTCGTAAAACTGATAATAGAGCACGCGCAGGTCTCCTTGACCCGGCCTGGATCGACCACCGTGACTGGGAATGCGTCGCGAAACAATGTGGCCATCGTTTCACGGTCCCCGAAAGAGGGCGGTCTCAAGCGGCCGGTTTGCCGCACCCGGCAGCCGTAGCAAATCCGGGGTCTGACGTTTTTTGCATCGCAACAAGCATAGCCCTCAGAGGAAGCCCGCGCAATACTGCAAAATACCAAGACGGTGCCAACGTGCAGAAGCGATTATCGTCAAAAATACCATGGACGTGCGCAAACAAGCAGGGTTTGCCCTGCAAATAATGACAATATCCAACAAGTCATTGCTTATGCAGCCAAATCAGCTACCACCGCATCGAGGACCGAAAAGCCCTCCCGCGTTGCACGCACATGCGTCGCGTCGAGCCGCTCGACCATGCCGTGACTGATCAGATCGTCGATCTTGTTCTCATCCACTTCGCGGGTGGAAAGCATGCGGTAGCGGTTGAGATCGATACCTTCGACCAGCCTCAGGCCCATGAGAAGGTACTCGTCGCCCTGCTCTTCACAGGTCAAACCCGTGTTCTCCACCATACCGTGACCATGGGCTTCAACCGCCTCCAGCCAGCTTTCCGGATGCCGCTCAATCGCGGTGGCCACCTTGTTGACGCCGACAGTCAGACGGCCATGAGCGCCTGGACCAACACCGACGTAATCGCCGTAGCGCCAGTACACCAGATTGTGCCGGCATTCCGCACCCGGCCGGGCATGGTTTGAAACCTCATAGGCCGGAAGCCCGTGCGCTGCCGTCACATCCTGGGTCAATTCATAGAGTTCCGCCCCCAGATCCGGATCGGGAACCTTCAGCTTGCCGGCCTTGTGAAGATTGTAAAACGGCGTGCCTTCCTCAATCGTCAGCTGATACAGCGACAAATGGTCGGCTGCGAGCGAGATGGCCCGCTCCAGCTCGGCAGACCAGGCTTCCGGCGTCTGGTCGGGGCGGGCATAGATCAGATCGAACGACAGGCGCGGAAAGGTTTCGCGTGCTGTCTCGATGGCCTTCAGCGCCGTGTCCACGTCATGCAGACGCCCCAGCAAACGCAAATCCCGGTCATGCAGGGACTGAACGCCAAGCGATACCCGGTTGACGCCCGCTGCGCGATAGCCACGGAAACGCTCGGCCTCGACGCTGGACGGATTGGCCTCCATCGAGACCTCGACATTGCTGTCCAGCGACCAGTGCCGCGAAATCGCGTTCATCAGCCGTTCGACAGTACGTGGATCCATCAGTGAGGGTGTTCCACCGCCCAGAAAGATCGAATTGACGGTGCGCCCGCCCGTCAGCTCAGCGAAATGCGCCAACTCGCGCTCAAAGGCAGCGGCAAACCGCTCCTGATCCACCGGCTGGTGCCGCACATGGGAGTTGAAGTCGCAGTAAGGGCATTTGGCAGCGCAAAACGGCCAATGCAAATAAATGCCGAACCCGCCGGGAATTGCGGAATTATGCCCAATTTCCTGCGTCATCAGCCCTCCAGACAAGCCTTCGAGAAGAGCTGGAAAGCCCGCGCACGGTGCGACAGCGCCTGCTCGGTCTTCGACCAGCCATGTTTTTCATCAGATGTCATTTCGCCAAAGGTCCGTTCGTGACCTTCGGGACGGAAGACCGGATCGTAACCGAACCCGGCCGTGCCACGCGGGGGCCAGATCACTTCACCCTCGACGTCACCGCGGAAATACTCCACATGACCGTCCGGCCAGGCCAGGCAAAGCACACAGACGAACGAACCCGCGCGCTGCTCCGGGGTGGTGGCGCCGGCTGTTTGAAGTTTTTCCTCGATGGTGCGCATGGCCATGGCGAAATCTTTGTCAGGCCCGGCCCAGCGCGCAGAATAAATGCCGGGGTCGCCATTCAGCGCCGCAACGCAGAAGCCGCTGTCGTCAGCAAGCGAGGGCAGGCCAGAGGCCGTCGCCGCAGCCACCGCCTTCAGTTCGGCATTGGCCTCAAAGGTCGTGCCGGTTTCTTCCGGCTCGGGCAGGCCAAGCTCACCGGCGGAAACCACATCAAACCCGTAAGGGGCCAGAAGATCATTGATCTCGCGGATCTTGCCCTTGTTGTGACTTGCCACCACAAGGCGGCCCGGTTCCAGCGTTCTGGCGGTCATTGTCGTTCCCTGTCCCTCAACTCGGTCTCCAGCGGCAAAGCAGCTCAGAGAATAGCCATTTTCTGCAGATCGATCAGTCGGCCGATGCCGGTCTTTGCCAGTCCCATCAATTGGGCGAACTCTTCTTCGGAGAAAGGTGCGCCTTCTGCGGTGCCCTGGATCTCGACGATGCCGCCGGAGCCGGTCATCACGAAATTGGCGTCGGTTTCTGCCGTGCTGTCCTCGGCGTAATCCAGATCCAGCACCGGAGCGCCGTTGTAGATGCCACAGGAAATCGCCGCGATGTGATCCTTCAGCGGATCCTTTTTCACCATGTCACGAGCCCGCATCCAGTCGATGCAGTCGCGCAGGGCAATCCAGGCGCCGGTGATGGCAGCGGTACGCGTGCCGCCATCGGCCTGAATGACATCGCAATCGACGGTGATCTGCACTTCGCCAAGCGCTTCCAGATCAACGATAGCGCGCAACGAGCGACCAATCAGTCGCTGAATTTCCTGGGTGCGGCCGGACTGTTTGCCGGTGCTGGCCTCACGGCGCATACGGCCGCCGGTGGAGCGCGGCAACATGCCATATTCTGCGGTCACCCATCCACGCTGCTGGCCACGTAACCACGGCGGGACACGCTCTTCCAGGCTGGCGGTGCACAGCACATGCGTGTCGCCGAATTTCACCAGACAGGAGCCTTCGGCGTGTTTGGAAACAGCGCGCTCGAGGGTCACGGGGCGCAGCTCGTCTGCAGCGCGTTTGGAAGGGCGCATCACAGCCTCCTCAGGGGCCGGCAGCACTTGCAAGCGCGCCGGAATTGCAGGAAATCTCTGGACTGTCAGAAACAGTGTTGGGGCGCCTTGTAGACCTTCAACGTGCACAACGCAAAGGCTGCTTGCACGCTGCCCCGGTTTTGCGCCTATATCTAGCCATGACAAGTGAGCCCGTGCAGACTGCCAGTCCATCCGGCCAGAAGCGGCCTTCACATCACGGTTCTTGTGCGGGACAATCCCCGGACAACAAGGGAGAATGACCAGTTGAGCCTGAGCGATCTGGACAAGCGGTCACGGGAGATCTTTCGATCCATAGTCGAAACCTATCTCGATACCGGTGAGCCGGTGGGCTCGCGCAATGTGGCGCGCGCCCTCAACATGTCGTTGTCGCCGGCATCGGTGCGCAATGTCATGTCGGACCTGGAGCATCTGGGGCTGCTGCATTCGCCCCACGCCAGTGCCGGGCGTCTGCCGACGCAGATCGGCTTGCGCTTCTTCATTGATGCGCTGCTGGAAGTCGGCGATCTGACGCAAGACGAACGCCGGCAGATCGATGTGCAGGTGCGGGCCTCGCAACAGACCAATTCGGCTGCCCAGGTGCTGACGGAAGCCAGCCAGATGCTGTCGGGCCTGTCCAGCGGCGCCGGAGTGGTGCTGACCCATAAGTCCGACATGCGGCTGAAGCACATCGAGTTCATCCGTATCGAACCGCTGAAGGCGCTGGTTGTTCTCGTCGGCGAAGATGGATCCGTGGAAAATCGGGTGATCGGCCTGCCTGAAGGGCTTCCCGCTTCTGCGCTGATCGAGGCGGGAAACTATCTCAACAGCCGCTTGCAGGGCCGCACCCTGGGTCAGGTCCGCAAGGAACTGGAGCAGCTGAAAACCGACAATCAGGCGGCTCTTGACCAGTTGTCGCAAAAGATCATCGACGCCGGACTTGCGGTGTGGAGCCAATCCACCGCCGACGAACCCGGCACGCTGATCGTGCGCGGACGCTCCAATCTGATCACCGACATGGGCGCGGCCGAAGATCTGGAGCGGATCCGGCTGCTGTTCGACGACCTTGAAAACAAGCAGGAGCTGATCCAGCTGCTTGGCCTGGCGGAAAAAGGCGACGGCGTTCGCATCTTCATCGGCTCGGAGAACAATCTGTTCTCGCTCTCCGGCTCGTCACTGGTCGTCTCACCCTATCGCGACCGGGAGCAGCGCATCGTCGGGGTTCTTGGGGTAATCGGTCCAACCCGGTTGAACTATGCGCGCGTCATCCCCATGGTCGACTACACGGCTCGACTGGTAAGCCGCATATTAGGATAAGAACACATGAATTCGGAAACGCCACAGGCCATCGCCTGTCCGTGTTGCGGCAACCTGACACTCGGAACGGACGGCATGGCCGCTGACTGGGACATCTGCCTGGTCTGCTTCTGGGAAAACGACCCGGACCAGCGCAAGGATGAAACGCTGGCGGAAGGCGCCAACGACGTCAACCTCAAGACCGCGCGGGAAAACTACAAGGCGTTTGGTGCTTGTGATGAGAACGTCAAGGAACACGTCCGCGATCCATTGCCCGAGGAAGTGCCGCAGCCGGAAGCGCAACACTAGACCCCTGCCCTGAAGAAAGCCCCATCCCTCATGATGACGCTCACTCCTGCCGAACTGGAACGCTATGCCCGCCACATCGTGATGCGGGAAATCGGCGGCCCGGGCCAGCAAAAGCTGAAACAGGCCAAGGTGCTGGTCATCGGGGCCGGTGGACTTGGCGCGCCGGTGCTGCAGTATCTGGCAGCCGCCGGCATTGGCACGCTGGGGATCGTCGATGACGATACGGTGTCCCTGTCCAACCTGCAGCGCCAGGTCATTCACGACACGGAACATCTGGGCGAGCCGAAGGTCGCCAGCGCGGCAGAGGCCATCGCCAGGCTCAATCCGAATGTGGATGTGGTCCCGCACCCTTCGCGTCTTGCAGGCCACAACGCCATGCAACTGGTCTCCGCCTATGACCTGGTGGTCGACGGCTCGGACAATTTCACAACACGCTATTTGACGTCCGACGCCTGCTTCTTCGCCGGAAAACCGCTGGTGACCGCAGCTGTCGGGCAGTTCGACGGGTCGCTGACGACCCTGAAGCCCTATGAAACCCGAGACGACGACACCCGGAACCCGACCTATCGCTGCCTGTTCCCGAACCGACCGGCGGATGATGCTCTGCCGACCTGTGAGCAGGCAGGGGTGCTCGGTGCGCTGACCGGGATCATCGGCGCCATGCAGGCGATGGAAGTCATCAAGGAGCTAACCGGAACCGGCGACAGTCTGGTGGGGCGGCTGATCCTGTTTGATGCGCGGGCGTTTCGGATGGAGACGGTCAAATACAAGTGGTCGGCAAAGAACCCGCTCAGCGGCGATGCGCCGAAAACCTGGGTCGAGATGCTGGAGCTGCTATAAGGCCGCTCACACGCAGGCCGGCAAGCTGCTTTGCCGATATTCCATGAAAAAAGGCCGCGGCGAAAGCCACGGCCTTTTTTGCATTTCGTCCAGACGCTAAGCCTTAGTTCGGCTTTGCCTGGCTGGCCTGCTGCGCCATGTTCTGGCGGTAGAGCTGGGCGAAATCGATCGGATCCAGCAGCAGCGGCGGGAAACCACCGTTGCGGCTTGCTTCGGCCAGAATGTTGCGGGCGAAGGGGAACAGCATGCGCGGGCATTCGATCATCACGAAAGGATGCATATGCTCCTGCGGCACGTTGGTGATGCGGAAAAGGCCGGCATAAACCAGCTCCACGTTGAACATCACCATGTCCGGGCGCTCGGCTTTCGCAGAAAGCGTAATGACCACTTCGAACTGATCTTCGCCAACCGGCTGTGCGTTTACATTGACGTTGATGTCAAGCTTCGGCTGCTCACCCTGCTGCAGGGAGCGCGGCGCATTCGGATTTTCGAAGGACAGATCCTTGATGTACTGTCCCAGGATGTTCATACCCGGCGCAGCGGGCGCGTTTTCTGCCTGCGGCTGCGCGCCGGCGTCATTGGTATCGGTCATCTTCAACTCATTCCGTTTTGCGGTTTTCGAAGGCAAGTCCGACCGCTCCGGCCGAACCTTCCTGGTGGAGGGCCCGCAGTGCTTCCCCACCATCCGTGCAAGACGGCTAGCATTTGCAGCCCGTCGGGACAAGAGCGGACAAGCAAAGGGTCGGTAAAGAACCTCTTGTCACCCGCGCAAAAGGCGACCAAAACGGTGTTATGCTTGAAAATACCGCCTTTCGGGTTGCCGGGCCCTCGCAACGCCTCCGGCTCGACACACTGGTTCGGCTGCGCTGGCTGGCTGTTGCCGGCCAAACCGCCGCGCTGCTCGTTGTCAGCATCGGCCTGGGCTATCCGACGCCGGTAGGCCTTGCCTTTTCTCTGGTTGCCCTGTCTGCCTGGCTGAACGTCTTCCTGAAAATCCGCTCGCCCGCTGCAGTGCGCATTTCGGAACGATCCGCTGCGCTGCAGCTGGGCTATGACATTGCCCAGATGAGTGGCCTGCTGTTTCTGACCGGTGGTTTGGGCAATCCCTTTGCCTTCCTGCTGATGGCGCCGGTGATGGTGTCGGCGACAGCGCTGTCTGCCCGCTACACGATCGTGCTGGGAACACTGGCGACCGTTGCCGCCAGTTTGCTGGCCGTCCTGCATATGCCCCTGCCATGGCCCGGCGATACGGCCTTTGCACGCCCGCCGGTCTATTCGGTCGGGGTCTGGGTCGCTCTGGTGCTGACGCTGGGTTTCATGGCGACCTATGCCTTCAAGGTGGCGAATGAGGCGCGAAACCTGGCCGATGCGCTGGCGGCGACCGAGCTGGTTCTGCAGAAAGAACAGCATCTGAGCGCTCTGGATGGACTGGCCACGGCGGCGGCACACGAACTGGGCACACCGTTGGCCACCATTTTGCTGGCGGCAAAGGAACTGAGCGACGAGTTCGAGGATGACGACCCGCGCAAGGAAGACATTCTGCTCATTCGGCAGCAGTCCGAGCGCTGCCGTGAAATCCTGCGCCGGCTCAATTCCTTGTCGAGCGACGAAGACACGACCTTCCAGCGCATGTCGATGTCGCAACTGCTGGAAGAAGTCATCGATCCGCACCGGGGGTTCGGCGTCGCGCTGGAAACCTCTTTGTCCGGGGAGGGTCCAGAGCCGGTCGGCTCCCGCAATGCCGCCATTCGCTACGGTCTGGGAAATCTGGTGGAGAACGCCGTCGACTTTGCCGACAGCAAAGCAGAAGTCGGTGCCCTGTGGGACAACAAATCCGTCACCGTGACGATCCGCGACGATGGTCCGGGTTTCAGCCAGGACCTGCTTACCAAGATCGGCGACCCCTATGTCACCGCCCGTGGCCGGGCAGGGCGCAGCGAAACCGGTGGCGGATTGGGCCTGGGGTTTTTCATTGCCAAAACCCTGCTGGAGCGCACAGGCGCGAAAATCGCCATCGAAAATCGCCCGCCACCGGAGACCGGCGCCTCAATTCGTGTGACATGGCCGCGTGCGACAATCGAGACCAAGGAACGAGTGGACGCCTCCTGGATTTCCGGCCATAAGCTGTCCTAAAGGGTAAACCTGCCCTAAACCCTTTCTGAGTAAACCGAACCGCTGGATTGAGCGTAAGTCAGGAATAACAGGAAGACATCGATGACGGATGTACCGCCGCTCTTGGACGACTACACTGACAAATCCCTGCTGATTGTCGATGATGACAAGGCATTCCAGCAGCGCTTGGCGCGTGCCATGGAAAAGCGCGGCTTCACCGTTGAAACCGCCGACGGATTGGGCGAAGCCACCGCAAAGGTGCGCATTCAGGCTCCCGCCTTTGCCATCGTCGACATGCGGCTGGAAGACGGCAACGGTCTCGACGTCATTGAAGTCATCCACCAGCAGCGACCGGATTCCCGTGCGATCATCCTGACCGGCTACGGCAATATCGCCACGGCCGTGACCGCGGTGAAAATGGGTGCCGTCGATTATCTCGCCAAGCCTGCGGACCCGGACGATATCGTCGCAGCCCTGGCCCGCCAGCCGGAAGACAAGGCGCCGCCGCCGGAAAATCCGATGTCCGCCGATCGGGTGCGCTGGGAACATATTCAGCGCGTCTATGAGCTGTGTGACCGCAACGTTTCGGAAACCGCACGCCGCCTGAACATGCACCGGCGAACACTGCAGCGCATTCTTGCGAAGCGCGCGCCGCGATAACACCGGAACCGAAGGGCGTCCGAGGGTGTTTCCCAAGACAGCTTGCCCTATTGCCGCCGATTTGCCTAAGTAACAGCCAAATCCCTGTTTGTTGTTCCGATCTTGCCGGAGGTCTCCATGCGGCCGCGAAATAACCGCGCATCACGCCTATTGTTCTCTGCAGCTGCATCCGCTGTTTTACTGCTGGCCACGGCTGCTCAGGCTCAAACCCCACCGGAAACGTTGAGGATTCAGGTCAAACCCGTCAAACCGGGCATTCGCTCCGTCACCATAGATGGGCGCTATCGGCCCATCATCAGCCGCGACGACGCAGGAGTGGTGATTGATACACTGGGCAGTGCCGACAGCCTGCCACCGTGCTCTGTCGAGCTGCAGGTGACACTGGAAAACAGCCGTGTTCTCAACCGCTCTGCCGATCTTTGCTCCGGCGACACGCTGTTGGTGGACGTCGGCAGCGACGGCAAACCTGCCGGCGCCCGTGTCATCGGCGGCTCCGAGGGAGCCGTCCCGTCGCCAACCAAGCAAGCAACGCCTGCGGCCGAAACCCGCAAGTCCGACCCGTCCAGCACACCAGCTCAATCTGCAACACGGCCCCAGCCACCCCGCGACCAGGACCCGGCGACGGCAGACGAATCCGGGCCTGCAATGGGCCAGGCGCCTGCGACGCGTGATCAGCTGACGGAGAAGAAAACCAAAGGCGACGGCGGTACGCTTCTCAAGCCACTGGAAAAAGTCGACACACCGATCGACAATACGCCGGAGAGCGCCAAGTCCAGTCAGGACTTGAATACAATTGTCGGGGAAAGTCTCAACCGGCACCGCCCCAAACAGGACGGCTCGACAAAATCACCCGCTTCAGGCGATGCGGTCACGGTCGGACAGGCGGAAAACCGGGTCTGGGAATCCGATCCGGGCAGCCAGCCGGGCGACCGCAGCTATCTGACCCATGGGGTTTCGCAAACCGACGATATCGACTTCCGCGCGGCCTGTCTGACCCAGAGCGGCCAGGCGACCATCGTCTTTGCCCAGACCTCCCCCAGCACTTCTGAGGGCGTAACCGAGCCGGTTTCGCTTTCCGCCGGTGCGTTCTCGATGACCTACACGGCCGTCGGCTCCAGCAGCAACAACCAGTACGGCCAGTCCTTTCCGCAGGTTACCCTGCCGTTGACGGACCCGTTGTGGCAGTCGCTGATCTCTGAATCCCAGCTGAAAGTGCAAATCCAGGGCACACCGGCCTATTCGGTATCACTGAAGGGCAGCGCCACCCCGGTGCGGCTGTTCGTGGCCACCTGTTCAGAGCCTCAGCGCATTGTTGGTGAGGATCCCGCCAACGGATTTGGGACAGAGCCATCCGGTTTTCCTGGACAGCCAGGCGGGTCGGGTCCTGGGCGCACTGCCGCTGATCTCTCTTGTTCGGAGGCCGGACGCGTTCGGTCCCTGCAGGGCGAACGCAATGGCCAGATCGTCTTCCAGAACAACAGTACCCGGCCTGTCGACGTCAACTGGATCGGCTATGACGGCAACACCCGGCATTTTGCTACGCTGGAGCCGGGACAGATGCTGAACCAGCCAACCTTTGTGACCCACGCCTGGCTGGTGCGGGAAACCAATGGTCCGTGCCTTGGAATCTTCGTCTCGCGCTCGCCTTATCGGGAAGTCTCGATCACTGGCGGTCAGCGTTTCGAACAGCCACAGACCCAACCGTTCAATCAGAATAACAACGGCTTTGGCGCGCCACCACCTGCACCCGGCTTTGATGGGGGCCCTGCCGGTCCGCTTCCACCGGCAGACATCGGCGGGCCGCGTCCGCTTGGCTCATCCTCGGGCTTTGGCAACGGCAACAGCAACGCCGGTTTCGCCAATGTACGCGTCGCCGACTATCTGTGTGATGCCGGCGTCGACTTGCGGGTGACCTTCTCGCCGGACCAGTCGCAGGTGACCATTGCCCAGATGGGGGCTCAGCAAGTGACCCTTCCCCGTCTTGGCGCAGCCTCCAGCTTTGCCTATGGCCGTGAGGGCTTCCTGTTCCAGGGCCAGCCGGGAAACACCACCTGGTCACGCCCCGGTCAAAGGGACGTCTTCTGTTCGCTCAGGTGAAAATGTAAAACTACCTTTAAATCCGCATTTGACGCTGGCTTTATGTTATTCTTCAAACGTTCTAATTCTGATGGGTTTTGAGTTTTTTCATAAGCGTGGCTTTGAGAAATGGGAAAAATCGGAGCAACTTTACTTGGCGCAATTGTTGGTGGGTTTTCCGCCGTAGGGGCTATTATATTCTGGTTCGGATGGGGAATGTCTAGTCAGGGACAAACCACCCACCTTGATCCGTCACGCGCTGACTATGTGGACTTATTACTTACTGTTGCGACAATTTTCCTTGGTGCTATTGGTCTCGCAGTAACAGTAGGTGCATTGGTTATTGGTTTGGTGGCACTGAAAACCCTGCGTGAGATCAAGGACGAGGCCGCCAGAGATGCGAAGGCCGCAGCAGCAGAAAAAATCAATGAAACAATGACGAATGATCTCGACCCCAAAGTTGATAGGAAAGTCAGAGACATATTGCCAGTTGCGATTAAAGTCGCGCTTGCAGATAACGAACATCGCGAAGAAATTTTGACCGCACTCGCCCGAACAGGCGCCCTTGATGCAGCCGTGGGAAGGATCATGGAAAGGCTTTATTCTGGCGGCCCTGTGATGGATCCTGAGGATGTAGTCGAGGGCGGCGATCAAGAATGATAAATGCAGGATGAAAAAGTCATGAAAGGGAACACGCAACTCGTGGCATCGTCAAACGCCTGGGAGGTCAAACAACCTTCTCGGGAGTACAGAAACCTCCCCCCCGAGACACGAAAGGCTCTTGACGAATATCTTTCGGAACACCCAGTCAAACTAGGAGCGATCGCCAAGCGGTTGGGAGTAAAAGTTTTGCTCTCTACTCTTCCACGAGGCACCTCAGGCCAAATTGGCCAAGAAGATGGCGAGTTTGTTATCCGCATCAATCGCCACGAGGCAAAATACCGTCAACGCTTCACGCTAGCGCATGAACTGGCTCACTTTCTGCTGCACAAAGAACGGATCATTGCCGATGGTGGCTGGTCTGAGAACGTGTTGCTGCGTTCGGGGCAACCCGAGAACATAGAGTATGAGGCCAACAGACTCGCCTCGGACCTAGTGATCCCCTCTGCCGAGCTGACTGCAGCAGCAGAGGAGTATTCCGGGCCTGCGACCAGTGAAGTCATTGAAGATCTTGCCCGTCGCTTTGGAGTTTCCACTACGGCGATGGAAATCAAGTTGCAGATGACCTGAGGAAGCGGGAATGGCAATGGATGTTCAGGAATATTTGGTCACGCTAGGCGTCCGCCCCGCTGAGCTGAGTGGGTTAAAAGAACTTCCTGGCAGCACGAAAGACAGATTGACGCCCCTCGTCCTATTGGCCCCTTGGCTTTCAACCACACCGTTGACCCGTGCGCTGGACAAATTTGAAGAAGCCTACCCATCCCGACCTTACTTCATCGACGTAGACACCTACTACCGGATGAATGACAAGCCAAACGAGGCGAAGGAGCTTTGGGCACGGCTCGCTGAGAAACCAGCTGACCTTGATGCATGGTGGCAGCTCCTTCTCGAATACCCAAAAGCCAACCCATGTCTACTAATGGCAGAGCGCACAATTGAAAGTGCGCGCGAACAGATTAACTGGGCTAGAGAGAACGACCGTACTTTTTGTCTGCGGATGAACCTTGCAGAGGGCATCGGTTCGGGCATACCACAATGGATGCCCGCCTTAGTGGTGGAGCTTGCTGCAGAAGGTGCGAATGACTACGCCGTGGTGTTCGAATTTGGATGGGTGCCGGATCCATTACAAATGGCGGCACTCGCGATTGGATACACAAACAACTTTTTCTCCACGATACCGCTTGAAGTGCCGATTGCTATTTCATGCACTTCATTTCCAAAAGACTTCACTGTCTTTGACGGAACTGATGTTTGCAACTTTACGAACCGGAATCTGCTTGCTCAGGTGCAACAGGCCACGAACCATCCGAAGATAATCTACGGCGACTGGGGCACGACTAGGCCGAGAAGCTACGGCCATTCAAGCCAACCAAAGTATCGGATTGACTATCCCACTGATCGCTCTTGGGTCATTGCTCGGAACAAAGCCGATCCAATTTCTTTTCAAGAAGCCGCGCAGAGAATTACGAGCAGTCCCCAATGGGCCGGAAATCTCGGCATTTGGGGCGAGCAACTCATAGAGGCAACCGCAGCCGGCCAAGCCTTTGCAATAGACACAATGCCTAAGATGTATTCGGCTCGTATCAACATCCACTTACACCGGCAGGCCTACTACGGGCACCTCCCACCGCCAGACGCTCTCGATGAAGAATGGAGTGATGACGCGTTTTAGTAAATAATTCAAATGCACTTCAACGACACATCGGAAAGTCCAACAAACGCCTTCTCAAGGCTGAAAATGGCAGACAGGACTTTTAATCGTTTACTATCCGTGCTTACACGCTACAAACGACATCAAGCCTCGCCTTTCGGCGGGGCTTTTTCTTTGATCGGTTCAAGTGATATCAAATCCGGCGCAGGGCGACCTTGGCGATCCGGTGAGCGTCGTTCTTGGTCAGGATCAGATCGGCGCGTGGGCGCGTCGGCAGGATATTTTCCCGAAGGTTCACCAGGTTGATCTCGTTCCAGATCCGGTTGGCGGTTTCCAGCGCTTCGCGATCATCGATCCGCGAGTATTTATGGAAATACGAGCCCGGATCGCGGAAGGCCGTCTCACGCAGACGCATGAAGCGGTCGACATACCAGCTCAACAGCTGCTCTTCCGTCGCATCGATATAGATTGAAAAATCAAAGAAATCAGAGACAAACGGCACCGCGCGGCCATCCTTGGGCAGCTCGCGGGTCTGCAGCACGTTCAGCCCCTCGACAATCAGGATATCCGGCTTGTCGACGGTGACCGAATGGCCGGGCATGTTGTCGTAGTAAAAGTGGGAATAGATCGGGGCCCGGACGTTGCGGCGACCGGCCTTGATATCAGACAGGAATTTCAGCAGCTTGGCCCGGTCAAAGCTTTCCGGAAAACCCTTGCGGTGCATGATCCCCTGGGATTCCAGCACCGCATTCGGATAGAGAAAACCATCCGTCGTCACCAGATCAACCTTGGGACTGGCCGGCCAGCGGGCCAATAGTGCCTTCAGAAGGCGAGAGGTGGTCGATTTTCCCACCGCAACGGAACCGGCAACACCGATGATGAACGGGGTCTTGCCGTCCTTGATGCCAAGGAAATTCTGCGACGCCTGATGCAGGCCGACTGTCGCTTCGGCGTAATAGGCCAGAAGCCGCGACAGCGGCAGGTAGATCTTCTCCACCTGGCCCATCGACATCGGATCGTTCAGACCACGCAGCTCTTCGACCTCTTGCGAGGCCAGGGTCATCGGGGTGCTCTTGCGCAGGCGGGCCCACTCCCGCTCGGTAAACACCCGATACGGTGAGAGGTCCATTTCCGGTTTCAGGGTCACAGCCTGATCCATCGTCTCTTGTCGTCCCAAAGTGGTCTCGGGCCAAAGTGGCAATCAGCCCAAAGGCCATCCGGCGCTGGTCCTATTCCTGAGGACGCGACGCCTTTTCCTCAAGGCCCGTCTGGGCAGTTCGCCGCTCAAGTTCCGCCATGACGTCGTCGAGTGGCACGTCAGACGCTTTGAGTAGCACGAGAAGGTGATAAAGCACATCTGCAGCTTCACCCGTCAAATCGGGCTTGTCGTGTTGCACCGCTGCGATGGCTGCCTCCACCGCTTCTTCGCCCAGCTTCTGTGCGCATTTGGCGACGCCCTTGCCCATCAGCTTGCGGGTGTAGGACATTTCGTCCTGACTTTCCGCACGCTGAGCGATAATGGCGTCCAGATCAGACAGAGTAAAATGGGTCATTGGTCTAGCTTCCGTAGCGGCGCAGGCGCGCCCGTTCGAAGAGGTGTCCGAACCAGTCAGATCGTGTCGTCCATACGCATGGCGATGCCCGCATCCTGCATGTGAGCCTTGGCTTCGTGAATGGTATATTCGCCAAAGTGAAAGATCGAGGCTGCAAGAACCGCTGTCGCGTGGCCGTCGCGGATGCCTTCCACCATATGGGTCAGATTGCCGACACCGCCTGAGGCAATGACGGGCACCGGAACCGCATCGGCAATCGCCCGGGTGAGGGCGATGTTGTAGCCGGACTTGGTCCCATCCCGGTCCATCGAGGTCACCAGCAGCTCGCCGGCGCCCAGCGCCACGGCCTTTTTCGCAAACTCGACCGCGTCGATGCCCGTTGGGGTGCGCCCGCCGTGGGTAAAGATCTCGAACTTGTCCGGATCCCCCGGCGCATTGACTTGCTTAGCGTCAATCGACACGACAATGCACTGGGACCCGAATTTCTCGGCTGCCTCGCGGATGAAATCCGGGTTCTTGACGGCGGCCGTGTTGATCGAAACCTTATCGGCGCCGGCAATCAGCAGCTTGCGGATATCTTCCACCGCCCGCACGCCGCCGCCGACCGTCACCGGCATGAAGCAGGCTTCTGCCGTCCGGCTGACGACGTCATAAATCGTGTCGCGGCCTTCGTGACTGGCGGTGATGTCGAGGAAACACAATTCGTCGGCGCCAGCGGCATCATAGGCCTTGGCAGCCTCCACCGGATCGCCGGCATCGACCAGATCGACAAAGTTCACGCCTTTGACGACGCGTCCGTCTTTGACGTCAAGGCAGGGGATCACGCGGGCTTTCAGCATTCGATTGCTCCCACCGGGGTCGCGCCGAAACCCTGTGTTTGTCCAGCCTCACGGCAAAGCCGCTGCGGGTGGACGGGCAGTCCGTCTTTAACGCCAAGGCAGGGGATCACACGGGCTTTCAGGGTCATGAAGCACTCCGCTTGGCCCGGATCAGGTCCATGGCTTCTTTCGGGTCGAGACGGCCATCATAAAGCGCGCGGCCAGAAATCGCACCTTCCAGAATGTCGCAATCCGGCTCCAGAAGGCGGTGAATATCGTCGATGGAGGCAAGACCACCAGAGGCGATCACCGGAATGGAGACGGCGCGGCCCAGTTCCAGTGTTGAAGGAATGTTCAGGCCCTTCAGGATGCCATCGCGGTCAATGTCGGTGTAGATGATGGCAGCCACACCGGCATCTTCGAACTGTCTTGCCAGGTCAACGGCGGTCAGTTCTGAGGTTTCCGCCCAGCCTTCAACGGCGACATAACCGCCCTTGGCGTCGATACCGACGGCTACCTTGCCGGGAAATGCCTTGCAGGCCTGTTTGACCAGCTCCGGATCCCGGACGGCAACGGTGCCGAGAATGACGCGGGAAATGCCCTTTTCCAGCCAGGCTTCAATATGCTTCAGGGTGCGGATGCCGCCGCCGAGCTGCACGGGATTTCCGGTCGACGCCAGGATGCTGTCGACCGCTTCGCCATTGACGCTTTCACCGGCAAAGGCGCCGTTGAGATCGACCACATGCAGCCATTCAAACCCCTGGTCCTCAAAGGCTTTCGCCTGAGCGCCGGGGTTATCGTTGAAGACCGTGGCCTGGTCCATGTCGCCCAGCTTGAGGCGCACACATTGACCATCCTTCAGGTCGATTGCGGGAAAGAGGATCATCTGTCGCTCACTTTGAGGCGCCTCAAGGCGCCCAGTCCAGGAAATTCGAAATCAGGCCGAGACCGAGCCGCTGGCTCTTTTCCGGGTGGAACTGGGTTCCGATCATGTTGTCCTTGGCCACGATGGCCGTGAAGGTTCCGGCATAGTCGAAGGTCGCCAGCCGGTCCTGCTCACGCGCCGTGGCGAAGTGGTAGGAATGGACGAAATAGGCGTGAAGACCGTCGTCGCCGGTCGCAAGGCCCTTCAGCACTGCGTGCCCGCTGTCGCGCACCTGGATGGTGTTCCAGCCCATATGCGGGATCTTCAGCTCCGGCTCGCTCGGCACCATCGCAGTGACATCACCGGCGATCCAGTCGAGGCCTTCGATGGTCTCGAATTCAAGTCCACGGCTGGCCATCAGCTGCATGCCGACGCAAATGCCGAGGAATGGCTTGGCGTTCTTGCCAACCTGCTCGTTCAGCACCTCGATCATGCCGTCGACCGCAGCCAGCCCGCGCTTGCAGTCCGCATAGGCGCCAACGCCCGGCAGGACGATACGGTCGGCCTTGGCCACCCGGTCCGCATCACTGGTGACAAACACATCCGGCGTCTTGGCATGATCGCGGGCGGCGCGCTCGAAAGCCTTTGCCGCCGAATGCAGATTGCCGGCTCCGTAATCAACGATTGCAACGCTCATCGGCCTGCCTCCGGGCTGAGGGTCAGACCGGCAACACGCTCGGTGCCGACGCGCGGAATGATGCTGGAGCGGCGCTCAATCGGTGCTGGCGGATGGTCCTTTTCCACCCGTCCGTCGGCTTGTGCCTGCAACTTGGCAAAATAGCGCAATTCGGCCTCGGTTTCATCAGCTGCAGTGACCAGACCCAGCGTACGCCAATCGGCCTGCTGCAGGGTCCAGCGGCGCAATCCGTTGGCCTCCAGCGCCAGCAAAAAGGCAACCGCCCAGCCGGCGAAAAACGGCGCAGGACCGCCCGCGAAGTTTGCGGCCCCCTGAACGGCGATGGAGACGGTCAGGAACCCCAGCAACACCAACCACATGCGGTGCCAGATCAGCCACAGAATGGAGAGCACGAATGCCCCCCAGGAGAATTTTTCGGGGATGAACACGAGCCGGTCCGCTTCACGCGGGCTGGACACCGGATCCTGCAGATCCGCCGGTCCCATTACATAGAAACTGGTCATGTCTGTCGTCCTTAGCCGCCAAGCTTGCCTTTGGTCGTCGGAAGACGATCTGCCTGACGCGGATCGATTTCAACTGCCTTGCGCAGAGTCCGCGCCACAGCCTTGAAACAGGTCTCGGCGATGTGGTGATTGTTAGACCCGTAGATATTGGCGATATGCAGCGTGATGCCGGCGTTCATGGCGAACGCGCGGAAGAACTCCTCAAACAGCTCCGTATCGAAATCCCCCACCTTGTCGCGGTCGAACGTCACGTCCCAGACCAGGAACGGACGGCCGGAGACGTCCAGCGCGCAGCGGGTCAGGGCCTCGTCCATGGCAAGATGCGTGTCACCATAGCGGGTTATGCCGGCCATGTCGCCCAGCGCCTCGCGGATGGCCTGTCCGATGGCAATGCCAGTGTCTTCCACGGTATGGTGGAAATCGATGTGAGTGTCGCCTTCAGCGCGCACGGTGATGTCGATCAGCGAATGTCGCGCCAGCTGTTCCAGCATATGATCGAAAAAGCCGACCCCGGTCGCTACATCATAAGCGCCCGTGCCATCCAGATTGATCTCAGCGGAAATGCGGGTTTCCTTGGTGTCGCGCGAGATCTTCGCTGTGCGCATCTCTCATCCTTCCTTGGCTGCCGGAGGTGCCCGACGAAACGGCGCCGTTTTAGCAGGCGAATGATGGCATTGAAACACTTATAAGCCGTTGTCTTGTTTGAGTTTGGCTCAAGCCAGCGAATTCAAGCTGGATTGAGGCGCTTCTCGATGGTATGAAAACCCCAATTCCGAACTCCTGAAAGACCCCGCCCGGCGCCAGATTTCTGCGCTTCGGCGCCCACACGCGCAAACGCTTCACAGGCGTGCAAAAGAGAGGCCCGATGTCCACCGCTGCTACCCTGAACCGCTTCGCCCCGACCTCTGCCCGCAATCGCCTGATTATGGGCCTGGATGTGCCAACCGCGCAACAGGCCGAAGCTCTGGTAAACGCGACGGAAGGCGATATCGGCGTCTACAAGATCGGTATGGAACTGCAGTTCGCCGGTGGGCTGGAGCTGGCGCGCGATCTGGCGGCCAGCGGACACAAAATCTTCCTCGATGTGAAGTTGCACGACATCGACAATACGATTTTGCGGGCGGTCAAGAATGTCGCCAAGATGGGCGTCACCTTCATGACCGTTCACGCCTATCCAAAGACCATGCGGGCAGCGGTGCAGGCCCTGCGCGAAGAGTGCAACCGCGATCTCTGCCTGCTCGGCGTCACTGTTCTGACCTCGATGGACGAGGCAGACCTGACCGATGCGGGTTACAAGGGGCCGATTGCCGACGTGGTCTCCGCCCGTGCGGCCGATGCAAGGGCCGCCGGCATGGGCGGGATCGTGTGCGCTGCCACTGAAGTTGGCTCGCTGAAGTCCATTCTGGGCGACGAGCTGGTCACTGTCACACCCGGCATCCGGCCCTCAGGCCATGCGGCCGGCGACCAAAAGCGCGTCATGACCCCGGGCGACGCGATCCGCGCCGGATCGGATTACCTGGTGGTCGGACGCCCGCTCAATCAGGCGGCCGATCCACGGGCGACAGCCCAGCAGATTGTCGCGGAGATCGAAGCCGCCCTCTAAGCGCGGTGGGTGGCCCGGCGCTGCTTTTCGTCATCCTCGGCCCCGTGCCGAGGATCCAGACTTCGAGGTGCTGGATGGTCGGGTCAGGCCCGACCATGACGACCGAGAGGGTTGCGCCCCACGCGCCTGCAGAACCCAGCAACACGCCTCCACCATCGTCACCCCGGCCAAGCGCCAGCGCGATCCGGGGCCGGGGAGCCACGGGCCAACCACAACACCTTGGCTCACCGATCCCGGATCTTCAGGCGTTGCCCTCGTCCGGGATGACGGAGTGAAGGTTGTCGTCAACATGCCCAAGCCGTCATTGCAGGACTTGATCCTGCAATCCATGCCGTTGCCGTACGTCTCGGGAAAAACTTTCGCCTCCCGTGGCGTATCGAATTGGGTTTTCCCCGAATAGAAGTGGTCGGGCCATGAGATGACGGGCGGATAGGAGGTCAGTTGAAACAACCCCCTCTCCACAGTCGCCCTCGGCCCCGTACCGACGATCCAGACTTCGAGTGACTGGATGGTCGGGAGGATTGCGCCCCACGCGCCTGCTTCGCCCAGCTGCAAACACCCCCACCATCGTCACCCCGGACAAGCGTCAGCGCGATCCGGGGCGGGGGGGCCACGGACCAACCACAACACCTCGGCTCACCGATCCCGGATCTTCAGGCGTTGCCTTCGTCCGGGATGACAAAAGGAAGGCTCTGACAATCAGCCGCCGTTCAGCATTTTGGCGATCTTGACCGCGTAACGGTCGGTCATGCCGGATACATAGTCGGCTAAGGAATGGAGCGCCGTGTAGCTGTCGGTCACGTCGCGCAGATCCAGACCAGCGGCTTTCACCAGCTGGCGGTGATAGGAGGAGAGCTGATTTTCCTGCCAATCAGCCCGGTGCAACGCCTCGAAGACATCCGAAATGCCATCCAGCACCCGGTGGACGACGTTGCGGCCCATCACCTCCAGCTCGGTCTTGCGCTTTGAGGTAAACAGCCGCTCGCGAGCGACTTTCTTGATGGCGTTGAACTCGTCCGCCTTTGAGGAAACTTCAATCAAGGCCTCGGAAAACGTGCCGTCCATAATCGCCTCATAATGCGTCTCGAACGCTTCGACACTGGCGCGAATGGCCTTGCCGACACCCAGGGCACGGGCATAGGAGATGGCCTCTTCCGGCAGACGACGCGACTTTGCACCGGATTCCAGTTCCGACAATGGCGCCAACAGGTCGAACACGGCATCAAACGACAGATCGCCGGAGGTGTAGGCGTCTTCCATGTCGAGAATATTGTAGCAAATGTCGTCGGCGGCCTCGACCAGGAACACCAACGGATGGCGGCGCCACCAGGTGCCTTGGCCATGTTCAACCATCGGCAGGCCGGTGGCCTGGGCAACCTCCTCAAACTGCGGCAGGTCGCTGGCGAAGACACCGAATTTTTTCAGGCCGCAATAGGGCTCTGACAGGCGATTCTTCACATCGGCCGTCACTGGATATTTGGTGAAGGCGCCAAGCACCCCGCGCGACAGCCGCATGCCGCCCTGATTGCGGCGCATCTCCAGCCGGGTGAGGATGCGGAAGCCCTGGGCGTTGCCTTCGAACTCATTGAACTCGGCCTGGTGCGCCAGATCGAGATCGGCAAAAAGCGGCGCATTTTTAGCAAATTTGTCCTCGAACCACTGGCCGATGGCGGCCTCGCCGGAATGGCCGAACGGTGGATTGCCGATGTCGTGGGCCAGGCAGGCGGCAGAGACGATGCCGGAAATCCGGTGGCGATCGCCCTCGGGCATCTTGCCTGCCCGCTCCAGCCACTCGCCGACTTCAACCCCGAGGGACCGCCCAACGCTACTGGTCTCGATGGAATGAATCAGCCGGTGGTGCAGGTGATCGTTTTCATAAAGCGGATGCACCTGGGTCTTGTTGGCCAGTCGGCGGAAGGGCGCGGAAAAGGTGATCCGATCCGCGTCCTGCAAATAGGACGGTCGGTTCGGCTGCTCTTCGTAGTTGAGATCCTGAAGTCGGCGTCCATCCAGCAATTGGGCCCAGTCCAAGGCGCGCTCCCGTGGCTTTGTTTCAGTCGCCGAGTGTTGTAGCGGCTGATCCTGCAGGAGGCGAGGGGAAAGGGACAATCCCCTACCATCGTCACCCTCGGCCCCGTGCCGAGGATCCAGGCTTCGAGTGACTGGATGGTCGGGACAAGCCCGACCATGACGGATGAGAGGTTTGCGCCTGCTGGGACTAGCAACACAGAAGTCCCCACCATCGTCACCCCGGAAAAGCGCCAGCGCGATCCGGGGCCGGGGGGCCACGGACCATCATCCAGGCCTCGGCTCACCGATCCCGGATCTTCAGACGTTGCCCTCGCCCGAGATGACGATAAGGAAGGTTGTCGTCTCCATCCCCCACCGTCATTGCAGGACTTGATCCTGCAATCCATGCCGTTGCCGTACGTCTCGGGAAAGCTCTCGCATGCCGAGATGTAACGGCATGGATTCCCCCCAAACAGAAGGGGTCGAGCCATGAGATGGCGCAGGGGGATGACGGGGGGAGCCCAAAATGCCTCAGGCCGCGTTGGTTTGGCCGACGGTGGCGCGCAGAACCATCCCGTAGAGATCGCGGGGGTCGTCCGGGTCAGCCAGAAGATCCAGCTTCTCGAAATGAGCCGTGGTCTTGAGGATTTCGCGCAGGTAGCACAATGCGGCGAAATCCTCGATGGCGAAACCGACGCTGTCAAAGAGGGTGATCTGGCTTTCCGACGTGCGGCCGGGAACCTCACCGCGCATTACCTGCCACAGTTCAGTAACCTTGTGATCCGGCGCCAGTTGCTGGATCTCGCCCTCAATGCGGGTCTGCTCGGGCAGCTCGACGAAGATGTCGGAGCGCAACAGGATGTCCTTGTGCAGCTCGGTCTTGCCGGGACAATCGCCACCGACCGCGTTGATATGGACTCCGCTGCCGATCATGTTGTCGGTCAGGATCGTCGCGCTCTTCTTGTCGGCGGTGACCGTGGTGACGATATCCGCCCCTTCGATAGCCTCTTCCGGCGAGCTGCACACCGTCACATTCAGCCCGGAGCCAGCCAGATTGCGTTTCAGACGCTGACTGGCAGCCGCATCAATGTCATAGGCGCGGATGTCCGTGATGCCCACCAGCTGCTTGAAGCCAAGGCACTGGAAGTCGGATTGCGCGCCATTACCGATGATCGCCATGGTGCGCGCATTTTTGGGCGCCAGATACCTGGCGACGAGCGCCGAGGTCGCTGCGGTGCGCAAGGCCGTCAGGATGGTCATTTCAGTGAACAGCACCGGATAACCGTTGACCAGATCGGCGAGCACGCCAAAGCCGGTCACCGTCTGACGACCGGAGCGGGTGTTACCCGGATGGCCGTTGACGTATTTGAAGCCGAAGGTCTTGCCGTCACTGGTCGGCATCAGCTCAATGACGCCTTCCGGGGCATGGGCCGGAATGCGCGGCTTCTTGTCGAATTCGTCCCAGCGTTTGAAATCTGCCTCGATATAGCCGGCGATGCCTTCGATGATCGTCTCAACACCCTTTTCTGCGATGATACGCATCATGTTGTCGACGCTGACGAACGGCACATAGGCCAGGTTCGACGGGGCGGGCTTGTTGGCAGTCAGATCGTAGGGCGTGCTCATCGGTCAAAAGCTCCGGGTTGGGCGGTCAAACACGCGGCGGCCAAACAACGAGGCCACCAGATCAACCATCAGACGGGCCGTGCGACCACGGTCATCAAGAAAAGGATTGAGTTCCACCAGATCGAGGGAGGAAACGAGACCGCTGTCGTGCAGCATCTCCATTACCAGATGGGCCTCGCGGAAGGTTGCACCGCCTGGCACCGTGGTGCCGACGGCGGGCGCAATCCCCGGGTCGAGGAAATCGACATCCAGGCTGACATGCAGCAGGCCGTTGTGGCGTTTCACCCGGTCGAGGAACTGGCGCAGCGGTGCACCGATGCCTTCCTCGTCGATGCGGCGCATGTCGCTGACACCGGCTCCCGCTTTCACCAGAAGCTGGCGCTCCTTCGCGTCGATGGAGCGCACGCCCAGAACCTCGACATGCTCCGGTGCCAGAGGATGCCTCACCGGCTCTCCGAGATAGCTATCAAAGCCGGGGAGCCCGCAGAGAAAGGCGAGGGGCGTACCATGGAGGTTGCCACTCTCGGTGCTTTCCAGAGTGTTGAAGTCGGGATGCGCATCAAGCCAGAGCACGAACAACGGCCGCCCGCTCTCGGCTGCGGCTTCTGCTAGTCCAGCGACACTTCCAGCCGCGAGAGCGTGATCGCCGCCCATGAAGATCGGGAACACCGGATCGCGTCCCAGCTTGGATGAGCACTTGGAGATGGAACGGGTCCAGCCAGCCATCGCCTCCAGGTTCTTGACCGCCGGATTACCGCAGGTGAGGGGTTCGACCTCCTCCTTGCGAAGATTGCCGAGATCGCGCACCGAGTGGCCAAAGGCCTCAAGCTCCTGCCGAAGACCCGCGGTCCGATAGGCATCCGGGCCCATGCAACAGCCGCGCGTCGGTGCGCCTTCTTCCAGCGGTACACCTACCAAGATGATTTCCTGAGCTGTCACTGTCTGGCCTTCCGGTTTTCCTGTTGCGAAACTTCGACCAAATCATCGCAAGGAGGTGCGGCGGTGTAAATCGTCAGACTTGCGCAATTGGGAAGATGATTTTACCATAATGATAAGATCAATCTATCAAACTGGATAATATGGACACACTTGACCTGCAGATCATCTCAGCACTTCGGTCAGATGCGCGACGATCCGTTTCTGATCTGGCCGACGAGCTGAAGGTCGCACGAGCGACCCTGCGAGCGCGGATTTCCCGGCTCGAAGACCGTGGCGAGATCCTGGGCTATACTGTCGTCTTGCGCGATGACGGCCGCGATCTGCCGATCCGCGCGGTCACCTTGATGGCGATTGCCGGGCGCAATGCTGACCCCGTGGTCAAGATCCTCTCGGCGATGACGGAAGTGCGCGCCATTCACTCGACAAACGGCAAGTGGGATCTGGTTCTCGACATTGCCACACGCGATCTGGCCGCCTTCGACGAAGTGCTCAACCGGATCAGGCTGATCGATGGCATTGCCAACACGGAAACCAACCTGCTGCTGACCACGCGCAAAGGCTCTGTCAAGTCGGTTCCGCCAGAGCGGGCCTAGAGACTTGACCCCGACGGCTCGCAAATCGGGTCGCCGCGCCGCATACTTGTGCCCTAGGCTTGCTCAAGACGAGACCAGAAATCCATGAGCCGTGACATGACACAATCGCTATCTCCCGCAGCCCTGTTGCAGAATGCCGCCCCTGCCGCGATCACCGGTGAGAGCTCCGCCGACTATGATGTGGTGCGGCGGACGCTGGAACGGCTAACCCACGACTGGCGCAATCAACCCAGCCTCGAAGAACTCGCCAGCGATTCCGGCCTGCAGCCAATCCAGCTGCAACGGGTGTTTTCGCGCTGGGCCGGTCTCACACCGAAGCAGTTTCTGCAGGCCTTGACGCTGGACCACGCCAAGTCCCTGCTGGAAGATGCCGCCACTGTGCTCGACACCAGCTATGAGGTGGGGTTGTCCGGCTCCAGTCGGCTGCATGACCTCTTCGTCACCCATGAGGCAATGACGCCCGGCGCCTACCGCGAGCGCGGCAAGGGATTGACCATCTCCTATGGCTACCACCCATCACCTTTCGGCATCGCGCTTCTGATGATCACCGACAAGGGGCTGGCCGGGCTGGCGTTTTGCGAGGAAAATGAGCGGGAAGCCGCATTGGCCGACATGACCCGGAGGTGGCCGGCGGCACACTATGTCGAAAGCCATGAGGCGACGGCGCCCTTTGCGGCGCGGGTGTTTGATCCGCAGGCCTGGCAGGAGGACACCCCATTGCGGCTGGTGTTCATCGGCTCGAATTTCGAGCTGAAAGTCTGGGAAACGCTGCTGTCTATCCCGATGGGCAAGGCGACGACTTATTCGAATATCGCCGAAAGGCTCGGCAATCCCAAGGCCTCCCGTGCTGTCGGCACGGCGGTCGGACGCAATCCGATCTCTTTCGTCGTGCCCTGCCATCGAGTCCTGGGCAAAAGCGGATCGCTTTGCGGTTACCACTGGGGCCTGACGCGCAAACGCGCCATCCTGGGATGGGAATTCGGCCGCAGTCTCAGTGAATGACGCTGTCCGGCATCGGCAGGGTTGCCGTGAGATCCCAGCCGAAAGAGGTCAGGCGCTCGGCCGCCAAATCCGTCATGTCGCCCGGCATCATCAGCTGCACCAAGGTTGGCGGAAACGGATCGTTTTCCAGCTTGGCCTGAATCGTAATAAGCCGACTGGCCATTTCCGACGTCCAGGCGACCGTGTCATAGGGCAGGGCCAGCAAAGCATGACCATTCGCCGACAGGGCCACCGGAAGACCTGACACCAGCCGCATGTTGCTGAGCGGGCTGACTGTACGGTGATAATTCAGAAGCAGCACGATGCGGCGCAGCTCTGCATAGGCCAGGCCGCGCTCCTCGGCATCGGCTGCCTGAGCCACCAGCACCGACTTGTTCTTCAAAGCACCCATATCCTTCAGGTGATAAGCGATCACTGCCAGTTCCGTCGGCGTGTAATGCGGATTCTGAAGCAGGCGATCCGTGGTTTCTGCCGCGATCCCCTGCGAGATGAGCGCCTGGCGTGTCCGGCTCATCAACTCCTCGCGGCTTTCTTCCAGAACCATCTCGCGTAGGTCTTCCGTCGCGCCGACTGCCCGCATGGCAAGGCCACCGGGCACAAGTGCCAGAACCGCACTGATCCCCAGGCTTCCGGCGGTGGAGACGGTCGCCTCATTGTCGAGCGCCTCGGCCAGCGGCGCGTAAGTGGTGTAAGGATCGACGCCGAGCTTGAAGGCAAGCTCACGGCGGGCTTCCGCCTGTCCGGTCAAGGTGCGCGCCAGGTCACCGGCAGAGGTGATCTCACCTGTCACGGCCTTCTCCACGCCATCTGAAATGCGGCTCAGAACCTTGCCGACGCCGGCGGCGGTATCCTTGGCCGTGCCGATCGGGTTGGCCACCGTGTTCTGAACAAAATCAACCGGCTTTCCCGCGGCCTGCTTGACCCCAGCCATGAAGCTTTCCGTCGTCTGGGCCTGCCGCAGGCCCTCCAGCACGCTGATTTCCTTCAGCCGCTGCAGAGCCAGGCCGTCACCCTTTAGTGTCACAACCCCGCTTTCTTCCTGCAAAGTGTAGACCCGAAAGCCCTGTTCGGGACGGGCAGGGGGAAGAAGTTCATAGCCCGGCCCCTTCAGCGGCACTTGCAGTGCATCTGCAGGATCGCGCTCCGGCGCGGTCTCGAACGTGTCGGTGATAGCAGCAGCGGGCAGTGTGGCCAGCAGGGACAGGACAAGCCCCAGCGCTGAGGCCAGATGCCCAGTCCTATGGGCTCTCGGGGCAATACCTCGGCCAGCGGGTCGACGGTGATCTCGGAAAAACGATTTCAGACCCAGCACCCATTCCTCCAGTTTCGACGCACAGTTGAATAGGCGAGTGTCGTCATAATCTTGGGCGTTATTGCGGCGCCATGCCATTTGCCGCCAAAACTTCGCCAACGAGGTACAGAGATCCGCAGATCAGAATGCGGGGCGCCTCGCCGTCTTTCTGGGCACAGGCAACGACATCGGCAATCGCATCTTCCAGACGCTCAAACGGCGTCGCCTCCAGACCGGCAGTGCGGGCATGGTCCGCCAGTTCAAACGGATCCCGCGCCGTGGTCGACGAAGTGATCGGAACACAGGCAACATGACGCACGAGCCCGGCAAACGGCCGGAAAAATCCGACGGGGTCCTTCGTCGTCAACATGGCAGAGATCATGTACAGGGGGCGGGGCGTCCGCTCTTCCTGCTCTCCCATGAAGGTTGAAATCGTCACGCCGGCACCGGGATTGTGGCCACCGTCCAGCCAGATCTCCGCCCCTTCGGGACACCGATCCACCAGAGGCCCCTGGGTGAGCGGCTGCAGGCGTCCGGGCCAGTTGATGCGGCGCAGGCCCATTTCGGCAGCGACATCGCCGGGCCACAGGTCAGCGGCCTTCAAAGCGGCAATCGCCACCCCGGCGTTGATGACCTGGTGGTTGCCGATCAGGTTGCTCAGCGGGAGGTCGTGCAAGCCCTCCTCATCCTGGTAGGCCAGACGGCCATTGTCCTGATAGGCGGTAAAGTCCTGTCCGAAAATCGCAACCGGAGCGCCCACTCGCGCTGCAGCGCGAATGATCACTTCTTCGGCCTCTGGCTCCTGTGGCGCCATCACCACCGGACAGCCGGGCTTGATGATCCCGGCCTTTTCCGCCGCAATTTCCGCCAGACGTGTGCCGAGAAATTTTTCATGATCCATGGAAACCGGCGTGATGACCGTCGCCCAGGGCTTGTCGATCACGTTGGTGGCGTCCAGACGTCCGCCCAGTCCGACTTCCAAAAGCAGCACGTCGGCCGGCTCTTCGGCAAACAGCAGAAGGGCAGCAGCCGTTGTGACTTCGAAGAAGGTGATTTCCTGTCCGGCGTTGACTTCCTCGCAGCGCAAAAGCGCCTCGAACAACCTGGCGTCATCGACAAACTGGCCAGTGCTGCCCAGACGGATGCGCTCGTTGAACGAGACAAGATGCGGTGAGGTGTAAACGTGACAGCTTTTGCCACCGGCTTCCAGAATGGCCCGCATGGTGCCGGTCACGGAGCCCTTGCCGTTGGTCCCGGCGACATGAATCACCGGCGGCAGGCGCTTTTCCGGATAGCCCAAAGCCGCAAGCAATCGTTCCATCCTGCCAAGCGAGAGATCTATCTCCTTGGGGTGCAACGCCAGCAGGCGGTCGAGAATAGCGGTAATCTGATCCAAGGCGTCCTCGCGGATCAAGGTCCCTGCCCTCCACTGGGCAAACCGTCAGCTGTCTGCCGACTGGCTCCCAACGCAACCTGTACCTTCTCCCGGAGACAAGTATAGGCTTGCGCTTGCCCGAGAACGACCCCGTTTTTAACGAGGCCATTCAATTTATCCAGCTCAAACTTGGTTCAAGCGGTTGCTTTGTCGCCTGCGTCCGGCTCTACAGCCACTTCCACGGCAGTCGCCGCTTCAGCGGCAGAAGCTCGCTCCTGTTTCATCAGGATGCCGCAAATGCGCGAAATCGTTTCTTTCATCTCAAGCCGGTTGACGACCATGTCGACCATGCCGTGCTCAAGCAGATATTCGGCGCTCTGGAAATCGTCCGGCAGCTTTTCGCGAATGGTCTGCTCGACAACCCGGCGACCGGCAAAGCCGATCTGAGCGCCCGGCTCAGCGATGTGAACATCCCCGAGCATCGCATAGGACGCGGAAACGCCACCCGTGGTCGGGTTCGTCAGCACCACAATGTAGGGAAGACCTTCCTCGCGCAGCATCTGCACACCGACCGTGGTGCGCGGCATCTGCATCAGCGACAGGATACCTTCCTGCATGCGCGCACCGCCAGATGCTGTGAACATGACGAAGGGGGTCCGATTGGCAACGGCGGTTTCCATACCCTTGAGGATTGCTTCGCCGGCAGCCATACCAAGCGAGCCACCCATGAAGGCGAAGTCCTGAACGGCTGCGGTAAAGTCCGCGCCATTGACCTTGCCCTTGGCAACGTGCACAGCATCTTCTTCGCCGGTCTTGGAGCGATACTCCTTGATCCGGTCGACATAGCGCTTGCTGTCACGGAATTTCAGCGGATCGGCCACGACTTCCGGTGTCTTGATGTTCTCATAGACACCACCGTCAAAGAATGTATCCAGCCGCTTGCGCGCCGGCATGCGCATGTGGTGACCGGAATTCGGCACGACCCAATGGTTGGCCTCCAGATCGCGATGGAACACCATCTCACCCGTTTCCGGGCATTTGATCCAAAGGTTTTCCGGGACCTCGCGCTTCTTCAGAAGATCGCGGATTTTTGGCCGAACGAGGGAGTTGATCCAGTTCACGAGACGCGTCCGTTCTTACTATATTCTGCACTATACCGGATAAGGAGGACCCGGCCGAGTGGGCTCCTCTCTATCCTTTCGCGACGGTGATGACAACCGAAAGCGGCTATTCGACAAGAGAGAAGCCGCTTTTGGTTTAGTCTTTATTTTAGCTCTTGCGTGCCCGTGCCGTGCCTTCTGCCAGTGAGGTAATCAGGTCGGTAACGGCAGAAACTGTCTTTTCAGTGGCGGCGCCATTGGCATCCAGGCTGTCCTTGATCGCGCTGACCAGCACAGATCCGACTACAACCCCGTCTGCATTCTTGCCGACGTTTTCTGCGTCGTCTGCCGTCTTGATGCCAAAGCCGACGGCAACCGGCAGATCCGTATGACCCTTGATGCGGTTGACCGACGCGGCCACGTTGGTGGCATTCATGTTGGCAGACCCGGTGATGCCGGTGACAGAGACATAGTAGACAAAACCGGAGGTGTTGGCGAGGACCGCCGGAAGACGCTTGTCATCGGTGGTCGGCGTCGCCAGACGGATGAAGTTCAAACCGGCTTCCATGGCAGGAATGCACAGTTCATCATCAGCTTCCGGCGGAATGTCCACGATGATCAGACCATCAACGCCGGCTTCCTTGGCTTCCTTGACGAAAACCAATGGATCGCGGACGTAGATGGGATTGTAATAGCCCATGAGAATGATCGGCGTGTCGTCATCATGCTTGCGGAACTCCCGAACCATGTTCAGGGTCTTGTCCATGGTCTGGCCCGCAGCCAGAGCCCGCTGGGTCGCGAGCTGGATCGGCACACCTTCCGCCATCGGATCGGAGAACGGCATACCGAGCTCGATCAAGTCGGCCCCTGCTGCCGGCATGGCCTGCAGGATCTTGGCGGAGGTTTCCAGGTCCGGGTCGCCTGCGGTGATAAAAGTCACCAGCGCCGGCCGGCCTTGTTCCGCACATGCCTTGAAGCGGCGGTCGATACGCGTTTCGGTCATCCAACACCTACCCTGATCATCCATAAAATGCCGTGGGAACTGGCATTTTGCACGTCTGAAGGATGTAGGGGGCAGGGCCTCCCCCTGTCAATCCGCCCGGTGCGCCATTTTTGACCTTGTGGCCGACGCACAGGTTTTGGAGCGGATTGAAAGGTCGGCTTAGCGCAGGTCGTAGACCTTGGCATAAACGGTCTGGGAAACGTCGCAACGCTTCAGGCCATGGGCATCGAGTTCATCATCGCTCATGGTGGAGAATTCGGCGTAGAGGGCGCGGGCTGCACGGGCACGACCAACTTCTTCAAAAAATACTGCGCAGCTCTTGGAGAAAGAGGCCCAGGCGTGAGAGAGGCCATCGAGCGGGGAAGCGGCATATGTAAGAGCCATGAGACTGTTCCTTTCGGTCTTCAGGGATCGGCAGCAGGCCCCTCGGGGCGGCGCCGTGATTAACTTCTGACCAAATAATAGCCCTGCTCGTTCATGCCGCAACAGTTGATGTTGCGCAGCAGCAATGCAGAAACGGAATAGCTCTAACTTATTGAAATTTATAACAGTGCACTGCAATGCAGTGAGCGCAGGGCTGCCATGTCGGATCGGCTTATCTGACAGCCAAAGGTGATTTTCGACCTGTTTTACGTGAAACAATCGAGTTTAAATCGATACAAATACCGCGATAAACGCAGAAATGAAAAAAGCGCCGCCCGATGGGCAGCGCCTTGTTGTGTTTGAGCCATGTGCCTCTCAGGGACCGGCAGAGGCGATCAATCAGAGATCAAAGCCGAGCATCTCGCCCACGGCAAAGACATCCTTGTCCCCACGCCCACAGAGGTTCATGACGATGATCTTGTCCTTGTCCAGGGTCGGCGCCAACTTGACCACATGGGCCAGTGCATGGGCCGGCTCAAGTGCCGGAATGATGCCCTCGATCCTGGTCAGCAGCTGAAAAGCCTCGAGCGCCTCCGTGTCCATGATCGGAACATAGTCTACCCGGCCTGTGTCCTTCAGCCAGGAATGCTCAGGGCCAATGCCCGGATAGTCAAGACCGGCGGAGATCGAATGACCTTCGAAAATCTGGCCGTCGTCATCCTGCAACAGATAGGTCCGGTTGCCATGCAGAACCCCCGGCTTTCCGGCGGTGATCGAGGCGCAATGCTCCTGGCCTTCGAGGCCATGGCCCCCGGCTTCCACGCCGATGATCTGCACGCCTTCATCGTCCAGGAACGGGTGGAACAGGCCGATGGCGTTAGAACCGCCGCCGACAGCGGCCACCAGAACGTCAGGAAGGCGGCCTTCGGCCTCCATCATCTGTTCGCGTGTCTCCTGCCCGATCACCGACTGAAGATCGCGAACAATCTCAGGATACGGATGCGGTCCAGCCGCGGTGCCGATCAGATAATAGGTGTCGTCGACGTTGGTTACCCAATCGCGCAATGCCTCGTTCATGGCATCTTTCAAGGTGCCGGCACCGGCGGTCACCGGAGCGATTTCAGCGCCCAGCAGCTTCATGCGGAAGACGTTCGGCTTCTGACGCTCCACATCGGTGGCGCCCATGTAGACAACGCAAGGCAGGCCGAAACGGGCACAAACGGTGGCGGTTGCCACGCCGTGCTGCCCAGCGCCAGTCTCGGCGATGATGCGGGTCTTGCCCATACGCATGGCCAGGAGGATCTGACCCAAGCAGTTGTTGATCTTGTGCGAGCCGGTGTGGTTCAGCTCGTCGCGCTTGAAGTAGATCTTGGCGCCGCCCAGATGCTCCGTCAGCCGCTCGGCAAAATACAGCGGCGAGGGCCGTCCGGTATAATGCTTGTTCAGTGACGTGATCTCTGCAGCAAAGGCCGGATCAGCTTTCGCGTCTTTATATGCCTGTTCCAGATCGAGGATCAGCGGCATGAGGGTTTCGGCGACATAGCGCCCGCCGAAAATCCCGAAATGGCCACGGTCATCGGGACCGGACCGCATGGAGTTTGCCAAGGTGGTCAACTGAATTACTCCCCTGCCACTGGTGAAACGCTTCGGGCGGCCGCCACGAACGCGCGGATCTTCTCGATGTCCTTTACGCCCTTTTCCCGCTCCACGCCGGAGGAGACATCCACCGCTGTCGCGCCGGATCGGGTGATGGCCTGCGCCACATTCGACGCATCCAGCCCCCCGGAAAGCATGAAGGGCTTTGCAAGGTCAAGGTCTTTGAGAAGATCCCAATCAAAGGTGACGCCATTGCCACCGGGAAGGTCGGACCCTTTCGGCGGTTTGGCATCGAACAGAAGTCTGTCGGCGACGATGGAATAGTAGAGCGCTTCTTCCAGATCGGACCTGTCTGAAATCGCCACGGCCTTCATCACCTGCTTGTTGTACATGACTTTGGCAGCCGCGCAGGCTTCCGGAGTCTCATTGCCGTGAAACTGGAAAATGTCCGGGGCCACCAGCTCATTGATCCGCGACAGGCTGTCGAGATCCATGTTGACCGTCAACGCCACAACCTTCGCCTTGCCACGCGCCATGTCGGCCAGCTTGCAGGCCTGCGTCAGAGACACATGGCGCGGGCTTTTCGGAAAAAACACCAGCCCGACCATATCCACCCCGAGATCGAGGGTGGCCTGCATGGTCTCTTCCGTCGAGATCCCGCAAATTTTGATGAGAAGATCGGTCATGACGTCTTTCAATTCTGAGGCCGAGTAACCTTGGCTATCCACGCTACTTAGTCAATCCATCCCACTTTGCCAAATTCGGCTTTGGCCAAAGTCTCCGGGGAGTGTGAGGTGAAAGTGATCAACCCCTCCCCCTCGTGGGGTGGGGATCTTCCCGTTCTGATATCTATTTCAAATCGGCAACCCGAGATGCCGCCGGATTTTCTGAACTGCAAGTGTCGCGGCTCACCGATCCCGCATCTTCGCTATGCTTCGTCCGGGATGACGAAAGAGGTCTATTTCTCGTCATCCCGGCCAAACGAAGTGCGAGCCGGGATCGGTGAGCCACACAGTTTGAAAAGAACAACCCGGCCTTACGTCACATTGTAAGCAGCGATGGCGGCCATGTTGACGATGTCGCTGTCCTTGGCGCCCAGTGGAACGATCTGCACCGGCTTGTCGAGGCCGACCAGAAGCGGGCCGATGACGGTGGAGCCACCCAGTTCCTGCAGCATCTTTGTCGAGATGGAGGCGGAGTGGAACGCCGGCATGACCAGCACATTGGCCGGACCGGACAGACGGCAGAACGGATAGGCGCCCATCTTGTCCATATTGAGCGCCACGTCGGCTGCCATTTCACCGTCGTATTCGAAATCGACGCGGCGACGGTCCAGAATGCGCACGGCTTCCTGAACTTTCTCCGAGCGCTCGCCCTTCGGATGGCCGAAGGTCGAATAGGCCAGCATGGCGACGCGCGGCTCGTAACCGAGCTTGCGGGCGACATGGGCTGCTTCCTCGGCGATATCCGCCAGTTCTTCCGATGTCGGCATGTCGATGACCGCCGTATCGGCAATCAGAACGGTCCGGCCACGGGCAAGCGCCAGCGAGACGCCGATAACCCGGTGGCCTGGCTTGGTGTCGATGCAGGAGCGTACCGTGTCGAGCGCAACAGAATAGTTTCGCGTCACGCCTGTAACCATCGCATCCGCATCGCCGCGGGCAACCATGATCGCACCCCAGTAGTTGCGGTCGTTGTTGACCATGCGCTGGCAGTCCCGCAGCAGGTAGCCTTTGCGCTGCAGGCGGCCGTAGAGATACTGGGCATAATCGCTGTTGCGGTTGGACAGGCGCGCGTTCTGGATGGTTATCCCGGCGCGGCTGATATCGACGCCTGCATGCTGTGCGACTTTCTGGATCTCGTCTTCGCGGCCGATCAGGATCGCCTCACCCAGACCCTGGCTGACGAAGCTGGCGGCAGCGCGGATGACTGGCTCCTCCTCGCCCTCGGCAAAGACAACGCGCTTCGGCATCTGGCGCACCTTGGAGAAGATGCGCTGCAGAGTGCCGGCGACCGGATCACGGCGGGCCGACAGTTGTTGCTTGTAGGCGTCCATGTCGACGATAGGCTTGCGCGCCACGCCGCTGTCCATCGCCGCCTGGGCGACGGCCGGCGGAATGGTCGACATCAGGCGCGGATCGAAGGGCACCGGAATGATGTATTCCGGCCCGAACTTCGGCCGATTGCCGCGATAGGCGGCGGCGACCTCATCCGGCACTTCCTCCCGAGCCAGTTCCGCCAGAGCCTTGGCGCAAGCGACCTTCATCTCGTCGTTGATGGTTGTTGCCTGCACATCCAGGGCGCCACGGAAGATGTAAGGGAAGCCGAGGACGTTGTTGACCTGATTGGGATAATCGGAACGACCGGTGGCGACGATGGCATCGTCCCGCACTTCGGCGGCTTCTTCCGGAGTGATTTCCGGATCCGGATTGGCCATGGCGAAAATGATAGGGTTCGGCGCCATTGCCCGCAGCATGTCGTGGGTCAGCGCGCCCTTGACGGAAACGCCAAGGAAAACGTCAGCGCCCTTCAGTGCGTCATAAAGCGAGCGGTCGTCGGTCTCGATGGCGTGGGCGGATTTCCACTGGTTCATGCCCTCGGTGCGGCCCTTGTAGATGACGCCCTTGGTGTCACACAGGGTGACGTTGTTGTGTGGAATACCCATTGCCTTGACCAGCTCGATGCAGGCGATGCCTGCCGCGCCGGCGCCGTTGCAAACGACTTTGGCGGTCGCCATGTCGCGACCTGTCATGTGCAGGGCGTTGATGATACCAGCGGCGGCGATGATGGCGGTTCCGTGCTGATCGTCATGGAAGACCGGAATGTCCATCAGCTCGCGCAGGCGCTGCTCGATGATGAAGCAGTCGGGAGCCTTGATGTCTTCCAGGTTGATGCCGCCAAAGGATGGGCCGAGGTAGCGCACAGCGCTGATGAATTCCTCGACGTCCTGGGTATCCACTTCCAGATCGATCGAATCGACGTCGGCGAAACGCTTGAACAGGACCGCCTTGCCTTCCATCACCGGTTTGGAGGCCAGTGCGCCAAGGTTGCCAAGGCCGAGAATGGCGGTGCCATTGGAAATGACAGCGACCATATTGCCACGGGTGGTGTAATCGAACGCCTTGCTCGGGTCTTCGGCAATGGCAAGAACCGGCACCGCCACGCCCGGCGAATAGGCCAGCGAAAGATCGCGCTGGGTCGCCATGGGTTTCGTCGGAGTGATCTCAAGCTTACCCGGGCGGCCTTCCTGGTGGAAGTTCAGGGCTTCCTGATCGGTGAAGCTTATGGTCGTCTTCGGCGACTTTGACTTGGCGGACATTTTAGCGCGTTTCCTCTACCTGCTTTCCCTCACGGGGGCTGAGACCTTATCCCCTGAAAATTGCCCACTCAAGGCCTGGAATGGCATAGCAATTGTGAAAGCAGGAAACGGGTTTGCTAGTTTCGCCTCATGTCGGACCCACACACACCCAAAACTCAGCCGGTGGACGCCAAAGTCACACCGATGATGACCCAGTTCATCGAGATCAAGACCGCCAATCCGGACAGCCTGCTGTTTTACCGGATGGGAGATTTCTATGAGCTCTTCTTCGAGGATGCGGAAATCGCCGCGCGGGCACTCGGAATCACTCTGACAAAACGCGGCAAACACCTGGGCGAAGACATTCCGATGTGCGGTGTGCCGGTGCATGCAGCCGACGACTATTTGCAAAAACTGATCGCCACCGGCCATCGGGTTGCGGTTTGCGAGCAGTTGGAAGATCCGGCAGAAGCCAAGAAACGCGGTGGGAAATCCGTTGTCCGCCGGGATGTCGTCCGCCTGGTCACGCCAGGCACCCTGACCGAAGAGCGGCTGCTGGATTCCTCGTCCAACAACTACCTCTGCGCCCTGACGCGGCTGAAAGGCGGCTCGCTTGCCGGCGACAGCATTTTCGGGCTCGCCTGGATCGACATGTCGACGGGGGCCTTCCATGTTTCGGAAACCGATGATCAGCGCCTGGCTGCCGACCTTGCCCAGATCGACCCATGCGAACTGATCCTGCCCGACATGCTGCTGCAGGAAACCGATTTGCGCGCGCACGCGGAACACTCCGGGGCAGCGCTTTCGCCGGTTCCTCGCGCCTTTTTCGACAGCACGACGGCCTCGGATCGGCTGGCACATTATTTCAAGGTGAAAACCCTCGACGGCTTCGGCAGCTTTTCGCGCGCTGAACTTTCGGCGGCTGCCGGCATTCTGGCCTATGTGGAAAAGACCCAGCTTGGCGAGCGGCCACCGCTGGATCCACCCAGCCGGGAGAGCGGGGCAGGGCGGATGCTCATCGACCCGGCGACCCGCGCCAATCTCGAACTTACCCGCACCCTCGGCGGCGAAAAGCAGGGCAGCCTGCTGTCGATCATCGATCGCACGGTCACCGGTGCCGGCTCGCGTCTGCTTGCCAGTCGCCTAGCCGGACCGCTGGTGGATCCGGTTGAAATATCCCGGCGGCACGATGCCGTCGACTTCTTCCTCGACAACGAGATCTTGCGCGAGGGGCTGCGCCAGACCCTGAAGGGTGCTCCCGACATGGCGCGCGCCCTGTCGCGACTGGCCCTGCAACGGGGCGGCCCCCGCGATATTCTTTCAATCGCCGAAGCACTGCTGGCAGCCCAGGATTTCCTCGCCCGTCTGAGCCATGTCAGCGGCGAGGTGCCTGCCGAGATCGCGAGCGCCAGCGCACATCTGCAACAGGCGCCGCACGACCTGGCGGAAGAGCTGCGTCGCGCCGTCAAGGAAGAGCCGCCGCTGCTGAAGCGCGACGGAAATTTCGTGGCGGCCGGGTACGACGAGAACCTGGATGAGCTGCGGGCACTGCGCGATGAAAGCCGCAAGGTCATCGCCCGTTTGCAGGCTGACTATGCAGAAGAACTCGGCATCCGCGCGCTGAAGATCAAGCACAACAACGTGCTCGGCTGGTTTATCGAAACGCCGACCGCCCAGTCGGAGAAACTGCAAGGCGATCCAGGCCGCTTCATCCATCGCCAGTCGATGGCCGGTGCGATGCGCTTCACCACGACTGAGCTGGCAGAGCTGGAATCGAAGATCGCCAGTGCCGGCGAGCGCTCGATGGCCATCGAGATGGAGGTCTTCGAGCGCCTGTGTGCCGCCATCATCAATGTCGGTGATCGCATCAAGGCCGCAGCGCATGGGCTTGCCGTCCTCGACGTCTCCGCCGCTCTGGCAAAGCTGGCGCAGGAAGAAAGCTATGTGCGCCCATTGGTCGACACCAGTCATGCCTTCGAGATCACGGCAGGTCGTCACCCGGTGGTGGAAGCTGCCTTGCGCAAGACCGGCGGGGACAGCTTTGTTGCCAACAACGCCAATCTGGGGCCGGACGAAGAAGAACCGCAGGGCAACATCTGGCTGATCACCGGTCCGAACATGGCCGGTAAGTCGACCTTCCTGCGGCAGAATGCACTGATTGCCGTGCTCGCCCAGATGGGCGGGTTCGTGCCGGCCGCCGCCGCTCATATCGGCGTCGTCGACCGGTTGTTCTCCCGCGTCGGGGCGGCGGATGATCTGGCGCGCGGCCGCTCGACCTTCATGGTGGAAATGGTGGAGACCGCCGCCATTCTCAATCAGGCCGGCGACCGATCGCTGGTGATCCTCGATGAAATCGGCCGTGGAACAGCGACTTTCGACGGGCTTTCGATTGCCTGGGCGACCATCGAACATCTGCATGAAGTCAACAAATGCCGCTCGCTGTTTGCCACCCATTATCACGAGCTGACAGCGCTGGCCCAGAAACTCGACCGGCTGTCGAATGCGACGGTTCAGGTCAAAGAGTGGAATGGCGACGTCGTCTTCCTGCATGAGATCGTGCCGGGCGCCGCCGACCGGTCCTACGGCATTCAGGTGGCGAAACTGGCCGGCCTGCCGCAAAGCGTCGTAGAGCGGGCGAAAACCGTTCTGAGCCAACTGGAAGAACAGGACCGGGGCAACAAGGCCGAAACTCTGATCGACGAGTTGCCGCTGTTTGCCGCCCTGGCCCCTGCTCCCGTTGTCTCCGCACATGCCTCGGCCGAACCGGATCCGCTGCACGAGGCCCTGAGCGGCATCGACCCCGACGACATGACGCCCAAGGAAGCACTTGAAGCGCTCTATCGGCTGAAGTCCATTCGTCGGATATGACGACTGCCGGGGTTGGCAACGCCCTGTTGACCGGCTCCCGTTGGCAGATCTGAGAAAGGCCGGCAGGCCGCCAAAGTCCTCCGCCATGTGATGTCATACTGCAGAAAGATTTCGAACCTACCTTCATAGACCCTGCCTGTTTTGCGTTCTGCCTTTCGGGACAAAAATGACTTTCTTTTATGGCTTGCCACGACAGGGCACGGCGATATTCGCGCTCGTGCTGATCAACAGCCTCTGTACATCTTCGCTTATTCCGCTGATGAGCTTCTTTATCGTTGAGGGTCTCGGCGTGCCGCCCTGGCAGGCCGGTTTCTACGTCGCGACCGTGGCGCCGCTGTCGTTGCTGACGAATCGCTGGGCGGGAGAGAAGCTTGATCACGGGGCGCGTGTGCGCAACCTGTTGCTGCTGTCCCTGTCGTCCTATCTGTTGGCCACCCTCCTACTGACCCAGATCGACCGGCTGTGGCTGTTGCTGCTGTGTATTGCGCCGCTGATGAGCCTTGCCAACATGGGCAGCGGCATCATTTTCACCTTCGGACGGCTTTATGCGACCACCGAGGGGCTGAATGTCGCCGTGATGAATTCACGGTTGCGGATTGCCGTGTCGCTGGGCTGGATGATCGGGCCCGCCATGGCCTATGCGCTGGTGGCGCAATTCGGCTTCACCACGACCTTCCTCTGCTCGTTCGGCATCGGCCTGGTCTATATGATCCTCTGGCACCGGCTAATCCCGCCCGACTTCCACGGGCCGGTGCGTGCGCGTAGATCTCGGCATGAAGATCCAATCAACTGGAAGCTATTGCTGGCAGCCCTGAGCTGCCTCGGGTTCGTCGTCACGAATTCGCTGTTCGTTTCCTCCATGCCCTTGTTTTTCATACAGGAAACAAACCTGCCCGGATTCACGCCGGGACTGTCCCTGTCGGTCAAATGTCTTGTCGAGGTGTTTGTTATCTTTGCCTCATCCCAGATGGCGCTACGCTTCGGGACCCGACCACTGCTGCTGCTTGCCGCTGTGCTGGGGATTGCGGCCATGCTGCTGTTCTCCCAGGTGACCGCTGTCTGGCACGCCCTAGCTATTTCGGTGCTGGAAGGCATCTACTATGGGCTATTCGCCGGCCTCTCGATCACCTTCGTTCAGAGCTTTGCCGCAGATCGCCCCGGTCGAGCCACTGCCACCTACATGAACACGCTTTTCTTTGGTGGCATGATCGGCGGCATTTCCATGGGCTTCATCGCCAGTGCCAGCAGCTTCCAGACAGTGCTGTATTGCGCAGCCGGAGCTTCGGCAACAGCGCTGCTTCTGCTGCTCGCCACGATGCGTCTGCGTCCGAGTGAGGTCGCAAAGGTCTAAACGTGAAAACCGCCCGACTTGGCAGAATGCAGCGCATTGCCGAGAGCACCGGCAAAACTGGTGCGATCATCCGGATTGAGAAAATTGCCGACTTCCACGGTATCGCCTCGGGAGATCAGGGCGATCTTCGTGACACCTTCATCCTTCAGTCGGGTGACAGACAGGCGCACCCAGACCGGATTGAACCGCAGTTCGGTGTTGCGCTTTCCCGGACCGACCTTGCGGATGACGATCTCGGAGGCAGAAATCTCGATCTCCTCATAGGCATGGGCGGATGCATAGTTGAGCTTGAATGCCGCCCAGACCAGCAACACGTCGAGCCCGAAAAAGCCGAAGACCGGCCAGGCACCGATGGAAAGAAACACCAGTCCGGCGATAAAACTGATCACTCCGAGGCAAATCATCAGGGTCAGAAACCCATGGGGCCCCAGCGAGCGATAGGGCGTCAGCACCGCAGAGAAGAAGGGCTTCTCCGGCTGATCGGCTGTTGGCACTGAAACTTTCGCCGTTTGATCGGCTTTCGGATTGTCGTCCTGCATGAGGTTTGATTATAGAGGACTCATGACAGACGAAAAGCCCACCTCGCCGACTGAAGTTTCGCCCGCTGCATCCACCGCAACGAAACCGGCGGCAAAACCCGCTCGGAAATCTGCTGCCAAGAAGCCGGCGAAACCGAAGCGCAAGGCGCCCTCGGTCGACAATCCCGGCAAGGTTTTGAAGCGGTCACGCTATTCGCGGCTCGAAAGCCATCAGATCTTCCAGCGCTTCCATGCCGATAATCCGGTGCCGGAAGGCGAGCTGGACTACACCAATGCCTACACGCTGCTGGTCGCGGTTCTGCTCTCGGCCCAAGCAACAGACGTTGGTGTCAATCGGGCAACGAAAAAGCTGTTTCTGCTGGCCGATACACCGCAAAAGATGGTGGCACTGGGCGAGGATGCCGTGCGCGAACATGTGCGCACCATCGGGCTCTATAAGACCAAGGCGAAGAACGTCATCCTCATGTCGGAAATGCTCATCCGCGACCATGGCGGAGAGGTGCCCCCGGTGCGTGAGGAGCTTGAAAAGCTACCCGGCGTCGGCCGCAAGACAGCCAACGTGGTGCTGAATATCTTCTTCGGCCAACCGACCATTGCCGTCGACACCCATTTGTTTCGGCTCGGTAATCGCATCGGCATTGCCCCCGGCAAGACACCGTTGGAGGTGGAAAAGGCCATGGAACGGGCGATCCCGACGGAATACAGCCTGCATGCCCATCACTGGCTGATCCTGCATGGCCGCTACATCTGCAAGGCGCGCAAGCCGGAATGCAAACGCTGTGTCATCTACGATCTATGCCGCAGCCTTGAGCGCGAAGAGCTTGATGCCATACCGGAAATCGCCGAGCGCGTCGCCGGTTGGGTGGCTGAAGGCAAAACCCGAGCCGACCTCTGATGCAGCTTCCGCCGAAGGCCGGGCGTCTACGCTTTCGCTTATGAACCAGCCGGACGACCTGCGTTTCATAAGCGACAGGCAGATCTTTGCAGCTTCTCGACAAGCTCGGCTTCAGCTGGAGCCGGAGAATGCTCTTCCCCGGAACCGAAAATCAGATTGAATTTTTGGAATAGACGTCAGCCGCAGGGCACGCGTTAGTGGAATGACGCGACGCCGCGGCTAAAAGGTCAGCTTTTGGGACGAACGCGGACGATGACGTCAACGCGAACGATTTCCATGCCTTCCGGGGCTTCCGGAACAAGGCCAATGCCGACTTTTTCGCCGGGAATATCAACCACCTCGTTTTCTCCCTCGATGAAGAAGTGATGGTGATCGGAGACATTGGTGTCGAAGTAGGTCTTGTTGCCGTCAATCGCGACTTCACGCAGCAGGCCTGCTTCCGTGAACTGGTGCAAGGTGTTGTAGACCGTGGCCAGCGATACCGGAACTTTTGCGTCGACAGCTTCTTCGTGCAACAGCTCGGCAGAAATATGCCGATCGCCCTGTGAATAGAGGATCTCGGCAAGAGAGACGCGCTGACGGGTCGGGCGCAAACCGGCGTCGCGCAACAGGTCCGTTACATCGCGCGGTGTCTCATGCGTATGATCGTGTTCATGCATCGGCATATTCTCGGTCATTCCCAAACTCGTGCCCAACTCGTGGCGGCCCAAAGGTCGCGCCGGTCTCCTGATGAGCGCCCTTCAGCGCTTCCTCAAGCCGGCAGGCCGCTCGTTCATGATGGTCTTTGCAGCACTTTCTGCAAGACTATCGAGCGTCCATTAACATAGCATTTCCCGCACTCCCCATGGGGTCGCGGCTGCATTTCTATCTATATCTGCCATTTCTTGTGCCTAAGATGCAAGTTTTTCGTGAACTTCGGGGTTGGAGGATAGTCGGCAGATGCGGGAATTTTTCTCGGCATCCCTTCAAAAGGCGTTCTGAAACACCCAACATTACCCTATCGTGACCTTCCAGAGGCGGTTTGCCTATGTTAGGAAAGCCCAAACGTGAAAGAAGACCAATGTTCCCGGTCCGGCATCTCGCTCGGACAACGGAATTCAAGACAACGGATCGTACATGACCGAACGGGCCTCCAGCTACGAATACGACGACCTTCTTGCCTGCGCACGCGGCGAGCTTTTTGGACAGGGCAATGCCCAGCTGCCATTGCCGCCGATGCTCATGTTCGACCGGATCACCGATATTTCGGAAACCGGCGGCGAGTTCGACAAGGGCTATGCCCGCGCTGAGTTCGATATCAATCCCGACCTCTGGTTCTTCCCGTGTCACTTTCAGGGCAATCCGGTCATGCCGGGCTGTCTGGGTCTGGACGCGATGTGGCAGCTGACCGGCTTCTACCTCGGCTGGCTTGGCCTGCCTGGCAAGGGCATGGCGCTCTCCACCGGCGAAGTGAAGTTCAAGGGCATGGTCACGCCTGACGTGAAGAAGGTCGAATATGGTATCGACTTCAAGCGCATCATGAAGGGCCGTCTGGTTCTTGGTATTGCCAACGGCTGGCTGAAGGCCGATGGCGAACAGATCTACAAGGCAACCGACCTGCGCGTCGGCCTTGCCAACACTTAAATGCTGGCGCGGAGGGCCTTTGCCTCTCCGGAATAGTTAGTCTGAAGAGAGTACGCGTCCCGCGCTTTTTTAACAAAAGGCGCGGGGCAGGTTTATGGGAGCCGCAAACCTTCGGGTTGATTGGTTTTACGAGCGGCTTCGATCAGAATAGGAGACCGCTATGCGGCGGGTTGTTATCACCGGTTTTGGGATCGTGTCTTCCATTGGCGCGAACGGACAAGAAGTCCTGACGAGCCTGCGCGAAGGCAAGTCCGGCATCAGCTTTGCGCCGGAATATGCCGAGCACGGCTTCCGCAGTCAGATTCATGGCATGCCGAATGTTGACCTGACCGAGCTGGTCGACAAGCGTCAGCTTCGCTTCATGGGCGATGGCGCGGCTTACAACTATGTCGCCATGCAGCAGGCAATCGAAGACAGCGGTCTGGAAGACAAAGACATCTCCAATGAACGCACGGGCCTGATCATGGGCTCTGGTGGTCCGTCTACCAAGAACCTGTTCCAGGCCCACAAGATCGTTATCGAAAAGGGTGCTCCGAAGCGTATGGGACCGTTCATGGTCACGCGTGGCATGAGCTCGACCAATTCGGCTTGTCTGGCGACGCCCTTCAAGATCAAGGGCATCAACTATTCCATAACTTCGGCCTGCTCGACGTCGGCGCATTGCATTGGCGCTGCAACCGAGCAGATCCAGTTCGGCAAGCAGGACGTGATGTTTGCCGGTGGCGGCGAGGAACTCGACTGGACCCTGTCCTGTCTGTTCGATGCCATGGGCGCCATGTCCTCCAAGTACAACGACACACCGCAGACAGCGGCCCGCGCCTATGACGCGACCCGAGACGGGTTCGTCATCGCCGGCGGTGGCGGCGTCGTGGTGCTGGAAGAGCTGGAGCATGCGAAGGCTCGCGGCGCCAAGATCTACGCCGAAGTCACTGGCTATGCTGCCAATTCCGACGGCTATGACATGGTTGCTCCGTCCGGTGAGGGCGGCGAGCGCTGCATGCGTCTGGCGATCTCCACACTGGGGGACCGCAAGGTCGACTACATCAACGCCCATGGCACATCGACGCCAGTCGGCGACATCGGTGAAGTTGAAGCAGCGCGTCGGGTGTTTGGTGAAAACCAGCCGCCAATCTCTTCGACCAAGTCGCTGACCGGTCACAGCCTGGGCGCCACGGGTGTGCAGGAAGCCATCTATTGCCTGCTGATGCTGCAGAATGATTTCATCACGGCATCCGCCAACATCACCGAGCTGGATCCGGCTCTGAAGCCGGAAGAGATCGTCACCGAGCGCCGCGACAACGCCGGCCTCGACACGGTTCTTTCCAACAGCTTCGGCTTCGGCGGCACCAATGCCTCCCTGGCTCTGTCCAAATTCCACGGCTAAGGAGACCAAACTGTCATGACCGGTATCATGAAAGGAAAACGCGGCCTTATCATGGGTGTGGCCAACAACCACTCCATTGCCTGGGGCATCGCGAAGACCCTGGCCGATCACGGCGCCGAACTGGCCTTCACCTATCAGGGTGAAGCCTTCGGACGTCGAACCAAGCCGCTTGCCGAGAGCGTCGGTTCAAACCTGCTTCTGCCGTGCGATGTAGAAGACATCGACAGCGTCGATGCGGTGTTTGACACCTTGAAGAAAGAATGGGGCAGCATCGACTTTCTGGTGCATGCCATCGGGTTCTCCGACAAGACCGAACTGCGCGGAAAATATGCCGACACATCGCGGGACAACTTCACCCGCACCATGGTTATTTCGTGCTTTTCCTTCACGGAAATCACCAAGCGCGCTGCTGCGATCATGCCGGACGGCGGATCGATCATCACGCTCACCTATGGCGGCTCGACCAAGGTCATGCCGAACTACAATGTCATGGGTGTCGCCAAGGCAGCGCTTGAATCGTCCGTGCGCTATCTGGCCGTCGACTACGGCAGCCAGAATATCCGCGTCAACGCCATCTCGGCCGGCCCGGTTCGCACGCTTGCAGGCTCCGGCGTGTCCGATGCCCGCCTGATGTACAACTACCAGAAGCGCAACGCGCCACTGTGCCGCACCGTGTCTCTTGAGGAAATCGGTGGAACAGGCCTGTATCTCCTGTCCAACCTGTCAGGTGGCGTCACCGGTGAAGTGCATTTCGTTGACAGCGGCTACAACATCATGTCCATGCCGCGCCTGGACGAATTGAAGGTTCAGGAAGAAGCGGCCGTCGAATAATCTGCTGACGGACCTGAAGTCATGAAAAAGGCGGCCCATGAGGCCGCCTTTTTTAATGCCAAACTCGGTCTTAGACGAAAAGCCTAGAGAGCCGGATCAGTCGAGCGTTTCGTCCGGATAAACCCCGAACAGCCTTGTCTGATCAACCCAGCCGTCAAATGCGTCGCCATGGACCCGGCACCAGCCATCTTCGCATGCGTTGATGCTGGCCAGAACATTCGTTTCCAACTCAGCAACGATTGGCGCGCTGGAGTTTGCCTTGGCCCGAACCGGTGTCTTCAAGCTCTCGTCCCAAGGGGTGACGAGTGCCGTTCTGCGGCTGGAGAGCAGGGAATGAAACACCCAGCCCTTTTGACCCTGCCAATCACGGATGTGCCGCCAGTTTTCAAATTCCTGAATGATTTCAACAGGAAGACCGGCGTGAATATAGGTCCAGACGACATCATGGTCGCGCGAGGGCCCTTTTCTGACGTTCACACGATCGGATTTCAGCGACACAAATCGAGGGATCGGCAAACCGCTGGCGCCGGTGGTGGCGCTCTGTGCGTGGGCCTGCATGGTCTCGCCAACAAAACCTGCACCGAGCATAAAGGCAAAAACCAATAGGCAGAGGCCGGGTTTTAGACGAGTCGTGATGAAAGCCATATTATTCGCTTGTCCAATTGTTTTTCATGGGCGAGATCCTGCAAAAACCTCTAGCGAAAACCAGACGGAAAGGCCAGCATTGGTGCTAGGCTGTCAAAGCCGGAGGCGTATGGCAGCCCTTGTGTCTTCCCCGCCATCTGGTTAAGGAAAAATACGGGACCCGCGAGATCTTCGCATGTTCGGTATGGTGCAACCAGTGTGGTTAATGACAGATCAATAAAGGCAAGGGCTTAGAAGATGGGAAAAAAGAAGCCGGTCGTTGTTGTGACACGCAAACTGCCCGAAGTGGTTGAAACCCGCATGCGGGAATTGTTCGAAACGCGTCTCAACGAGAGTGACCGCCCCTACACCCAGGCGGAACTGGTTGAAGCCATGCGTACCGCTGACGTGGTGGTTCCGACCGTGACGGACCGGATCGACGGCGCCGTGCTGTCCCAGGCTGGTCCCAATCTCAAGCTGATCGCCAACTTCGGCAATGGCGTCGACAACATTGATGTGCTCACTGCCAACAACCGGGGCATCAACGTCACCAATACGCCCGGTGTGCTGACGGAAGACACCGCCGACATGACCATGGCGCTGATGCTGGCTGTGCCCCGGCGCCTGTCTGCCGGCATTCAGGCCCTTGCAAACAACGAGTGGTCCGGCTGGTCGCCGACCTGGATGCTTGGCCACCGGATCTGGGGCAAGCGCCTCGGTATCATCGGCATGGGCCGCATCGGACAGGCCGTGGCGCGCCGCGCCAAAGCGTTCGGCATGTCGATCCATTATCACAACCGCCGCCGCGTACCGACCGACGTGGAAGAGGCCTTGGAGGCCACCTACTGGGAAAGTCTCGACCAGATGCTGGCCCGCATGGATGTGGTGTCCGTGCATTGTCCGCACACACCCGGCACTTTCCATCTTCTGTCTGCGCGGCGTCTGAAGCTGCTCAAGAAGGACGCCTATATCGTCAACACCGCGCGTGGCGAAGTGATTGACGAGAACGCCCTGATCCGTCTGCTGGAAAACAATGAGCTGGCCGGTGCAGGTCTGGATGTGTTCGAGCATGAACCGGCGGTCAATCCGAAGCTGGCCCAGCTGGAAAATGTCGTGCTTCTGCCGCACATGGGCTCGGCCACCATCGAGGGACGCATCGAAATGGGCGAGAAGGTCATCATCAATATCAAGACCTTCATGGACGGCCACCGTCCGCCGGATCGCGTCCTGCCCTCCATGCTGTGACCTCGACGGCCCTGATCCCCGCTGCCGATCTGTCCCACCTGAAACATCAACCTGGTGGGGCGGAATGGCTCCGGCATTTGCCAGGTCTTTTGCAGGTGATGCTGGCGCGATGGTCTCTTGAGATCGATGGCGCGACCTTCGGCGGCGGGAGCGTGTCCCATGTGGTTCCGGTTCGACAGCATGGGCTGCCAGCCGTTCTCAAACTGCAATTTCCCCACCCTGAGTGCAGGCATGAGGCCGATGCGCTGGCCCTGTGGAATGGCGATGGTGCCATCCAACTGCTGGATCATGACGCTGAGCGCCACGCCCTGCTGCTGGAGCGCTGTGAGCCCGGCAAGTTCCTTGCGGACGCGGAGCTGGCCGATCCGATGGTCGTGGCAGCGGAACTGCTGAACAGTCTCTGGAAGCCGGCCACAGCGCCTTTCACATCGCTGCAATACGAGGCACAGGGCTGGCGCACAGCGCTGAAGGTTGCAGAAGCCACAGCAACGGAAGATGAAGCGCTTCTGATCAGAGCTGCGCTTCAAAAGCTGGACAGTCTTCTAACCTCTTCTGAAGAAAGCATTTTACTGCATCAGGATTTGCACGGGCATAATATTCTCTCCAGCATCCGGCAGCCATGGCTGGCAATTGATCCCAAACCTTTAGCCGGCGAAAGAGCGTTTGGCCTGGCACCTTTGATCCGCAGTTTCGAATTTGGCGAAACACGGCAGGATCTTTTTGGACGCGTGCGGCGCCTGTGCCAATTGCTGAATGTCTGTGAGGAGAGGGCCGTGTCGTGGACAATCGCCCAGACCATGGCCTGGAGCTTCGACAGCTCCTATGGTGCCCGGCACCGCAGAACGGTGCGCTGGCTGCTGGAGGGCTAGCTGCGGTATTTCTTCCAAAGCGCATCGTCGGACATTTTTGCAATGAAAGCCTGATGCGCCGCGTATTCGGCAACAATATCGGGTCTCTGCAAGGGAGATGGCCGCTGACGGGCATTGAACGGACCCAGCTTACCCGGTTCGTCGCTCAGATCGGTTGAGGAATTGTCTTCCTCCTCATCCGGAGACAGGATCAAGGCCCGCTGTTTGCCGCCCTTCAGCTCAAGATAGACTTCCGCCAGAATTTCCGCATCGAGCAACGCCCCGTGCTTCACGCGGCGAGAATTGTCGATCCCGAAGCGGGAACAAAGCGCATCGAGCGAGTTCGGACCGGAGGGAAACTTGCGACGGGCCAGTTCCAGCGTATCAACAACCTGAGAATTCGGGATCGGTGGCATGCCGATCTTTCCCAATTCCATGTTGATGAAGCCCATATCAAAGGCAGCGTTGTGAATGACCAGGGTCCCGTCACCGACAAAATCGACGAATTCCTTGGCAACTTCCGCAAATTTCGGCTTGTCGGAGAGAAATTCCGCTGACAGCCCGTGAACCTTGAACGCGCCTTCCGGCATGTCGCGTTCCGGATTGATATAGACGTGATAAAAATTGCCCGTCGGAACGTGATTGATCAGCTCGACGCCGCCGATCTCAACCAGCCGGTCACCGGTGCGCGGATTAAGTCCGGTGGTTTCCGTATCGAAGGAAATTTCTCTCATGGGTCGTCATCCTTGGCTCTTGCCCCACTGTGCAGGGATCGAAAGTCAGAACAAGAGGCATGAAGTGTCTTTCCCCTGTGCCTTTGCCTGAAGCGTGAGCTGAGCCCTTGTTTGGCCCGGTCATCATCATGACATCGGGGCAATTGCCCGCAGACAGGCTTCCACCTGGCGCTCAGCCAGTTCAAGACCCAGGCCCGTGTCGATAAGAAAGTGAGCACGAAGACGCTTTTCCGCATCCGGCATCTGTTTGGCGCGGAGCGCCTCGAACCGCTCGAGGCTCATGCCTGACCGAGCCAGAACCCGCTTCTTCTGAATGTCCGCAGAGGCTGTCACGACAACGCAGAGATCCACACGATTGCGGCCACCGGTTTCAAACAGCAGCGGGATGTCCAGAAGCACAGCACGGCGCCCGTGCCGCTCGGCCTCAGCCAGGAAGGCCTCTTCCGCGTCGCGCACAAGCGGATGCACGATTTCTTCCAGCCGGGCGAGGGCAGGCTTGTTGCCAACAACCATTTCCCCCAGCAGCCCCCGATCGACACTGCCATCGCGGGTACTGCCGGGAAAGGCTGCCTCGATCATTGGAACGGCCGGACCGGCATAAAGCTGATGAACCGTGCGGTCAGCGTCATGCACGGGAACGCCGCGCCGGGCGAACATGTCAGCCGTGGTGGATTTTCCCATTCCGATGGATCCGGTCAGACCGATACGGATCATCCATTGGCCTCCAGATCATCGAGAATGACCTGGCGCAGCGCCTCGTCGACTTGTGGACGAACACCGAACCAGCGCTCAAAGCCGGGCACGGCCTGATGCAGCAACATACCAAGCCCGTCGACGATCCGGTTGCCTCGCGCCTCTGCCTGCTTCAGCAGCTCGGTTTTCAACGGCACATAAATCGCATCCGTGACGATTGCCGACTTCGGCAGATTTTCCAGATCGATTTCCAACGGTGGCTTCCCCGTCATACCCAGCGATGTGGTGTTGACCAGCAGATCGGCTGTCCCCAGCTTCTCCCCAAGCTCATCCAGAGAATGGGCAATCGTTCCAGTACCGAATTCATCGGCAAGTTTTTGCGCATTAGAGATGGTCCGGTTAAAGATATGCACGGTTTTAATACCCCGCTTCAAAAGCGAGTAGATGACGGCGCGCGCTGCTCCTCCGGCCCCCAGAACAAGGGCAGTTTCCACGGCTTTATCCCAGCCTGGAGCATATTGGTCGAGGTTGCTCAGAAAGCCGATCCAATCGGTGTTGGCCCCGTTCAGGGCACCCTTTTCATCGACCCACAGCGTGTTGACTGCTCCCATGGCCTGGGCTGCTTCATCCAGATGATCACAGGCTTGGGCGGCGGTTTCCTTGTGCGGAATGGTAACATTCCCACCAATCAGACCGGAGTTGGCGAAGTCTTTGTAGAAGTCCAAGGCACCTTCCGGTTCGACAGCCTGTCGGCCATATTCCCCTTCAAGCCCGTGTTTTTTCAACCAATAGCCGTGAACCAACGGCGAACGGGAATGGACGACGGGCCAGCCGGTGATCGCTGCACGACGGATTTCACTCATGATTCAATCACCTGAAGCGCACGGAGCTGGTCAAGCAGTGGCAGCATGGGCAGTCCGAGAATTGTAAAATAGTCGCCATCGATGCGCTTGAAGAGTTGAACGCCAAGGCTTTCGAGCTGATACCCGCCAACGCTGCACAGAATATCGTCGCCCGCATTCGCCAGATAGTGGCCGATGAAGGCAGGAGACAGATCCCGCATGGTGAGCCGGGCAATTGAGGAATGCCGCCAGATTGCGGCACCGTCGCGCGAAATAACCACGGATGAAATCAACTCATGGGTTTTGCCGGACAAGCTTAGAAGTTGGCGTCGAGCCGCCTCCATATCGTCCGGTTTGGTGAAGCGCTGTTCATTGAACGCCAGGACCTGATCGGCACCGATCACCAGATCGCCGGCGCGGCGTTCGCTGACATCATTTGCCTTGGCTTCTGCGAGGATCAGAGCCAGATCTTCAGGCGTCGCGCCACTTTTCAGAAGCGGTGCTTCGACAGCGCGCTCATCAACATCGGAAGGGCAGACTTCAAAGTCCAACCCGGCGTTGCGCATCAGATCACCACGGATCCGACTGCCACTGGCCAAAACCAAAGTCATGAGTTCTCCCTTACGTTTACTCGGTTGTTTCGGTGTCGGAGTCATCAAGTCCATCCGAACCGCTCAACACCTTATGATCTCTGTACAATGCCATGATCTCTGCCGCGGTTTCCTCGATGGAACGCCGCGTCACATCGATCAGCGGCCAGCCGCGATCCGCGCAAAGCCTCCGGGACATGGTGATTTCGCGGGCGATTTCCTGCCGGTTCACATAGGTGTCGTTGTAGGTCTCCGAATTGAGCGACAGCACGCGGTTCTGGCGGATCTGCTGGATCCGTTCCGCCGAGGCGATCAATCCAACGACCAGCGGGCCCTTCAGATTGTTCAATTGGCGGGGAATGGGCAGGTCCGGAATAAGCGGCACATTAGCCGCCTTAATTCCACGGTTCGCCAGGTAGATGCAGGTCGGGGTCTTGGAGGTACGTGACACACCGACCAGAACGATATCAGCCGAGGTCAGATCTTCACCGATCTGACCATCGTCATGCATCATTGTGTAGTTCAGCGCTTCGATCCGCTGGAAATATTCCGCATCAAGCTCATGCTGACCGCCAACCCGGTGGGTTTTCGTGACATTCAGATAGCTCTGGAACACCGCAAAGACCGGATCGAGAATATTTACATAGGGAACGCCGAGCTCGCGGCAGGTCCGCTCAAGCCGTTCGCAGATTTCACGATCAACGAGCGTGTAGAGCACAATCCCCGGCGCCGCCTCGATATCCGACAGGACACGGTCCAGCTGCTTGTGTGTTCTGACAAGGGGATAGACGTGCTCGATCTCCTGCACATTCTCATATTGAACCGTCGCCGCACGGGCCACGGTCATGAGGGTTTCACCGGTCGAGTCAGATACCAGATGCAAATGGAAGTAGCTGCGGGTCTTATTCACTTAACTATCCCCAATCCTGTGCGGACTGGGGATGAAACGGCCATTTTCCGTCAGGACCCAAAAGTTGTCCGCGTTAACCCTTTTTTATGAACAGCACAGGGTTGTTAAACGAGTCCCGCCGAAACGATAACGGTCCCATGTGGATTAACAGATTGGCTCAATCATTCCCACAGGTGATCCACTATTGCCCAATTTGTTAACGAGACCTTAACAAACCGATAAGCTGCTCTATCTATTAGCCTTATCGACTTATCGACTCCTGTGGAGGATAACTTGTCCATAAGTACGCGACATTTTATCCCGGAAAGAGCTGTTGTGTGATCGATTGTGGACGGTCATTGATCCCTGCAATCCACTCCCAAATAAAAGAAACAGATTCAAATTAAGAATCTTATTTGATTTGGAATGTTAAGAAAGGGGCCTCGCCTCATGAAATCCGAAGACCGTTCCGTGATGCGTGTTCTGGCAGGAGAAAAGCTCTGGCCCCCCCCCGTCTGGATGATGCGCCAAGCTGGACGTTACCTTCCCGAATATCGGGAAGTCAGAGCCAAATCGAAGGACTTCCTGTCGTTTTGCTACGATCCGGACCTGGCAACGGAGGTTACTCTCCAGCCGATCCGCCGGTATGGCTTTGATGCGAGCATTCTGTTCTCGGACATCTTCGTCGTACCGGACGCCATCGGGTATCCGGTCTGGTTTGAAACAGGTCGTGGACCGGTGTTGAAACCTCTTTCTCACGATCTTCTTGATCGTCTGGAACAGGATCGTGCCGAGGATCATCTTAAACCGGTGATGGAGACTGTTTCGCGTCTTCGAGCTAGCTTGCCTGATGAAACAACGTTGCTGGGCTTCTGTGGGGCTCCCTGGACCGTGGCATGCTATTCGGTGGCCGGTCATACGACCCAGGATCAGATTGCCGCCCGTGTGGGGGCTTATCGCGATCCTGAACTTGTTCAACGCTTCATTGACGAACTGGTTCAGGCTTCGATCAAATATCTTATCCGGCAGCTGGATGCGGGCGCCGATGCACTGCAGATCTTCGACACCTGGGCAGGGGTTCTCGATGATGCGGGATTTGAGCGTTGGTCGATCAAACCGACAAAGGCAATCGTTGAAGGGGTGCGGGCCGCGCGGCCTAACGCCAAGATCATCGGTTTTCCGAAAGCTTCAAGTGGCCGCCTGAAACGCTATATCGCGGAAACGGGTGTCAACGCCGTCGGACTGGACTGGACAGCGCCGGATGAGGTTGCTCTGGATATTCAGAAACAGGTTCCCATTCAGGGCAATCTGGATCCGATGCGGCTGGTTGCCGGCGGCCGAGCTCTGGACGAAGGCGTTGACCACATCCTCAAGACCTTTGACAAAGGGCCTCTAATCTTCAATCTCGGGCATGGGGTGACGCCGGACGCGGACCCCGACAACGTTGCCCGGATGATTGAACGGGTAAGAGGGGGATAATTTATGGGTGTTTACGAGTGGGTGAAATCGCTGCATGTGATTGCAGTGATCGCCTGGATGGCTGGCATGCTCTATCTGCCGCGGCTGTTCGTCTATCATGCCGAGGCAGTACCAGGTTCAGAGAAATCTGAAACCTTCAAGGTGATGGAACGTCGTCTTTTGAAGGCGATCATCAATCCGGCCATGATTGCAACGTGGGTCTTTGGATTGTGGGTTGCTGTTGAAATCGGAGCATTCAGCCAGGGTTGGTTTCACGCAAAACTGACTTTGGTTCTGCTGATGTCCGGTTTGCATGGATATCTGAGCGGATGTGTGAAGCGCTTCGCTCGAGATGAGAACAAGAAGTCTGCGAAATTCTATCGAATTCTTAATGAAGTCCCGACCGTACTGATGATCCTCATCGTCATTTTGGTCATAGGCAAACCGTTTTAAGATAGAAGACCTTCGGCGCGCTGGCATGAAAACTGCCCAGTGTGCCGAAAGTCGTGTTGCAAATGAAATTTAAATCTCTTATGTTCGCTTTCACTGACTGCCGGAGACACATTCTGTTTCGCATTTAAGCCCGGCAACGGCGTCTGACAGAAACTGTCCTGACACAGACCAACCCGGCAGTATCTCAGCATACCCTTCTCTATTCGCTTCTGACTTGCGAACCATTGCGAGCTTCAGAAGTTCTTTCCAGAACAATCATCACACTTATCTTCAATCAGACCCCTATCGATGCGGGAAATGAAACTTAAAGATCTCAAAGAAAAGACCCCGACCGAACTCCTGCAATTTGCTGACGAGTTAGAAGTCGAAAACGCAAGCACCATGCGCAAGCAGGAGCTTATGTTCGCAATTCTGAAGAGCCTTGCTACTCAGGATGTCGATATCATCGGTGAGGGCGTTGTTGAAGTTCTCCAGGACGGCTTCGGCTTTTTGCGCTCGCCGGATGCCAACTACCTTCCCGGTCCGGACGATATCTATGTATCGCCATCCCAGATCCGGCGGTTTTCGCTGCGAACTGGCGATACGGTTGAAGGTCAGATCCGCAGCCCCAAGGAAGGCGAACGGTACTTTGCCCTTCTGAAGGTCAACACCATCAATTTTGAAGACCCGGACAAAGCCCGTCACAAGGTTCACTTTGATAACCTGACGCCGCTTTACCCCGATGAGCGCTTCAACATGGAACTTGAGGACCCGACCAAAAAGGACCTCTCTTCCCGTTTGATCGATCTGGTCGCGCCGCTTGGCAAGGGCCAACGTGCCTTGATCACTGCGCCGCCGCGGACCGGTAAGACGATGTTCCTTCAAAACATCGCCAAGTCCATCACGAAAAATCATCCGGAATGTTATCTGATCGTTCTTCTGATCGATGAGCGCCCGGAAGAAGTGACGGACATGCAGCGCACCGTGAATGGTGAAGTTGTGTCATCGACCTTCGATGAACCTGCTTCCCGCCACGTGCAGGTTGCCGAGATGGTCATCGAAAAGGCCAAGCGCCTGACCGAGCATGGACGCGATGTGGTTATCCTGCTGGATTCCATCACGCGATTGGGTCGCGCCTACAACACTGTCGTACCGTCTTCGGGCAAGGTGCTGACCGGTGGTGTGGATGCCAACGCCCTGCAACGTCCGAAGCGTTTCTTCGGTGCGGCACGTAACATCGAAGAGGGTGGCTCGCTCACCATCATCGCGACCGCGTTGATCGATACCGGTAGCCGTATGGACGAAGTCATCTTCGAAGAGTTCAAGGGAACGGGTAACTCCGAAATCATCCTTGACCGGAAGATCTCCGACAAGCGCGTGTATCCGGCCATCGACATTCAGCGATCCGGTACGCGTAAGGAAGAGCTTCTGGTTCCGCCGGAGCGTCTCAAGAAGACCTTCGTGCTGCGCCGTATCCTCAATCCCATGGGAACCGTGGATGCGGTGGAGTTCCTGCTCGACAAGCTCAAGCAGACAAAGTCCAACGACGAATTCTTCGAGAGCATGAATACCTGATTACAGGGTTGGCTCACGACAGGAATGATGAAGGCGCGGCGATTGTGGAAATCACCGCGCCTTTACTTTTGATTAAGAGATGTTTCACGTGAATCCACCTGATTGAATCGGAAGCGTATTGGACGACGAGCCATGAACAGCATTACCCTGGAAACTGCGCGGCTTGTCTTGCGTCCCTGGCAGGCCAGCGATCTCGTCCCATTCGCCGAGATGAATGCTGATCCGCAGGTCATGCGGTATTTTCCAATGACCCTGAGTACGGCCGAAAGCGATGCTTTGGTGGCACGTGCCGAGGACAAGGCCAAACGCGACGGCGTTTGCTTTCAGCCTGTGGCGCTGAAGGAGACTGGTGAGTTTCTCGGGTTCGTAGGCTTGTCGAATCCTGCCTATAATCCTGCGTTGCCATTTATGCCCTGCATGGAAGTCGGCTGGCGGCTTAAGCATTCTGCTTGGGGACATGGCTACGCCACTGAGGCAGCCCGGGCCTGGATTGGATTCGGCTTCGAAACACTGGCGCTTGAAGAGATTGTCTCATTCACAGCGAGACTCAATCTGCCCTCGCGACGGGTGATGGAGCGCTGTGGAATGTCCTGTGATGCGGTCGATGATTTCCGGATGCCAGGTCTTGATCACACACATCCCTTGTCAGCGCATGTGCTTTACCGGCTTCGCCGCGCGGAATGCCCGACGGTGCTTTGAAGACCGTCGGGCCAGAGGTGGTGGTGCCTCTCGGGTTAATTCGACAACAAGGCCGCAAGATCTTCTGAGGATTGCACCGGGGCCGAGCAGGTTCCCTCGCGACAGACGTAGGCTGTGGGTTTTCCATCAAGGGCTGTCTTTCCATGGGCTGGATGATCAGCAGGAAAGTCGTGTGACTGGCTGACAATCAGAACCGCATTGGCCGGATCATTGTGAGCGTCCAGAACGACGCTGAAAGGATTCGGCTCCGTATCATTCGGTCGAATGATTACGATGAGTTTCCCGTGCATTCTTGTGTCGAAGGCCGCCAGAAGGGAGGCGGTTGCAAAAACGTTTTTCGGAACCTCTGCGGCGATGGTGATGAAAATGTCATCCGCCAGTTCTCGGTACGCCGGATCACCGGTCATCGCATAGAGTCGGCTGAAGGCGCTGGCGGCCTGGGCATTGGCATTGGGCACTGCTTCGTCAGCAATGGAGAATGGGCGCTGGATCAGAGCTTCGGCATTTTGCGCCGTCATGAAGTAGGCACCTTGTTCCCGGTGATAGGATGCTTTGAGTGCCTGTCCAAGCCGGGCCGCATCCTTCAGATAGCGTGATGCCTGGGCGGGCCGGATTTCTGCCAGCGTGAGGGCAGCTTCCATCATGGCGGCATGGTCGGATGCAAAGCCGGGGAAGACCATCTCTCCGGCGCGCCAGGAGTGGGCCAGGTGGTCGTCGCGACACATGGTCTGCATGATGAAGTCATAAGCGCGCACAGCCGCGTCGATATATGATTCACGTGAAACAGAAGCCCCCGCGCGGGCCAAGCCGATGATCGCCAGAGCGTTCCAGTCGGCGAGGACCTTGTCATCCTGCTCGGGTCTGATGCGCGCTCCACGGCGTTCCAGAAGCTTTGCGCGCAGGCTGGCGAGATAGTCCTCTTCTTCTGTCGGAAGCAGCCCGACCTTCAACCGGTTGAGGATGGTCACGCCTTCCCAGTTTCCAGACGGATGAACGTCATAGGCGTGGGAGAAGGTGAGGCCATCCTCCTTGCCGAGAACTTCTGTCACTTCTTCGGCTGACCAGACATAGAAGCGGCCTTCGACGCCTTCGCTGTCTGCATCGAGGCTTGAGGCAAAGGCGCCGCCTTCCAACTGCATCTCTTCGATCAGCCAGTCGGCCGTTTCCTCGATTCGGCGCCGAAACAGCTCATCTCCCGTGGTGCGATAGGCGATGGCCAATTGAGTGAGATACTGACCATTGTCATAGAGCATCTTTTCAAAGTGCGGTGCCAGCCAGAGATGATCAACCGAGTAGCGGGCAATGCCGCCACGCAGGTGGTCATAGATGCCGCCGTTGGAGATTTGCTTCAGCGTGTGGAGGAAGGCCTGATGTGCTGCTGCGTTGTCACTGCGCAGGGCGACACGCCAGATCAAGTCCATGACCGATGCCTGGGGGAACTTGGGCGCGCCGCGAATGCCACCGTGCTGAGGGTCGAACAGGCTGAGCATCTTTTCACCGGCTGCCAGGATCAGGCCGACATCCATCTCGGCCTTTTCAGAGGGTTTCGGTGTGATCGCCTGCATCAAGCCGGACCGGTTGGTCTCGATTCGGTCGCGATCCGATTTGTAGGTGTTCGAGACGGACTCCAGAACCTGGACGAAGGAGGGTCTGCCCCATTGAGCGGTTTTTGGAAAATAGGTCCCGCCCCAGAAAGGTTCACCCTTGGCGGTCAGGAACATGGTCAGTGGCCAGCCCCCCTGTTCGCCCAGAGCATGCAGGGCGCGCATGTAGATCTGGTCGATGTCGGGGCGCTCCTCGCGGTCCACCTTGATGTTGATGAACAGCCGGTTCATCACCTCTGCGGTGTCCGGGTCTTCAAAGCTTTCGTGTGCCATGACGTGACACCAGTGGCAGGCCGCATAGCCGACGGACAGCAGGATAGGCTTGTTCTGCTCCTGCGCTGCCTGCAAGGCTTCGGGCCCCCAGGGATACCAGTGGACTGGATTATCCTTATGCTGAAGCAGATAGGGGCTGGTCGTTTCGGCGAGGCGGTTTGCGGTCATGGGCACGGTCTTTGTCTTTTGGCCCGGGCAGGGCGTGGACGAGATGGGTTTTCTGGTATACCCGGCGGTACGGCATCCGATGCCTGATTGAGTATATAGGTCTTAAACTCCCGAAGCGGTGGCCCGGTTCTATGGTTGATACGATTTTTGCCTTGTCGAGTGGGGCGGTTCCTTCCGGCGTTGCCGTGATCCGGCTGTCAGGACCCCATGTGCGAGAGGCTCTCACTGCTCTCATCGGCATAGTGCCAGCGCCGCGGCAAAGCAGTTTGCGCAAGCTGAAGGACCCGGCGAGTGGCGATGTCATCGACGAGGCGCTGGTGTTGTTCTTTGCCGGGCCGGCGAGCTTCACCGGTGAGGACGTCGCCGAACTGCAATGTCATGGTGGTCGTGCGGTCGTCGCCCGGCTGCTGGAAGTCCTGTCCGGGCTTGAGGGCCACCGGCCGGCAGAGCCGGGCGAGTTCACCCGTCGGGCCTTTGACCGGGGCCGGATGGATCTGACCGAGGTCGAAGGCCTGGCTGACGTGATCGCAGCGGAGACGGAAGCGCAGCGCAAGCAGGCTGTGCGGCAGATGGGCGGGGCGCTCGGCAAGCTCTATGAAGGCTGGCGCAAACGGCTGATTCACATGCGGGCGATGGTCGAGGCGGAGTTCGATTTCGCCGATGAAGAGGATGTGCCGGGCAGTGTTGCGGATCAGGTCTGGCAGCAGGCGGGTGAGCTTGCCTGCGATATTCAAGACCACCTGGAAAAGTCCCGTAGCGGGGAGCGTCTGCGCTCCGGCCTTCAAGTGGTTCTGATGGGACCGCCGAATGCCGGCAAGTCGAGCCTGCTGAATTCGCTTGCCGGACGTGAGGTGGCGATCGTCACAGAGGAAGCCGGGACGACCCGTGACGTGTTGGAAGTGCATCTGGATCTCGGGGGCTATCCGGTCACTCTGGTTGATACCGCAGGCTTGCGCGAAGAGGCTGGCCGGGTGGAACGGGAAGGTATCAGACGGGCGCAGGATCGTGGCCGTGCTGCCGATCTTATCCTCTGGGCACGGGAGCCGGGCGGACCTTCCCCGGAGCAAGCCGGAGACGTTTTCGGACCGGTCATGCGGGAAGACGTTTCGGTATGGACAGTCTGGACCAAGGCAGATCTTGAGACTCTTCCGAAACAAGACTCTTCCGGAACGATCAAGGAAATCCGCACATCTTGTGAAGAGGACGGCGGCGTTCAACCCTTGTTGGAGGCGTTGACCGGATTCGCAAGTGAAATGATTTCACTCGGAGAAGCCCCGCTCGCAACCCGACAGCGGCACCGGCATTTCCTCAAGGATTGTTCGGATGCTCTGGGGCGGGCGGTGACGCTGTCCCATCTTCCGGGAGAGTTGCGGGCGGAGGAGTTGAGGCAGGCCGCAGACGCGTTGGGTCGGATCACCGGGCGGATCGATGTGGAAGATCTGCTTGATGTGATCTTCCGGGATTTCTGCATCGGCAAGTGAGCTGTTTCACGTGAATCATCCTGCAGGGGCCGGTGGGGCGGTCGCTGGTGTTTCACGTGAATCATGGAACGGGCCATTTGCGTGAAGGTCTCGTGTCTCGCCCGCTGTCACGGCATGGCAGATCTGCAGGGTTGCACGGGGAAACTCTTTGACCCTTGGGCTTGTGGAATTTATAAGAGAGGCGACTGAGGCAGTTGTTTGCGTGTTGTTTTGGCGGCTGCCTCGCAGATGATGTTTGTAGGGTTGAGCCCGAGGGCTCCCCAATTCCTTTTCAGTAACCGGACAGCCTGAACTGCAAGGTGGCAGCGTTGGGGTTATGTGTCCGGTTCGAGATGGCGGTACAACGAATGACGGGAACGTCTCTGACTTATGATGTGGTGGTGATCGGCGGTGGACATGCTGGCTGTGAAGCGGCAGCGGCGTCTGCGCGGCTTGGTGCGCGCACGGCTCTGGTGACCCACCGCTTCGAGACCATTGGGGTGATGTCGTGCAACCCGGCCATCGGCGGTTTGGGCAAGGGGCATCTGGTGCGTGAAATCGATGCGCTTGATGGCCTGATGGGTCGGGTGACCGACAGGGCGGGGATCCAGTTCCGCATGCTCAATCTGCGCAAGGGGCCGGCGGTGCGGGGCCCTCGCGCTCAGGCCGACCGCAAGCTGTACCGGGAAGCCATGCAGGCCGAAATCCGCGCTCAGGAAAACCTGACGGTGATTGAAGCGGAGGCCGACAGTTTCGAGTTTGCCGATGGGCAAATCACCGGCGTCGGGCTGAAGGATGGCCGGGTGGTCACGACGGGATCGGTCGTACTGACGTCCGGCACCTTCTTGCGCGGGCTGATCCACATTGGCGACAAGCAGATCCCGGCAGGTCGTTCCGGTGAGGCTCCTGCCATGGGGCTTTCATTGTCCTTGGAAACCATCGGGTTTGAGCTTGGCCGTCTGAAGACAGGCACCCCGGCACGCCTCGACGGCCGGACCATTGATTGGGACAGTCTAACCGTACAGCCGGGTGATGACGTTCCGGTGCCGTTTTCAACGTTGACGGACAAGGTGGATGTGCCGCAGGTGCCGTGTCACATCACCCGCACCACGCCGGAAACCCATCAGATCATCCGCGACAACATTCATCTCTCCGCGATGTATTCCGGCGAGATCAAGGGAACCGGGCCGCGCTACTGTCCGTCGATTGAGGACAAGATCGTCCGCTTTGGCGACCGCGACGGGCATCAGATCTTTCTGGAGCCGGAAGGTCTGGATGATCACACGATCTATCCGAACGGCATTTCGACCTCGTTGCCGGAGGATGTGCAGATTGCCTTCTTGCGGACCATTCCGGGTCTGGAGAAGGTGGAGGTATTCCAGCCGGCTTATGCGATTGAATATGATCATGTCGATCCGCGTGAACTCTCTTCCACATTGGAAGCCCGCAAGATGGGCGGACTGTTTCTCGCAGGACAGATCAACGGCACGACAGGCTATGAAGAAGCAGGTGCTCAGGGCTTGCTGGCGGGGTTGAATGCAGCGCTGAAGGCACAGGGGCGGGAGCCCTTCACGGTGGACCGGAGCCAGGGTTACATCGGCGTGATGATTGATGATTTGATCACCCGAGGAATTACCGAACCCTATCGGATGTTCACCTCGCGGGCGGAATATCGTCTGTCACTGCGGGCTGACAACGCCGATCAGCGGCTGACCCCCCTTGGCATTGCTCTGGGCTGCGTCAGCGAGACACGTCGAGTCGCCTTCGAAACGAAGCTTGCCGATCTTGAGGCAATGACAGTTTTGCTGAAGTCGTTGGTCCTGACACCTGCGGAGGCTCAGAGAAAAGGCCTGACGATGAACCAGGACGGCATCCGCCGGTCAGCCTTCGAGCTGCTGTCGTATCCGGATATGACCTTTGAAAAGCTTCAGACTGTCTGGCCGGGTGAGCTGGGTGCGGTTGATCCGAAGGTTGCTGAGCAGGTCGCTATTGATGCGCTATATGCGGTTTATCTTCAGCGACAGTCTCAGGACATTGAAGCGCTGCGGCGGGATGAGGCTTTGGCGATTCCGGCCGGGTTTGATTTTTCGGCGCTTTCGGGCCTGTCGAATGAACTCAAGCAGAAGCTTGACAAGGTTCGCCCTGCCACCCTGGGGCAGGCTTCGCGGGTTGAAGGGATTACCCCGGCTGCGTTGATGTTGGTGCTGTCTCACGTCAAACGGCAGCAGGCCCAGAGAGGAGCAGCCTGATGAGTTTTGCACAGCAAGTCACAGGTAGTTCGCACGATGTGCATAACTATGGGGACGTTTCACGTGAAACAATTGAGCGTTTGCAAATATACGTTGACCTGGTTCTGAAGTGGCAGCCGGCGCAAAATCTCATCGCTCCTTCGACGATCCCGGATATCTGGGAACGGCACGTGATCGACAGCCTCGGCACCAAGTGGGCGGTGCCTGACGCGAAGACCTGGGTCGATATAGGAAGCGGCGCAGGGTTTCCGGGGATCGTTACGGCTATCCTTCAAGCCGATGATCCAGATTCGCATGTCCACTTCATTGAAAGCAATCAGCGCAAGGTGGCCTTCCTGCGAACGGCTTTGCGGGAGACTGGAGCCAAGGGAACCGTGCATCCCGGGCGTATCGAGTCGGTTGCGAAATCATGGGAACATGGTCCAGTCGAGGCTGTTTCAGCACGGGCGCTGGCCAACCTGGATCTGCTCTTGAACCTGAGCGAACCGTTCTGGCGCACAGGCGCCACTTGCGTTTTCCACAAAGGCCAAGATTTTCAACGAGAAGTTAACGAAGCGTCTCAACGTTGGACGTTCGATCTGGTAGAAAGAAACAGCCTAATAGATTCAACGAGCCGGTTGCTTCTTCTTTCAAATATTTCTTCCCGGCAGATTTAAGTAGGGGTGCGGTTCCATGAGCATGCTTCCAGATAATCCCCGCGTGCTGGCGCTTGCAAATCAGAAGGGCGGGGTGGGCAAGACCACGACCGCCATCAACCTGGGAACGGCTCTTGCTGCTATCGGCGAGAAGGTTCTCGTTATCGACCTGGATCCGCAGGGCAACGCCTCTACCGGCCTTGGTATCGAGCGGCGTGACCGCGGCCTGTCGACCTACGAAGTCTTGTCTGGAGATTGCGGCCTGGATGAAGCGATTATGGAGACGGCGGTTCCGCGTCTCTGGGTTGCCCCGTCGACCATGGACTTGCTTGGACTTGAACTGGAGATTGCCTCCAGTGCTGATAGGGCTTTTCGTCTGCGCAGTGCTGTCGAGGGATTGACCCAGTCGTCGCTGTATCGGGAGCTGGGCTTTACCTATGTTCTTGTGGACTGTCCGCCATCGCTTAACCTTCTGACAATTAATGCTCTTTCCGCATCTCACTCGATCCTTGTGCCGCTGCAGTGCGAGTTTTTCGCCCTGGAAGGTCTCAGCCAGCTTCTCAGCACTGTGGAGCAGGTGCGCAATGCATTGAACCCGGAACTGACCATCCACGGCATCGTCTTGACCATGTATGACAGCCGGAACAACCTTTCGGCTCAGGTCGTTGCGGATGTGCGCGAAACCATGGGGGATGCGGTCTATGAGACGGTTATTCCGCGCAACGTGCGTATTTCCGAAGCACCGTCCTACGGCAAACCGGCACTGCTTTACGATCTCAAGTGCGCCGGCAGCCAGGCCTATCTGCGTCTTGCCTCTGAAATCATTCAGCGGGAGCGGGATTTGCGCAAGGTGGCAGCGTAAACTTGCAAGACGATTCGGACCCGGTCTGACCCACAGGGTTCTCATTCCTGTTTCTGCGGCGCCCCTCATGTGCGCGCCCAGCTCGATCACAAGAACAAAAAAGGTTCGCCATGGCGGATGATAGCAGCAAAAACAAACGACTCGGGCGTGGTCTTGCCGCGCTGATTGGCGATTCGGCCATGCAGGAGCCTGCTGCGGCCGAAAAAATTCAACGGGACGTTCGCAGGGTGCCGATCGAGCATCTGACGCCGAACCCGCGAAATCCGCGCAAGACCTTTACGGAAAAGGATCTTGGTGATCTCAGCGAGTCCCTGAAAGCCAAGGGCATCATCCAGCCTATTCTGGTGCGCACCGTTGCCGGTCAGAAAGACCGGTTCGAAATCATCGCCGGTGAGCGTCGCTGGCGGGCGGCGCAGCGGGCTGGCCTGCATGAAGCGCCTATCGTCATTCGGGATGTGACCGATCAGGAAGCGCTTGAGCTTGCCATTATCGAGAACGTTCAGCGGGCGGACCTCAACCCGATCGAAGAAGCCATGGGCTACGATCAGCTGACGGAAGAGTTCAAATACAGCCAGGGTGAGCTGGCGAAGGTGATCGGCAAGAGCCGCAGTCATGTGGCCAACACGCTGCGGCTGCTCAAGCTGCCGAACTCGGTGAAAGATTATCTGGCGGAAGGTCTGCTGACGGCTGGCCACGCTCGGGCACTGATCACGGCAGAAGATCCTGCGGCTCTGGCCGAAATCATTGTCGAGCGTGGGCTGACGGTTCGCGAGGCAGAAAAGCTGGCACAGGATCCCGATGCACTGTCGCCGAAGAACGCTGCCGGCAAGACCAAGCCGGAGAAGGATGCCGATACAAAGGCTCTGGAAAAGCGCCTCGGGGATACGCTTGGGCTGAAGGTTAGCGTCGGTCATAAGCCGGGTAAGGAAAGCGGCGACCTGAAGATCAAATACACCTCCCTGGAGCAGCTGGACGAATTGTGCCGCAAGCTCGGGGTGCAGGTTGGCTGAGGACCCAGCGGGGGTCATTACCCTTGAGAAAATCTTGATTGATTCCATAACGGAATGAATTTCTGTGAAAGCCGGGCGCCGCAATGCGCTCGGATTTTTTATTACGTTATTTATAACAATGAGTTATGGCTTGTTACGGATTGGGAACAAGTTTGGCACTTTCGTCCAGCAGACCAGTCCGTTTCACATGACCAACAGTTGAGTTTGCCTAACGGCGACGCTGTGCGCGCAGGCGGGCCACACGGGCCAGTGTGAGCAGCGTTTCGGAGAGCACTGCAGTTCCCAGCCCGTCGTTCAGTCGAGACACCTTCTGCGCCTCCGCAAGCCGTTCTGCGGCCTTTTCCAGGTCCTCTCGCGGCCAGAGGGAAAGCTGTCGCACGATTGCGGCACGGCGCTTGAAGAAGATCGGTGGGCGGGCGCCGTCCACCACATCCTTGGCTGACGTTCCCTTGTCGGTCAGGCCGCGCATGCGGTGAAGCATGTGGAAGTGGGTGAGGGCCTGTCCGGCAATCACGGAGGCATTGCTGCCGGCAGCATCGAGACGCTCCAGGCCGTGGTCGAGCTCGGGCAGATTGCCGAGCGCGGTCGCATCGATCAGTTCTGAGGTTTCGAAAGCAGACGCGTCGCCGATGATGGCTTCGACATCCTCGGTCTCGATCCGCTCTTTCTGCAGGGCATAGAGACAGAGCTTTTTCAGCTCGCCGCGGCTGGCCATCCGGTCGGCGCCGAGAAGTGAATGCAGGGACGCACGCGCCTCGCGGCTGATGGTCAGGTTTGAGGCGCGGGTTTCCTGATCTATCAGTTGGTCGACATCGCGTTCCGTGTCCGCATAACACGGGATGGCGACGGCCTGACGGTCGGCTTCAAACAACTTGCGTAGGCCGACGCCCTTCTTCAGGTCACCGGCCTCGATGACGATCAGGGCGGTGAGATCATTCAGCTTGAGCAGGGGCGTGACGGCGGGTGCGAGGTTCTTGCCGCCGGCGTCCTTGACCCAAATAATGCGCTGACCGCCGAAAAGCGGAATGGTCAGTGCTTCATCCATCAATCGAGTCGGATCAGAAACGATGTCGCTGGCGTCGATCTTGATCTGGTTGAACGGATCGTCATCCCCCTCGGAAGCCTTGGCCACCAGAAGGCTGGCACGCTCATTCACCAGCCCGGTGTCGGGGCCGTAGATCAGAACGCAGACGCCGCCTTTCGGCGGTTGATTGAGGAAGCGATCGATTTCGCCGGCCTTCAGGGCGGTCATTGTCGGTGTCCCTTGGAAGGCAGCGCTCCGGACGTATCCGGGGCGCTATGGGGTCGGTCAGTTGGTGGCGAAGTAGCCGGCAATTCGCGCCTGAATGTCATTGGCGATAACACGGGCGGCGCGCTGGCGGGCGTCGCGCTTGGCGCGAATATTGGCGAAGCGCTGATTGGAGAAGTCATAAGATGCGGTGGCAAAGGATTTGCCCGTCATCATCGTCGTTTCCGACTGTTTGTTCTCCAGCACGAAAGTGGTGTTGACCGTCAGCGTATAGGCTGCCGGCACATCCGCCAGCTGCTCCACGCCAACCTCTGCAACATTCAGATCCATAAGGATCTTTAGCCGGTAAAGTTTTTCCGGGGAGCCGGCGCCGCGCTCGAACAGGAAGCTCAGCTCGTTGTAGAGCTCGCGCTGTGCGTCCTTGTCGACGTCATAGGAAGCGGAGATGGTGTCGATCTCGATGGCTGCCAGCTGATCCTGGACCAGCCCTGTGGCGGCGCTGGTCTGCGACACGGTGCCATAGAGTGGGCGAACCTGACACGCCGCCAGGCCTGCTCCGAGAAGGAGACAGGTGGCAAGACCGAGAGCAGGGCGCAGGGCCGCGCTCAGGGACGTGCTACGAATTTTGGTCCGGACGCTCCGGGCAGCCTCAGGCAACGACATTCACAATCCTCTGCGGCACGACGATGACCTTGCGCGGCGGCTTGCCTTCCAGCGCGCGCTGAACGAAATCCTGGGCCAGCGTAGCTGCTTCGACGTCCTCTTTGGAAGCGTCTCGTGCGACTTTGATTTCACCCCGGCGCTTGCCGTTGATCTGGATCGGCAGAATGACGCTGTCATCCACCAGCAGGCTTTCCTCGACAGAAGGCCAGTTGGCTTCGGAAATCAGATCGGTGTGACCCAGTCGAACCCAGGATTCCTCGGCCAGATGCGGCATCATCGGGGCGATCATCTGAACCAGATAATCGGCTGCCTCGCGCACGGCAAACACCATGTCGTCGTCGCTCAGGCCATCATGAACCGCCTTGCCGATCTGGTTGACGTACTCATAAAGCCGGGCAACAGCGCGGTTGAAGCCGAGGGTTTCGAGATCCTTGGTGACGGCTGCCATGGTCTTGTGGGTGGCGCGACGCAGCTCCGTTGCCGCATCGGAGATCTCGGCAGGCGCTGGCTTGGCTTCAGTCTGGTCGGCGATTTCCTGCACCAGACGCCAGACGCGCTGGACGAACCGCCAGGCACCCTGAACGCCTTCTTCGGTCCAGATCACGTCCCGCTCGGGCGGGCTGTCGGACAGCACGAACCAGCGGGCCGTGTCGGCGCCATAGGTTTCGATGATGTCTGTCGGGTCGACCGTGTTTTTCTTCGACTTGGACATCTTCTCGATGGAGCCGATGGAAACCGGTGCGCCGGTTTCGGCGTGAACTGCGGTGCGGCCGCTGTCGGTCTCGGAAATGACGATTTCCGCCGGGCTCAGCCACTTGCCGTCTTCGGACTTGTAGGTCTCGTGGGTCACCATGCCCTGGGTGAACAGGCCCTTGAACGGCTCTTTCACATCGAGTGCGCCGACTTTCTGCATCGCGCGGGTGAAGAACCGTGAATACAGCAGATGCAGGATCGCGTGCTCGATACCGCCAATATACTGATCCACCGGCAGCCAGTCGTTGGCAGCCTGCGGCTCGGTCGGATTTTCACAGCGCGGTGAGGTGAAGCGGGCAAAATACCACGAGCTGTCGACGAAGGTGTCCATCGTATCGGTTTCGCGCAGCGCATCCTTGCCGCACTTGGGGCAGGTGGCATTGCGCCAGGTCGGATGGCGATCAAGCGGGTTGCCTGGCTTGTCGAAGTTGATGTCGTCCGGCAGCTTGACCGGCAGGTTCTCCGGCTTTTCGGGAACCACGCCACAGTCATCGCAATGGATGACCGGGATCGGACAACCCCAGTAGCGCTGACGGGAAATGCCCCAGTCGCGCAGACGGTAGTTGATCTGGCGCTCGCCCTGCGGCTTGCCATTGATCCGGGCGTCTTCCAGCTTTTTCGCCACTTCATTCTTGGCGTCGGAAATACTCAGACCGTCAAGGAAGCCGGAATTGAAGATGGTGCCGTCGTCGGTGAAGGCCTCATCGGCAACAGTGAAGCTTACCGGGTCGGCATCCTTTGGCAGCACGACAGCCGTGACCGGCAGCTCGTATTTGCGGGCGAAGTCGAGATCGCGCTGGTCATGGGCCGGGCAGCCAAAGATGGCGCCGGTGCCGTAGTCCATCAGAATGAAGTTGGCGACATAAACCGGCAGCTCGATGCTGTCATCCAGCGGATGCTTGACCTTCAGACCTGTGTCGAAGCCGCGCTTTTCGGCAGTTTCAATGGCTTCGGCCGAGGTGCCGATGCGGCGGCATTCCTCGATGAAGGTCATCAGCTCAGGGTTGGTCTCCGCCACCTTCAGCGCGATCGGGTGATCGGCGGACAGTCCCATGAAGGACGCCCCGAACAGGGTATCCGGGCGGGTGGTAAAGATCTCCAGCGTTGCATCGCCGGTCGGGGCAGGGGTGGTGAACTCGAAGTGGACGCGCAGACCTTCCGACTTGCCGATCCAGTTCTTCTGCATCAGGCGAACCTTGTCGGGCCAGCGGTCCAGACCGTCGATGGCCTCCAGTAGCTCTTCGGAGTAATCGGAGATCTTGAAGAACCACTGGGTCAGCTCGCGCTGCTCGACCAGGGCGCCAGAGCGCCAGCCGCGCCCGTCGATCACCTGTTCGTTGGCGAGCACGGTCATATCGACCGGATCCCAGTTGACCTTGGCGTTCTTGCGGTAGACCAGACCCGCTTCGAGGAACTTCAGAAACAGGGCCTGCTGCTGAGCGTAATATTCCACATCGCAGGTGGCGAACTCGCGGCTCCAATCAAGGGAAAGGCCCATGATCTTCAGCTGTTCGCGCATGCTGGCGATGTTCTCGTAGGTCCAGTCCTTGGGATGAACATTGTTCTGCATGGCGGCATTTTCAGCCGGCATGCCGAAGGCGTCCCAGCCCATCGGGTGAAGCACATTGAAACCGGCGGCGCGCTTGTAGCGGGCGACGACGTCGCCCATCGTGTAGTTGCGCACGTGACCCATGTGGATGCGCCCGCTCGGATAGGGGAACATCTCCAGGACGTAGTATTTGTCGCGAGGGTCTTCATTGGACGTGAGGAACACGTCCTTGTCGGTCCAGGTCTTCTGCCAGCGCGCTTCGACTTCCCGCGCGTTATACCGTTCCGTTGCCATTCGTTATGCCGTCTTGAAATGCGTTTTTCAAACAAACGCTGAAGGTCTGAGGGTGTGGGCGGACTGTCACCAAAAGTGGGGCCCGGGTCAACAGAGATGGCAGCAAAATGAGGGCATTTTACCTGTGTTGGGCAGGACACTTGCGTTTTTTCTCCGGCTGGCCCACTCAGGGACCAACAATCAGGCTCAGCACATTCTCAGGTGAAGGAACACATACTCATGGCGGAAACGGCGGTTACACGGCTCACCTCTGTTCGCTCCGACATAGCTGCGGCAGAGCAGGACGCGCAGCGCGATGCGGGGTGCGTGACCCTGATCGCGGTATCCAAAACCTTCGAGGTGGATGATATTCGGCCGGTTCTGGAAGCGGGCCAGCGGGTGTTTGGTGAAAACCGGGTGCAGGAAGCCATGAGCAAATGGCCGGATCTGCGCAGCGAGTTTGACGGTATCGAGCTGCATCTGATTGGTCCGCTGCAATCCAACAAGGCCAAGGAAGCTGTCGCGACCTTCGATGTGATCCACACCATCGACCGGGAGAAGATCGCCAAGGCGTTGAAGGCGGAAATGGACAAGCAGGGTCGGCCGCTGCCATGCTTCATTCAGGTCAACACGGGCGAGGAGCCGCAAAAGGCCGGCATCGGCCCACGTGAGCTTGAAAGCTTCCTCAAATACTGCCGGGATGAGATCGGTCTGAATGTGGTCGGTCTGATGTGTATTCCGCCGGTGGACGAAGCGCCGGGGCCGCATTTCGCATTGCTGGAAAAGCTGGCGGATCGGCACGGTTTGAGCAAGCTGTCGATGGGAATGTCGTCGGACTATGACACTGCTGTTGGTCTCGGAGCCACCCACGTTCGCGTCGGCTCCGCCATCTTCGGCACACGCGACTATCCCGCCTGACTTTTTGCTGGTTTTCGGCTGATAGGGCAGGGGAGTTTCTATTTTTCCGCCGCCTAACCCACCTGCGTGATTGCAGGACCTGATCCTGCACTCCATGCCGTTGCCTGCTTCTCGGGGAAGCCGTCGTCTGTCGAGGTGTCACGGCATGGATCCCATGGTCAAGCCATGGGATGACGGAGGTGGGGCGGATTGGGTGCTGGGTTCCAGGCGCTCTCTTTTGGGGCTGGTCTCTCCTCCCCGGGTCATCCTCGGCCTTGTGCCGGGGATCCAGACTTCCCGTGCTCAAACTTCAGCCGACTGGATGGTCGGGACAGGCCCGACCATGACGGATGAGAGGCCTCTGCCCCACTCACTACGTTATTGCAGGACCTGATCCTGCAATCCACGCCGTTGTTTCTCTGCTCGGGGAAGCCGTAGTCTGTCGCAGCGTCACGGCATGGATCCCATGGTCAAGCCATGGGATGACGGAGGTGGGGCGGATTGGGTGCTGGGTTCCAGGCGCTCTCTTTTGGGGCTCCCTCTCTCCCGCGGTCATCCTCGGCCTTGTGCCGAGGATCCAGACTTCTCGTGCTCAAACTTCAGCCGACTGGATGGCAGGGACAGGCCCGACCATGACGGATGAGAGGCCTTTGCCCACACTCTCAGCGTCATTGCAGGACTTGATCCTGCAATCCACGCCGTTGTTTCTCTGCTCGGGGAAGCCCTAGTCTGTCGCAGCGTATCGGCATGGATCCCATGGTCAAGCCATGGGATGACGGAGGTGGGGCGGATTGGGTGCTGGGTTCCAGGCTCTCTCTTTTGGGGCTGGTCTCTCCTCCCCGGTCATCCTCGGCCTTGTGCCGGGGATCCAGACTTCTCGTGCTCAAACTTCAGCCGACTGGATGGCAGGGACAGGCCCTACCATGACGGATGAGAGGCCTTTGCCCACACTCTCAGCGTCATTGCAGGACTTGATCCTGCAATCCACACCGTTTTTATGCTTCTCGGGAAAACCGGCGTGTGCCGAGGTGTCAAGCCATGGGAAGACGGTGGCGGTGGGCGGCCTACTCGTCGAGCCAGAAATCCGGGCTGAAGAGGATCAGGCCGGCGATGATTTCAAGGCGGCCGAGGATCATTTGCATGGAGAGCAGCCATTTGACCGGATCGGGCAAGGGCTTGAAAGTTCCTGACGGGCCGATGATGTCGCCGACGCCCGGTCCGACGTTGGCAAGTGCGGTAATCGATGCGCTCAGCGCCGTTTCCAGGTTCAGGCCGAAAAAGCCATAGATCACAGCGAACACGGCGAAGGTACCGGCATAAAGAATGCCGAAGACCAGAACCCCCTCCACTACCGAGGGAGAGATGGGTTTGTTGGCATAGCGTGGCGTCAGAACACGGTGCGGAAAAACCATGCGGCGCAGCAGTGCCAGAATAAAGCCCAGCAGCAGAACGATGCGGAAGATCTTGAAGCCGCCAGAGGTTGACCCACTGCATCCGCCGATGAATGTCAGCAGAAAGAAGATGCAGATGACGAACGGCCCCCAGAGCAGATAATCGGTTGCCGCATAGCCGGTCGTGGTGATGACCGAGACAACGTGAAAGACCGCCATCGTCAACAGATGCATCGGATTGTCATGCTGGACCCAGCGCTGGGACAGAAAGATGACGAGGCTGGCGGCGGCAACGATGCCGAGCAGCCAGAACACCTGGTAAGTGTCATTGCCCTCCCTGCCCTCGATCATGCGAATCAGGAACAGGAACGGGACGGAAGAGCCGAGCATGAAAACGATCGACACCCAATAGACGGCATTTCCGGAAAACTGGCCAAACGAACTGTCGGAGGTGGAATAGCCGCCGGTGGAGACCGTCGTCATCGCGTGATTGATGGCCTGGAACAGGTTCATACCGCAGGCGATGTAGAGCAGAATGCAAGTGACCGTCAGCGTGGCATAGAGGGTCAGCAGCCGCCGCATGAAAGGCTCGATGCGACCATAGGGCTTGGCCGTGTTCTCGGAGGATTCAATGGCAAACAGCTGGCTTCCGCCGACGCGCAGGCCCGGAAGCAGCCAGATGCCGACGACGACAATGCCGATGCCGCCGATCCATTGCAGCAGTGAGCGCCACAGCAGGATGCCGGGAGGCATGGTGTCGAGGTGGGTCAGAATGGTTGAACCGGTGGTGGTCAGGCCGGACACGCTTTCAAAGAAGGCGTCGGTGAATGACAGGTTCAGCCCGCTTGTATAAAGCGGGATGGCACCGGCGGTGCAAAAGGCAATCCATGCCATATTGACGAACAGGAAGGTTTCCCGCCGCCGCAGGGCCAGTCCGGAGCCGTTCCAGGCAGCGGTGGCAAGCGAGCCGAAACAGCCGATGATGACGGCGGATATCAGAAAGGCTTTCCAGTCGGGATTGTTCGCCAGCAGATCGGCGGACGCCGGAAGGATCATGAAGGCCGATATAAGGATCAGCAATCTACCGATCGGAAGCGCGACTGCGCGGTAATCCATGGGTGTTGTCCTGCTCCGCGAACGGATATGCCGACGGGTTTTTCCGGTCGGGCCATAGGAAACCTGCCGGGGTCAGACGCCCCGGAACTTTGCTTTGCTTAGTCCTGGCCGCTGCAGCTTGCAAGCCGCAACACATACCTTGCTCCGGATTGCGATAACATCGGGTGAACCCGGCCTGCAGAAAAACCCGGAGTTTCTTGACTCTTGACCCGATATGCGGCATTAGAGCGCCTAACTCCATATGAGTGACTGAAAATCAGAGCAACCGACCGGGACCCGTACAGGTCTAAAGAGATCCCGGAGGTCAACACCCGACAGCGCGATGCGCCCTCGGGTGTCAAACTGCTTTGCGCGCAGCTCTGCTGCAGCACAAGGCTATGGTTTTGATCAAGGAACACCCCATATGGCGGGAGGAAGCTCCCACCGTTTGAGACCGTAAGGACCTTTATATGTTCGAAAGCCTGTCAGATCGACTGAGCGGAATATTCGACAAGCTCACCGGCCGTGGTGCCTTGTCGGAAAACGACGTCAACGAAGCTCTGCGCGAAATTCGTCGCGCATTGATCGAGGCCGACGTTGCCCTGCCGGTTGTTCGCTCGTTTACGGACAAGGTACGCAATCGGGCCGTTGGCGCCGAAGTGGTCAAGTCGGTTACGCCCGGTCAGATGGTCGTCAAGATCGTTCATGATCAACTGGTCGAGATGCTGGGCGGCGATGCTGGCGGCCTCGGTGGCGGTATTGACCTGAATGCGCCTGCGCCCGTGGCGATCATGATGGTCGGTCTGCAGGGCTCGGGTAAGACGACCACAACCGGCAAGATTGCCCGCCGCCTGACCCAGCGCGACAAGCGCAAGGTTCTGATGGCGTCGCTCGATACGCGCCGCCCGGCTGCCCAGGAGCAGCTGAAGGTTCTGGGTGAGCAGAACGACGTTGATACCCTGCCGATCGTTGAAGGTCAGGGCCCGGTCGAGATTGCCAAGCGCGCCATGACGGCCGCTCGTCTCGGTGGCTACGACGTGGTCATGCTCGACACCGCCGGTCGTATCCACATCGACGAGCCGTTGATGGTGGAAATGTCCGAAGTGAAGGCTGCCGCCAATCCGCATGAAATTCTGCTGGTTGCCGATGCGCTGACCGGTCAGGACGCGGTCAATCTGGCCAAGAGCTTCGATGAGCGGGTCGGCATCACCGGCATCGCCCTGACCCGTATGGACGGTGACGGACGCGGCGGTGCGGCGCTGTCGATGCAGGCGGTGACCGGCAAGCCGGTCAAGCTGATCGGTACGGGTGAAAAATCCGACGCGCTGGAAGACTTCTACCCGAAGCGTATTGCCGACCGTATTCTCGGAATGGGCGACATCGTTTCTCTGGTGGAAAAGGCTTCGGAAGCCATTGATGCGGAAAAAGCCGCTGAAATGGCCAAGAAGATGCAGAAGGGTCACTTCGACCTGAACGATCTGGCCGAGCAGCTTCGCCAAATGGAAAAGATGGGCGGCATGTCCAGCATGATGGGCATGCTTCCGGGTGTCGGCAAGATGAAGAAGCAGCTCGATGCTGCCAATCTCGACGACAATGTCTTCAAGCGTCAGGTCGCCATCATTTCGTCAATGACAAAGCAGGAACGCGCCAAGCCGGAACTGTTGAAGGCCAGCCGTAAAAAGCGTGTGGCCGCCGGGTCCGGCGTTGATGTTTCCGACGTCAACAAGCTTCTGAAAATGCACCGCCAGATGGCGGACATGATGAAGATGATGGGCAAGAAAAAAGGCATGCTCGGCAAGATGATGGGCGGCCTTGGGATGGGCGGCGGAATGCCGAATGTTGATCCGAAGCAGCTTGAGGAGATGGCCAAGTCCGGCCAGATGCCGGGCGGCGGTGAGCTGCCTAAGGGTCTTCCCGGCGGGCTTGGCGGATTGCCAGGCGGCATGGGCGGCATGCCGGGTCTTCCGGGTCTTGGTGGTCCGAAGCTGCCCGGCGGTCTGGGCGGTCTTCCGGGCATGGGACGGGGGAAAAAGAAATGAGTGTGAGCGAAGCGGAAGTCCAGCTTGGACAGACCTCAGCTGTTGAAGAGCTGAAGGCACTGCGTTCGTCTATCGACAACATTGATGCCGCTTTGGTGCATATGCTCGCCGAACGGTTCAAGTGCACCCAGAAAGTGGGTGTTCTCAAAGCGACCAACGATCTGCCTGCGGCAGATCCGACGCGTGAAAAGATTCAGATCGAGCGGCTGCGGCAGCTTGCCAGCGACGCACAGCTCGATCCTGATTTTGCCGAGAAGTTCCTGAATTTCATCGTTCGGGAAGTTATCCGGCACCATGAAGCCATCGCCGCTGAAGCCGGCAATTGAACAAACCTGGAGTACTAAACAATGGCTACTAAAATTCGTCTCGCACGTGGTGGTTCCAAGAAGCGCCCTTACTACCGCATCGTTGTTGCTGACATCCGCGCACCGCGCGATGGCCGTTTCATCGAAAAGATCGGTTCCTACAATCCGATGCTGCCGAAAGACTCCGAAGAGCGCGTTGTTCTGAACACCGAGCGCGTTCAGTACTGGCTCGGCACCGGCGCACAGCCGACCGACCGTGTTGCTCGTTTCCTCGACGCAGCCGGCCTGCTGAAGCGTGAAGCACGCAACAACCCGAAGAAGGCTGAACTTGGCGCGAAAGCCAAGGAAAAGCTGGAAATGAAGCGTCAGGCTGAAGAAGATGCCAAGGCCGCTGCAGAAGCCGCAGCCGCTGAAACGAGCGAAGAAGCAGCTGCTGAATAAGCAGTTGCACACGATGAATGACGTGGGGTTGCACGTGAACGATGCAGGAGCGAAGCATGTCTGAGGACACGCAAGCAGAGAACAAGGTTCTCATGGTCTGCATCGGCGCGGCCCACGGCATTCGGGGGGAAGTGCGGGTCAAGCCGTTTGGCGACGACCCCCTCTCCTTTACGGATTACGGTGTGCTGACTGACCGGTCGGGCAAGCGGTCTTTCGAGGTGGTTCGCGCGCGGGTGCAGAAAACCGTTGTGGTCACCCAGTTCAAGGGGATCACGACGCGCAACCAGGCTGAGGAACTGAATGGCCTTGAGCTGTTCATTACCCGGGACCAGCTGCCCCAGCCGGAAGAAGACGAATTCTATTATTCGGATCTGGCCGGTGTGGGTGTTTTCGATATGTCGGGAAAACAGTTGGGCAAGGTCGCTGCGGTCCATGACTTCGGCGCCGGCGACCTTCTGGAAGTGCGGCCTGCCCGCGGCAAGACCTTCTACATTCCCTTCACCAAGGAGTTCGTCCCGGAGGTCAATCTCTCCGAGGACCGTATCCTGGCCGACCTTCCGGAGAACTACTTCTCTGAAGTGCGGGAAGAAGGTGCCTCTGGCGAGGACGTCCGGGACCGGTAAGGCTCCAGGCCCATCGTGCTGTAATAATCGATTTCGACAGGCGCTTCCTTGAGCGCCTGTTTTTCTTCCGATCGCAGCAAGGCAATGGCGGCCACGACCAGTGCGACGCCGATCCCGTTGGCAAAAGCGTCCGCCATGGAGGCTTCATGGTGCGGAACGAAAGCCTGAACGATCTCTCCACCAACACCCATGGAAAACGCCACGGCTGCGGACAAGCGCAGGCGACAGCCAAACAGGGTATGGATCGAGAGTGTCAAAAGTGCGTAGAATCCGATGTGGATGATCTTGTCATAGGGATGGCCCACGCCGGTGTTGAAGACCAGACCGGCCAGAACCCCGAATGTCATCAAGGCCGTCAACGGCAGCAGTCGGATCAGCGAAACGTCCAGATAACTCCGGTCGACATATCGCTGAATAAAAGATGGCACTGGGACACGTATGCTAGGCACGTCTGGATCCTCCAATCGGATCCCTTCAGGGTGAACCTGGAGGATTAACGCGGTGCTACCAAGGGTGTTTCCATCCCAAGGATTTCGGGGTTAAAAATATCAGGGTTAACAAGGTGTTACGCCACAGTCGCGGGTTACGGAATTTGAACAATGGCATTTAAGGCAAGTATCCTGACGCTCTATCCCGACATGTTTCCCGGACCATTGGGACACAGTCTTTCCGGGCGTGCCCTGGACAAGGGTCTGTGGCAGCTGGAAACCCGGCAAATTCGCGATTACGCCACGGACAAACACCGCTCGGTTGATGATACGCCGGCGGGTGGTGGCGCGGGCATGGTGCTGCGTGCGGACATTCTCGCCAGCGCGATTGATGACGCTGCATCGGCGGAAGATCCGCGCCCGCGTATCCTGATGAGCCCGCGTGGAAAGCCCCTCACCCAGGCCCGCGCACATGAGCTTGCCGAAGGTCCGGGTGCGATTATTGTTTGCGGTCGGTTTGAAGGTGTTGACCAGCGGGTCATTGATGGCCGGGCTCTGGAAGAGATTTCCATTGGTGACTACATCCTGTCCGGCGGCGAAATTGGTGCGATCACCCTGCTCGATGCGATCATTCGGCTCATTCCCGGCGTCATGGGCAATATGGAAAGTGCGGATACCGAAAGCTTCGAGACCGGCTTGCTGGAGCATCCGCATTACACCCGTCCGGCAGACTTCGAAGGTGTGGGCATTCCGGAGGTTCTGACCTCGGGCAATCACAAGAAGATTTCGGAATGGCGCCAGAGCGAAGCGGAAAAGCTGACGAAAGAACGGCGCCCGGACCTGTGGCATGACTTTACGGCTGAATAGGCCCGGTCGTGCAAAAACCGCATGACAAGTGCCTGGTCTTCCTGTATCAACGCGCGAAAGTTGTTGGATGGAGCTCCGTCCGACCCGAAAGAGGTCGGCCTTGTTCCGCTGAAATCCGCAGCTTTTCGTATGTAGCCATGGCCCGAAGCGGGTTCATCCGTCCTGCGTCTTCGATGACAGCCTCAACTGTCTTCGGGATAGAGGGACGCTCTGATCGCTTCGCTAATTGAAAAAGGGAAAATCGCCATGAACATTATTGAGCAGCTGAACAAGGAAGAAATGGAGAAAATCGAGGCAAAGCGCAAGCTGCCACCGTTTTCTCCTGGTGACACTGTCCGCGTAAACGTACGCGTGACTGAAGGCACCCGTACCCGTACCCAGGCTTACGAAGGCGTCTGCATCGCCCGTGCCGGCGGCGGTATCAACGAAAGCTTCACCGTTCGCAAGATCTCTTACGGCGAAGGCGTGGAACGTGTATTCCCGATCTTCTCCCCGATGCTGGAAGGCGTCGAAGTGATCCGTCGCGGTAAGGTTCGTCGTGCGAAGCTGTACTACCTGCGCGACCGTCGCGGTAAGTCCGCTCGTATCGTTGAAGCCACGAACACTCGTGCGAAGCGCCTCAACGACGAAGCCCGTGCCATTGCAGCTGCTGAACGCGCTGCAAAGCAGGCTGAAAAGGACGCTGCAAAGGCAGCTGCCGCTGAAAGCGCTGCGCAATAAGATTTGCCGCTTTCGCAGAGAATTTGAAAAAGGCGGGTCCGGTTGGGCTCGCCTTTTTTCGTTTGAGTTCTGATTTACTCATCTGTTCGGGTGCGGAAACAAGGCTGAGTGTGGCTTGTCTCAAGCGCAGTTGATAAATGCTCAACTTGAGATCCTTGACCCGGATTGGCTGGATGAGGCATTAAATTGGCAAAGGGAAAGCTGGCAGAGCCATTCTGCGAGCTGAGCTATTGGGCAGCTCGAAAAGCAGGAGAGGCAATTGCCTCCCTGCTGGCGGCGCGCATCAAACGAGACTGCCCGGTTTCAGGAGAGAAACATGACCAAGGCACGGACGCTTTACGACAAGATCTGGGACGACCATCTGGTCGACATGCAGGAGGATGGCACCGGCCTGCTCTATATCGATCGCCATCTGGTGCATGAAGTGACGAGCCCGCAGGCCTTTGAAGGTCTGCGCATGACTGGCCGCAAGGTCCGCCAGCCGAGCCGCACGCTTGCCGTGGTCGACCACAATGTTCCGACCACCGACCGCAGCCTGCCGAACCCGGATCCCGACAGTGTGATCCAGATCGCGGCGCTGGCAAAGAACACCGAGGATTTCGGCATCGAATATTACGACGCCTATGACAAGCGCCAGGGCGTCGTGCACATCGTCGGGCCGGAACAGGGCTTCACCCTGCCGGGCATGACGATTGTTTGTGGCGACAGCCATACCTCTACCCACGGTGCGTTTGGCGCGCTGGCCCATGGTATCGGCACGTCCGAAGTGGAACATGTTCTGGCCACCCAGACGCTGATCCAGAAAAAGGGCAAGAACATGCTGGTCCAGGTCGATGGCCAGCTGCCCGACGGCGTCTCCGCCAAGGACATCATTCTCGCGATCATCGGTGAAATCGGCACTGCCGGCGGCACCGGTTATGTCATCGAATATGCCGGCGAAGCCATTCGCGCGCTGTCGATGGAAGGTCGGATGACGATCTGCAACATGTCCATCGAGGCAGGTGCACGTGCCGGTCTGATCGCACCGGACGAGAAGACCTTCGAATACATCAACGGACGCCCCAAGGCGCCCAAGGGCGAGTCCTGGGATAAGGCTGTTGCCTACTGGAAGAGCCTGACCACCGACGAAGGTGCCAAGTTCGACAAGGTCGTGACGCTGGACGCTGCCAATCTGCCGCCGATCGTTTCCTGGGGCTCCTCCCCGGAAGATGTGATTTCGGTTCAGGGCGTTGTTCCGAACCCGGACGATATTGCGGAAGAAAACACGCGCAAGTCGAAGTGGCGTGCGCTGGAATACATGGGTCTGACCCCTGGCACCAAGATCACCGACATTGAAATCGATCGGGTTTTCATCGGGTCGTGCACCAATGGACGCATCGAGGATCTGCGCGCGGCTGCTGCCGTCATCGGCAACGGCAAGGTGGCTGAGCGGGTCAGTGCCATGGTTGTGCCGGGCTCCGGTCTGGTGAAGGAGCAGGCGGAAGCCGAGGGTCTGGACAAGATCTTCAAGGATGCCGGTTTCGAGTGGCGCGAGCCGGGCTGTTCCATGTGCCTGGCGATGAACCCGGACAAGTTGAAGCCGGGTGAGCGCTGTGCGTCGACGTCGAACCGCAACTTCGAAGGTCGTCAGGGTTTCAAGGGCCGGACACATCTTGTTTCGCCGACCATGGCGGCTGCGGCCGCGATTGCAGGCCATTTTGTCGACATCCGTGAATGGCAGAAAACCGACGCCTGACGGGTCTTGGTTGAGGGCGATATTTCGCCTGATTCGGCAGTTTTTGAAGCTTCAGAGCGGGCGCCTTTCGGGCGCCCGTTTTTATTTTTCCGGATATGCACAGGCAGGCAGCGCATACGGCAGACGAAATGGTTTGAAAATCAACTTGTTAACCTTTGTTAACGGCAAGAAAATTTTGAGTTTTCCATTTGCTGACAAGGCAATTTAACAGGCTTCACAAGAGTGTCACCTCCACTCTACAATACTCTCGTCTCATGAAGACTGATCCTGCTGTTTGAATGCTGAAGCAGCGGCACGTTCTTCCCGGTGGTTTGGTTTGCGGCCGGGTGCGTAGAGCGAACAGGCATGAGGAGCGAAAGGTGACGATTGCGGTCTCGGCGGGCGCCCATCCGGCGCTGGTGCTGAATGCGGATTACAGGCCCTTGAGCTATTATCCGCTGTCTCTCTGGTCCTGGCAGGACACGATCAAGGCGGTGTTCCTCGACCGGGTGAACATTGTTGCCGAATATGATGCGTATGCGCGAAGTCCGAGCTTCGAATTTCGCCTGCCAAGTGTCGTGTGTCTGAAAACCTTTGTAAAACCCAGCCGCTACCCTGCCTTTACCCGCTTCAACGTCTTCCTTCGCGATCGTTTCCAATGCCAATATTGCGGTTCTCGCGATGAACTGACCTTCGATCATCTGATCCCGCGCTCCAAAGGCGGCCTTACCACCTGGGAAAACGTGATCACCGCCTGCTCCCCCTGTAATCTGAAAAAAGCCAACAAGTCCTGCGCGCAGCTGAAGATGTGGCCATTCCACATGCCGTATCAGCCGACGATCCAGGATCTGCACAACAATGGCCGGGGTTTCCCGCCGAACTATCTGCACGACAGCTGGCTGGATTTTCTCTACTGGGATACGGAACTGGAACCGTGATCTGGTGTGATGTTGGTTGATGCCGTTGGGTTGCGCACCGGTATTAGCAATTGATTCATCACCTTTGAAAACACATCGTCAGAATTGCCCTAGTTTACCGCTTGGTCAACTAAACGCGGGTTATGTAGCACCAGATGCATTCTGGAGCTCCGACGATGATCTCGGCCACATTCCGCCGTTTTGCAAAATGCCTGTCTACCTTGGCCAAGGACACCAAGGCCGCCATCATGCCCATTCTGGCGCTGGCGATGATCCCGCTTGTGGTCATGGTCGGGTCGGGGATCGATTATGGTCGCGCGATCAGCGAGCGAGAGATCCTTTCGAACGCCCTTGATGTCGCGGCCTTGAACATCGCCAGCCAGCTGTCGTCGAGCTTCATGAGCGACGCGCAGATCAAGGTGGCGCTGGAGGCAGCCTTCGAAGCCAATATCTCTTCCCTGAGCTACAAGGAAGATGCGCTTGAGCATCTCACCTTCAACGTGGATCCGGATGCCGGCGTCGTGACGGTACGCTCCCAGATCGACGTGCCCTCGTATTTCATTCACATCGGCGGTATCGGGCCTGAAAGCATTCCGATGGCGGTGGAAACGGAAGTCAACTACTCGCGGTTCGATGTGGAACTGGCGCTGGTTGTCGATGTGACCGGGTCAATGGGTGGAGATATGGGCACGCTTCGTACAGCGTCTGCTGGCGTTGTGAACACCTTGATTCCGGAAGGCACCAGCCCGAATGACAGCAAGGTGCGGATCTCGCTGGTGCCCTACAGCCAGGGCGTCAATCTGGGCGAATACGCCGACGCGGTGACAAATGGCCAATCGAGCTGGCGCAATTGCGTGTCGGAGCGTGTCGGCGACGAGATCTATACCGATGCGCCTTATGATGCGGATACCGGCAGTCCGGGCTCGTATTTCAGCGGTGCAAGTACAGGATGTTCTTCGAGTTCCGTGATGGAGCCGCTGACGGCTGACCGCGACATTCTGATCCCGGCCATCGAGGATCTGAGATCAATTGGCTACACGGCCGGTCAGACAGGCACTGCCTGGGGCTGGTACTCGCTGTCGCCGAATTTCTCCAATCTCTGGCCTGCAGAAAGTGTCGGCGAGTCCTATACAAATGAAGACGTCTTGAAGTTCGCCATCATCATGACGGATGGGGATAACAACCGCTTCTACGACTACGACTATACGACAGAGTCCTGCAGCCGGCGGTGGTCCTGGAGCAAGGGCTGGTACGATGATTGCCGGACGAATGTGTGCTCGGGCTGGTGCGAGATCTCAGCGAACGAAAATGATTTCAACAATGAGGCTTCCGTTCGGGCGCGCGGGATATGCGAAGGCATGAAGGATGCCGGAATTACCATCTATGGAATCTATTTTGGCAGCGATAACAATTCGCCGGGCGCCCGCAACATGAAGGCCTGTGCGACCAACGAGTCGACCACCTACTATCAGGCAACATCCTCCTCCCAGCTGATCAATGCCTTTGGCAACATCGCCAAGAAGATCCAGGCGATCTATCTGGCCAAATAACCGGCCATGAAGCTGTGCATTAAAAAAGGCGACCATCGGGTCGCCTTTTTGTGTTTCTGACGCTGGAGAACCTTAGCCCGCCTTGTTCTGCCGGTTGTCGATCAGGTCGTCGACAACGGCCGGATCGGCAAGGGTCGAGGTGTCGCCCAGGCTGTCAAAACTGTCTTCGGCGATCTTGCGCAGGATGCGGCGCATGATCTTGCCGGAGCGGGTCTTCGGCAGGCCCGGTGCGAACTGGATCAGGTCGGGCGATGCAATCGGTCCGATTTCGGCCCGGACGTGCTTCACCAGTTCCTTCTTCAGCTCTTCTGTCGGCTCCTCGCCCTCCATCAGGGTGACATAGGCGTAGATGCCCTGGCCCTTGATGTCGTGCGGATAGCCGACGACAGCCGCTTCAGAGACCTTCGGATGGGCCACCAGAGCGCTTTCGACCTCAGCGGTGCCCATGCGGTGCCCGGAGACGTTGATCACGTCATCGACCCGCCCTGTGATCCAATAGTAGCCATCTGCATCGCGGCGGCAGCCGTCACCGGTAAAGTAGTAGCCCTTGTAGGTGGCAAAATAGGTCTGCACGAAGCGGTCGTGATCGCCGTAGACCGTGCGCATCTGACCCGGCCAGCTGTCGGTGATGACCAGATTGCCCTCGGTCGCCCCCTCCAGAACCTTGCCTTCCGCATCGACAATCGCCGGCTGCACACCGAAGAACGGCCGGGTGGCGGAGCCAGGCTTGAGATCAGTTGCACCAGGCAGCGGCGAAATCAGAATGCCGCCGGTTTCCGTCTGCCACCAGGTGTCGACGATGGGACAGCGCTTCTCGCCGACGACGTTGTAGTACCAATTCCAGGCTTCCGGATTGATCGGCTCGCCAACGGAGCCCAGCAGACGCAGGGACGAGCGGTCGGTCTTGGTGACATGCTCATCACCGCCGCCCATCAGGGCGCGGATGGCTGTCGGCGCGGTGTAGAAGATGTTGACCTTGTGCTTGTCGCAGACTTCCCAGAACCGGCTCGGGCTCGGGTAGGTCGGAACGCCTTCAAACATCAGCGTCGTGGCGCCATTGGCCAGCGGGCCATAGACGATGTAGCTGTGGCCGGTGACCCAGCCCACATCTGCCGTGCACCAGTAGACGTCGCCGTCGTGGTAGTCGAAGACGTACTGATGGGTCATCGAGGCATAGGTCAGATAGCCGCCGGACGTGTGCAGAACCCCCTTGGGCTGTCCGGTGGAGCCGGAGGTGTAGAGAATGAACAGCGGATCTTCCGCGTTCATTTCCTCCGGCTCGCAGGTGTCGGCGACCTTGGCAGCTGCCTCATGATACCAGACGTCGCGGCCTTCGACGAAATCAACATCGCCGCCGGTGCGCTTGACCATGATGACGCTGTCGACCGGCGCTTTTTCGCAAGCCTTGTCGACATTAGCTTTCAGCGGAACCTTGCGGCCACCGCGCAGACCTTCGTCGGCGGTGATTACGCAGCGGCTGGAACAGCCTTCGATACGCTGCGCCAGGCTGTCGGGCGAAAAGCCGCCGAATACAATGGAGTGCACCGCGCCGACGCGGGCGCAGGCCAGCATGGCGTAGGCTGCTTCCGGGATCATCGGCATGTAGATGGTGACGCGGTCGCCTTTCTTGACGCCCTGCTCCTTCAGGACGTTGGCGAACCGGCAGACTTCTCCATGCAGTTCCTTGTAGGTGATGTTCTTGTGCTCGGAGGGATCATCACCTTCCCAGATGATGGCGATCTGGTCGCCGCGCTCGGCGAGATGCCGATCGACACAATTGGCGGAAACATTCAACGTGCCGTCTTCGAACCACTTGATCGAGACGTTGTCATAGTCATACGACGTGTTCTTCACCTTGGTGAAAGGCTTGATCCAGTCGATGCGCTTTCCGTGTTCGCCCCAGAAGCCTTCCGGGTCGTTGACGGACTTGGCGTACATCTCCTGATACTTTGCATCGTCCACGAGCGCACGCGCCGCGACCTCCGCAGGCACGGGAAAAACAGCTTCGGACATTAAATGACCTCCCAACGAATTTTATGGACACCGTCATGTGCTGGCGGTGCCTCCTCCTCTGCGATTATTATGCTGAACCAAATGTTTGCAGTCCATACGGCAGCGCTCGAACTTTCGTAGGCCTTATTCTGCGGTCAGCCAAGCCTCGGCCTCAGATCGCTGGTTGCGTTGAAACGCTTTTATCTCAAGGCCGGGAATAAACTTCGATTCCAGTTCCGACAGGGACCGGAGCCAGGCCTCGTCGGACAGGACGGCGCAGCGGCGGAACTTGCCAACCATCCGGAACAGCTTCGGCATTCGAGAAAATTCGACTTTCAGGGCAGCAAGCGCCGGCATGTGAAAATCAATCACGTCATAGAACATCACACCGTCTTCGATGTCCGCGGACAGCGCTTCTATCTCGTCTAGCGCCTTATCCATCTCGGCAGCTTCCAGCTTGCCGCTGAGGGACAGGTCAAGTCTGTTTGGAGCCGGCTTTTCAATGGTGAACATGTGAGCCTCCGTTGGTTTCGACCCCCCTGATGTGGGAGTTTCCCTAGGGAAGCGCAACAAACAGAGGCTGCAGCGGTCTAGCCGATCTTGCCGATGACCACACCCTGGACCAGCAAGACGCCGAGCCAATGGCCGCAGTCGATTGCCGTGAGGCTCCAGGGTTTGCCCGAAAAGCGATGATTGACGATCTGGGTGGTGAGGACGAAGCCGGTCCAGATCAGGGCTGCGGAAATCAACCCGCTTTTCAAGCTCGGTCCACCGACATGCAGGATCACCCCGGCAAAGACGAAGGCCATCAGCAGCTGGCAGACAAATGTGATGGCCATGACCGCAGGCTTCGGACGTGCCTGCGTTTCCGACAGTCCAGCAGCCTTCTGCCAGTGCTTGCCGAGGGCCCCGTACCAGACGGATCCGAAAATAAACGAGGCAACGGCCGCTGCCAGAACCGCGATCAGATTGATCCCGTCAAACATCATGATGTGTCGCCTCCCACCAATTTAGGAACGGACGTTAAAGGACCGGCGGAGGAGCGTAAAGCGCCTTGGCTTGCCTTAGAGCCCGCCCTTCTCGACGATGAAATCGATAACGGTGTCGACGCCCTCGCCCTTGCGCATGTTGGCGAAAACAAACGGCTTTCCCTTGCGCATCCGGGTAGCGTCGCGCTCCATGACGGAAAGATCCGCTCCGACATAGGGCGCCAGGTCGGTCTTGTTGATGATCAGGATGTCGGACCGGGTGATGCCGGGGCCGCCTTTTCGCGGGATTTCCTCGCCAGCGGCGACGTCGATGACATAGACGGTCAGATCCGCCAGCTCGGGCGAGAATGTCGCCGCCAGGTTGTCGCCGCCGCTTTCAATCAGGATCAGCTCCAGATCGGGAAAGCATTTGTTGAGGTCGGCGACGGCGGCAAGGTTGATCGAAGCATCCTCGCGAATGGCCGTGTGCGGGCATCCGCCGGTTTCAACGCCACGAATGCGGTCGCTGGTCAGCGCCTGGGCGCGCATCAGCGCTTCGGCATCTTCAGCGGTGTAGATGTCGTTGGTGATGACGGCGAGCGAGTAACGATCACGCATCGCCTTGCAGAGTTTTTCCGTCAGCGTGGTCTTGCCGGCGCCCACAGGGCCACCGATGCCGACGCGAAGAGGACCGTTGGGAGATGTCATGAGCGGAACAACCTTGAGTATTTCGTTTCGTGTGCCATGGAGGCGATGTCTGTCAGAAGGGTTGCCGTGCCGAGATCGTCGAGATCCGAGGCAAGCACGTCTTGAACGGTTGCGGCGATAAGCGGCTGGACGCTGGCCAGAATGCGCTGGCCATCGCTTTGGCCAAGCGGGACGGCGCGGACGGCGGCAGAGACCATGTTGGCGGCAAAGGCATGGAGAAAGCCGGTCAGAATGGCTTCTTCCGGCACTTCCCACGTGGCGGCGACCAGCCCGACGGCAGCTGGATAAGGCCAGGTTTCCAGTTCTTCTGCGCCAGCAGTCAGCTCCGCGAAGATCCGGGCGGCCGGTGTTGAATTGTCCGAGGCCCAGGCTGCCTTGATCGCTTGTATGAAGGCAGTCCCCTGCGCGCTGGTTTCCAGATAGCGCTCTTTCGAGGGCTGCAGCGCCAGTCCGAGTTCAATCTGCTCCCGGGCCGCTGACTTGTCACCGTCGCGCGCCGCCCGAAGTGTGTGCACCAGCAGAATACCGTCGCTGCGGGCCGCCCCGACCTGCAGAACATCGCTCAGCCAGGCTTGCATCTCCGCCGCATTTTCCACGCCGCCATCATCAATGACCTGTTCCAGCCCGTGGCTGTAGGTGAAGGCGCCAATGGGAAACGCCGGCGAGAGAAAGGCCAGCAGCCGGTAAAGGGTGGCCATGTCGATCCTGTCAGACATGGCGGATCTCCAGGCGTTGGCGTCGTCTCGGAGGGGGGAAGGCTAGCGAGGGGGGAAAGACCTCAAACATCGGCCTGTCCAGCTCAATGATCATGGGAATGCCCGTGTGAATGATCATGCCCGTGTGCGTGCGAATGGCCATGATCATGCCCCTGGGTCTGACCGTGACCATAGGCGCCGCCCTCCGGATCGAAAGGCGCCTGCAGTTCGGTCATCGTGCCGCCCAGCAGTTTCACCATGTCCTCGATCACATGGTCGCGGCGGATGCGCAGGCTTTCGCCCATCAGCTGGGTCGGCAGATGCCGGTTGCCGAGATGCCAGGCGATCTTGACCAGATGGGCGTGGTTGTCGGCGCTGATTTCAACCAGCTCTTCCGCCGCGCCGCGCACTTCGATCACCCGTCCGTCTTCCAGCTGCAGCCCATCGCCGTGGCGCAGATGCACGGCGACTGGCTCATCCAGCAGAAACGACAGGCCAGCTTCCCCTGTCATCACCGCGCGGCGGCGGTGCCGGTCTTCCCGGTCCAGGGTGATGGTGTCGGCGGGTGTGTCTGTCCAGCTGCCGGTCTTGAGGATTTGCGCAACGCGGATCATGCGGCTGTCTTCACCTTTTCCATCATCGCCTGAAAAGCCGGACGCTCTCGCAGGCGCTTGAAATATTCGTAGAGGGGGCCTTCGGACGGCAGGTCGAACTTCGTCACCACGGCCCAGCCCGAGCAATGCCCGATGATGATGTCGGCGATGGTGAACGCCTCGCCCATTACATAGGGGCCATCGCCAAGGCGGGTTTCCAGCACCTTCAACCCTTGCGCAAATTCCCAGGCGCAAACGGTTTTGACCTCCTTGACCCGGTGGCCTTCCGGATTGGCAAAGGTGTTCTTGGCCGAGGTCCAGAGCGCGCCTTCCAGTTCATCGACGCCGAACTGAGTAAAACTGTCCTGCTTGGCGCGCTCGATCGTGCCGGCCGGAAAGGTGAACTGGCCGTGCTTGTCGGCCAGATAGGTGCAGATGGCGACGGAATCGGTCAGCACTGCATCGCCGTCGAGCAGCACCGGCACCTTGCCGTTGGGGTTGAGCGACAGAATGCGTTCCGATCGCGGTGCGGCAGGTTCCAGCTCATAGGGCAGTCCGAGTTCTTCCAGCAACCAGATGATGCGCATCACCCGTGTGCGCGGACTTCCGACGATCTTGTACATTCTCTCCCTCTCCGGACCATCTTGCGTGGCCCTTTGTTGGTCTCCCGGCAAGGCCGGAAGGCTGTTGGATGTCGCGATGGTAGATTGCTGCCTCAGAAGAGGAAATAGCGCTGGGCCATCGGCAAAACCTTAGCTGGCTCACATGTGAGCAGTTCGCCGTTGGCACGAACTTCGTAAGTCTCTGGATGAACGTCGATTTCCGGCGTCGCATCGTTGAGAATCATCGATTTCTTGGAGATGCCACCACGGGTGTTTTTCACCGGCAGGACCAGACTGTCGAGCCCGGCATTGTCCTTGACGCCGATGTCGTAGGCGGCCTGGGAAACGAAGGTAACGCGGCTCTGGGTCATCGCCTTGCCGAAGGATCCGAACATCGGGCGATAATGCACCGGCTGCGGCGTCGGGATCGAGGCATTCGGGTCGCCCATCGGGGCGGCTGCAATGGTTCCGAGCTTCAGCACCATGTCCGGCTTGACGCCGAAGAAGGCCGGAGACCACAGCACCAGATCCGCCAGCTTGCCGACTTCGACGGAGCCGATGTGCTCATCCAGACCATGGGCAATCGCCGGGTTGATGGTGATCTTCGACATGTAGCGCTTCACGCGCAGGTTGTCGTTCTCGCCGGCTTCGCCGTCGAGGCGTCCGCGCTGCACTTTCATCTTGTGGGCGGTCTGCAGGGTGCGGATGATCACTTCGCCGACGCGCCCCATGGCCTGGCTATCGGAGGCGATGATCGAGAAGGCGCCCATGTCGTGCAGAATGTCTTCCGCCGCGATGGTTTCTTTGCGGATACGGCTTTCGGCGAAAGCGACATCCTCGGGGATAGAGGCATCCAGATGGTGACAGACCATGAGCATGTCGAGATGCTCTTCCAGGGTGTTCACCGTGTAGGGCCGCGTCGGGTTGGTCGAGGACGGGATGACATTCATCTCGCCGCAGACCTTGATGATATCCGGGGCATGGCCGCCACCGGCGCCTTCGGTGTGGAAGGCGTGGATCGTGCGGTTCTTGAAGGCGGCGGTGGTGTTTTCGACGAAGCCGCTTTCGTTCAGCGTGTCGGTGTGGATCATCACCTGAACATCGTATTCGTCAGCCACGGAAAGACAGGTGTCGATGGCCGCCGGTGTGGTGCCCCAGTCTTCATGCAGCTTGAGGGCGCAGGCGCCTGCCAGGATCTGTTCTTCCAGACCGGCGGGCAGCGAGGCATTGCCCTTGCCGGCAAACGCCAGATTCATCGGAAAACTGTCGGCGGCCTGCAGCATCCGGGTGATGTGCCAGGGGCCCGGCGTGCAGGTGGTGGCGTTGGTGCCGGTGGCCGGGCCGGTGCCGCCGCCGAGCATGGTGGTGACGCCGGACATCAGCGCGTCATCAATCTGTTGCGGACAGATGAAGTGAATGTGGACGTCCAGCGCGCCGGCGGTGAGGATCCGGCCTTCGCCGGCGATGGCTTCCGTGCCCGGGCCGATGATGATGTTGACGCCCGGCTGAACATCCGGGTTTCCGGCCTTGCCAATGGCGTGGATGCGCCCGTCCTTCAGGCCGACATCCGCCTTGACGATGCCCCAGTGGTCGACGATCAGTACGTTGGTGATGACCGTATCGACGGCGCCGGCAGAGCGAGGGTGCTGGCTCTGGCCCATGCCGTCGCGGATCACCTTTCCGCCACCGAATTTGACCTCTTCGCCATACAGCAGGGTGTTGGAGCCGCCGACGATGCTTTCCGCCGTCAGGTCGCGTTCTACCTCGATGATGAGATCCGTATCCGCCAGACGCAGCTTGTCGCCGGTCGTCGGTCCGAACATATCCGCATAGGCGGCGCGGGGCATCTTGTAGGCCATCTTGTCAGTCCTCCAGTTCGCAGCGAGATCCGTTACCGTTGAGGATCCATCGCGCGGTGCGTGTTCAGTTGCCGAGACCTTCGGCGAGATTTTTCAGATCCTCGATCCGCTGTTGCGTCAGCGTTGCCTTGCAGCCGACGACGAGCATCGGCTCCATGCTACCGCCGCGGGCCATGAAACCCTGCGAGATGCAGGCCTTGTCGCGAAACGGGACCCAGGCGCGCTGGGCCTCCCTCAGGGCGTCTGCTGCACCTTCCAGGCCGCTGCCCGTCAAACCTTCATCCAGGGACTGCATGGCGCGCATGGCCTCGCTGTAGACCTGGTTCAGCTCCGCATCGGCCTGCTTGAAGGCTTCTCCGGCGCAATAGGTCATTTCCATCTGCGTCAGCGGATAGCCGCAGTCGATCTTTTCCGGTTCGCTCTGGCTTTGGGCCATGGCATGACCGGGACCGAAACTCCCGCAGGCGACAAGCGCGATCATCAGCAATCCAGTCGGGTTCAGACGCATTATGCTCTCCCGGACGAGCTCTTTGTCAGAGGTCGCCCATGACCTTCTGGTTGAAGCCATAGACCTTGCGATCACCACGGTAGCCGACAAGGGTGACAGAGCGGCTTTGTCCGGGCTCAAACCGCACGGCGGTGCCGGATGGAATGTCCAGACGCATGCCGGTGGCCGCCTTGCGGTCGAAGTCGAGCCCGGCGTTGGTTTCAGCAAAGTGATAATGGCTGCCCACCTGGATCGGCCTGTCGCCGGTGTTGGTGACATCCAGCGTCAAGGTTTCCAGACCGGAATTCAGCTCGATCTCACCTTCAGCCGGAAAGAGTTCTCCCGGAATCATGTTCTTTGCTCCTCTTTTCAGTTTTTGCGCGAAAACTGTTTTCTGGATCCTCGGGACAAGCCCGAGGATGACTGCGGAGGGGGCTGGGCCTTTTTCTCATCCGTCATTCTCGGGCTCGTCCCGAGAATCCAGTCATTGATTAAGTTGGTCGTAGAGATCGTTCCATTCGGGATTGAGCTCTTCGATCAGATTGAGTTTCCATTTTCGATAGTAGCGCTTGACCGACTTTTCTCTCTGGATCGCGCTGACGATCGTTTCATGAGCTTCGTACCAAACCAGGCTCTTGCAGGCATATTTTGAGGTAAAGCCTTGCATCACTTGGGTTTTATGTTCGTAAACACGCCTGGCCAAATCATTGGTCACGCCGGTGTAGAGCGTTCCGTTTCGGCCAGAAGCCAGGATGTAAACGAAGTAGGTCATCTGACTGACCGATCTTACTTCCCCTTGGAGAGGCGGACGTAGGCGAAGGCGCCGCCGATGGCGAGGCCGATGAGAGCGACGACCAGGGTTGCCGGCGACGTCAGGCTGACGGCTTCATGCGGGTGGGCATGGGCAATTGCGTCCGGATGGGCCATGGCAGTGCTCAGACCGCAGAGCGTGGCAACGGCGAAACAGGCAAAATGCTTGGACATCAAAATCTCCTTGAAAGAGGTGAATACTCAGCGGATCGGTTCATGAACGGTGACAAGCTTGGTCCCGTCCGGAAAGGTCGCCTCAACCTGGACGTCGTGGATCATCTCGGGGATGCCCTCCATCACCTGATCGCGGGTGATGACCTGGGCACCCGCCTGCATCAGATCAGCGACACTGCGGCCGTCGCGGGCACCTTCGACGACAAAATCGGAAATCAGCGCAATGGCTTCGGGGTAATTCAATTTCACACCGCGCTCCAGGCGTCGGCGGGCCACCATGGCAGCGGTGGCAATCAGCAGTTTGTCTTTTTCGCGCGGCGTCAGGTTCAAGACAGCCTCCCCTTGTTTCTTTAACAGGATCCGTGGTCTCGGATCTTTTGTCTCAATGCAATTCTTTAGCGGCCTAGCATCGCCACACTCTGGGCAGATCCCGGTCGCGATAGCTTTCCAGAAAGCTCATCAACGTTTCACGCAAGGCACGGCCGCTGGGCGCGACGAAGCGTGCGCTCAGCACACCGTTCCAGGCGCTCGCACCAGCCTTGACGCCCGGCTGCAGGGAGGCGTCGAGGAGCTGACGGGCTCTGGGCAGATGATCTTCGGCATTGGGGCAACAGTCCACCAGCGTGGCAAAGGCAATGGCGCCTTGTCCCGTGGCTGCCCCCGACAGGATCTCGCGGGTGTTGCCCGACAATCGGATGTCGTCGGCGAAAATCAACCGGCCGTCGCGGTGAATGCGCCAGCTGTCGCGGAATGTTGCTTGCTCGACGGTTTCGCCCATGGCCGTACGCCCCAGGACGGTGGTTTCAAGTCCAAGAAACCGGGCGTCGCCGAGCAGATCCACGCGCAGGCGGCGGGCCAGGGCCGAGTGGTCGAAAATGATGGTTTCCTGAGGCAGCCATTCCAGCGTGCTGCCAGTCTCTGCGATGAGAGATGTGTCGATCAGGCCGGTGCCCTGACTGCGGCGGTAGGCACGCTCGGCGGCCTGAGTGGTGATTGTGGCTTCGGACCCGGCGCCGGTGCGGCCTTCATAGGTGACGCTGTCGCCGCCGGTGATGCCACCGGCCGTGTTGATCAGGACTGCGATGGGGCGTGGATCGTAAACGCGCGGCAAGCGCACCTTGCTCGATCCGGCCTGATAGAGGTCGTCGAGCCGACTGCGGCCTCCGGACAGCTTGAACGAGACATGCGCAATACCCCTCGCCCGCTGCATGTCGGGCAGGTTGATCGGTGAGGTCGGGGTGTTCACGATTTGCAGCATCAGGTGTCCGGGTGAAAGTCCGTGGTCAGGTGTTCAAGCTTTCAAGGCGGGGAGTGTGTGACCGCCGGGGCGTTGCTGGCAAGTCGTTCTCCGCTTTGCGTTTTGTGTTCCGTGCCATGTTCTGCGTCTACGGCGTCTCCCGCGGCATTTTCAGGCCCGCAGGACGCACCGGATCCGACCTGTAGTCCAAGCAAGGCCGGGGCCAAGTGGATCGGCTGGTGCTGTACAAGGCCGGCGTTGCGGCGATCTGGATGGCCTAGCCCGAAAATTCAGCAGATGCTTAATTTTTGTGCTGTAACGATATTCGTGTTTATGCTGATTTCCCTAAGGGCAGAGGGAGCCTTTGCATCTCTGGCGGGTTTTCGGCTAAGGGTAGCGGGCAAGCAGCACGGGTCTGGTCTGTTTTCTGACCTGTTTGGCCTCTTCCGGGCCGAAACGACGCGAGCGAGGAATGCCGTGATTGAATTTGTATCAAGTCGATTTCAGCAAAGAATGGTTGCCGGGGTAAGGCTGCTGATGGGGCTGCTGATGCTGGTGACCCTGTCATCGGCTGCCAAGGCCGACATCGGCGCCTATGTGGTGGTTGATGCTGGCAGCGGTGCGGTGATGGATTCCAAGGACGCCACGCGGCTGTGGTATCCCGCCAGCCTGACCAAGATGATGACGGCCTATGTGACGTTCAAGGCGGTTCATCAGGGTCGGGCCAAGCTGACGTCCATCGTGATGCAATCGCCGAATTCCCGCGCTGAACCGCCCAGCAAGATGGGGTTCAAGGTCGGCACCAAGTTCACGATCGATACGGCCTTGAAGATCATTCTGGTCAAGTCCGCCAACGACGTTGCAGTGGCGCTTGGCGAGGCGATTGCCGGATCGGAAGAAGCGTTTATCGAGATGATGAACGCCGAAGCCAAGCGACTAGGCATGGCCGACACGGTTTTCGTCAATCCGCATGGATTGCCTGACAACAGGCAGGTGACCACGGCGCGCGACATGGCCATTCTGGCGTTGGCGCTGCGACGGGACTTTCCGGAAAGCCGGACCTATTACAATCACCCGGCGTTGCAGTTCGGCAAGAAGACCCTGCGCTCTGCCAACAAGGAGTTCCTGCTGCGGGTGCCCGGCGCGAATGGCATGAAGACCGGCTATATTTGCAATGCGGGCTACAATGTTGCTGCTTCGGCAACACGGCGTGGCCGCACCATCCTTGTGGTGGTGCTGGGCGCTGCGTCCGGATTGGAGCGGACCGCTTTTGCGCGGGATGCGCTGGATCAGGCGTTCGAAAAGCGTGGCGGCAACAAGAGCCTCACCAGCCTGCGTGATGGTGGCGGGCAGCCGCCGGCCGATGGCTATTGCAAGCGCAATCCAAAGCCCGGCCTGAAGGGCATTATTGCTCAATATGATCTGGGCAGCAGCGAAAAGCCGTCGGTGCTGTCTTATGCCAAGTCGAAGCCTGGCGCAGTGCTTATGCCTGTGCTGACGCAGAAATCCGCCGCTCCCAAGGCTTCCGACCTGTCAGAGTTCAAACTGCCGAATGGCAAGACCGACTGGTCACTGGTGCTGGACCGGACACTGGGTGTCGAGCGTGTGGCCTATGCCCCGGTGCGCATCGGGGTCGGGGCGCCTTCTGGCGCGGAACCACCGCGTGCCAGCCAATGGGCGGAGGGCCAGATGCCAATCGACATTCCGCTGCCACGGGCCCACCCCTCTCGTGCCGCGATGGTCGTGGAGCAGGGGATTGTCACCGCAGATCCGGTTGGGGACATTCCGCCGGCAGAAGCGCTTGCTCCTGTCCAATTGCGTCCAGGGATCCCCGTGCCGGCTCCCAGCCCGAAGTCCTGACGAAGAAGTAAAATTTTGCTTTTTGCAAAATTTCTTATCCAAATTAACTAGTAGATAACCATACGCGGTCCAGTTTGTTTGAAAGGAACTTCCTTTGTTGAAGGCGACGTCATTTATTCGTGACGGGCTAAAGGAGAATTGAGAAATGATCGTGGAACCTCGCAGCTCTGCGACAATCCTGGCGCTGGCCGATCTGGCTGATTTGTCTGCCAAACAGCTGGAAGACGGCTGCTCCATCGAAGAGGTCATCGAAACCTTGCGCAAGGCGGCTGTTTCGGTTCGCAATGTCGTCAAGGACGATGAAGCGAAGACTGCAGCAGAAGAATTGGCCGAGGCTTCCGGTGCCGAAGACGAAACGTCCAAGATTGCCGACTTTTCCGCCTGATTTCAGATCGCGTGCCTTCGTGCAGACGATCTCCCCACTGGATTTTTCCTCCAGCCTATCCTAGGTCTCGGGCAGCATAGGGCGGCCCGCGATCGCGGCCTGCCTATTTCGACCTCTCGCTCTGACACGAGGTTTGACCATGGCCGGGTCCGACACTGCCTCCCCCACCGTTTCCGCTCCCGTTCGCGGACCGAAGCCGCCGATCCCGATGTCGGTGATCACCGGCTTTCTCGGCTCGGGAAAGACCACGCTGCTGAACCGGATCCTAAAAGACCCGGCGATGGCGGATACGGCTGTCATCATCAATGAATTTGGCGATATCGGACTGGATCACCTGTTGGTGGAACAGGCCGAGGACGGCATTCTGGAGCTTTCCTCCGGCTGTTTGTGCTGCACTATTCGCGGTGATCTGGTGACGACCCTGGAAAATTTGCTGCGACAGATCGACAATGGTCGTCGCGACAAGTTGGCCCGGGTGGTGATCGAGACCACCGGGCTGGCGGATCCCGGCCCGATCCTGCACACGATCATGCTGCATCCCTACCTGGTCCTGCGCTACCGCCTGGAAAGCGTCGTGACGCTGGTCGATGGGGTGAATGGTCTGGAGACACTGGCGACCCACGAGGAAGCCCGCCGTCAGGTTGCCGTTGCCGATCGGCTGGTGCTGACCAAGACCGATCTCATCGAGAGTGCGGAAGTCTCTGCCGAATTTGAAGAGCTGAAGGCGCGGCTGAAGGGTCTGAACCCCGGCGCGCGGGTTCTGTCAGCTCAAACTGGCGACGCAACCCCGCAGCGGCTGTTCGATGCAGGGCTCTACGACCCGGCGACGAAGATCCCGGATGTGGCGAAGTGGCTGAACGACGAAGCTTATATTGACCATGGTCATTCGCATCATCACCACCACGATTCAGAAAATGACCATGGTCATCATAAGGGCCATGCTCACGGCCACAGCCACGGCCATACGCACGATGTGAACCGGCACGATGACCGCATTCGCGCCTTCACTCTGGCCACCGACAGAGCGATCCCGGCATCAGCGCTGGAAATGTTTCTGGATCTTCTGCGCTCGGCCCATGGTCCGAAGTTGCTGCGGGTGAAGGGCATCGTGCAGATTGCCGAAGACCCCTCCCGCCCGGTGGTGATCCACGGTGTGCAGCACGTGTTCCATCCGCCGGCGACGCTTGATGCCTGGCCGGACGCGGATCATCGCACGCGGATGGTGTTCATCACCCATGATCTGCCGGAGAGTTTTGTCTCCCAGCTGTTTGACGCTTTTTCCGGCGCCTTGAAGACAGACACCCCGGATCCGCAGACGATGGTTGACAATCCGCTGGCGATTTCCGGTTTTACCAGCCCGATCAGGGGCTAAGGCCCTGATCAAAGAGACGGCTTCGGACCGGAGTAGCCGTCTTTTGCCACCCGGCGGATTAGGCCTTCCTGCGCTGTTGAAGCAACCAGAATGCCCTCGCGGGTGAACAGCGAGCCGCGGTTCATGCCGCGTGATCCTGAGGCAGAAGGCGAATCTTCCAGATACAGCAGCCACTCGTCGGCTTTGAACGGGCGGTGAAACCACATGGCGTGGTCGAGGCTCGCCGCCTGGATGTCGGGCGAGAAGACCGAGCGGCCATGCGGAAACAACGAGGTGTCGAGCAGCGTCATGTCAGAGGCGTAGGCCAGCACGCAGGAATGGACCAGCGTGTCCTGCGGCAAAGTGCCCGTGGCCCGCACCCAGCACTTCTGTTCCGGCGGCAGCGGCGTGTCGGAAAAGTAGTGAGTCAGATCGACCGGGCGCAATTCAATCGGGCGCTCCCGCTCCCAATATTTGCGAACATGCTCCGGTGCGACAGAGAGATATTTTTCCTTCAGGTCGCGCTCGCTCGGGAGATCTTCCGGCATGGGAACATCGCCCATGTCGATCTGGTGTTCGAGGCCCTCTTCATGCACCTGAAACGAGGCAGACATTGAGAAAATCGGCTTGCCGTGCTGGATCGCGACGACCCGGCGGGTGGTGAAACTACCGCCGTCGCGGATACGATCAACGTCATAGATGATCGGCACGGCAGGGTCGCCAGGTCGGAGAAAATAGCCATGCAGGGAATGAACCAGTCGGTCTTCCACCACGGTTCGAGAGGCAGCCATCAGCGCCTGACCGATGACCTGACCGCCGAAAACCCGCTGCCAACCAACCTGGGGGCTGCGACCCCGGAACAGATTGTGCTCCAGCGGTTCCAGGTCCAAAGTTTCAAGAAGTGCTTCTATGGCCGTGGTCATCGGCGAGATCCCTGCTACATAAGGAACATAGCGCGTCGCCGGTCGTTGGGGACGCATCGAGGCTCACTTGAACGCAGCGGGAAGCGAAGTCAAGGTGCCTCTAGGGAAACGAAACAGCGAGATCCTGGGAGATCATGATGGCTGAGGCTCCGCACAAAGGCGCCGATTTTGATGTGGCAATTGCCGGTGGCGGCTATGTCGGCCTGTCGCTTGCGGTGGCTTTGAAGTCTGGTGATTCCGGGTTGAAGGTCGTGGTCATCGACCCGAAACCGATGGCCGTTCTGGACCGGGACCCGCGCGCCTCTGCCATTGCCGCAGCTGCCTCGCGGATGTTGACCCAGCTCGGCATCTGGGACGACATCAAGGACAGCGCCCAGCCGATCACCGAGATGATCGTCACCGACAGCAAGCTGCGCGACAAGGTGCGTCCTGTGTTCCTGACCTTTGGTGGCGAGACTGGAAAGGCGGGCGAAAACGAGCCTTTTGCCAACATGATGCCCAATGGCAAGATGTTGCCGGCGCTGTATGAAAAGGCCAAGGCGTTGGGAGTGGAGTTTGACGCGCCCGATTCAGCTGCCTCCTTCACCACGACGGCTTCTGATGTGCGTCTGACCCTGGCCAGCGGCAAATCCGTATCCACCCGCCTGCTGGTGGCTGCCGATGGTGTGCGGTCGCGGCTGCGCGATCTGGCTGGCATCCGCACTGTGCATTGGGACTACGGACAATCCGGAATCGTCACTACGGTTGCTCATGAGCGGCCGCACAATGGTCGTGCAGAGGAACATTTCCTGCCGGCTGGGCCCTTTGCCATTCTGCCGCTGCCCGGCAACCGGTCGTCGCTGGTGTGGACCGAGCGCACCGATGATGCGCGGCGACTGGTTGCAAGTGACGACTTCACCTTTGAGATCGAGCTGCAACGCCGGTTTGGTCATCACCTGGGTACGCTGGAATTGGCCGGGCCGCGCAATGCCTATCCGCTTGGGCTGACGCTTGCGCGTGATTTCGTCAGGCCGCGCTTCGCGCTCGCCGGAGATGCAGCGCATGGCATTCACCCAATTGCCGGACAGGGTCTCAACATGGGGTTCAAGGATGTTGCGGCGCTGGCGGAGGTGCTGATCGAGGCCAATCGGCTGGGTCAGGACATCGGTGCTCTGGATGTGCTGGAGCGCTATCAGCGCTGGCGACGGTTTGACGCATGGCAGATGGGCGTTGTCACAGACGTTCTTAACCGATTGTTTTCAAATGATAACGATGTTCTTCGGGCGGCGCGTGATTTTGGTCTCGGGCTGGTTGATCGAATGCCGTTTCTTAAAACCAGGTTCATTTCCGAGGCGGCAGGGCTGACTGGTCCGGCTCCCAAGCTGCTCTCCGGCAAACCCATTTGAATTCTTTGCGTAAGACACGATGACTGAGACAATTGATATGGCCGTTGCCAAGCGGACCGTGCTGATCACGGGATGTTCTTCCGGGATCGGGTTGAATGCTGCCCGCCTTTTGCGCGGTCGCGACTGGCGGGTCTTCGCAACCGCCCGCAAGCAGCAGGACGTGGATGAGCTGGCCGCCCAGGGGTTTGAGGCCTTTCGGCTCGACTATGAAGAGCCGGAAAGCCTGAAGACGGTGCTCATGGCGGTTCTGGAGCGCACGGATGGACGGCTGGACGCGCTGTTTAACAATGGTGCCTATGCCATCCCAGGCGCCCTTGAGGATATTTCCCCGGAAGCGCTGCAGACGCTGTTTCAGGCCAACTTCTTCGGATGGCATGAGCTGACGCGGCTCGTCGTGCCGGTGATGCGGGCGCAGGGCAGCGGCCGGATCGTTCAGTGTTCCTCGATTCTGGGCTTTATCGCCATGCCGTTTCGAGGGGCCTATACCGCGTCCAAGTTTGCGCTGGAGGGATATACCGACACCCTGCGGATGGAGCTGGCGGGCACGGGCATTCATGTCAGCCTGATTGAGCCGGGCCCGATCGACACGGCCTTCACGGCTAATGCGCTGGACAATTTCGACCGCTGGATTGGCGACGAGGGCATGCAGTCTTCGGTACATCTCTCGGCCTATAAAAAACGCCGCAAGCGGATGGAAGCGGGTGAACCTGGGCCCTTCAAGTTGCCGGCGACGGCGGTTGTGAAGCAGCTGCTGCATGCTCTGGAGGCAAAAAAGCCCAAGGCCCGCTACTATGTCACCATCCCGACGCATCTGCTTGGAGGGCTGAAAAGGCTTCTGCCGACAGCACTTCTGGACCGTTTCCTGTTGCGGGCGGCCAAGTCGGAAGAATAGCATTCAATTTGTAATGTTTGGCGCGGGAACCAGTGGTGCTTGCAGGACTTAATAGGTCGCAACTGCACCAATGGGAGCCATATGATGTCTATCAGTAGTCTTCAGGATCTGTTTGTTCACACTCTGCAGGATGTTTACTTCGCAGAGAACTTCTTGACGAAGAAAATTCCGGTAATGTCGAAAGCAGCCAATTCCAAGCTGCTCAAGAACCTGTTCGACGCTCATCTGGAAGAGACGCGTACCCACGTAAAGCGGCTTGAAGAGGTCTTCGCTTCCCTTGGCATCAAGGCTGAAGGCGAGGAATGTCCGGCGATTGAAGGCATTGTCAGCGAAGCCGAAGAGCTGCTGGATGAAGTCGATGATGCCAAAACGACAGACGCCGCACTGATTGCTTCGGCGCAGGCGGTCGAGCATTACGAAATTACCCGCTATGGTACATTGGTCTCCTGGGCGACCGAGCTTGGCCACACGGAAGCTGCAACCATCCTGCGTCAGACGTTGGCGGAGGAAAAGGAAGCTGACAACAAGCTGCTGCGTCTGGGTGAAGACCGGTTGAACGAAAAAGCTGCCTGATCCGGTGGTGTATTCTGACTGAAAGGCCGGGCAGTTCGCTGCCCGGCCTTTTGTGTTTTGAGTTTGGTGGCACTGAGCTTGCCCGCCCTTTGCCTGTCCTGTGCGGTCAATTGTCCCGCTGTCCGGCCTTGCCGAGGGCACCAAATTGGACACATATGCAGGAAAATGAAGGATGGAAATGTCGATCAAGTGGCTGTTGCGGCCCTTCGGTTTTCCGTCGACCTGCATCCGGGTTCATGGTGTACTCCGGCTGAAACAAGGTAAGGCGTGATGGAATACACTTGGGATATTGTTGTTCGGGTGGGCATGGTGGCCGTGGCGCTGGTTCTGCTTGCCGGACTGTGGAACATGATGCGGGGTGGCTCGGCCAACCGCTCTCAGCAACTGATGCGCTGGCGCGTCCTGCTGCAATTTCTCGTCATCATTCTGGTGATGGGCGGGCTTTATTTCTTCGGCGGAAAGTGACCGTCTCTACGTGCTTCGCGACATGGGAAGACTGAAATGGTTGTTCTGAACAAGATCTACACGCGCACCGGCGATCAGGGCACCACGGCACTGGGGTCGGGCGAGCGCCGGTTGAAGTCGGATCTGCGGATCGACGCTTATGGCACTGTGGATGAGACCAACTCGATTGTCGGGATGGCTCGGTTGCATCTGATCGAGGACGACAAGCTGCTGGATGATGTGCTGAGCCGGATACAGAATGATCTGTTTGACCTGGGTGCCGATCTGGCAACGCCGGATACCGGGGAGGATCTGGGGTATGAGCCGCTGCGCATCATTGATGCCCAGGTGAGTGCACTGGAAAAGGAGATCGACCGGGTCAACGCAGATCTCGACCCGCTGCGCTCCTTCGTGCTGCCGGGAGGAACAGCTGCATCTGCGCATTTGCACCTGGCCCGCACCGTCTCGCGCCGGGCCGAGCGCCTGATGGTGGCTCTCCAACAGGAAGAACCGGTCAGCGAAGCGTCGATCAAGTACATCAACCGGCTGTCCGACTTCTTTTTTGTGGCGGCACGCGCCTGCAACAAGCGGGCGCAGGGAGACGTTCTCTGGGTGCCGGGCAAGAACCGCTAAAAGTCTCCAGTGTGGCCTTCTGCGTGCTTGCGGCGGATGCAGGGTTATTCCGTCTGAGCATGGGGCCCCGACAAGCATTCTCTTGAGAAACACGGGCGAGCGGCTTAAGAGCTAGGGTCTGATAGATTTATTGCGGTGCGGCATGTCGTCTTCGACGATGGTCGAGGGTTCCCTTGCGCTATCGTTGACAGCTGGAAGCGGTGTCTTTACCGTCCCGGCCCGAGCGAGAGGAATGGCGCAATTCTGCCAGCCGTAGCGGCCAGAAGTTTCGCCGTTGAAACGCAATTTGTCTCAAACCGGGGTGGGACACCCGAGCGGAGGTTGAACTCAATGAAAATCCTTGTGCCCGTTAAGCGGGTGATTGATTACAACGTTAAGGTTCGTGTGAAGTCGGACGGGTCCGGCGTCGATCTGGCCAACGTCAAGATGTCCATGAACCCGTTCGACGAGATCGCCGTCGAAGAGGCTCTGCGTCTCAAGGAAGCTGGCAAGGCGAGCGAGATCATCGTGGTCTCCGTTGGTCCGCAGCAGGCCCAGGAAACCATCCGCACCGGTCTAGCCATGGGCGCCGATCGCGGCATCCTGGTAAAAACCGACGAAACCGTCGAGCCGTTGGCCGTTGCAAAGATCCTGAAAGCCATTGTCGAATCTGAAGAGCCTGGTCTGGTGATTCTGGGCAAGCAGGCCATCGACGATGACTGCAACCAGACAGGTCAGATGCTGGCCGCTCTGCTCGGTTGGGGTCAGGGCACGTTTGCTTCCAAGGTCGACCTGGATGACAGCTCTGTTTCGGTCACCCGTGAAGTTGATGGCGGTCTGCAGACCGTGAAGCTGGCGATGCCGGCAATCGTCACCACCGACCTGCGTCTGAACGAGCCACGTTACGCTTCCTTGCCGAACATCATGAAGGCGAAGAAGAAGCCGATCGACATGAAAACCGTCGAGGATTATGGCGTCGACGTCACTCCGCGTCTCTCCGTGCTGAAGACAAGCGAGCCGGCAGCCCGGCAGGCTGGCGTCAAGGTGGCTTCCGTCGCCGAACTGGTCGACAAGCTGAAAAACGAGGCCGGCGTCCTTTAAGGACCCCAAGAAGAAGGATTACGACACATGACGACACTTCTTGTGGCCGAACACGCTGCTGGCGTGCTGAATGATGCAACTGCCAAGGCGCTGACAGCCGCCACCCAGATCGGTGGCGATGTGCATGTGCTGGTTGTTGGCGAAGGGGCAGCTGCTGCCGCCGACACGGCTTCCAAGCTGGCCGGTGTTGCCAAGGTTCTGACGGCTGAGAGCGCCGAGCTGGCGCATCAGCTGGCTGAGCCTGTTGCCAACCTGATCGTTTCGCTGGCTGGCGACTATGATGCCATCGTTGCTCCGGCGACGGCCAACGGCAAGAACACTTTGCCGCGCGTCGCAGCTCTGCTCGACGTGATGCAGATCTCGGATGTTCTGGCGGTGATCGATGCCGATACGTTCGAACGACCGATCTATGCCGGCAACGCGATCCAGACCGTGAAATCTTCCGATGCCAAGAAGGTCATCACCGTGCGGACATCGACGTTTGCTTCGGCTGAGGCCGGTGGCTCTGCTCCGGTGGAAGCCGTGAGTGGCGATGCGGCCAATGGCAAGTCGGAATTCGTCGGCGAAGAACTGTCCAAGTCGGACCGTCCGGAACTGACCTCTGCCAAGATCATCATCTCCGGTGGTCGTGCGCTGGGCTCCGAAGAGAAATTCCAGGAAGTCATCATGCCGGTTGCGGATGCGCTTGGTGCGGCTGTTGGTGCATCGCGCGCTGCGGTTGACGCAGGCTATGCTCCGAACGACTGGCAGGTGGGTCAGACCGGCAAGGTCGTCGCCCCGGATCTCTACATTGCCTGTGGCATTTCCGGTGCCATCCAGCACCTGGCCGGCATGAAGGACTCCAAGGTGATCGTGGCGATCAACAAGGATGAGGAAGCACCGATCTTCCAGGTGGCCGACTACGGTCTGGTTGCCGATCTGTTCGAAGCTCTGCCGGAATTGAAGGCAGCCGTCGAGTAAATCGACAGATATGAACAATGCGTCCGGGCGGTGCTTCATCGTCCGGACGCTTGCCGAGCAGGCCCTGCGGCGGCAATACTCGTTTTCAAGGATGCCGGCAGCGTTTCCGGTTGGGCTCAAGATATTTGGATCGGATTGGACGATGGGGATTGAATTGAAGAAAATCGGCGTGATCGGCGCCGGACAAATGGGCAGCGGTATCGCCCATGTCTGCGCCGTCGCCGGGTTTGACGTTGTGCTCAGCGACATCTCCAAGGACAAGATTGAATCCGGACTTGCCTCGATCAACGGCAATCTGGTGCGCCAGGTGCAAAAAGAACAGATCACCGAAGCTGAGCGCGACGCGGCTCTGGCGCGGATTTCCGCAGCCGGCGATCTCGACATGCTCAGCGATGCGGATCTGGTGATTGAATCTGCCGTCGAGAACGAGCAGATCAAACGCAAGATCTATTCGCAGCTGTGCCCGCTGTTGAAGCCGGAAGCCATTTTGGCAACCAACACCTCCTCCATTTCCATCACCCGTCTGGCCGCCTCCACGGACCGTCCGGAGCGCTTCATCGGCATTCATTTCATGAACCCGGTGCCGATCATGGAATTGGTGGAGCTGGTTCGCGGAATAGCGACTGAAGATGAGACCTATGAAGCCGCCAAGGGCTTCGTCAACCGCATCGGCAAGAAAATGGCCGTTGCGGAAGACTTCCCGGCCTTCATGGTCAATCGCATCCTGCTGCCGATGATCAACGAGGCGATCTACACCCTGTATGAGGGTGTCGGCTCGGTGGAATCCATCGATACGGCGATGAAGCTCGGCGCAAACCATCCGATGGGGCCGCTGCAGCTGGCCGATTTCATCGGTCTGGACACCTGCCTGTCGATCATGCAGGTGCTGTATGAAGGTCTGGCGGACTCCAAGTATCGTCCGTGCCCGTTGCTGGTAAAATACGTCGAGGCCGGTTGGCTTGGCCGCAAGACCCAGCGCGGCTTCTATGACTATCGCGGTGATGTACCGGTTCCGACCCGCTGATTTAAAGTCATATCGTCAATATTCCCTAGGGACCGGATCAATGTTTGATCCGGTCTTTTTGCATTTTGGAGGATAATTTCCTGATTCGAAACTTTTCGACCGATCTATCTATTTGAATTAAAGTGATAAACTCTGCGTTAAGTTTTGCTTAAATTGTTTTAACGAGGTTGACCTCAAAGGAGATCTCTATGGATACCGCAGCTTTGGCGTCGACATATGTCGCCTTTACCCAGGCAGAGACCGGACAGGCGCTTCAGACTGCCATGCTCAAGCAGGCGGTGCAGGCAGATGCCAACCTTGTTGCTCTGTTGCAGGAAGGGGCCCAGAACCTTAGCCAGACATCTGCTCCGGCTGCGGCCCCTCCCGGGCTGGGTACCGCCGTCGATGTTAGCGCCTGAGGCGCGTTGTTCGTTCGGCGACTGAAGCATTGATCAGATTGATATTTAAAATTTTAGACAAATTGTCCTAGTATACGTAATTTTGCGGCGATGATGACCTAAGGTTATTTTCGGTTTTAATGATTTCATCTATCTGGCGCCCTATATTCACGACAGAGTTTTCTAGTCGTAGGAGCCTGATATGCCCGAGGCAATTGGTTACGGCTCTTCCACGCCCTTCCTTCCACGGGCTGGAGAGTCCACCCCGGAACGCACCGCTCAACAAGTGCGCGAGTTGGAAACACGCCAGGAACAATCCGTTGCAGAGACTGTACAGCGTCAGGCGAATTCCAGCAGCCGTCGGGCGGAATCGCTCGAGCGTGTCGCCGAGCAGCTTGAAAATCGATCAGAATCTCGGCCAGCCCCTTCGGATACATCCCTGGGCGGGCGGATCGACATCACGGCGTGACGTGATGCACTGAGTTCGTAAAGAGGAGTAGTGAGTATGCCCCCAATTGGTGAGACATCAGCGGCCTATGGCGCTGCGAATGTTCGGAGCGAGCTGGCGACCAACGCCATACGCGACAACAACCAGCAGGAGCGTCAGGTGGCAAATCGCCTGCAGGAACAGCAGGAAACAACTCAGGGTCAGGACCGTCGCCAAGCCCGGCAAATTCCGGGTCTCGGCAATGCGGTCGATATTACCGCCTGACACGGTCTCGCACGGCCCCAGTCCAGGGATTGGCGCGGTAGCGCCCTCCCGGCTTGTTGGTGACGTCAGCTTTACCCCTGAGGTTTGACAGCCTGCAAGGCGCTCGTGATGAGCGCCTTGGCTTCTTTGGACGCCCATTCTGCCGGACCGAACATGGTTCCGGCTTCGCATCCGTCCGGCCCGATCAGTATGGTTGTCGGCAGGCCGGGTGCCTTGGCCAGCTTGCGCAGGTCCGTGATGATCTTGTTGCTGCCGTCATGGCGCAACGATAGGTTCTCGACGTTGATTTCGCTGAGGAAGGCCTCCGGCTTTTCCGTACCACCACGATCGACGTTGACGGCGACGACCTCAAAGTCTTCTCCCCCCATTTCCGATTGAAGCGTGTCCAGTGCCGGCATTTCCTTGCGACACGGGGCGCACCAGGTTGCCCAAAGGTTCAACAGCACCGTCTTGCCGGAGAAGTCGGCCATCGTCGCATCGCTGCCGTCTGCCTGCTTGAAGGCGAGCGTGGAGAGATCCAGCGGGCTGGTGGCCGGAATGAAGGCTGCAACCTCGCCGCCGACATGCGGTTGAACGCTTTCGGCCATCGATTGGGCAATCTGGCAGGTTTCAGCCGTGCCCGAGTTGCCATTGCCCCCCCAGATCCCGTATACCGCAACAGTTACAGCTGCCAGACCAGCGCCTCCGGTCATCAATAACTGACGCAGGCGCTTTGGGTTTTTGGCGGTAGGGTTCGACATTCTTCCAGACCTCTGAATGGGGTAATCTCAAGGACTTAAGCATGAGCAATCGCATGTGGGGCGGCCGGTTTGCGGAAGGACCGGATGCCATCATGGAGGAGATCAATGCCTCCATCGACTATGACCGCAAGCTATATAGGCAGGATATTGCGGGCTCGAAAGCCCATGTGCGCATGCTCGCGGCGCAACAGATTGTCACGGCGGAAGATGCCGCGAAGATCGCTGACGGTCTAGACACGATCCTGTCAGAGATCGAAGAGGGCAAATTCACCTTCTCCCGGGCGCTGGAAGATATTCATATGAATATCGAAGCGCGGCTGGCCGAATTGATCGGGCCGACGGCTGGTCGTCTGCACACCGGTCGTTCGCGTAACGATCAGGTTGCTACCGATTTCCGTCTGTGGGTGCGCGATACGCTCGACACTCTGGACCAGCAGCTGAGCGAGCTGATGCAGGCTCTGGCTGAAAAGGCCGAGATCCATGCTGCCGACGTGATGCCGGGCTTTACCCATCTGCAGTCGGCGCAGCCGGTGACGTTTGGTCATCATTTGCTGGCCTATGTGGAAATGTTCGCCCGCGACCGCTCGCGTGTTCGCGACGCGCGCGCTCGGATGAACGAAAGCCCGCTGGGCGCTGCCGCGTTGGCGGGAACATCCTTCCCGATCGACCGCAAGGCGACTGCCGAGGCGCTTGGTTTCGATCGCCCAACGGCCAATTCACTTGATGCAGTCTCGGATCGCGACTTCGTGATTGAAGCCCTGGCGGCCTCCTCGATCTGCGCGGTGCATCTGTCGCGGTTTGCCGAGGAAATTGTCATTTGGTGTTCCGCCCAGTTCGGTTTCATCAAGCTGTCGGACAAATTCTCGACCGGCTCTTCGATCATGCCGCAGAAGAAGAACCCGGACGCTGCGGAGCTGATCCGTGCCAAGACCGGCCGGATCTTCGGCTCCCTACAGGGGCTTCTGGTGGTCATGAAAGGTCTGCCGCTGGCCTATTCCAAGGACATGCAGGAAGACAAGGAACAGGCTTTTGACGGCCTTTCCAGCATCTCTCTTGCCTTGGCTGCGATGACCGGGATGGTCAAGGATCTGGAGCCGAACACCAAGGTTTTGAAAAAAGCCGCCGGTTCGGGCTACTCCACGGCAACGGATTTGGCCGATTGGCTGGTGCGAGTGCTTGGCATGCCTTTCCGCGATGCGCACCATGTGACGGGCCGGATTGTCGGCATCGCCGTTGAGCGCAATTGCGAGCTGCACAAGGTTCCGCTGGAAGCCATGCAGGAAGTTGATGCGACGATTACCGAGGAAGTCTTCTCGGTGCTGTCCGTCGACAAATCCGTGCGCTCGCGCGTCAGCTACGGCGGCACCGCGCCGGTCAATGTGCGCAAGCAGGCCCGCCGCTGGCTCAAAGAGCTGGCACGGGGCTAAGGCCAAGCAGGAAATTGGAGGACGGCAGACCTGCTGGAGGGTTGCCGTCCCCCGTCTTCCATGCGAGGAAGAATGACAACGCGGCAAACTGCATCACCATGAGGCGATGATTATGGGGCAAGTGTCTGAAACTGTGAGCAAGTCTGTCGAGGGGAGATCCGTTACCCTGGTCAAACGCGGACTTGTCGCCGGCGTTCTCTGCCTGTCCGTGGTTCTGGCCGGTTGTGGCCGCAAGGGATCCCTGGAATCGCCTGCGGCCCCGGCGGCTTATGACGTTGCCCCGGTGGTCCAGACCGAGACGGCCACAGGCTCGCAAGTTGTTCCGGCAGTGCCCGCCACTGAAACGGCCCAGCCCCGCTTCTTTCTCGACTACCTGATCTGATCCGGCTCGAGGCCCTCGGGCACTCGCCGGCGTAAAGCTTTCAAGGACTTATCGTGCACCATTTCCAGTACCGTCAGGGCACCCTTTATGCTGAGGATGTGCCGGTTTCCGAGATCGCCGAGGCGGTCGGGACGCCGTTTTATTGCTATTCAAGCGCCACGCTGGAGCGTCACTACAAAGTGTTCAAGGACGCTTTGCAGGGCATCGATACGCTGGTTTGCTACGCGATGAAGGCGAACTCCAATCAGGCGGTGCTGAAAACCCTCGGCGACCTTGGCGCCGGGATGGATGTGGTGTCTGAAGGCGAATTGCGCCGGGCGCGGGCGGCAGGCGTTCCCGGAGAGCGGATCCTGTTCTCCGGCGTTGGCAAGTCGGAAGCCGAGCAGACCTACGCGCTGCAGGAAGATATTCTTTGTTTCAACGTGGAATCCGAACCGGAGCTGCATCAGCTGTCGCGGGTCGCTTCCGGCCTGGGCAAGGTTGCGCGGGTGTCGCTGCGCATTAATCCGGACGTCGATGCCAAGACACACGCGAAGATCTCCACGGGCAAGGCGGAGAACAAGTTCGGTATTCCGTGGCAGAAGGCCCGTGAGGTCTATGCGGTTGCTGCCAAGCTGCCGGGCATAGAAGTGGCCGGTATTGACATGCACATCGGTTCGCAGATTACGCAGCTGCAGCCTTTTGACGATGCCTTTGCACGGCTGGGCGACCTGATCGCCGACTTGCGCGCCGATGGTCACACGATCGAGCACGTCGATCTGGGGGGCGGCCTGGGAATTCCCTATGTGGCTGACAATAATCCGCCACCGCATCCGGATGCCTATGCGCAAGTGGTCAAGCGCCACGTTGAAAAGCTGGATTGCCGCATCGTCTTCGAGCCGGGTCGTCTGATTGCCGGCAATGCCGGAATTCTGGTGACCAAGGTGGTCTACGTGAAGACTGGCGAGGCGAAGAACTTCGTCATTGTCGATGGCGCGATGAACGACCTTATCCGTCCAACCTTGTATGAGGCCTATCACGAGATCGGCCCGGTGCAGGAGCCGGGTTCTGACGACAAGCGGATTGTCGCCGATGTGGTCGGGCCAGTGTGCGAAACCGGGGATTATCTCGGCCTGGGCCGGGATCTGCCCGAGGTGGCGCCGGGTGATCTTCTGGCAGTCTATTCTGCCGGAGCTTATGGCGCGACCCAGGCGAGCACCTACAACACCCGTTTGCTGGTACCGGAAGTCATGGTCAAGGACGGCAAGTTTGCGGTGATCCGTCCGCGTCAGTCCTATGAAGAGCTGATCGGGCTGGACCAGGTTCCGGACTGGCTGCAGGACTGATCCTGGTCGCGGCTGCACCGGAAAATGGTCTTTGAGAGCTGTTTTTCAGCAGTCTCAAGGGTTCGTGATCAGTTGATGGGTCTTTCCGTTATTTCGACAACTTGCGGTGCTATCGATTTTCCCTCACCCTGCGAGAGCAGGCAGTGATGGAGGATCGGCATTGCAGCACGGCGACAAACCCTCGCATTCCACGGGCCCAGAGACGCCTGGTGTTTCCCAGCGTCTGAATGCCCTGATTAGTCGCAGCCGGCTGGCGCTCTTCCTGGAGCGTCTGGTCCGGGCGGCCTTTTATCCATTTGTCGTCGTTGTCTTGTTCCTCGCTGTCACCCTGTTGGGCGGCTGGGTTGTCGCTCCGTTGTGGTTGCATGTTCTTGGACTTGCGGGCTTTGCTCTGGCCTTTTTGTGGAGCTTGTGCGGGTTTTATGCGCTGCGCTGGCCCAGCCGCGAAGAGGCTCAGCATCGCATTGAAGCAGCCAGCCCCGGCCTGCATCGTCCGCTGACAGCGTTTGAGGACGACCTTGCCATTTCCGGTGAGAGTGCCGAAACGCGGACGCTCTGGCTGCTGCACAAGCGCCGGATGGCGAGCCTGCTTGCCGGGCTCAAGTCTCCCCTGCCGGATCCGCGAAGCTACCGACAAGATCCCTTTGCCTTGCGTGTGGCGGTGGTGATGCTGGTGGTGCTTGGGCTGGTATCGAGCACGGGCATGCGGATGGACAGGCTGGCCTCGACGCTGCGTTTTGGCGCTGATCCCCAGGAGATCGCCAGCCGGCTGGATGCCTGGGTCACGCCTCCGATATACACAAATCTGCCGCCGATCTACCTGACCGGCGAAAGCGCTGCGCTGCGCGATCCGGCTCAGGCACTGACCGTCCCCGAGGGCGCGCGGTTCGTCGTCCGCAGCCAGGGCACGGAAGGGTTTCGTATCGAGGCTGATGACGGCATTCGTCTGGAGGATGTCGACGAGACCGCCGCCCCGGATGCCGTTCTGGAACGCCAGGCAGTGCTGGAACAGACCGGACGGATCGATCTTTATTACAACGACAGCCTGCTGATGGGCTGGCACTTCGAGGTTCTGCCTGACGAGACCCCGGTAATCCGGCTTTCCGGCGAACCGGAGGCGCAGCTGAGTGGCGCGCTGAAGCTTGCCTACACCGTGCAGGACGATTACCGGGTGCTGTCCGCCGAGGCGCGGATTGCAGCACCGGCTGCGCCGATGAGCGGCACGGGCGGGTTGGCCCTGCCACAAGGCGATCCACGGCCTCTGGCAGAGGCACCGCAGTTTCCGTTGTCGCTGCCCTCGGCAGCCGGCACTGATGGGGCGGCCGAAACCATCCGCGACCTGACCTCGCACCCATGGGCGGGCTCTGAAGTCCAGCTGACGCTTCATGCCATGGATGAAGCCGGTCAGGAGGGCGTGTCGCCGACTTATGAGCTGACCTTGCCGCAACGCCGGTTCCGCAAGCCTTTGGCGAAGGCGGTTGTCGAACAGCGCCGCTTGCTGGCGATGGATGCGCGGTCGCAGGATCGGGCGATCATGGCGTTTGATGCCCTGCTTCTGGCGCCCGACAGTTTCAACATGGTGCCGAAAAATTACCTCGGACTTCGATTTGCCTATACGCGGCTCTACCGGGCGAAGTCAGATGAGGAGCTGAAGGAGCTGCTGCCGTTGCTCTGGGATCTGGCGCTGACCATCGAGGATGGGGATCTCTCTCTGGCGGAACGGGCGCTGCGTCAGGCGCAGGAAAACCTTCGCAAGGCGCTGGAGGACGGTGCGAGCGATGAGGAAATTGCCCGGCTGACCGAAGAACTGCGTCAAGCGCTGGATGAATACATGCAGGCACTGGCTGAACAGATGCAGCGCAATCCGCAGGCGATGCAGCCTTTCAGTCCGCAGCAGCAACAAAGCCTCAGTCAGCAGGATCTGTCGGAAATGCTCGACCGGATCGAAGAGCTGGCCCAGACCGGCAGCCGCGATGCGGCGCGGGAGCTTCTGGCGGAAATGCAGCGCATGCTGGAGAACTTGCAGGCCGGGCGGCCGCAGATGATGCCGCAGAACAACATGTCCGGCGAAATGATGGAGATGCTCAACGAACTGGGTGAGATGATCCGCAAACAGCAGGAGCTGATGGATCAAACCCATCAGTTCAACCAGCAGCAACAGCAGCAGGGCCAGCGACAGCCCGGCCAGCAGGGTCAGCAGCAGCCGGGCGGACAAATGACCCAGGAGCAGCTGGCCGAAATGCTCAAGCAGCTGCAGGAGGGTCAGGGCGGCCTGGAGCAGCAACTGCAGCAGCTGATGGAGCAACTGGCTCAGAATGGCATGGGCGAAAGCGGTGAGCTGGGCGAAGCCGGGAAATCCATGGGCGAAGCACAGCAATCCCTCGGTCAGGGCGAAGGCCAGAGCGCGGTTGGTCAGCAGGGCAGCGCGCTGGATGCGCTGCGTCGTGGGGCTCAGGGCATGGCAGAACAGATGATGGGCCAGGGCGAAGGCCCCGGCATGGCGCAGGGTCGCTCACCGCTGGATGAGGATCCACTGGGCCGCCCGCGACGCTCGCAAGGCCCGGACTTCGGCAATCAGGTGAAGGTACCTGATGAAATCGACGTGCAGCGCGCCCGGCGCATTCTTGACGAGCTGCGCAAGCGCTTTGCCGATCCATCGCGGCCGAAGCTGGAGTTGGACTATCTGGAGCGGTTGTTGAAGCGCTATTGACGACGGGTCGAAATGCGCCTTCACATGCGTGGTTCAAGCTTCCGAGATGAGGTCCAGGCGGTTGCTCAACTCGCTGTCGCGTAGAGGCAAAAGCTTGAAGGCGTCTTCGGCCGGAATGGCTCTGCCGAAGTAGAACCCCTGGCCGCAGGCACAGCCGATATTTTGCAGCTGTGTCGCCTGGCCAACGGTTTCGATGCCCTCTGCAGTCATCGGAACACCGAGGCCCTTGCCGAAGGTAATGATCGCCTCGACGACCTTTTTCTGACGCTCGTTTTCGACAAAGCCGGCCAGCAGGCTGCGATCGATCTTGATCCGGTCGAACTGCAGATTGGAGACCTGGGCAAGGTTGGAGTATCCCGTACCGAAATCATCCAGAGCAATTCGGATCCCTGCCGCGTGGATGTCTGCCAGGATGCTGGTCGCTGTAGCAAGATCCTGTATCAGGACGTTTTCCGTGATTTCGATCTCAAGACGGCGGGCGTCGAGGCCGGTCTTGCTCAAGGTCTGAAGCAAGCGGTTGCTTAGTGCCTTGTCCGTCAATTCGGTCGGCGACAAGTTGAAGGAGAGCGTGATGTCTGCCGGCCACTGTGTGGCATCCAGACAGGCGCGTTCAAACAGCCGGTTGGACAGCTCGCCGATCAATCCGATCTCTTCCGCCAGGGGAATGAAGACTGTCGGAGGGATGCTGCCGAGACTGTTGTGTGTCCAGCGCGCTAAAGCCTCAAAGCCCTGGATCCTGCCAGTTCCCAGATCAATCAGCGGTTGGTAATGCGGTACGATCTCATCGTTTTTCAAGGCAGACCGGAAGGCCTCTTCCAGATCGGCTTTTTCTTTCAAGAGCGATAGCATTCCGGATCGGAACTGGGTAAATGGCTCGCCATTCTTCTTGGCGACATACATCGCAATGTCGGCGTAGCGGATCGCTTCTTCCAGGTCACCCGTATCGTCGGGGAAAACGGAGATGCCGATACTGGCATCGATGTGGCGCTGTAGATTGGAGATCTGCATTGGCTGGCACAGCGCCTCATGGATGAAATCTGCCTGCTTGAGCGGGTCTGCGTTGCCTTCCGGCTCGATCAGCATCAGAAACTCGTCACCGCCAAGCCGGATGACCAATGCATCGTCATATAGATCCTTGAGGCGCCTGCCGCATTCGATGAGCAGCTCATCACCACCGGCATGGCCCAACAGATCGTTGACTTTTTTGAAGCCGTCCAGGTCTATCGAATAGACGAAAAATCCCTTGGGATTTTGATGAAGAATGGCTTTGGATTTCTGCTTGGTGAAATTCTGGAGAAAGCGCCGGTTGGGCAAGCGGGTGAGCACATCGTGCTTGGCAATCCAGGAGATGTTGCTTTCGGCGATCTCGCGCCTCTTGATTTCGAGGCGCGCCTGCCGATGCCGCTGCGTGGCGAACAGGAAACCGAAAAGCCCGAGGGTGAGGAGCCCCAGAAAGGCTTCATCCAGCTCCCAGCTTTCGTGGTTCGCAGCAAAATCAACGAAAAGATCGAAGCCATCGATCATGATCATGAACAGCCAGGTTGCGAGCGCGAGCACGCCATAAATGACAGAGTCCCACCCGAGTTTAGGCAATTTCATGGTCAAATTTCCCGGAATTGTACATTTTACTAATGCAGTAATGCTTTGAATGTCTTAATCATATGTAAAGTTAAGTATTAGTCCATACTAATTATTTGTGAGTTCTTTCTGTCTTGAGGCGAGAAAAAAGGCGGGCTCCGAAGTGGAAGGCCCGCCTTTGATGTTGTCTGAGGAACAGCGTGGTTCAGCTTCAGCAAGCGTATCGTCGTTCTTCAACCATTGTGACACCCGCAATGGCGTTGCGCACCATCTTGCGAATGTCCGCCAGGGAGAACGGCTTGGTGATCACCTCATAGACCAACGCATCCAGGCCATTTGCCCGCTCGCGCTGATCGGCGAAGCCGGTCATCAGAACAATGGGCAGGTCCGGATAGTCATGCGCCGACTTCAAGGCGAGAGCGATCCCGTCCATGATCGGCATTTTGATGTCGGACAGAACCAGGTCATAGTGCCCCTGGTTGCGGGTCAACACCTCAAGGGCTTCCCCACCGTCCTCCGTGGCAACGACCGAATGGCCGTCCAATTCCAGCGCTCTCTTGACGAAGCTGCGAACGGCTTCATCATCTTCGGCGAGAAGAATGCGACCCAAGGATCAGACTCCTTCCGTTGTCTCTCCGGCTTCCTGATCGGAAACCACGTAACCGATGAACGGCAATTGCCGCCATGCGTGACCCATGTCCATGCCGTAGCCGACAACGAATTTGTCCGGGCAGGCGAAGCCGGTGTAATCGGCCGCGATTGGTGCGACACGACGTTCCGGTTTGTCCAGCAAGGCCACCACCTGGACGGATTTGGCGGCCCGCTTGAGCAGACGCTCCTTGGCAAAGGCCAGAGTGCGTCCTGATTCAAGGATATCATCGACCAGGAATATATCCCGACCGTTAACGTCACTTTCGACATCGCGTAAAATACGAATATTTTCAGAACTTACGGTTCCTGCCCCATAACTGGACAAATGCAGAAACTCCATTTCTGGTTCCAAACCGACGCGGTGCATGGCGCGTACAAGGTCGGCCGCAAAAATGAAGCTGCCTTTTAGAACTGCGACCACCAGGAGATTTTCCGGGCGGGAAGCCGCGATTTCCCGGGCCAGGGATTCCACCCGGCTGGCAATGGCGCTTTCATCGAAAAGGGTATTGATCTGTGGGGTCATGTCTATTGGCTGGTCTTTGCTAGGCTGCGATCCACGAACCGGACCTGGATGTCGGCGACACCGGAGGGCACTTCGGTCAGGATAGTTCGGAAGCGGGCTTCGTCGAGCGCATTCAATCTTTTTGCGTGAGGCTCAATCGTCCAGGCGTAGATTTCCTGAAGTTCAGCATCCCGCAGTGAGAGGCGGACAGCGGGAACGGTGATGGTTTCCGCCTTAATGTTATGGATGGTGCCCTCTATCACAAGCGCAGGCCGTCCATCCGCTATATCTTTGAAAGTTCGTAAATCCCGGAACTCCAGCCCGCGCAAATTGATCTCAAGGCCTATTGTTTCAAACAAACTGGCAAGATCAGGCGATTTTTTGACGAGTTCATCGCGGATCAGCAGGAAGAACAGGCAAATTACCACTGAGGCGCCGAACAGGGCGACACCGGAGATGCGGCGGAAGTTGCGACGCAAAAGCCAATTGATAATGGCGCCGATGGTGTCCTTGCGGTGTTTGTAGGGATTGACCTTGATCTTGGTCCGGGTTGCCTGGCTCTCGATGTCGGTGGACTTGTTGGACGATGTTTCGCCGTTCTCGTCGAGGTCTTCATCCGGATCTGGCGGAGAGGCAGTGGCCGTCGCGGCTTTTGCGGCAGGCGCAGGGGCCGCTGCGGACTTGATGTCGGGGTTTGCTGCGGCTGGTGGGACATCTTCGGCGCGTGCTTCGGCTTCCTGGTCGCGCGCCCACTCTTCCTCATCGATGTCGGAGGCGTCCGGTTCCGGGGCTTTGGGCGGTGAAACATGCCAGCGGTTTGAGCAGCGGGCGCATTTCACACTTCTCCCTTCACTGCCGAGAGCCTCGGCCTTGATGTCGTAGGAGGTTCCGCAATCCGGACATTTGATCTTCATGTCAGAAGACCCTTTACCTATGTGGTAGAATGGTTTCGAAGCGAAAGCCTGACCGGATGGGCAGCTCACCATGTGATAGCGCTGTGGACCGGTGTCAAAAGCCGAAGGTCCATTAGTCCCCTACAGGACATTTATATGTTTAATGAAGCGTTAATTGGGCGAGAGTAGCTTGCGCGTCCAAGCAAGGAGGATGCGGTGATCCGTTTTGAAAACGTCGGGTTGAGGTATGGCATGGGACCGGAGATCCTGAAGGATCTCTCGTTTCATCTCGAGCCACAGTCCTTTCAGTTCCTCACGGGTCCGTCCGGATCAGGCAAGACAAGCCTGATCCGTCTGCTGTTCATGTCGCTGCGCCAGACCCGTGGGCTGATCCAGGTGTTTGGTCATGATCTGTCGACGCTGGACAAGCAGAAGCTGCCAATGCTTCGCCGCAGGATCGGCGTGGTGTTTCAGGATTTTCGCTTGCTCGATCATCTGACCACCTATGAAAACGTGGGTTTGCCCCTGCGGGTGGCGGGCAAGGAAGAAAGCGAGTACCGCTCGGATGTGATGGAACTGCTGAAGTGGGTCGGCCTGGGTGAGCGCATGCATGTTATGCCGCCGGTGCTCTCCGGTGGGGAAAAACAGCGTGCGGCCATTGCGCGGGCCCTGATCACCCGGCCGGAGGTGCTTCTGGCGGATGAGCCGACAGGAAACGTCGATCCGCCATTGGCGCGCCGTCTTTTGCGGTTGTTTCTGGAGCTGAACAAGCTGGGAACCTCCGTGGTGATCGCCACCCACGATATCGCGCTTCTGGAGCAGGTGGACGCGCGGCGTCTGGTGCTGGCTGATGGACGGCTCTCGGTCTTTGATTAAGTTTGGATGGCAATGACGGAAGACACCAAACCCGAGACGGTTCAGGTTCAGCCGCCTGGCGGCTCGAAGCCGGGCAAGCGGAAGGCTGCTGCGCCGAAAGGGCGCGGGCGGGCGAAGCCAGCGCGGCCTAAAAAGCCACGCAAGAAGGCGACGGCTGCGGCGCGGACAGGCGAAGAGTCAAAGCTGCGTCCGGCAGCCGCCATCGTGCCCCCGCAGTCGGTGACAGGTCGGGCGCTGACGCTGGTGGTTGCGATCATGAGCTTTCTTGCCTGTCTGACGGTCGGTGCCGTGTCGGTGGTCTGGGATGCCGCCGATGATTGGCAAAACGATCTTGTGCGCGAAGTGACCATTCAGATCCGCCCGGTGGACGGTATCGATACCCTGCGGGAAATCGACAAGGCGATTGCCCTGACCCAGGAATTCAACGGTGTTGAATCCGTCCATGCCCTGTCGGACGAGGAAACCCGCAGCCTGCTTCAACCGTGGCTTGGGGACGGGCTGGAGCTGGAAGCCCTGCCGGTGCCGCGGCTCATTCAGGTCAACGTCAATGCTCCGGAAGCGCTGGATCTGGAAGGTCTCAGGCTGTCGTTGACGGAACAGGTGACGGGGGCGAGCCTCGACGACCATTCGATCTGGACGTCGCGGCTGTCGGCGATGGCGGGGGCGGTCGTTGTCGGCGGGGTGGGGATCATGTTGCTGATGCTCGGATCGATGGTTCTCAGCGTGGTTTTCGCCACTCAGGCGGCGATGGCGGGCAACAAGGATGTTGTTTCCGTGTTGCATTTCGTTGGCGCTGAAGACAGTTTCATCGCGCGGGAATTCCAGCGCCACTTCTTGTTGCTCGGTCTGAAGGGCGGCATTTTTGGTGGCGTGACCGCATCCGTCACGTTTTTCCTGCTGGACCTCTTCACGCGGGATGCAGACGGCGGCGCCGGTTCGGACCAGCTGTCAGCGCTTTTTGGAACCGTATCGGTCAGTCTGCCGGGCTATCTCGGCGTGATCGGCGTGGTGTTTCTGGTGGCGGTTCTGACGGCGATCACCTCAGGATTGGCGGTCAAAGCCCATTTGAGGCGAGTGGATTGAGAAGCTTGGCAAACTGCCGCAAGATCGAAGCGTGGTATTTTTCCGGTTCCGGTGGGCGGAACGGGATGCCTGGCATAGGACGAACGCGCCGGTGGGCATGACATTACACAGCCAGACGACAGACACGGAGAAGGCCAATCCGGCTGAAACCCAGGCGCATGAACCGGGGAATGATGCGGTGCAGCCTGCTGCCGGCCCGACAGAGGGTCCGCCTGCGCCGCAGGGGGCGCGCCGCAGGGGGCGAGGTGGCTGGCGGTTCTACACGGCGAGTGCGGTCGTTTGCTTGCTGATCATCGGTCTGACGTGGCATTTCGCACGCTTTACCGAAAGCGTTGTCGGTGCGGTCGCACGTCCCGAGGCGCGGGCCGACGGGGTGGTTGTGCTGACGGGCGGTGCAGAGCGTGTGCAACGCGCTGTCGGACTGTTGGCGGAAGGTCGCGGTCGGCGCTTGCTGATTTCCGGTGTGCATCCGGGCACGACGCGCAAGCAGATCATTTCGCTGACGTCGGCCGACCAGAAGCTTTTTGATTGCTGCGTCGATCTGGACCGCATTGCTCTCAATACAGAGGGCAATGCGGTGGAAACGGCGCAATGGGTGCGCGACAACAGCTATTCCTCCCTGCTGGTCGTGACCAGTGCCTACCATCTGCCGCGGGCACAACTGGAACTGCGGGAAATGCTGCCGGATGTGGAGCTGATCCCCTATCCGGTGTTTGCACAGGACCTTGATCTGAAGCGCTGGTACATGCACGGCGTTACGATCAAACTTCTCCTGCGGGAATATGTGAAGTATACAGTCGCCCGCATCCGGATCGCCTTCCGGACGGTTTTCTAGATCTAAGCTGGGCGATTTCGACCTTGAAGTTTCCGCGCCATCGGACGGGTGGCGGATACTTGCTCATTCTTTTTCAACTGACGGTAGACGCGCCCTTATCATGCTGTTCATACGCTCCTCCCTGTTTCAGATCCTGTTTTACGTCGGCACCTTCCTGATGATGGTTATCTGCTCGCCGGTGCTGGTGTTGCCGCGCAAGTGGGGATGGTGGGTTGTTCCGATGTGGTCACGGATGAACCTGCTGCTGCTGCGCTATATTGTTGGGCTGAAGGTCGAGCTGCGTGGCCGGGAAAACATCCCGAAAGGCAAGACGGGCTATATCGTTGCCTCGAAACATCAGTCGGTCTGGGAGACCTTCGCGTTGATCGGATCGTTCCCGGACCCGACCTTCATTCTGAAGCGCGAGCTGCGCTGGATTCCGATTTTCGGCTGGTACACGGCGAAATTCCGCCAGATACCGATCAACCGGGGCCAGCGGGCGGTCGCTTTGGCGAAAATGATGGAAGATGCGCGCGAGGCCATCGACGAAGGCCGTCAGATCCTGATTTTCCCGGAAGGCACACGCCGGCCGGTCGGTGGCGATCCGAAGTACAAGTTTGGTATCTCCCATCTCTACAAGGATCTGCAGTGTCCGGTGCTGCCTGTGGCGCTGAACGCCGGGCTCTATTGGCCGCGGCAATCCTGGATGCTGTATCCGGGTACGGTCATCGTCGAGTTTTTGCCGCCGCTGCCGCCCGGTCTTGAGCCGACCGAGTTCCATCGGCGTCTGGTCGGGTCCATCGAAGGGTCGTGCAGCCAGTTGTACGAGGATGCACGCAAGGAGCCCAGGCCCTCTCCGTTGCTGTCTCGCGTCTAGGACTTGTCGACACCAGCCTCGCGCAGTTGCGTGGTCAGCCACTCCAGATTGTGATCGCGGATTTTCAACTCAAGCAGATGATTGGCCGTGCTCAGCACATAGTCCGGGTTCGGGCCGGAGCGCCCATGGGCGCCTGAGACGATGTGCAATTGATCTTCAAGCGGCAGAGCGCCGGCATATTGCAGGTGCTTGCGGTCGACCATGTAGGTGAGTGCATCCACAGTGCGGCCGGAGGCGAGTTTTACGCGACGCCAATGCTCCTGATAGACCATCGTCACTTGTTCGCGGGCGCGCAGATACTCGATGGTCGCGTCCCGGTTCTCGCCGGAAACCTCGAAGGCCATGCCGCGGCAGGCTCCACCCCGATCGAGACCGAAGACCAGTCCGGGGCGCTCTTGCGTGCCCCGGTGGACCCAGGAATAGACGCAGAGGGACCTGTGGGCGCCGCGCAGCAGGGCGGGTTCTGCGGAGAGGGTGGCAAATCCGGGGTTCCACATCAGGGACCCGTAGCCAAAAACCCAAAAATTTTCCATGTACCGGCTCGCCTCGCTCGTGTTGCGATCCGCATAACAAGACCATTATGCGGTTTCAATGCGTATCTTCCTCGCTGTATGAAGGCGGCAATCGAAATTCCAGGTGTTCGGCCTACAGGAGATCTGAGTGTCTAGTGTTCCTTACCAACCCCGCCGCCGGTCCTATATTGCTCTCGGCACGGTCGTCTTCGTGGTGATGGCCGGGTGGACAGCCGGCTGGTTTGTCCTGAAGGACCGGTTCGTCAGTGTCCTTGATACAAGCCTCACCCGGCTGTCCGGCCAGGGCTATCGCATCGGCTGTGATGACCGGAGCATTCAGGGCTTTCCGTTCCGCTACGAGGTGAACTGCGGAGATCTCTCGGTGGATGCCGAGCAGGGATGGAGCGTCAGGACGGCGGGCCTGCGCACGGCGGCGCTGATTTACAAGCCGGGGCATGTCATTGGTGAGTTCACGGCGCCGGGCATCATTGAATTGCCGGGCCAGGGCATCTCGGCGAATCTCGACTGGACCATGGCCCACAGCAGTTTTCAGACCGACGGTCAGCGCCTGACCGATCTGGATGTCGAGCTGGTTGATCCCAAGACACTACTCCGCAGCAGGTTCAGTCCCGAGCCGACCGAGTTTTCGGCGTCCAATGCCCAGGCTCACCTGCGCCGCACAGGTGAAGCCAGCCGTGATCTCGACGTGGCTTTTTCTCTTTCGAGTGTTGAGAGTGCACTCTTGCTGCCGTCGCTGCGCGGCTCGGATATTAGCGTTTACGGCCGTCTGATCGGGGGGGCAGATGTCATCGACGGCGCAAGCCTGGCCCAATTGCTCGCCACGTCGCCTGAAGGTGTGCAACTGCAGACAATGGCGCTGCGCGTCAGCCTGGAGAATCTCGACGTCGCAGCTGACGGCGACCTGACCCTGCATCCGGATGGATTGCTGAGCGGCAACATGATGATCAGCAGTGCCAGCCCGGAGCTGCTGCTGCAGCGTCTGGGCGAGATTTCGCCTGACGTGAAGGCGAATGCCGGCCTTCTCAACGGGCTGCTAGCCGGTTTCATGGTCAAGGACGCGGAAAGCGGCGAAAGCCGGGTGGACGTGCCGCTCAGCTTGAGAAGAGGCCGCCTGAGCATCGGCATTCTGCCTCTCGGTCAACTGCCGCCTGTGGTGCTCTAAACGTTCTCGATGGGCCTTGGTGCCGCCTGGAACGGCCTCTAGTTGGCAATCGGGATGATGTAGCTGCGCAATTCGTCGGGCTGGGCAATCTTGTCGTAAAGCGCGATTTCCGGAGCGGTCTTGTCGCGGACCAACCAGCGCAGCTGCAGCCAGCTTCGGCTCTGGCCCTCAATGACCAGACTTTCGATCATCTTGCGGCCGATGCCCTTGTTGCGGTGGTCGGGATGCACGTAGATCTCGTCGATCTGGCCGATGCGCAAGCCGGTAGTCAGGTCGGGCAGATCCATGAAGACAGAAAAGCCGATCAGCTCGTCGCCCTCAAAGGCGCCAAGGACTTCTGCGGTTCTGTCGCTGAGGATGCGTTCTGCATAAAACACGTCGGGGCGGCGCGGTGCTCCGCGTTTCAAGGCTTGTGCGTTTTCCGCAATCAGGGGGGCCAGGTCTTGGGCGTCGTCGGGGCCGAGGACTCTGATCTCGATGGTGCTCATTGCTACTCCGGTGGTTCTCCGGGGCGGCCGGAGGCGGGATGGGGTCGAGGACCCCAGATAACGCTGAAACTCCTGATAAAATCAACAGGCTGCGCACTGCTTCCCAAGGCAGATCCCGTCAATTATACAGGGAACGCTGATGATTTTCCATGAGCTGTCTCCCCACGCAAGGAAGTTCCCCATGGCTGCTGCCGAAAGTGTTGTCGACCAGCGGCTGCGAGCAACGCTCATTGGTCTTTCCGCCGTCTTGATGTGGGCCACGCTCGGGCTTTTCGGCGCGGGTTCCGGTGCTGTTCCGCCGTTCCTCCTCAACGCTTTGTGCTTTGGCCTTTCCGGAGGTCTGGCGCTGATCTATCTGATTGTGCGCGGCCGGCTGCATTTGTTGCGCCAGCCGTGGCGGGTCTGGGCCTTCGGCACCATCGGATTGTTCGGCTTCCACTTTTTCTATTTCACCGCCATCCGCAACGCTCCTCCGGTCGATGCCAATCTGATCAACTACACATGGCCATTGCTGATCGTGGTGTTTTCCGCCTTCTTGCCGGGCGAGCGATTGCGGGCGCACCACGTGGTGGGAACGGTTCTGGGGCTCGCCGGGGCCGCGGTTCTGATTGCCGGGGCGGGCGGGCTCTCCGTGTCGCTGGAAGGCACGGCCTTGCTAGGCTATGGCGCTGCCGTGGCCTCATCTCTGTTCTGGTCGACCTATTCTGTTGTGTCGCGGCGGCTTGAAAATGTGCCGACGGAGGCGGTTGCAGGGTTTTGTCTGGTGACCTCGCTGTTCTCGGCGCTTTGTCATATGGGGCTGGAGCAGACGGTCTGGCCTGCGTCACTCGTCGAGTGGGGCAGCGTTGCCGCCCTCGGGCTGTTTCCAGTCGGGTTGGCGTTCTTCACCTGGGACATCGGGGTCAAGCGGGGCGATATTCAGGTTCTCGGGGCGGCGGCCTATTCGGCGCCTCTGCTGTCCACCTTGTTGTTGATCGCTTTCGGTTTCGGAGCTTTTACCGCCGCTGTGGCCTTTGCCTGCCTGGCTATCACCCTGGGCGCGGTGATCGCCGCCAAGGACATGATTTTTCGCAAGCGCCGGATCTGAAGGGGCCTGAAGCACCTTCACCCAAAGGCGAGCTGGTCAGCGGGTGGGCTGCTGGCTATTTTCAGACGAGACGACAAGGCCTTGAGCCGCCGAGAGGATTGAACGATGACGCAACATCCATTGAAGCCGCGCCGCTCGGCGCTTTACATGCCCGGATCGAATGCACGGGCGCTGGAAAAGGCGAAAAGTCTGGATGTGGATTGTGTGATCTTCGATCTGGAAGATGCCGTGACGCCGGATCAAAAGCCTGCGGCGCGTCAGGCGATCATCGATGCGCTGACGGGCGGTGGCTATGGCGACCGCGAACTGATCATCCGCAGCAATGGCCTCGACACGCCTTACATTGATGAGGACCTGAAGGCGGTGGTTGCCGCCAGACCGCATGCGGTGCTGTTGCCGAAAGTCAACACGCCGGGTGATCTGCAGCGGCTGGCGCACAAGCTGGCGGTTTTGAACGCTCCGACGGACCTGGCGATCTGGGCGATGATGGAAACGCCGCAAGCCATTCTCAACGCTCCGGCGATTGCCGCCTGTGGTCGGGACCCGGAGGTGCGCCTGTCGTGTCTGGTGCTCGGCACCAACGACATTGCCAAGGAAACCCGCGCCGCGCTGAACCCCGGTCGCGCGGTGATGCTGCCCTGGCTGATGACATGTGTGGCGGCCGCGCGCGCCGGCGGCATCGACATTCTGGATGGTGTCTTCAATGCCTTTCAGGATGGGGAAGGTTTTGCGGCGGAATGTGCCCAGGGCGCCGAGATGGGAATGGACGGCAAGACGTTGATCCATCCGAAGCAGATCGAGGCTTGCCACGCGGCATTTTCCCCGTCTGAAGAGGAGGTCGCGTGGGCGCGGCGGATCAACGATCTGTTTGATTTGCCTGAAAATGCCGATAAGGGCGCCATTCAGGTGGACGGAAAGATGGTCGAACGGTTACATGCGGACATGGGGCTGCGGGTCATCGCCATTGCCGATGCCATTGCAGCTCGCGCTTAAAAGGTTTGAAGGCCCATGAAACTTTATCGCTTCATCACCGGACCGGACGACAGCGAGTTCTGTCATCGGGTCACCCAGGCACTGAACAAGGGCTGGGAACTCTCCGGATCGCCGTCCCTGTCGTTTGACGCGGAACGCGGTCGCACTATATGCGGACAGGCTGTGGTCAAGGATGTCGAGGGCGAGGACTACAGCCCGGACATGAAACTCGGCGCTTATTAAGCCGACTTATAAAATGCCGAAAGCCCCGCCTCCGGTCAGGAGTTGCGGGGCTTTTCTGTTTTCAGCTCAGCGCTCGGTCAAATCCGGAACATGTGGTTGTCCCAGGCGATGCCGTTGGCGCGTGACAGGATGTCTGCCGGGCGGGTGACGTCCTCCAGGTAGGTCAGGGCGCCGGTGCCGTCGGAAATCAGGAAGCTGTGGGCGTCGATGGGTGCCACGCCGCACCCGTCCTGAATGTCTTTGGTTGCCAGTAGCTCGCCGGATGTGGCGGACCAGAACAGCACCTTGTTGCCGCGTGGGGCCGAGGTAGCGATAACATCGCCGTCTGCATTGGCAACGACCGAGCCGATGTAGCTCTCCAGACCCGTTGCCAATGTGTCTGGCAGCTGGGTCAGCGTTGGGGCACTGTCGCGCGTCATGCGGGCGACCAGAGGCGGTGCCAGAGCGAGATCGCCCTCAAATTGCCCTCCGACCCAGATCTGGCCTTTGGCGTCCTTGGCCATATGGCGCAGGGAAAGCTGATGCAGGTCTGTGTCAAGTTCGTGGCGGGCCAGCAGGTCGCCGGTCTGCATGTCGAGATAGACCACCGAGGGTTTCATCGTGGCGATGTTGAGTTTCTCGCGGGGGCGGCCCGGATGGGTCTGGATGCCGCCATTGGCGACGACCATGGTCTTGCCGTCGTCCATCAGCAGAAGGTCATGGGGCCCGACACCATGGGTCTCGATCTCGCCGAGACGGCGGATGGTGCGACCGCTGACATCATAAACACCGACGACGCCCCGGACGTTTTCATAGTCGTTCTCGGGTGCGTAGACGAGACGCCCGTCTGGTGAAAAACAGCCGTGGCCATAGAAGTGTCGACCTTCGGCTGCGGCCAGGATCTGCGGTTCGCGAGCCTCAAACGGATCAATCAGCAGTGCAAAGGTGCCGGGACGACGGGCAAAAGCCATGATGCGGCGACGGTCGGGCGAAATCGCCATGCCGTGACCTCTATCCGGCAGACCGACCTTGGCCAGCAGTTGCCCGGCGTCGTCGACGATGGCCAGCGCATACCGTCCGTCCGTCTCGCGTCGGGCGGAAGCAAACAGTGGTGTGTCGAGCAGGGCTGTTTCCAGCAAGGGCGCTGCCGCGGCTGAGGCAGAGAAGCCTTGAAGGGAGAGTGCTGCCATGCCGCCAAGACCGGCGAGCAAGGCGCGGCGGGAAATTTCGGTGCGTGGTGCCTTGTCAGTCATATCAATCTCCATCGAGGGCGTTGAAGCCGCCGGAGAGTTCCATCGCACCAGCCAGGCTCAGGGCGGCGGTGTCGCGCAGAGAGTCGATTGTGATGATCAGCAGCTCGAGCTTCTGATAGGTCTCCGGGTCTTCCATGGAGTGGCGCAAGGGTGTGTCAGCGGCGGACAGAATGTTGCGGGCGTTGCTGAATTCAAAGGCCAGAGACCCGGGCACCCAGCTGAATTCCTTCGGCAGGTCGGGGGTGAAGCCGGCTGCCGTTAAGGCTGCCTCGATCCCGTCCAGCTCCGCCTGCATATAGGCGGTGGCGTCGCCAGAGCGGCTGAACGGCAGACGGTGTGGCCGCGCCTCCTCACGTTTATCGCCGAGAGCAGGCAGCAGATCCTGATCCTTCACCACGATCAAGCCTGTCACCACCGCATTGAAGATCGTTTCGATGGCGTCTTTTGAGGTGCGGACCTGATGGCTGTCGGGATCCGGCGTTTGCAGGGTTGCGGCATAGCCATTCGCATCGGCCCAGTCGCTGGCAATGTCGGCGGCGATGCGCTCGACATTTGCGGCTATGGCCCCGGCATAACCACAGAGGAAATCACTTCCTTCACCGGGGTTGCCGAGAACGACCTTGGCGTCCTTGCTGAAGGCGATCAATTGGAGAGCTGTCAGCCCCTGCAAGGCGACGCTCTTGTCCTTCAGCGTTTCAGCTTGTGTCAGGGTTTCGTCCCGCTTGGCAAATGCACGTCGGATTTGGCGCTGGGCGATGCCGCGCGGGTCGGGCATGAAGGCCAGTGCATCCAGCCGGTTGTCGTCAATCACCGGCCCAAAGCGCAGGAAGGACACGGCGGCAAAGCTGGTTAGGACATCGCGGTAGCTGTCGGCAAAGGCAGCGCGGGTGTCCTCGCCCGGAGCCTTGCAAAGCTGCTCAACGGCGGCGGGAAGTTTGGTGGTTGCAGCGGCAAATGCTTCTGTTCGGGGGCGGATATAGCCGTCGATGCTGTTGGTCACATAGGTCGCGTAGGCCTGCGCCTGAGCGGCAGCAGGCGACGCGGCGGCGGCAACAACAAGCAAGCCGGCCATAAGAAGGGTGCGCATCATAGGGACCTCAGAAATTCGATCAGCGCGAGCCGATCCTGTTTGGACATTTCCACCACGGCATCGCGGGCAGCTTTTGCCTCGCCACCATGCCAAAGAATGGCTTCGAGAAGGTTGCGGGCTCGGCCATCGTGGAGGAAGCGGGTGTGGCCATTGACGGTTTGAGTCAGCCCGATACCCCAAAGCGGCGGGGTTCGCCATTCCCGTCCTGTGGCATCGCCGATGGGGCGATCGTCGGACAGGCCATCGCCCATGTCATGCAGCAGAAGGTCGGAATAGGGCCAGATCAACTGGAACCGGTGAGCGGGATTTTCCGCCTTGCGGCTGGTGACATATTTCGGCCGATGGCACGCCACGCAGCCGGTTTCATAAAACACCTGTTTGCCTTTGAGCACGCTCGCATCGTCAATGTCGCGGCGTGTCGGGACCGCCAGATTGGACGAGTAGAAGGCCACGAGATCCAGTACCGGGTCGGGGGCTTCGCTGGGCCCGAGCCGGGCCTGATCGCCATGGGGCATGTCGCGGCAGCGGGCCTGGGCTTCGGTGCAATCGCCCCAGGGGGCCATGTTGACGGGCGTTGCAATGCCGATATCGCCGGAAAACGCATCGGCGGTCTGCTGACGGATCGTCGGATTGGTGGCCTTCCAACCGAATCGGCCCAGCGTAAGCGCGCCGGTTTCCTTGTTGCGCACCCGGTTGGCCTTGCCGGAAATGCCGTCGCCATCCGCATCGCCGCTGTCTTCCCACGCCAGAATATCGTCCGGGTGAATGGCCTCCAGCAGGCCAAGGCCGGGCATGGGTGGGGTGACACGCGGCGACATCTGCACGTCCGGGTGCATCGGGCCGTCGGAGAGGTTCGTCAACCGGTAGGTCGGTGCCTCCAGCATGATGATCTTGCTATCGGCAAGCTGGACGGGAATCTCACGAGTGTCGATCTGCAGTTGGGCCTCGCCATGCAGGCCCGGCACGGCAAAGCTTTGCAGCTGCTGACCGTAAGTGGGTTCGGGAATAGCCAGAAGCGTCTTGTCGGCAAGTGCTTGTCGGTCGGCGTCATTCTGAGGAGGAATGGAGAGCCGCAGGAACAACGACACAGCGCGATCGCCGGGGAGGGGCGGGCGTCCGCGCCCATCCTTCAGATGGCAGGCCTGACAGGAGCGCGCATTGTAGAGGGGGCCCAGCCCGTCGGAGGCTTGCGTCGAGGAGGGGGACGACGCCCAGAGCTTCTTGAACAGGCCATTGCCGATGCGAAACGTCTGCTCGTCTTCAAACGACAGGTTGGCATTCGGATGGGAAAAGGAATCGCGGTTGACCCGCTTGTGCGGCGTTCCGGCGCCACCGGAATTGCGTTCAAAGCTCTCGGGTCTGGAAAAATCAGTCGTTGGCGCGATGATCTTTTCAACGCGGGCTCGGTCTTCCTGGCTGAGATCGTCCCGGTGCTGCAACGGCTCAGCACGGCCGCCTGTCAGCGGCAGCAGAAGCGCCAGCCAACCAAGTGCGATCATGCGTCCAAGTGGCGTCATGCGATGGGCGGAAACGGAAGAGAGTGCTGAAAAAGGCACGTTTCGTGATCTTCGCAGGGGCTGCCGTTGCCGGATCGTCCGGAGAAAGCAGACTGAATTCGGTCCCGGGGTGGGTCCGCCCGTTAGAACAAACTGCGGGTGGAGTTGCCAAGGGAGAAAAGGCCGGCGTGGCGATCCGTCACGGGGTTCGTGTCCGGGTCGGCCACGCCGGCCTCAAAGGTCTTATTCGAAGACGGAGTTCGGGTTGTCGAGGCTGTCGGAGCCTTCAAACGCGATGTCTTCCAGGCCGAGAGCCTTCACGGCGCGTTCGATCGACTGGGTCTGATCAACCAGTGCATCAACGACAGCCTGAACGACGGCGTTGCCCTCGTCATTGCCTTCGCCGATCATCTGATCGTAGGACTCACCACCTTCGGCGCGGGCCTTCATGGCTTCAGCTGCAGCTAGGGTCGCGTCGAGTTTGGCCTTCAGCTCTTCTGCCAGAGCCGGATCTTTTTCGGCGACCATGTCGGCAACGCTGGCGCCATCGACGTCATTGCCGCCAACGCTGGCGTAGGAGCCGAAGTAGACATTCCGGATGCCGACGATGTCGTTGTAATGCGACGCATGGGTGTTGTCGGAGAAGCAGTCATGCTCTTCTTCCGGGTCATGCAGCATCAGGCCAAGCTTGATGCGTTCGCCTGCCAGCTCGCCGTAGGACAGGGAGCCCATGCCAGTGAGAATGGTGGCCAGACCGCCGGTTTCGCCCTTGGAGGCGAGGTCTTCACGGGCAGCACCGCCTTCGGACCATGCGTCGACCATTTCCTGAAGATCGCTGATCAGCAGTTCGGTTGCGGCCTGCAGGTAGGCGACGCGACGTTCGCAGTTGCCGTTGGTGCAGTTTGCCGGATCGAAGTCGGTTGCGGCACGGTTGCCGGCGCCTGCGTCGGTGCCATTGAGGTCCTGGCCCCAAAGCAGGAACTCGATGGCGTGGTAACCGGTTGCCACGTTGCTTTCAACGCCGCCGGCTTCCTGCAGCTGGTTGGCGAGGAAATCGGCGGTGATGTTGGTGGCATCAATGGTTTCGCCGGCGATTTCCAGCGTCGGGTTGGCAATCACGTTGGCGCTGTAGAAGGCGTTTTCTTCAGATTCTTCACCGTAGGAAACATCGACATAGTCGATCAGGCCTTCGTCGAGCGGCCAGGCGTTTACCTTGCCTTCCCAGTCATCAACAACGGCGTTGCCGAAACGGTAGGCTTCGGTCTGCTGGTAAGGCGCGCGGGATGCGATCCATGCGGCGCGTGCAGCGTCGAGAGTTTCAGCGGTCGGGGTTGCGACGAGAGCTTCGATGGCGCTCTGCAGAGACTTCGCAGTCTCCAGGGAATCCGTGTAACCGGCCTGGGCGACATCGCCGTAAGTATCGAGAACTTCAGCCGGAGTGGCAGCAAGTGCCGGGAGGGAGAAGAGGGCGGTGGCGCCCAGAAGAGCATATTTTACAGTTTTCATTGGGTCGTTTCCTCTAGCGGAGTGTCCGGACAACTGGACGACAGGAGAACGGTCATGTGGCCAAACCACGTAATGATCTTGGTTTTCAAGGGGAGCTCTGATCGTTGTGCAAACGATCGCGGCCGTGGTGGCCCGATTGGCCTTCAGACCGGTTTGCACGTGATCCCCCCTGCGGACATTAAAGCGCCCTTGCGGCACGAATTAAATACCTTAGTCTTTAAGTCAAGTAATAAATGCCGATATTTCAATAGTTTAGAATCATTCGAAAGCATGGACATGCGGGGTTGGAAGCGGGCAAGGAACCCCGCTGCATCTGCAAGCGTTTGATCAATCAGGCGCATTGCCGTTGGCGTCGCAAGACACTAGGTTTATGCGATGAGGTTTGGTGAAGTGCGCCATCGCCAGCGTTTGTCAGGAAGGACCCTATGCTCAACGCTCTGAAACAATTCATCCGCGAGATCACCGTCGGCGAAGAACGCAAGGCCGGTCTTGCTGAGGATGAGACCCGGCTTGCTGCTGCGGCCCTGCTTTTCCACCTGGTGGATGTCGATGGCGTCGTTGACGACAACGAGAGCAACACGCTGCGGGAGATCCTGAAGTCGCACTACGGGCTCTCCGAGGCGGAAACGACGAAGCTGATCGATGCCGCCAAGCAGCGTGATCAGGAAGCCGTCGACCTGTACGGCTTTACCTCCGTTTTGAAGCGCAGCACGGATGAGGCCGAGCGCCTGGCGATTGTCGAAATGATGTGGCAGATCGTTTATGCGGACGGTTATGTCCACGAGTTCGAAGACAACACGATCTGGCGGGTGGCCGAGTTGCTGGGCATTTCCTCACGGGATCGTATGCTGTTGCGCCAGAAGGTCGCCGACAGTCTGGGTCTTGAAGGCACGCAAAACGAAGACAACGCCAATTGATTTTGAAGGCTGGTACAGGTTTGGCGACGATTTTCTGTTTCTCACGGCGCAGCGCCGGAAGTAGGCCTCTCGACGGGCGATTTTATTGCGGTAGACTGGCTTCATGAGACACGAGCACTTCCTTTCCGACCAGCCGCGTATCCTTGTCATTCTGCATCAGGAAAACTCCTCTGCCGGTCGGGTCGGACAGGCTTTGCAGGCGCGTGGTTTTCATCTGGATATTCGCAAGCCGCGCTTTGGTGATCCACTACCGGACACGATGGATAATCACGCCGGGGCCGTGATTTTCGGCGGGCCGATGAGTGCCAATGATCCGGATGGCTTCCTGCGCAAGGAAATCGACTGGATCAAGGTGCCTTTGCGTGAGGAAAAGCCGTTTCTCGGCATTTGTCTGGGCGCGCAGATGATGGCCAAGCAGCTGGGCGGCAAGGTCGCTGCGGCGGACGATGGTCATGTTGAGATCGGCTATTATCCGATTGTCCCGACGCAAGCCGGCAAGGACCTGATGGACTGGCCGAAAAAGGTCTATCAGTGGCATAACGAGGGGTTTTCCCTGCCCGACGGCGCGACGCTTCTGGCAGGCGGACCAACCTATCCGAATCAGGCCATCCGCTACGGCAAAAATGCTTTCGGAATACAATTTCATCCGGAGCTGACCCATTCCATGATGGTGCGCTGGACGACCAGGGGCGCACCGCGCATGGCGCAGCCGGGCGCACAGCAGCGCCATGACCATTTTGCCGGTCGGTTTGTCTATGATGGCTCGGTGCGAAGCTGGCTAAATTCTTTTCTGGATCTTTGGATCGGTCAGAGTTCAGCCGTACCTCAGGGTAGATAATTCGCTGGCTAAGCTCTGGCGATTTCCAGGTTGAGGGCGTTTATCCGGGCTGCCAGCCCGGTGGTGCCATCTCGAAACCCTCAAACTGGAATCCGGGTGCGACGGTACAGCCGACCAGCGTCCAGGGACCGAGCGAACGGGCTTGTTGCCAGGCGTTGCGCGGAACGATTCCCTGAGGACGTTCGCCCTGCAGAAGATCGGCACCCAGCCGGATCACGGTCAGCTCTTTTCCATCCCGACTGAGCGACAGTTCCAGCGGACTTCCCGCATAGAAGTGCCAGGTCTCCACCGCATCCACCCGGTGCCAGCGGGAAACGATCCCCGCCGGCAACAGGAAGTAGATCAGGGTCGAGGCGGCACGCCCCTTAGCGTCGGTCATCTCATCGCGAAAGGTCTCGGCATAAAAACCCCCTTCCGGATGTGGAGACATCTGCAGCAGTTGCACCACTTCATCTGCGGTCAGGCTGGAGTGCAGAGCAATGGTGGTTTCGGGCATCGGCTCAGGCCTGGTCCTTGCGGGTGCGGATTTCGGCGAAGGCCTCCGCATCACTCGCATTGCTCATACCAAGCGCATCCTTGACGCTTTGCTCGCTGGCCCGCAGGAACGGATTGGTTGCCAGTTCCTGGCTCATGGTCGTCGGCAAGGTCGGTTTGCCATCGGCGCGCAGGGCTGACACTTCGCGGACGCGCTTCTGCAGGGCCTCGTTGTCCGGCTCGATGGTCAGGGAAAACTTGGCGTTGGCCTGGGTGTACTCATGGCCGCAATAGATGGTTGTTTCAGGCGGCAGCTTGCGCTTCAGCTTGTCGAGAGACGACCACATCATCTCCAGGTCGCCTTCAAACACCCGGCCGCATCCAAGCGAAAACAAGGTGTCGCCGGTGTGGGCGAGTTGCAGCTCCGGAATGTACCAGGAGATCTGATCAATCGTATGGCCCGGGGTGGAGATTGCCCGCACTTCGTATTCACCAACGCGGATGCTGTCGCCGTCTTCGATCATCCGGTCCATGCCCTGGATCTTGTTGAAGGACCGGGCGGGGCCCGTGACATGGGCGCCGGTCTTCTCTTTCAGCTCGCTGAGCCCCTGCACATGGTCCCAATGGTGGTGGGTGATCAGGATTTCGGTCAGTTTCCAGCCGGTTTCCTGAAGGATGTTCAAATAAGGCGCGGCCTCGGGCACGTCGACGGCAATGGTGATGTCTTTCGCGTGGTCGCGGATCAGCAGGCCGAAATTGTCGGAAAGGCAGGAAAACTGGCGGATTTCAATGGTATTTTCGTCGGACATGGACAACCTCGGTCCTGAGGGAATTGCATGTAGTCAACAGGGAGAGTGGCAAAGGGTTCCGCTTCCCGCAAGGGCCTTGCGCCGGACGGGCAATCAAGGTTCAATCGCGGCTCAGTTTCGATGGGCTCTTCATGTATCTGGACGTTGCGGACTTAAGAACCTTCTACGATTTGCCGATCGGGCGCCTGCTACGGGTGCTTATCGGGGGGCAGATCCGAACCCTGTGGCCGACCCTGGAGGGACAAACGCTGCTCGGGCTGGGGTATGCCGGGCCGTTCATGCGTCCCTATCTTGGATCGGCGGAACGGTGCATTGCGGCTATGCCGGCGCAACAAGGCGCTGTCGGCTGGCCACGTGAGACCGTGAATGCCGCGACCCTGGTGGAAGAGGCACGGTTGCCCTTCTCCGACGCGTTTTTCGACAAGGTCATCATGGTCCATGCGCTGGATCATTCCTCGCACCCGACCGATCTGCTGGAAGAAGCGCGGCGTGTGCTGGCGCCCGGTGGGCGGCTGATCGCGGTGGTTCCCAACCGGCGGGGCCTGTGGTCGCAGTCGGAGATCTCGCCCTTCGGTTATGCCCGTCCTTACTCCCGCTCGCAGCTCAAGGGGCTGTTGCGGTCCTGCCAGTTCGATGTGGTGGCAGATCGTGAAGCGTTGTTCCTGCCGCCAACGAAGGCGCCTTTCGTGCTGCGCTCGGCGCGAACCTGGGAAGGCGTCGGGCGTCGGCTTTGGCCGGCCTTCAGTGGGCTGTTGATCGCCGAGGCGGAAAAGAAGGTCTACCGGGGCATTCCGGCGGAAAAGGGCAAGAATCCGCTGCGGGTGCTGCGCCCGGTGTTCATTCCGGAAGGCACGGCCATCGGCATGAAGGCGGAATACCGCGCTTCCGACACCTGAAACCTAGCGCCGCAGTACGTAGACCGCCTGATTGGCCAGCAGATTCCAGACTTTCCATGGGGCGGGAAAGTTGATTCGGGTGCCGCCTGAATTCAGCGGAATGGCCTGCTCCACGGTCGCATTCAGCTGATCGCAGAGACTGCCGAAGTCCTTGAGCGAGCAAAAGTGGATGTTCGGCGTGTTGTACCACTCGTAAGGCAAGTATTTGGTCACCGGCATGTGGCCAAGCAACCCAAGCTGCATCCGGTTGCGCCAATGGGCGAAATTCGGAATCGAGATGATCACCTGCTTGCCGATGCGCAGCAGCTCGTTCATCACTTGTTCCGGGTCACGGGTCGCCTGCAGCGTCTGGCTCATCACCACCACGTCGAAAGCGTTGTCCGGATAGTCTTCCAGATCGGTATCGGCATCGCCCTGAATGGCGGACAAGCCCTGCTCGACGCACTTGTTTACGCCCTGCTGTGACAACTCGATGCCACGTCCGTCGACCTTGCGCTCGGCTTGAAGCAGCGCCAGCAGTCCACCATCACCGCAGCCAATGTCGAGCACGCGGGAGCCTTCGGGCACCAGACTGGCAACCACGTGATGATCGCCGCGAATGGCTGTGCCATTGTAGTTCAGGGACACTTCAACCATCTCAGTTTGCTCCTCCGGGCGCAGGAATGCCCCGGGCCCGCGCCGCCCCGGTGATGAAGCCGCGAATGGTGGAGAACATCTCCGGCACATCCAGCAGAAATGCGTCGTGGCCACGGTCGCTGTCGACTTCGACGAAGGAAACGTTGGCGGCGGCTGCGTTCAGCGCCTTGACGATATTGCGGCTCTCGGATGTCGGGAACAGCCAGTCGGAGGTGAAGCTCATGACGCAGAACCGTGTGGTTGTGCCGGTGAACGCCAGCGGCAACGAGCCGAATTCGGCCGCCAGATCGAAGTAGTCCATGGCACGGGTGACATAGAGATAGGAATTGGCGTCGAACCGGTCGACGAAGGTCATGCCCTGGTGGCGGAGATAGCTCTCGATCTGGAAATCGGCATCGAAACCAAAGGTCAGATCTTCCCGGTCCTGCAGGTTTCTGCCAAATTTCTGATGCAGCGAACTGTCGGACATATAGGTGATATGCGCCGCCATCCGGGCCACCGCCAGGCCCTTCAGCGGCCGCTTGTCTTCTGCAATATATGCGCCCTCGCACCAGTCCGGATCTGCCATGATGGCCTGGCGCCCGACTTCGTGGAAGGCGATGTTCTGGGACGAATGGCGGGCGCCGGTGGCAATCGGCACGGCAGCGAACACCCGCTCCGGATAGCTTGCCGCCCATTGCAACACCTGCATGCCGCCCATCGAGCCGCCGACCACGGCAAACAACGTATCGATGCCGAAACGATCAACCAGCTTGGCCTGAGCCCGCACCATGTCGCGGATCGTCACGACGGGCATGCTCACGGCATAGGCCTTGCCGGTGGCCGGGTTGATGGAAGCAGGACCGGTGGTGCCAAGACAGCCGCCAAGAACATTGGCGCAAAGGACGAAATACTTGTCCGTATCAATCGGCCGCCCCGGACCAACCATGCGCTCCCACCAGCCGGGCTTGCCGGTGACCGGGTTGTTGGAAGCGACATATTGATCGCCGGTCAGGGCATGACAGATCAGAACGGCGTTGGACTTGTCCGCATTCAGCTCGCCGTAGGTCTCATAGGCGATCTGCCAGGGGGCGATGCTCTTGCCGCTGTCGAGATGCAGAGGATCGTCGACGCCGAACTTGGCGAGTTGGCTGCTCGGTCGATCAACCTCGGCGATGGAGAGGGCGTGAAGTGTAGGTGCGGATGTCTCGTCGGCCATGGTCTGCCAATTCTGGTTTCCGAAGTTCGATGCCGTTTTCGCCGACAGGTCCTGGGTGCAGGCTGCAACGGGATGGGCAAGCTATCAGCACCTAGGGGGAGGGGGAGCGCAAGTCAATGGTTTGCTGCGGGTCTCGCCGGAGTTTGATCTCTACCGTGCAGCGGCAATTTTAGAAGCTCAGGAGCTGGTGACGCGAAGTTTTTCTTTTTACAGAGCAAGCTGCGGGGTATAGACCCCGAAACGGTTGGCTTGTTAAATCCCGTCACGGAGCGGGTGTTGGGCCGGTTCGTCCAGTTTTGCAGAAGGCCGGCGTCTCCGGTCTTCGTTCCCGGGGATTTCGTTGATGACCGAGACATCCAGTGCTCTTGCCGATGTGACCACAAACCGTCCGCAGCCGCGTGCCAGCGTGATGGAAATTGCCGCCTATGTGCCGGGAAAATCCAAAGGCAGCCATGGTGTCACCCGGCATAAGCTTTCGTCGAATGAAACACCGCTTGGCGCCAGTCCCAAGGCGCAGGCTGCCTTGATTGATCTGGCCGGTGCGCTGGAGCTTTATCCTGACGGGTCTTCCACGGCGCTACGCGATGCAATTGCCACGGTGCACGGTCTGAACCCGAACCGCATCATTTGCGGTGCCGGATCGGATGAGGTGCTGTCGCTGCTGGCCTATGGCTATCTGGAGCCGGGTGACGAGGCGATCTACTCCGAGCACGGCTTTCTGGTTTATGACATTGCCATCAAGGCCGCCGGTGCGACGCCGGTGATTGCGCCGGAAAAAGATCTGACCACCGACGTTGATGCGATCCTGGCGCGGGTTACCGACAAGACCAAGATGGTCTTTATCGCCAATCCGAATAATCCGACAGGCACCTATCTGCCGTTTGACGAAGTGCGCCGCCTGCACGCGGGCCTGCCGTCGACCGTTCTGCTGGTGCTTGACGCGGCTTATGCGGAATACGTGCGCCGCAATGATTACGACAGCGGCATGGAGCTGGCCGCCACCTCGGAAAACGTCGTGATGTCGCGCACCTTTTCCAAGATCTACGGTCTTGCCAGCCTGCGCCTTGGCTGGTGTTTCGGTCCGGACCATGTCATCGACACGCTCAACCGGATCCGCGGTCCGTTCAACGTCAACGGTCCGGCGCTTGTTGCCGGTATCGAGGCGGTGAAAGACAAGGCCTTCGTTGAAGCCGCCGTGCAGCACAATGAAACCTGGTTGCCATGGGTGACGAACGAGCTGGAAGGTCTTGGCCTGAAAGTGACGCCGAGTGTCGGCAATTTTGTCTTGATTCACTTCCCTGATGAAGCGGGCAAGGGCGCGGACGCTGCAGACGAATGGCTTCTGGAGCGTGGTTGCGTGCTGCGTCGTGTGACCAACTACGGCCTGCCGAACGCCCTGCGCATGTCCATCGGCTCGGAAGAGGCCAATCGCGAGATTGTCGCCCTTCTGAGCGATTTCCTGAAGAAATAAGGCAGCATCAGCCAGTCTATGTCCGAGCCCCTGTTTGAACGTTTGACCCTGATCGGCATTGGTCTGATCGGGTCCTCCATTGCCCGGGCCGCGAAGGTTCGGGGTGTCGTGCGCCATATCACCATCTGCGATGAGTCTGCGGTGCATCTGGCCCGGGCCGAAGAGCTCGAGCTCGGAGATCGATATTGTGGCGACGCGGGAGAGGCTGCCGAGGGGGCTGATCTGGTGCTGTTGTGCACGCCGGTTGGCGTCAGTGGTGCCCTGACGAAGCGGATGGGGGCTTTCCTGAAGCCCGGTGCCATTCTGTCGGACGTCGGATCGACGAAGGCCACTGTTGTCGGTGAAGTGCGCCCACATGTTCCCGAAGGCGTGCATTTCATCGCCGGTCACCCATTGGCAGGGACTGAGCAGTCCGGCCCAGATGCGGGCTTCTCCAGCCTGTTTGAGAGCCGCTGGTGCATTCTGACGCCGGACCAGCCCGACGCCGATGCAGCAGCAATTGCTGCGCTCAGCCGCTTCTGGGAGGGCCTGGGCTCGACCGTCGACATCATGGACCCGGATCATCACGACCGGGTTCTGGCCATCGTGTCGCATCTGCCGCATCTGATTGCCTACAACATCGTCGGCACGGCAGATGATCTGGAAACAGTGACAAAGTCGGAAGTGATCAAATATTCCGCGTCGGGTTTTCGTGACTTTACTCGCCTGGCGGCCTCTGATCCGACCATGTGGCGAGACGTGTGCCTGCACAACAAGGATGCCATCCTGGAAATGCTGGGCCGGTTTTCGGAAGATCTGGCCGCCTTGCAGCGGGCTGTGCGCTGGGGCGATGGCGATCAGCTGTTTGACCTTTTCACCCGCACGCGCGGCATTCGCCGTTCGATCATCGAGGCGGGCCAGGAAACCGACGAGCCGGATTTCGGGCGCCATCACCCGAAAGACTGAGACGCTGCACCCACGCCCTAGTGGTTGCGGTTGGAGATGAAGTCTGCCAGCTCGATCAAGGGCTTGGCTTTCTCACCAAACGGCTGCAGCAGGGCTGTGGCTTCTGCCTGAAGCTTCGCCAGTTCCGCGCGGGTTGCGTCCACCCCGTGCAGGCCGACGAGGGTTGCCTTGCCGGCAGCAGCATCCTTGCCGGTTGCCTTGCCTGTCGTTTCCGCGCTGGCTTCCACATCCAGCAGATCGTCGGCGAGCTGAAACGCCAGACCTATGATTTCGCCAAAACGTGTCAGGCGGTCGACGTCGCCTTCGTGTGCGTTGGCCAGCAGAGCGCCGGCGCGACAGGCATAGCGCAACAAGGCGCCGGTTTTCATCGCTTGCAGCGTACGGATCTCCTGTTCGGAGCGTGCCCGGCTTTCAGATTCCAGATCGAGCATCTGACCGCCCGCCATGCCGCCGATACCAGCGGCGCGGGACAGCTCGCGCGTCAGAACCAGTCGCACCGCAGGGTCTTCATGCACCGGGTCAGCGGTGATGGCGTCGAAGGCGAGGGTCAACAAGGCATCGCCAGCCAGAATGGCTGTTGCTTCGTCAAACGCCTTGTGAACAGTGGGGCGGCCACGTCGCAGATCGTCATCATCCATGGCTGGCAGGTCGTCATGCACCAGTGAGTAACAATGGATGAATTCCAGCGCCGCAGCTGCTGTCAGCACCCCATCGTCCTGACGGCCGAAGAGCTCAGCGACTTCCATGACGAGGATCGGTCGCAGGCGTTTGCCTCCAGCCAGGACCGCATGGCGCATCGCCGCCATGAGACGTGGCGGACGCTCGTTTTCCTGGGACAGGGGTGCGTCGGCAAGCAGGGATTCGAGCACCGGCTCCATGCGGGCGCCCAAACGCGGCAGGCGAAGAGTGAGGATTTCAGTCAAGATCAGTCCAGTTCGGTGCAAGCTTTCGCCCAGTGGTCGACTGGAGCTGAGTTTCCTGTGTTCCCTCACCCGAAATACGGTTCGGGTCAAGCCTGAGTCTCTCGCGAAGCCTTCGTGCCGTGATGGAAACCACGCTGCGGGCTTTGCCATTTGCCTCTCTAGGCTGGAACGAAGAGCTCGTGTAGGCTCGCGATCCAGCCTTGGCGAAGGTTTTGGAACAGGTGAAAATGGCGTGCGGACGGCAAGTGTGGCCGGTCCGCCTGGGCAAGGGGTCGGGGCCTATATGGGGCAGGCAAGGACAAACCGGGGCGGCGCGACCGCAAGCTCGGGAACGCGGCGACGTGGCATGAGACTTCCTTCATCGAAGGGTGGATGGGCGAAGCTCAGTGCTTTTGTGTTGGCGTTGATCGTTGCCGCCCCGATCTTTCTGACGATCGTTTATTCCATCGTGCCGCCGATCAGCACATTGATGGTCGGGCGCTGGGCGCAGCTGCTGTGGGTCGACCGGCAGTGGGAGCCGCTGGAAAACATCTCGCCCAATCTGGTGAAGGCGGTCATCACCTCCGAAGATGCGCGTTTTTGCGAGCATGACGGGGTGGATTGGCGGGCGCTGCAGAAACAGGTCGAGGTGTTGAGCGAAGGCGAGGCGCCGCGCGGGGCCTCCACCTTGACCATGCAGACTGCCAAGAACCTGTTCCTGTGGAATGGGCGCTCCTATGTGCGCAAAGGGCTGGAGCTGCCGTTGGCGCTCGTCCTCGACGGCATCCTGACCAAACGGCGGATGATGGAGATTTATCTCAACGTGGCGGAATGGGGCGAGGGCATTTTCGGGGCGGAAGCAGCCGCTCAGGCCTGGTTCGGCAAGCCGGCGAAAGATCTGACCCGGACGGAGGCAGCGAGACTGGCGACTGCCTTGCCGGATCCGTTGGGAAGAAACCCGGCCAAACCTTCGCCAGGGCATCGAAAATTGTCTGCGACCAACGTTGCGAGGGTCGCGCAGGCCGGTCCGATATTTTCCTGTGTTCTGGACGGTTGACCTCAGCTCAATTCCAGATAAAAGACGCACAGAAGAAATTTTAGTCGATGGACTGGCAAAGTACGGATCTAACCTGTATAACGCCGCCCATTCCAACACGCTGCGTGACGCCACGCCCCGGGCTTACCCCGGTCCGGGCCGCGCAACTATGGACCACGGAGAAGAATAAAATGGCCGTACCAAAGAGGAAAACGTCGCGCATGAAGCGCGGTTTTCGCCGTTCCGCGGACGCCCTGAAGCAGCAGGCTTATGTGGAAGACAAGGATTCGGGCGAACTGCGTCGCCCGCACCACGTCGACCTGAAGTCCGGCATGTACCGGGGCCGTCAGATTCTGACGCCGAAGGAAGACTAATCGTCTGCCAAAGCTGATGGGTCGCTGGATGGTGACTTCTCAATAAGTTCAAGGCCGTCCGGTTCGGGCGGCCTTTTTCTTTGTCCGTTGCTTGCGGGCGTTTCCTGGGCGGGTCCAGCGCGCAACCGACTGTCATCCTTTCGGTTTATCTGTAGACTGGCGGTAAATTGCCGCTACCGACTTCAAGATCAAGGAATGTCCATGGCCCTTCTTGCCGCCCTGCCGCTGACGGTTATCCCGTTTCTCATCTACAATGTGCTGGCCTTGTTCGGCGGGCCGGGCCTGTCGTTCCAATCGGAAATGTTCTCCATTCCGATGGTATCGGGGGCGATTTTCGCCATGACCTTTGCCGACCTTCTGGTCGCGGGGTCGCTGATCCTGCTGTTCTTTGAAATTCTGAAGGCGACAAAGATCGGCAAGGCAGCGCTGATCGACCACATCCTGTCGGTTCTGGTGTTTGTCGCCTATCTGGTGGAATTCCTGATCCTGCCTCAGGCAGCAACGTCGCTGTTCTTCATCCTGATGGTGATTTCCCTCGTCGATGTGATCGCCGGGTTCTCAATTTCCATTACAGGCGCGCGGCGCGACGTGACCTTCGGTTCTGGCGAAGGCCCTTACTGAGCGGTAAAAGACATCATCTGCTGAAACCAAAGCGACCGAAGCCTTCTCAGGCTTCGGTTTTTTCGTCTGCGAGCGCGTGGCGCTGAATCAGCGGCAGCTGGGTCATGGTGAACAGCAAGGTTAGGGGCATGACGCCGAAAACCTTGAAGTTGACCCAGAAATCGGTCGAAAAATTGCGCCAGATGATCTCGTTGATGATGGCGAGAACGAAAAAGAAGATGCCCCAGCGAAACGTCAGAATGCGCCAGCCCTGTTCCGACAGACGGAACGCTCCGTCAAAGACGTACCCGAGCAGCGACTTGCCGAAAAGCAAACCGCCGAGCAGTACCGAGCCGAACAACACGTTGACGATGGTCGGCTTCAGTTTGATGAAGAGATCGTCGTGCAGCCAGAGCGTCAGCGCGCCGAACACCAGCACCACGACGCCGGTGACGAGTGGCATGATCGGCAGACGCCGGGTCAGCCACAGCGAGACGGCCAGCGAGACGGTGATCGCCACCATGAAGGCGGCTGTCGCCAGGAAAATCGGCTTGCCGAGTGTCTGAAGGACGGGAAACAGCTCTGCAATCTGCGCACCCTTGGCATTGAACAGGAAGAAGACCCCCAGCGGGCCGAGCTCCAGTGCCAGCTTCAAAAGCGGCGAGATCTCTTTGCGGGTCGGGTCGTTCGGCGCGTGTTCAAATTCCATGGTCTGGTGCGGCTCCGGATCGGTTCAGTCAGCTTTCGTCCCGGAGATAGGCAGCCGGGAGGGGCGGGGTCAAGCTCTGATGGGTCATGAAAACGGCAGAATGATGCCAAATGCAGAAAGGCGCCCATTGTGGCGCCTTTCGTTTGAAGCCGAGATCTTGGGCGTACGAGACGCTGATCAGCCGTTGGCGATGTACTGGCCGCCGTTGACGGTCATGACCGAGCCGGTCATGAAGGCGGCGGCGTCAGAGGCGATGTAGACCACCGTCTGGGCGATTTCCTCCGGATGGCCGAGGCGACCGACCGGAATGCCGGCGACGATCTTCTCCAGCACCTTTTCCGGCATCGCAGCGACCATGTCGGTGTTGATATAGCCCGGGCAGATGCAGTTGACTGTCACGCCCTTGAAGGCGTTTTCCTGGGCCAGCGCCTTGGTGAAGCCGATCACGCCGGCCTTGGCAGCAGAGTAGTTGGCCTGACCCATCTGGCCCTTCTGGCCGTTGATCGAGGAGATGTTGATGATGCGCCCGGAAGCGCGGGCACGCATGCCTTCGATGACCGGGCGGGTCATGGTGAACATGCTGTCCAGATTGGTGGAGAGTACGGCGCGCCACTGGTCGAAGCTCATCTTGTGGAACATGCCGTCGCGGGTGATGCCGGCGTTGTTGACCAGCACTTCGACCGGGCCGAGTTCGGCCTCGACCTTGGCAATGCCATCGGCGCATTCATCCGGATTGGCGACGTCCCACTTGTAGACATGAATGCCGGTTTCCGCCTTGAAAGCCTCGGCTTTTTCGGTGTTGCCGGCATAGGTTGCAGCGACGGTATAGCCTGCTGCCTGCAATCCCCTGGAAATCGCTTCGCCAATTCCGCGCGTGCCGCCAGTGACCAGTGCGACCTTACTCATTCTACCCTCCTCGGATTTTCATGGTGACCTGTTCCGGTCGTTCCCCTTGTGTTTTTGGTCCAGGACGGAGCCGGGGACGTTCCCGGTGACCCCGTCCTGCGTGTCTCATTGGCGCGGCGAGAGTGGTGTCCCGCGCAACCGGCAACGCCTGTTGATCAGCGCTCGAGGCACATGGCGACACCCATGCCACCGCCGATGCACAGGGTCGCAAGGCCCTTCCTGGCGTCGCGACGCCCCATTTCGTGTAACAGGGTGGTCAGGATGCGGGCGCCAGAGGCGCCGATCGGATGACCGATCGCAATGGCGCCACCGTTGACGTTGACCACATCCGGGTTCCAGCCCATGTCCTTGTTGACGGCACAGGCCTGAGCGGCAAAGGCTTCGTTGGCTTCCACGAGGTCGAGATCGGAGGCGGCCCAGCCGGCCTTCTCCAGAGCCTTGCGGGAAGCGGGGATCGGACCGGAGCCCATGATTGCAGGATCGACGCCAGCGGTCGCCCAGGAGGCAATGCGGGCCAGCGGTGTCAGGCCTCGACGCTCGGCTTCAGCGGCACTCATGACTACCAGAGCAGCAGCGCCATCGTTGATGCCGGAGGCGTTGCCCGCTGTGACGGAGCCTTCCTTGGTAAAGGCGGGGCGCAACTTGGCAACGCTGTCGAGGGTGGCACCGTGGCGGATGTATTCATCGTCTTCCACGATAGTGTCGCCCTTGCGTCCCTTGACGGTCACGGGGGTGATCTCGGCCTTGAACTTGCCGGCTTTCTGGGCTGCTTCGGCCTTGTTTTGCGAGGCGACGGCGAAAGCGTCCTGCTGATCGCGGGAGATGTCCCACTTGCTGGCGACATTCTCGGCGGTCTGACCCATGTGGTAGCCGTTGAAGGCGTCCCACAGGCCATCCTTGATCATCGTGTCGATCATCTTGAAATCGCCCATCTTGTAGCCGGAGCGCATATGCGCGCAATGCGGCGACTGGGACATGTTTTCCTGACCACCGGCGATCATGATGGTGGCATCGCCACACATGATCTGCTGGGCGGCGATCGCAACGGTACGCAGACCGGAACCGCAGACCTGGTTCAGGACCCAGGCCGTCGCACCTTCGGAAATACCGGCGCCGATTGCGGCCTGGCGGGCCGGGTTCTGCCCCTGACCACCTGTCAGGACCTGGCCGAAGACAACTTCGTCGATCTCTGAAGGGGATACGCCTGCCTTCTCGATGGCGGCCTTGATGGCTGTCGCGCCAAGCTCATGGGCTGCGACTGAGGCAAAGGCGCCATTGAAAGACCCGACAGGGGTCCGGGTGGCACTGACTATCACGACATCGTTGGAAGCACTCATGATCTACTCCGGGTTCGTCCTCCTGGAAGGGCAAGCAGTCGGCAGGATTGTTCCTCCCTGCGATCCGCGTGCCCTCGTCTGCAACGACTAGAAGACGTGGTTAAGTGGATGTCAACCGTTGTTCGGACTGCAGCAATTCATCCATTTGGCTGTGCTGCATTGCGGTCGATGCAGTTGGCTAAGATCCTGTAGGCGTATGAAAAGACTGGCCAGCCTCCCGGTTCTTGGCATAGTCTGAAAGTCGGAGGAGTTGGTGGTGCGCTACTTGGTGCGCTGCCGAACTGGAACATACCTCAGGCGCAGAAAAGGCGCGTGATGGCAATTGTGACGGAAGATGGGAATGGCCAAGACCGACGAGCCGACAATCATCAAGAAATACGCCAACCGCCGTCTCTACAATACGGGCACCAGCACCTATGTGACGCTGGAGGACCTGGCGGTGATGGTGAAGGGGCAGGAGGACTTTGTTGTCTTTGACGCAAAGTCGGGAGATGAAATTACCCGCTCGGTGCTGACGCAGATTATATTCGAACAAGAGGGCAAGGGGCAGAACCTTCTGCCAATCCCTTTCTTGCGCCAGCTGATCGGGTTCTACGGCGATAGCATGCAGGGGATGGTTCCGAGCTTTCTGGAATACTCCATGACGTCGCTGACCCAGGAGCAGGAGAAGATGCGCTCGCAGATGAGCGATACCTTCGGCGGTGGTGCGTTTGAAGCGATTGAAGATCAGGTCAAGCGCAATGCCGAGATGTTCGAGCGGGCGATGAAGATGTTCATGCCGTTTGCACAGGCAGAGAGCGGGGCTGCTGCCGGCGGTGAGGAAGCGCAGCAAAAGCCTGCGCCAAAAGCCGATACTTCATCCGATCTGGATGAGATGAAAAAGCAGATGGCTGCCATGCAGGCGCAACTCATGGCATTGAGCGGAAAAAAATAGATCGTGCGCAAGCGTCCCGGTGGCGCAGCGTCGACGCAATGACAAAAGGCCCTGAACTGTGTTCAGGGCCTTTTCAGACTGCTGACAAACCCGTCGATTTCCGGCGGGTTTGTTTTTTAAGCTTTTGCTTTGTGGCGATTGTCCGCGTTTATGGGTTTGTTTTTTGCGGGCTTGCCTGTGTCACGCGGGGGCTTGT
>NZ_JAFLNF010000008.1 GCF_017313085.1 Roseibium limicola | reverse complement strand
GGAGCAGTCCGGTAGCTCGTCAGGCTCATAACCTGAAGGTCGCAGGTTCAAATCCTGCTCCCGCAACCAAATACAAAACACAAAAAAGCCCGCACGGAGAAATCCTGCGGGCTTTTTGACGTTCTGAAGACTGGTGGAAGAGGGTCGGCAAGCCTCTGACCTGCGCACATGCCAGAGGAACAATTGAGGGCCAGTGGCAATGGTCCTGCTCTGCCTTGGCAAGCCGGCACGACTGCGGGTCGGTATGCGAACGCATCACAAATGGCCTGAAGGTAGCTCCAAATACATTCGCTTCGATGACAGTCAGGGCCCGTACTCGCACGGACTAACCGAGAGAAAGCGGTGTGAGCCATGATAAATGTGGACCGCCGTCAATGGGCCGCTGCCGACAGCCTTGGTGTCGATCCCGATCCTGTCCGGCCCGAGCTGTGGAGTCGGGGCTGGCGTGTGTCCGTGCACGATCAGCCTGTCGGAGGCGGGGTGCGCTACCAGAAACTCTTCCCGGATCCACATCAGGTCATCATCGATCTGGTCTGCCATGGAAACGCCAGGGCGCATGCCAGCATGGACGAAATGCGCTTGATCTGTCGTCAGGGCGACAGGCAGCTCCTGCAGGTACCGAAAATGGGACTTCGGTATGGCTTCGCCTAAAAGCGACCGGAAGCCTTCCTCGCCTGAGCAACGGGAAAGAAGCGAAGCGACGTCCACACCGTAGGACATCAAGGTTTCTTGGCCGCCAAAGGCGATCCAGTCGCTTGCCAGGCTAGGGTTCAAAAGGAACTCATAAAACAATTGATCGTGGTTGCCGCACAGGCTCATACGCTCGAACCCCGGGGGCAGGGGAGACAGGCAGTGGTCGATGACGCCCTTGCTGTCCGGGCCTCGGTCGACGAGATCTCCCAGATACAGGATCAAAGTGTCTTCTGCCGGGTCCTTCCGGTCGGCAATGATCTTCTCCTCCAGCTTTTTTAGAAGATCGAGACAGCCATGGACGTCGCCGATGGCGTAGATGCCGTTCGCAGGGCATGGCCGTGTCAGGCGGGCTCGGCTTTTTCTCTCTCTCAAGGAAGAGCTGGAACCATCTGTTTCGTCAGGACGCATCGGCATTTTAAGGAAACTGTCTGGAAGGTGCAGGAAAGGTCGACCCTTGCAGAAATACGATGACGGGTCGAGGCATCGGGTCTGCATGAAGCTGACATTTCCGCAGTTGTAACCGTTAAATCCGATGCCGGACAAGCTTCATGGAACTGACACGTAAAAGTTACATGGGTGTCATGGAGGCGCTCTAGAAGCGCCTATCTCTTCACACTTTCCCTGTTCGGCAAAAATAATGTTCAGCAAGTCCTCCGCCGTGTCCGGTGCGCCCGCCCTGTCGTTGCAAGGCGTGTCCATGAGTTACGGAGCGGAAAAGGTCTTGCATCAGATAGATTTGAACCTCGCGGCAGGTGAGGTGTTGGGCTTGTTGGGGCCTTCGGGTTGCGGGAAAACGACACTTTTGCGGCTGATTTCCGGACTGCTGCTTCCTGATGCGGGACAGATCCAGATCGCGGGTACTACGGTGGCAGCTCCGCGAGCCGGGATCACTTTGCCGCCCGAAAAACGTGGCCTTGGGATGGTGTTTCAGGACTATGCGCTCTGGCCGCATATGTCGGTTGCCAGGAACGTCGCCTTTCCATTGGAAATGATGCGTGTCGGGGCAAGCGAGTGCAAAGACCGGGTGACCCGGGCACTGGACCGGGTTGGGCTGGGGGCCATGGCCGAACGGCGTCCTTCCGATCTCTCGGGCGGTCAGCAGCAACGGGTGGCCATTGCGCGGGCCATTGTCGCCGAACCGCCGTTGGTCTTGTTCGATGAACCACTCTCCAACCTTGACCGCGAATTGCGTGAAACCATGGTTGAAGAAATTGCGGATCTGGTTGCCGACCTCAACCTCAGCGCCGTCTACGTCACGCACGACCATGCGGAAGCGTTGACACTGGCCAATCATGTGGCAGTGATGCGCGGCGGCTGGGTCGAGCAATTGGCGGCCCCAGCAGAGCTGGTCGATCATCCCAAGACCGCTGCCGTTGCAGAGTTCCTGCGCCTTGGCTGTCTTCTGCCCGCGCTGCATGATGCGGAAAACTGGCTGATCAAGGGCACGGATCTGAGTTTGCCCGCAGGCGTGTTCGGCGGCGCGGAGGCCCAGGTTCTCCTGCCTGAAAAAGCCTTGAGACTGGACGCGAACGGTCCGAACAAACTGAAAACCGAGGTGCTGCGCGCTCAAGTGCGCAGCACCGGGCAGGCGCTGACCCTGCGCGTGGTCGGCACCAATCATGTCATCCGGCATCTGACGCCAGCGCCTGTGCGGGCAGGCGATGTGCTTGAGCTCTCTTTTTCCCCTGAAGACCTGCGCTGGTTTCCGGTTGCAGACCCACATCATTGATGGAGACTGTCATGAAACGCTTATCTCTTGCCCTCGTCATGGGCCTTCTGGCTTCGACCGCCGCACAGGCGGACGTGACTGTTTACTCAGCTGGCCCTGGCGCTCTGATCAAAAACCTGGCAGCAGGCTTCACTGAGAAGACCGGCATCAAGGCAAATGTCTTCCAGGCAACGACCGGCAAGGTTATGGCCCGTCTGGAAGCTGAATCGTCCAATCCTGTTGCCGATGTTGTCGTGTCCGCATCCTGGGGCACGGCTACCGATTTTTCTGCCAAGGGTCTTTTGCTGCCCTACGAGAGCCCGAACGCTGAAACAGTTCCGGACTTTCTGAAAATGGAAGGCGCGGTTGCTCAGGGCGTAGCCGGTCTCATCATCGCCTGGAACACGCAATCCGGCACGCCCAAGCCGGCCGATTGGTCCGATCTTGCCAAGCCTGAATACAAGGACCTGGTCACTCTGCCAGATCCTGCCGCGTCCGGTGGCACATATACGCTGGTTGAAGCATTCCTTGCCAACGACATGAGCGACGTTTTGCAGGGTCTCAAGGACAACGGCGCAATTGTTGCCGGTGCCAATAAGGCTGCGTTGAACCCGGTTCTGCAGGGCGCAAAAGCGGCTGTTTTTGCTGGCGTTGACTACATCACCATGAGTGCAGCGGCCAAGGGCGAGACCGTCGAAGCGATCTTCCCGACCAGTGGGACTGTCGTGGCTCCCCGCCCGATCATGATCCTCAAGTCTTCCCAGAACCAGGACGACGCGAAGCAATTCGTCGATTACGTTCTGTCCGAGGAAGGCCAGAAGGCCGTGGCCAAAGTCAACCTGATGCCCTCGCGTACGGACATCAAGGTCGACCGCCCGTTGATCGGTGATCTGAAGCTGCTGTCGAATGAGGGCGCACCGGCTCGCGATGACGTGCTGGCCGACTTCAAGAAGATCTTCAATTAATGGCTGGGGGATCGGTGACCACAGGCGCTGAGGGAAGCGTCCTTCTCAAATGGATTGCCACCCTCGGACTGCTGATTGTCGTTGCGATCCCCTGTCTGTTCATTGTTGTTCAGGCGATCTTTCCTGAGTTCGGGAGTGGCTCTTTTGCCGCTCCCTTTTCTCTGTTTTTCAAGACGCTGTCAGACCCGGCGCTTTTCGGCATGGCAGGCAACACCTTGCTCCTCGGGGTTGGGACTGTAATCTGTGCAGCCGTCTTTGCAGTGCCTCTGGCTGCACTGCGGGCATTGTATCGGGTGCCCGGCGCATTGATCTGGGACGGCTTGCTTCTGATACCCTTCATGATTCCGCCGTATATTGCGGCGCTCGGCTGGATCATGACGCTGCAACCGCGCGGATATCTGGAGCAGGTGACCGGTTTCAACATGGCCTCCCTGCTGTTTTCGGTGTCCGGAATTATGCTCATCATGGGGCTCAATACATTTTCCGTCGTGTATTTTGTCCTCTCACGCACTTTTGAGACCATTGGTGCGCGCTATTCTGATGTTGGCCGGGTGTTCGGTGCAGGACAGTGGCGGTCTTTCTGGCGCATCACGTTTCCGCTCGCCATGCCTGGTCTCGCGGCGAGCCTTCTTTTGGTCTTCGCCATGTCGATCGAGGAATATGGCACGCCCGCAGCCCTTGGCCGCCGCATCGGGTTTGAGGTACTGGTCACCGGGATTGAAAACCGGATTTCCGAGTGGCCGATCGATCTTCCCGGCTCGGCGACGTTGTCGCTTGTTCTTGTCGGCATGGCGCTGGTTGCCTTCATGGTACAGCGCTGGCTGCTGAACCGGCGGGATTACCGTATTGTGGGCGGGAAGCCGCAGGCATCCGACAAGCGGAGCCTCGGTGTCTGGGCTGTGCCCGCAACGCTGCTTTTCGCCTTTGTGGCGTTGTTGGCCACAGGCCTGCCTATTCTGGCCATTCTTGCCACCGCGTTGTCGCGTACGATTTCTGGCGGTCTGAAGCCATCAAACATGGGGCTCGACAATTTTCGTGAACTGCTGGGTGCCGGCAGTGACGGTTTGATCGCACTTGGCAATTCACTGATGCTGGGCACCACAACAGCGCTGTTGGCCGGACTTCTCGGTGCGATCACCGCTTACTCGGTGGTGAAGGGGCGTGGCCGCTTCCGCATCGTGCTGGATGCCTTGTCGATCACGCCGAATTCGCTGCCTGGCGTTGTTGTCGGAGTGGGTATCATTCTCGCGTGGAACCAGCCCTGGCTGCCGATCACGCCCTACAATACACCCTTCATTCTGCTGCTGGCCTATGTCTGCATTCTGTTGCCACAGCCGGTGCGCTATGCCACCGCATCGCTGCACCAATTGGGTGACAATCTGGAGTCTGCTGCGCGTGTCAGCGGAGCTGGGCCGCTGAGGGCCTTCACTCGCATTGTCTTTCCGCTGATCCTGCCGAGCATGGTGACGGCGATGATCCTGGTGTTTGCGGTTGCCTCGCGGGAGCTGGTCGCATCGCTTCTGGTCGCCCCAGTCGGGTTCCAGACCATCGCGGTCTATATCTGGCAGCAGTTCGACCAGGGCTCGGCGGGGCTGGGCATGGCCATGGCCTTTTGTGCGGTGCTGATCACGACGCTCATCCCGTTGGCGTTGATCTCGCTGCTTCGCTGGCTGACGCGGGGCAGTGTCGCCGGTTTGAGTTAAGCCTGAAACGCATGCCCGCGCGCTCGCCCTCACACCAGCTGACGAGGCGTCTCGGGCGGATCAAGGAGCGCCGAGCGATGGCTTTTGGGGACAACTGTCTGGGTAGGAAATAAGTGGGCACCCCAATGGATGCAAGGCATTTGGCGCGGCTGTTGGCGGAGGTGATAGAAAGAGATGGACTGCGAGCTGGTGCAAGGCTTCCGTCTCAGGCAGCCTTGATGAAGGAATATGGTGTTTCGCGTCACGTGGTGCGTAAATCACTGGAAATACTGGAAGAACGGAAGTTCATCACGTGTTGGCAGGGAAGCGGAGCTTTCGTCCGGGGGCGAGAGTGGCCTTACGCCATCACCAACCGCACGCGTATCCATAAAAGCCTTCAGGAGTCGGGAGCGGATATGAAGATCTCCGTTCTCAAGACATTGGCAAAGCGACAGCCTCCTGTTGATGTCGCCAATCTCCTGGGCGTGTCCTTCCGCGAGAAAGTGCATTTCATTGAGTTTCTGTTGACCGCCGACGGGGAGCCCATCGCTTTGGGTCACCATTTTATCCACCCCACGGTCACGGTCGATATCTTACAGCGCGTCCAGGAGACAGGTGAGATAGCCGATGCCTATGCAGCGATCGGAATTGACGACTATTTTCGCATGAAGACGATGGTTCGTGTCCGGATGCCAAGCGAACGGGAAACCGACCTCCTCGACATTCCGCGCCAGCAACCACTGTTCGTCCTGCTAGGCCTCAACGTGGATGTTGATCAGAACCCACTCGAGGTTACGGAAGCAGTTGTCCGGGGCGATCGGATCAGACTGGATATCTAAATTCACCAAATCCCCTACTTGGTGCAAAGGTTTGATGAAACTTCGGGTCCTTGAGCAGGGCTGTCACCGGTGTGTCACTCAAGCTTGATTTTTGCCTCTTTGTGCTCGCGGCAACGCGGCGCCTCTGATGATGACAAAGCGCGCGTCCCCACCATCGCGTTGTCAATCGAGTGTCGAAACGAGGTTTTAAGACATGCTTAAGAAACTCTCCCTTGCCATGCTTATGGTTAGCGTCAGCGTTGTTGCTGCTGAAGCGAAGACCGTGATCACCTGCCTTACAAACTCTGGTCACCTGACCCGTCAGCATGAGCCGCTGATGAAAGAGTTCAACGAGATGCAGGACGAGATCGAAGTCAAATATGCAGCTCCCTCCAAGGACTACGCAGATACGCACCTGAAAATGATGCGTGCGTCTGCCACCGACACCCTGCCGGATTGCGCATTCGAGGCTTACAATCAGCTTCCTGCCCTTGCGCGTGCGATGGCCAAGCGCGGTCAGATCGTCGATCTCAAGTCGTTGATCGAAGCTGAGGGCGAAGGCTGGAAAGAGCTGAACTACACCCCTGGCATGATCAATCTGGGTCGTGTCGATGGTGTTCAGTACGGCATGCCGTTCAACGCCTCTGTCATCCAGTGGTATTACAACGCCGACCTGTTCCGTCAGGCTGGCCTGAACCCGGACGCTTTCCCCCAGGATTGGGATGGTCTTTTCGATGCAACGAAAAAGATCGCCGCTCTTGGTGACGACATCACACCAATGTTCATGTGGATGATCAATGGCGACGACTGGGGATTCCAGACCCTGATCGAAATGCAGGGCGGGGCGATGGTGTCCGAAGATGGCTCCAAGGTCGTCTTCGATGAGAACGGACACTCCCTGAAAGCCATGGAACTGGCACGTCGTCTCGTCACCGAAGGTGGCGCACTGACCGACCAGGACAGCAGCACCCAGTTCACGTCTTTTACCGAAGGCAAGATGGGTATCTGGGGTCTTTCCCCGGCTGGCGCTCGTGACATGCAGGAACGCGTCGGCAACGCCTTCGATCTGCGTTCGACGACCTTCACGGTCTGGAATGATGCAGATGGCACCCTGCCGACCGGTGGCAACGCCGCGATCATCACCACCCAGGATGAAGAGAAAGTCGCAGCTGCGTGGGAATACATCAAGTTCGTGACCGGTCCGCGCGGTCAGGAGGTTGCAGCCCGGATCACAGGATATCTGCCGACCAACCGACGGACGCTGGATGACGAGTATCTCGGCAAGTTCTACGCCGAGAACCCGTACTACGCGACCCCGATCAAGCAGTACGACCGCGCCGGTCCCTGGTACGGCTACCCGGGAACGCAGAACCAGAAGATCTGGAGCGAACAGCGCTCTGTAATCAAGTCTGTGATGGAAGGCGAGACCTCGCCGGACGATGGCGCTGCTCAACTCAAGCAGATCGCCGAGAAACTCTCCAAGCGATAACCACTTCCTTCAAAAGACGGGCAGGCGGGATGTCTTCCGCCTGCTTCCTTCTTGTTCCAGCTCATGAGGCATAGTGTGGCCGGTCTTGAACTCCGAAACATCCGAAAGTCATTCGGAAGTACCGACGTCCTGAAGGGACTCTCCCTCGAGATCGCAGATGGCGAATTTCTGTCGCTGGTGGGTGAATCCGGTTGCGGAAAATCCACATTGCTGCGGATCATCTCAGGTCTTGAGGCCCCTGACAGCGGTGAGGTCTTGATCGCTGGTGAGGTGGTGAACACCGCATCGCCAAAAGACCGCAACATCTCCATGGTCTTTCAGGACTACGCACTCTATCCGCACATGAGCGTCGCGCAGAATATCGCAATGCCACTGATCATGGCACGACTGCCGCTCCATGCGCGCTTGCCTTTGGTCAACCTGGTCAGCCCTCGAGCCCGTTCCATCAAGCCGGTCATCGCCAGCGAGGTGGAGGCCGTGGCCCGGCAGCTGCGGATTGAACATCTGCTGAACCGGCGCCCGGCAGAGCTGTCTGGCGGTCAGCGCCAGCGTGTTGCGCTTGGCCGCGCACTTGTGCGCCATCCGAAACTGTTCCTGATGGACGAGCCCCTCTCCAATCTGGATGCCAAGTTGCGTGTCGAGGTGCGTAAGGAAATCACCGAGCTTCACCAGAGCACCGGCTACACCTTCGTCTATGTGACACATGATCAGACGGAAGCCATGACCATGTCGCATCGCGTGGCGCTGCTGCAGAAAGGCGAACTTCTGCAGCTGGCGACCCCCAGCACGCTTTATGCAGATCCAAACTCGGTTTCGGTCGCCAGGTTCATTGGTTCGCCGGAAATCAACATTCTGCCGGTGAGCGTTGGGGCTGAAGACCTGCGGGTCGGCACGGTGGTGCACCCAGGTCTTGCCTTTAACCTATCGTCCTGTGTGCAGATCGGCCTGCGCCCCGAAGCGGCCCGTTTGGTCGGGTCTCAGGACGTCTCGACCGATTTCAAGCTGGCCTACAATCGCCATCTGAGTGAGGACCTGGGGCACGAGGTGCTTCTGCACGGAACCCTGGCCGGCGTACAGGATACCCCGTTCCGTTTGCGGGTGTCACAGGCCATTGGCCAACGTGCCGTGCTCGATACGCAAGAGGAGCTTTTTGTCGGTTTCGACTGCAGCGATCTCTTGTATTTCGATGCGCAAGGGGAACGGTTGCGCGACGCCCGCTTCTCGATGGCCATGCGGGAGGCGGCGCAATGAACGGCGACTCCCTTGTCAGGCCCGAATGGTCACGAGTGCGTCTTGCATATTTTCTCTCTGCCCCGGCAAGTTTTCTGATCCTGCTCATCTACGTTCTGCCGATCCTGGCGGTGTTTATGATCAGCTTCACGGACTACTCGCTGGTTTATGACGGGTTTTCCTTTGTCGGCCTCGACAACTACAAACAGATGTTCACCGACAGGCATTTCCTGACCGCCCTGCAGAACACTCTGATCTATGCGGCAATCTTCATCCCGGGCGCGTTTGTGCTGCCGCTTGTTCTTGCGATCGCCATTCAGCGCCGCAGACGTTTTCGATCCATCCTCGAGGTTCTCTATTTCATGCCGGTAACGTCGACCCTTACGGCCATGACCCTGGTCTGGCGTGCGTTGCTGGACAGCAATCAGGGGGCGATCAACAACCTGCTGGTCGGCTTGGGGTTCGGAAAGGTCAACTGGCTTGGTGATGGGGATGTGGTTCTCATCTCGATAGCCATGGTGTCCGTCTGGGGAGTTATCGGGTTCAACATGGTCCTGTTTCTGGCAGGCCTGACGGCCATTCCCAAAAACCTCTATGAAGCGGCCAGTATTGATGGGGCTGACCACCCGCTCGACCGGTTTTTCCAGGTGACGTGGCCGCTGCTCGCACCGACGGCTCTTTTCGTTTCCGTAAACACGCTGGTCACAGCGTTCAAGTTGTTCGACACGGTTGCCGTCTTGACGCGCGGGGGGCCGGACAGGGCGAGTGAAGTGTATCTCTACCTTGCCTATCTGGAAGGCTTCGAGAACTTCAACATGGCTTATGCGTGTGCCCTGTCTCTTGTCTTCCTGACCGTCCTGTTTCTCGTTGCCTGGCTGCAAACACGCCTTGGCGATCGTCGGAGAACACACGCATGAGCGACATTGCCCTGTCCCAGCCGCAGCCCGGTTTCCTGGGCTTTCTCGTCTCTCTGAAACCTAGATCTCTTGCTGATGCAATCGGGACCTGCCTTCTGTTTCTGGGGGCATGGCTGGTCCTGTTCCCCTTTGTCTGGATGCTGTCGGCCAGCCTCAAACCGGCGAACGAAGTCTATGATTCAGAGTTCAGCTTTTGGCCCGAGACGTTCATGGGCGGCGTCAACTATTACGGTGTCCTGTTCGAACAGCCGTATCTGACCTTTTTGGCCAACAGCTTCATCGTGTGTATCGGCATTCTGATCGTGCAGCTGATCACGGCCGTTCCGGTCGCCTATGCCTTGGCCAAGTTGAAGTTCAAGGGCAAATCGATCCTGTTCGGGTTTGTCGTTGCGTCACTCACGATCCCGATCAATGTGACGTCAATTCCGATCTATCTTGGCCTTGTCGAATTCGGCCTGCTCGATACCTACTTCTCCCTGATGTTTCCGTTTTTCGTGTCGGTTTTTGCGATCTTCCTGTTCAGGCAGTTTTTCAGGGACTATCCGGACAGCATCATCGATGCGGCGCGTGTTGATGGATTTAGTGAAATCGAGATCATCCTGCGCCTGATCTTGCCTGCTGCGGTTCCGGCGCTTGCCGCCTTCTCGGTGTTCTCCGTGGTGGCGCACTGGAATGACCTCTATTGGCCGCTCATCGTTGTGCAGAGCCAGAACAAGATGACCGCAGCCCTTTCGATGCTGCAGTACCAATCGGACTTCGACAACGACTACGGCCGCACTTTTGCGTCGGCAACGGTCGTGACGCTGCCGATGGTCATCATCTTTCTTTTCGCCCGCCGTCTCTTCATCCGCAGCATCACGATGACCGGTGTGAAGGGGTAGGTCGGCGCCTGCCCTAAATCTTCCATCTCAGACAAAAGAAGCTAGACCTGAATGATCAAGATAGTTGTGCTTTCCGACCTGCACATTGTGCCTGCTGGAGCCTTGTCTCATGGCCTCGACACCACCGAGAGGCTTGAAACTGGCATCGACTTCGTCAACAGCCGCCATGCCGATGCGGACCTGATCGTGCTCGCCGGAGACCTTGCCGACCATGGTGAGACTGCCGCCTACTTGCGGCTTCAGGAAACAATTAGCCGATTCCTTGTGTCACCAGTGCTGACCCTCGGCAACCATGACAATTCAGATCGCTTCGTCGCGCAGTTTGGGGCCGAACGGGTCAACCAGCAGACCGGCAAGATCGATAGCGTCATAGACACGAACGGTCACAGGGTCATCGTGCTGGATACCTCGGTGCCTGGCCAACCCGGAGGCCGGCTCCAAGAGGCTCAGCTGCAGTGGCTGAAGCAGTCACTGGAGGCAGCAGAAGGTCGGCCCGTCATCATCATTATGCACCACAACCTCACACCATTTGGGGTGCCGACAGACAGCATCATCCTGGAAAACGGCGAAGCGTTTGCCGAAATTGCCCGCTCTTGCGGTTCTCTGCGTCATGTCATTGGTGGCCATGTCCACATGAGCGTTTCAGGAAGCATGATGGGTGTTCCCTTCTGTACAATCGCCGGAGGTCACTACAACATCGAGCCCCGGCTCGGGAAACCGACACCCACTCATGGAACCGAAGTCGTGCCGCGCCGCGAAGGGCCGGGTCAGCTCGCTGTTGTTCTCAGTGATGAGAAGGCGACGGTGGTCCATATGGAAAACTATATCGATCGCCACCTGGTGATGGCGCCTGACTTGTTCCAAAAATAAATGGCTTCCGGGTGAGGAATTTGAATGACGAATGGCGCCAGTTTGATTGCTGCGGCAACGCGTCAGTTTAACGTCTTGGCGTCATTCAAAAGCCCGCCTGGAGAAATCCGGCGGGCTTTATGGCGTTCTAAAACCCAGCAAATCATTACTTGGCAGTGCGGCCAGACTGCTGGGATTGCATGCGTTGAGCGGCGCTGGACTTGAGGCTTTCGAAGAAGAGGGAATGGTCATAGCTGTGATAAACCCCTTCGGGGGGTGTCGATGGCAATCCCGCAGGGGGCGAACCGGAAATGACTGTTAGCTATTCTTGATCAGGTATTGCTTAAGCGCTTGCGCAGATTTCGATAATTGCCGACCTGCCAATTGTACCACGAGATTTGGAAGATCGAGGCGTTCCATAGCGACGTCCAGCTCGCAGATGTTCGTGTCATTCAAAACCGTACGGGCGACGGACTTCGGAATGATGGCACAGCAGCGGGGATCACTGCTGAGAAATTGCGTTATCACGAGCAGTGATGTGGTTTCGATGATATGGTCAGGCAGACCTTCTCCAGTCGCGCGAAAAACCCTCTCAAGAAATGAGCGCATGGGCGTCCCTGGCGCAAAGACGATCCAGCGATCCGGGATGAGATCGGACAGCGGGATTGCCGTTTTGCTGGCCAACTTGTGGCCGGTATTCGAGATCACGATGATCTCTTCTTGTCCGAGCGGCGAAGTCGCATAAGTTTCGGGTCGCGGGCTGACATTTGTTCGACAGATGGCAAGTTCGATCCGTCCTTCTTCCAGCCACTTCAACAGTTGAAAGCTTGTCCCTTCCAGGATCTGGAACTTGCTGCCTGGCTGACTTTCCAACAGTTGCAGGAGGCCGTCGCACATGAGAGGCGTCGCGCCCATTGTCATGCCGACTGACAAAAAACCCTTATAATCATTCTTGATGTTGACCAACTCATCACGCAGGTGCGTGAGGTCGTTCAGGATAAGCTGAGCATATCTGATTGCGCAAAGTCCGCTTTCGTTTGCGATGAGGCCATGGGGGGATCGATCGAAAAGAATTTCCCCGAATGCGGTCTCGATATCTCGAAGAAGCTTGGACGCACCTGGCTGCGTGATGGATATTGCATCAGCGGCTTTGAGGAGGGATTTTTCCTCATCGATGGCAACGAGAAGGCGGAAATGCTTCATGCGCAATCTGGATATGATGGCATCTAACGTCGGTTGCATAGCTCTCTCGGTATTCCAAAACGTTATATATCTAGCGCCTTCTTTCAATCCCGCCAACGCTTAAGCGACTGTATTTTGTTGAATCTCTCAACGAAAATGGGAATCAAAATGGTCGCTATTTCCTATCTCACCCAGATTGAATTTGGGGCAGGCGTACTCTCCGAGCTTTCAGGGCTGCTGCTTGCTCAATGCATCAAGAAGCCACTCCTTGTGACTGATAAGGGCTTGGTCGCAACGGGCATCGTTGACCGGGTTATGGCGGAGCTCACAGCGTCAGACAATGTTCCGGTTTTCGATGGAACGCCTTCCAACCCGACCGAAACGGCGGTGCTGAAGGCCCTACAGCTGTACCGCTCAAGTGAGTGCGATGGGGTCCTTGCCGTCGGTGGCGGGTCTTCGATCGATCTGGCGAAGGCAATCGCTCTGCTTGCCACTCACGAAGCACCATTGGCGCAATATGCTGCGATTGAAGGCGGCGTTGCGAAAATCGGCCCAGTTGCGCCCATGGTTGCAGTGCCGACGACATCCGGCACGGGTAGCGAAGTCGGTCGGGCAACGCTGATTACGTTGCAGGATGGCCGAAAACTCGGATTGATCTCTCCGCACCTCATTCCGAAAGTCGCACTATGTGATCCCGACCTGACGATGGGACTGCCATCAGGCCTAACGGCAGCGACAGGCCTTGACGCCATCTCACACTGTATCGAGACTTATCTGAGCCCGCGTGTGAACCCGGTTGCCGAGGCAATCGCTCTTGATGGTCTGGAACGTGCTGTTGGCGCAATTGAGATCGCTGTTTTGAACGGAGCAGACAAATCGGCCCGCTGGGAATTGATGATGGCGTCTCTTCAGGGCGGTTTGACCTTTCAGAAAGGCCTCGGCGCAATCCATTCTCTGTCGCATCCGTTGGGCGCGTTGAAGTATGTGAACCTTCATCACGGCACCATCAACGCCATTTTGCTGCCGCCTGTCTTGGACTTCAACGAGCCGGTCTGCGTGGAGAAATATGCTCGTATCAAAAAGCGTCTGGGGCTTTCGCCGGATCAATCGCTTTCGAGGTTCTTCGCAGATTTGAATGCCCGACTTGGGCTTCCGGCAACCCTGAAAGAAGTCGGACTGCGGGAAGGGGATCTCCTCACTATTGCTGAAGCTGCGGTCCTCGATCACTCGACGCCGACAAACCCGAGACCCTGCACGGCGGACGATTTTCTTGCGTTGCTGAAGTCTGTTTACTGAGGAGGACGTCATGCTTACAGGAAAGCACTTTGTCGCGGGGCAATGGCTTGGCTCGGACGGAAAGTTTCTGTCTGATCCAGTTCATGGCTCGCCTCTTGAGTTCTGCGTCGGCACTGTTGATCTCGTCGATAGTGCGGCTGACGCAGCTGAAAATGCGTTTCTATCTTATGGTCAAACCTCCGGAAAAAGCCGTGCTGCATTCTTGCGCCAGATCGCAGCTGAAATCGACGCGCGGGGCGATGCCATAACCGCCATTGGGTCCAGTGAAACGGGCCTGCCAGAGGCGCGACTGATCGGGGAGCGTGGGCGCACGGTCATGCAGCTGCGGCTTTTCGCGGATCATATCGAAGGCGGGAGCCACCTGGATAAACGCCATGATCCGGCGCTTCCTGATCGTAAGCCACAGCCACGCCCGGAGATCGCGTTGAAGCAACGCCCGATTGGGCCTGTTGCGGTGTTCGGAGCCTCCAACTTCCCCTTAGCTTTTTCCGTTGCCGGTGGTGATACAGCAGCGGCCTTGGCCGCAGGGTGTCCCGTCGTGGTCAAAGGCCATAGTGCGCACCCGGGGACGGGTGAGCTGGTGGCGCAGGCGGTGGAAGCTGCGATCAAGGCCTGCGGGTTGCCGGATGGGGTCTTCTCGCTCATCCAAGGCGGCCGGCGTGACGTTGGCAGCGCCCTGGTCCAGCATCCGTTGATCAATGCCGTTGGTTTTACAGGTTCTCTTGCCGGCGGCCGGGCCCTGTTTGATCTATGTGCGAGCCGCGAAAATCCAATCCCGTTTTACGGTGAACTTGGGTCGGTCAATCCGATGTTTATCTTGCCGTCGGCACTGGCAAGCCGGGGCGAGGCTATTGCCAAGGGCTGGGCTGCCTCGCTGACAATGGGGGCGGGCCAATTCTGCACCAAGCCCGGAGTTGGTTTTCTCATTGACGGCTTGGGGGCCGACGAACTGATTGCGAGCTTATCTGCAGAGCTGTCGATGGCTCCGCAGCAGCATATGCTGACCATGGGTATCAGCGACGCCTATGTGCAAGGAATAGCTGAACTGAGGGGCGCTGAGGGTGTCAGAATGCTCAATGCGTCAGGCAGCGTTGCCAGAACTGCATTGCCGGCTCTGTTCGAGACGAGTGGGGCCAATTGGCTCGAAAACGAAGCGCTTTCAGAAGAGGTCTTCGGACCTCTTGGGATCGTCGTCAGGCTGTCCTCCTTTGAGGAGATGCACGAGGTTGCAACAAAGTTGAAGGGGCAATTGACGGCGACCCTTCATATGGGGCCGGGCGACCTTGATCATGCCAAAGGGCTATTGCCTGTGCTTGAACGCAAGGCCGGTCGTGTTTTGGCAAATGGCTTTCCGACCGGTGTGGAAGTCTGCGATGCGATGGTCCATGGAGGCCCCTATCCGGCCTCGACCAACTTCGGCGCAACATCCGTCGGAACCCTCTCCATCCGCAGGTTCCTGAGACCGGTTTCCTATCAGAACCTGCCGGCCGAACTGCTGTCGTGATCATGCTTACATGGATGAATTGACATGGATCTTGGATTGAATGGGAAGAGCGCTATCATCTGCGCGGCTTCAAAGGAACTTGGCAAGGCCTGCGCTGTTCAGCTTGCTCATGAGGGCGTTGACGTAACCATTTGCGCTCGATCTCCGGATGCTCTGGACGCGACCGCTCGAGAAATTCGTGCTGCTTGCAACGTCAAGGTGTCGGCGATTGCCTGTGACATCACGACGGCTGAAGGTCGACAGCGAATTCTCTCGGCAACGCCTGACCCCGACATTCTGGTCACCAACGCAGGTGGTCCTCCTCCCGGAGATTTCCGCGATTGGGGGCGCGATAATTGGGTTCAGGCACTCAATGCCAACATGCTGACCCCGATTGACCTGATCAAGGCGACTGTAGATGGCATGATCAAGCGGGGTTTTGGCCGTATCGTCAATATTACCTCAGCGGCTGTCAAAGCTCCGATCGACGTTCTTGGTCTTTCCAACGGAGCAAGAGCCGGTTTGACCGGCTTTGTGGCTGGTCTGGCACGCACCACGGTTGTGCACAATGTGACGATCAACAACCTGCTGCCAGGGCCATTCGATACGGATCGGATAGCTCAGATGATCGAAGGTACCGCCAAAGCCGAAGGCGTTGGTGCCGACGTAATCCGTGAGCGTATGATGTCGCTCAACCCTGCGGGTCGCTTTGGCACACTGGCGGAGTTTGGTGCGGCGTGTGCATTCATTTGCTCTTCCCAAAGTGGCTTTATCACTGGCCAGAATCTGCTCTTGGACGGGGGCGCGTTCAGGTCGACGCTTTAAGACAAGAGCGCCGCGACTCGTCCCCTTGGGAACAGCTGCGGCGCTCTATCCTTCAAAAGCTGGCAGGGTCGGCTTATTCGACAGCGATCACCCGAGCCGGGCAGCCGTCAGATTCCGGAATGCGGATCGGCAATGCATAGATAAAGGTGCGGGGGGACTTCAAGGCGTCGAAATTCCCGACATACTCGATAAGGATAACCCCATTGCGGAGCAGCACGTCATGAGAAACGAATTCCTCAATCGGAGCGACTTCACCATGGAGTAATTTGCGGATCGGATAGTCTTGCGGGAAGTCGGGCGCAAAGGCTTTCAGGCCGGTTGAAAGCAGCCATTCGCAGGCGCCGCGGGACAGGTAAGGGGCATCTGTCCAAAATGCTTCGGAGTTGAGGTCTCGCTTCAGATCCCAGCAGGTCTTCAGCAACACGATATCGCCTTTTTGTACGTGGTCGCCACGTGCCTGCAGCATGTTGGCGGTTATTTCCTGGTTCGGTTCAATGTCGGAAAGGTCGATCACTGAAGCTTCGCCGATGGTGGTCGAAAGCGGAACCTCGCTCGAAGTCTTTCCATCCTGAACCATGTGACGCGGGGAATCGATGTGAGTGTAGCCGTGTACGATAAGCTTGATCCAGGTCGTCTGGAAGCTGTCGCCCTTTGCATAGTCGCTCGTGAGTCCGCGCTCCATACCCCATCTGAAGTGCGGTTGGATAGGGACAGTCAGGTCGATATAGTTTGGCATGGGAGTTTAGCCCTCTGGTTTGAAGAAGAGTGAATGACGTCAGGAAATTGAACCCGAAGTTGGGTGGTATTGGAGCTGGAAGTACTGTGGATAGAGCTGATCGGATGCGGGTATTTTCCGAGGTTGCGAAGGCGGGATCTTTTTCTGCTGCTGCGCGAGAGTTGAATATGACGCCTTCGGCGGTCAGCAAGATCGTCACCAAGATCGAGGACGAGTTGCGCGTGCCGATGTTTGACCGGTCCACGAAGCGTCTTGCTCTCACCTATGAGGGGGAAATCTTCCTCGAAACGGCGGACCGGGTGGCCGCTGAAATAGAAGTCGCGAAACAGAAGATTCTGGAAAGCCGATATCAGCCAATGGGCCTTTTGCGCATCTCCTGCAGTGTGCCGATCGGTGTTCGTCGGGTCCTGCCTCTTGTTCCGGAATTTGACCGCTGCTACCCGCAGGTCGATATCGATGTGAACTTGGAAGACGGTCTGACTGATATTATCGACAAGCGTGTGGACGTCGCCGTGCGCCTCGGCACGCTGAAAGACTCGTCTCTGAAGGCCCGCAAGATTGCGGAGAGTCGAAGGGTGATTGTTGCCAGTCCGGCCTATCTTGCCGTCCATGGAGTGCCGCAAACCCCGGCGGATCTGACCAATCATGAATGCTTGCAGTTCAATCTCGGCGAGCATCTGAATGAATGGCCGATGCTTGTCGACGGTAAGTTGACCAATACGGTTGCTGGTGGGCGCTATCGTGCAAATAACGGCGAAACGATCAGGAACCTCGCGTTGCTTGGCGTAGGGCTTGCCCGCCTTGCCTGGTTTCAGGTCGGTGAAGCTGTCGCGGCAGGGCAATTGGTGCCTGTCCTTGAGAAATACCATCCGGGCGACACTCAGGGCGTATATGCTCTCTTCTTCAATCATCGCTATATATCCACGCGTGTTCGCGCCTTCGTCGACTTTCTCGTGGAGCATCTGGGTCAGGAAAAACCGTTTCTGGGCGCGAACTATTACAGCGTTGCCTTTCCCGATGGATCACCGCCGGAGATACAGGACCTCGGTGGAGACCCTGAAACAGCGGCCCCTTTCAAAAAACCGGCTTCCCGGTGATGGCTTCTGTCAGGATTGCCCGGTACTCATGAAGGCTCATTGGTCGGACGTTAGAAGCGTGTGAATGGTCTAGCATGGCGGCCTCGGCGATAGCGGGGACCACATCGAGCGAGACCCCCAGCTCCCCAAGCGTCGATGGCAGCTCGAGTTTTTTGTTTAGGTCGGAGACGTAGTTGGCCAGGGAGGCACCTGGTGCCACGCCTAAGACCTCGCGCAAAACAGCGGATTTCTCAGGCGCAGCTCCTTCGCAAAGGCGAAGGACGATTGGCAGCAAGACTGCATTTAACGTGCCGTGATGCAGGCTTACACTTTTCAAGCCGCCAAGCGGATGCGACAGCGCGTGCACCGAACCCAACCCCTTCTGGAAGGTCATGCCGCCATGCAACGCGGCGATCATCATCTCCTGTCTGGCCTGCCTGTTGGTGCCGTCCCTAAAGGCAATTTCGATGTTATGCGCGGCCCGTCGCAAGCCGTCGAGGGCGATCGCTTCAGCCGTTGGATTGAACCTGGGGCTCAGATAGGTCTCGATACAATGCGTCAAAGCGTCCATCCCAGTGGCAGCGGTTTGCAATGGAGGCAGGCCAAGCGTCAGCTCCGGATCACAGATCGCGACGGTCGGGATCATTTTCGGCGAGATCAACCCGAGCTTGCGACCGTCCTTGAATGAAATGATCGCACCGCGGCCGACTTCGCTCCCTGTTCCGGCAGTTGTCGGTATGGCAATCAACGGTGGAAATTCGTGAACAATGCGCGCCAGTCCTCCTTCGATGACTGCGTAACGCACAAGTGGCTCGTGATGGTGGACCATCAGCGCGACGGCTTTTGCCAGATCAATTGGTGACCCACCGCCGAGCGCAACGATGCCATCGCAATTTCGGTCGCGGTAAACCCTAAGTGCTGCGGCTGCCGCCGTATCTGTGGGATTGGGAGGCGTCTCATCAAAAACGATTGGCGATGTGATGCCGTTTGTCGCGACAGTCCGTTTCAGAAGGCCGGCTGCGACAATTCCCTTGTCAGTAACGAACAGTGGGCAGCGGATACCTTGCGCTTCAAGCTCTGACGAAAGATCGCCGGCGGAACCAAAGCCAAAGCGGATTGAAGTGAGGTAGTTGATTAAATCGGCCAATTGTCTGTGTCTTTCGCTGGGGTGCGCCTCATGGCGGAAGAAAGATCCCGCAAAAAAATTCGCTCACACAAAGACGACGAACTTTGACGGGAGATGGATGACTTGCCCGCTCCATCGGAGGCGGCGGCATTTTACTCCAGACAACACTTGCTCAATTCAGGCTCCGGGCAACACGCACATATTGGACAACCGCCTTTTCCATGAGTGTGCTTTGAGACCCCGTCTGGCTTGGCTACTCCTTGGGCAGCCACATCACATTCGTCGCTTGCTCATCACGACCCTGCAGGGGCTTGCACTGAAACGGCTCATACTGACTGCTGGAAGCTCAGCGTTTCAGCCTGGTCAGGAAGCGTTTCAATGAAGTCGGAGGGATTAGGTGTCCGGCGCACGAATGTGCGAACCAGACGAAGAGGAGACCTCCCGTGGAAGATATTACTTCCAAGTACATCGAAACGCCGACCGGCTACCTGATGGTTCTGACGCATAAAGACAATGTCATCGCTGCTCTGTCGGCTTTGGCAGAAAAGGAAGACATACCTTCGGCCACGTTCTTCGGCATTGGCTTTTCCGGCTCGGCAACTTTCGGATTCTACGATTTTGACGACAAGGTCTTTGTGCCGAAAACTTATAAAGACATGGAGATGGCGAGCCTGAATGGCAGCATTGCTTGGCAGAATGGCAAGCCTTCCATTCATGCTCACGCAGCCAATACCGGCGGCGACTATGATGCCGTCGGAGGCCATATCCTGGAGATGGAGGTGGGAACAGGTTCGATGGAAATCACCATCTTGCGACATACAAAGAAGCTCGAGCGTAAAATCGAGCCGTCAATCAAAGCAAACATTCTGCAGTTGAACTGACAGTGAGTGCTGGAGCCGGAGGAGTTGGCTCCAGCATTTCCAATGGGAGGGAAAACATGGGAATTGTAAAACTTTTGAGCGCTGCAGCCATCGCTGCAGCGACCATGACGGGTACGGCATTTGCGGAATACCCTGAGCAAACCATCACCATTATCGTGCCTTGGAGCGCAGGCGGTGGAACCGATGCAGCAGCGCGAACGATCGGGACGATTCTGGAGCGAGATCTCGGTCAGAAGGTCAGTGTCATCAATCGGACCGGGGGATCGGGCGTCGTTGGTCATTCTGCCATCGCAGCAGCTAAGCCAGATGGCTATACGCTCGGTCTTATCACTAGTGAAATCAATATGATGCATTGGATGGGTCTCACAGAGTTGACCCATGAAGCCTATGCGCCATTGGCAATGATGAATGAAGATCCTGCCGGCGTGCATGTTGCAGCGACCTCGCCGTGGAATGATCTGGGGGCGATGGTCGAGGATATTCGCGCCAACCCAGGCAAATTCAAAGGAACTGGTACAGGCATCGGTGGCAGTTGGCACCTGGCGCTGGCCGGGCTTCTGAACGAGCTCGATATTTCCGCCGACGCTTTGCCATGGATTCCGAGCAAAGGCGCTGCGACAGGGTTGCTCGATATCGTTGCTGGTGGCGCTCACGTAGCGCCAGTCTCTTTGCCGGAAGCAGCCGCGTTGGCGGAGGCTGGCAAGCTCAAGACCCTCGCAATCATGTCCAATCAACGGGCAGAGAACTTTCCGGATGTTCCTACAGTTGAACAGGCGATAGGCGTGCCGTGGAGCCAAGGCGTTTGGCGCGGAATGGTGGTGCCGAAGGGCGTGGACGAGGCGATCGTAGAAAAGCTCTCTGCTGCGATGGAGAAAATCTACAAGGACCCGGAATACGCCGACTTCATGCAGAAGCGCGGCTTTGGGCTCCGCTACATGGGAAGTGCGGAATTCGGCGAATTCCTGGGTGAAGAAGACGCAAGCATGGGTGTTGTTCTCAAAGCCATCGGCTTGGCTAAGCAGTAACAACTATGGCGGGATCCTTCAGAGGGTTCCGCCAATCCCGTTTTAAAAGGCTCCGTCCCGATCTCCTGCAGGAGCGACGATGCGGGCAATAAAAATCTTCTGGGAGGAAGCTATGCGTGTAACGGACCGAACCCTTGGGCTCGTCTTTGTCATCGCCGCTTTGATCATGGGGTTCATGGCCACGAGATTACCCGGCGGGGCGCCGGGAAATTATGGGCCAGATGTATTCCCTATTCTGCTTTCCATCTTCGCAATCTTGACGGGAATAGGCTTGATCGTTCGCAACAGTGCCAATCAAGGCACTTTGAAACCGCTGGTGCGGAGGGTTCGGCTTGATTGGGTGCGCGGAGCTGCTGTCATTGCTTCACCGATCTACGCAATCGTTGCGATGCCGACGTTCGGCTATTCCCTGACCATTTTTCCGGTCCTGGTACTTCTGATGGCCGTTTTTCGCTGCAGGTTGATCATCATCTTGCCGGTCGCGGCGCTGTGCACAATCGCGATCAAATATGCCTTCATCAATGTGCTTTCAGTGCCTCTCCCTACAGCCACCTTCCTGCCGTTTTAAAACCTGAAAGGCTTAGCCAATGTCTACTCTCGCCTTGGCGTTTGACCTCGTTGCGCGGTGGGAAGTCTTACTCGCAATCACGTTGGCGGCCGTGTTTGGCTTATTCGTCGGTGCCATTCCAGGCCTGACAGCCACACTCGCGGTTGCTGTTCTAGTTCCAATCACCTTTCACCTAGATCCCATCGCTGCCGTGGGCGCGATGGTGAGCTGTTCCGCGATGGCGATTTTCGCCGGGGATATACCGGCCTTCCTGTTGCGAATTCCCGGAACCCCGGCCTCGGCTGCCTACGCGGATGAGGGCTACAAGATGACCCTCAGGGGAGAGGCTGAGAAGGCGCTGGGAGCAAGCTTGTTGTTCTCCGCAGTCGGTGGTCTGTTCGGCACCGCTGTTCTGATGCTGGCGGCACCATCCCTGGCAGAGGTGGCTCTGAAATTCTCTTCCTTTGAATACTTCTGGTTGGCGCTGCTCGGGTTGACCAGCGCTGCATTCGTCTCTGCCGGCGATCCACTCAAAGGGCTTGCGAGTTTGCTGATTGGTCTCTCGGCGTCGACGATTGGCATGGAAAATCCCATCGGAACACCGCGTTTCAACTTCGGCAGTATCGAATTGCTCGGAGGGGTGAACTTCATCGCAGCGCTGATCGGTCTGTTCGCCGTAGCTGAAATTCTGCGGTACGCGCTTAAGCCAAGCAACAATCCGCACAGCGTCCCGCAGACAAGCGTTGGAAATCCATTTCGCGCCTGGGGCAAGATGCTGAAGACCTACTGGCGCAACCAGATCCGCGGCAACATTTTGGGGGTTGTGGTAGGCGCCCTTCCGGGGGCCGGTGCCGATATTGCTGCCTGGATGGCCTACAGTATCAGCCGCCGCTTTTCCAAGCAGAAGGAAAAATACGGCACGGGTCATGTCGAAGGAATTATCGAGAGCACTTCTGCAAACAACGCAGCTTTGGGCAGTGCCTGGGTACCGGCTCTCGTGTTTGGCGTGCCGGGCGATTCCATCACGGCAATCGTCATCGGTGTGCTCTTCGTGCATGGAATGAACCCGGGGCCAACGCTTTTTCTGATCAATCCGGAAAATATCTACGCGGTCTTCTTGATCTTCATTGTCGCCAACATCTTGTTGGTGGTTTTGGGGTGGGGCGCAATCGCGGTCAGCAAGCGCATTCTGATCATCCCGCGTCGCCTCCTGATGCCGGTCATTCTGGCGTTCTGTGTGACAGGTGCATTCGCGGGCAACAACAACACCTTCGATATCGGCGTGATGCTGTGCTTCGGCATTCTGGGCTTTCTGATGGAAGAAAACGGCATCCCGGTTGCGCCTTGTATCCTTGGCTTGCTGCTCGGTGAGGTGTTGGAAAGCAATTTCATTACGTCCATGCTCAAGGCGGACGGCGATTTATTTGCCTTCTTCAGCCGACCGATTTCTGCAGGCCTTGGCATTCTGACGTTGATCATCTGGCTCTTCCCTTTGATCAGAACGGTTCAGGCGCTGAGGGTGCGTCGTCAAAAAACCGCATAGTAGGGATCGGCGAGAATGACTGGCAAACTGAAGGTTGTCGATGCGCATATGCACGTGTGGGACATCGAGAGGAACTATCTGCCTTGGCTCTGCGACGCAGCACCTTTGAGCGAATTCCGCTATGGCGACTACGCCGCCTTAAGACGCAACTACCTTGTCAGTGACTATCGACGTGACGCTGCATCCGTGGCGATCTGTGGGAGCGTCTTTGTCGAAACGGGCTGGGACCCCACCGATCCGCGCGGAGAGATTTCCTGGATAAGGTCGGTCGCCGAAACGGATGGCTTGCCCTCGGTAATCGTTGGTGCGGCGAAGCTGCATCAAGACGGCGTCGATAGCTTGCTGGAGGAGTACGGCAGGGATCCGATGATCGTCGGTATTCGCGACAAGCCTGCTGCAGCTGCACGCCCGCAGGATGTTCTGGTGGGTGCGCCAGGCTCGATGAGTGATTCCAAATGGCGTCAAGGATATGCGCAACTGGCGCGCAATGGTCTCAGCTTTGATCTCCAGGTGCCTTGGTGGCACCTGGAGGAGGCACGCGACCTCGCGGACACCTTTGGCGAAACGGTTGTCATTCTCAACCACACAGGTTTACCGGCCGATCGCAGTGAGCGTGGGCTTTCGGCTTGGCGTGAAGCTCTCAGGCAGTTTGCTCTTGCCCCGAATGCGCGGATCAAGATTTCAGGGATTGGCATCCCGGGCGAGAAGTGGACAGTCGACGCCAATCGCTGGGTCGTGCTGGAGGCACTCGATGCCTTCGGAACTGACCGGGCCATGTTCGCATCCAACTTCCCAGTCGATGGTCTTGTCACCGACTACGACACCATCTTTCAGGGCTTTGACGAAATCACGCGAGATTTCAGCGAAGCGGAGCGCAGCGCTCTGTTTTACGGCAATGCCCAACGAATCTACCGAATCCCGGAGCAAGTGCTTACCGCCTGATCCGCAGACGAAACAAAGTTCATTCCTTAAGCAAAGAAGGCCTCCACATGAAGATCATTGGCATTGATGTTGCTCGTTATGGTGGCGATATTGAAGGCACATATATCGGCGAAATCCTCGTGTTGACCGTCAGCACCGACGAGGGGCTCACGGGCATTGGTTTCACCAGCGCACCAAAGGGCATGGGTGAGATTTTCCTCAACCTTGTTCGCAATATCCTGGCGCCCGTCGTTATTGGAGAGGATCCGCGTCGGCATCTGGTGATCTGGGAAAAAATGTTCCGCGCCATCCCGCGTCGAGGTGGCGAAGGCTTCGTGCGTCTTTGCATGTCTGGGATCGATTTTGCGGTCTGGGACATTAAGGCCAAACTGGTGAATGCCCCTGTTTCTGCCCTGTTTGGCGGCGACAGAAAGCTTATCCCGACGTACGCCAATTGCGCGCATCATCTGTCCCCGGACGACCTGGCGAAACGAGCAAGTGAGTATGTTGCAAGCGGCCACAAGGCTCTGAAAATCCGCGGATCATTGTCACATGTCTCGCTTGCTGAGGCGACTGCCCGCGTCCAGGCCGTTCGAGAGGCTATCGGCAGCGACGTGAAGCTTATGGTCGATGTCAACGGCACATGGGATGTCGACACGGCGATCCAGCAACTCAAGGCTTGGGAGCCCTACGATGTCTATTGGCTGGAAGAACCGGTCGCTCCTGAGGACTTTTCAGGTTATCGGCGGGTCAAGGCAAACGCTGGCAACACGTACATTGTTGGTGGTGAGCAGAACACCGGCCTGCCGGAGTTCCGGACCCTGATTGATGAAGCGTCGATTGACATGATTCAGCCGAATGCTGCGCTGACCGGTGGCATTACCGACTGGCTTTTGATCCATGGATACGCCACGGCCAAAGGCGTGCCAATTTCTCCGTGGAACCTGCAAATGGTCCACCTGCACATGGCGGCTGGTCTTCCGAATGTGAAATGGGTCGAGTACTTCATGCCGGACAATGAACTCCTGGGTATTCAGACACGGCTCTTTACCGGGCCTTCAATCCAGGAAGTCGCTACGGAGGAAGGCATGTTCCTCAAAGCTCCAGAAGCACCCGGCCTTGGCTTGGAACTGGATCCGGAAATGCAGGAAATGACCCGCATTGTCAGCTGACTATCTTACTTTTTAAGGACACCGGCGTGGCCAGAACAATCGAAGCTGAGAAGCTATCTCATGCGCGCAAGACCGGGCGTATCATCGCCCGCTCCGACCTTGCTCGCGTTGTTGCGCCCACCGTAGCTTATGAGGTTCAGGATGAAATCCTCAAAAGTGTCGGTGGTCGGGTTGGAGCATGGAAGATCGGCGGTACCGCAGCACCCGCCCTGAAGACAATTGGTCTCGATGCGCCCTTCTTTTCACCTGTGCTCTCTACATCGGTTTTTAACAACGACACTGATGTCGCGATTGCCGAAATCCACAAGCCGTTGGCCGAGGTCGAATTCGCCTTTCGGTTGAAGGGTGACCTGGTGGCTGGGCGATCCGACTATTCACCTGACGATATTCGGGCCGCTGTAGGCAGCGTTCATCCATCGCTGGAAATAGTTGCCTGCCGAGTGGAGGGGGGCGTTGCCGGCCTCGGCATGGGGGCGATTGCTGACCTCGGCGTCAATGGTGCCGTTGTGATTGGCGAGGAACTCTCCGCACCGAGCATTGCGCACCTGACAAGCGTCCCGGTTAAGCTTGCCGTCAACGACAAGATCGAGGCGGCCGGGACAGCGAAGCAACTCGTCTGGGACCATCCATCTGATGCGCTTATGTGGCTGGCAAATCATCCTTTGCGAAGCCGCGACTTGAGGGCCGGAGAATACATCCTGACGGGGACATGCACGGGGGTGAGACCTCTCGAAAACAGTGATCAGATACGCGGCGATTTTGGCGCCGGCGGCACTGTTGCTTGCCGTATTCGCTTGGTCTGATCCGATTTCAAGTGTTAGGCGCGCGTGCCCGCGTCGAGGAATGCCTTCAGCCGTGGTGCCATGAAGTCAAGAAAGACGCGCACGCGATGCGGCACAAGGCTGCCACCGAGAAACAGCGCGTGTACGTCTTCGCTGTCGCCTTCAACCGCTTCGTCCATGATCTCGACAAGCGCACCCGTGCGCAGATCGTCACGGACGTGAAATTCACCCATGCGCGCCAACCCCATCCCCGCCAGTGCCATGCGGCGTAGGCTCTCGCCATTGTTGGCAATCAATGGGCCAGAGATATTGCGATCCAGCACACGGCCACCTTCTTTCAATGGCCAGACGGGTACCGAGCGTCGAAAATTGAGACCCAGACATTGATGGTTGGCGAGGTCCTGAATGCGCTCCGGCTTGCCAAAGCGTTCGAGATAGTCCGGAGAGGCGACGATCTTGCGCTGGGCGGTTCCCAACTTGCGAGATGTCAGGTTGGAGCTGGCAAGGGTGCCCACGCGGAAGACGACATCTGTCCGGTCCAGATAGAGATCAACGATCTCATCGGAAAGAGACAGGTCGATTACGACGTGAGGATACTCGCGCCAAAAGGCTGGCAGCAGCGGTTCGACCGCTACCATGCCAAAACCGACCGAGGCACTGACCCGAACCGTGCCGCGCACTTTCGCGGCACCCAAAGATACTTCTCGCTCAATTTCTTCGAGCTGACCTAGCAGCGTTCGGCTTCTCTCATAATAGTGTCGGCCTTCAGTGGTGAGGGACAGGCGGCGCGTGGAGCGCTCCAGCAAGCGGACGCCCAATCGCTCTTCGATCCGACCGATCAACTTTGACACGGTGGATGGGGTCATCATCATCTGACGTGCTGTCTCTGAAAAGCTGCCGCTTTCGACCACTCGAATGAATACCTGCATTTCTCCAGTTCGATTATCCATAGCGCCTCACCTGTGAAATAGATTCATAAGTAAAGTGCGACCAGACCGGATTATCAAGTGCCCAGAGACCGGATATCACTCCAGACATCGTGATTGCCTCTTCTTGGAAGACCAACCTTCAGGCGTCCGCTTCTCGCTGGGCGCTCTCAAAACATGGCTGCCACGGCGGCCCAACTGGAGAACTAAAATGCGTTTTGTAAACGCTGGTGGCGCGGAAATTCCAGCGCTCGGCTTTGGGGTCTTTCGCATGTCTGGCGATGAGATAGAGACTGTCGTTCCAGTGGCACTGGAAGCAGGATTCCGCCATTTCGACACCGCGCAGATTTATGGCAATGAGGCGGCACTTGGCCGAGTTCTGGCAGATTCTGGCATGCAGCGATCTGACCTGTTTCTGACGACCAAGGTCTGGGTTGAGAATTACAGCGCCGAACGCTTCCTCGCTTCTGTCGATGAAAGCCTGGAAAACCTGAAGACAGATCGTGTGGATTTGCTATTGGCTCATTGGCCTGGAAACAGTGTGCCGGTCGCCGAGCAAATTGCTTGGCTCAATGCGGTTCAGGCGTCAGGGCGCGCTCGCTTTATTGGGGTCAGTAACTACAACAATCACCAACTACGGGAAGCGATTGACACGAGTGATGCGCCGATTGTGACCAATCAGATCGAGAAGCACCCCTATCTCGATCAATCTGCAATGCACGCTTTGGCCACTGAAACGGGCATGGCGTTGACCGCTTATTACAGCATGGCCGACGGCGCAGTTGCACGCGATGTACGGCTGAAAAAAATTGGTCAGAAGTATGGAAAATCGGCAGCGCAGGTTGGCCTTCGCTGGTTGATCCAGAACGGCTGGATCGCCTTGTCCAAGACGGCAAGACCTGAGCGTGTCGCGGAGAACTTCAATATTTTTGATTTCACTTTGAGCGAGCTGGACATGGCCGAGATTGCAACATTTGCGCGTCCGGATGGACGGCTTGTCAATCCGGACGGACTGACTCCCGATTGGACCGCGTGAGGATAGAAAGGTGAAACTGATGATTGGAAAGTCTGCTTTCAATTGGCCTTTGCTGGTCCTCGCGACAGGAGCGTTCAGTATTGGAACAACCGAGTTCTCACCCATGGGGATGCTGCCGGTAATCGCAAAGGGGGTGGATGTATCCATTCCATCGGCGGGACTTTTGGTCAGTGCTTATGCAATCGGGGTCATGGCGGGGGCGCCTGTCATGACGCTGCTTTTTGCACGCTTCGGCAAACGAACTGCTCTGATGGCGCTCATGGGGATTTTCACTCTGGGAAACGTCATGTCGGCGCTTGCTCCCGACTATTGGACTTTGCTGTTATCCAGAGTGGTCACCAGCATGAACCACGGAGCCTTTTTCGGGCTCGGAGCGATCGTTGCCTCCAGTGTTGTTCCTGCTGAAAAGCGTGCCAGTGCTGTCGCCACGATGTTTATGGGGCTAACGCTCGCCAACATAGGTGGGGTCCCAATGGCAACTTGGATCGGCCAGGAGTTCGGCTGGCGTCAATCTTTTGCCGGCACTGCACTACTTGGCGTGGTCACGATCTTTGCGCTTTGGGCGGTACTGCCGCGGGTGGCTGGCGGTCAACGGCCGGATGTCCGCCGCGAGCTGAAAGTTCTGGTTCTACCTCAGGTGAGACTTGCTCTTCTGACCACGGTTCTTGGGGCAAGCGCTATGTTTACGCTCTACACCTATGTAACCCCGCTACTGGTGAGCCAGTCAGGTGCCGATGACCGGTTCGTGACATTTGCACTGGTATTGATCGGTGTCGGGTTCACCCTCGGCAATTGGTTGGGTGGACGCCTGGCAGATTGGTCGTTGAAGGGGGCGACTGCCATTTTCTTCACTGCACTGGCAACAATCAGCCTTGCGATGCCTTTGGCGTTGGGCAGTCAGACGGGTGCCGCGCTTGCCCTGCTTGCTTGGGGGGCTGCTGCCTTCGCAATCGTTCCCCCTGTCCAGATCAGGGTGATGAAGGCTGCAGCAGATGCTCCAGGCTTGGCGTCATCGGTCAACATAGGCGCATTCAACCTTGGGAATGCGATTGGCGCCGCCGTCGGTGGTGCTCTGATCAAGTATGGTTTTGACTACTCGATCATTCCTGTTGCAGGAGGTCTTCTTGCCGCGTTGGGGCTTTGCTTCTTGCGTTCGGATCGGCGTCCGGAAGAGACGCTTCCGTCAATTGCCTGATATTGGTCGGCGGCAGACGCTTTAAGCGGCAGTGACCTTGGAAGAATAACGCATGGAAGCCCATTCAGGGCATCGTGTCGTTGCGAGTGGGAGGACACCTGGGGGTCGCAGTCTTGTCTCGGCTTGGACATGATCACCAGCAGCAAATTGTCGTGATAGCCAATTTGCTGTGTCGGTTGATCTGTTCAACCGGTCCGGTCTACAGCGCGATGAGTGCGAGCTGCGTTCCGCCCATCAGCAAGTGGAGCTGCGCGGCCAGCAATAGAAGATCGATGTTGTCTTTCCCGACCAGCTTTGCCCAGCACAATGGCATTTTGAATGACGCTTCCGTGCAGGACTTCATTCTGAGGGCGTTTCGCAACAGTGTGGATGAACCTCTGCAGACGGTGCAGGTTCGCAAACGCAGTACGATCCGCACGGTATTGGGGCAGCTGGTCGAGCTTGTTGGCGTGGACCTGGTGTTTGACCAGGCGCTTTACAATGAAGGGGCGCAGGCCAAGATCTTCGCTCGCCTGCGCCCCGGCGGTCTGGAACAGGTCGTTCCGCAAATTTTCCAAATGACGGTTCAGTTTCCCGATGGGACGACTGTGGCGGTGCCAATTGAAGCCGACCCCGATGCGTCGGATCCGGGCAACGCGTTTAAGCAATCGTTCTAGGCTTCATTCCCGACAGGCATTAAGGCGGGGAGACTTGTTGCAACGTTGACCCTTGCGGGTGGGGGCATGGACACGCGCAAGGTTTCCCGCTTCGTCCCTGTCTTTTGCCAGGGCAGTAGGACCCGGTCAGTCCGTTGGTCCGGCCGTTGACGCATTATGCCACTCGACTTCGTGGTCGGTCTTTAAAAGGACGCACGCTGGCGTGCCAATGCTCTTCGTTTTGGGTTTCATCGAGGAGCGGGAAAATTATTCTCTCGCAGGCTTGGTTTTTGTTTGTTTCTGTCCTGCATTCGAGGCCACTTGCTGACATTACAGGGCCAACTTTACATAATAGCCGGAAGGAATTGAAATGAGCTGGCTCAAAGGACTTGCCGCCGCCGTGGCGCTACAGATCGCAACGTTCTCTCCGGCGATAGCAGGAGAGAACCTGGATGCTATTAAGGCTTCTGGCGTCCTCACCATAGGAACGGAAGGTACTTACGCGCCCTTTACCTACCATGACGCCGAGGGCGATCTGGTTGGGTTCGACGTTGAGATCGGTAGGGCTGTTTCAGACAAGCTCGGCTTGCAGGCTGCGTTTGTTGAAGGGAAATGGGATGGCCTGATCGCCGGGCTTGACGCAAAGCGCTATGATGCGGTGATCAACCAGGTTGGCATCACCGAGGCGCGCCAACAGAAATACAATTTCTCGGAGCCGTATATTGCCTCAAAGGCCGTCTTGATCGTTCGCGAAACCAACGAGGATATCAAGGGTTTTGAGGATTTGGCGGGCAAGAAATCCGCTCAATCCCTGACGAGCAACTTCGGTCGGCTTGCGGAAAGCAACGGGGCTGAACTGATCGGGACGGCAGGGTTCGATCAGTCCATTCAGCTGGTTTTGACCCGGAGGGCTGACGCCACCATCAACGACAGCTTGTCTTATCTCGACTTCAAGAAACAAAAGCCGGATGCACCGGTGAAAGTGGTCGCCGAAAAGGCCGATGCCGATTTCTCTGGAATTCTGGTGCGCAAAGGCGACCCGGAGTTGGTCGAGGCGCTCAATAAGGCGCTTGCCGAGATCAAGGCGGATGGCACTTATCTGGAGATTTCGCAGAAGTACTTCGGTCAGGACGTATCCAACTAAGACGGTGCGAGCTGTCTGCCACGCCTGCGCCGACCGTCCGCCCTCTTCTCGGAGGGGCGTCGGCGGCGCGGGTGTGGCGTAATTGTAGGGGAACATTCTCATGCCTCATTGGCTGCAACTGATGGCAGAGTCCTTGCCGACCCTGCTGTGGGCCGGGCTTAAATTCACGGTACCACTGACGCTGCTTTCTTTTGCATTGGGGCTTACGCTGGGCTTGATAACCGCGGTGACACGGCTGTTCGGAAGCTTGCCGCTGGTCCTGATCGCCCGCTTCTACGTCTGGGTGTTCCGGGGCACTCCGCTGCTGGTGCAGCTTTTCGTGATCTTCTATGGCTTGCCAAGCGTGGGGATCCTGTTGGACGCGTTTCCGGCGGCTCTGATCGGCTTCACGCTGAATGTGGGAGCCTATTCCTCGGAAATCATTCGTGCGGCGATTTCCTCGGTTTCCAAGGGGCAATGGGAAGCCGCGTTCTCCATTGGCATGAGCTGGCGACAGGCAATGTTGCGCACCATCATTCCGCAAGCCGGGCGGGTTGCGGTGCCTCCGTTGTCAAACACCTTCATTTCTCTGGTCAAGGACACGTCGCTTGCAGCGGCGATCACGGTGCCTGAGCTGTTCCAGTCGGCGCAGCGCATCGTTGCCACGACCTATGAACCGCTGATCCTCTACTTCGAAGCAGCGTTGATTTATCTTGCGATGAGTTCGGTTCTGGCCTGGCTTCAGGAGCGGTTGGAAACGCGGTTTGCGCGCTACGGCGGTATGTTGGAGGCCAGCCGATGATTGACCTGTTCCATATTGAGAAGCGATTTGGCGACGCGCTTATCCTGAAGAACATATCGCTGCAGTTTCCCGAAGGCAGCGTGACTGCTCTTGTCGGGCCCTCCGGGGGTGGCAAGAGCACTTTGTTGCGCTGCATCAATCTGCTCGAAATGCCGACAGCCGGGACAGTTCGGATCGGTGAGGATGAAATAACGGTCGAAGCTGGGAGACGCGTTCCCCGTGCGGCAGTTCAGAAGATCCGCCAACAAACCGGGATGGTCTTCCAGAACTTCCAGCTTTTCCCGCACCTTACGGTGATCGAGAATGTGATGGAGGGGCTGCTCGTCGTTCAGAAATGGCCGCGCGAGAAGGCCTTGAGTCGCGCGATGGAGCTGCTGTCGAAGGTTGGCATGGACCACAAGAAGGACGCGTGGCCAGCGAATCTTTCCGGCGGCCAGCAGCAACGCGTTGCGATCGCGCGGGCGCTGGCGCCGTCGCCGGGTGTGCTGCTCTGCGACGAGCCGACGTCCGCGCTCGATCCCGAGCTTGCTGCCGAAGTGGTTGATGTTCTTGGCAAACTTGCGCAGGAAGGAACCACGATGGTGATGGCGACCCATGATCTCAGGCTGGCTTCACAAATTGCCGGTCGGGTTGTCTTTCTGGAAGCGGGAGAGGTTGTCGAGACAGGAGACGCCGACACCATCTTCCGCAATCCGGCACGGGACCGTACCCGGCGGTTCGTGTCGTCGATCAATGCGGCTCAAACCATCTGACCGGCAAGTGCTCGAAAGCGGGAGTAACTGCGGCCGAGAATTTTTTTGATCCACCACGAGATGAGGATCCCGTGGTGGTTTTCTGCGGTTTTAGTCTTCGGGGACCCAAAGACGATTGAGATCGAAGGCGTGGATATCTTTTAAAAGGTCGACGAAACCGGTGGCCGCCTGGTCGAGGGATTTCTTGCCCTTTTCTGCACTGGCATTTGCGGCGTTGCCAAGCGCGCCCTTTTTGCCGAGATCCTGCGCTTTCCAGCCGAACTGTTGCGCGCCGTGTCCACGCAGATACTTGAACTCCTTGATGAATTCCTGCTGCGCCGAGGTGAAATCCTCGGCATTTTCCATGCGGACAAGCTCCGGATGGAGGTGCAGCATGATCGAGGTTTCGACGTCTCCACCATGAATTCCATAGGTGAATTCTTCTTCCGGAAACACCCCTTCAGGTTGGCCAAATCGCGCCCAAGCAGTTGAAGTTACAAGCATATCATGTTTGACGCGGAGCTCGCGGGCGACGATGTCGATGATCGGCACGTTGCCGCCGTGGGAGTTGATCAGAACCAGCTTCTTGATGCCGGCGCGGGCAACGCTTTCGCCGATTTCCAGCCAGGCGCGTGTCACCGTATCCCACGACAATGTCAGGGTGCCGGGGGAGGAAATGTGTTCGTTCGACTTGCCGATCGCCTGGGTTGGCAGGAAGGTCACTGGGAGATCGTCCGGCAGCAACTCCATAACCCGGTTGACCTGGCCGTTGGCGATGGCGGTGTCTGTGTAGACCGGCAAATGCGGGCCGTGCTGCTCAATGGCGGCGACAGGCAGCACCGCGATCCAATCGGCGACATCGGGTGCGTGAAAGTCCAGGGTGGTCATTTCGTGCCAGAAGCGACGTGGAAGCGTGCTCATCTCTACCTCATTGAAATTACTCGTTTGGGGGCGACCATATCGCCGCTTTGCGCTGCCGTCAGGATGAAATTTTCAGCACGTCGCACATAGATTGGCTGTGGCTCGTGCAGACCTCACGGAATTCTGATCGATGTCTTAAGTCGCGTTAACCTGACGTTGGGTGAGTTTTGGCAGGTTGGTGTCATGATAGGATCGCCAACCCCATCTGTCAGCCTTTCTACCGTGCAGGCCGCCGTGCTTGCAGGGACAGGACAGCCGTCTTCGGAGGCGCGAGGTGCATCGGGTGCAGCTGCATCCAATGAGGCGACTGTCAGGAGCAATCCCCGCACAGATGTTGCTGGTCCGTCGGTGACGAAACCCTCCAGCCAGGTCTCCGAGCGTCGACTGGATGCGGTGGCAAGGACCAATCTGACCGCCGAAACAGCGCTTTTTTTGCAGGAAAATGACCCTGGTCAATTTTCAGATGGGGCGTCTGAGGCTGAAAATGACCTTGGTCAAAATAATTCCGGAGCGGTTGCGACAGGATCAACCCCTTCAGCGGAGAGCACCGCTACGCAGCAGGCGAGCGCCGAGGACGCAGAGCAAGCTCAGCAGGCCGGCCCGGTGGATGGGGAAGCGGCTGATGATGAGGCGGATGCCACCGGCGACGGCCTGAGTGAAGAGGAAGAGAAGCAGGTCAAGGAGCTGGCTCAGCGCGACCGTGAGGTGCGCGCCCACGAGCAAGCCCACGCTCGCACCGGTGGTCCTCATGCGGGGGCTCCAAGCTACACCTTCCAGCAGGGGCCAGACGGCAAGCGCTACGCCATCGGTGGCGAAGTTGCGATCGACACATCGAAGGAACGAACCCCGGAAGCCACCATCCGCAAGATGCAGGTGGTGATCCGCGCAGCAACCGCGCCGGCAGAACCCTCGTCGCAGGATATGAAGGTGGCGCAGCAGGCGCGTTCTGCCCTGCAGGAAGCCCAGACCCAGGCGCGGACAGAACGCACTGAGGAACTGCGTGGCGAAGGGGATGAAGAAACTGGGGTGGAGAGCACGACGTCGCCAGTCGAGGCGGGATCCGGCGGAGGAGCCTCCGAAGGTTCGCGCGACGGTGCTGCTGCTGGAGAGGACAATGCTGATGGCGCGCGCAGCGTGGCGACAGCGCTGGCAGCCTATCAAGCGATCTCCAATGCCGGTCGCCCTGAAGCATCTCAAGGCAACGGCTTGGTCGTATGATGCGGCTGTTTCCGCTGCGGGTTTTCTGCTGAAGCGGGACGTGCATAACTTCGTGGCACGCTCCCTTGCCCGGTCGGAATGTTCCGTCTAAAGTCCGCTCGGTTTTACTAAGCTTCCCTGTCTATCTTCTCCCAAACAGGCTGATTTTCATGGCCTGCCGGCGCAATCCGGCAATGGGGTTTAAATCCAGCGGGTTTTCATGTCAGCAATACGTGCAAGGCGCGCAGTCGGCGCCGTTTTCTTTGTCTTCGGAACGGATATTGGCGCCTGGGCGGCCCGTATCCCGGATTTCAAGGAGCTGCTGGGTCTGTCGGAAGGGCCGCTCGGTGCGCTGTTGCTGTCGCTGGCTGTCGGTTCGATGGCAGGTTTTCCCATTGCAGGATATCTGGTTGACCGGATGGGGGCCGAACGCCTGTCCAAGATCCTCGCTGTCGCGCTGCTTCTGGCTTTTCTCTCTCTGCCGTTCGGCACGGTCTATGTGCCGCTGTTTGCCTTTTGCCTGTTCGCGCTGGGGGCTGTCATTGGCTCGCTGGACGTGGCGATGAACGCCTGGGGCGCCGAAGTGGAGAAAGAACTCGGTCGGCCGATCATGTCGTCCTACCACGGGCTTTACAGTCTGGGGGCTGTTGCCGGAGCCGGGGGCGGGGCCGTGGCGCTGTGGCTCGATCTGCCGGTGACGACACATTATATCTTGTGGGTGCTGCTCATGTTGCCGGCGCTGTATTATGCCCTGACGACGCCTTGGGTGTCGGAACGCAGCGAGCCCACTGGCTCACGCCCGCCGGTCATTGCCTTGCCAAAAGGGGCTCTGGTCTTCGTTGGCATCATGTGTCTGGCCGGGGGTATCGGCGAAGGGGCCGTAACCGATTGGGCGGCGCTTTATCAGATCCAGGAATTGTTCTTCTCTGAATCCCTGGCGGCCATCACCTTCGCTGTCTATTCCAGCGCCATGGTGGTGATGCGGTTTTCCGGTGATGCGCTGACGGCCCGGTTCGGACCTGTGCGGGTCGCGCAGGTCTGCGGGCTGGCCGGGTTCATCGGTTGCGCGCTTCTGGTCTGGGGCCCGACGATCTATGTGGTCTGGCTCGGTGTGGCGATCATGGGCATCGGCAATGCGCCGATGTTTCCGCTGGCAATTTCCCGCGCGGCAGCCGATCCGACTGTGTCGAAGGGGGCGGCGATTGCCAGCGTGGTCACCCTTGGCTACGGCGCCTTCCTGTTCGGACCGCCGGTTCTGGGCTTTGTCGGCGAGCACTTCTCGCTGCGGGTGTCCTTCCTGATCGTCGCCTTTATCTCGCTGGTCATCGTGGTTCTGGCCAAGCATTTTCGAGTACCGCTGGCGGCGGATTGATCCCCCTGATCAGACGTCTCTCCCTACTCGATCTTGTTGGCCCATAAAGTGAGGCCGGTGCCGAGGATCATCAGGGCGACGGCTGCTGCCAGTGCGATCAGATAGGTGCCATGAGCGGCCACCAGCCAGCCGGTGGTGGCCGGGCCGATGATCTGTCCCATCCCATAAAGCAGTGTCATGCGGGCCATGCCTGCGCCTGGGTTTTGCGGCGTCTTCAGGCCTGTCAGCATCAGTGACAGGGAGACGACAGCCATGAAGCAGGCGCCGAACAACACGGCGGCGATAAAGGGTATGATCGTGCCGAAGGACAGGGCGTAGCCAGCCAGCGAAAGCGTCTGACCGGCCATGCAGACCACAAGAACCCGCTGTATGCCAAATGCCCGAGCTGCGACCGAGCCGAAGATTGCGCCGGCTGCCGTTGCCAACCCGAGAACGATCCAGATGATCACGGCGGCATTGTTGGAGCCGATCAGGCCGGTGAGAATATCGACGCTGAATGTTGCGCCGACGGCATAGCCCCATCCGGCGGTCAGATACCCAGCCCCGAACACCCAGAACCAGAGTTTGGTTGCAGGGGCGTAGGAATGGTGGCTGTTGGCGCTGGCTTTGCGGGTCGCGCCGTCGGGCGAGGGGGTCAGCCCCCAGGCGAAGGGCAGCAGGACCACGGACAACGTACCGAAGACCAGCCATTGATCCTGCCAGGGCATGTCGTTGCCAAGTGCCAGTGCGACGACGCCGGACAGACAGATGCCTATGCCCAGGCCGACATAATGCGGTCCAAGGTCGGGACGCAGATCGTTGCGCGTCAGCCAGATGAGAATGAATTCTGCTGCCAGCAACATGCCGGCTGCCCCGGCAAACCCGCCGGCGAGGCGTGAAAAGCCCCACAGCCACGGGTTCTGTGTCCACCCCATGGCGAAGGTGCTGAGGACGGCAAGCACCAGGCCGATGCGAAACAGCAGAAGCCGGATTGCCGGATTGCGCAGCACCGACAGGATCATCGCACCGAGCAGATAGCCGACATAGATCAGAGCGCCGAGCCAGCCGCTCAGCTTGGCGCTCAACACATCCTGGTCCTGCATCACCGTCAGAAGCGGCGTGTAGGCAAAGCGGGCGATGCCGATTGTCAGCAGTTGGGTGGCGATCCCGCCAGCATAGACCTTGATGATCGGCAGGCGGGAGGGGGCAGGGGCGGCGTGGCTCATGCTTCAGTCTTAGCAGCATGAAGAACCCACGCACCAGATAGATTGAAGGCCAAGGTGCTTGGCTTTCAATCTAATCGGTCAGTGTTGCGAAAGTGTCAGGTTCCGGTGTGGGCAACGGGGTTGTGCAGCCATTTATGGACGAAGGCCAGTTTTTCGCGCACCGTCTGGGTTAGAACAAAGGGATAGAGATCGGTCAGATCCATCGCCCGGTTGACGTGGTTGATGGCCAGCGCGGTGTCTACGGCCAGGGTGATGATGTGCTCGACATCCTCTTCGCGATAAGTGTCATAGCCTGGACGTGGACCTTCCGGCAGCGACAGGCGTGTGGCGACGACGCTGTCCAGCAAGTCAACCAGATGGAGTAGATGGGCAGTGGTTTCAGCCCAGTCTTCATGCGCGTGCGCTGTGGCATAGCTGGTAATATGGGTCTGTCCTGGCACGCCGGGGTCTGCATAGTGGCGCTTCAGAGCTTCGCCGTAGTCTTCCCGTTCGTCGCCGAACAGATTGCGGAATTCCGATAGAAATTGTGGGTTGGCCGACAGGCGCAGATGAAGGAAATGCGCCATCTCGTGCCGCATGTGGCCCAGCATGGTGCGGTACAGCTCGCCGAGGGTTTCCTGCCGCTCGGCGCGCATGGATTCGCTGGCTTCGGTCACGTTGATGGTGATCAGCCCATTGGCGTGGCCCATGACCACATCGGCCTCACCGGCGGCGGTCTGCTCGGACAGCAGCTTGAACTGTGGCCTGTCGCCGGGATCGCGCGGGGTGAACCAGCCCCAGCGGGCAAGATTGGCCAGCATCCAGCGTTTCGCCGCTTCTGTGCGGGCCCAGAGCTCGATGTTTTCTTCAGCCCCAAGGTCGGGCACGGTTTCGGTCAGATTGCAGGACCGGCAGAGGCCTGCCTCTTCGGCGATCCAGTTGCAGGCAATCTGCTCGCGATTGCCGCAGGACGCGCCGTCTATGCGCATGCTCTGGCTGTCGGGGTCAAAGACCACCGACTGGCCACAACGGCATCGGGTGTTGTCGAAATAAACCGCCCTGGAACAGGTTGGGCAGGCGAAGATTTGCATGTCGAGGAATCCCCAGGCAGGGCAGGTTGTTTGGTGAGAACCGCGAAGGCGGCTCAAGGTTCCAACGCGACTGCCCTGCCTGAGGTGAAATCGCGGATCAGAGAGATTCCAAGAAACGCTTTGCCACGGCTCCATGTTCATAGCGGAGCTTTGCGACATCCATTCCCACTGGCAGGCGATCCTCCACCGTCCAGGCACCACCGATCATAACACGATCCGCCGAATGAGCACCGCAAAGAACGAGGGCGGCAAGAGGATCTCCAGCACCAGAGAAGCGCAGCTCTTCCAGCGAGTAGAACGCCATGTCGGCCATCATGCCAACCTTGATGGCGCCAATGTCGGAGCGGCCGAGACAGCGGGCCGAGCCCTCTGTTGCCCAGCGAAAGGCATCGAAGTGGGTGACGCTGGCAGCGTCATAGGTCAGCCGGTTGATCATCAACGCGTGGCGGACGCCCTCGATCAGGTTGGAGTTGTCGTTGGAAGCTGATCCATCGACGCCCAGTCCGACCGGTGAGCCGGCTGCTTCCAGCTCCTTGGTGCGGCACTGGCCGGAGGCAAGCACCATGTTGGAGGTGGGGCAATGGCAGACGCCAACGCAGGCGTGCCCGAGACGTTTTACTTCATCGTCGTTGAAGTGGATGCCGTGGGCCAGCCAGACGCGTTCGTTGAGCCAGCCGCATTCCTCCAGGTAGTCGACCGGGCGGCAGTTGAATTTTTCCAGGCAATAGTCGTCTTCGTCGATGGTCTCGCCCAGATGGGTGTGCAGGCGGCAGTCGTATTTCTCCGCCAGGGTCACGCTTTCGCGCATCAGTCGCTTGGTCACCGTGAAGGGCGCACATGGGGCAAGAGCCACTTGCAGCTTCGAGCCTTTCGAGGTGTCGTGATACTTGGTCAGAACCCGCTCGCAGTCAGCCAGGATGGTGTCCTCGTCCTGGACGACGCTGTCGGGTGGCAGGCCGCCATCCTTCTGGCTGAGGTTCATCGAGCCACGGTTGAGCGTCATGCGGATGCCGACGCGCTCGGCCTCTTCAGCCTGAATGTCCATGGCCTGTTCCAGACCCATGGGGAAGAGGTAATGGTGATCAGACGCGGTGGTGCAGCCGGACATCATCAGCTCGGTCATGGCCAGGCGTGAGCCGAGACGGAAAGTTTCCGGCGTCACATGGCGGGCCCAGATGGAGTAGAGCGCGTTCAACCAGGGAAACAGTTCCTTGTTGATCGCATCCGGGTGAGCGCGGGTCAGGGTCTGGAAGAAGTGGTGGTGGGTGTTGATCAGGCCAGGAATGATCACGTGGCGCGAGGCATCATAGGTCTGGTCGACGGGCAGCATCGGCTGCTTGCCGCTGCCGATCAGCTCGACGATGACGCCATCTTCGACGACAACGCCGCGCTCGGCCCCTTCAGCCAGAATTGCAATCGGGTCTTTGATCCACAAACGCATGGAAACGGTCCTTGAACTGGGACCTGCAGGCTTTGATAGCGGCGCAATGGCCACCCGAGTTCCGCGCAGGGCGGGAATTATCCCTCAAATGTCAAACAGCACGGAGGCTTGTCAGCCAGTCCGTGCCTGTACGCGGTCTATCAGCCCCTCAGCAGCAGACCGGTGCACAGTTTTCCTAAGTCACGCGAGCCGGTGCAAGCGTTTTTTGGCAACGTCGTTTCAATCCGGTTTCGCTGCCACAACTTCGACCTCCACAACGAACTCTTCACGGGTGAAGCCGGAGACGATCATCAGCGTGGAAGCCGGGGCGGGGTCGCGGGTGAACTCGTCGCGAACCTTCATGTATCCGGCCATATGCTCGCGCCCGGTGACATAGGCGTTGATGCGCACCAGATCCGAGAAATCCATGCCGGCCTCGGCGAGGATTTCGCGGATGTTCTCGAAGCAGACCCGCGTCTGCGCCTCGACGCCTTGCGGGATCTGGTCGTCGACGGTGATGCCGAGTTGCCCGGAGGTGAAGACCAGCCGATGGTCGGCAGGCACTTCCATGCCGTGGCTGTAGCGGGCGAAGGGCGCGCGGACGCTGGAGGGCAGAAGGGATTTGGTCATGGCGATGCCTTGTCGAGGGTCATTGTTCCCAAGTGGCGTAGCTCAGGTTCGCGTCGCTCGACAAGAGGACCGCTGCCGAAGCTTTGACCATGGCGTTTCTACAAAGTGATTATTATTTGGGCAGAAGGTGTTTTAAAACGGAGTTGCTCAGGTGCTACCCATCCGGCGTGAGGAGGGCTTCCACCGCGGAAGTCTCCTGCTGGTTGCGTCAAGGGTTGTGCGGGCCGTGCTTGGCACAGGGCTTGCAAAACAATTCAGGCGTGATTGCCTGATCCGCTCCCAGGGCCTGTGGAGGCACAGCGGCAGAGCAACGGACCGGTTTCAAGATATGCCCTGCGATGGAGAGATCCGCGCGGGTGGCCGGTCATGAGCGACAGGAGAGGTTGGACAATATGCGCACTTCTATGACTTTCGGAATTCTGGCAGCAGCCTTGATGACAACCACCAGTGCCCATGCGCTGGACCAGGTGAAGTTCGGCACAAACTGGCTGGCCCAGGCTGAGCACGGCGGGTACTATCAGGCCGTTGCCGATGGCACTTATGAGAAATACGGCCTCGACGTCGAAATCATCCAGGGTGGTCCGCAGGCTGCCAACCGTTCTCTGCTTCTGGCAGGCAAGATCGATTTCTTTATGGCCGGCAACATGCTGCAGCCGCTGAATGCGCTGGCCCAGGACATTCCGGTGATCGAAGTTGCCGCGATCTTCCAGAAAGATCCGCAGGTCATCATCGCCCATCCGGATCAGGGTCTGGAAAAATTCGAGGATCTGGCCACTCTGCCGACCATCTTCATGGGCAAGGACGGCTTTGCTTCCTACTTCCAGTGGATGAAATCCGCCTACGAAGGCTTCAAGGACGAGCAGTACAAGCCCTACACCTTCAATCCGGGTCCGTTCCTGGCCGACAAGCAGTCCGCTCAGCAGGGCTACATCACGTCCGAGCCTTTCGCGATTGAAGAAGTCGGCGGCATCAAGCCGAAGCTGTTCCTGTTGGCCGATGCCGGTTTTGAGACCTATTCGACGATGATTGAAGGCCGCAAGGACTTCGTCATGGAGAACAAGGATCTGACCCAGCGCTTCGTCGATGCGACCATCGAAGGCTGGTACAACTATCTCTACGGCGATAACGCGGCTGCCAACGAATTGATCAAGAAGGACAATCCTGAGATCACCGATGCGCAGATCACGTTCTCCATCGACACCATGAAGTCCTTCGGACTGGTGGAATCCGGTGAAGCGCTTGAACAGGGCATTGGCTGCATGACCGACGAGAAGCAAAAAGGCTTCTACGACACGATGGTCACAGCCGGCGTGGTCGAGGCAGGATTCGACATCACCGATGTCTACACGACAGAGTTCGTGTGCAAGGGCGTTGGTATGGATCTCAAGGGCTGATTTCAGCTCTCCAGCCTCTCCTCAACAATAGCCTTCTGTTAGCATAGGGTTCGTGCGGCGGTTCATTCCGCCGTGCGCCCCTTCTTGCAGCAGACCCGGTGCATGTGCGCCTGGCCGGCTTCTGGCCTAAAACGGAGCTTTCCCGTGACAATCGAACCGGCTACGGCCGCTGTTTCTCCCGATCATTCGCCCACCGGCAAATCCCTTGTCAGCCTGAAGAACGTTTCCAAGGTCTTTTCCAACGGAACGACCGCTCTGCAGAACATGAGCCTGGATATCCGGCAAGGCGAGTTCATCTCGCTGCTGGGCCCGTCAGGCTGCGGAAAATCCACGGTGTTGCGCATTATCGCCGGTCTGGGCGACCCGAGTGCGGGCAGCATCGACTGGCCGACGGCCAGCCATGATGCCAGCGGCAAAGCCCTGCCCGAAATCAGTTTCGTCTTTCAGGAGCCGACGCTGATGCCATGGGCGACCGTCTTCAACAATGTCTGGTTGCCACTGCGGCTGAAGGGGCAGTCGAAAGAGACCGCCCGCGATCAGGTGCTAGAAGCGCTTGAGATGGTTGGGCTGGACAAATTCGCCGAGGCTTATCCGCGTGAGCTGTCCGGCGGCATGAAGATGCGCGTGTCCATCGCCCGGGCATTGGTGACGCGGCCCAAGCTGTTGTTGATGGATGAGCCTTTCGCCGCCCTGGATGAAATCACCCGCTTCAAGCTGAACAACGACCTTCTGCATCTGTGGGAGAAGTTTGGCTGGACCGTGATCTTCGTGACCCACTCGGTGTTCGAGAGTGTGTATCTGTCGAACCGGATCGTCGTCATGGCAGCCCGTCCGGGCCGCGTCGTTGGCGACATGCCCGTCGGTGCGCCTTACCCGCGCAATGAGGACTTCCGCACCTCTCCTATCTACAATGACTACTGCAGGGACGCCTCCGCCGCATTGCATGCGGCCATGGATGCGAATGATCACCTATGAGCACAGTCAATCAAACAACAGCTTCCACCACTTCGGCGCATGTGCCGGCTGATCTGGATGAGCCAGCCCCGATCCTGGTGTCGAAGGACAGCGGAACGGCCAAGGTGTTGAAGGTCCTGATCCCTTTTACCATGCTGGCACTTCTGGTGATTGTCTGGGCCTGGTATGTCGCTGCTTACGATGTCCCGCATTACATTTTGCCGAGCCCATGGCGCGTGGCGCAGGCGCTGGTCGAGGACTGGGGCACGCTATCGGGCGCGCTGCTGATCACCTTGAAGATCACCTTTTCGGCGCTGGGCATTGCGCTTGTCGGCGGTGTCGGTCTGGCCGTTCTCATGTCCCAGTCGCGCTGGGTGGAGCTGGCGCTCTATCCGTATGCTGTCATTTTGCAGGTGACACCGATCGTCGCCATCGCGCCGTTGATCCTGATCTATGCCCCGACCACCCAGTCAGCTTTGCTGATCTGTGCCTGGCTGGTGGCGTTTTTTCCGGTGCTGTCCAACACCACGCAGGGCCTCAAATCGACCGACCATAACCTTTTGAATCTGTTTGAGATGTATGGTGCCAATCGTTGGCAGACCCTGATCCACCTGAAGCTGCCGAGCGCGCTGCCCTACTTCCTGGCGGGCTTGCGGATTGCCGGTGGGCTGGCATTGATCGCAGCCGTCGTGGCAGAATTCGCTGCAGGCTCTGCGGGCGCTCAGTCCGGTCTGGCCTACCGCCTGCTGGAAAGTCAGTTCCGCCTGAACATTCCACGCCTCTTTGCAGCGTTGATCCTGTTGTCGGTGGCCGGGGTGATGATTTTCGGCATGACCAGCCTGATATCGCATCTGCTTCTGCGCAAGTGGCACGAAAGTGCCCTGAAACGGGAGAACTAGGAGATGCAACGCGTCTTGCCGCAGGTCGCCACGGGCGATCTGCACCTGTTGAATGCCACGGTGCCGGCGTGCCTGTTGGCGCGCTCTACTCCGGGGGCGTCCGATCTCGTGCGGACGGATCTGGTTATCGAAGGCGGAAAGATCTCGTCGATCTCGCCAGCCGGTTCATCATCCAAAGCTTCTGAAACGCCGGGCCTGCCACGGCATGATCTCGACGGTGGTCTGGTGCTGCCGACGTTGGTCGACATGCACACGCATCTCGACAAGGGGCATATCTCGCCGCGTCGACCGAACCCGGATGGCACATTTGCCGGGGCGCTGAAGACTGTCGGTGAGGACCGGATTGCTGCCTGGACGGCAGAGGACGTGCGCGCACGTATGGACTTTGCCCTGCGCTCGGCCTTCGTGCATGGCACCAGCCATATCCGCACCCATATCGACAGTTTGCCGCCACAGGATGAGATTTCCTGGCCGGTGTTCTGTGAAGTGCGGGACGCCTGGGCTGACCGCATCACCCTTCAAGGGTCTTGTCTTTTCGGCGTTGACCGATTGGCAGACTTTCCGGAGTTTCTCGACAGTATTGCAGATCGGGTGCAGGCGGCAGGCGGGGTGCTTGGTGCAGTCACCTACATGATGCCAGGGCTGGACGGCCTGCTGGATAGGATTGTGCTGGCGGCAAAGACGCGTGGTCTCGATCTCGACTTCCACGTGGATGAGACCAAGGATCCGGAAGCGCGCTCTTTCGAGGCGATTGCCCGCGCCGTGCTGCGTAACGGCTTTGACGGCAAGGTGGTTTGTGGCCATTGCTGCTCGCTGGCGCAGCAGCCGGAAGATGAGGCCGACCGGACGATGGATCTGGTGGCGCAAGCCGGGATTGGCGTTGTCTCTTTGCCGATGTGCAACATGTATCTGCAGGACCGTCAGCTTGGTCGCACGCCGCGTTGGCGCGGGGTCACTCTTCTGCATGAAATGAAGGCGCGCGGCATTCCCGTTGCCGTGTCCTCTGATAACACCCGCGATCCGTTTTACGCCTATGGCGACCTCGACCTGATCGAGGTTTACACCCAGGCAACCCGCATCCTGCAGCTGGATCACCCGGTGGGTGACTGGATTTCCAGTGTCTCGACCCAGCCGGCAGAGATGATCGGGGTCGATGCCGGGACGCTGAAGTTCGGAGGGTCGGCGGATCTTCTTCTCTTTACAGTCCGCAACTGGAGCGAATTGCTGTCGCGTCCCAGGGCTGCCCGCGAGGTTCTGCGCAAGGGCATCAGCGTCACCGAGACGCTGCCCGACTACCGCGAACTGGACCCGCTGATGATTGAAAATGGAGCTAGACCATGAGCGCGCTTGAAGCGTTGAAACAGGATCTGGAAGGGCTCCAGATCGAAGACAATCCGCAGATCGTCAAACAGAAAAGCCGGGATTTCTTCTGGTACTCGCCTGTCCTCAAGGGGCAGCTGGACGATGTGACCGCCGATCTGGTGGTGACGCCGAAGACCGAAGCGGAGATCATTCAGGTTCTCAAGGCGTGTTTCGCCCATGATGTTCCGGTAACAACCCGCGGCTCGGGGACCGGCAACTATGGGCAAGCCATGCCTCTGGCTGGTGGGGTAATCCTTAATCTGGCCGCCATGGACAAGGTCAAGGAAATCCGCGCCGGGGTTGTCGTTGCCGAAGCCGGGGCGATCATCTCCAAGATCGACGATGAAACACGGGCGCACTCGGGTCAGGAACTGCGGCTGCACCCCTCGACCTATCGCACGGCGACCATCGGCGGCTTCATCGCTGGCGGGTCGGGCGGTGTCGGTTCGATCAACTGGGGCGGACTGCGCGATCTCGGCAATGTTCTGCGCTTGCGCGTGCTGACCATGGAAGCCGAGCCGCAGGTGCTGGAAATGACCGGCGAAGACCTGCACAAGGTCATGCATGCCTATGGCACCAACGGCATCATCACCGAAGTCGAGATGCCACTGACGGCAGCTTATGACTGGGTCGATGTGGTCGTCGGATTTGACCAGTTCATGGACGGAGTGCAGTTCGGCGACGATCTGGGCAATCTCGACGGGCTGCTGGTCAAGGAAATCGCGCCGATTGCAGCGCCCGTGCCGCATGAGTATTTCCTCCGCCACCAGAAGTTCATCCGCAAGGATCAGTCGGTGGTGGTCTGCATGGTCGCTCCATTTGCAATGGACGCCTTCGCCAGCTTCGTCGGACGGTTTTCCGGCGCCGAGCTGCTGTATCGTTCCGACACGGCGAGTGACGCGGAGAAGAAGGGCCTGCCGCCAGCCTATGAGCTGGCATGGAACCACACGACCCTGCGTGGTCTGCGGGTTGATCCGTCGATCACCTATCTGCAGGTGCTTTATCCGTTCCCGACGCAGATCGAGAGCGTGCGCAAGATGACAGAACTGCTGGGTGACGAAGTGCCCGGCCATCTGGAATATGTGCGGTTTGACGGCAAGATCACCTGTTTCGGTCTGCCCCTGGTGCGCTACACCACCGAAGCGCGGCTGAACGAGATCATCAAGCTGCATGAGGACAATGGTTGTCCGGTGTTCAATCCGCATCGCTATACCCTGGAAGAAGGGGGCATGAAGCAGACGGATGCTGTGCAGCTGGCGTTCAAGAAGCAGGCCGATCCGAAGGGGCTGTTAAACCCCGGCAAGATGATCGCCTGGGAAAATCCCGATTATGATTTTTCCTCGGACAAACTGTTCCTGTTCCCGGGCTTGCAGCGCGGCTGACGGTTTGGTTTGACGTTTTTTAATGGGATGCGAAGGCCGCCCGGCACGGGACACGTGCGGGCCGTCCCTTTCGCATGTCCGAAATTTGAAGACGATGGAGTGCATACCCCATGCGAGTTCTGGTGCTTTTCGCCCATCCGGTGGAAACGAGTTTCAACGCGGCGCTGCATGCCCAGGTGGTGCAGTCGCTGACGGAAGCTGGGCACGAGGTCGATGATCTGGACCTTTACGCCGAGGATTTCGACCCGCGCCTGAGCCGCGAGGAGCGGCTGAATTACCACGACCTGGAGACCAATCAGATGCCGGTTCAAGGCTATGTCGACCGGGTGCAAAGGGCCGAGGCGCTGGTGATCTGCACGCCGGTGTGGAATTTTGGCCACCCGGCCATTCTCAAGGGCTTCTTCGACCGGGTGTTCCTGCCGGGCGTCTCGTTCAAGATGCGCGACGGCAAGGTGCGGCCAAGCCTGCACAACATCAGGAAGCTGGCGGTTGTCACCACCTATGGCGGGGCACGGTTGCGGGCCTTTTTGGTCGGCGATCCGCCGCGCAAGATTGCCACGCGGGTGCTCCGGGCAATCATCAAGCCGGCGGCGCCAGTGGCTTATCACGCGCTTTACGACATGAACCGGGTGACTGATGCCCAACGCAAGAGCTTCCTCGACAAGGTCGGTGTGGCCATGGAGAAATTCTGATGCGCGCGCTCGTTGTCTATTGCCATCCGTGCGAGGAAAGCTTCAACGCGGCCTTGCGCGACAAGGTTGTCGCGACGCTGAAATCCGCCGGTCACGAGGTGCGGCTGCGGGATCTCTACAAGGAAGGCTTTCAGCCGGTGATGAGCGCCGAGGAGCGGCGCGGCTATCACGACGAGGGCGACAACGTGGTGCCGGTGAAGGCGCATGTCGACGACATCCTCTGGTGCGAGATGCTGATTTTTGTCTACCCGACATGGTGGTACGGGTTGCCGGCGATGCTGAAGGGCTGGCTGGACCGGGTCTGGGTGCCACACGTCACCTTCCAGATGCCGACAGCTGATCGGGGCATGCGGCCCAACATGCAGCACATCGTGCGATTGGGCGTCGTCACCACCTGCGGTGCGTCGTGGTGGCTGTCCAAGCTGGTGGGTGAGCCCGGGCGCAAGACCCTGATGCGGGGCATGCGGGCGCTGTGTCATCCACGCGGCAAGACGCTTTACATGGCGCACTACAAGATGGACAGTTCGACGGTAGAAAGCCGCGAAACTTACCTGGCTAAAGTGGAGCGAAGGCTGAAAAGCTTCTAGATAATGTCGTTTGCCCCGCGAGTGTCATTCGTCGGTTAAAGAACGGTCTTAGGGTCGCGCCAGGATCCGGCGGAAGCCGTCGGGCGTTACTTGATGAGTTGCGGGGCATGACCATGGCATTCAATCACAAGAAGAGCGTGACCTACCGTTTGGCCCAGTCGGCCAAGGCACTGCGGTCGCGATCCGGCTCGCATCTGATGCGCATCGGCTTGCATCCGGGACAGGAGCTGGTGCTGAAGGTTCTGGCGGAAAACGACGGCCAGACCATGAGCCAGCTGGCGCTGACACTCGGCGTGCAGCCGCCGACGGTTACCAAGATGGTCACCCGGCTTTCGGCGCAGGGGTATCTGCGCCGTCAGGTCTCCGATAGCGATGGCCGCCTGGCGCGGGTCTATCTGACGGATGAAGGCCGCGAGCTGGTGACAGGCGTCGACAAGGCGTGGAAGCGGCTTGAGCGCGAGGCCATGGCAGGCCTGGACGACAAGGACCGCAAGAAGCTGCGCAAGCTGCTGCGCCAGGTGGAAAAAAACCTCAGCCTGACGCCGGAAGACGATCCGGAAGACGAGCTCGAGCTTGAGACCGAGGGCGAAACCCCGGCGGATCAGGCCGGCGTCGCCGACCCTGTTGCAGCCAAAGCGGAAGACGCCGAGGCGGACGCCGGTTCAGACAGGGACGCGCCGCAGCTGACGCCTGCCTGATTTTGGTCCGCTCTGAAGCCCGCCTGTGCCTCACAGCGCATAGCGGGCCAGCAGGCCGGCGGCGCAGCATATTCCCAACAGCGGAAAGATCGACAGCCTTGCGCCAAGGGTGAGGCCAAGGGCGAGGAGAGTGATCCCCGCCAGAACCGGATCCAGCGTCGTCAGGGTCGGCCAGGTGATGTCCAGCGGCCCGTGCTGGATCTGCCGGGTTTGCGCAAACAGGGTGTTGAGCGCAAACCAGACACTGAGATTGAGGATGGTGCCGGCAACCGCGGCGCTGATCCCCGCCAGCGCCCGCCGCAGGGCGGGAATACCGCGCAGCCGCTCCATGAAGGGGGCGCCGATCAGCACGAACAGGAAACTCGGCGCGAAGGTCACCCAGGTGGTCACGGCTGCCGCAAGCAGGGCCCCGGTCAGCGGCGCGAATGGGTCGGCAAACCGCCAGCCAGCGAGAAATCCGACAAATTGCGTCACCAGAATGAGCGGCCCCGGCGTGGTTTCCGCCAGCGCCAGACCATCGAGCATTTCCTCCGGGCTCAGCCATCCGAGCGTGTCGACGACCACTTGCGCCATATAGCTGAGCAGCGCATAGGCGCCGCCGAAACTGACAACAGCCAAGGTGGAAAAGAAGCCGGACAGGCGCACCAGGACATGGTCTGGCGCAATCAGCAGAGCGGCGAGAGCCGCCGGTGCAGCCCACAGCACAAGCCCTTTCAGGAGCAGGGGCGAGAGACTGACTTGCTTGCTAACTGGAAGGCGCTCGGGCGTCGCGGGCGCTTCCGGGACACCAGTGGGATTGGGTGCAAAGAGAAACCCCAAAAGGCCTGCGGCCAGAACCACAAGTGGAAACGGCAGGTTGAAGGCAAACAGCGCGATGAAAGCTGCCAGACACAGGGCCTTCAGGAACGCGCCGGCAAGAGCTTTCTGGGTGATCCGCCAGAGGGCTTGCAACACGATGGCAAGAACGCCTCCCTTCAGGCCATAGAAGATGGCCTCGACCAAAGGCACAGCGCCATACAGCACATAGATCGTGCTGAGCGCGGCCATGATCAACGCACCGGGCAAGATGAACAGCAGTCCGGTGATCAATCCGCCACGCACACCGGCCATCAGCCAGCCGCAGTAAGTCGCCAGCTGCTGGGCCTCCGGGCCAGGAAGCAGCATGCAAAAGCTCAAGGCGTGCTGAAATCGGTCGGCGCTCAACCACTTGCGCCGGGTGACGAACTCGTCGTGCATCAGGGCGATCTGAACCGCCGGCCCACCAAAGGACAGCACCCCGATTTTCAGCCCGGCCGTGGCAAGCGATGCAAGGTTGCCTTCGTCAGAAGGTGTTGCATTACGCTTAGTCTCATCATTGTCAGTAACGTCCTTCACCATATGCTCCTGTGCCCCTGACGTGCGGCCACAGGTAGATGGCTTCGATGACCGACACAAGACGACCGCCATAGCTCTGCTTCAGCCTTAGCCAGTTGCACATGCGGCAAGGTTTCGCAGATAGAATTTAAGAATTCAGAGATTGTATTTAAGCTTATGGAAACTGTTTAGTGTAAATTCGTTATAAATCACAAGACGGACGATGAGTGATGGAGTGAATTGGATGACAGGTCGGAGGTTAAACGAAGAGCGTGGCGCCCGCAGGGCCGCCGAATTGCGTGCGCGCTTCAGTGAGATCTCCAATCGTGCTTTCCGCCGCCGCCGCCTTCGCGTCCCCGGATATGGTAGCAAGCGGCGAACCAACCTGACGTCTTCCGGGCGGGCGTTGGTTGTCTGGCTGGCAATAAGTATCGCTGGGTTTGCCGTCGCCTTTGTCACCGGGATGTTCATTTTCTGATTGTCTGAAGATTTGTCTGAACGTCCAAATCGGCCTCAGAGCAGAAACGGACAGCCGCCTTCTAGCCTCAGACCCCGATTTTCAGACCGGCCGTGGCAAGCGATGCAAGGTTCTCACCCGACGGATCTGTCGCGTCGGGAGCGGTCATCCGGCTGTCGAAATTGTCGGGCAAGACGGGCTCCTGTCGGCTCGGGTCGCTGTGACAGGTAGACGGCTTTGATGACTGGCACAAGACGGACACAAGGTTCTGATATCGACGCTGACTTGCGCTTGCAGAGACGGTCGCAAGGTTTCAGCCAGAAGATTTGAAGCATTTGGCAATTGAAATGCGGCTTATGGAACCTATCTAAGGTTCAGGCGTTGTTGTCCGTAAGATAGTTGTGGCGTTAAGGAGAGAAGCGGATGTCGGATCAGGGATTGAATGAAGAGCGTGGAGCCCGTAAAGCGGCTGAATTGCGTTCGCGCTTCAAGCATATCTCTAATCGTGCCTTCCGTAGCAATCGTCGTCTTCGCGTCGCCGGATATGGTGGTCAGCGGCGCACCAATCTCACCTCCTCCGGCCGGGCCTTGATGGTCTGGCTTGCGATTGGCCTTGTCGCCTTCGCCGTCGGCTCGCTGGTTGCCTGAAGGTTTTTCTGAGCGACTCAGTCGGGCTCAGAGCAGAAACGGATAGCCGCCTTCCAGCCTCAGCAGGGCAATTTTCGTCTCCAGTCCGCCGTTGCCAGAGTAGCCGCCGAGCCCCGTGGCTGAGAGAATACGGTGGCACGGAATGATCACCGGAATGGGGTTGGCGCCGCAGGCCTGACCCACCGGCTGGGCGTGATTTCCGATCTTCTTCGCAACCTCTCCATAGGTTCTGGTTTCCCCCATGGGAATATCGAGCATGGCCTGAAACACGGCCTGATGCAGATCGTTTCCCTTAGGGTTCATCGGCAGATCGAACCGGCGCAGTGTGCCGGCAAAATAGGCGTCCAGCTGGCGCCTGGTTTCCGCCAGCAGTCTTGTATCCTCATTTGACGCCTCGTCCGCATCGCAATTGACTTGCAGATGACTTCTCTCCTGCCAGTCGAGGCGAGTGAGCGCGCCTTCGTGGGCAGTAATGACCAGAACTCCGACAGGGGAAGCGTAGGCGAGGGTGGCCATTGGGATGTTCCAAGTTTGAACGTGCAGAAGATTGCTCTGCCCCGACCATAGCGCCCATTGGGGCGCTGGCAATCGCGAAACCGGCGCCGATGTGAAACGCTCGGAAAACTTCCATGGACGATAGTAAGGTAATCTTATAAAAAGGCGCGACGTTTGCTGATTTGGCAGGCTGCGCCCTTCTGCCTTCCTGGAGTTTCTCTTGGCCCCCCTTCCGATGACACCGCCGACCGATGATCCGGAAACCCCGGTTGATGAGCTGATTCCTGTGCCTGCCAAGGGCAGCACGGATGGATCGCCGCTTGTGGCCATCGGCCTGATGTTGCTGGCATGTCTGTTGTTCTCCTGCCTTGATGCAACAGCCAAGTTTCTCAGCCAAAGCATTGAACCGATGCAGGTGGTGTGGATCCGTTTTGTCAGCCATTCGGTCATCGCGGTTTTCCTCTTCCGCATATGGACCCGGCCGAAAGCGCTGAAGACCAACCGCAAGGGTCTGCAGGTGGTGCGCTCCTTCGCTCTGCTGCTGACCACATTGTTCAACTTTCTGGCTGTGCAATATCTGCAGCTGGCCGAGACCATCTCGATCATGTTTGCCGCGCCTTTCCTGGTTACGGCTCTGGCCGGTCCACTGCTGGGGGAATGGGCGGGGCTTCGCCGATGGATAGCGATTATCGTCGGCTTCTGCGGCGTGCTTCTGGTTACACAGCCCTGGTCGGGGCAACTGCACTGGGCGGTGATCTACTCGGTTCTGTCGATGATCTCCTATGCCTTCTACATGCTGCTGACCCGGATGCTGGCGATCACGGAATCCTCCATGAGCATGTTAATGGTCTCCGGTGTCGTGGCCGCGCTTGCGATGACGCCCATCGGTGTGAGTGTCTGGGTGGAGCCGCCGAGCCTGCTGCATTGGGTGCTGTTGCTGTCGACTGGCATTTACGGCCTGATCGGGCATTGGATCCTGATCATCGCGCATCGACTGGCCCCCGCGTCGCTGCTGGCTCCTTTCCTCTATGTGCAGATCATCTGGATGGTCATCCTGGGCTATCTGGTGTTTAGCGATGTGCCGATGTGGACGACGGCCGCCGGAACAGGCGTTGTTGTCGCCTCGGGGCTCTACATTCTCTACCGCGAGCAGTTTCTCAAGAAAGCATGAGCTGACCAGCGAATGCGCGCCACTGTCTGCCAATTTTCTCGGTGGTTGACGCTGCGACAGGTTTGCGCCCTAAATAGATGGCTCCCTTACGCGTGAACTGGGCCCTGGTGAACCGGGTACTCGTGATCTTGGCGGTCGAATGCGCGACCGAGTGAATAAGCGGGGCAAGGGAGGCAATCATGGGCGTGACACGACGTGAGTTCCTGGCAGGCAGTCTGACAACGGGAGGCCTTGCCCTGCTCGGCGCCGTTGCAGGGGTGCATCCGGCTCTTTCGAAAACGGCTGCATCGGCCTATTTCTCCGGCTTTGATGCGGACAATGGTTTCCGCTACCGGCAGACCAACTTCGACAAGATAGACCCGGCCTGGCACCGTCAGATGGTGAAATATTTCTCCGAAGAGCGGCCAGGCACCGTGGTCGTCGATACGCGCAATCATTTTCTCTATGTGGTTTGGGAGAACAACACCGCCTTGCGTTATGGCGTTGGCGTCGGGCGCGAGGGCTTCAAGTGGTATGGCCGCGCCCGCATCGACCGCAAGGCAATCTGGCCACGCTGGGTGCCGCCGCCTGAGATGCTGGAACGGCAACCGGATCTGCCGCGCAAGGTGGAGGGCGGTGCCGCCAACAATCCACTGGGACCGCGGGCGCTGTATCTCTACCGTGACGGCTCGGATCTTGGCTACCGGCTGCATGGAACGCTGGAGCCGTGGAGCATCGGCCGCGATGTTTCGAGCGGTTGTATTCGGATGTTCCCGGAAGATATCATTGATCTTTATCAGCGTTGCCCGAAAGGTACGCAGGTACTGGTGCTGGAGCACCTGGGCGCAAGTGCAGGCTGACCGGCAACGGAGGGCTTGAGGGACTGAGAACAACGGCGCTGGATTTCAAAAGGCACGGTGAAGGCCTTCCGATGCGCGCGTTGGAATTGGGGACAGTACACTATGAATTTTCTGGATCGCAGGGGGGCGAGGCTTTTGAGCCTTGGCCTATTTTTCGGGTTGTCTTGGGCACTGGCCGCCTGTGGTAACGTTTCGTCGCTGACGACGCCCGATGTGACCAACGCAACGGCTCCCGGCTTTGTCGACATGAAGCCGGGGTCGGAAGAGGACTTCATGCTGAATGTCGGGCGGCGGATCTATTTCTCCGAAGGCAGCTCCGAGATTTCCGACGAAGCCCAGATGAGCATCGACCGTCAGGCGGTCTGGCTGAAGAGAAATCCGAAGTGGCTGGTCAAGATCCAGGGCCATGCGGATGAGCCGGGTGGCGATGCGGCCAACAAGACACTTTCCACGAAGCGGGCCGATGCTGTGATGGCCGCACTGGTGGTCAAAGGGGTTGCGGCCAAACGCATGTGGACCAAGGGTTACGGCATTGAACGGCCTGTAACCGATTGCTCCGACATCACCTGCACCTCGCAAAACCGGCGTGTTGTCGTCAATCTTCGTGAGGAATTCGACGAATCAGCTCCACGACGCTAGAACCTGCCAATCGCAGGCTGTATGGATTGAGACTGGCGAGCCCGGGCACGCCGGTGCAGTGCGTGTGAGAGACTGAGTGTGATGGAAGACAGCGACGGGCCGGATAAAGACAAGTCCAGTTTACAGGACAGTGAGGCTTCTACAGCTGATCCACGCGACCAGGACGGGCCTGATATGGCCTCGTTTTCCGGCCTGCGGCCTGGAAAACGTCTGACCCTCAGCCATATTGCCGATCAGCTGGGCATCTCGACCGCGACCGTTTCCCTGGCCCTGCGCAACAGTCCGCTGGTGGCCGAGGACACCCGTGCCACGGTCAAGCGCACGGCGGAAGAGATCGGTTACATCTACAATCGGTCCGCAGCGTCGTTGAGGACAGCCCGCAGCCAGATTGTCGGCGTTGCCGTGCACGATATCCTCAATCCGTATTTTGCCGAGGCCTTTGCTGCACTGGAAACGGTTCTGGAAGAGCAGGGGCAGATGATTTTCATCTGCAACCACCGGGACAACGTGAAACGCCAGAGGGCCTTCATCAACACACTGCTGCAGCACCGGGCCGATGGCGTGATCCTGTGTCCTTCCGTCGACACCACGGCGGAGGAAATCAACCGGTTGGTCGGGCAGGGCATCCCGGTCACCCTGATGTGCCGCCAGGTGCCGAAAGTCTGGGCGCCGTGCATTTTGGGGGATGATGTGGCGGGCGCCTATGCGGTGACGAAGCATCTGATCGAGCGCGGACATTCCAAGATCGCCATGGTTGGCGGGCGACGCGACAGCTCGACCGGGAGGGACCGTCACGCTGGTTGGTGCAAGGCTCTGCAGGAGGCGGGCATCGACCCGACGGCGCAGCTGGACTTGCCCGAAGCGATGACCCAGGCAGATGGCCGTGAGGCGGTGCAGACCATTCTCGAAGCGCCTGATCGCCCCTCGGCGGTGATGTGTTTCAATGATCTGGTGGCGCTGGGCATGATGCCGATGTTCCGCCGGCACAAGCTGGAACCGGGGCCGGATATTGCCGTCACCGGCTATGACGATATTGATGGGGCCGCAGCCCGCACTCCGGCCCTGACCACGGTGCAGAACCATCCGGACAAGATCGGCCGCTTGGCGGCGCTGACACTGTTGCGGCAGATCGCCGGCGAAAGAGTGCCGCACACGCCGATCCGGATCGAGCCGGAATTGCGGATCCGCGAAAGCTCGCCGGCGCCGGGTGAGCGGTTGGCTCCAGCCCTTTACGACTGATCCCAGGACAATGGTGCCTTATCGGGCGCTCACCTGCGCATTCTGCTTGCCCGAGGGTACAGAAGGGGGGGCGAGAACCATCTGGTCGCGGCCCTTTTCCTTGGCCTCATAAAGCGCAACGTCGGCACGGTGGAGCAGGCTGCTGAACTCGACATCGTCGGCGGAAGCGACTGCAACACCGATGCTGCAGGTGACCTTGAGGTCGTGACTGGGCAGAAGCGGCGCATTGCGGAGCCGCTCCAGAATGCGGTCGCAGACGATTTTCGCGCCCTCTGCATCGGTGTTGATCAGCAGGATGGCGAATTCCTCTCCACCGACACGGCCAAAGATATCCACGACGCGCAGTTCTTCCTGAACCAGTTTGGAGAATTCTCTCAGCACTTCATCGCCGACGCCGTGGCCGTAATTGTCATTGACCAGCTTGAAGTGGTCGATGTCGAGGAGCAGTGTCGTGAAGATCCGGCGGTCACGCCGATAACGGGCGACTTCCTTGTTGGCCTGTTCCAGGAAAACCCGTCGGTTGAGCAGACCTGTCAGGTCGTCGATGCTGGCCAGGCGCTCCAGACGGATCTTGGCGTCGATCAGGGCTGTGTTAGCCTGTTCGCGGGCGATCTCATGCCCCACCCAGTCGGCAAACTGGCAGATCAACTGGTAGTCGGTCATGGTGAAAGGCCGAAGCCGAGGCTCCGGGCTGGTGAAGTTGATCGTGCCGTAACGCTCGCCGTTGACCATGAACGGCACGCCAATGTAGGTCTCCAGCGGAAAATTCTTGTAGCAGGGATGCAAGGAAAATTCCGACTTGGCCGTGTGCATGATGCCCAGTGGTTTGTCATCGCCGATGACATTCGAGCAATAGGTATCACCGAGTTCGAAATGCGCCCCGACGGGTATTTCACCTGCCGGGCTTTCCGCCCAGACGACCGTATAGCCATCTTCGATGATGTTGCTGACGATGCCGTAGGGCAGGTCGAAATGCTCACACCCGATGCGCAGGATCTGTTGGATCTTCTGATCCGAACTGAGTTCCTGCGTCGCCGTGACCTGATACAGGGAGGCGAGGCTCCGCTCGGTTTTCTTGGCTTCCGTAATGTCGGTTGAAACGATGATCAGCCCGGCCATGAACCCGGCAGAGGAAAGCTTCGGAATGAATTCCATCTGCAGGTCGCGTACCAGACCATCGGGAAACGCATCCATGGTTTCAATTTGCAGCCGCCGGCCGCCCAGGGCTTGGCGAAAGTGCACCGATATCTTGCTGATGTGTTCCGGTGACAGAAAATCCCGGTACTTCTTGCCGATGATCTGATCTGGCTTGAGATTGTACCAGGCGGCACCGTAATCATTGATGAAGCTACACATGCCGTCCATATCAACTTCGACAATGGCGTGGCTCAGGCTGTCAGTCAGCAGGGACATGTTCGCATAGGCATCCTGCAGCTCCGCCTGGGTGTGCTTCAGGTTGGTGATGTCCGTGCGGATTCCGGCGATATAGCCGCGCGGCGTTCGCTTTTCGGAAACCTGCAGCCAGCGTCCGCCTGCAAGTTGCTGCTCATGCACCTCGCCGTCGGCCCGGTGGTGTCGCTCCAGCCGCTCTTGCAACCAGTCGTCGGCGCTTTGTGCGTTGAGCTGGTATTGGTCCCGCTTGAGGCCATGCTGCAGAATATCGTGAAAGGATACGCCTTTTTCCATGGCGTCCTCGGAAAGCGAGTACAGACGCCGGTAATTGGCGTTGCAGAGGACCAGCCGATCCTGCTTGTCGTAGAGGGCAAAGCCCTCTGAAATCGTTTCGATCGCCTCGCGCAGAAGTTCGCTGGTGTCGGCAACCCTGTCCTCAAGCTCAAGCCGCCCGCTGCAATCACGGCCGATCAGCAAAGTGCCGAGCGTCGTGCCATTCGGATCAGCAAGCGGGATCATGGAAATATCTGCAGCAGCGATGAAGCGGTCCTTGCGGCGGAACCCGCTGGGCATCTTGGCACCATCTTCATGGGCGAGGATCTCTTCGCCCGGATGTCCGACGATCTCGGAATCGGCCCAGCCGAGCAGCTCGAGAAGAGATGTATTGGCATAACGGATGATGCCCTCAGGTGTCAGAACAGCGACGGCTTCCGGGCAGTCCTTAAATGTTCTCTCGATATCAACAGTAGAGTTGTTGTCGGTCATCACGAACTCGCTTTGAAGTCACCTATCTTTGGTAACAATGAATAGATAAAATTAAAAAACTTGAAATAATTGAAGGAATTTATACTAGTATTATTTTCATTGTTATTTGTTGCAAGAGCGCGATGCCAGGTGTGTCTCTGTCTTCTGTGTGGGGCAGACAGTCTGCGGGAAAGTGCTTATGCTGGCGTCTTTCAACCAGCCTCGTGGAATGCCAAATGTCGTTACCTGTTGTTCTGATGTCCCGTCCGATGCGCCCTCTCGTCGCCCGCCAGCTGACCGAAAAGGTCTCTCTGGTCGAAAGTCATCTCCAGGATGACCCGGATGCGGCCATTGCTGAGGTCGCTGCTGATGTGCGTGGGCTCGCCTGTATCGGTCAGAAAGTCGATGCCGCCTTGCTCGACCGCTTTCCGAAGCTGGAAATCATTGCCAACTTCGGCGTCGGCTATGACAACATCGACGCATCGGCCTGCGCCGCGCGGGGCGTGATGGTGACCAACACGCCGGATGTCCTGACCGAGGAAGTCGCCGACACGGCGCTCGGCCTGCTGATCATGACCGTGCGCGAGTTCGGCGCTGCGGAACGGCATCTGCGCGCCGGAAAGTGGGAAGGTGAGGGGGCTTTTCCGCTGACTGCCGGCACCTTGCGCGGGCGCACCCTGGGCATTGTCGGTCTGGGCCGGATCGGCAAGGCGATTGCCGAACGCGCCGAAGCTTTCGGTCTGAAGATTGCCTATCATGGTCGCTCAAAGCAGGCCGGGGTGGCTTATCCCTATTTTCCGAGTGTGCTGGAGCTGGCGGCTGCTTGTGACACCTTGATGCTGGTTGTGCCCGGTGGCGCAGAAACCCGGCATATGGTCGACAAGCCGGTGCTGGAAGCTCTGGGCCGTGACGGGGTGCTGATCAATGTCGGTCGTGGCACGCTGGTCGATGAGGCCGCGCTGATCGAGGCTTTGGAAAACGGCACGATCCTCTCTGCCGGTCTGGATGTCTTCGAGCAGGAGCCGCATGTGCCGGCCAAACTGCGCGCGCTGGAAAATGTTGTCGCGCTCCCCCACGTTGGCTCCGCCTCTGTTCATACCCGCGACGCCATGGGGCAGCTGGTGGTCGACAACCTGGTCAGCTGGTTTGAAACCGGCAAACCCGTCACCCCTGTCGCCGAGTGCAAAGGCTGATCTTTTTGTTTTCTTGAGGGTGTGAGGGTGCCATTCGGCGCTTTCGCATTCCCCAAACCGCGACGCCCTCGGCTCGCCGGTCCCGGCTCTGCGCTTGCGCTTGGCCGGGATGACGATGGTGGGAGTGGAGTTGTGTGGTTGCTGACACGCCTCCTGCAGCTTTTCGGCGCGCCGACACCCTCAGTTTTGTCATCCCGCACGCAGCAAAGCGCAGATGCGGGACCGGTGAGCCGGGGCATCAGTCCTCTACCCCCGCGCTGTCCCGGACCCCGACCCGGGACCTCATCCGAAGGCGCTATCTCTAGCGAGAAGGTCCCGGCTCGAGGCCGGGACAGCGCGGGGAAAGACCTCACTCCGCGAAACAGCAAATACATACGCAGTGCAGGGGTGCGAGGAAAGGCTACATGCCCCAGCCGAGGGTGGCGGTGAGGAGGGTGGCGCCGATGAGGAAGATTGTCAGAGCCCCGAAGATTTCCATCCCCCACAGAACACGACCCGCAGCGCTCGACCCGGATCCGAAGATTTTCAGTGCGCCCTCGCGGGCAAAGACGGCCAGACTGGCGAGTGCCGAAACGGTCAGACCGGTGCCCACCGCCATGGCAAAGCTTGATCCGATGCCCGCCAGCACCATGTTCTGACCGAAGGCGAACACCAGCACGATCAAGGCGCCGGAACACGGCCTCAGGCCGACCGCGAGAACAATCGACACCATCCGGCTGAGCGACATCTTTCCCTGGACCATGGCCGGGGTCGGCGCATGGGCATGGCCACAGCTGGAACACACCTCGGCTTCGCCGTGATGGTCATGGTCATGATGCGAATGCGCATGATCATCGCCATGACTGTGAGCGTGATGTTGGGAATGCTCGTGCGAGTGCCCATGATGGTGGTGACCGCCCGATTTTCCAAACAGCCGTGAAAGTCCCTTGGTCCACAGGAGATACGCGCCCAATGCTGTCACCAGCGTGTAGGAACCGATCTCAAGCCAGGTCGCCGTGTCCTGGATCGCCAGGCTGGTCAGGTTGAACACCGCAGCAAGGCCACCGACCAGAATGATCGCCGTCACCGCCTGGGCAAAGGCAGAAAGGAAGGACAGTAGAATGCCCTTCTTCAGGGTTTCATTATTGGCAATGACATAGGTCGAGATGATTGCCTTGCCGTGGCCAGGCCCCGCTGCATGAAAGATCCCGTACAGAAACGAAATGCTGACCAGGATCCACGCCGCGTGAGGGCCATTTCGGAAGCCGCGCAGGGCTGAAATGAGCTTCTGATAGAATTGCGCCTGCACGGCTGCAATGCCGCCAAAAATCTTGTCGGCAAGATTGGGGGAAGCTGCAGTAGCCACGGGAGCCACCGCATCGCCTGGTTTGAGCTGCGGGTTCGCCGAGCCTTCGGCCATAGCCCGCACCGCGTCCTTGGCCGCAGCAACTTCTGCGGCATTGGCTTCGATGTCGTTCGTATCGGCAGCGTCCGGCGTCGTAACGGGACCGGCCTCGGAGCCTTCCACCTGCAGCAGACCGTTGGAGGCCGTTACCGGACCTGCAACCGCATCCGGGCAGGTGACGATCATCTGGTTGACCTGGGAGGCCGCAGCGGATTGCAGCTCTGGCGGCAGGTTGCGCTGATCCGGGCCGACCTGCGCCAGCGCCATCTGGGTCGCCATATCGAGGGATGGCGGATCATGGCGCTCGACCGTGCAGGAGCCGGGGCCGTTTTCCACGCCCAGGGCGCCCGGCTCATGGGAAAAGCGGAAATCGACGTAATAGGTCGGGTCGTAGACGTCCAGCGTCAGCGCCTTGGTCAGATCACTCGGCGAGGCGAGCGCCAATTCGAAGTGAAGCTCCAACAGCTTGACGCTTTCCACCAGCGGCGAGCCGTATTTCTCGGCGTCCTCGCGCATGGCCTTCAGGTCTTCCGGCGAAAGCGCCCAATAGTCTGCCATCGGAACATCGACCAGTTCCAGCCAGTAGGCGCCGTCCCTGGGTTTGAAATCCAGCTCTACCCGGCCGTTGTCGCCAAAGGTGAAATAGCCGAAATCGCCCATGCTCTCGATGTTGACCTGCGCCAGTTCCGCCAGCTCTTCGCGGCTGTAGGCCCCATCGCCGTCCTTGTCGAACCCTTGAATGGCAAAGGCCGTGTAGGCATCGTCGAAGCGGAAGACATGTCGCACGCCGGTGGCCAGGCCCTGATCGTTCATCAACAGCGTGCTGCGCGCTTCGACAAAGACGTGCGGGTGTGCTTGCGCGCTCTCGGCAAACCCGAGCAGAAGCATGAGGCAGGAGAGGAGCAGACTGCCGAGGCGGTGTGCTTGAGGCAAAGCGGATAGTCGGGGAAAATGCATTGCCGGGAACACCCTTGGCGACCGTTATAAGAGAACATCAGTCCAACGTGGAGAAGACGGCAAGATCAAGACAGGCCGGGACTGAATTCTGGAATTAGCAGATTTTCCCGCAAAAACCGATCCTCGGGGAACATTGCTGCGGTGGTGCGCGATCTCCAGGCTGCAATAGGATCCATTTTTCTTGTGGCTCGGGCACTCTGGGGGGCATGTTTTCTCCATCCGGAGCCTTCCAGATGAATGCCCTTTCTTCTCACGCCGTGCCGACCGGTGTGTTCGATCACCCGGAATTTCGCAATCACGAAAGCGTCTGCTTCGTCTCTGATCCGGCCACCGGCCTGAAGGCGATCATCGCCATTCACGACACGACGCTCGGCCCTTCCCTCGGTGGCTGTCGCGTCTGGCCCTATGCCTCAGGGGCCGAAGCCCTGACGGACGCATTGCGCTTGTCGCGTGGCATGACCTACAAGAACGCGCTGGCTGGTCTGGATCTGGGGGGCGGCAAGGCGGTCATTCTGGCGGATCCGCGCAAGGACAAGACCAGCGACATGATGCGCGCCTTCGGCAGCTATGTGGAGCGCCTGTCCGGCAGCTACATCACCGCAGAGGATGTCGGTGTTTCCCCCTCTGACATGGAAGCGGTGGCCGAGAGAACCGCCCATGTGCGCGGCACCAGAGACACCGGCCTTGGCGATCCCTCGCCCTATACGGCGCTCGGGGTCTTTGTCGGCATTCAGGCGGCAGCGCGGCACGCCTTGGGCTCTGCGGATCTTGACGGTCTGAGTGTCAGTGTTCAGGGACTGGGTCATGTCGGGTTTGATCTGTGCGGTCGCCTTCAGGCTGCCGGCGCGAAACTGATTGTCTCCGATATTCACGCTCCATCAGTTGAAAAGGCCATCGAAGTCTTTGGCGCGACAGCGGTTCCTGCTGCGCAGGCACATCAGGTGCAGGCGGATATCTTCGCGCCTTGCGCGCTTGGCGGTGGGCTGAACAGCGAGACCATTCCGGCACTGAAAGCCGGGATCGTCGCTGGTGCGGCCAACAACCAGCTGATGACCGCCGAGGATGGGCTGGCCCTTAAGGCGCGCGGCATTCTCTACGCGCCCGACTACGCCATCAATGCTGGTGGGGTGATTTCCATCGCTCTCAGCCGTCCGGGCGAAAGCGATGCTCTGGTGGTGGAGCAAACGCAGGCGATTGGGGCGACGCTGACCCGCATTTTCGAGCGCGCGGCCGCAGAAAATCTGACACCGGAAGTGGTGGCAGATCGCATGGCTGAAGAGAGACTGGCGAAACCCTAGGGTGTGGACCCATAAATTTTACTGGAATGGTTTGAGAGAATTAAGCCGGATACGAGGCGCAAGGCCGCGGGTAGCCTTAAGGCTTTCAAGGGCTTGCAACGCAGTTGCCGGTTCAATTCTCCAAATCCGTTCCGGACGCTCAAATGGCCTTGATCTGCCGCGTCAAACGGCTCAACGGGGCAGAAAGCCCGCTTATCGCCCTTTTCCTTGCAGCTCGGTGCCATTTGAAGCGCCATTCCAGTCAAATTTATGAGTCTACACCCTAGAGCGGGCAGTTTTCCCCGGACCGCTTTTTATCGGCGAACCATGTGGCGAGATAATCCACGAAGGCGCGCACCTTGCCGGTCAGGTGCCGCCGATGCGGATAGACCGCATAGATGCCGCTGTTGTCCGGCTCAAATTCATCCAGAACCGGGATCAACCGACCTGCCTGAATATCGCCGAAGACAAACACTTGCGGCGTGCGCAGGAAACCCAGATGGCAGAACGCTGCATCCCGTCCGGCAGAAGCGCTGTTGACTTCCACCGGGCCACGAACCGTCACGCTGACCCGTGCGTTGTCCTCAACGAAGTTCCAGTTCTGCTTGAAGCGATAGTTCGTATCGATGATGCACGGCCGTCCCGACAGATCCGCCGGCACGCGGGGAATGCCGTATTTCTCGATCACTTCAGGTGTGGCGCAGACAACTGTTTGAAACGGCGCGATCTTGCGGGCAATCAGACTGGAATCTTCCATGTCGGTCACGCGGATCGCCACGTCGAAGCCTTCCTCGACCAGATCGACGAAACGGTCCTCCAGGCGCAGATCCAGAACCACGTCCGGATAAGCCACCAGAAATTCCATCATCGCCCGGTTGAGCAGACCATCGCCCATCGAGCGGGGTGCCGAGACCTTCAATCGGCCCTTCACCGCCTGATGCGATGACTGGATGCTGTCCTGCAGATCGTCGATCCGCTGCAGGATCTCGCTGGCCTCGCGGTAATAGGCCTCGCCGACTTCGGTCAGCGACACTTGCCGCGTGGTCCGGTTGAGCAGACGCACGCCAAGCTCATCTTCCAGCTCGCCGATGTATTTCGACACCAGCGCCTTGGAGCGTCCCATATCCCGCGCAGCCGCGGAAAAGCCCTGGCTGTCCACCACCTGGATGAAACATCGCATCCGCGTCAACGCGTCCATGGGCTCTCCAAATCAATTCTATTTCAGCGTCAGCAAACCGCGAAAGCCGGCAAGAGGCAAGCGTGCTATCGCGCGACCGCCGCTCCACCGTCGGCACGCGGATCATGCGCGCCTTCCAGCCCACCCCGGGCGTTGCGGGAAATCATGCCCGCATGGCCCATCATGTCGGAATAGTCATCGGAAATCTGGATCGCCTCATGACCGGACCGTTCCAGAGCTCTGACCAGATCCGGATCGAACCGGCCTTCCAGCCGTAGCGCGGTGGTGTCTTCGCCCCAGGTGCGGCCCAGCAGCCAGCGCGGCGCATCGATAGCCTCTCCGACCGGCATCTTGTTGAGCACATGGCGAATGAAGATCGCTGCCTGCGTCTGAGGCTGGCCCTCGCCGCCCATGGTGCCATAGGTGATGGTGCGGCCGTCCTTCAGACGCGCCATCGCCGGATTCAGCGTGTGGAACGGTTGGCGGCCCGGCTCCAGAACGTTCAGCGCATCCGGATGCAGGGAGAAACTGGCGCCCCGATTCTGCCAGATGATGCCGGTTTTCGGCAGCACACAGCCGGAGCCGAATTCCCAGTAGGTCGACTGGATGAAGGAGACCGCGACACCCTTGGCATCGACAGCGCCCATCCAGATCGTGTCACCGGGCTTTTGTACCTGTGGCCAGGCGGCAGCCCGCTTCATGCTGATTTCACCGGCTTCCTTGTCGAGCCACTCGGACGTCAGGAAATCACGCGGGCTTTCCGGCAGACGATTCGGGTCCGTGACAATGCGATCGCGCACAAGGAACGCCCGTTTGGTTGCTTCCACCGCGCCGTGGACCAGATCGAAGCCTTCTCCCGGCTTCAAACCCAGACGATCGTAAAGTCCCAGAATGATCAGAGAGGCCAGGCCCTGGGTCGGTGGGGGGGCATTGTAGATGGTGCCGCAGGAAAGCTCGGCCTTCAAAGGCTCCTTGAAGACCGCTTCGAACCTCTCAAGGTCTTTCTTGGTCACCGGAGAGCCGATGCGCTCCAGGTCCTCGGCGATCGCCGCACCGACGTCGCCGCGATAAAACTCGTCGAAGCCTTCTGCGCCGAGATGTTCCAGCGTGTCGGCCAGCCGCTCCTGACGCAAGGTGTCGCCTTCGTTCGGCGCTTTGCCGTCTTTCAGGTAGACATCGGCGAACCCGGGCTGGTCCTTCAGCTCTTCGAACTTGGACGCCGTCAGTCCGGCCTGGCTGCGGGTGACCGTGATGCCTTCCTTGGCATAGCGCACGGCGTTTTCCAGCAGGACCCGATTGGGGATCTTGCCCGCGCCAATCGACTGTGCCGCTTCCTTGGCCTTGGCCCACCCGCCAATGGTGCCGGCCACTGTCAACGCTGCCAGCGGTCCGCGTGTTGGCACCGTTTCATGACCGGCCCGGTGGTAGGTCTCAACCGTCGCATTGGAGCCGGCTGACCCACAGGCCATCAGCACCTTCGGCGCCTTGCCCGGCTCCGACATCAGCCAGAAGCCATCGCCGCCGATGGAGTTCATATGCGGATAGACCACCGCAATGGTTGAAGCTGCTGCGATCATTGCCTCAAGAGCCGAGCCGCCCTCACTGAGAATATCGGCCCCTGCCTGCGCTGCCGCCTTGTGCGGTGCCACAACCATGCCACCAGATGAGGTAATCGTATCCATGCCCGCTCCAGATCCCGTCAAATCGTTCTTGTTCTGCGTCGTCGTTGTCTTGCAGCGCGAACGGTGCCAACGCCCATCCACGCCAAAATCAATCCCAGTAATCCGCCCCCTGCGGCACTGGCAATGCCTTCACCTGTCACCGGCACCGCCGGCTCGAAATCCTCGAATGTGGCCCGGGCCAAAGGCGCATCCAGGTCTCCCATCACCACGACAACGCGGGCAAAAGGTCCGGCCTGCGCCAGGGCGTCTCGTTGATCGCTCAGCGACTGCAAGCGCCGCAGCGCCCGCTCCATCGAGTGCCCGCGCCGCGCAACAAGCGTATCTTGCGAGCCCTGCATCCTGACGATTGCCTGGGGAACACTCAGGTTCTCCGAAACAGCGTCCTGCTCGAACTCCGTCATCACCTCGCGCAACGCGTCAATCGCCCCACCCAGGCGTTGACGATATTGCTGGGCGAACTCGGGAAATTGCGATGTCGTGGTGCCAAGTATAACCGCGACGATCATTACAAACAGACGTGCCATGAAGAACCCTCCTCACCTGAAAAGCCTCAGATCAGGGAGATGGTTCCCGCTTCACCTTCCTCGGTGCCGAAGGCCAGTCGCAGACCCATCTTGTCCCAGCCCATGGCTGAGACGGCGCTCTTGCCCGGACGGCGCAGCAACACTTCGCCGTTGTCCTCGAACCGGCACATCATGATCATGCCGTCGAGATAGCCAACGGCGACCACATCTTCCTTTGGATGACAGGCGACGCAGGAGACCGTGCTGTCGCCGCGCGTGCCCAGCTGCAACGGGTTCTGCCCCATCGGTCCGGTCTTGCCGAAGAACGGCCAGCAGATCGCGGCCTGCGCGCCCGAGGTTGCCAGATAGCGTCCTTTTTGCGACCAGCTCCAGCTCTTCACCTTGGAGGGATAGCCGGACATGCGCATGTCCTGCGCATCGCTCAGGCGCCAGCCGTGCAGGGCGTTTTCCTGCATGGTGGTGACGAGATACTTGCCATCCGGCGAATAGCTGGCGCCCAGATGAGCGCCCTTCCACTCGTAGTCAGTCGGGGCAGCATCTGCATTGGCAAACCACACGCTCACGCCGTCATAACGCGCCACGGCCAACTTCAGGCCCTTGGGGGCAAAGGCCAGACCGCCGACAGCACGCTCATGGGTGAACTCGCGCTCCTTGCCATCCGGCATTCGCACCCAGGCGGTGCGGCCAGAGGCAAAGCCGATGGCCCCGGAGGGGCCGGCGGCGATCATGTCGATCCATTTGCGCGGCCGTTCCGCCAGCATCTCTGCCGATCCATCAGCGGAGATCTGCATGATCTTGCCATCGTCGCCGGAGGTGATCAGGCTGTTGCCATCCTCTGCCTCGACGGCAGCCAGAAGACCAGCCTTGTGAGCTTTGGTGCGGCTTTCCGCGCCTTCAACGAAACAGAGATCGCCATCGCCAAGGGCGAAATACGGCACGTCCTTGAGGAAGCCGGCGCGAACAACGAAGCTCTGCGCGTCGACGGGTGCTAATGTCGGCAAAACGGTCCCCTTATTCCGCAACGCAGGCGTTGAAGCTGTCCTTCAGCGCCTCAAAGTCGAGATCGCGACCGATGAAGACCAGACGGCTCTCGCGTGGCTCATCGGCTTTCCAGTCACGCTGGTGATTGCCTTCGACGATCATGTGAACGCCCTGCACAACGTAGCGCTGCGGGTCGCCCTTGAACGCCAGAATGCCCTTCAGACGCAGAATGTTCGGCCCCTGGATCTGGGTCACCTGATTGATCCACGGGAAGAACATGTTCGGATCGAGATCGCCCTGGCGCAGGGAAATGCTCTTCACGCTGTGCGGGGTGTCGTGGGCGTGGTGATCATGATCGCAGTCCGGACCACATTCATGGTCATGCGCGTGATCGTGGCCATGGGCGTGATGATGATGCCCGTGGTCGTGATCATGGTCGCAGTCCGGGCCGCATTCATCTTCGTGATGGCCATGCTCAAGGAAGTGCGGGTCGAGCGACAGAATGCGGTCCAGATCGAAAGCGCCGCGGTCGAGCACGGCCTTCAGGTCGATGGCGCAACGCTCGGTCTTGTGACGCACCGCGTAAGGATTGATTGCCCGGATGCGCGCTTCGACGGTTGCCAGCTCTTCTTCGGTGACCAGGTCGGTCTTGTTGAGCAGGATTACATCGGCAAAGGCGATCTGGTCTTCGGCTTCTTCCGTGTCTTCCAGGCGCTGCAACACATGGCGTGCATCGACGACGGCAATCACCGCATCGAGCTTCGCCTTGGCGCGTACGTCATCGTCCATGAAGAAAGTCTGTGCCACGGGGGCCGGATCGGCGACGCCGGTGGTTTCAACGATGATTGCGTCGAAAGAGCCGCGGCGTTTCATCAGATTCTGAACCGTGCGGATCAGGTCACCGCGAACGGTGCAGCAGATGCAGCCGTTGTTCATTTCGAAAATTTCTTCATCGGACTCGACCAGAAGATCGTTGTCGATGCCGACCTCGCCAAACTCATTGACGATCACGGCATAGCGCTGACCGTGGTTTTCGGTGAGGATCCGGTTGAGAAGCGTTGTCTTGCCGGAACCGAGATAGCCGGTCAGCACGGTGACCGGGATCTGTTCGACGGCGGCGTCTTGTGTCTGAGACATGATGTGTCCCTCGGGCTGTGCGTGGAAAGGGCGGAAACCAGACGGTCCGCCCACTGAGTCCCGGCGAATATAAGCAGTCTTTGTTCGAAACGGGAGGGGGCAGACGTGCAACAGGGCGTGGATTGTTCACACGCCCTGTCGAAATTCATCAAAATCTGTCTGTCGGTCAGGCGGCTCGGAAAGGCACCAGGCGTTTTGTGCTTTCGTCCCAAAGCGCCAGATTGGCGCACTTCAGGCTTTCCCAGATCGTCAGACGATTGATATGCGCCAGCTCCGGCCGCGCCGCCATGCATTCCTGCAGGCGATAGTTCGGGATCTGGCTGCACAGGTGGTGAATGTGGTGCAGGCCGATGTTGCCGGTGAACCAGTGCAGCACCTTCGGCAGCGCATAATAGGACGAGCCCAGGATGGCCGCTGTCTTGCGGTCCCACTCGGTACCGGCTGACCAATGGGTCTCCTCGAACTGATGCTGGATGTAGAACAGCCACACGCCGGCTGCACAGGCAATCAACACCATCGGTGCAAAGAGCATCAGGAAGTCGGTCCAGCCGAGCAGATAGACCAGAATGCCGTAGACCAGAACGATCGCCAGATTGAGCGCCAGAACACTGAGGGTCATTTGACGATTCGGGCGCTGCACTGAAAACGGTACCCGCTGGATCACCAGAAAATGCAGCACCCCGCCAACCAGCGTCAGGAAGAACGGGTTGCGGTAAACGCGATAGCCGACGCGCTTCAAGAAGGGGAGTGCGGAATATTCCGCCACCGTCAGCGTCGTTATGTCGCCGATGCCGCGGCGGTCGAGATTGGCCGAAGACGCATGATGCAGCGCATGGGCCCGGCGCCAGTAGGCATAGGGCGTCAGCGTCAGGATGCTTACGATTCGGCCGGTCATGTCGTTGGCAATCTGCGACGGGAAGAACGACCCGTGCCCGCAGTCATGCTGAATGATGAAGAAGCGCACCAGCAAGCCACCGGCGGGTATCGCCAGCCCGAGTGTCAGCCAGTAGCTGATGTCCAGGCTGAAATACATGGCCGCAAACAGCGCCAGAAACGGCAGAACCGTCGTGACGATCTGGCTGCACGCGCGCCACGTAACAGGAGTGCGGTAGCGCTCACAGTGAGCTGCGAGCTCTTGAATCTGGTGTTTCAGCAAGTTCGTTTGTCCCGATTTTATGTCGTTTGTGTTGTTCGGGAGAAAACCCCAAGCCGGAAGGTCGTGACAGACCAGAGGCCTCAGGTCAACGCACGTTCGAATACGGACCCAAATAGTTTGTCACTGCGAAAGGCCGTTTTACCCGGCTTTCTCTGGTGTAAAGACCGACTTGCTCTATGCTTTGCAGCGACATTAAGAAGCGATTCCGGATCAGAAAGACGTTACGTGAGCTTATTTTTCGAAGAACTTGACTACCGCCCGACGCCCATTGGCGCCCTTAGTTTGCGCCGTCGGCGGGATCCGGTCTCCAATGAAGACTACTATGAAATTATTCTTGGTGATGCCTATCTGATGTCCAGCCGCTTCACCGTGGCAGAAGAGGAATTGTCGACGCTCGGGCTTGCCGCCGTCTCTGGTGAAGGCCTCGATGTTGTCGTCGGCGGCCTTGGCCTTGGCTACACTGCACGCTCCGCCCTGAAGGATGAGCGCATCGCCTCGCTGATGGTGCTTGATGCGCTTGAGCCGGTGATCGACTGGCACAAGGAAGGGCTGCTTCCCGTTGGTCGCGACCTCACCGCCGACGGCCGCTGCCGGTTTCAGCTGGGCGATTTCTTCACTTTGGCTGCCTCGGACGAAGGCCTCGATCCACAGGCGCCGGGCCGCAAGTTCCACGCCATTCTCGTCGACATCGACCATTCGCCCAGCAACGTGCTCGATCCGAAGAACGCCGCCTTCTACCAACCCGATGGCCTGATGAAGCTGGCGAGCCACCTGCAGCCCAAAGGCGTTTTCGCCCTCTGGTCCAATGATCCGCCCGCTGATGATTTCGAAGCCGCAATGGCGCAGGTCTTTCCGCACACGGAAAGCCACATCATTCCGTTCAGCAGCCCGTTGAACGATGTGGAAGAGACCAACACGATCTATGTCGGACGGCTTTGACCGGTCAGTTCTGGAACAACTGTTTTGGCGCGGCGCGCTTTCCACGGCATGCTGATTTCCGCTAAAGCTACTGGCAAAACAGACAAGACGAGGATCGGGGGACCCATGCTGACGACCATTTCCGGATTTGACCGCATCGGCGAGGAAAACGCCTTTGCCGTTCTGGCGCGCGCCACTGCCCTGGCAGGCGAAGGCCGCGATATCATCAACCTTGGCATCGGCCAGCCGGATTTCCGTACGCCGGAACATATCGTCGAAGCGGCGATCAAGGCGCTGAGGGATGGCCACCACGGTTACACCCCGGCGACCGGCATTTTGCCGCTGCGCGAGGCCGTCAGCGCCGATCTGGAGAAACGCACGGGTTTTGCGCCCAACCCGGACAATGTGCTGATCGTGCCCGGCGGCAAGGTCACCATGTTCATGGCAATCATGATGTTCGGAGAGCCGGGCGCGGAAATCCTCTACCCGGATCCGGGTTTCCCGATTTATCGCTCGATGATCGAATTCACCGGCGCCACGCCGATCCCGGTGCCGATCCGCGAAGAGAACGAGTTTGCCTTCTCTGCCGAAGAGACCTTGTCGTTAATCAACGACAAGACCCGTCTGGTCATCGTCAACTCGCCGGCCAATCCGTGCGGTGGTGTTACCCCGCGGGCAGAAATCGAAAAGCTGGTCGCTGGCCTGGAAAAGCATCCCAACGTCGCCATCATGTCCGACGAGATCTACGCCCAGATGACCTATGATGGCATGGAGCATGTGTCGCTGCTGGGTTTTGAGAGCATTCGCGACCGGTTGATCCTGCTTGACGGCTGGTCCAAGACCTATGCCATGACCGGTTGGCGCATGGGCTATTCCGTCTGGCCAGACGGTCTGATGGACAAGGCGCGCAAGCTGGCGGTCAACGCCTGGTCCTGCGTCAACGCCCCAGCCCAGTTCGCAGGCCTTGCCGCCCTCACCGGTCCGCAGGACGCGGTGCACGAGATGGTCGCAGAATTCGACAAGCGCCGGAAGGTTGTCGTCGACGGTCTCAATGCGTTGCCGAACGTCACCTGCCGCACGCCGCTCGGCGCATTCTACGCCTTCCCCAACATCAAGGCGACCGGCTGGAAAGCCAAGAAGCTGGCGTCTGCGCTTCTCGAAGATGCGGGCGTTGCCGTCATCGGCGGTCCGGATTTCGGCATCCTTGGTGAAGGCTACATCCGGCTGTCCTACGCCAATTCGACCGAAAACATCCAACGCGCCCTGACGCGCATGGACGACTTCCTCGGCGAAAACAGCCAACCTTGAGGTTTTGAAATCTCCGCTGTCCCGGCCTTGCGCCGGGACAGCCGTTTGAGGTGAGGGTGGTGGCTTGCTAGCAAGGCCGTGGCTCCCCGATCCCGCATCTGCGCTTCACTGCGTGCGGGATGACAAAGGAGAGGTTGACCACTGACGTTACGGGGTGGCGCCCGTGAACAGGGCGGGCCCGAAAGCCTGAATCTATTTGCTTCTTGGCACTTCCTTACCCGCGTCATCCCGGCCAAGCGCAGCGCAGAGCCGGGACCGGTGAGCCGAAAGCTTGGCGTTTTCCAGAACTCCAGACCGCATCGGCGACGCCTTCTCCGCTGTCCCGGCTTTGCGCCGGGACCTGCACGCCGCAGACGCCGTGCCTCATATGAGGTCCCGGATCTTTGTCCGGGACAGCAACGGGGGGTGAGGGCTTGTCCGCGAGGCCGTGGCTCACCGATCCCGCATCTGCGCTTCGCTGCGTGCGGGATGACGAAGGAGAGGGTGTGCTTGCAGGTTCAGGTGCCGGATTTGGTTGCCGCATAGGCGCGGGTTGCGTCACCGAAGGCCTTGAACAGCTGTTGCGAGGGTTCGTCGCTGGAAGCCCAGTATTCCGGGTGCCACTGGGTGGCCATGACGTAGCCTGGGGCGTGTGCTGCGGTGACGGCTTCCACTGTGCCGTCTTCGGCACGGGCCTCGACCTTCAGGCCCTTGCCCAGAGTGCCGACAGCCTGGCGGTGGAGGGAGTTCACCGCGACCGGCTTGCCACCGAAGATGCCGGCGATGCAGCTGCCTTCCTCGACCTGGATGGGGTGAGCAATGCGGAAGCGTTCGTCGGGAACATCCGATGTCGGGGCCCGGTGGTCGTGACGTCCGTCGATGTCCTGGATCTCGGTGTGAAGTGTGCCGCCCATTGCTACATTGAGCTCCTGCATGCCGCGGCAGATGGCGAAGACCGGAACGCCCTTTTCAATCGCCTTGCGCAGCAGTGGCAGGGTGGTGGCGTCCCGGCCCGGATCATAGGGTCCATTGGCCTCGGTCGGCTCCTCGCCATAGAGATCCGGTGAGACATTGGAGCGTGATCCGGTTGCGAGCACGCCATCGACTCGCTCCAGCAAACCGTCAATATCGATTTCATCCCCAAAGGATGGCAGCACCAATGGTGTCACATCTGCCGTATTTATAAGCGCTTTCAGATAGGTGTCCGGAGCGGCATGCCAAGAATAGCCTTCGAAGAATTTGACATCAGCGGAGACAAGAACGAGAGGTTTGGGCATTTTGGGAAGGGTCCATGGGATGAAGTACGGGAGAGATTACAATGTCGATTGTTGCATTGTAGTCGGTCATTTGGCGCATGATAATCGATATTCTTCCGTGATCATAAGCAAATGCCCTCAGGGAAAAACAACTTTCCATAATAGTCGTGGATGGCTGGTCATGGAATATCGTTTCAGGAACTTGGCGGTTTGTGGAAAGTTGATGCTGTTCTGATCCTTGAATGCCCCGAGGTAAAGTAGTGCTTATGTAGTATTAATGAAATTACTGCGTCATTGTGCGGTGCAATAAAAATAGAACAATATAGTAAGGGTTCCATTCTATTTTAGTTCAGGTATATCCGTGCACAAATTTTAGCTTGCTGCATTTTTTCTTCAAAAAATTGTTGCACTTACTTCGTGGATGTGGCCAATTTCCCTCGTGGCGCAAGCCGCCGGTTTCATGAAAGCATTCATCCGCCTGGAGGTCTGCTTTCACAGTATGGAATTGCCACGATCTGGGAGGAGCACATGGATCGTCGTTCGTTTATTAAAAAAGCTGGCCTGGGTGCAGGCGGGGCCGCTGTAGCGTCAACGCTCGCAGCGCCAGCTATCGCACAGTCCACGACTGATATGGTTATCGTGTCGACCTGGTCGCGTGACTTCCCGGGCTTGGGAACGTCTGCACAGCGTCTGTCTGCACGTATTGGTGAACTTTCCGAGGGCCGCATCGCGGTTCAGTACTTCGCAGCTGGCGAGCGCGTAGGTGCGTTCGATTCCTTCGACGAAGTGGCGTCCGGTAATGCGCAGGCCTACATCGGCGCTGACTATTACTGGAAGGGCAAACACCCTGCCTGGGCTTATTTCACAGCTGTTCCGTTCGGCCTCACCTATGCCGAAATCGACGCCTGGATCAAATTCGGCGGCGGTCAGGAGCTCTGGGATGAGCTGGCTGGCGAATTCGGCCTGAAAAACCTGGCTGCCGGCAACACCGGCGTTCAGATGGGCGGCTGGTTCAACAAGGAAATCGAAACTGCTGACGACCTCAAGGGTCTGAAGATGCGTATTCCGGGTCTCGGCGGCGACGTCATGGCCAAGCTGGGCGCATCTCCGGTTTCCCTGCCGGGTGGCCAGATTTACGAAAACCTTGTTTCCGGCGCCGTTGATGCGACCGAGTGGGTTGGTCCGTGGAACGACTACTTCATGAAGTTCTACGAAGCTGCCAAATACTACTACTATCCGGGCATGCATGAGCCGGGCTCCCAGCTCGCCTTGGGCATGAACGCATCCTGGTGGGGAACTCTCTCCAAGACAGATCAGCAGATCATCACGGCTGCCTGTATGGAAGAAAACGCGGTCTCCATGGCCGAAACCAACCAGAATAACGGTATCTACCTGAACAAGCTGATCGATGAGCACGGCGTTGAGCTGCGCAAGTTCTCCGAAGAAGTCTATGACGCCTTCGGTGAAGCTTCGGAAGAAGTGTTTGACGAAACCATTCAGCATTCCGATCTGACGGCACGTGTGCATGAGAGCTTCGTTCAGGCTCGTAGCGACCTGGGTCGCTGGATGCTGCTGGCTGATACCGGTTACACCGAGCAGCGTAACCGCGTTCTGGGTATCACGATCTAACAGTCCTCCTGGACTGAAAGGGGGCGGGCTTCAACCCGCCCCCTAACTCGTCTCTTTTCGGAATATAGAGGGCACACCTGCTATGACGGCCTTGGACCCGGTTCAAGACGATGTGTCTGCCACCCCGCAAATGCCCCAAGCAACAGGCAAGTCTCCGGTGCCGGTCCGTATCTTCGGATGGGCCGTGCTGTGCGTGCTGGCAGCGTTTCTGCTGAACAACTACCTCAATTATTGGCAAGATTTGCCAGGTGTCGCGCCGATCTTTGGCGGCGCTGCCAATGGATCCCTTGGCCTGGCCTGGTCCTGGGCGCAGCTTGGCCTTTACGGTCTGGCCTGCCTGATCGCCGTTGCACATGTCTTGCGAACACGCACGGTCAGCTTGCGTCAGGATGCCCTGTGCATTTCCGCCATCAACGCCTACATCATTCGCGCGGCCTTCTGGGCAGTTCTGATTGTCGGTCTTGTCGATACCGCGATTTCCTTCCTGCGCGTTGAAGGCTTTCTGGACGTTCTCGTCGGCTCCGACCTGGCCGCCGACCTCGGCCGGTCTCACTTCCGCGGCGGCTATGTGCATATGCCATTGATCGCGATTTCTCTGGTGATTGCCGCCTTCACCCGGACCCTGGGGTTTCCTTGGCTGGCTCTGCTGGTGGTTGCAGCGGAGCTGCTGATCGTCGTTGGCCGGTTCATCTTTTCCTATGAGCAGGCTTTCATGGCCGACCTGGTGCGCTTCTGGTATGCGGCGCTGTTCCTCTTTGCCAGTGCCTATACATTGATCGAGGAGGGGCATGTGCGGGTTGACGTGTTCTATGCAGGCTTCCCCACCCGGCTCAAGGGGCTGGTCAACGCCATCGGCTCGCTGTTTCTGGGCATGAGCCTGTGCTGGGTCATCCTGATCATCGGGATGGGCGGCAAGCAGAACATCATCAACAGCCCGATGCTGGCCTATGAAACCACGCAGGCCGGATTTGGGCTTTATGTGAAATATCTCATGGCCGGCTTCCTTGCGGTCTTTGCCGTGTCCATGTTGATCCAGTTCGTCAGCTACCTGATGGAAGCGATTGCCGATATGCGGGATGAACCCGGTGGGCGTGATCACGACTCCACTGCAGCTCACTAGGCGAAAGCGACGAGAGATACCTTCTGATGGAACTATTCTTCCTCCTCCTTCTTATCGTCCTCATGGCAACGGCCCTGGGTTCCGGTTTTCCGGTGGCCTTCTCGTTGCCTGGCGCCGCCATCATCACCATCGGCATTGCATCGCTGGCCGGTGTCCTGTTTTCGACAGGCACCGACGCGTTCTTTACCCATGGCGGGCCCGGCCAGTGGCTGAGTGCCGGCGTGACGAACTTCCGTGGCATTTACTGGGAGGCTGAGCGCGACACGCTCATTGCCATTCCGTTGTTCGTGTTCATGGGCATCATGCTGCAGCGGTCCAAGATCGCGGAAGACCTGCTGGTCACCATGGCGCGGTTGTTCGGGCCGGTTCCCGGTGGTCTCGGCATTTCCGTGGTCTTCGTTGGCGCGCTTCTGGCGGCAACCACTGGCATCGTCGGGGCGACTGTTGTGGCGATGGGGCTGATTTCCCTGCCGGCAATGTTGCGCAACAATTATTCGGTGCCACTGGCAACGGGAACGATTGCAGCGTCGGGTACACTGGGCCAGATCATTCCGCCGTCCATCGTTCTGATCATTCTGGCCGATCAGTTGGCCAGTGCGGTCGATCAGGCCGGCAGCATTCGTCAGACGCTCTACAAGCAGGCGACCGGCGAGTTTTCCATGCCGTCGGACTTCAGCGTGGTCTCCACCAGCGCAGGTGAAATGTTCCTTGGAGCGTTCCTGCCGGGTCTGCTGCTGGTTGGCCTTTACATGCTGTTCATCCTCGGCTTTGCGCTGATCAATCCGAAGTCCGCACCGGCTGTTCACTCCGATGAGGCTCTGGACCGTCGTTTTGCGGCCAAGGTGTTCATCACGCTTGTGCCGCCACTGGCGCTGATCTTCCTTGTTCTGGGCTCGATCATCGCCGGTGTTGCCACCGTCAACCAGGCTGGTGCGATTGGCGCGATCGGTGCCATGGTGATGGCCGGTTACCGACTGCGTGAAGGCAAGCGGGGCGCTTACAGTCCTGCGATCATTGCGATCCTGGCGCTTGTCGCGATTGCCATGGTGGTCAGCTTCTTCGGCGCGGTGAACATCAAGCGTATCGAAACCAGCCAGGACATTCTCGGTCTGGTGATTGCGGTGATTGCCGTGTCGTTGCTGCTGATCGCCCTGTTCTGGAGCGGATGGCGGACCCTGAAGCTGGAAGACACCCTGCGCGGCGTGATGGTGGAGACGGCGAAAACCAGTTCGCTGGTGTTCATCATTCTGCTCGGTGCTGCGATGTTGACCTCGTCCTTCCGTGCCTTTGGCGGGGAAGAGCTGGTCAAGGACTTCCTGCTCAGCCTGCCGGGTGGCTTCTGGGCGCAGTTCCTGATCGTCATGCTGGTGATCTTCGTCCTCGGGTTCTTCCTCGACTTCATCGAGATTGCCGTGGTCGTGGTACCGATTGTCGCTCCGATCCTTCTGGCGGATCCTCAGGCCAACGTGACTGCGGTCTGGTTGGGCGTGATGATCGGTCTGAACATTCAGACGTCGTTCCTGACACCGCCCTTCGGCTTTGCCCTGTTTTATCTGCGCGGCGTTGCTCCTGCGGTGGTGAAGACCATCGACATGTACAAGGGCGTGGTGGCCTTCATCGGTCTGCAGATCCTGGCGCTGTTCATCGTCGGCTTCTATCCGCAGCTGGTGAATTATCTGCCGAACCGGTCTTCTCTGCTGTCGGACACTGCGCCGCCGCCGATGAACCCGCGTTTGCAGTACTGCATGGAAACGCTGACCTATGATGCGTATCTGGAGAAGGGCGACAGCATTCTGGCGGCCATCCAGACCATGGAAGGTCAGGACCTGAGCTATCTGCCGAAGGGCATGCAGAAAGACCTGAAGGAAGGTCTGAAAGCAGCGCGCGAAGCGATGCCGAAAATGACCGAAATCGCCGAGGCGGAAGCCGCTGTCGGGGAAGCCGCGGTGTCCTATCGTCCTGTTCATCGCAACGTCCGTGCCCTGGAGCGTGATGCTCATCGCCTGGAAGAGCGGATCGAGGAACAGAAGGTCATCGTGTCCCGCGCTGGCGAGACGGGCATCTACACCGCAGAGCAAGGCGAGCGGGCGCAAGCACGTATCGAGAAGCTGACGGCGCAGGTCGAAGATCTGATGAGCCAGGTTCCGGGCGACTGGACGGACGTCAACAAGACGTTCAACGCGATCCAGAAGACCGAGAACACGGCACGGATGCAGTATCGCCGTATGGTGGACAATGCCTTCAAGCCAGTGATGGAACTGCAGGCCGTTCTGGCCGGTGCACCGCTGCTGGCTGAAAAGCGTCCGCAGCTGGTGGATCTGATCGCGGCCTTGCCCGACCTGGAGCCGGCTGTGGCGGTGGATGCCATCGAAGTGGTGCGCTCCTCCATCGGTGAAATTGAGGAGAGCAGTGATATTCGCAAGGGCTTGAGCAATGCGCGCAAGATCATGCGGGGCAAGTCTCCGAATGCAGCCGAGGCCATCGTGGAAGTTCAGGCGTCTATCGACGAACTCGATGCGGATCTCATCTGGCGTCAGAAGGGGGCAGCCGAGCTTCTGCCTGAGCTGAGACTGTATCAGGCCGCTGTTGGCGACACGATCGGCCTGCGTCAGTTGCCGCACCTGCCGCGCGGTGTTTCCCTGGATGTGGCGGCTTGCCTGTCCGGACATCGGGACGTCTCGCTGAACTTCTAAGCGCGACGCTGACATCAAGATCCTGAAGGGCGGAAGGAGCTTCTCTTTCCGCCCTTCTTTTATGTGTTCGTGTGTTTGGCGTGCGGCACTGACCTGTGAGGCGGGTAAAGAGTGACAGAAAGTCGCTGCTGAATCGCGGTGTTGGGCGGTCGCTTCACTTTAATTTAGAATGATTATGATCTAAAAGCTGAGCATCAGCGTAAGGATTTGACGACGCGGCGCTGCCCCCCGGTCCTCCGGGGTGGTCCGGCCGCCGCGCGCTCCGCGCCAGACACCGAACGGAAAACCTATGACCGCGCCAGATTCGAGTTCAACCCAGTCCGACATGCAGCAAGTGAAATTGCCTGAGGCCCACCCGCCGGTAAAGGCGGGCAAGATCGGGGTTCTGCTTGTGAACCTCGGAACGCCGGATGACACCGGCTATTGGTCGATGCGGCGCTATCTGCGCGAGTTTCTCTCTGACAAGCGGGTGATCGAATGGCCGAAAATTCTCTGGTATCCGATATTGCACGGCATTGTCTTGATGACGCGGCCAAAGAAGTCCGGCGCAGCCTATGATGAGATCTGGAACAAGGAACGCGACGAAAGCCCGTTGCGCACCATCACGCGCAGCCAGTCCGACAAACTAGCCGCGCTGATTGGTGACGCCGGCGGCCGGGTGAAGGTCGATTGGGCAATGCGTTATGGCAAGCCGTCGATTCGCTCGAAGCTGCAGAAGCTGAAAGACGACGGTTGCGACCGGATCCTGATTTATCCGCTGTACCCGCAGTATTCCGCCTCGACCACGGCGACGGTCAACGACGAAGTCTGCAAGGCGTTGCTTGAAATGCGCTGGCAGCCAGCGATCCGCACCGTACCGCCTTACCATGACGACGAGGTCTATGTGTCGGCACTGGCGACATCCCTGAGGGAGCATCTGGCGAAGGAAAGCTTCGAGCCGGATATGGTTCTGACCTCCTATCACGGTATTCCGCAGTCTTATTTCCGCAAGGGCGACCCCTATCATTGCCACTGCCAGAAGACGACACGGCTGATGCGTGAGCACCTGGGGTGGGACAAAGACAAGCTGCAGATCACCTTCCAGTCGCGTTTCGGGCCAGAGGAATGGCTGCAGCCTTACACGGACAAGACGGTCGAGAAGCTGGCCAAGGACGGGGTGAAGAAAGTTGCCGTGATGAACCCGGGGTTCGTTGCCGACTGTCTGGAAACTCTGGAAGAAATTGCCGGTGAAGCAGGCGAGATCTTCGAAGAAAATGGCGGCGAGCATTTCACCCATGTTCCATGCCTGAACGACAGTGATCTCGGTATGAAAGTCATCGAGCACATAGTACGCCAAGAATTGTCCGGCTGGTTGTGAGTCTGGTCTGACTTGTTGCGAGCTATCTGAAGGGGCGATCCGATCGCCCCTTTTTTGTTTTCACAGCTTGAACCCTGCAGACCTCGCTGCCCCGGCCTCGCGCCGGAATATCAGTGCTCCGTGATGAGCTTAACTTGGATGCCGGAGCTTTCCGGCAGTTGTCGGGACGGCAACGGGGGGCATCAACATAGTGAGAGATATGCCGTTTGCTGCATTTTATTGTCCGCGTGCGGCTGTGAGCTGGTATTTGGTGCGTGGGATTTGCATACTCGAAACTTGTTTCGCCACATGGGAGACGCGTCGTGGACGTTGATTTGAATTTGTTCGGTTTTGACATCGTCTTGATCGTTTTTCTGGCCCTCGTGGTTCTGGTGTTTTTCTCCGGGGTCAAGACAGTGCCCCAAGGTCATAACTACACGATCGAGCGGTTCGGGCGGTATCGCGCGACGCTGACACCGGGCCTGAACTTCATCGTACCGTTCATCGACCGGATCGGGCAAAAGCTCAACATGATGGAGCAGGTGCTCGACGTGCCGTCGCAAGAGGTCATCACCCGCGACAACGCGTCGGTAACAGCGGATGGGGTGACCTTCTATCAGGTTCTGGATGCGGCCCGGGCGGCCTATGAAGTGCTGGGTCTGCAGAACGCGATCCTCAACCTGACGATGACCAACATTCGGTCTGTCATGGGGTCGATGGATCTCGATCAACTGCTCTCCAACCGCGATGAGATCAATGCCCAACTGCTCCGAGTGGTGGATGCTGCGGTAGAGCCCTGGGGGATCAAGATCACCCGCATCGAAATCAAAGACATCAATCCGCCGCGCGATCTGGTGGAAGCCATGGGCCGACAGATGAAGGCCGAACGTGAAAAGCGTGCGGCTATTCTGGAAGCAGAAGGCCGCAGGCAGTCCGAAATTCTCAAGGCGGAAGGGCAGAAGCAGTCGCTCATTCTGGAGGCCGAAGGTCGGCGCGAATCCGCTTTCCGGGATTCCGAGGCGCGCGAACGAGAGGCCGAAGCGGAAGCCAAGGCGACGCAGCTGGTGAGTGAGGCAATTGCCGCCGGAGACGTTCAGGCAATCAACTATTTTGTTGCCAACAAATACATTGAGGCCTTCGGCAAGATGGCGACCTCACGTAATCAGAAAACCCTGATAATGCCGATCGAGGCAACGTCCATGCTGGGCGCTCTGACCGGGATCGGCGAAATTGCCAAGGAAGCCTTCGGCTCAGGATCAACCGCTTCCGCCCGCAGCAGTAGCGTGCCTGAAACCGGGCAGGGCCGGGAGACCGACTGATGGACAGTGTCATTCTGGACCAGATCCGCGCCCTTGGCCCCTGGGCCTGGTGGGTCCTGGGGCTGCTGCTTCTGGGGCTGGAAATCGTCGCCCCTGGCACGCTGTTTCTGTGGTTCGGCATTGCGGCCATACTTGTGGGCGCAGTTGCACTGGTCATCGACATGAGCTGGCAGGTCGCGCTCATTCTCTATGTGGTTCTTGCCTTTGCCAGCTTCTTTTTGGGGCGCGGGCTGATCTCGCGTCTGAAGTCCGAGGAAGGCGACCCGCAACTCAACAAACGCGGCAGCCGCTATATCGGTCGCGTCTTCACGCTGGCCTCGCCGCTTCATCAGGGCAGCGGCAATCTCTCCATTGATGACACGGTCTGGCGGGTATCAGGGCCGGATTTACCGGCCGGAGTGAATGTTCGGGTGGAACGCATCGAAGGCGCTCACCTGGTGGTGGCCCCTGTCGAGGATGAAACTGCGTCGACCAATTGAAAGGCTACGTCTCGCTGTCCCGGCCTTGCGCCGGGACCTGGCTCCCTGCAGGCTCATTGGGTCAATGAGGTCCCGGATCGGTGTCCGGGACAGCGCAAGGTGATCGATGTGCGGTCGCGAGCTTCGGTGGGGATACACGCGAAACTGTGGCTCACCGGTTCCGCATCTCCGCTGGCGCTGCGTGCGGGATGACTTAGGCGAGGGTGTGCGAAAGCGACCGATGTCGCGCAATGGCAGCTGATGCTTCCCTCGACACTCACCATCGTCCTCCCGGCCAAGCACAGCGCAGAGCCGGGATCGGTGAGCCGAGGGCGTTGCAACTCAAAGAAAAACTTCCCTCCACCACTGTGTCCTGGCCTTGAGCCGGGACCTGGCTCACTGCAGGCGCATTGGCGCCATGAGGTCCCGGATCGGTATCCGGGACAGCAGAAGGGGAAGCGCGGAGCGTGTGGAAGGAAATACCGCTTGCCTTCTGCTTACGGCTTGTGGCCGGGAGGGATGGGCGGGGATTCAGCTTTCAGCAGAATGCCGATACGGCGGTTGGCTGCGAGATAAGGATCGTTGGGGAACATGGGTTCCGTGTCGGCCTTGCCAATGACAGCAAAAAACTGATCATCCGGAACACCATATTCGTTCAGCACCTGGCGGGCGACATTGGCGCGCTCAGATGACAGGTCCCACCCGGTGTAGGACGGGTCGATGGTCTGTCCGCCAGCGGTGGTGTGACCGGTGATCTCGATCCGGTTCGGCATTTGCGACAGCACAGGTGCCATCTTGGCCAGCAATCGGCGGGTGGTTTCATAGGGGAATTTGGAGCCTTCGCGGAACATCGACCGGCCATCCTGATCGACGAGCAGGATATTCAGACCTTCTTCGGTTTCTTCCAGAATGATGTTGGACGAAATCTCGGTGATTTCCGGCATTTCCTGCCAGGCCTGTCGCAAGGACGCAGCTGCGGTAGCGAACTGGCGCGGTTTTTCGATATCGGCCTTCATGGTGTCGTAGGTGTTGGCTTCCGGTCCCTGCTTGCTGCGCTGGTCGTGGCGCTCATTGGAGAAATCGGAATCCTTTTCCTGCGGAACCTGGGAGATTTCCTTCATGTAGTCGCGGATCGGAATGCCCTCGACCTCGATGATTCCGGTGCGCTTGGAGCTGTCCTTCACACCAAAGGCTTCTCGCATTGAGCCGGCAACAACCTGAAGCTTTTCCTTGTCCTGAATGGAAAAGGAGATGATCAGAACGAAGAAACAGACGAGCAGTGACATCAGATCGGCGAAGGTCACCAGCCAGTCGGGAGCGCCGCCGCCGCCTTGCTCTTTTTTCCTTGCCATGATGTGTCCTTAAAATTAGGCCGCGTCGACCAGATCGGCCCGCAGTTTTTCAGGCAGATAAGCGATCAACATTTCCTTGATCAGCGCCGGGCTCTTCGATTCGCGGATCTGCAACACGCCATCGATGATCAAAGTGGTGTTGAGATCATCGACATCGAACTTGGCGTCGAGCTTTTCAGTCAGCGGAATACAGATGATGTTGGAGATCAGAGCGCCGTAGAGCGTCGTCAGCAGCGCGACCGCCATGGAGGGGCCAATCGCTGCCGGATCATCCATGTTGGCGAGCATCTGCACCAGACCCACGAGCGTCCCGATCATGCCGAAGGCGGGGGCTGAATCGCCCAGAGCCTTGAAGACGCGCTTGCCTTCCGCGAGCCGGGAAAGGTTCAGGTCGCGTTCGCGTTCCATCGATTCGCGGATGAAATCGAGCTCATATCCATCGGCGATATATTGCACGCCCTTGGCCAGGATCGGGTCGGAAACGTCAACGTTTTCAAGGCCGAGAGGGCCGGACTTGCGGACGACTTCGCCGAGGTTGGTGATTTCGGCAATCAGATCGCGCGGCTTGGCGCCGGAACCCGCAAGCGCGACCTTGAACCCGGTGCCGAAGGCCTTGCCGACATCTGAAAGCTGGAAGCGGATCATGGTGGCCATAAGGCCACCACCGATCACGATCAACATGGAAGGAACGTCAATGAACTGGCTGAAACTTCCGCCAAGAAAGATAGCCACCACCACGATACCAAAGGCACCGATCATTCCGATGAGCGTCGCGAGATCCATACAGGCACACCATAAAGACAAGGATGGGCGATTTCGCCGGTGTGCATCTTAGGAACATCAAGGCTAATCAAATCCTAACCGATCCCCGCAAAGTGCGGAAACTCATGAAGGATTGATCTTTCGCGTGTCTTCAGGCGGCGCCAATGCGCAGCAAGTCGTGCAAATGGATGAGGCCGATCGGCTTGGTGTCGTCGACCACGAAGACGGAGGTGATGCCCTTGCTGTTCAACAGCTCCATGATCGTGCCGGTCAGGGCCGTCTGGGGGATCGTCTTCGGGGCCGGGGTCATCACATCCTCAACCATCAACTCCAGCAGGTTGGAGGAGATGTGACGACGAAGATCGCCATCGGTGATGACGCCGATGAGGGCACCATCTTCATTGAGAACGCCGACAGTGCCGAAGCCTTTCTGGGTCATCAGCAGCAGGGCATCGGACATGGTGCCATCGCGGGCGATCAGCGGAATGGCTGTTCCGGTGTGCATGATGTCGCGGGCGGTCTTCAGGCTGGCGCCGAGGCGGCCGCCGGGGTGGAAAATGCGGAAATCCTGGGCAGTGAAGCCACGAGAATCCAGCAGGGCGATGGCGAGCGCATCGCCAATGGCCATTTGCAGCAGGGTCGAGGTGGTCGGAGCCAGCCCATGCGGACAGGCTTCAGTGACCTTGGGCATTTGCAGGATGATGTCGGAAGCCTTGCCCAGTGTGCTGTTCTTCGACGATGTGATGGCGACCAGCGGCACCTTGAAGCGCCTTGTATAGCTGACGAGGCTCGCCAGCTCCTGGGTTTCTCCGGACCATGACAGCGCAATCACCACATCGTCCTGAGTGATCATCCCCATATCGCCATGGCTGGCTTCAGCCGCATGGACGAAAAACGCCGGTGTTCCGGTGGAGGCCAGGGTGGCGGCGAGCTTGGTGCCGATATGGCCGCTCTTGCCGATGCCGGTCAGGATCACGCGGCCGGGGCTACGGGAAATCAGATCAACGGTTTCGACGAAGGGTTTTGAAAGGCCGTTGTGAAGAGCTGCCCGAAGGGCGCTCATTCCGGCAATTTCAGCTTCCAGAGTCCGCTCCGCCGACGTCAGATAGGCGGTGTGCGACTCAAGTGCCTCAGTGTGCAGCTTGGCGAGTTGTTCCGACATTTTTATTCCTTGTGTGCCCGCGCCCGAAGCCATTCAGACTTGTCTACGCCAACTGACCAAGGGGTGCAAGCAGCGGTCGGAAACCGCAAACTGTCAATGAACAATTAACCATGTTTCTGCACTTTGGCGGGTGAATGTTCAGGATCCATTTTAGCTGATGCGCACCGCTGCCGTACTTTTGTTGCCTGTTGTCCTTGTGGCTGTTCCTGTGGCTTTGGCCCAGGAGGGGGCTGTGCTGTTGCGCGGTAGTTTGCCGGAGGACGTGCAGGCGAAGCAGGCAGCGCAAGATCCGGCCGAAGCTGAAAGCTTTGTTGTGGTGAGTGATCCGTCGCTTGTTGGCGCCGTGTTGCCTCCGCAATCCAGCGAGGGGCAGTCGCCGGATGAGATGATGACCGGTTCGATATCGGTCCCGGATGAGGGCGTTTTTGCGTTGCGCGCCTTCGAAGACCCGGCACCGGGTGTTGCGACCCTGAACCAAGGCGCCAGTACCGGGCTGTCTGGTGGCGCCAAGCTGGTGCCTGTTGCGCGGTTCTCGGAACGCGTCAACAGTGTCGGGCGTCAACAGCGGGCAGAAGGCAATGGCGTCGCCGGAAGAGCGGCACCGGCATCGGCTCAGGGCGCTGCAGGTGGCTCTTCCGGGGGCGTTGGTACGACAGCAGAGGCTTTCGACGGCGAAACCCGGTTCGACGCGCCTGTCGGCCTTCGGGTCGGGACGTTCACGATTTTCTCCGAAGCGTCCTTGCGCGGCGGATACAGCGATAATCTCAGCCAGACCCGAGGTGGTGAGGCTGGCAGCTATGTGGTGGTGGAACCATCTGTCACGGCGCGCTCCAATTGGGCACGACATGAGTTGAGTCTTAATCTGAATGGCAGCCTGACGACCTATTCCACCGGGTTGGATCCGGAAAAGAGTATTCTGGCCGGAACAGCCTTGCGGCTCGACATCGACCCGAGCCTGACCGGAACCGGCAACCTGTCTTATGCCTACAGCCAGGAGAGCAACTCGACGGCAGAAAGCGCTGGCGGTGTTGAAGACGTGCATGAGATCTCCGGTGAGCTGGGCCTGGCGCGTGAGCTGCCGCTGGCGACTGTCAGAGGGCGTGTCGGTGCCGTGCGCAGTCAGTATGCAGGGGCAAGCGGCAGTTCGTCGGAGCGCAACAACACGCTCTACTCGACCGGGCTGCGTCTGGATGCCAACACCGGTGCGATCCTGAGGCCTTTCACCAGCGCGGACCTGCTGTTGCGGCGCTTTGACGCGAGCTGCAACTCGGATTGCGAGAAGCGCAACAGCTGGGGGTACGAGATGCGGTTGGGTACGCGGGTCGACTATGGCGCGAAGCTGGCAGGCGACATCTCTGCCGGGTGGCGTGCGGAGCATCTGGATGACGAAACGCTTGGCGATCTGAGCGGTCTTGTGGCCGGGGCCAATCTGGTCTGGTCACCGACCCGGCGCACGACGGTCACGGCCGGGGTGAACACGACATTCGCCACCACCACGATTGCCGGATCCTCGGGCTCGGCTATCTATGCTGGTGACATGCGATTGGCCCATGACTTCAGTGATCGCCTGGCGGGCGAGCTGGGGGCAGGGGTCAGCCTGCGTCACTATGAAGGTGTCGGCATCGATGAAGTCACGGCGACAGGCCTTGCCGGGTTGACCTTCGCTGTCACCCGCAATGCGGCGCTGCAGGCCAAATACACCTATCGGGCTTTCACCTCTTCGCAGGGCGGAAGCGACTATGACGAAAACAGTATCGAAGCGGGTGTCCGGATCCGCCACTAAGGCCTTGATCACGGTTTCGCCGCATCGCATGCGCAAGCTCACATGGAGTTGCGCCCCATTTTCCCAAGACAGGCACAGGAGGCCTGAATGACGTCGCTGGCACATATCGGACCAAAGGTTCTTCGCCGTTTTCGCGATTGGAATTGGAAAGGGACCGCGTTTGCGCTGACAGGCGCACTGGCGGTTGTCCTGGTGTCCGGTCACGGAACTCCCGTGAAAGCAGACGCGGGTTTCGACCGCTTTGTTCGCTCGTTCTGGTCAAAGGCCAGTTCTGCTGGAATTTCCTCGCGCACCTACAATGCCGTCTTCACAGGCATGGACCCGGATGCGGACACGCTCCGCTTGATGGACAAGCAGTCTGAGTTCGTCAAACCGGTCTGGTCTTATCTGGAGAGTGCGGTCTCCGATTCGCGCGTTTCGCGTGGGCGGGAACTGCTGGACGAATACGCTTCCGTGCTGAGCAAGATCGAGGCGCGCTACGGCGTCGACCGCGAAGCCGTGCTGGCGATCTGGGGCATGGAAACCAACTATGGCACCTTCAAGGGCAAGCACAATGTCATACGTGCGCTTGCCACGCTGGCCTATGCGGCGCCGCGTCGTTCCAGCTTCTGGGAGCGGGAGCTGATCAAGGCGCTTGGCATTGTGCAGGCTGGCCACGTGCGGTTTCAGGACATGGAAGGCTCCTGGGCCGGTGCCATGGGACATACCCAGTTCATGCCCACCAGCTGGCAGGCCTATGCTGCCGACTATGATGGCGACGGGCGGCGCGATATCTGGACGTCGGTGCCGGATGCGCTTGCCTCAACTGCGAACTATCTGTCGGAACATGGCTGGCAAACCGGCAAGACCTGGGGCTATGAAGTCGCCCTGCCGCGCAGCTTTAATTACAAGCTGGCCGATGACGACACGACCCTGTCGATTGCCGCATGGGCTCGCCAGGGGGTGCGCCGGGCCAATGGCCGGGACTTCCCGCGTCCGCAAGACGACGCGATTCTGGTGATGCCTGCCGGTGCCAGTGGCCCAGCCTTCCTGATGCTGCGCAACTTCTATGTGATCAAGCGCTACAACAACGCCACGGCCTATGCCTTGGCCGTCGGGCATCTCGCCGACCGGATCATCGGTGGCGGTGAGTTCCACGGCGACTGGTCACGTGAATATCTGCCGTTGTCCCGCTCTGAAACCAAAGAGCTGCAGCAGGAACTCAACCGTCGCGGCTACAATGTGGGATCGGCTGACGGCAAGGTAGGACCGGCGACCAAGCGTGGCATTCGGGCCTATCAGAAAGCCCTTGGTCTCATTCCCGACGGCTATGCCTCTGTGGTATTGCTTGCCAGGATGAAACTGGACAGCTGATCTTAATCAGCACCAGTCTGGAAAAGCAGAGGCTAACCGCATGGTTCTGATGGGACGATATTCCCTCCGGCAAAGGCTTGCACGTCGTGCAGGCCTTTTGCTGCTCGGCTTTGCGTTTGTGCTGTGTCAGGCAAGTGGGTGGCCTTCAGGGGCCTATATCGCAGGCGCTTCTGCGCAGGAGCAGGCTAAAATCGTTCTGGCGCAGGCCGAGGAGCGGCGCAGTTTCAATCCGCTCGGTGCTCTGTTTCGCCTGTTCAAGGGTGATGACCGGCCGCGCCGTGGCACGCAACGTAGCGGCTCGAACAATCGAAAAGCTTCATCCTCTTCCTCGGGTTCCAGCAGTGCGGGCTCAAGCGGCTACTCCAAGCCGCGCTTTGTCGAGCAAGTGAAAGACCCGGATGCGGGGGTGTTGCTGGTTGTCGGTGACGACATGGCCGACGGCGTCGCTGAAGGACTGAGGTTTACCCTGCAGGACAAGCCGATGGTGAGGACGGAAAAGCTCGTCACCGCACGGCAGGGGCTGGCGGGCGACAGCCCGCCTGACTGGATCAGCCAAATCAAGACCTTTGAAGAGTTGGACCGGGTGCGCGCTGTCGTCCTTATGATGGGCCAGCACGACCTCAAGCGGATGTTTCCAGGTGAGCCGCCGGTTGAGTTCGGAACGCCGGATTGGGAAAAGACCTACCGCGAGCATGTGCGGCTGCTGATCGAGCAGACCAAAGCCCTGCGCAAGGCGGTTATCTGGATTGGCCTGCCGCCGACGAACTCGGCGCTTGTGAACGAGGATTTTCAACTGCTGAACGGGATCTTCCGCGAGGAACTTGAGGCGACCCGCAGCTCTTATGTCGATATCTGGGACATTTTCCTCTCTGATACAGGCGAATACTCGTCCTACGGCCCTGATGTGGATGGGCAGCGCAAGAAGCTGCGCTCGGGCAATCGCATCGGCTTTACCTGGGCTGGCTATCTGAAAGTGGCGTTCTTCGTCGAACGTGAATTGACCCGGGTGCTGGGTGGATATGGCGGGCTGGCCTTCGAGGGCGTTGCCGATGACCCCAACTTCATCGTTCTGACAGGGCGCACCACTTCCTCCGAAACTGATCTGCTGGGGGGAGGGGAGGTCCAGACTGACGAGGATGCTGCGGAGTCGCTTGGCTATCGGGCATTGGTGAAAGGCGAAGTGCTTGAGGCGCCCGTTGGACGGGTCGACAACTGGCAACGCGATCCGGCCAACCTGGAAAATTAGGGCGGGCGTAGCCGTTCAACAAAAAGGGCCGCTTTGTCCCTCGGGAAAAAGCGGCCCTTTTCGTAAGGTTTTGTGTGACGCGTCAGCGCGGCAGGTTGGTTGACCCTGTCAGGAACTCATCCACGGCGCGGGCGGCCTGACGGCCTTCACGGATGGCCCAGACGACCAGCGACTGACCCTTGCGCACGTCACCGGCTGCAAAGACCTTGTCCATCGTGGTCTTATAGTCCTCGGTGTTAGCCTTGACGTTGGTCCGGCCATCGAGTTCCAGCTTGTCTCCAGCACCGGCGATGTAGGTGTCGAGACGCGGGCCGGAGAAACCGATTGCGGCCAGAACCAGATCGGCCTTGAGGATGAACTCGGTGCCGGGGATCGGTTGACGCTTTTCATCAACGCGGGCGCATTTCACCCCGGTGACGTGACCGTCTTCGCCGACAATGCCGAGTGTTGCTGCGGAGAACTCGCGTTCAGCCCCTTCGGCCTGCGAGGAGGACGTGCGGAACTTCGTTGGCCAATAGGGCCAGATGGTCTGCTTGTCTTCTTTCAGCGGCGGGATCGGGCGAATGTCGAGCTGGGTGACCGACAGGGCGCCCTGTCGGAAAGATGTGCCGACACAGTCAGAGGCGGTGTCGCCGCCGCCGATGACGACGACGTGCTTGCCAGCCGACCAGATCGGCGCTTCGTTGGAGTGCGCAGGAACTTCCGGCTCACCACCAACGCGGCGGTTCTGCTGAACCAGGTAAGTCATCGCCCAATGACAGCCTTCCAGGTCGAAGCCGGAGACGCCGGGATCGCGCGGGCGCTCAGAACCGGCGCAGAGGATCACGGCATCGTGGCGCTCGGCCAGGTCTTCCAGAGAGACGCTGGTACCGACATCCACGCCATAGTGGAATGTCACGCCTTCGGCTTCCATCTGCTCGATGCGACGGTCGATGAAGTGCTTTTCCATCTTGAAGTCGGGAATACCGTAGCGCAGCAGGCCGCCTGCCTTGGGCTCACGCTCATAAACGTGAACCGTATGACCGGCACGGGCGAGCTGCTGGGCGGCTGCCATGCCTGCAGGACCGGAGCCGATGATGGCGACGGCCTTGCCGGTCTTGGTGGCGGCGGGTTCCGGTGTGATCCAGCCTTCGGAGAAGCCCTTGTCGGCAATCGCCTGCTCGATGGATTTGATGTTCACCGGAATGTCTTCCAGGTTCAGCGTACAGGCTTCCTCGCACGGGGCGGGGCAGATGCGGCCGGTGAACTCCGGAAAGTTGTTGGTGGAGTGCAGGTTGCGCAGTGCCAGATCCCAGTCGCCCTCATAGACAAGATCGTTCCAGTCGGGGATCTGGTTGTGCACTGGACAGCCTGTGGGGCCGTGACAGAACGGAATGCCGCAGTCCATGCAGCGCGCTGCCTGACGCTGAACTTCGCCTTCGCCGAGCGGGATGACGAATTCCTTGAAATGGCGGATACGATCAGACGCAGGCTGGTACTTTTGTTCCTGCCGGTCGATTTCCATAAATCCGGTTACCTTGCCCAAGGTGACCTCCTCACATATATTTCAAGTCTCTGGGGCGGCTCGATCGGGTGCGAGAAAGTCCCGCACCCGAGAGCCGATCGTAGATCGTTGGTGCCGCAGATCACTCCGCTGCCACCAGACCAAGGCGTTTTTCTTCCATTTCCCGCAGTGCGCGGCGGTACTCGACCGGCATGACCTTGACGAACTTGGGCCGGAACTCGGACCAGTTGTCGAGGATCATCTGAGCCCGGGTCGATCCGGTGTACTCCACATGCTTCGTCAGAAGCTGGCGGAGACGCTCGTCGTCGTGGCGGGTCATGTCGCCGGAGATGTCGACGCGGCCCTTGTGCTCCAGATCGCCACCGTGGTGATGCAGCTTCTCCAGAAGATCGTCTTCCTCGGAGACAGGCTCGAGCTCGACCATGGCCAGGTTGCAGCGGGACCCGAAGGTGCCATCTTCATCCAGAACATACGCCACGCCGCCGGACATGCCAGCTGCGAAGTTGCGTCCAGTCTGACCGATGACCACGACAACGCCGCCGGTCATGTATTCGCAGCCGTGGTCGCCGACGCCTTCGACAACCGCCTGAGCGCCGGAGTTACGCACCGCAAAACGCTCACCCGCAACACCGCGGAAGTAGCATTCACCGGTGGTTGCCCCGTAGAGCACAGTGTTGCCGACGATGATGCTTTCCTCGGCAATGATCTTGGTGTCGAGCGGTGGACGGACGATGATCTTGCCGCCGGAAAGACCCTTGCCGACGTAATCGTTGGCATCGCCTTCCAGGGTGAAGGTCACGCCCTTGGCGAGGAAGGCGGCAAATGCCTGACCAGCCGTGCCCTTGAGATTGACCCGCAGCGTGTCGTGCGGCAGGCCCTTGGCGCCGTAGCGCTTGGCAACTTCACCCGACAGCATCGCACCGGCAGAGCGATCAACCGAGCAAATGGTCTCTTCGATGACCGTCGGTTCCTTGGTCTCAAGCGCCGGCTTGGCCGCAGAAATCAGGCGACGGTCGAGGATGTCGACGATCGGGTGTTCCTGGCGCTGGGTCCAGCGGGTCTCTTCCGGCTTTGCGTCTGGCTGGTAGAAAATCCGGGTGAAGTCGAGGCCCTTGGCCTTCCAGTGATCGATGGCGTCCTGCTTGTCGAGGAAGTCGGCGCGACCGACGAGGTCTTCCAACTTGGCGACGCCCAGGGCTGCCATGTATTCCCGCAGCTCTTCAGCGACGAAGAAGAAGTAGTTGATTACATGCTCGGGCGTGCCCTTGAAGCGCTTGCGCAGGACCGGGTCCTGGGTCGCAATGCCGACTGGGCAGGTGTTGAGGTGACACTTGCGCATCATCAGACAGCCTGCGGCAATCAGCGGAGCGGTGGAGAAGCCAAACTCGTCAGCTCCCAGAAGCGCGCCAATCAGCACATCGCGGCCTGTGCGCAGACCGCCATCGACCTGCAGGGCAACACGGGAGCGCAAGCCGTTGAGAATCAGGGTCTGCTGGGTTTCAGCCAGGCCCATTTCCCACGGGCTGCCCGCATGCTTGAGCGAGGTCAGCGGCGAGGCACCGGTGCCACCGTCGTAGCCGGAGACCGTGATGTGGTCGGCACGCGCCTTGGCCACACCGGCCGCAACTGTACCGACGCCAACTTCAGATACCAGCTTGACGGAGATATCGGCCGCAGGGTTGACGTTCTTCAGATCGTAGATCAGCTGAGCCAGATCCTCGATCGAATAGATGTCGTGGTGCGGCGGCGGAGAAATCAGGCCGACGCCCGGAGTTGAGTGGCGCACCTTGGCGATGACCGCATCCACCTTGTGACCCGGAAGCTGACCGCCTTCGCCGGGTTTTGCACCCTGCGCAACCTTAATTTGGATCATGTCGGCGTTGACGAGATACTCAGCCGTGACACCGAAGCGACCGGAAGCCACCTGCTTGATGGCAGACCGCTGCGGATTGCGCGAGCCATCGGGAAGCGGATTGAAGCGCTCTGCTTCTTCGCCGCCTTCACCGGTGTTCGACTTGCCGCCCATTTCGTTCATGGCCATCGCCAGCGTGGTGTGCGCCTCGCGGGAGATGGAGCCGTAGGACATGGCACCGGTGACAAAGCGTTTGACGATGTCCTCAGCCGATTCAACCTCAGACAGGTCAATAGGCGTGCGGTTCAGCTCCTTGGCATCCTTGATGCGGAACATGCCACGGATCGCATAGCGACCGCTTTCCTCGTTCACGATCTTGGCAAACTGACGATACATGTCCGGCAGCTTGGAGCGAACGGAGTGCTGCAGCACGGCGATGCTGTCCGGCGTCCACATGTGGTTTTCGCCACGCATGCGGTAGGCATATTCACCGCCGACTTCGAGAGAGCGGCGCAGAACCGCCACATCGCCGAAGGCTTCGCTCTGACGTTCGACGGTTTCGCGCGCCACTTCCTCAAGGCCGATGCCTTCGATGGTGGTGGCAGTGCCGAAGAAGAACTTCTTGATGAAGTCGCTGGACAGGCCGACCGCATCGAAGATCTGGGCGCCGCAGTAGGACTGATAAGTCGAGATGCCCATCTTGGACATGACTTTCAGCATGCCCTTGTTGATAGACTTCATGTAGCGGTTCACGACCTCTGAAGCGTCGACCTCCTCTGGGAAGTCCAGCTCCATGTGCATGGACAGCAGGGTCTCGAACGCCAGATACGGGTTGATCGCTTCGGCGCCAAAACCGGCGAGAACGCAGAAGTGATGCACTTCGCGAGCTTCACCGGTTTCAACAACCAGACCAACCGATGTGCGAAGACCCTTGCGGATCAGGTGATGATGCACGGCGGCTGTCGCCAGCAGAGCCGGGATCGCAATGCGCGAGCGGCTGATCAGGCGGTCGGAGAGAACGATGATGTTGTCACCGGCGAGAACGGCCTTTTCTGCACGGTCACACAGTTCCGACAGAGCTGCATCCATGCCTTCCGCGCCTTTTTCGGCGGAATAGGTGATGTCGAGCGTCTTGGCGGAAAACTGGTTGTCGGCGATGTCGCCGATGGCGCGGATCTTTTCCAGGTCGGCGTTTGTCAGAATTGGCTGACGCACTTCCAGACGCTTGGAGGTCGAGACCTGCTTCAAATCGAAGAGGTTCGGACGCGGGCCGATGAACGACACCAGGCTCATGACCAGTTCTTCGCGGATCGGATCGATCGGCGGGTTGGTTACCTGGGCGAAGTTCTGCTTGAAGTAGGTGTATAGCAGCTTGGACTTGTCGGACAGCACGGAGACCGGCGTGTCTGTTCCCATGGAGCCAATGGCTTCCTGACCGATTGTGGCCATCGGCTGCATCAGAAGCTTGATGTCTTCCTGGGTGTAGCCGAAGGCCTGCTGGCGATCGAGCAGGCTTTCACCGGCGATGGGAGCGCGATCGCGCACAGCCGGCATGTCTTCCAGAACGATCTGCGAGCGGTGCAGCCAATCCTTGTAGGGGTTGGCCGTGCAGAGTTCGCGCTTCACTTCCTCATCGGAAATGATGCCACCCTGTTCCAGGTCGATCAGCAGCATGCGGCCCGGCTGCAGGCGCCACTTCTTGACGATCTTTTCTTCCGGTACCGGCAGCACGCCGACTTCCGAAGACATGATGACATAGTCTTCGTCGGTGACGATGTAGCGGGCAGGGCGCAGGCCATTCCGGTCCAGCGTGGCGCCGATCTGGCGGCCATCAGTGAAGGCTACGGCGGCAGGGCCATCCCACGGCTCCATGATGGCGGCGTGATACTCGTAGAAGGCGCGACGGTTGTCGTCCATCAGCGGGTTGCTGGCCCAGGCTTCCGGAATCAGCATCATGGCTGCGTGGGCAAGCGAGTAGCCGCCCATGACGAGAAGTTCCAGCGCGTTGTCGAAACACGCGGTGTCGGACTGGCCTTCGTAGGAGATCGGCCACAGCTTGGAAATATCGTCGCCGAACAGTGGCGAGGAAACCGATGCCTGACGCGCGGCCATCCAGTTGACGTTGCCGCGCAGGGTGTTGATCTCACCGTTGTGGGCAACCATCCGGTAGGGGTGGCTGAGGTCCCAGGACGGGAAGGTGTTGGTGGAAAAGCGCTGGTGCACCAGGGCAAGTGCCGAGGTAAAACGCTCGTCCTTCAGATCAGAATAATAGGCGCCGAGCTGGTAGGCCAGGAACATGCCCTTGTAGACGATGGTCCGGCTCGACAGGGAAACGATGTAGAAGCCCTGCTTCACGGCGTCGGTCTCGGCGCGAATGGTGTTGGAGATCACCTTGCGCAGCACATAGAGACGACGCTCAAACGCGGTTTCGTCTTCGTTCTCACCACGGCGGATGAAGACCTGACGGGAGACCGGCTCGGTCGCAGCAATATCGGGCGCCTTGGACAGGGAGGAGTTGTCGACTGGCACATCGCGCCAGCCGATGACGGCCTGGCCTTCGGCGCCGATGATGCGCTCGACGATCTCTTCGCACTTGGCACGCAGGGCGTCGTCCTGGGGCAGGAAGACAAAACCGACACCATAGTCGCCAGCGGAGGGCAGCTCCTTGCCGAGCTTCGCCATTTCATCGGCGAAGAAGGCATGGGGCATCTGCACCAGCATGCCGGCGCCGTCGCCCATCAACGGGTCGGCGCCAACCGCACCGCGGTGGGTCAGATTTTCAAGAATGTTCAGGCCATCGGCAACCACGCGGTGAGACTTTTCGCCTTTCATATGGGCGATGAAGCCGACGCCACAGGCATCATGTTCACGTGCAGGATTATAGAGCCCGTTCTCGGCGGCCACGCGCAACCGTTTCGCCAGCGCGGTTTCGGTTGCTGTCGCAGCTGTGGTGTCCGCATTGGACGCGGCGCCCTGGATCGCTGTGCCGTTTGTCAGCTCTATGGTTTTCATGTGCTCCCTCACGTGTTCTCACACGATGTATGAGAACCGGGGTTGAAGCGTCGGGTCCCGTTCGGGTCGCGTTCCTATCCGGACGCGGCTCGTGCGACGACCCTGGCTTCCCGCCTCGGCTCTGTCGAAATTCGGACGCCTGGCTGCCGAAGGTGGAGTAAAATCCTCCTGGCTGCCTGACGTGGTGTTGACCACCGGATAGCTTTCCGGTGCCGATGCCCTGCTGCGCAATTGCCTTTTCGTGTGATCGAAAGGCAGTGCGACGGTGCGAAAGTCAAGGCATTCGCAAGCGATCAAGCCGATCTCGGCCTTTTCGCGGTCAACGTGTTTGGTGGGGTTTTCCGCCTTCCAGTGGTCCCGTCGCATCTGATTTAAATGCGTCCGCGCCGATGACTGTAAACAAGACGTAACCCTACCCGGCCGAAAGGGACAGTGATGCTGTCCTATTCCAAGCGGCGCGAACATGCCAGATTTCACCTGCCTGAGCAAGTCTGTTTCTCTTTGACATTATTATAAAAGTTTCGCCATTGCAGCGCCAATTCGTAGATTAGTTGGTTTTAACCCCGTCCAAAGGAAAGAATCTTACATGTAGTGGGCGTGAGCGTGTCGGAGCGGTCCGGCGTGATCACGAAATCTGTCACAGTCGTTTGATTTTTCAGTGATCGGGAGAACGGCGAAGGTGACCCCAGATCCCCAGGGTGGACGTCCTCCGGTCTGGGCCTAGAGTTCAAATGAACGGGAGTTGACCATGACCAAGAAGACAATGACTGCAGCTGTTCTCGCCAGTGCCGTTGCCGGTGCGTTGGCCAGTGTTGCCGTTCCGCAGGAAGCTGCGGCCCAGGCCAAGGAAAAGTGCTACGGTGTGTCTTTGAAAGGCCAGAACGACTGCAAGGCGGGTGCGGGTACAACTTGCGCCGGAACCTCCACAGTCGATTACCAGGGAAATGCCTGGACGCTGGTTCCCAAGGGTACATGTGTCGACATGGACCTGCCTGGCGATCGCCACGGCTCGCTTGAAGAGCTGGACCGCGATCTGCCGAAAGCCTGAATTAAGCCGTGACCCGGCTGGAGCAAATCATGACCCAACAGCATCTGACCTCTGACGGCCCCTCGGCACAGAACGCAGGCGCCGGTCCTCATGGATTGCCCTGCCGGGCCGGGGCGGGTCTTAAGCCGGAGCATGTTGCCGACATCCTTCAAGACAGCCCGGACATTGGTTTCTTCGAGGTTCATGCCGAGAATTATATGGGCGATGGTGGCATGCCGCACCGCCAGCTTGCAGCCATCCGCGAGCGCTATCCGATCTCCCTGCATGGGGTCGGGCTTTCCATCGGAGCAGAAGGGCCTCTGGACAGGGGGCATTTGAGCCGTCTCAAGGCGCTGGTGCAGCGCTATCAGCCTGGTCAATTCTCCGAGCATCTGGCGTGGTCGACCCATGACACCACCTATTTCAACGATCTTCTGCCGCTACCCTATACGGGTGAAACTCTGACGCGTGTATGTGATCACATTGACCAGGTGCAAGACGTCCTGGGCCTACGCATGCTGCTGGAAAATCCCTCTACCTATGTGGCATTCGCCCAGAGCACATACGCTGAGACAGATTTCTTGAAAGAAATTGTTCGGCGCACCGATTGTGGCCTGCTTCTGGATGTCAACAACGTCCATGTGTCCTGCGTCAATCAGCAATGGGATGCAAAAACCTACCTTGAGTCGTTTCCGGTCGAGGCTGTCGGAGAGGTGCATTTGGGTGGCCATGCGGTGGATGAAGATGATGCAGGACGCCCGTTGCTGATTGATGCGCATGACCGGGAAGTCGATGCGGCTGTCTGGGCGCTATATGAAGCGCTGATCGGACGTATCGGTCCGGTGCCAACGCTGATCGAGTGGGATAATGATGTGCCTGCCTGGCCCGTTCTGATGAACGAAACCATGGCGGCGAATGCCATTCTGGAAGCGGAGCGGGAAGCTCGTTCAGATCAACCCGATGCCGTGGCGCGGGAGGCTCGGCTTGCCGGGTGATTTTTATCCGCCACTGCCGGGCCGGGCTGATTTCGCCTCAGCTCTGACAGACGCTGGCGTGTCGATGCCCGACGGAATTATCGGGCCGGATGGCGCACCGGCGCCGAAGCGTTTCAACGTCTACCGCAACAATGTGATGTCGAGCCTGAGCGAGGCCCTGGCGCAAAGCTATCCGGCACTGTCAAATCTGCTGGGCGAAGACTATTTCAAGGCGATGGCGCGTGTGTTGATTGCGCAGCATCTGCCGCAGTCTGCCGTGCTTCTGAGCTATGGAGCGGAAATGCCCGAGTTCATTGAGGCTTTTCCTCCACTGGCAGCCTACCCGTATCTGGCGGACGTGGCGCGGTTGGAGTGGGCCTGGCTGCGGGCTTATCATGCGTCCGACTGCGCGCCTCTCGCAGTCGAAGCGCTATCCTCCAGAGCTCCGGATCAGCTGGGCACGCTGAAACTTTGTCTGCATCCCGCTGCTGCGCTGATTTCTTCGCGCTATCCGATTGTCGCGATCCTGAGCCAGAACCGAGTGGCGCAATCAGGTAGGATGGATCGGGAGGCGGGGAAGACATCGATCGATATGTCCCTGTCGCAAGTGGCGCTGGTGACGCGTCCGGATCTTGCTGTGCATGTGGAGGCGCTGGACCCTGCCTCGGCTGTGTTTTTTCAGGCTCTGGCGGATGGGAAGGCTCTCGGCTTTGCGGCGGAACATGCGCTTGCAGCACATTCTGATTTCGATTTGACGGTGTGTTTGCGTAAGGTACTGGAAACAGGTGCGTTCATTGCCGCAGGCGGCAAGGCATAAATGTGACGTTGGCAGGCGACCGGGCGACCGCATTTTTGGCGGACCTGGAACGGAGGGCAGAATGGGTTTTTTGGCGGCATGGCTTTATCGGGTACACACCAGCGTGGCGCTTGTAGTGCAGCGCGCCACGATGACCTGGTTGCCCGGACTGGCGGCGCGGCTGGTCTTTGCCAGTGTGCTGCTGGTGTATTTCTACAAGTCCGGTCTGACGAAGCTTGGGGACGGGGTCCTCGGCATCTTCATGCCTTCGGATGGTGCCTATGCGCAGATCCTGCCACAGATCTATGAGGCGTCGGGATATGATGTCTCGCAACTGCCGTTTCTGCCCTACGGGGCCATCGTTCTGGCGGGAACCTGGGCGGAATTTATCCTGCCGACGATGATTGTGCTGGGATTGTTCACCCGCATCTCCAGCCTCGGCATGATCATCTTCATCGCAGTGATGACCTACGTTGATATCACCGGGCATCATGTGGAAGCGGCGACCATCGGGGCCTTCTTTGACGGCAATCCGAGTTCCCTGATGGCCGATCAGCGGTTGCTCTGGATCTTCCCCTTGTTGTTTCTGGTGCTTCAGGGGCCCGGAAAACTCTCGCTCGATACGCTTTTGGGTGGGCGGATGCGGCGGCGTGAGCTGTATTACTAGGCTGTCCCTGGTTCACACCTCAAGTCAGGCGGACGACGATTTTCGGTGATCGTCGGTGCGCGAGCCTTGCGCTGGCACAGGGTGTGAAGCACATTCGCCTCCATGAACTTTGCCAGTGATAATTGGGCAGGAGCCACGGCGCCGGTGATGGCAGCCCTGGCCCGCCACTCCGCCGGGTTTGCCTCCGCCTATGGGACAGATCCTCTGACCGCCGCGCTCGAAAAGCGCTTCTGCGAGATTTTCGAGCGGGAAGTGTCGGTGTTCTTCGTGGCGACCGGTTCGGCCGCCAACTCCTTGGCGCTGTCGGCCTTTGCCAGACCAGGTGGCGCAATCTTCTGTCATGAAGATGCGCACATCCGGGTGGACGAATGCGGCTGTCCGGAATTTCTCACCAGCGGCAACAAGCTGGTGGGGGTTGCTGGCGTCAACGGCAAGATGACGCCTGAGGCGCTGAGCCAGTCGATGGCTGATTTCCCCGATGGTGTGGTCCATCACGGCCAGGTCGCTGCGGTTTCCATCACCCAGGCAACGGAAGTCGGGACGCTCTATTCGCTGGACGAAATTGCCGCGATCAAGGCTGTGGCTGAGAGTCGCGGCGTGCCTTTGCATATGGATGGTGCTCGCTTTGCCAACGCGCTTGCCTCGCTGGGCGCAACGCCAGCGGAAATGACCTGGAAAGCGGGCGTCGATGCGCTGTCCTTCGGGGCAACGAAGAACGGCTGCTGGTGCGCTGAGGTGATTGTTTTCTTCGATCCGGAGCAGGCGAAGGGCTTTGAGTATTTCCGCAAGCGCGCCGGGCATCTGTTTTCCAAAAGCCGGTTCGTCGCAGCCCAGCTGGAAGGTTATCTGGAAAATGACAATTGGCTTACGACCGCAGCCCATGCCAACGAGCAGGCCAAGCGGTTGGCCCAAGGTGTTGAGCAGCGCGGCGGGCGCCTGTTGTCGCCGGTGCAGGCGAACGAAGTGTTCCCGATCATCGGCAAGGTCCAGGCCGCCAAGCTGCGGCAAGGTGGGGCGATGTTCCACGAATGGCCTGTGCAGGCCAGTCATCCGAATGCGCCGGTCGAGGGGGACGTTGCTATCCGTCTGGTGACGAGTTTCGCCACCTCACCTGAGGAGGTTTCTCAGTTTCTGGATCTGCTCTAGTCTTTGAGACGAGCTGTTCCTGCTTTTCGACGTGAGCATGGCGCCTGGATTGGATCCAGGCGCCATTTTTTGTCATTCGCACTCTACGGCTGATGCGGGCCGTATCGATTTGCGTCTGGTGGATCAGACCAGACGGCCAGATATTGAGAGCCGACCTTAGTGGGTCTGGGCTTCAATCTGCTTGGAGGTTCCTGTTCCGATTTCGATCTTGCGTGGTTTCATGGCTTCCGGGAGCTCACGAACCAGATCGATGTGGAGCAGGCCGTTTTCAAGCTTGGCTCCGTCGACACGAACATATTCAGCGATCTGGAAGCGGCGCTCGAAGGCGCGTGAAGCGATGCCGCGATGCAAAATGCTTCGGCTTTCGTCTTCCGCTTCCTTGTCTCCCTTGACCGTCAGCACGTGTTCGCGTGCCTCCAGAGAGAGCTCTTTTTCGCTGAAGCCGGCAACGGCCATGGTGATGCGGTAAGCGTTCTCTCCGGTCCGCTCGATGTTGTAGGGCGGATAGCTCGGAGCGTCTGCGTTGGCGCTGTCGAGAAGGGAGAACAACCGGTCAAAACCTACGGTGGAGCGGTAGAGCGGAGTAAGGTCAAAATGGCGCATGTGTCTGTCCTCTTAAAGTTGAGCAACGGATCATTTTCTGTATCGTCCCACCCCCCAATCATTGGCGAGGCTGACGAAGCTAACAGGCCCAATTGGCGCCTGTGTTCCTGAGATGGGGAGCCCGTTTGGCAAGTTCAAGAGGGTGAAATTCAATCTGAATGCCAGATGAATGGGGCCTTCCGTTTTGGTTCAAGTGGTATGAGCCATTGTCCTCTCATCGACGCCGCAACGGGCTTTTGAGCCTGGCGGCAAGCAAGACGAATTGACATGATGAGAGGAGTTCAGAAATGACCCGCACCAAAAGCAAGATCGTACTCGCCTTCGCCACCGCCCTGATGCTCGGCGGAACCGCCATGGGGGTTTCAACCACCGCCGCCAGCGCCCAGAGCGCCGTCAGCAAGATCGAAGACGGCAAGGGCCGTGTCCTTCAGATCGATCATCGCGGCTCCCGTCATGGGTATGAACGGGGAGGACGCCGGGATGAGCGCGGTGGACGTGGACACGTGCAACGCGGCCATGGCCGCGACCATGTTCTCGGCAAGCGTCAGGTTCGTCGTTCCCTGCGACGTCAGGGGTACCGGGATATCCGTTTCGTTGGTCAGCGTGGCCCGGTGTTCATTGTTCGTGCCAAGGGGTGGCGCGGTCTGCCGCAGAGGCTGGTTGTTGACGCCCGTTCTGCAGCCGTGATCGGCCGCAAGCCGGTTCGTCAGGGCGGCTACAACTGGAGCTACCGCTGGTAAGTGCGGAATCCTTTGAGGGCCCGCAATCTCGCCCACTGCGCAAATGGCCGTGCGATCCCCTCGCGCGGCCATTCGTGTGTCGGTCCGGGCACTTGCATGTGTTGTGATCGTGGGGATGGCGCAGTATCGTGTGGCAACACAACAAGGGATGCTGAAGGCCGCGATGAAGTTGATCGATCACCCGGACAATCCCGTGCCTGAGGGCGGTACATGTGGAATGGTCCAGTCTACTGACGGCGTGTTGCTGCGGTATGCCCATTGGCCATCGACCGGCGGCAAGCGTCGCGGCACCGTCACCCTGTTGCAGGGGCGGGCGGAATTCATCGAGAAGTATTTCGAAGTCGTCGAGGACCTTCGCAAGCGCGGCTTTGCCGTCATTGCCTTTGATTGGCGCGGGCAGGGCGGGTCCGACCGACTGTTGCGCGACAGACGTCGAGGGTTCGTCCGCTCCATTCGTCAGTACCAGGAAGATCTTCGCACTGTTTTGAAAACCATTTCGCTGGCCGAATATCCGGGCCCGCACTTCGCTCTGGCGCATTCCACCGGGGCGGCGGTGCTTCTGGCAGAGGCGCCGAGATTGCGGACCGTGATTGATCGGGCCGTTCTTTGTTCGCCGCTGGTCGGCATCCTTGATCTGGGGTGGCGGGAGCGCTGGGCGTTTCGGCTTACCCGGATGATGAGCCTTTACGGGCTCGGCAGCCGTTACATTCCCGGCGGCACATCCGAGATTTTCGGGAAGTTTGAAAACAACCGGCAAAGCAGCGATGAGCGACGGTTTCAGCGGGCGAATTTCGTTCTGCGGCTGGCGCCGGAACTGGGGCTCGGGTCACTCACCGCCGGTTGGTTGCATGCGCTGGGTCAGGCGATGTTGTCTTTTCGGCGCCGCGACTTCGGCCCGTCTATTGCCTTGCCGTGTCTTGTCATTGGCGCGGGAAAGGACCGGATCGTCTCAACCCGCGCGACCGAGGAATTGGTCTCACGGATGAAATCGGCCGGATACCTGGAAATTGCCGGGGCAGAGCATGAGTTGCTGATGGAGCGGGATATCTACCGCGATCAGGTCTTTACGGCTTTCGACGCTTTCATCCCGGGAGGCGCCGAGGCCCCCGGGTTTCAGGATGAAAGCGTCGTGGCCTAGGCGGCTTTAGGAAGGTTCAAACGGCTCCCGATGCCAGCTTTGCCAGCAGCTTTTCATGCAGGCGTGGGTCACCGCTGGCAACCACCTGACCGCCATCGGTCGCCGGCCCGCCTGTCCAGTTGGTTATGACGCCGCCAGCTCCTTCGATTACCGGGATAAGAGCAACGATATCATAGGCTTGCAATCCTGTTTCGATGACGCAGTCGACTTGCCCGGCGGCGATCATGGCATAGCCGTAGCAATCGGTGCTGTAGCGCACCAGACGGGTCTGCGCCTCAATCGCATTGTAGGCGTCTGCCTCGGCGCCCTTGAACATCTCAGGCGCGGTGGTGAGGAGAATAGCGTTCTCGATGCTGTCGCAGGAGCGGGTTTTCAGCGGCCGGCTGCCAATCGGACCCTCGTACCAGGCGGACTTGCAGTCGCCGACAAAGGCTTCGCCGATATAGGGCTGGCCCATCATGCCGATATCCGGCTTGCCGTTGGTCTTGAGGCCGATCAGAACGCCCCAGGTGGGCAATCCGCTGATGAAAGCGCGAGTGCCGTCGATCGGATCAAGAACCCAGACATGCTCCGCATCAAGGTTTTCGCTGCCGTGTTCCTCACCCAGAATGCCGTGTCCGGGATAGGTCTTGTTGATCTCGGCCCGCATTGCCGTTTCTGCGGCCTTGTCGGCGATTGTCACCGGATCGAAGCCGCTGGCCAGCTTGTTTTCAACATCAAGACCGCCTCGGAAGTGCGGCAGGATGGCTTTTGCAGCGGCTGCAGACAAAGTGTCGAGGAAAGGCACGAGCGGGTGGGAAGAAGCCAAGGAGATCTCCACTTTGGGATATGTGATTGTGACATTTGGGTCGGTGTGAGAAATGCCAGGCAGGAAGCTTCTCAAGTAGGTCAGGGGTTTATTGCATTGCGGTGGGTAACTGAACCGAAAAATTGGCGGAATTGCTTATATTTCGATCACTGGATGCACAGAAGCTAGGCTTGACGTTTGTGCGATGCGGTGCGAGGTTTATTGCAGCGCGAAACGATCTTTCTGAGTAGCGCCGCCCTCCTTGGGCGTTTCCTCCCTAGACTTCGGGCCGCTTTTTAGCGGCCCTTTTTTCTTGTCCGGACCGCTGGGTCCAGATTTCAAACATGTTCTTTCCGATAGTGCCGTGTGACGGCCGTCTATTCCGCCGCCTGTGCCTCTTCGGTAAAGGCGGCATCCGGCATGGCTGTCAGTTCCTTGGCGAATTGGGCGAGGTCTGTCTTGAGCTGGACGAAATGTCGATTGGGCTGATGGGTGGCTTCGTCCATATAGAGACCGCGGTTGATTTCGATCTGCAGGGCATGAAGGTTCTTGCTCGGGCGGCCATAGTGCTCGGTGATGAAGCCGCCAGCGTAGGGGGCGTTGCGGCTGACCCGGTAGCCCAGGCTCTGCAACAGGGCGGCGGCGTAATCCACCAGCTCCGTCGCGCAGCTGGTGCCGTAGCGATCTCCGAGGATAAAGTCCGGGCGCATGTCGGAGGGAACGTTGCGGATGACGGATGGCATGGAATGGCAGTCGATGAGGATCGCATGGCCGAAGGCGACATGGGTCTGGGCCAGCAGGCGGCGCAGGGTCACGTGATAAGGCTTGTAGATCTCTTCAATGCGCCACATGGCTTCCGCCAGAGGCAGGCGGTGCCGATAGATTTCGTGATTGTCGCTGACGATGCGGGCAATCGTGCCCAAGCCGCCGGCAACCCGAATGGAGCGTGCGTTGGCGTAACTCGGCAGCCGCTCGTGGAACATCTTCGGGTCTAGCTCATAGGGCTCGCGGTTTACATCCAGATAGGCGCGGGGGAAATGCGCCCGTAGCAAGGGCGCTCCCAACGGGACGACATGGGTGAACAACTGATCGACGAAGGCGTCCTCGGACCGCCTGATCATCTGCTCATCCAGCCGCGAGGCAGCCACAAAACTCTGGGGATACTGACAGCCGGAATGGGGAGAGTTGAAGACGAAGGGCAGGCGCTGATCGGCCGGGCTCAGGATCTCGAAGGGCGGGTATCCGTTGAAATCCGCGTTTGGAGCCCAGGACGCAGGTGTTTCGCTGTCGTTCACCAAGTTCCGCCCTTTCCTGTCCATTGTTTTTGGGGTGGCACTTGACCAGATCCCTGAATTTGCCATGTTGCCAAGGAATTAACACCCCGTCCACAGAAACCGGTTGCCTGTAGCCGGGGAATGGTTTCACTCTATCTTTAAACCGGATTCCGATTATAAACGGCCCTGCACGGGCGGAGTTCGGTCCGCTGTACACAAGTTTAACAACGAATGGTTGCCAACAATGCCGCGTATCCTCCTAGCGGAAGACGACAATGACATGCGCCGCTTTCTGGCCAAGGCACTGGAAAACGCCGGTCATGATGTCATTTCCTTCGATAACGGAAAAAGCGCTTATGAGCGTCTGCAAGAGGAGCCCTTCTCGCTGTTGCTGACGGATATCGTCATGCCGGAGATGGATGGCATTGAGCTGGCTCGGCGTGCGACGCAGCTGGATCCCGACTTGAAGGTGATGTTCATTACAGGCTTCGCAGCTGTTGCTCTGAACCCGGAATCGGACGCACCAAAAGACGCCAAGGTTTTGTCCAAGCCTTTCCACCTAAAGGATCTTGTGCAGGAGGTGGAGCGGATGCTGGCTGCTTAAGCAGCGAGTTATCCACGGCCTGGTGGGTTAAGCGAAAAAGTTTCGCCGGTTCTGTAAAAAGGGTGTTGCCACACCTCCAGATCCTCGCTATATCGCTCCCCACCACAGCGCTCCGGCGCAAGTGATACCGAGGAATTCGGGCGTGTAGCTCAGCGGGAGAGCACTTCGTTGACATCGAAGGGGTCACAGGTTCAATCCCTGTCACGCCCACCATTGTTGCACTGACTGGCGATTGCGCCAATTGGTGTGGGCCATTCCGGGCCAAAGACAGCGCAGGGTTTTACCCAGCTGCGGTCGAAACGGATAGGGCCACTCACAGATGAGCGCCGACGGCGCTTGTTTCATGTTTACGGGTAATAGGGCCCTTCCAAGGGACAGTGTCATGAAGATCAAAAATTCGCTTAAAGCGCTGATGGGCCGTCACCGCGACAACCGTATGGTTCGTCGTAAAGGCCGTGTGTACATCATCAACAAGAAGGCTCCGCGCTTTAAAGCTCGTCAGGGCTAAGCGCCGAGCGCGCCTCGCGCGCTTGTGACCACCTTGTTCAATTCACGGATTGACCGCTGCTGCCGGGAGAGTAATCTTCCGGCATGCGGCTTTTTGTGTTTCTACTTCTTCTTTCGTTTGGTCTCACGTCCGGCATGGCCTGGTCGGCTGGGCGCCTGAGCTTTTTACCTGTTGTCCTTCAGGTGCAGACCGTCCCTGATCTGGGGCCGGAGGCGGATATTCCTTCGCTCGACGATCTGGATACGCTTCTGGATACGCCGGAAGGCGAGGAAGGCTCTGAGGGCGCGGAAGACGGCAGCGGTGTAACCGTGCTGGAAGAGAATCTGACGGGCGAAGGGGCGAAGACGGCCCCGCTTGATGGCTTGTTTGACGATCTGGCAGCTGCCGAGGGCGAGACCCAGGCTCGCATACGTGCCCACCGCATTCAGTTGCTCTGGCTACGCTCGGGAAGTGATACGGTGGATCTGCTGATGCGTCGTGCCGGAACAGCCCTGCAGCAGGAGGATCTGATTCTGGCGCAGGATCTGCTGGATGTGGTTGTGACCCTGGCTCCGGAGTTTGCCGAAGGGTGGAACCGTCGTGCCACGGTCTTCTACATGAAGTCCGATTTTTCCAAGTCTCTGGCCGATATCGAGCGGACGCTTGCTCTTGAGCCGCGGCATTGGGGAGCACTCTCCGGTCTCGGGATCATTCAGCGTCGGCTGGGGCAGGACAAACGCGCTCTGGAGACCTTTCGACGGGCCTTGAGCATTCATCCGGGACTGGAAAATGCCAGCGAGGCGATCGAGACGCTGGAAAAAGATGCTGCGGGCGAAGCGATCTGAGATCGTATTGCTGCTTGCCCAAAGCTGGCGTTCCGCTGAAAGTTTCTTTCCTGCCATTGCTTTGCGCTTGAAGGCTTTTAGTCTGAAGCGATGATTTGGTTTCCCATTACATTGATCGGCCTGACGCTTTTGGTCGCCTATACCTTCTTCCGCACCCGTCAGATCGGCGCAGGCTATCCCCCAACGGGTACATTCGCCGATGTCGAGGATGTTCGTCTGCACTATCACTGGCGCCGTGCAGGAAAAGTGAGCGGCGAAAAGCCTCCGACACTGGTGTTTCTGCATGGGGCAAGTGGCAACGCCTGGGATATTCTGACAGCCTTTGAGCCGCACATTGGCGACGCGGCAGAGTGCCTGTTTGTCGACAGGCCCGGCCTTGGGCACAGCACCCGGGCACGGCGGCACCACGTGCCGATCGAGCAGGCGCGAACCCTTGGTCGGCTGCTGGACCAGCTGGAAATCGGCTGCTGCGTCGTTGTAGGGCATTCGCTCGGGGCCTCCGTGGCGGCCGCACTGGCGCTGGAGCGGCCGGATCTTGTGGCCGGTGCCGTGTTCATCGCGCCTGCAACACATCCGTGGCCGGGTGGCGTGGCGTTATACTACCAGTTGGCCGCATGGCCTCTCCTGGGACCACTGTTCAGCTGGACATTGACGCTGCCGATTGCAGAGCGGTTGGCGCCGGGGGCGACGGCCTATGTGTTCGCTCCCGATCCAGTGCCTGATGATTATGCCGGGAAGATCCGGCTGCCACTGTTGTTTCGTCCAGCGTCGTTCCGTGCCAATGCGGCTGACGTTGCGCGACTGAAGAAGAACGTCAGCAAGCAGAGCTGCCGCTACGGCGAGATCATGCAGCCCTGTCTGGTCTTTACCGGCGACAAGGATGCTGTCGTCTGGCCCAGCATTCACAGCGATGGCCTGGAGCGGGACCTGCCGCATGTGCGGAAGATTGTTCTGCCCGGTGCGGGGCACATGCCGCACTACGCGCATGGAGAGCGGATCTTCCGGGAAACACTGGAGCTGGCGCAGGCGCAGGATTTAGCAAAGAAAAAACTCGCAAGGGAGTTGTGATGAAGAGAACTGGTGCGCGGGGAAGACGGTTATGGGTCAGGCATAAAAAAACCAGCGGCTGTAACCGCTGGTTTTTTGAACCACAATAGAAGTCGCAGATCAGGCTTCGCTGCTGACGCCACCGGCAAGCATGCCAAGTGCCTGAAGATAGAGGTCGAGTACGGCTTCTTCTTCTTCGCGCTCATGCGGCTGCTTCTTGCGCAGGGACACCACCTTGCGCAGGATCTTGACGTCGAAGCCGTTGCCCTTAGCTTCGGAATAGACGTCCTTGATGTCGTCGGAAATGACCTTTTTTTCTTCTTCGAGACGTTCGATACGCTCGATAAATGCACGCAGCTGATCGCCGGCGACGATGTCGGACATGCTTCTTCTCCTAAGTTGATGATGCAGTAGGCGCGCTGGCCCTTTCCTTGGAGTGTGGGGTACGAGAACTCCCGAAAAAGGTCAAGCGGGCAGGCGCGTCAGAGGGCTCAGTGGGCGGGCTTGTTCACGTCGAAGGCGGTTTTTTGCGCGTCCGACGCCTCTGTCTGATGCTTTGCCTTCCATTCGCTATAGGGCATTCCATAGACGATCTCGCGAGACGATTCCTTGTCCATGTCGATGCCTTTTTCCTCAGCGGCATCCCGATACCAATTGGAAAGGCAGTTTCGGCAAAATCCGGCCAGGTTCATCATGTCGATGTTTTGCACATCGGTACGCTCACGCAGGTGGTTTACCAACCGGCGAAAGGCGGCAGCTTCCAGCTCGATGCGGGTCTGGTCGTCCATGGGATATCCTTTCAAAAACTGAAATCGTGTTGTGGCGACCGGTGGGGTTTATGCGCCAGGGCTCCGGTTGCTGTTGAGCCTGAAAATCGGATGTTTCGCGATCTGCTTCAAGGGGTCATTACCTGTCATGTGTGGCGATGCAGCGGCGGCGGGGAAAAAGCCCTCTGTCGATTGGGCAAGGCGGGACGAGGTGAAGCCTTAGCGTTTCAGATGAAATATGGGTGATTCGAATTCGGATCAGATCCCGCTTCATCGACCGGTGGCCCGGAATTATCTCCTCAGTGCCCGTGTGGAGCCGCGTGTCGATAATGTTATGAGATCTTGGCCTTGCTCAGGCGCCTGGCGCTCGGCGCGGGATGTCGCTTCGCACTCAAAGTGAAGCGGGGGTGTCGAGCTTGTTCTGTCGTCCCGTTCGGACTGAGGTCTGCCAGAAGAGGTGCGCGTGCGAGACGGTCTTAGCAGCATGTCGAGGCAGATCAAAAACGCCAACAAGAGTGAGGCGCCGTCACAAGCAGCGTGTTTGCCTTTGGTTTTGCAGCTGCAGGGCTGCACAGGGGTTCATGCGATGGAAACCGGTAGCGGCTCTGCACTCGACGAGGGTCAAGGGGGGAGCGGCGCGTCTGCTGGTTTTCCCGGCCCACTCCAGTGCGGCTCAAACTGTGGCCTTGATGCCGCCTCATTCATGATGCGAAAACGGCAGCCACGGATTTTTCGAAGCGCTGTCAGCGTGATGGTTGGCTGGCGATGCTTCGGCGATGTCGATGTCTTTGCGGCTATCGTCGTTGACATCCCGCAGCAGTCCTAGCAAAAAGCTACTATTCAAAAGACGCGAGAAACGACTTGCCTATGACGATGGACGGGGAACGACGCCAAGGCGGGAAGAATGCTGGTGTTTGCCGGTTGGCGAACCTGGCCAAGCAGATCGGCCTTGCTCTGGTTCCCTTCTTGCTTCTGGGCACTGCGGCACACGCGGATCTACGTCTTTGCAACAAGACTGAAAGCAAGGTTGGCGTAGCAATCGGATACAAGGACAAGGTGGACTGGATTACCGAAGGGTGGTGGAATCTAGAACCCAACACCTGTGAGACACTTGTTCCCGGATCCCTTGTGTCACGTTACTATTACATCTATGCCGTTGATTACGAGCAGTTCGGCGAATGGGGCGGACGTGCTTTCATGTGTACCCGCGAAAAGGAATTTACCATTCGCGGAATTCAGGACTGTGTCGCTCGAGGATTTGAGCGAACAGGTTTTTTTGAAATAGATACGGGCGAACAGAGCAGTTGGACTGTCCAGCTGACGGAGCCCGTACAGCAAGGGGCAGGTGGGCGATGAGGCGTAACCGACGAGTAAAGATCCTGGCAACTCTCGGACCCTCTTCCTCAACACCAGAGGTCATCGAGAAGTTGTATCGTGCGGGTGCGGATGTGTTCCGGATCAACATGAGTCACACTGATCATGACCGGCTACGACAGCTCGTTGAGAGCATCAGGTCAGTTGAGGAAAAGGTGGGACGGCCAATCGGGATCCTCGCGGATCTGCAGGGGCCGAAATTGCGCGTTGGTGCGTTTGGCAATGGTCCTGTGATGCTGGAAAACGGCGCGCGGTTCACGCTGGATGCAGACACCACGCCTGGCGATGTGACCCGTGCACATCTGCCTCATCCGGAAATTTTGAAGGCTCTGGAGCCTGGCCACCGCCTGCTGTTGGACGACGGCAAGGTGCAGCTCAAGGTGCTGGAGTGTTCCGAGACCAAAGCCGTGACGGAAGTTGTCGTCGGTGGCAAGCTGTCTGACCGCAAGGGCGTCAGCGTACCCGATTCCGAAATCGACACCAGCGCGATGACCGACAAAGACCGCAAGGACCTGGTTGCGGCTCTGGATCAGAACGTCGACTGGATCGCGCTGTCCTTCGTTCAGCGCCCTGACGACATTGCCGAAGTGCGCAAGGTTGTTCGTGGCAAGGCCGGCGTTCTGGCCAAGATTGAGAAGCCGCAGGCCATCGGTCGCTTGCATGAGATCATCGAACTTTCCGACGCCATCATGGTTGCCCGTGGCGACCTGGGCGTGGAAATGCCGCTGGAACAGGTGCCTGGCTTGCAGAAGCAGATCACCCGTGCTGCACGTCGCGCCGGAAAGCCGGTGGTGATCGCCACCCAGATGCTGGAATCGATGATTACTGCTCCGGTGCCGACCCGGGCGGAAGTCTCCGATGTGGCGAACGCCGTGTTCGAAGGCGCCGATGCCGTCATGCTATCGGCTGAATCTGCTGCTGGTGACTTCCCCGAGGAAGCCGTTGCCACCATGGACAAGATTGCCCGTGAAGTGGAGCAGGACCCGCATTACCGCTCGATCATCGATGCGCAACGCAGTGAACCGGAAGCAACGGGTGCGGATGCCATTTCGGCAGCTGCGCGCCAGATCGCCGAGACCCTGCGTCTGGCTGCCGTGGTCTGCTACACGACCTCAGGTGCGACCGCGTTGCGGGCGTCGCGCGAACGTCCGACCTCACCGGTGATTGTGCTTTCCCCTGTGGTGCAGACCGCACGTCGTCTGGCGCTGGCCTGGGGGCTGCATTGCGTCGTCAGTGTGGATGCCGCCTCCGAGGAAGACATGATCGATCGTGCTTGTCGGGTTGCTTTCGAGGAAGCGCACGCCAAGCCGGGTCAGCGTATCATCGTCACGGCGGGTGTGCCGTTTGGAACGCCGGGCTCGACCAACCTTCTGCGCATCGCCTTTGTCGGCAATGACGGTCAGGGCGGCGTCTGATCCATCAGGCGGTAGGCTGCAAAGGCTTCAAGCCACACGACCATACTGACGAAAAAGGCGGTCCGGAATTTCCGGGCCGCCTTTTGTTTTGTCTGCACTGATGCAAGCTACAGAGCGTGATGTTGTTGTCTCAGCGGGCGTAGCGTACCGGCAGAACGATGATGGCTGGGCCATCAAAGCGCTCGGAGCGCATCGCACCGTATGGGAAAACGCTGAAGCCCTGTGCCAGGAATCGGTTGCCCGGCTGCATCAGGCGTTGAAGCTGCCGCTGATGCGGATGGTGCAGCGCTGCGACCTGGGCATTGCGCTTGGTCGGCTTGGCTGACAGCAGTGTCGGGTCGGACTTGTCCGGCAGACTGGCGAAGCCGGCCAGCGGGTCGATGATCTCATCGCGTGGAATGGTGCCGGAGACGGATTGGCGTGGGGCATCGGCGACAATAGCCGGCATCAGGTAGGCAAGAGCCTCGGTGCGCCCGTCAGAGGCGTTCCGGTCGCGCTGCTGCTGTGCGCTGTCAGCCAGCTGCCGCGCCGCCTGGCCAGGGATCTGTGACGGGGCACGGTTGGTCAGGTCGGCTGCAGCCGGTGCATAGGCGAGGGTCGATGCCGGTGCATTGGGCCGGATGCGTGGCGCCGTTCCGGTGGCTGCGGCAATCGCTGCGGCGCCATCTTGCAGGGCGGGTGCTGGTTCAGGCGTGCGCAGGGCAAGTTCCTGATGCGATTTGGCAGCTTGCTCGGTGGCCTTCACTAGTGTTGCCGTCGGCTTTTGCGTTGGCAGAATACCAGCCATGGCAAACCGCTGCAGGTCGGCCGGTGCGGCTGGTTCTTCCACTGCAATCGTTGCGACGACAGATGGGGCGTCGCCACGCTCGATCGCCTGACGTTGGCCGTCCAGGGTGTTGCGCGGGGCATCCGGCTCAGGTGCAGGTGCTGCACGGCTGGGCTTGGCAAAAGGAATGCTGCTGGCAATGGCAAAGGGCAGGGCTTCCGGGGTCTCTGGTGTGTCCTGCACGGCTTCTGCAGCCGGCGCTTCGACCACTGCGGGAGCGACTTCGGTTTTCAGCAGAGGGATTGGCGGTGCGCTCAAAGCAGCAATCGTCGCAGGTGCTGGTGTGGACGGTGCGGAGCTGGTGCCGATCTTGCCAGGCGGCAGAGGCTTGCTCTCGTTGCGCGTGGCGGCGACCCTTGCACTTTCAGCAGAGCCACCGTTGCCGAACAGGCTGGCGATGAAATTGCCACCGGCTGGCTTTTCGTTGGAGATCGGCGCACGCACCAGAGCGCTTGGGTCCCTGGACGAACCTGAGCGGGAAGGTGCTGCGCTGGCGACCTGATTGGTCGTGCGGCTGCCACCCTGGTTCAGCTTTTCAAGCGTTCCGGCCTTTTCCTTGGCGAGCGCGACTTTGTAGCCGCTCAGCGGCTTGCCGTCCGTCGGTACGTGGATGGTGTTGCCATCCGGGAAAACCTTTGCCAGCTGCGAGCGTGTCATGCGCGGCCAATGGCGCACCGATCCGGTGTCCATGTGAACGAAGGGTGATCCGGATGTCGGATAATAGCCAACGCCGCCGACCTGTTTGCGCAAGCCCGTGGCGCGCAGAGTGGCGAGGTTGACGCCCGGAATATAGAAGTCCATTGCCCGGCCACGGGTGTGCTGGCTGTTTTGCGCGACGCCGCTGGAGCGTTTGCGCAGCATGTTGTTGGTGGCGGGCGATCTGTAGCTGGAGACGACATAGATCGGCTTGCTCGCGCCGATCTCCTGATAAACTTCCCAGACCAGGTCCAGAAGCTTCGGGTCGATCTTGGTGATTTCGTTACGGCGCCAGTCGCGCAGGAAGCGATTGGCTTCGCGCAGACCGTCTTGCAGGTAACGACCATTCTTCTTGAAGGTAATTTTTACCCGTTCATGGGTGTGGGTGTTGTAGAGGCTGAGCGTGCGCGTTTCAGCCTGCGCTGAAGCTGGAAACCAGACAGCCCAGGCGCAAAGCGCCAGCAGGATGATCTGGAAGCGCTTGAAAGCCTTCGCAGTCTTCAACTGTACGGACGGGTTACGCAAATCACACTCTCGCCTAATTGCGGGCTCTTTGGCCCAGTTCGCTCCCCAGCGAATGAGCACGCTAGCCGTCCCAGGTTAAAAAGCTTTTACCTTGATTTCAATTGACCGAGAAACGTGGCGGAATTGCAACGAAATCCTGAAAAAGGTCTGTATTCGCCGGATTTTCGACTAAATTTCCGGCGGAAACTCAAGGCGCGCGGGTGTCTGGAACACTTCTTAGTGATTTTACGACCTGCGAAGCGGGTTTCAACTGCTGATTTCAGAGGCTGCCATTTTGGTGAATCGGCGGCTCTTTGATCCTGCAAAAACGCCGGGCTATTGGCCCGGCGTCTTGCTACTTGATCAGGCGTCGTCGGGAACCGCGACGGTGTAGTTGAGTGGCATTCTGCCGCCGTCAGCGAAGATCGTCTGGCCGGTCACATAGCTGGCATCCGAAGATGCCAGGAAGGCTGCAACACCTGCAATTTCAGAGGCTTCCCCAACCCGCAGCATCGGCGTGCGTGACAGGATGCGGTTCTTCGCAGCCGGGTCATCGTTCACCGAGGCCAGCATATCGGTCATGATCGAGCCTGGGCCGATCGCGTTGACGCGGATGCCGTGAGGGGCGAGCGCCACTGCTGTCGTCTTGGTCAACTGGGCAACGCCGCCCTTGGAGACGCAGTAGGGAATCTGGTTCGGGATGGCGAGAACCGAGTTGATCGATGACATGTTGATAATGGTTCCGGCTTCTCCGCCGTTCTGAACCTTTTCAACCATGTGGCGGGCAACAGCCTGACTGCACAGGAACGTTCCCTTCAGATTGACACCCAGTACCCGGTCGAGATCTTCCTCCTCGAGGTCGAGGAAGTCCGCACCTGCGACGATGCCGGCATTGTTCACCAGCACATCGATATCGCCATAGGCGTTCAGGGTTTCCGCAACCATATTGCGGACGTCCAGGCGTTCGGCCACGTTGCAGTGAATGTAGGTGACCTCACCCAGCTGGCTCAGTTCCGCAATTGCCTTTTGGCCCGCCTCATCGTCCACATCGGCAATGACCACCTTGGCGCCATCGGTGACAAAACGTTTGGCAACCGCAAAGCCGATGCCACGGGCGGCGCCCGTAACAATGGCGACCTTATTTTCAAGGGACACTGAAGACCTCTTTAGTCGGTTCAAAATAATCGAGGATGCGCCTTGGCGCGAAGCCCGACCATAGGGGGATCAGAACAGGCTGTCGACGGAATTTCCGGAACCGGGTCATGACCGGGAGAGGATGCCGTGGCTTGCCAGCGCCTCGGCAATTTCGTCCAGAATGGCCGGGTCATCGATCGTCGGAGGTAGCTTCACCTCCTGACTGTCCGCGATCTGACGCATGGTCGCCCGTAGGATCTTGCCGGATCGGGTCTTGGGCAGACGCTCAACGGTAATGGCGATCTTGAAGGCGGCAACCGGGCCAATCTCCTGGCGAACCCGCTGCACCAGCTCTTTCTCGATTTCCTCCGGAGGACGGTTGACCCCGGACTTGAGAACGGCAAAGCCGCAGGGCAACTGGCCCTTGAGCTTGTCCGCGATTCCGATGACCGCGCACTCGGCAACATCCGGATGACCGGCCAGAACCTCTTCCATCGCCCCGGTCGACAGGCGGTGCCCGGCAACATTGATGATATCGTCGGTGCGCGACATGATTGAGAGATAGCCGTCCTCGTCGAGAATGCCCGCATCCGAGGTTTTGTAAAATCCGGGGAAATCCGCCAGATAGGCCTCATGGAAGCGGTCTTCGGCATTCCAAAGAGTGGGCAAGCTGCCCGGTGGCAACGGCAATTTGATGACGATATTGCCCAGGGTGTTCTCGGGCAGCGGGGCGCCACTGTCGTCAACGATCTGGACATCATAGCCGGGCATCGGGACTGTGGGGGAGCCTGGCTTGACAGGCAGGAGGCCCAGGCCCATCGGGTTGCCGACGATGCACCAGCCGGTCTCGGTCTGCCACCAATGATCGATCACCGGGATCTTGAGGGTTTCCGCTGCCCAGTTGACCGTGTCCGGGTCGGCGCGTTCGCCAGCCAGGAAGAGTGCACGGAACTGATGCATCTCATAGTCGGCCATCAGCTTGCCTTGCGGGTCTTCCTTGCGAATGGCGCGGAAGGCGGTGGGGGCGGTGAAAAGCGCTGCCACCTGATGCTCGGAAATGACACGCCAGAACACACCGGCATCCGGCGTTCCCACAGGCTTGCCCTCAAACAGGATGGAGGTGCAGCCGTGCAGCAGCGGGCCGTAGGCGATGTAGGAATGACCAACCACCCAGCCGACGTCGGATGCGCCCCAGAAGACTTCGCCGGGTTCGATGCCGTAGAGATTTTCCATTGACCACTTCAGCGCAACCATGTGGCCGCCGGTGTCGCGGACGACGCCCTTCGGCTGGCCCGTCGTGCCGGAGGTGTAGAGGATGTAAAGCGGGTCCGTGGCTTCCATCGGTACGGGCGCAACTTCGCGCCCCTCGCTGACGGCGATGTCCAAGGCTGCGCCAAGATCGAAGTCGCGGTCGTTTTGGAGGTCGGCCGGCGCCTGCTCGCGCTGGACCACGAGAACAGCTGAGGGCTTGTGTTTCGAAACGTCGATTGCCTTGTCGATCAACGGTTTGTAGGGGATCACCCGGCCGGGTTCGATGCCACAGGAGGCGGCGATGATGATTTTTGGCGTCGCATCATCAATGCGTGTGGCCAGCTCGTTTGCCGCAAATCCGCCGAAGACCACAGAGTGGATCGCGCCGATGCGTGCGCAGGCCAGCATGGCCATCACGGCTTCCGGTATCATCGGCATGTAGATGATGACCCGGTCGCCCTTGGAAACATCGTGATCCTGCAAAATGGCGGAGAAGGCCTGAACCTTGTCGAGCAGTTCCTCGTAGGAATAGGCGCGTTTGGATCCGGTTATCGGGCTGTCGTAAATCAGGGCTGGCTGCCCGCGCCGCCCGCGCTCCACATGTCGATCCAGACAATTGTAGCAAGTGTTGGTCTGCCAACCGGGAAACCAGTGGCCATAGGGGCCAGATCCGGCATCGAAGACCTCCGTCCCCTCGACACTCCAGTCTATTTCAGCGGCAGCCTTTCGCCAGAAGTCAAAGGGGGCGGACTTCCAGCTGGCGTAGGTTTCCTTGTAGTGGCTTGGCATCGATGTTCCTCCCGAAGCGCCCGTCCTTGCTTGCTTGTTCACTTCTGCAGACGTTGCGGCTCACAATGAGAGTGGGGCAAACAACCCGAAAAACGCAAGAGTGCAACCCGTCAGCCTTTCGATCTAAGGTAAAACAGAGGGCATGGAAGCGAGCGGGCTTTACGACACGAGGTCGGCCATGCTTGAGTGGGCGCCCTGCATTCCCACGCATTCTTTCATTTCTGGCTTTCCTGAATGTCTCCAATTTCTGATCCGATGTTTTATGCCGTCGCTGTTCCGGCGGTGATCCTGGCTGGCCTGTCAAAAGGTGGGTTCGGCGGCTCGATGGCAATGCTCGCCGTGCCGCTGATTGCGCTCGTCATTTCGCCTATCCAGGCGGCCGGGATCATGTTGCCGATCCTGGTGCTGATGGATGTCGTCGGGTTGATCGCCTACCGCGGCCATTACGATCGCAAGAGCTTGTGGATTCTGGTTCCGCCCGCGTTGCTGGGGATCGGGGTCGGCTGGGCGACGGCGGCGCTGGTCAATGAGGCCTTTGTCCGGCTGCTCGTCGGGTCGATGTCTTTGATCTTCGTGGCAGACTATCTCTGGCGCAAGCGACGCGGCGGGCTGGACAAGGCGGCTGGGCACAATCGTGCCAAGGGCAGCTTCTGGGGCGCTGTGGCCGGGTTCACCAGCTTCGTCAGTCATACCGGTGGGCCTCCGTTCCAGCTTTACATGGTGCCGTTGCGCCTGGAGCCGACGCTGTTTGCCGGCACGGCCGTCATCTTTTTTGCGGTCGCCAACACCGTGAAGCTGGTGCCATATTTCTTCCTTGGTCAATTCGACATGACCAATCTGGCGACGGCCGCCGTGCTGTTGCCGCTTGCACCGCTTGCCACGCTTTTCGGGGTCTGGCTGGTCAAGGTGGTGAAGCCGGATTTCTTCTACTCGTTCATTTACATCATGATGGTGATCGTCGGGGTGAAGCTGATCTGGGACGGCGCCACCGCGCTCATGGTCTGACGTCTTGGGCTGACCTGGACCTCAAGATCATCGTTGCAGCATCGGGCGATTGGCGGTCATATGTCCTGTACAGCTCGGGTCGAGGAGGGCTGACTGTCTTGGGAGGACGTCAAAAATGAAAAGCAGCGCATCACAAGGCAAAAGTGTCTTTGATGAAGGTCTGGAACGGTGCGAAGCCAATTATACACCCCTGAGCCCATTGAGCTTTCTGGCGCGGGCGGCGGAAGTGTTTCCCGATCAGACCGCAATCGTCCACGGCAAGACACGGACGGATTATCGGACCTTCTACGCTCGGAGCCGTCAGCTCGCTTCGGCCTTGAGCACACTCGGCATCGGCAAGAACGACACGGTGACGGTGATGCTGTCCAACACGCCGCCGATGTTGGAGGCGCACTACGGTGTTCCGATGACAGGTGCCGTTCTGCATTCCATGAACACGCGACTTGATGCAGCCGTCATCGCCTTTCAGCTCGATCATGCCAACAGCAAGGTCGTGATCACAGATCGGGAGTTCGCTCCTGTGATGAAGGACGCGCTGGCTTTGGCGAAGGTCTCGCCAACAGTGATCGACTATGATGATCCGGAATTTCCGCAGATGGGCGAGCGTTTGGGCTCTTTGGACTACGAGGCTTTCCTCATGTCCGGTGACCCGGAGTTTGCCTGGCAGTTGCCGATGGATGAGTGGGATGCGATCGCGCTGAACTATACCTCAGGCACGACCGGCAACCCGAAGGGCGTGGTTTATCACCACCGGGGGGCCTATCTGCTGGCGCAGGCCAACATCCTGACAGCCTCCATGCCGAAGCATTCGGCCTACTTGTGGACGCTGCCGATGTTCCACTGCAACGGCTGGTGTTTTCCGTGGTCGATTTCCATCATCGCCGGAACGCATGTCTGTTTGCGCTGGGTGAGGCCGGATGCGATGTGGGCGGCCATGGCAGAGGCTGGGGTGACCCACATGTGCGGCGCTCCGGTCGTCATGTCGGCTTTGCTGAATGCACCGGCGGAGATGAAACGTTCGCTGGATCGCACGGTGGAATTCTTTACCGCCGCCGCGCCGCCGCCTGAAAGCGTGCTGGCGGCAATGAAGGCGGAAGGGTTCAACGTCACCCATCTTTACGGCCTGACCGAGGTTTACGGCCCTGCCGTGGTCAATGACTGGCATTCTGCCTGGGACGCGTTGCCGCCGTCCGAGCAGGCTGCGAAAAAAGCCCGGCAGGGTGTGAAGTATGTGGCGCTGGAAGGCCTGACCGTGCTGGATCCTCAGACGATGGAGCCGGTTCCGGCAGACGGCGTGACTATTGGCGAAGTGATGTTTCGCGGCAATGTGGTGATGAAGGGCTACCTGAAAAACAGGGAGGCAACGGACGAGGCCTTCCGAGGTGGCTGGTTCCACTCCGGCGATCTGGGTGTCTTGCATCCGGACGGCTATATCCAGCTGAAGGACCGGTCCAAGGACATCATCATTTCAGGTGGCGAGAACATTTCCTCCATTGAGGTGGAGGAGGTGCTTTACAAGCATCCATTGGTGCAATCGGTCGCCGTGGTCGCTCGACCGGACGAAAAGTGGGGCGAGACGCCTTGTGCTTTTGTCGAGCTGGTTGAGGGGGCGCAGGTGAGTGAAAGCGAACTGATTGCCTATTGTCGCGATCATATGGCGCGCTTCAAGGCGCCGCGCACGGTGGTGTTTTCAGCGCTGCCGAAAACCTCTACCGGCAAGATTCAGAAATTTGCCTTGCGGGAACAGGCCCGGCTTTTGCCAGAAATGATCTGATTTGACCGGCGTTTCGAACCGGATTTCTGATCGGCACGTGTCGGCCTGGGCGGGCAAAAAAGAAAGCGCCGAGGGAATTCCCGGCGCTTTCAAAACCTTTATGGGCGGCCTGTCGATGAAGGATCGATCATCGGGCCTGCTAACGCTTCATCAATGAAGGGTTACATCCTGTCGTATTCGCTCAATCTCGTCTTTCAACTTGAGTTTTTTGCGCTTCATGTTGGCCAACTCCAGGGAGTCGGTACTCGGGTGCAGGAGTGCGTCGGAGATCTGGCGTTCAAGGTCCGAATGACGGCGCTGGAGCTCGGCGAGATGCGATGGCAGGTTCATAAAATGCCTCCTGTTGGTTGGCCTCAACACGAAAAGACTGCCATAGGGAAAAGGACCTGTCGATCCGTTCAAAGCCCTATCGGCGAAATATTCGCCACCTAAACGGAACTTCAAGAAAATAACCTTTCGTGACCATAAACCGGACACTAAAAAACCGACGTGTTGTCTTGATGTGCATGCTTGTCAATTGCGCGGAGGGGCTTGCTGTGGCATGGCTTTGGGCGCGTAATTTTGCAAGCGGATACAGTCTGAGGAAATTGGGCAAGAGAGAGCATTGATGGGCGATAGTGACGATCAGGAATTGAGGGTGGAGCTGGCGCAGCTGAGGCAGGAGCATCGCGATCTTGATGCTGCCGTGCAGGCCTTGTCCCTGGCTGGAAATGCCGACGCCCTGCAAATGCAGCGATTGAAGAAAAAGAAACTGGCGATCAAGGACCGTATCGTCGCGCTGGAAGACCAGCTTTTTCCCGATATTAGCGCCTGAAAACGCGCATGAGCAATAAATCCCGGGCAGACCTTGCGTGCCCGGCGCGTCTGCCTATACTCCGCGCCTTCAAAAATGACTGAAGAATTCAATCGAACGGGGGTCACACGTGGCGGGCAAGGATGTAGCAATCATCATGGGAAGTCAGTCCGACTGGACGACCATGAAACATGCAGCTGATGTTCTGGACGAACTGGGTGTCAGCCACGATGTGCGCATCGTCTCCGCCCACAGAACCCCTGAGCGCATGTATGAATTTGCCAAATCGGCCAAGAGTGAAGGCTTCAAGGTGATCATCGCCGGTGCCGGCGGTGCGGCGCATCTACCGGGCATGACCGCTGCCCTGACGCCGCTGCCGGTATTTGGCGTGCCGGTTGAAAGTCGAGCGCTTTCTGGCGAAGACAGCTTGCTCTCCATCGTTCAGATGCCAGGCGGCATCCCAGTGGGCACTTTGGCCATTGGCAAAGCAGGTGCCACCAACGCTGGTCTTCTGGCCGCAGCTGTTCTGGCGCTGATGGACACAAAGATCGAAGCGTCTCTCGATGCCTACCGAACCAACCGGACCGCAGCCGTGGCTGAACGCCCGTCTGACGACTGACCTCGTTTTCCAAGTTTACCCCAAACGCAACTGACCTTCGAAAGGCCCCCACATGAGTGCAACGACCCAACTTCGTCCCGGTGACACCATCGGCATTCTGGGCGGCGGACAGTTGGGGCGGATGATGGCGCTGGCCGGGGCAAGCCTAGGACTGAAGTCTCATATCTACTGTCCGGATCCGAATTCTCCGGCCTTCGAAGTCGCAAATGCCTATTCGGTCGCTCCCTACGATGATGTGGCGGCACTCGATGCCTTTGCATCGCAGTGTCAGGCGATCACCTATGAGTTCGAGAATGTTCCAGGGCCGACTGCGGATCATTTGAACGCCAGGGTGGCGGTGCGCCCGGGCGTGAAGGCGCTGGAAGTGGCGCAAGACCGGTTGGCTGAAAAAGAGTTCCTGCGCTCCGCCGGTGTGGAAATCGCAGACTTTGCCCGTATCGACAGTGAGGCAGATCTGACGGCGGCGCTGGAAGCCTTTGCCGGTCAGGGTGTGCTGAAAACCCGTCGCTTTGGCTATGACGGCAAGGGTCAGGTGATGATCCGGGCTGAGGGCGATGCTGACGGGGCGCTGGACAGCCTGAAGAATGCCCCGGCTGTGCTGGAAAGGCTGATTGGCTTTCAGCGTGAAGTCTCGGTCATCGTCGGACGCGATGTGAAAGGCACCTGCGAAGTCTATGACATCGCCGAGAACCTGCACGAGAACCACATTCTGAAAACATCGACCGTGCCGGCAAATGTCTCTGCGGCGACGGCGGCTGTCGCGCGTGACGTGGCGGTGAAGATCGCCTCGGCGCTCGATTATGTCGGTGTGCTGGGGGTGGAGTTGTTCCTTTGCGGCGAGGGCTCGGCTGAGCGGCTTCTGGTCAATGAGATTGCGCCACGCGTTCATAACTCGGGTCACTGGACGCAAGACGCCTGCCTGACATCGCAGTTCGAGCAGCACATGCGTGCGGTCGCGGGATGGCAGCTTGGCTCAGCTGTGCGCCACTCCGACGTGGTGATGGAAAACCTCATCGGCGATGAATGCGAAAATTGGGCGAAGATTCTGAGTGAGCCGAACGCGCGGCTGCATCTTTATGGCAAGGCGGAAGCCCGCCCTGGTCGCAAGATGGGGCACGTCAACCGGATTTTCCCAAAGAGCTGACCCAATGCGGGGCAGCCAGGCGCACAAGAAGGTCCTCGGGCGCTAGACCAGCCCAAGGGATTGTCGACGGATAAAGCGGATGTTGGCCAGCACTGCGACGGTTGCCAGACCGCCCGCAAGTCCACTCCAGACCCCAACGCCGCCCCATTCCAGATAAATTCCCAGTCCGAGCGAGAGGCTGATGCCGATCACCCAATAGCCGACCAGCGCGTAGGCGAGGGGGACCGCCGTGTCGCCGAGGCCGCGCAGGTTGTTGACGCCGATGATCTGCGCACCGTCGGCGATCTGGAACAGAGCTGCGACTGCCAGGAAGGACACGGCGAGTGCCAGGACTTCGCCCGACTGCGGATTGTCGAAATCCAGGTAAAGCGAAATGATGGCCTCGGGCACGGTCCAGAACAGCAGCGCAAAGGACGTCATGAACATGAGCGTGATGCCAAAGGCGGACCAGCCGGCACGTCCAATGGCGGCATTGTCATTGCGCCCGGCAGCGAGACCGACGCGGGTCAGGGCAGCCTGACTGAGGCCGACGGGAACCATGAAGGTCAGCGAGGCAATCTGCAGCGCAATGCCGTGGGCTGCCAGCGGCAAGGCACCGGTCCAGCCGATCAGAATCGCCGAGGCGGCAAACAGCGCGGCTTCGGCGACAATCGTGATGGCGATGGGAGTGCCGACACGGATGATCCGGAAGAAGGTGGTCCAGTCTGAACGCCAGATGCGCCCGAGAATGGCGTAGCGCTTCAACTGCCTCTGATGAGTGACATAATACAGCAGGACGGCGGCCGTGGTGGCCGATGAGAAGACCGATGCAATGCCTGCGCCGACCAGTTCCAGGCGTGGCAAGCCGAAAGCCCCAAAAATCAGCGCATAGTCGAGGAGGGCATTGACAAGCGCGCCGCAGATGGTGGCAATCAGCACGACACGGGATTTTTCCATCACGGTCAGGAAGCCGCGAAGCGCCATGATCATCAGCGCCGGGAGCAGGCTCCACTGCAGGACGATCATGTATTCGCCGGCAAGGCGGGCGATCTCGGGCTGCTGGCCGAGGGCGATGAGGATCTCTTCGGCAAACAGCATGGCGCACCAGGCAGGCAGGCAGTAGAGCACTGAAATCCAAAGACCCATGCGCACAATGCGCCGAAACTCGCGGGTCTCGCGGCGGCCACGGGCCTTGGCACCAAGCGGGATCACAGCCTGGATCAACCCCATTCCGAAGAACCATGTGACCATGAACATATTGAAGGCCAGAACCGAGCCTGCGAGCTTTTCGGCTCCGAGCCGACCGATCATCAGGACGTCAGTCGTGTTGATCGCCATCTGTGCCAGCTGAGCGCCGGCCAGCGGCAGGCCCAGAGCAAGGGTCGGACGGATGTCACTTTGCCAGAGACGTCCCCAGGGCGTCACGGCTTGTGGGTCGGTGGTGCGCGCCACGGAATGGCCCCTTCTGGATGGAGGGCCGGATCAGGCGGAAAATGCTGCGGATCCCTGTCGCCCTTTGTGTCTGTTCGTCTATCTGGGTTTGCTGGCAACGTCTACCATTTGCCGGTCAGTTGGCTCGCGGCAGCTGTGGCAGGAATAAGTGCAGGGGACTGAGGGAAACGCGCGGTTTTTGCCTGTGGACAAGTTTTTTGGCTTCTGCTATGACCCCGCGCACGATGGGGTGGTCGCCATAAATCGGTTCCGGCCGGTCGCTCCTCTTCTTCTTTTTGGAAACGATTGCGGCTCGATTTTTCGAGGTCGCTACAGAGCGGGATATACACCAGTGCAGGTTCTGGTTCGCGACAACAACGTCGATCAGGCGCTTCGGGTGCTGAAGAAAAAATTGCAGCGTGAAGGCGTCTTCCGGGAGATGAAGCTGCGCGGTCATTTCGAGAAGCCATCTGAAAAGAAGGTTCGCGAGAAGGCCGAAGCTGTTCGCCGGGCACGCAAGCTGGCACGCAAGGCAGCGCAGCGTGAAGGCCTGGCATCAGGTCACACAGCACGCCGCTAAGGCGTTTCTGCTGTTGGTTCACGGCCCCTTTCATCCGGTTTCAAACTGCTGCTGACCGGATCAGAATGTGGGTTTTCAAAGATTTGGGGGGCCGGCTGAATGCTCAGTCGGCTCTTCGTGCTTGCAATCCGTGGTGGTCTTCAATAGCCAACGGTAGGGAATAGGGCCATTATGGGGTTTCCCACGTGGCGGGATTTTGGCGGACAGGCGAGGCAAATTGCGATCATGGCAGTGCAGCAGAACGATCAGGGCAAACAGATGACGCGGATGACATTGGCGTTTCTGGGTTTGTTGGCTCTGGGAGCCTGCCAGACCGGTGGCGGAATTTATGAAGGCGTGCCAGTTGACCGGGCTGCTGGATCTTCCGAGAACATCAAGAGCCTTTCTGCCGTTATCGAGGCCAATCCACGCGACGCTGGCGCCTACACCACACGCGGCATTGCCTATGGTCAGGCCGGCAAGCTGGACGAGGCCATCGGCGATTTCAACGCGGCCCTGCAGCTCGACCCGAATTCCTACCAAACCTACGCCAACCGGGCGCTGGTCTACCGGCGTCTCAACCAGGATCAGGCGGCTATTGCGGATTACAATCGCGCGCTTAACCTGAAACCGGATTATGAAACTGCTCTGGTCGGTCGCGGCAACACCTATCGCGGTCTGGGGCAGTACGGCGCAGCTTTGGCCGATTTCAATCGGGTGATTGCGCAGAACTCTTCCAACGCACGGGCGTTTTACAATCGCGGCCTTATCCATCAGGCGCAGAACCAGCATCAGCGCGCTGTCGAGGATTTTGCCACTGCCATCGGCTTGAACCCGAATGCCTCCGAACCTTACGTCGCGCGCGGGATCTCTTATCTGGCGCTGAATGATTCGGGCGCAGCTCTGGAAGATCTGACGGTGGCTCTGAACCTGGACAAGGAATCGTCCGTGGCCTGGGCCAATCGGGGTGTTGCGTTGGAGCTTCAGGGCAAGTTCAAGGACGCGCGCCGTAATTACCAGAAGGCGTCGGTTCTTGATCCCAGCAATACGCTGGCGAAAGAAGGCCTGCGCCGAATGGACAGCCGTCGCGGTTAAATCTTCTCAGTTTTTAAAAGGGAGTGGGGGCTTCGAAGGTCAGCCACTCTCCCCCATTGGGATGATAGAGGCTCAGGCTTTCAGCATGGAGCTGCAGTCTCTGGGCTGCCTGCAGCGCTTCGTCATCTGCATAAAATCTGTCACCAATGATCGGGTGACCTAAACTCAGCATATGGACACGTAGTTGATGGGATCTGCCGGTTTCGGGAAATAGCCGAACCCGCGTTGTCGCGTCGTCGCGTTCGATCACCTGGTAGCGGGTAAGAGCTTTGCGGCCCAGTTCAAAGCAGACCATCTGTTTTGGGCGATTGGGCCAGTCGCAGCGCAACGGCAAATCAATCTCACCGCTGTCGTGTTCCAGCTGGCCCCAGACGCGCGCCAGATAGGTCTTCTTGGTGTGACGTCGCTCGAATTGCAGGCCAAGGTGGCGGTGCGCTGCCGGGGTCATTGCCAACACCATGACGCCCGACGTGTCCATATCCAGCCGGTGAACAATGCGGGCCTGCGGATAAATCGCCTGAGCGCGCGCTTCCAGACAATCCTTGTGCTCGGCCGCCTTGCCGGGAACGCTGAGCAGTCCGCTCGGCTTGATCACCAGCAACAGATCGTCGTCCTGGTGCAGCACCTCCAGAAAGGGCTCCATCGGCGGATCGTAGACAAACGGGGCAGTGGCTGTGGCAGAGGTCACGGTCATGCGGGGCTTATAGCGCAGTGGCGTAAAAACAAAAGGCGCGGGGCCAGATGGCACCGCGCCTTTTTCATGCTGGATCGGTTGGTGCCTTACAGCGCCTTGATGATGTCCTCGGTCATCTTCTTGGCATCGCCGAAGAGCATCATCGTGCGGTCCATGAAGAACAACTCGTTCTGGATGCCGGCATAGCCGGAGCTCATGCCACGCTTGACGAAGAGCACTGTCCCGGCCTTGTCGACGTCGAGGATCGGCATGCCGTAAATCGGCGACTGCGGATCATCACGGGCTGCCGGGTTGGTCACATCATTCGCGCCGATCACATAGACCACGTCGGCCTGTGCGAACTCCGAGTTGATGTCTTCCAGCTCGAAGACTTCGTCATAAGGCACGTTGGCTTCCGCCAGCAGCACATTCATGTGTCCTGGCATACGCCCGGCCACCGGGTGAATGGCGTATTTGACCTCGACGCCTTCTTCCTTCAGCACATCGGCCAGCTCGCGCAGGGCATGCTGGGCCTGAGCCACCGCCATGCCGTATCCGGGCACGATGATGACCTTGGAGGCGTTCTTCATGATAAAGGCTGCATCGTCGGCAGCACCCTGCTTGACCGGGCGATCATCTTCGCTACCGCCGCTGCTGGTTGCTGTGTCTCCGCCAAAGCCACCAAGAATGACGGAGATGAACGAGCGGTTCATGCCCTTGCACATGATGTAGGACAGGATCGCGCCGGACGACCCGACGAGGGCGCCTGTGATAATCAAGGCCATGTTGCCGAGGGTGAAGCCGATGCCGGCTGCTGCCCATCCGGAATAGGAGTTGAGCATGGATACAACCACCGGCATGTCCGCGCCGCCGATCGGGACGATGATCAGCACGCCGAAAGCGAAGGCCGCCAGCACGATCAGCCAGAACAGGAAGGTGCTCTCGGTGGCCACCAGACCTGCGATCAGGACGACAACCAGAACGGCCAGGCCCAGGTTGATCATGTGCCTGCCCGGCAACATGATCGGCTTGCCGGACATGCGGCCGTCGAGCTTCAAGAAGGCGATGATCGATCCGGTGAAGGTGATCGCACCAATGGCAGCGCCAAGAGCGGCTTCAACCAGCGCCGAAGCGTGGATATCGCCAGGTTCGCCGATGCCGAAGGCTGCGGGGGCATAAAGAGCGCCCGCTGCAACGAAGACGGCAGCCAGGCCGACCAGCGAGTGGAAGGCGGCAACAAGCTGAGGCATGGCCGTCATCGGAATGCGCTTGGCAATCACCGCACCGATACCGCCGCCGATGCCGAGGCCCAGCAGGATCAGGACGAAGGCCCCGAAGCTCAGGTCAGCTGCGGCAAGCGTTGTCAGAACGGCAATGGTCATGCCGACCATGCCGTAGAGATTGCCCTTGCGGGAGGTTTCCGGGCTGGACAGGCCGCGCAGGGCCATGATGAACAGGACGCCCGAGGCGAGGTAAAGAAGTGCCGTCACATTGGCAGACATGGTATGGCCCTCCTATCGCTGCTTTTTCTTGTACATGGCGAGCATCCGGCTGGTCACCATGAACCCGCCGAAGATGTTGACGCTGGCCAGTACGAGCGCAATAAACCCGAAGATCTTCGCCCAGATGGCGCCGTCGCCAGAGGCGAGGTCGACACCGACTGCAAGCAGTGCTCCGACGATGATCACGGAGGAAATGGCGTTGGTAACAGCCATCAGCGGAGTGTGCAGGGCAGGGGTCACCGACCAGACCACGTAGTAGCCGACAAAGATCGCCATGATGAACACGGAGAAGAGGAAAACGAAGGGGTCGACGCCTCCGGTCGCACCTGTTGCCTGGGTCGCCAAACCTGCGAGCTGGTCCAGATAGGATGCCGCAGCAGCAGATGCTTCACGGGCGCCCTCGGCGGCTTCACCGGCGGCCTGGACGGCAGCCTGGGCTCTTTCCAGGGCATCTGCCTGTTGGGTCACGTCGCTCATGCGCTCGCTCCTTCATTTTCCTTGCCGGCAGCGACCATCACCGGCGTTTCCGGCTGCTTGGGCGCAAACGCCGGATGCACGACAGCGCCATCGCGGGTCAGGCAGGTGGCCTTGAGCAACTCGTCATCCCAGTTGGGCTTGAGCGTCTTGCTTTCCTTGTCGATCATCGTTTCCAGGAAAGTGAACAGGTTCTTGGCGTAGAGTGCAGAAGCGGAGGCCGGAATGCGGCCAGCCATGTTCTCGTAGCCGATTACGGTGACGTCACTGACAGTGGCGACTTCACCGGGAACCGTACCCTCGACGTTGCCACCGCGCTCAGCTGCCAGATCGACGACGACGGAGCCTGGTTTCATGCTGGAGAGCATGGCGCTGTTGACCAGCTTGGGTGCCGGGCGGCCAGGGATCAGGGCGGTGGTGATGACGATGTCCTGCTTGGCGATATGGCTTGCGACCAGCTCGGCCTGCTTCTTGCGGTAGTCCTCGGACATTTCCTTGGCGTAACCGCCCGAGGTTTCTGCCTGCTTGAACTCGTCATCCTCGACGGCGATGAACTTTGCGCCGAGTGATTCCACTTGTTCCTTGGCAGCGGGGCGGACGTCTGTTGCGGTCACAACGGCGCCAAGGCGGCGCGCTGTGGCGATGGCCTGAAGCCCGGCAACACCAGCGCCCATGATAAAGACACGTGCGGCGGGAACGGTGCCGGCTGCGGTCATCATCATCGGCATGGCGCGGCCATAGGCGGTCGCAGCCTCGATGACGGCCTGATAGCCGGCGAGGTTTGCCTGGGAGGAGAGGACGTCCATGCTCTGAGCGCGGGTGATGCGCGGCATGAATTCCATGGAAAAGGCGCTGACGCCCTGCTTGGCGATTGCGGCGATTTCGGCCTCGTGTCCGAACGGATCCAGAGAGCCGATCAACAAGGTGCCGGACGCCATGTCTGCCAAGGTGTCGGCGTTCGGCCGACGAACGGTCAGAACGACGTCTGCATCTTTCAACGTGGCGGTGCGATCCGGAGCGATCTGGGCTCCGAAGGCTTGATAGTCGGCGTCGGGAATCATGGCGGTCTTGCCAGCGGCCGTCTCGATGACGACAGTCGCGCCTTGGGCAACAAGGCGCTTGACGGTGTCTGGCGTTGCCGCAACACGCGATTCAGCCGCCGCGGTTTCGCGCGGCACTGCGATTTTCATAGATTTCCTCCCCTTGGAAAAATGCGCTCTCCGATAATCCTCAATTCGAAGAGCGCACTATCATTTCTTCAAGACCGCATGGTCTTTAAACCATCAGGATTGCAAGAGCCCCAGACAGGAAGAATACGCCGGCGGCCGGAATCCAGCCCTTTTCACCAATCGCCATGCCAACGGCAGTGGCGACGATGTTGGCGATGAGCATCAACCAACCAAAGACATGCGCTGCTGTTCCGCCGAAAGCGAACATGATCAGGCACAGCACGATTGTCAGCACATGGATGGTGCCGATCTTGGAAAAGTTGATGAAACCTTCGTAAGTCCGTTCGTGGGACGGATAGTCCATGGAAGGTGCGGAGTTGTCGGACATATATTCCCCCGGTAATAAAACGCGTTCCTTAGGGTCTTTACAATAAACGGGTGTCCGGGGGCAATGCGCCATTTCACGAACAGTCGCGTGAAACAGGCTTTATGAGGATCGTCATGCTGCTCAAGCGGAGAGCTGAGCGTGCCCCGCTGACGCCAAAACGGCCTGCTGTCGGCTTGCGACTTTTTCGGCTGTGAAATTTTCGATTTGTTCGTTGAAAAGCCTGAAGAAATTGAGCTCTGCCCGCAGGTGCAGAAAGACCGATCCGAGACCTATTGCTGCCCGGTCCATGAAGACGAATTCCTGGGGGATGGTCACCGGCCCGAGCTCCTTCAACCCCTTGTGAACCTGAAAAGCTTCTTTGCGTCCATAGTCGGCTGCACTGATGCCTTCTGCAATCGGTCGGACGCGGTCGGTCAGCAAGGGGCCATAAATGAAACGGGCCCAGATGTTCAGGACGTCGATGGTTTCGCGGGTAAGACCCCTGTAACCCCAGGTTTCATAGGCATGGACGACACGGTCCTCATCGCCCTCCAGCAGCCCCATGTAGAGGTCGACAACGCCGCCGACGAATTGCTCGGGGAAGATGCGAATGCAGCCGTAGTCCAGCAGGTTGATCCCGGCGGGGTGCTTGCCGCTGTCATCGGTGAAGACGGTGTAGTTTCCCAGATGCGGATCGCCGTGGATCATGCCGTAGTGTGAAAACGGATGCCACCAGGCGTGGAACATGGTTTCCGCCAGACGATTGCGGTCTTCTAGGGGATGTTCCTTGAAGTGCAGGATCGGCTCACCTTCCAGCCATCCCATTGTGAGAAGCCGTCGGGTGGAGAGCTCAGGCAGGGTTTCAGGGATGCGAATGTCAGGACGATGGGCCAGCATTTGCTGATAGGCGGCGATGTTGGCGGCCTCGCGCTTGTAATCCAGTTCCTCGCGCACCCGGGCGGCGATCTCCTTGGCGATCTCGCGGCTGTCGATGGCATTTTGAATGCGCCTATGCAGTGAAACCAGCCACTGCAGCTGTTGCAGGTCCGCCTCGACTGCAGATGCCATATCGGGGTACTGCAGCTTGCAGGCGATTTTATGCCCCTCCAGTGTCGTCGCCTTGTGTACCTGACCCAGGGAGGCCGCGGCGGCTGGATCCTTGCCGAAGTCCATGAACTTGGATTGCCAATCGGGTCCGAGTTCGGCTCGCATCCGGCGTTTGACGAAGGCCCAGCCCATCGGTGGCGCACTCGCCTGAAGCTTGGCCAGTTCGGCGGCATATTCAGGCGGCAGCAGATCCGGCACGGTCGACAGCAGCTGTGCGACTTTCATCAACGGGCCTTTCAGGCCGCCCAGCGCATCGGCGATCTCCTGCGCGCTCTTGAGATTGTCCAGATCCTTGCCCAGCAACCGGGAGCCGGCCATCTTGGCGGCGATGCCTCCCATGTTGGTGCCGACTTTGGCGTAGCGGCCAACGCGGGCCGTCAGGCGATTGCTTTCCCGGTCTCGTGACATGGTGGCGTTATTCTCCGGTACGTGCGGTGCAGCGATGCTCTCCTGCAGATGTAGGCAGGCTCGAGGTAAAGACCAGTGACCACTTCGTCGCGGTCGAGGCAATGGCTCTTGGGAGAATGAGCGAGGTTCAGCTGGTCGCGGGAGCCGAGGCCAGATCCTGCAGGGCCTGGGCGAGCGTGGCCCGGTGCTGGGACAGCCCCTTGTAGGACAGCTGATGTTCATCAAGACCCAACAGCTGTTGGCGTAGCCCAGCCGCCCAGTTGCCGCCATTGGGATGGCTGTTCAAAAGCTCCAGCGGGTCGTGGTGGATCTTGATGGTGAAGAGAATGTCGCCGGATCCGGGCAGTCGGCGCAGGGTCTGGCGTTCCACGCGGATGAACAGACCTGCAAGGCTGGCACCGCCATCGCCGGTCAGTTGCGGATCGATCTGCTTTGGCTCGGGATGATGGAGATCATCGTCATCGTAGATCGACCAGTTGAAGCGGGCAACCAGCTGGGTTGGCTTCAGGTTGTCAAAAATCCGCGCTACGACGTTGCCCAGACGCGTGCCGTTGAAGCCCGGCACACCGACGTGGATGTCGTGCATCGACTTGCGGAATTTTTCCAGCAGCGACCAGGACGACGGAAAGCAGAGGCAGGCAGCCGCAAGGCGGTAGCCCTCCGGTCCCTTGCGCATCAGCACCAGATCTTCCTGCACAAGACGTGCAGCGACGACCAACGGCGGATCACCCGGCATGGGTTGGACATCCGCAGCTGACAAGCCGGGAGGAACGATTGTGCCGTTGCGTGTCGCGTAGGAGGGCTGGTGAACGCGCAGATGCGATAGGATCAGATCATGGATTTCCTGCTGCGCGGCCTCGGTATCGGGCTCCGCCTGGACGACTTTGTGCCGGCGGCTTTCCAGAAGCTGCTTCTTGTAGGTCAGGTGCTGGACAAGAAAGGTGTCCGGCTCAAGCCATTGCGCTTCTGTCGTCGGTTCCAGGCCGACTGAAAATGGCTGCTTGGAGCCGTCATAAGGTGTGTGCAGAAACGGTGGGGAGGGCGCAGGCGCGGATGTGAGAACAGACATGGTCTACAAGATCCCCAAAGCGGTCCGGAGCAGAGTTCGATTGGGAAACTCTGGCGCCGCAGCGTTCGCGCTCACAAGGGGCCAGCCGGCAAAATGCTGAGGCCAGCCCCTTGTCAGAGTTTATTCGGCGGCTTCGAGCTCTTCCAGCTCATCGATGATGGCTTCAATCACCGAAAGGCCCTTCTTCCAGAACTCGGGATCGCTGGCGTCCAGACCGAAGGGGGCCAGCAGCTCGGAGTGATGCTTGGTGCCTCCGGCCTTCAGCAGGTCGAAGTATTTCTCCTGGAAGCCTTCTTCTGCGTCCTGATAGACAGCGTAGAGCGAGTTCACCAGGCAGTCGCCAAAGGCATAGGCATAGACGTAGAAGGGCGAGTGGATGAAGTGCGGAATATAGGTCCAGAAGTTCTCGTAGCCCGGGTTCATCTCGATTGACGGTCCGAGGCTTTCCTTCTGCACGTCGAGCCAGATCTGCCCAAGGCGTTCCGATGTCAGCTCGCCTTCCCGACGTTCGGTGTGGACCTGACGCTCGAATGTGTAGAAGGCGATCTGGCGCACTACTGTGTTGAGCATGTCTTCGGCCTTGGAGGCGAGCATGATCTTGCGCTGTTGCGGGGTTTCGGCCTTTTTCAGCAACGACTGGAAGGTCAGCATTTCGCCGAAGACGCTGGCCGTTTCAGCCAAAGTCAGCGGAGTCGGTGCCATCAGCGGGCCGTTTTCTCCCGCCAACACCTGATGCACACCATGGCCCAGTTCATGCGCCAGGGTCATCACGTCGCGGGTCTTGCCGAGGTAATTCACGAGAACATAAGGGTGAGCGCTGGGCACGGTCGGGTGGGCAAAGGCCCCTGGAGCCTTGCCCTGACGCGCCGGCGCATCAATCCAGTTGCGATCAAAGAACCGTTCGGCAATCTCGGCCATTTCCGGCGAAAAGCCGGCGTAGGCGGTGAGCACGGTGTCCTTGGCTTCGTTCCACGGGATGACTCGCCCGTCAGCCTTTGGCAGGGGTGCATTGCGATCCCAGAAGTTCATCTTTTCCATGCCGAGCCATCTGGCCTTCATCGCATAATAGCGGTGCGACAGGCGCGGATAGGATTCGCGCACGGAGGCGACCATCGCATCGACGACTTCCCGCTCGACCCTATTGCCGAGGTGGCGGCTGTCGGCAATGTCTGAGAACTTGCGCCAGCGGTCGGAGATTTCCTTGTCCTTGGCCAGTGTGTTGGTCACCAGAGTGAAGAGGCTGAGGTTCTCGGTGAATGTCTTGTTCAACGCTTCGGCGGCCTTGGCACGCTTGGTCGGATCGACGTCCTGAAGCAGGTTCAAGGTGGACTCGAGCGGCAGAGTTCCCGTGACGCCTTCGACTTCGAAGCGCAGCGACGCCATGGTCTCGTCGAAAAGACGATTCCAGGCCGCACGGCCGGTGATGGATTTCTCGTGAAAGAGCTGCTCGACCCGATCTTCCAGCTGGTAGGGTTTGTCCTTGCGCAGATCTTCCAGCCAGGGGCGGTAGTAGGCAAGATCCGGATTGGCAAGCGCTGCATCGATGTCCGCGTCCTCGATGCGGTTCATTTCCAGCGTGAAGAACAGCAGGTGCGAGCTGGCAACGGTGATCTGTTCCTGCACATCGCCATAAAACTTCTGCACCTTGGGATCGGTGGTGGCGCCTGCATAGGCGAGCCCGGCAAAAGAGATCAGCTTGCCGAGTGAATCTTCCAGTTCCTCATAGGCCTTGATCGCGGCAACCAGCGAAGCGACGTCGGACTTGGCGAAATCTGCCAGTTTGCCCTTGTTTGCCGTTTCGAAAGCCTTCGACTTCTCGATGCCTTCTGCAAGATCGGCTTTCACTTCCGGCGCGTCGATTGAGGCATAAAGATCGGTCAGATCCCACTGAGGCAACGCACCGAGATCCTTGCTCGCTGCTGATGAGGCGTCTGAGGTTGCGCTGAGGAGAGCGCCGGACAGGCGAGCGGAAAGATACGGGTTGCTTGGGATCATGGGATCACCTCATGGTTTGTTCTGGTGTCGGGGCATGAAGGCCGCCAACTTGTGTCCATTCATGGCGTCGAATGTGGCATGTTTACGAGGCGGTACAAGCATCAGGCAAATGCTTTTCCGTAGAAACCTGCGCGAGGCGTGGGAACCGGTGACATATGAGGCCGTTGACGATCTATGCAAAATCCCATGGAAAACGAGGTCCGGGCCGTTTCGACCGGCGTCATCGTAGCACTTGCGCTTTTTGTGGCGGATGTGCTGCTCGTCGAAACCGGCAGAGTGGAAGCCTTTGACCTGGCAGTCCTGGAGTGGTTTCGAAGCACTGCCGACATCAATGATGCCTGGGGTCCTCCCTGGTTTGAGGAGGCGGCCGGTGAGATCACCGCGCTTGGCAGCTATTCGGTCATCCTGTTGTTCTCGCTGATTGCCGCTGGTGTGCTGGCGATCTACCGGCACACGCTGGCAATCGTCTTCATCGGCGTGGCGATCTCCGGTGGAGCCATTGTCTCGTCCGTGTTGAAGCTGCTGTTTGAACGCGCGCGCCCAGATGTGGTGGAGCATATGGACACCACCTTCACCTACAGCTTCCCCAGTGGCCATGCGCTGATTTCTGCCATGACCTATCTCACCTTGGCCGCGGTCGCGATCCGTTTCATCAACAACACGCTGGCGCGACGCTACCTGCTGGGGTGTGCGGTTTTGCTGACCGCATTGGTCGGAACCAGCCGGGTTTATCTCGGGGTTCACTGGCCCAGCGATGTCTTTGCCGGCTGGTGCCTTGGCGGCGCGTGGGCCGGGGCAAGCTGGCTCATTGCACATTATCTGTCGCTGCGTGTCAGCAAGGGTGGAATGGGGGCAGATCTTGGCGAATCCGATGTCTGATACAATTGAAAAATTGCCGTCTTTCGAGCAACCGAGGTGGATCGCTGTGGCGGCCCGTGCCGGCTATGCCGCACGGGGTATTGTCTACATCATCCTGGGGTGCCTGACGTTTCTGGCAGCCTTCAGCGCGGCCAGCAAGACGGACACCAAAGGCGCCATACGCACCCTGCTTGAGCAACCCTTCGGCGAAGCGCTTGTCGGGCTGTTGGTCATCGGGCTGGCGAGCTATGTCTTCTGGCGCCTCGTGCAGGCCTTCTTTGATCCGGACGATCATGGTCTGGGGGTACGGGGTGTGTTCATCCGGTTGGCACTTTTCGTCTCCGCGCTGTCTTACTCCACTCTGGCGCTCTATGCGGCATCGCTGGTTTTCTCGATTCACTCTGATGGCAGTGAAGGCGGGGCGGCCGGATCTGTCGTGCGGAGCCTGAACGGCTTCTTCTCCATCCAGACCATCAGCCTGGGAATGGCGATTGTCATTGCCGGCGTTGCCTTGTCGCACTGGTGGAAGGCGTTTGCGGGTACTTATGAGCAATATTTCAAAGCCGATGAACAGGCGATGCGAATCATCCGCCCCATTTCCATCATTGGGCTGAGCGCTCGTGGGCTGATCTTCGCGACGATCTCCTGGCTCCTGGTTCTGCGCTTTCTCAATCGCAAGGAAGACAGTGCCGGGGATGCACAGCCGGGGCTGAAGCATGTGTTGCACTATTTTTCAGAACTGCCTTACGGACAGTGGCTGTTGGGCGGCATCGGCCTCGGGCTGGTTGCCTTTGCCTTGTATTCTCTTGCTGAATCCCGTTGGCGCCGAATTTCGACACCGGATTTCACCTGACGATCTGTTGTGGACAGGGGGTGGAGGGACGTGCATACGCGCCCTTTTTGCCGACGTTTTTAGCAAGCCGCTGGATGATTTGTTTACCCATTCGAGACCACACTGGCCCGAATTGACACACTGAATCCGTAGGAAGTGGCCTAAATGCAGCCAGCCATTGGCAAAATTCTCATCGTCGATGATGATCCGATCCAACGCAGGCTCCTGCAGGAGGCGGTGAAGAAATTCGGTCACCGGTCGAAACTAGCCGAGCATGGTGCGGAAGCCGTGGCCATCATGACGGGCCCCGAGGCTGCCGATATCGATCTGATCATTCTGGATATGGTGATGCCGGAACTGGACGGCATCGGCGTTTTGACCGAATTGCGTCGGCGCAAGATCGGCACGCCGGTGATCGTTCAAACGGCTCATGGCGGGATCGACACGGTTGTCAGTGCCATGAACGCGGGTGCTCAGGATTTCGTGGTGAAACCGCTCAGCGCTGAGCGACTGGATGTCTCGATCCGGAACCTGCTGAAGGTGTCCGCGCTGGAAGGTGAAATCACCCGCTTCCGCAAGCAGGCGTCCGGCACACTGACGTTCGACGACATCGTAACCCGGTCTCCCGGCATGGAACGGGTGATCAATCTGGGTCGCCGGGCTGCCTCTTCCAACATTCCGATCCTCATTGAAGGGGAAAGCGGTGTCGGCAAGGAGCTGATCGCCAGCGCGATTCAGGGGTCGAGCGAACGCAAGTCCAAGCCGTTGGTCACCGTCAACTGCGGTGCCATCCCCGATAATCTGGTGGAATCAATTCTCTTCGGCCACGAGAAGGGCGCGTTTACGGGTGCGGTCGACAAGCATGTCGGCAAGTTTCAGGAAGCCCATGGCGGTACGCTGTTTCTGGATGAGGTTGGCGAACTTCCGTCCGACGTGCAAGTGAAGTTGCTGCGAGCTCTGCAGGAAGGCGAAATCGATCCGATCGGTGGCCGCCGTCCGGTGAAGGTCGACTTCCGGCTGATCTCGGCGACGAATCGTCGTCTGGTCGATCAGGTCAAGGAAGGCGCTTTCCGCGAAGACCTTTATTACCGTCTGAATGTCTTTCCGATCTGGATCCCGCCGCTGCGCGACCGCCCGGAAGATATTCCGATACTCTCCCGCCACTTCCTGGCGCGCTTTGCCGCTGAGGAGGGCAAGCCCCAGGTCTCCGGCATTGCGCCTGATGCCCTGGATCTGCTGCAGTCTTACCGTTGGCCGGGCAATATCCGTCAACTGCAAAACACCATCTTCCGTGCGGTTGTCCTGTGTGATGGTCCGGCATTGACGATTGACGATTTTCCGCAGGTTGCAGCGGCTGTCGACCGCGTGGTTCCGGGGCATGTGCACTCCGGTTTGTCGGTTGCTCCCGCGGAACCGGTGGCACGAGCTGCTCCATCGCATGCCGAGGTACACACCCGCCCGGCACCACAGCCGGCTTCGCAGGCCATGACCCCGCCGCCGGTGAACCAGGAAGCCTTCCGTCATGCAGCGCCCTTCGGCTTCATGCGGTCCCTCGATAATGATGGACACGTGCGCAAGCTGGTGACGATGGAAGAGGAACTGATCCGCTTGGCCATCGACCATTACTCCGGTCGTATGACCGAAGTTGCCAAGCGCTTGGGAATCGGTCGTTCAACCCTCTACCGCAAGCTCAAGGAATACGGCCTGGAAGAGGGCACGAACGGCAAGGAAGACGCCGCCTGAGTATCAGGTTGGCGTCTTACGCCAGTGGTTGATCGAACTGCAGTCTGGCCAGATTGGCGTAGAGTCCACCCTTGGCCAGCAGCTGCTGATGCGTGCCTTCTTCCAGAATACGGCCGCTCTCCAGAACGATGATACGGTCGGCCTTCAGGACGGTTGCCAGCCTGTGGGCAATCACCAGGGTGGTGCGGTCCTGCATCAGCTCGTCCAGAGCGTCCTGCACGGCGCGTTCACTTTCTGCATCGAGAGCGCTGGTGGCTTCATCCAGCAATAGTATCGGCGCGTCCTTCAGGATCGCCCGCGCAATCGCGAGGCGTTGCTTCTGGCCGCCTGACAGGGTGATCCCACGTTCCCCGACCAGCGTGTCGTAGCCCTCGGTCATGGCAGAGATGAAATCATGGGCAGACGCGGCCTTGGCGGCGACGATGATTTCTTCACGGCTCGCCTCTGGCTTGGAGAAGGCAATGTTATCGGCAATCGTTGCCGCAAAGATCGCTGTTTCCTGAGGGACCAGAGCCATGTGGGTTCGCAATTCACGCGGATCGAGCTGCCGTAGGTCCGTGCCGTTAAGGGTCAGGGCGCCGGACGTCGGGTCGTAATAGCGCAGCAGCAAATGAAACAAGGTCGACTTGCCCGCACCTGAGGGGCCGACCAGGGCCACTGTCTCGCCTGGGCGCACCTTGAGCGAGATATCCGTCAGTGCCGGCAGCGCATTGGCCGCTTCATAGGCGAAAGAGACGTTTTCAAAGCCCAGCTCGACAGCATTCGAATGTAGAACGGATTGGGCGTTCTGTGGTGCGGTGATGGAGGGTTCTATATCCAGCAGCTCAGAAAGCCGTTCGGCGGCGCCTGCGGCCAGAGACAATTCCCCCCAGACTTCGGACAGACCGGCGAGGGAGCCCGCGGCCAGAACGGAATAGAGCAGGAACTGGCTCAGCTCGCCGCCGGTCATGGTTCCGGCCATCACCCTATTGGCGCCGATCCAAAGAACGATCACCACACTGCAGCCGATGACGAAGATCGCAAAGGCTGTCAGGATCGCCCGGGCTGCGGTCATGCGTCTGGCGGCGGAGAAGCTTTCCTCAACGGCGCTGCCGAAGCGCTCGCTGGCGTGCCGTTCGTGCGTGAAAGCCTGCAAACTGCGGATGTTGGAAAGGATCTCGGAGGCATAGGCGATGGCGTTGGCCAGCGTGTCCTGGGCCATGCGCGAACGTTTGCGGACGCCACGGGCAAAGGTCAGCAGGGGCACCAAAATCACCGGAATGGCGGCCAGCACGATCAGTGACAGATGCGGACTGGTGATCACCATCATGACGGTGGCGCCGAAGCTCATGATCAGATTGCGCATGGCAATCGAGGCGCTGGCTCCGAAGGCGGACTTGATCTGGGTGGTATCGGCGGTCAGGCGCGAGAGGATTTCTCCAGAGCGTGCGCCGTCATAAAACGATGCATCGAGCCCGACGATATGGTCGAAAGCAGCGCGGCGCAGATCGGCTACCACCCGTTCGCCAATCCACATGACGAGGAAGTATCGCAAGGCACTTGCCACCGAGAGGGCGGCAACCACGGCAATGAGAACCAGAAAATACGATTGAATCAGCTGCGAATTATCGCTGTCAAAGCCCTGATCGATCATTTGTCGAATGGCTGAGGGGAGGACCAACGTGGCGCCTGCAGCCGCAAACAAGGCGGCGATAGCTGCCAGAACCTTCAGCTTGTAGCGCTTCAGGAAGGGCAACAGTCGTGCAAGCGGCGCAAGATTGGCACGTTTGCGCCGGTTTTCCGCTTCGTTGACAAGGGGTTCGGCCGTTGTTGCAGGGCCGTTGCGATCCGGGGATGTTGAAACGTCACTCATGGTGCTAAGACTTGGGGGAGGGGCGGCGAAAAACCAAGAGATAAATTGGTGTAAGGAATCCTTTTCCGGCACTTGTCACTACCGGATCGATAGGGTATACGACCGCCTCATGTTTCCGGGGCTGCATCCATCATGGATCGGCGGCCCCTTTGTATCGTTTGCACCTCAGGGACGTGCTTCGCATGGCGGGCCCGGATCAGGTGCCTGAAAGGACCGGCCATGAAAGCGGATATTCATCCCGATTACCACTCCATCAAGGTTGTCATGACCGATGGTACCGAATACCTCACCCGTTCCACATACGGTGCTGAAGGCGACACACTGACCCTGGACATCGACCCGACCTCGCACCCGGCATGGACCGGTGGCGACCGTCAGATCATGGACCGTGGTGGTCGTGTATCCCGCTTCAAGAACAAGTTCGCTGGCTTCCTGGGTTCCTAATCGACCCGGAGCTATCGCTCTCTGTTTTAAAGAAAACCCGGTCCTTGTGGCCGGGTTTTTTTATTTTCAAACCAAGACGGTGGATGTCAGTCTGCCAATGTCGCTGTTAACGCCATGCCAGATGAGGGATTTGATGTCCGGAAACACCACGCAGCCTCCGTTTACCCCAGTGTCGGGGCAAGATCCTGCACTGGCAGAGCTCACCCTGGATGAGGCGACGCGTCCGAAGCTGCTGCCGATTGAGGGCGCGCGTCCGGAGCACCGGGCACATGGCCGGCATCTGGCGATGATCCATCGGATGTATCTCGATGATCTGGATACCGTTGGGCAACTTCTGGAAAGTGTCGAGCGCGGAGAAGCGTCGGCGCTGGATCTGGCCCAGACGGTCGAGGGGCTCGATCTGACGCAGAACTATCGCCAGTTCGGCACGCTGTGCGGACGCGAATGTTATGTGCTGACCATGCATCACAACATCGAGGAAGCTCAGGTCTTCCCGATCCTGGAGGCTGCCGGCAACGATGGCCTGAGGGCCGTCGTGCAAAGGCTGCAAGAGGAGCACAAGGTGGTGCACGCTCTGCTTGAAAAGCTCGGGCAGGCCGCTGCAAATCTTGTGGAGCAGCCCGGCAGCGATACGTTCAGCGATGCGAAAGAAGTCTTTCGCGTCCTGCTGAAGGTGGTTCGGTCCCACTTCAGTTACGAGGAGACGGAACTGGAAGAAGCTCTGGGTGTCTATAACGCGCTGTGAGCGGCTTTTCGGGCGCTGAGGCTTGGTTCTCAGCAGATAAAAGAAAAGCCGCTCTGAGAGGCTCGGAGAGAGCGTCAGAGACGGCTTGAAAAGGTGCTGTCATTTTAAAGTGTGCCGTTCAGGCGAAGTGTGGCGTCTCAGCCCGCCTGTCCGAAAGCGGCACGCAGTTGGTTCAGCTGTGCCACTACGGGATTCCCCTGAGCGTCCAGAACTTCCTCTTCAACAGCGTAGAGCATCTTGTCCAGGTGGACGACGCGCTTCTGCAGGCGAATGGAGCGGGTGATCAGTGCACGAAGGCTTTCCGGAAGATCGTCCCAGACAACGCTTTCAGTGGCGCTGGAAAGTTTGTCGAGGCGGACGCGGTTCTTTTCGCTTCCAGCCTGTTCTTTCGACATTTCACCTTCATTTACAGCGCGTTGAAGCAAAAGCCAGGAGGCCAGCTGCATCAGGCGTGTGGTCAGGCGCATGGATTCTGTCGCGTAGGCCAGCGATGTCGGGCGGCCCAGAAGCTTGGACTCGGCCCGTCCTTCGCCATCGAGGTACAGCGCGGTTTCTTCAACCAGAGCCATGCCTTCCTGGAAAAGCGACTGGAAATTGTCGGAGGCAGCCAGTCGGTTGGCGAAAAATACTGTTTCCAAGTCGCCGGTCTTCGGGTTGATCTCGTCGGTCATGGGTCTAAACACCTTCTACTGCCTACTCGTCTGCCTCTGCCTGAGGTCCGGGATTGGGACACTGCATGATGCGATGTCTCAATTTGGAACAGGCGGTGATCTTGCCCGGTTAATTTGCAATCAACGTGCCAGTTACGGCCTTCGGTATCCAAAGGAAGGTCGATTACCGGTCCGCTCATGCGGCGGACCTAATCTCAGATCCCGTCCGGAATATCCGGAGATGATCTCCCGCACGCCGGTCATCAGCAAACCTCTCAGGGAGGTGGCCCGTTCAGCGGATGATCTATATTGTTATATCGGGATGGAGGCAAAAAAAAGAGCCGCGTCATGCGCGGCTCGAAGTCTTTAACAGGGAGGCGTCAAACAGAGTGGACAGGAGCCACTCAGAATCCAGAAACTCTGGACAACGGTTAATATCGTTTGAAATGCTTAACACAAGGTAAATACGTAAAATTTTATTCAAATTACATAGAAGTACCTATGTAATCGTCACGGGTCTGTTAAGTTGTCGACTGTGATTAATCACAGCTTAGTTCCGAATATAGCATCAGCATTTGCACGGACGCCCTTCTTATGGCCCAAGCTCTGTTGCGTGCGCTCAATTTCCGCCTCAAGCGCTTCGATCCGCTGCGTCAGCTCCTCTTCCGACAAGTTTTCCAGGTCCTCTCCGACCAGAATGGTGCCTAAAATGAGAGAAGGACGGGTGCTCAGATTATCGTCTGTCATCTGTTTCGTTTCCTTCTGCCGTGTCGCCTGGCTTGGTGCGCGATGAGCGCGCGGTGATTGTCAGCCGTGTCGACGAGACTTACATATAAGGCCGTCATCAGGAGAATATTATGCCACAACTGCCCGAAAAAATGACCGTCATTGCGATCACCGCGCCAGGCGGTCCGGATGTGCTCGGACCGGAAGAGCGGTATGTGCCTGTGGCGCTGGGGCGCGAGATCCTCATCAAGGTGGAAGCGGCCGGCGTCAATCGGCCCGACGTGATGCAGCGTATGGGGCTTTATCCGCCGCCCAAGGATGCCTCGGATCTGCCGGGTCTGGAGGTTGCCGGTACGGTGGTGGCCAGCGGGAGCGACGCATCTCGCTATCAGGTCGGCGACAAAGTGACCGCACTTGCCCCAGGTGGCGGCTATGCGGAGTACTGCAAGGTCGATGAGCGTCACGCCCTGCCGATCCCCGAGGGATTGTCGATGGTGGAGGCTGCTGCCCTGCCGGAAACGTTCTTTACGGTGTGGAGCAACGTCTTTGATCGGCTCGGGCTGAAGCCGGGAGAAAACTTTCTGGTTCATGGTGGGACGTCCGGCATCGGCACGACAGCCATTCAGCTTGCCAAGGCGTTCGGCGCGGTGGTCTTCACCACTGTCGGTTCGGATGAAAAGCTGGAGGCCGTCAAGGCGCTGGGGGCTGATCACGCGGTCAACTACAACAAGCTCGACTTCGTAGAAACCTTTCTGGAGGCGACCAACACGGTCGGAATCCACGCCATTCTGGATATGGTCGGCGGCGACTATGTGGAGAAAAACTGGAAGGTGGCTGCGGTTGAAGGGCGTATCTGTCAGATCGCAACATTGAACGGCACGTCCCAGGAGGTGAACTTCTCGCGCCTGATGATGAAGCGCCTGACCCACACCGGTTCCACATTGCGCCCGCGGGATGCTGCCTTCAAGGCGGAGATCGCCAGCACGCTCGAAGCAAAGGTCTGGCCGCTGATTGCTCAGGGCAAGGCGAAGCCACTGATCGATTCGACCTATCCACTTGCCCAGGCGGCAGAAGCGCATCGCCGGATGGAAAGCTCTGGCCATATCGGCAAGATTGTTTTGACGATTGGCGATACTGCAAACACTGAGATGTGATTCTATTTGGCTTCCGTAAGGAAAACCCTCCGATAAAAGCAGTTAATCCTTGGCGGATTAGTTTGCTTTTGCCGGGGGGCGGCGTTATACAGGATCCATATCCCACTCAGCTTTGAATGGACCCTTTGCTTTTTCACCTTGCCGGGTGAGGGAGCTGTCAGGAGGATTTTGACCGATGTCGAATACGCCGCTTATGCCGAAGGCCACTGCCGTCTGGCTTGTTGACAATACGGCGCTCAGTTTCACCCAGATTGCCAACTTCTGTAAGTTGCATCCGCTGGAAGTGAAAGCGATTGCCGATGGTGAAGCCGCACAGGGCATCAAGGGTCTCGACCCTATCCTGACCGGTCAGCTGAGCCGTGATGAACTGGAACGGGCGCAGACCGATCCAAACCATCCGCTGAGCTTGCAGACCTCCAAGGTTGTGGTGCCAGAAGCCAAGCGCAAGGGACCGCGCTACACGCCGGTGTCACGTCGTCAGGACCGTCCGAACGCGATCCTGTGGTTGGTGCGCAACCATCCGGAGCTGAAAGACACCCAGATCATCCGTCTGGTGGGAACCACGAAGCCGACAATTGCGGCGATCCGTGACCGGACCCACTGGAACTCTTCGAATCTGACGCCTTCCGATCCCGTGACCCTCGGACTGTGCAACCAGATCGAGCTCGACCTGGAAGTCGAAAAGGCCGCGAAGCATTCTCCGCACCAGGTTCTGAAGCCTCAGGAAGTGCTGGCTTCGGTCGATGAAACCACCAGTGAAGAAGCTCTGGCTGCTGCCTTCTCCTTCGACACGTCCAAGCCGATGCAGCGTGAAGTCGAAGAAGTCTACGACGCCGATGCTGTGTTTGCGAAACTGAATTCGTTGAAGTCTTCCGAGGAAGCGCCTGAAGACGTGGCTGATGCCCCGGCTGAGGAAGCTGAAGACGAAGACAAGACCGAGGAAGATCGCGGTTAAGCCTCGTTCCCTTGGTTTGATGTTTAAGGAAAAGCCGCCGGGTTCCGGCGGCTTTTTTGCGTTTTGGGCTGTTGATTGAAGGTCAGCGTTCGGTCAGTTTCAGCTCGATGCGGCGGTTCTTTGCCAGGGCATCAGGGCTCTCGCCCTCTTCCAATGGCTGGAATTCGCCGAAGCCGGCGGCTACCAGGCGCTTGGGATCAACGCCCTTGGCAACAAGATAACGAACCACCGAGATTGCGCGCGCTGCCGAGAGCTCCCAGTTGTTGCGCAGGCGCCCAGTGCCGGAGAGTGGACGTGCATCTGTGTGACCATCGACGCGCAGCACCCAGTTGATCTCTTCCGGAATCTGGCTGCTCAGTTCGAGGATTGCATCTGCCAGCTTTTCCAACTCGCCCTCACCATCGGGATTGATCTCTTCCGAACCGGAATCGAACAGAACCTCTGACTGGAAGACAAAACGGTCGCCAACAACCCGAATGTCGGAGCGTTGCGACAGGATTTCCCGGAGGCGGCCGAAGAAGTCGGAGCGATAGCGAGAGAGTTCCTGCACCCGCTGCACGAGGGCCGCGTTCAGCCGTTTGCCGAGGCTGGCAATCTTGGCCTGGCTTTGGCTTTCCTTCGCCTCAGACGCCTCCAGAGCTGCGTTGGCTGCAGAAATCTGGCGACGCAAGGCGGAAATCTGCTGATTGAGCAGCTCGACTTGCGCCAGAGCTCGTTGGGACACCTGCTTTTCATCATCCAGCAGGTTTTCCAATTGTGAGGCACGGCCACCTGCAGCATCTGCAGCACCTGACTGCGTATCGAGCAGACCAAGCAGCCGGTCGCGTTCGTCAGTTGTGGCGCCGAGGCTGGCCTGAAGACCGGAAATCGTGTCCTCAAGCTCGGAGTTGCTGGCGCGTTCCATCGCCAGTAACTCGGTCAATTCGCTGATCTGGATGTTCAGTCGATTGAGCACCGTGTCACGGCCCGACAGCTGTTGGGACAGGAAAAACTGGGCAAGCATGAAGATCGACAGCATGAAGATGATGACGAGCAACAGCGTTGCCATGGCGTCAACGAAGCCCGGCCAGTAGTCGGTGCCCTGCACTCTGCGGCGGCTGCGCAATCCGGCCATGGTCGATTACTCCTTGGCGCGGTCGAAGGCAGCGGAAATCGAGGAAAGCAGGTCTTCGATGCGTTTCTGCTGGGCGGTTTGGCCTTCGGCCCATTCCCGCATCATCTGCTGCTCGGAGCGCACGTGTTTGACCAGGCCCTGAATGCCTTCAGCCAGATTGGCCATTGCCTGGGCGGAGGCGCGATTGCCGCCTTCCTCAACCGTCTTCTGCAACTGGGCAATGGAGGCCTGGATCTGCTCTGTATTGGTGGACGGGGTTTCGAGGAAGGGCTCTTCCGGATCGATGTCGGTAACCGTGGAAAGCCAGTCTTCCAGTTCGGTGTAGAAGCGATTCTGTGCCTGGCCGGCCTGAAGGTCGAGGAAGCCCAAGACCAGAGATCCCGTGAGGCCGAAGAGCGAGGACGAGAAGGCAGTGCCCATGCCTGACAACGGGGCTTCAAGGCCAGCTTTCAGATCTTCGAAGATGACGTTGGCATCGCCCGCGCCGACATTCAGGTTCTGGATCGTCGCGCCGACGGAGCTTACCGTCTGAAGCAGGCCCCAGAAGGTGCCAAGCAGGCCGAGGAAGACAAGCAGCCCTGTGAGATAGCGGGAGATCTCCCGGCTTTCCTCCAGTCGCATGCCAATGGATTCCAGGATAGATCTTGCTGTGGTCGGGGTCAGCGCCATTTCGCCGACCTTGTTGCCCAGCAGTGACGCCATCGGAGCAAGCAGAACCGGCGAGCGGGTTTCGAAATCCGGATCCCCGGTTCGGAAGCTGTTGACCCATGAGATTTCCGGAAACAGCCGTATAACCCTCCCGAACAGCAGAACGATGCCGAACAGAGCGACAAACACGATCAGGCCGTTGAGGCCCGGGTTGCTCATGAAGGCTTCGGAGATCTGCCGGTTCAAAATGAACGCGAGAAAGGCCACGATCACCAGGAAGATGGTCATGAAAGACAGATAAGCCCGAGGGCTGGACAGACTATAGGGGTCGAAGTCTCGTGACATGGTCGCCAATCAATCACCTGTTGCAAGGTCCTTGATTGATAGCGTGATTTCCCAAGCCTTGGGAACCGTTAATCTTAAATCTTTGAAATGCTTCAGGCTGGGGTTGACGCTGCGCCGGACGTGAAAACGCCCCGGACTGGCCAGGGCGTCTATCGCTATCGCATGTTGCACCTGGGCGCGGAAATCAGCCCTGCGCTGCTTTCAGCAGGCGCAGAATGTGCTTGTGGGCGATCTCGTTGCCCGCAACGATGTTGCCGCTTTCGAGGAAGCCCTGTTTGCCGTCGGTTTCACTGACATATCCACCGGCTTCCTTGACGATCAAGGCACCTGCGGCGATGTCCCAGGAATTCAGGTCGTATTCCCAGTAACCATCGACACGACCGGAGGCCGTCCATGCAAGGTCGAGGGAGGCGGCGCCAAATCGGCGAATGCCTGCCAGCTCGGGCATGATGTGGCGCAGCTGTTTCAGCATGCGGCCGTGATCGCTGTGGCCGATGCGCGGCAGGCCGGTGGCGAAGACCATTTCGGACAGTTCGCTGCGGCCAGCAACGCGCAGGCGACGGTCGTTGAGGAAAGCGCCACGGCCACGTTCGGCAGTGTAGAGCTCGTCCATCACCGGGTTATAGACAACAGCGGCAACGATCTGCCCAAGGCGTTCAAGCGCGATGGAGGTGGCGAAGATCGGGATGCCATGCAGGAAATTGGTCGTGCCGTCGAGCGGGTCGACATGCCAGACATGCTGACCGTCGGTGCCTTCGGTGATGCCGCTTTCTTCCATGATCAGCCCGAAGTTCGGGCGGGCCTTGGTCAGCTCGGTCCGAATGATCTCTTCAGCGCGCCGGTCGGCTGCGGAGACGAAATCCCCCGGCCCCTTGCGCGAGACCTGAAGGTTTTCGACCTCCCCGAAATCGCGGATGAGGCTACGGCCCGCCTTGGTGGCGGCCTGAACCATGACGTTGAGGATTGCTGTACGGGCCATTTTCTTGCCAATATTTTCTTGGGTTCGGCGACCTGATGTTCAGGCTGCCGAACCGGGAGAGGGACGTGAGACGGCGCTCCTTAGTCGGCGCGTTTCACATATTCGAGTGTGCCGGTGTCGACCATGATCTTCTCGCCGGACGTAATGAACGGCGGGACCATGACGCGCACGCCGTTTTCCAGCAGAGCAGGCTTGTAGGACGAAGACTGTGTCTGACCTTTGACGACGGCGTCGGCTTCGGTGATCGAAAGCGCAACAAACTGTGGCAAGGTGATGCCGATCGGGCGTTCTTCGTGCATCTCGACGGTCACCATCATGCCGTCCTGCAGGAAGGCCGCGCGATCGCCAACGAAGTCGGCCTGCAGTTCAAGCTGCTCGTAGGTTTCCGTGTCCATGAAGATCAGCATGTCTTCCTGGGTGTAAAGGTACTGAAAGTCCTTTTGCTCCAGGCGAACGCGCTCGACCTTGTCTTCCGAGCGGAAACGCTCGTTGAGCTTGCGACCATCGATCAGGTTTTTCAGCTCAACCTGAGCAAATGCCCCACCCTTGCCTGGCTTGACGTGCTGGGTCTTGACGACCGCCCAGAGCGTGTCCTGATGCTGCAAAACGTTGCCAGGCTTGATTTCGTTACCGTTGATTTTCATGGAACGACCGATTGCGTAATGATTGAAACTGACGAATAGGTTGGCGTCGGGCCAATTTTAGATAAAGACCGCGCGAAACCAGTGTGCGGCCTGTCCTACACAAATGCGGGCGGGTTTCAAGCAAAAAAGCTGATTTCAGCCAAAGCTTAGCGTGTCTGGCGAAAGCTAGCTTCCGCAGCGGCGACGGTGCTGCCGGTGAATTCCTCAGCCAATCTCTGAGCTTCCTGGCGGGTCCCATCGTCAAGGCGTTCGGCCAGACCGTCGAGGGCTTCGTCGTCGACGCCCATGGCGCGTGCGATGTAGTGCCACTTGATGGCGAGGACCGGATCGAGATCGCGGCCACGGCCGGAGGCATGGCAGCGGGCGAGCCGGTTCATGGCCACTGGATTCCCGGCAATGGCGGCACGTTCGAACCAGTCGGCGCCTTCCATCTCGTCGGGTACGACGCCTTTGCCCTGAAAGCGGAGGATGCCGTAATAGAGCTGGGCTTCCACATGACCGCGCCGAGCGGCACGACCCATCCAGAAAGCCCCTTGGCGCAGCGTATTGGCATCTTCCTCACTCGGGTTTTGGTCAACCGACTGAAGATAGGACAGCGCGAGATTGTACTGGGCTTCCGGGTAGTTTCCCTCTGCCGCCTGGCGCAGGAGATCGCGGGCTTTGTCGTAGTTTTGAGGCCGGCCAACGCCTTCCTGATAGAGCAGGGCCAAATTGTAGCGGGCTGCTGCGTCGCCAGCATCGGCGGCAAGCTGAAACAGGTCTGCGGCCTTTGACTTGTCTTGCGGGACGCCATTGCCGAGAAGGTACAGCTGGGCTAATTGCTGGGCTGCGGTGACATCACCGGCCTCAGCTGCCTTGGTATACCAGCCTGCAGCTTTCTTGGGATCTTTTTTCAGACCAAGGCCGGCTTCATACATCACGCCGAGCAGGGTCTGGGCATGCATGTTGCCGACGTCTGCCAAGGGTTTAGCGCGCACCGCAGCGGTGATGTACCAGCCGCGCTGAAACGCGCCATAGGCCAGGTCCACAGGCGCCAGGCTGTCCGGCCCTTCGGAGGGCGGGAAGGCAAGGTAGGGCGGTGGCAGGAGGCCGGGTGCCGTGGTCTCAGAGGCGCCAGGCTCGCCGGCCTTGTCGCCCTTGCCAGAGGGTTCCTGGGGAAGAGCAGGCGCTTGCGCCTGCTTTTCAGCCGCTGAAACCGCTTGCGCATGGGCACGGTGCTCAGTGACACCGCCCCAGCCCGCGATCACGAGTGTGAGGACGCTCAGAAGACGGGTGGTCTTCAGCACATAATGCTGTCGGAGAACCCGGGATCCTCGCATCGTTCACTCGGTGTCCTGGAATTCGTGGCCGTCCAGAATTACGTTGGCGCTTGCCACAGCGGCAGCCGGACCCTCGGGGTGGTCCCAGATGGCACTCTTCAGAGCGACGAAGTCGGCGCCGGTTGCAGCTGCTGCGTTGGCGCTGTCGAGGGTTGAGCCTGCGAGCGCGACACACGGTGTCTCGAACAGCTCTGCCCACCACTGGGCCTTGGACAGGGTCTTGTCGTGCGGTTCTTCTTTTTCTTCCAGATCGAGACGGCCGATGAACAGGTAATCGACGCCGGTTTCCGCGGTTTCCATGTCTTCGTGCTTGAGCTTCGTGCCCCCGGCACCAACGATCTTGGCCGGTTGCAGGCTTTCGACAGCCATCTTGATGTCATCGAGCGAGGTATCGATGTGGGCGCCATCGGCGCCGGTGCGGCCGGCAACCTGAGTGTCGTTGTAGATCAGAGCGGCAGCGCCTGCAGCCTGGATGATCGGTACCAGCTTTTCAGCTGCGTCCTGCCGGGTCTTGGTGTTGGCGTCTGGCTGATAGATCAGCACGCAGGCGACGTCGCCGCCGGACAGCGCCGCTTCCAGATTGGGGGCAAAGGTCTCCGCATCCATATTGGGCGGGGTGATGATGAAGAGACGGGGACGGTTCACGGGCGGTTCTTTCAGGAGCTCGGATCTGGACGGGGCGAAGGGCTATGCCAAACGCGCGGAATGTATTGTCCCTAATCGGGGCGAAAGAGCGGCGCAAGGAACTTCTTTGATGAAATACTAAACGCAGGTTCTCAAGAGGCTTGCAACAAAACGAAAGAGACCGGCGCAAGGGCCGGTCTCCAATGGGTTCAACAATGCTGGAGCGTCAGTTGGTCTTTGGATCCAGGCTGCCGTCCTTGTAACGTGCAGCCATCTCGGCCAAGGGAATAACCCGGTCGATCTTGGCGGCCTGTCCTGCGGTGTTGAAGGCTTCAAGGCGCTCGATGCAGAGCTTTTCCATGGCATCGCGCGCAGGCTTCAGATACTTGCGCGGGTCGAACTCGCCCGGATTTTCGGTCAGGATCCGGCGGATCTGACCGGTCATCGCCATCCGGTTGTCGGTGTCGATGTTGATCTTGCGGACACCGTGCTTGATGCCGCGCTGGATTTCTTCCACTGGCACACCCCAGGTCTGGGGCATCTCACCGCCATACTGGTTGATGATCTCCTGAAGATCCTGCGGCACGGTGGAGGATCCGTGCATGACGAGTGGCGTGTCAGGCAGGCGGCGGTGAATTTCCTCAATCAGATGCATTGCGAGAATGTCACCATCAGGCCGCCGGGTAAACTTGTAGGCCCCGTGCGATGTACCCATCGCGATGGCGAGGGCGTCGACTTTGGTTTCCTGAACGAACTTCACGGCTTCGTCCGGGTTGGTCAACAGTTGGTCTTCTGTCAGCACGCCTTCTGCACCATGGCCGTCTTCCTGATCGCCCATGCCGGTTTCGAGAGACCCCAGAACACCGAGCTCGCCTTCAACCGAGATGCCGCCATAGTGGGCCATTTCAGTCACCATACTGGTGACGCCGACATTGTAGTCCCAGTCGCCGGGAGTCTTGCCATCGGCTTGCAGCGATCCGTCCATCATGACGGATGTGAAGCCAGCTTGAATGGCCGTCATGCAGGTGCCGGGCTCATTGCCGTGATCAAGGTGCACACAGACCGGAATGTGCGGGTAGATCTCGCAAACCGCATCCATCATATGCTTGAGCATGATGTCGTGGGCGTAAGAGCGTGCACCGCGAGATGCCTGAATGATGACGGGAGAATTCGTCTTGTCGGCAGCGGCCATGATGGCCAGTGCCTGTTCCATATTATTGATGTTGAAGGCCGGTACGCCATACTCGTGCTCGGACGCGTGATCGAGCAATTGGCGCAAGGTGATGCGAGCCATCCATATCTCCTGTCAGACATTTGCCAAGTAACGAGGAAGAGAGGTGGAGGTTCCTCACTCGAAGACCTGTAGCGTGATTTCGCTTTGTTTCTAGCAAATGCTGGAGGGATTGGAAGTTATGGCACTGAGTCTTAAATCGATTAAATTGAGAATATTGTCGAATAAAATCAAAGATCTTTAATTCGCTAATTAAATTAAATGCATATCTTCCGCAAGGGGGACGCCCGGCTGGAAGATCAGCCGGGCCAATTCTTATGCTTCGAGAGCCTTGACGCCTGGAAGCACCTTGCCCTCCAGCCACTCGAGGAACGCACCGCCTGCCGTCGAGACGTAGGTGAACTGTTCTGCTGCACCTGCGTGGTTGAGAGCGGACACCGTGTCGCCGCCACCGGCGACGGACTTCAGCTTGCCGTCGGCCGAAAGCGTTGCAGCGAAGCGGGCTGCGGCCACAGTGGCTGTGTCAAAAGGTGCGATCTCAAAAGCGCCGAGCGGACCGTTCCACACCAATGTCGCAGCTTCGCTGATTGCCTTTTTGACATCTTCAATGGATGCAGGGCCGGCGTCCAGGATCATTGCATCGGAGGGCACATCGTTGACGGAAACGGTCTCGTTCTCGGCATTTGCCTTGAACTCGCGGGCCACGACGGCGTCGCTTGGAAGGATGATCCGGCAGCCGGATTTTTCCGCCGCGGCGACAATCTTCTTCGCGGTGTCTGCAAGATCATGCTCGCACAGCGACTTGCCGACGCTGATGCCTTGAGCTGCGAGGAAGGTGTTGGCCATACCTCCGCCGATTACCAGCATGTCGACCTTGCCGACGAGGTTTTCGAGGAGATCGATCTTGGAAGAGACCTTGGCACCACCGACCACTGCCAGCACCGGGCGCACCGGTGTGGAGAGTGCTGCTTCCAGAGCTTCAAGTTCTGCCTGCATGGTCCGGCCTGCGTAAGACGGCAGAAGCCTGGCAACACCCTCTGTCGAGCCGTGGGCCCGGTGGGCGGCTGAGAAGGCATCGTTGACATAGGCGTCGCCATTGGCGGCAAGAGCCTTGGCAAACTCGGGGTCGTTCTTTTCCTCGCCCTTGTGGTAGCGGGTATTTTCAAGAAGCAGAACGTCGCCGTCGGACAGGTCGGCAATGGCGTCTTCAGCAGCTTGCCCGATGCAATCTTCGGCAAAATCGACAGGCTGCAACAGGTAGTCGGCAAGCACCTGGGCAACGGGCTCAAGTGACATGTCCGGGACGCGTTCGCCCTTCGGTCGGCCGAAGTGGGCCAGCAGAATAACCTTGGCGCCTTTTTCGGACAGTTCCTTGATGGTCGGCAGAATGCGCTCGATGCGGGTGGCATCGGTGACTTTTCCGGCGTCCATCGGCACGTTCAAGTCAACGCGCACGAGCACACGTCTGCCAGTAAGTTCGGTCAGGTCGTCTAGAGTTTTGAAAGGCATGGAGACTATCCGTTCTGTCAGTCGCAAAAGACGTAAGGCGCAGGGAGCGCTGCGGAAGGTCGCTTGCACCAAAGGCTGTGCTTCACGTCAAAAACAAAACGGGGCGGATCCGGTTTCCCGTGTCCGCCCCGGATGATCAAGTGCGGGTATTCACCCGGTGCGTGCTGCTCAGATGAGCTTTGCCATTGCAACGGCTGTGTCGGCCATGCGGTTGGAGAAGCCCCACTCGTTGTCGTACCATGTCAGAATACGCACGAAGGTGCCTTCCATGACCTTGGTCTGGTCCATGTGGAAGATCGAGGAATGCGGGTCGTGGTTGAAGTCGCTGGAGACCAGCGGATCTTCAGTGTAGCCCAGCACGCCCTTGAGCTCGCCATCGGCGGCTTCCTTGATGGCGGCGTTGATTTCCTCAACAGTGGTGTCGCGCGATGCGATGAAGTTCAGGTCGACGACCGAAACGTTCGGAGTCGGAACGCGGATCGCAACGCCGTCCAGCTTGCCGTTCAATTCCGGCAGAACCAGGCCAACGGCCTTGGCAGCGCCAGTCGACGTCGGGATCATGGACATGGCTGCAGCGCGGCCGCGGTACAGATCCTTGTGCATGGTGTCCAGGGTCGGCTGATCACCGGTGTAGGAGTGGATGGTGGTCATGAAGCCCTTTTCGATGCCGACAGCCTTGTTCAGGACGTAGGCAACCGGGGACAGGCAGTTGGTGGTGCAAGACGCGTTGGAGACGACGAGGTCATCCTTGGTCAAGGCACTGTCGTTCACGCCGAAAACGATGGTCTTGTCTGCGCCGGAGGCCGGTGCAGAAACAAGAACGCGCTTGGCGCCGGCTTCAAGATGGGCCGCAGCTTTTTCTTTGGCGGTGAAGATGCCGGTGCATTCGAGAGCGACGTCAACGTTGAGCTCGCCCCACGGCAGATCTTTCGGGTCGCGGATCGCGGTGACCTTGATCGGCTTGCCATTGGCAACGGTGATGGTGTCGCCTTCGACGGTGACTTTAGCCGGGAACCGGCCATGGACACTGTCGTAGCGCAGAAGATGGGCGTTGGTCTCGACCGGGCCGAGATCATTGATTGCGACAACTTCAATGTCGGTGCGGCCGGATTCGACGATGCCGCGCAGAACGTTGCGGCCGATACGTCCGAAGCCGTTGATTGCAACTCTGGTTACCATATTCCACTCCCACAGTTTTGGTGGCGCATGCTTGGGGCGCCCTGTCTCAACTCGTTCGGATCTAAGATGAATGGAGCCATCAGGCCCAATTCAGGGCTGTTGTCCGAAGCAGGCTTCGGACAACAGCAGGGTGTTTGAAGTTACTCGGCTGCAGGCAGCTTGGACTTGGCGGCTGCAACGATGGCGTCCGGCGTGATGCCGAAGTGCTCGTAGAGTTCCTTGTAAGGGCCACTGGCGCCGAAGCCGGTCATGCCGACGAAGGTGCCATCGTTGCCGATGTAGCGATCCCAGCCCATGCGAATTCCAGCCTCAACGGCGATCTTGACCGGGCTGGAGCCGATGACGGCAGCCTTGTAGTCGTCGGACTGGGCTTCGAAGAGTTCAAAGCACGGAACCGAGATGACCCGGGCTGCGATGCCGGCTTCACTCAGCTTGCCATGTGCTTCTACTGCGATTTCAACTTCCGAGCCTGAGGCGAAGATGGTGACGGCTGCGTCTTCGTCACTGTCGACCAGCACGTAGGCGCCACGGGCACACAAGTTGTCTTCTTCGTAGGTTTTGCGCTGAGACACAAGGTTCTGACGGGTCAGAGCCAGAATGGACGGGTTGTCCTTGGCTTCCAGCGCCAGCTGCCAGCATTCGAGAGTTTCCGTCACATCCGCCGGGCGGAAGAACAGAAGGTTCGGAATGGCACGCAGGGCGGCGTAATGCTCGACCGGCTGGTGTGTCGGGCCGTCTTCGCCCAGACCGATGGAATCATGGGTCATCACGTGGATGACGCGCTGATTCATCAGGGCGGCCAGACGGAGCGACGGGCGACAATAATCGGAGAAGATCAGGAAGCCGCCGGAGTAGGGGATCAGACCGCCATGCAGCGCCATGCCGTTCATGGCTGCTGCCATGCCGTGCTCGCGGATGCCGTAATGGATGTAGCGGCCTGAGAAGTCATCCGGAGTGACCGAAGCTGTCTGCTTGGTCTTGGTGTTGTTCGATCCGGTCAGATCGGCGGAACCACCAATGGTTTCCGGAATGACTTCGTTCAAGACATTCAAAACAGCTTCAGATGCCTTGCGGGTTGCCATGGTCGGCTGCGTATCCGCAAGCTGCTTCTTGTAGGTCTGAACGGCGTCTTCGAAGCCGGCCGGCAGATCGCCACGGTTGCGGCGTTCGAATTCGGCGCGGGTTTCTGCATCAACGTCGGCGAAACGCTTCTGCCAATCCTTGTGGGCATGAGCAGAGCGAAGACCGGCGATGCGCCAGGCATCGAGGATGTCGTTCGGAACTTCGAAGGCTTCATGCGGCCAGTTCAATGCTTCGCGGGTGCCAACGATTTCGTCGCCACCGAGTGGAGAGCCATGAACGCCGTTGGTGCCAGCCTTGTTCGGAGCGCCAAAGCCAATGGTGGTCTTGGCGGCAACCAGGGTCGGGCGGTCGCTGGACTGGGCCTGACGCAGAGCCGCTGCAATGGCTGCCGGGTCATGACCGTCGATGGAGATGGTGTTCCAACCGGATGCGGCGAAGCGGGCAACCTGGTCGGTCGAATCAGTCAGACTGACGGCGCCATCGATGGAAATGCCGTTATCGTCCCAGATGACAATCAGCTTGTTCAGCTTCAGGTGACCGGCCATCGACAGGGCTTCCTGGCTGATGCCTTCCATGAGGCAGCCATCACCGGCGAGAACGTAAGTGAAGTGATCGACCAGCTCTTTGCCGAAGCGCGATTCCTGCAGCTTCTCGGCAATGGCCATGCCGACGGCGTTGCCCAAGCCCTGACCAAGCGGCCCGGTGGTGGTCTCGATACCGGCGCCGTGGCCGTATTCCGGATGGCCAGCGGTGCGGGATCCGATTTGACGGAAGTTCTTCAGTTCATCCAGGGTGAAGTCTTCGTAGCCCAGGAGATAAAGCAGGCTGTACAGCAGCATAGAGCCGTGACCTGCAGACAGAACGAAACGGTCGCGGTCGGCCCAGTCGGGTGCTGTCGGGTCAAACTTCAGGAATTGGGTGCAAAGGACCGTAGCGATATCCGCCGCGCCCATGGGCAGGCCTGGGTGGCCGGACTTGGCTTTCTCCACCGCGTCGATGGCAAGGAAGCGGATCGCATTTGCCATGCGCTGATGTTTTTCAAGATCGGTCATGTGAGTTCCGTCGCTTGTTCGGCCAGAGGCCGTGAAAGTCGGTGCGCCTATTTCAACCCAGTCCTTGGCCGAACCCCTCGGCGCCCGTCGAAAAAGGAACAAGGTTCAACAGGGCGGCAAGATCATGAACTTGGCAGAAAGGCGCCCGACAAATATCAGGAACCTTGCTCGAGTCAATAAAGCGACTGAATTGATCGCAGGGAATATGTCTGTCAGAAAGGGAATTGAGGATTCTAACGAGGCTGACATTGACGGAAAGAAGTTCCCTTGCCTAATCTTTGGGGGCGCGGCGGAATTCAGCATCGAGTTTTCTCGGTTCGTTTTGAGCTTTCCGTATATTTCAAATGGCTTATTGTTCGGATCGGTTGACGTAGCGTTCTCCCGTGTAATCGGAATATATACGCTTAAACAAAGATGTAGACCGGCTCTGCCGGCCGTGGCCGTTTTTTGGGCTACGCAGGAGAGAACGTAGGGGATATGGCGGAGACGGGTTATCACGCAGACGTTTCCTTCGACTCGGCCTTGCAACGATTGCTCAAGGCTGTGGACGGACTGGAAGTTGCGGTAGAGCGCCGGTTGAACGTGGATCGCTCCTTGAATGCGTTGCAGGAAGATTTGCAGCGGCTTGGCGAAGATCGGTCGGAATTGGCCAATCGGCTGGATCGGACGGAAGCACGCGCGGATCGGTTGAACGATGCGAACAAGGAAGTTTCCCGTCGGTTAGTCACTGCCATGGAAACCATCCGGGGCGTGCTTGACACGCACGGAGGCTGAGCGGGGCATGGCTCAAATCAATGTGACGATCAATGGCCGTTCGTTTCGCATGGCATGTGATGACGGCGAAGAAGAGCGGCTTCATGCGCTTGCTGCGCGCTTTGACGACTGGATTACCGAACTGCGATCAGCATTTGGCGAGATTGGTGATCAACGGTTGACGGTCATGGCCGGCATCATGGCGACCGATCAGCTGGCCGAAATGGAGAAGAAAGTCGCTCGGCTGGAAGGCGAATTGCTGGCTGCACGCCGTGACAGTGAAACCAGCAATGACCAGTTGCAATCGCGCGATGCCGAAGCTGCTGCAGCACTTGATCAGGTGGCCGGTCGTATTGAGGCTTTGGCCCATGGGTTGTCGAAAAGCCTGAAGCCAAGCTGAGTAAAGCTTCCTAAATATCTTTGAACGCGAGGTTTTTGGCCGCTCGTTACCGCTTTCATGGCCTTTCGCGCAGAAAAACTTGCCAAAAACTGTCGCACCCCTGCGACAGTTTTTACGGCGAAAATACGTACTTTCCCTTATTCGGGGTGTGCCCTAGGCTGAAATCGTGGCAAAAGCCCAGTTATTGAACTGAGTATTTTCAGGCGATTTTTTAGTGAATTTGCATCAAACCTGACGGTCATATTGCCGTTGCCCGATAGGAAGTCTGGTACCCGCACCAGCTTTCGCTAACTCATTCAGGCCGGACACCCAGTGTCCGGCTTTTTTTTATTCGAATGGGACTCTGGAAATCTGTCTGAGGCGATCGGACGATTGAAAATTCGGGATCCGGGGTCTGAAACCGTATGAGGGGCTGGTCAACCGTTGAGGGCAGGCCTATATGGGAATGGCGGCTGCCCGATATGTCAGGAAACATATCCCCGGGGCCTTACGCATTCCTTTGGGAGCTGTCCCTGTTTCGGACCGTGGTCTGTCGCATACGGCGCCCACCTACACAGTAGGTTCTCCGGGATTGCTCATTCCAACGGTCGGGTGGCTGCTCTTCCATTTTTTTACTTTAAGTCTACCGTCCTGCTCAATCGGATATGCGCATGACCTCTCTGGCGGAACAGAAAAACACTCTTCGGCAGGAAGCGTTGCGACGCCGCAGGGCGATGGATCCGGTGGCGCGGGTCGAAGCTGGTCTGGCCCTCGCTCACCATGCGCAGGAACTGCCTCTTCCCGCTGGAGCGATCGTGGCCGGGTTCTGGCCTATCCGCGATGAAATAGATCCACGCCCCCTTTTGGAAAGCGTGCGGTCAGCCGGACACCAACTTTGCCTGCCTGTCGTGGTCGAGCCGCATCTGATCTTCCGCGCCTTTTATCGCGACAGCGTCTTCGAACCGGCGGGCTTCGGGACCTATGCTCCCGGTGCCGATGGGGAAGAGGTGCGGCCAGATGTCCTGCTGATGCCTCTGGCTGCCTTTGACGGCTTTGGGAATCGTATCGGCTATGGTAAGGGCCATTATGACAAGGCACTTGCTGCTCTTGAGGTTGATCGGAAAGTGCATTGCATCGGGGTCGCCTTTGGCCTGCAGGAAGTTGCCAGTGTTCCGGCAGAGCCGCATGATAGGCCGCTGGATGGCATTTTGACGGAAGCCGGCTACCGCCGCTTCTCCAACCTCTGAGGCCTTATGAAGCTTCTTTTTCTTGGCGACCTGGTCGGACGCACAGGTCGCATGGCTGTTATCGATCAGCTTCCCGGCATCATCGCAGACAATGATCTGGATTTCGTCGTGGTCAACGGCGAGAACGCTGCCTCCGGCTTCGGCATTACCGAGCAGATCCTGCAGGACGTTCTGGATGCGGGGGCCGATGTGGTCACATTGGGCAATCATTCCTGGGATCAGCGCGACACGCTTGTGTATATCGAGCGTCAGGACCGCTTGCTGCGCCCGGTGAATTATCCCAAGGGCACACCCGGTCGCGGGTCGCATCTGTTTACCGCACGAAATGGTGCACAGGTGATGGTCGCCAACGTCATGGGGCGTGTCTACATGGATGCGATGGATGATCCTTTCGCCACCATCGAGCGCGTGGTTGACGATTGCCCGCTTGGACAGGTGGCGGACGCGATCATCATCGACATGCACGCCGAGGCAACCAGCGAAAAGCAGGCCATGGGGCATTTTCTCGACGGCAGGGTTTCTCTGGTGGTCGGAACACACACACATGTACCGACTGCGGATCATCAGATCCTGACTGGTGGCACGGCCTATATGTCGGACGCCGGCATGTGCGGCGATTATGACAGTGTGCTGGGCATGGAAAAGGAAGAGCCGGTCAACCGTTTTCTGCGCAAGATCCCCGGCGCCCGGTATGCGCCGGCCAAGGGAGAAAGCACGATCAGTGGTGTGGCGATTGAAACCGACGACCGTACGGGCCTCGCCCTGCGGGTTGCGCCAGTGCGCATCGGAGGCAAGCTGGACCCAATTCTTCCACCGTTCTGGGGCTAGGAACTCGGCGCAGCCTTGAGGCGGCGACGGGCAACGCTGGATTTTGCCGGCGTCATTGCCTATAAGCGAGCCAGATTTTTAACGAGACATCCGCAGTAAGCCGAGAAGAGCCATGGCAGGACATTCAAAATTCAAAAACATCATGCACCGCAAAGGCCGTCAGGACGCGGTCCGGTCCAAGATGTTCTCCAAACTGTCCAAGGAAATTACCGTCGCCGCGAAGATGGGCGATCCGGATCCGGACGCTAACCCACGCTTGCGTCTGGCCGTTCAGAACGCCAAGGCGCTGTCCATGCCGAAGGACAACATCCAGCGCGCGATCAACAAGTCGCAGACAGGTGATGCCGAGAACTATGATGAAGTCCGCTACGAGGGCTATGGCCCAGCTGGCGTCGCCGTCGTGGTCGAAGCCCTGACCGACAACCGCAACCGGTCTGCGTCCAACATTCGCTCCTATTTCACCAAATGTGGTGGCTCCCTGGGGGAAACCGGCTCGGTGTCCTTCATGTTCGACCGTGTTGGGGAGATCGTCTACAAGCCGGAAGTCGGTGAAGCGGACGCTGTTCTGGAAGCGGCAATCGATGCTGGTGCAGAAGATGTTCAGTCGGATGAAGGCGGTCACACGATCTATACCGCTTTTGAGGATCTGAACGACGTATCCTCCGCGCTTGCCGACAGTCTTGGCGAAGCCGACAGCGTCAAGATTATCTGGAAGCCGCAGACCCCGACCCCGGTCGATGGGGAAAAGGCCGAGAAAATCATGAGACTTCTGGACATGCTGGAAGACGATGACGACGTGCAGAACGTCTATTCCAACTTTGATGTCGACGACGAGACCATGGCGGCCCTCGCATCTTGAGGCGCAGCCGAAATGTCTGATTTCGAAAGCCCCGGTTTTGCCGGGGCTTTTTTTTGACTGATTGCTTCAGGAGCCTTCGATGATTGATAATCTGTTCGAGTTGACCGCCAAAGACACCAAGACGCTGCAGGAGCGAGCGCTCAAGCTGTGTGAAGAAGCAGGCGAGGTGGCACAGGCTGTCCTGTCGGCGACAGGCGCTCCCGGCTCGACTTACAAGAAACTGGAGCTGGCGGATGTGCGTGAAGAAGCCGTCGACACAATGATCGTTGCCCTTGCCGTTCTGGCGCAGGCCAGCGACAGCGATGAGATGTTTCAGGCAGAGTTGACGCGCTTGCTGAGCCTCAAGGTCGGCAAGTGGCAGGAAACATTGACGCGGACCTGAGGCTACGCCCTAACGCAGGTAGGGGTCCAGTGCCGGCATGCTGGTGACGACAGCTATCGCAATCAGCGAATAGGCGATGATCCGGTAAAGTTTTGGATCGGCATTCTTGAAGCCGGTGGAGCCGAGATACAAACCCAGGCCATAGACCGGTATACCTGTAATGAGCAGCCGGACGACGTCCAGAGTGAAGAAGTCCCGCAGCCAATAGGCAAAGACCGTTCCGATGCTGGAAATGGCAAAAAAGACGATCAGGTTGGCCCGGACGATGGCCGGCTGCCTGGCGCTGGACAGCCAGAAGGCAACCACCGGTGGTCCCGCGACCTGACTGACGCCGCCGAGAATTCCGGCAACGGCACCGACGCCAAAAGATATGGGAGGGGTGGGCGCTCGCTTGTAGCGCCAGCCGGAGATCAGCAGAATTAGTACAGCTGCCACGATGAAGAAGATAATCCAGCGCAGCAGCAGTACATCCATCGTGGCAATGAACCACGTGCCGACATGCACGAAAATGGTCGAGCCGATGACCGCAGGAATGATCGTGCGCCAGTCGCACAGCCGGACGGCTTTGACGACCAACGGCAGGGCGAGGATGAAGTCGAGAGCTAGAAAGCCGGCGGCAGCGGTCGGCGGGAAAATGAGTGTTGTCGCGACCGGCATATAGATCATGCCGGCCCCGAACCCTGCGAACCCACGGACGCATCCGGCGACGAAAAGAACGGCGCTCAGGAACAGCAGGGTTCCCGGCGTGAAGGAGGCAAAGACATCAAACATGGGATTTGCAGCGCTTCCGCACTAAAAAAGAGGTGTTGCTCCCTCGGTAAAGGGGCATGGCGCTGGCGTCAACGCGGAAGTTTTGTTACCGCTTTGTTCTATGATGCATCCGATTCGAGTGCTCGGCATTGACCCGGGCTTGCGCCGCATGGGCTGGGGAGTGATCGAGGTGGCGGGCAACCGCCTGTCCTTCATCGCTTCCGGGACCGTAACGTCCGACAACAAAAAGTCCCTTGCGGAGCGGCTGGTCCAGTTGCACGACGGGTTGACCCGTGTGGTCGAGCTGCAGGCTCCGGCAGAGTCGGCGGTGGAGCTGACTTTCGTCAACAAGGATGCGGGGGCAACCCTCAAGCTGGGGCAGGCGCGCGGCATCGCGTTGCTGGTGCCGTCTCTCGCTGGGCTGACTGTGGCAGAATATGCCCCGAACCTGGTGAAGAAAACCGTGGTCGGAACCGGCCACGCTGAAAAGACCCAGATCCGTGCCATGGTGAAAGTTCTGATGCCGAAGGCCGTGTTTGACACGGATGACGCGGCCGATGCTCTGGCGATTGCCATTTGTCACGCTCATCATCGCAATACGAACAGTGGCCGATTGGCTCAATTGGGAGCCGCGTAAGCGGGCAAGATCGATGATTGGAAAACTCAAGGGCACCATCGACAGCTATGGCGAGGATTACGTCATCCTCGATGTGCATGGCGTCGGTTATCAGGTGCATTGTCCCTCGCGAATCCTGCAGCACCTACCACGAGCGGGTGAAGCAGCGGTTCTGGCGATTGAAACGTTGGTGCGCGAGGACATGATCCGCCTTTATGGCTTTGCCGATGATGCGGAGCGTGAGTGGTTTCGCATGTTGATGACCGTGCAGGGGGTTGGTGCCAAAGTGGCTCTGGCCATCCTCGGTATTCTGAAAGCCTCGGAAATTGCCAATTCGATCGCATTGGGCGACAAGGCGACGATCTCGCGTGCGCCGGGTGTCGGCAAGCGGGTGGCAGAACGCATTCTGTCTGAGCTGAAAGACAAGGCGCCAAGCTTTGCCAGTGTCGATGCGGGTACTATCTCCGTGTCGCAGACAGTCGCCGACAATATTGCAGCGCGCCCGGTCGCCGAAGCGGTGTCCGCGCTGACAAACCTCGGCTATGGTCAGCCGCAGGCTGCGGCCGCAGTGTCGAAGGCCATGCAAAGTGCGGGCGAGGATGCTTCGACTGAAACGCTGATCCGGCTTGGACTGAAGGAGTTGTCGCAGTGATCGCGCTGACCTATGGCATCATTGCCGTTGTCTACATCATCCTGGCCTTTGGCGGAATTTTCATGCTCGATCATTGGTTCTCGCAGCGGGTCGGGGACAGACCGTTTTCGATCAATGGTCGCAAGATCGAAACGGATGATCCTTTCGTACAAAAGCAGTTCCGCAAGTTTCATTTCTTCAAGGTGATCTATTCCATGAGCCTGATCGCACTCTTGCTGGTGACGGTCTCGTATGTCTGATGAAGAACGTATTGTCAGTCCGGAAGTCCGAGGCGATGAAATCGATACGACCATGCGCCCTCAGGCGCTGGATGAGTTTGTCGGTCAGGCGCAGGCGCGCGCCAATCTGAAGATCTTTATTGGAGCGGCAAAGTCACGTCAGGAAGCGCTGGACCATGTGCTTTTTGTTGGACCTCCTGGACTGGGCAAGACAACCCTGGCGCAGATCATGGCGCGAGAGCTGGGTGTGAATTTTCGGGCCACATCAGGCCCGGTGATTGCCAAGGCGGGCGACCTGGCAGCGCTGCTGACCAACTTGGAAGATCGCGATGTTCTTTTTATCGACGAAATCCACAGGCTCAGCCCGGCGGTGGAAGAAGTTCTCTATCCGGCGATGGAAGATTATCAGCTCGATCTGATCATCGGGGAGGGCCCCGCGGCCCGGTCGGTGAAGATCGATCTGGCAAAATTCACTCTGGTGGCTGCAACCACACGTCTGGGCCTTCTGACGACGCCCTTGCGGGATCGGTTCGGCATTCCAATCCGCCTGCAGTTCTACACGGTCGAAGAACTGGAGCACATCGTCAACCGTGGTTCCAAGATCCTTGGCATCGGCATGGCCGCGGATGGGGCGAAGGAAATTGCCAAACGTTCACGCGGTACACCCCGTATTGCCGGCCGGCTGCTGCGTCGGGTACGGGATTTCGCGGTTTATGCGGGTGTCGACAGTGTCGACCGGGCGCTGGCGGACAGGGCTCTGAGTCAGCTTGAGGTGGACAGCGCCGGTCTTGATAGCCTTGACCGCCGCTACTTGCAGCAGATCGCCATGAATTTCGGTGGCGGGCCGGTTGGCATTGAAACCATCGCTGCTGCGTTGTCGGAGCCGCGCGACGCGATTGAGGAAATCGTTGAACCCTACCTGATCCAGAACGGCTTTCTGCAGCGCACTCCACGGGGCCGCGTCTTGACGCCGCTGGCGTTCCAGCATCTGGGTCTTGCCGTGCCTCGAACCGCGCCTGCGGTGCAGCAGGGCTTGTTTACCGAGCCTGAATGAGGCCTGATTTGTCGGCGTTGAGTTTTATTCGATAAATTTTAAGTGAGGGTGGCACATGCAAAACTTACAGGAAAACTGGCCTGACCTGGCTGGCCGCCTGGAAGCTGGTGTGCACCGGCTTGGGGTTCGCGTTTATTACGAGGACACTGATTTTACCGGAATTGTCTATCACGCCACCTATGTCCGGTTTTTCGAGCGTGGCCGCTCCGATTTTCTGCGGCTTGCCGGCATCCATCATCACGAATTGCAGCAGGAAGCTGCGGGCGGGCTGGCATTTGCCGTGCGCAAGATGAACCTCGAGTTTCTGAAGCCGGCGACCATCGACAATATTCTCGTGGTGGAAACCCGGCTTATGGCGCATCGCGGCGCCCGGATCGAGCTGCAGCAGTCGATCCTGCGAGGCGAGGAGCTTCTGGTTCAGGCGGAGGTTCATGTGGCCGTGATTACGTCCGAGGGTCGGCCGACGCGCCTGCCGCTGGCGCTCAGCGAAAAGCTCTCTGCCGCTGGCCCATTTTAACTTCCCCAAGCGGAAGTTTTGGTCGGGCAGGCATCAGCATTGCGAAGAATGCCGAAATCTTAATATCTCCGTAACCTTAATTGATTCTTTTGGGTGTCACTTCAAACTCTTGGCTTAGTCCCAGTTTCGCCAAAATCACCAGTCAAATGGAACGCTGACTTCATGCGACGGTTGATTGGTGTGGCGACAGGGAGACTTTCAGAGCTTGAAGGTGAACTGCCGCAAGGATGCCGGCGATTATGAAACCCCGGCGCGTACGAACCACAACATCGAATTGGCCAAGAGGTCCGAAGCTTCATGAACGAACTTGTTCAGTCCACCCTGACGGCACAGGACGGGGATATCTCTTTCTTTGCGCTGTTTTGGGAAGCGCATATCGTTGTCAAGCTGGTCATGATGGGACTGATTGGCGCCTCCATCTGGTGCTGGGCCATCGTCGTCGACAAGACGCTGCTGTACAGCCGGCTTCGCCGTCAGATGAACCGGTTCGAGACTGTGTTCTGGTCGGGACAGTCGCTGGAAGAGCTCTATGGAACCCTGCAAAGCCGCAGCAACCACGGTATGGCGGCGGTGTTCGTTTCCGCCATGCGAGAATGGAAGCGCAGCCACGAAGGTGCGCGCCCGGCTATCGCCAGTCTGCAGCAACGCATCGACAAGGTGATGGACGTCACCTTGCAGCGTGAGGCGGAGCGACTTGAGAGCCGCCTGCTGATTCTGGCCACTGTGGGGTCAGCAGCACCGTTTATCGGTCTGTTCGGCACCGTCTGGGGCATCATGACCGCGTTTCAGGCGATCGCGGCTTCTGAGAGCACAAACCTGGCGGTTGTCGCGCCGGGTATTGCCGAAGCCCTGTTTGCGACGGCCCTGGGTCTGCTCGCGGCGATTCCTGCAGTTATCGCCTACAACAAACTGTCTTCCGACGTTTCCAAGGCCGTTGGCCGGATGGAAGGGTTTGCCGACGAATTTTCCGCAATCCTCTCCCGTCAGATCGACGAAAGGGGCTAAGCCTATGGGCATGCAGGTCGGATCAGGCTCTTCTGGAGGCCGTCGCGGAGGACGGCGTCGGCGCAGCAGACATCAGCCGATGAGTGAGATAAACGTCACGCCGTTCGTGGATGTCATGCTCGTTCTGCTGATCATTTTCATGGTGGCAGCTCCGTTACTGACAGTTGGCGTGCCGATTGATCTGCCGGAAACCCGCGCCAAGGCGCTGGAAGGCGACACGGAACCGATCACGATTTCCGTCAACTCCGAGGGACAGATTTTCCTTCAGGAAACCGAGATCCCTCTCGAAGAAGTTGTCGCGAAGCTGGAAGCCATTTCCGCCAACGGGTACGACGAACGTATCTATGTGCGCGGTGACCAGGACGCGGACTATGGCACCATGATGAAGCTCATGGGCCGGATCAATGCGGCCGGGTTCAAGCGTCTCGGCTTGGTAACCCTTGAAGAACGGGATTCGTAAACCGCTATGCGGGCAGGTCTCATCGCGTCTGTTGCCGGTCACTCGGCCTTGCTGCTCTGGGGGCTGATCGCCCTTCCGGACGCTGAGAGCTTTGCAACGAAGCCGGTCGACACTTTACCGGTCGAACTGGTTCCGATTTCAGAGCTCACCCAGCTTCGAAAAGGTGAGAAGATCGAAACCGAAATCCGGGAAGTGGCTGCGGTGAAACCGACTGAAGCCCCACCAAGGGAAGCGCCACAACCTGAAGACAAGCCAGGTGAGTCGGTTGTCCAACAACCAACACCGCCAGCTCCTACGCCCACACCTGAGCCGGAACCGACACCGGAACCGGAGCCAGAGCCGGCCCCAGAGCCTGAGCCCCAGGCCGAGCCGGAACCGGCGCCAGCGCCAGAACCCCAGGCAGAGCAGGCAGCTGAACCGGAGCCGGCGCCGACGGTCGAGCCCGAACCGCAACAGGCGGCGGCACCTGTGCCGCCCAATGTAACGCCGCGGACCAAGCCGACACCGCCAAAGCCGAAGACCCAGGTGGCTGAGAAGCCGAAGGAAACCTTCGACACGACAGAGATCGCAGCACTTCTGAACAAGGTGGAACCGGCGGGCGGAAGCACGTCGACCACTCAGGATCAGGCGTCGCTTGGCAGTCGCAAGGGCAGTGAGACCACTCCCGAGTTGACGGTCTCCGAGCTTGATGCACTGCGGGGGCAGATTGCCCAGTGCTGGAACCCTCCGGTCGGGGCGATCGGTGCGGAATCCCTTGTGGTCCGTCTGAAGATTGGCCTGTCACAGAGCGGCGAGATTTCCAGCAGTCCGGAAGTCATGAACAGCAATTCAAACCCGGCCTTCGGGGCTGCGTCCAGCAGTGCGGTGCGCGCCGTCATGCGCTGCGCGCCCTACAATCTACCAATTGCCAAATATGATGCTTGGCGGGATGTGATCATCAATTTTGATCCCCGCGAACTTTTGGGAGGCTAACCCATTGAACAGGAAACAAGGAGCTCAGCCGACGATGCGCCTCAAGGCCAACATTTCCCGTTTCCTCAACGGAGCGAAAGCATTGGCAGCAGTCGCTGCCTTTGCCGTGCTGACCGCGTCCGGTCCCGCCCACGCCCTGATCGAGATCGATATCACGCAAGGCCAGGTCGAGCCGATGCCGATTGCCCTGCCGTCGTTCACGGCGGAAGGTGGCGATGCCAAGGTTGCGCAGGAGATGACCTCCGTCATCGCCGCCGACCTCAAGCGGTCCGGGCTCTTCAACCCGCTCGACCCGGCCAGCTTCATCCAGCAGAACCTGGGCGTGAATACCACGCCGCGCTTCGGTGACTGGCGTGTCATCAACACCCAGGCCCTGCTGACAGGCACAGTCGTGGCACAGCCGGACGGTCGGTTGCGGGCGGAATTCCGCCTCTGGGACGTTTTTGCTTCCGAGCAGCTGCTCGGCCAACAATTTTTCACGACCCCGGAAAACTGGCGTCGCCTGGCCCATATTATTGCCGATGCGGTTTACGAGCGCCTGACCGGTGAGAAGGGCTATTTCGATACCCGTATCGTTTATGTCGATGAAACCGGTCCGAAGGACAAGCGCGTCAAGCGCCTTGCCATCATGGATCAGGACGGTGCGAATGTCCGCTATCTGACACGTGGTGACGATCTCGTTCTGACCCCACGGTTCTCGCCGACGAGCCAGGAAATCACTTACATGTCCTATGACGGGGCGGACCCGAGTGTGTACCTGCTCAACATCGAGACCGGACAGCGTGAGATTGTCGGGAACTTCCCCGGCATGACCTTCGCACCGCGCTTCTCTCCTTCGGGACAGCAAGTGGTGATGAGCCTGCAGCAGGGGTCGAATGCAAACATATTCCTGATGGATCTGCGCACGCGCAATACAACGCGGCTGACCAACTCCGCCGCAATTGACACCAGCCCTTCGTATGCCCCGGACGGCAGCAAGGTGGTGTTTGAATCTGACCGTGGTGGTCATCAGCAGATCTATGTGATGAACTCTGATGGCAGCAACGTGCAGCGCATTTCGTTTGGGCCAGGACGCTATTCCACGCCGGTCTGGTCGCCACGCGGCGATCTGATCGCCTTTACCAAGCAGCATCAGGGCCGGTTCATGATCGGTGTGATGAAGCCGGACGGCAAGGGAGAGCGTATCCTGACCGAGGGCTATCACAACGAAGGACCCGCCTGGGCGCCGAATGGCCGTGTGTTGGTGTTTTTCCGTGATACGCCGGGCGCCAATGGCGGCCCCCAGGTCTGGACGGTTGACCTGACGGGACATAATGAGCAGCGGCTGTCGACCCCGGCTTTCGCGTCGGATCCGTCGTGGTCGCCGCTTATCGACTAAAACAATGGTGAGCTCAGTGGTCGACGTGTCCTTCAGGATGCGTTAACCACGTTTGCCAAAGGGACATTAACCAGCTTCCGTTAGATCTCATTCACCTTGATCGGGGCGCTGGGGATTAGGAGACTTCGAAAATGGTACTTGTTGCGAACTTTATTCGCGGCCTAAAGGCATTGGCCGTCCTCGGCACAGTCCTCTTGGTCGCCGCCTGCGCCCAAACGGGGCCGGAGGGGTTGAATGCTGCCGGACAGGGCAATGCGACGCCTGGTTCCGGGCAGGACTTCATCGTCAATGTGGGTGACCGCGTGTTCTTCGAAGAAGATCAGTCGACGTTGAACTCACAGGCTCAGGGTGTCCTGAACCTGCAGGCTCAGTGGTTGAACCGTTACTCGCAGTACACGATCACTGTTGAAGGTCATGCCGATGAGCGCGGGACCCGCCAGTACAATATCGCGCTTGGTGCACGTCGTGCTCAGTCGGCCCGTGACTATCTGGTTTCTCTTGGCGTTTCGGCGAGCCGGATCAAGACGATTTCCTACGGCAAGGAACGTCCGGTCGCGGTTTGTAACGACAACAGCTGCTGGTCCCAGAACCGTCGTGCTGTGACTGTGCTGAACAACGCCACAAACTAGGGCATTCGCCGTCCGCGCTGAACTCTGTGCGGAGAGGTGGCAAGATCAGACAAAAGGCCGGCTCGTCCGGCCTTTTTTCGTTTTCGTCCTGAAACAGTGAAAATTGCGAAACCATGCCAAAATTTGGCCGAAGTCGCCGCGCCCTGTGATAACCCTCTAGATGTGCTACCTGATTGGCACCGGACGATCGTGCGTTTTGCGGGATCGGGACAGACGCGGAGGGTGAGAATGAGATTCTTTCGGAGGGTTGCGATCCTCCTTCTGACAGCGGTCGTGATGAGCGCTGCCAATGTACCGGCCCAGGCTCAGCTTTTCGGCCGCAAGAACGATGATTCCTCAGTTCGGCTTGACCAGACCGAGGAACGGGTTCGGCAGCTGACCGGGCAGATCGAACAGCTGACCTATCAGCTGCGCGAATTGCAGGACCAGATTCGCCGGATGCAGGAAGACAATGAATATCGCTTCCAGCAGCTGGAAGGCGGCGCGCCGGGTGGAAACCTGGGTGACCGAACCAGCAATGACATCCCGATGGATGACCACGGACCGAGCGGGACGGGCACTTCGCCCCGCTCACTCGGCTCGCTCGACGGTGCCGGGTCCGGCGACAGCGGCTGGTCGGCCAGCGGCGGGTATGAGACCGGCGCAGATGCTGGTGCCGCAGGTGCTGCTGGTGGCGGCGGTCCGATCGATCTGGGGGCTTTGGCCGGTGGTCTTGGTGGCGCTCTGGGTGGTTCCGGCGGCGACGTACTGTCTTTGCCGCAAGACCCTGGCACGCAGGCGACGGCTGATAGCATTGCCGGTCTGGTCAACAGCGGTGATCCGCGCAGCGACTATGATAAGGCCTACAGTCTGGCGGTGAACGGGGACTATGCGGCAGCTGCCGATGCGTTCCAATCCTTCATGGCGCTTTATCCCGAGCATGAGTTGGCGGGCAATGCCCAGTTCTGGCTTGGGGAAAGCCTTCTGGCGCAGCGGGATTTCCGCGAAGCTGCCGATGCTTTTCTTGAGGCCTACACAAATTATCCGCAGAGCGACAAGCGCTCCGACAGTCTCTTGAAACTTGGAATGTCTTTGAATGGTCTGGGCGAAGGCGAAGCCGCCTGCGCGACCTATTCCGAGCTTCTGGCCAAGTTTCCGTCGGCAGCCCCGGCCGTTTTGCAACAGGCTCGGGATGAGCGACAGCGTGCCAAGTGTTCTTGAGACAGGCTCCGGCAAAGAGCCGATTGGTCGCGATGAGACCACTGCGCTCTTTGCCGCCCTTTCTTCCTTCAAACGACTAGCCGTCGCGGTTTCCGGCGGTGCCGATAGTGTTGCTCTGCTTTGCCTTCTGGTGGAGTGGAAAGAGGCTGTCGGCTGGCCCGGGGACTTTCGAGCGCTCACCGTCGATCACGGCTTGAGATTGGATAGCCGGGCAGAGGCTGCCTTTGTGGGCGATGTGTGCCATCGTCTGGGGGTGGCGCATCAGACCTTGCTCTGGGAGGGCGAAAAGCCAGTGGCCAATGTGCAGGCGGAAGCGCGCAATGCGCGGTATCGCCTGTTTGCGGCGGCGATGGACCAGCATGATCTCGAAGCCGTGCTTCTGGCGCATCATCAGGGGGATCAGGTCGAAACCTTTCTCGACCGGTTGACACGCGGCAGCGGTGTTTACGGCCTGGCGGCGATGAAACTTGACGACCCGCATGGCCCGTCCGGGCTGCGCGTTCTGCGACCGTTGCTCCAGACGCCCAAATCCCGGTTGACCGCGACGCTCCGGGCCCATGGTCAGAGCTGGTGCGAAGACCCAAGCAATGAAAACGAAAGTTTCAAGCGGGTGCGTCTGCGCCGGTTGGCTGAGGCACTTGCAGCTGAAGGATTGGATACGGTTCGCCTTGCTGAAACGGCACGCCGTATGGGGCGTGCTGCCGATGCCCTCGATCAGTGGGTGGGGGAGCTTTTTCTGACCCGGGTACAGGAACACCCGGCTGGGCCTGCCCGGATGGCACGGGAGGATTATCTCTGCGTTCCGGAAGAAGTACGGCTGCGCCTGCTCACGCGGCTCCTGCAAAAGGTCGGGCGGCATACGGGCCCGCAAGGTGTGCCGTTGCGCCTGTCCAAGCTGGAAGGTCTGGATCAGGCGATTAGGGGGCTGTCGCGCACTGGTGATGGGCTACGACAGACGCTGAACGGCTGTTCTATCCACATCGATCAGCAGTGGTTGGTGATCGGTGCGGAGATGGGACGGGTGCCGGCCGAGACAGTTTGTCTAGATGACGTGGAACATGTGGTCTGGGACAATCGTTATATATGGACCCGTGGCGGTGCACGGCTGGACTTTTTATCCGATGTGGCGGACCGGGCAGGGGATATAGGCTCAGGTTTGAAGTTGGGTCCGCTTGGAGAAGCCCCTGGTCGAGTTTCGGCAAAGGACGCCGACTGGGCCATTCATGGCGCCTTCGATCGGTCGCCTGCCATCTGGCTGGGTGACAGGTTGCTTCTGGTGCCTGGCCTCTCAGTTGAGGGGCTTTCCGTGGAGGAAGCAGAGGCTGAAACGGTGTTGAGAGCCGGATATCTGTCCGCCATATGAGGCGAAAGTTCGCCGGCTGGGGCGCTGCTGGCCGGTCTTCAAACCGGACATGCGAAAAAAAATCTGCCGAATGGCGCAAAAAAGCTTGGTCCTACAAGCCTGTTTTAAGAAAAAAGTCAGGCCAACTGCGCAACTATGGCGCACCGCCTTGGCATGGGGGGCTTTGCGACCTATCTTGAGGCCAAGACGACATCCGCGCGAGTAGCCGCTTCAGGCGGGCATAGGAACGAGGCGGTCAAGGGAACGAAATGAACGCAAATTTTCGCAACTTCGCACTTTGGGCAATCATCGCATTGTTGTTGGTCGCACTGTTCCAGCTCTTCCAGAGCCCTGGACAGCGCAGTGCCACCGATGAGGTGCCATTCTCCCAATTCATGGATCAGGTCGAACGTGGTGAGGTTCGGGACGTAACTGTCCAGGGTCAGCAGATCACTGGCCATTACACCAGCACCAGGGCCTTTCAGTCCTATGCTCCGGGCAATGCACAGTTCGTGGAGACGCTGCGCTCCAAGAACGTGGTCGTCAACGCGCGTCCTCCTTCAGAGAATTTTTCTTTGATCGGTGCGCTGATTTCCTGGCTGCCGATGCTGATCATCCTGGGTATCTGGATTTTCGTCATGCGGCAGATGCAGGGATCCGGCGGCAAGGCCATGGGCTTCGGGAAATCGAAGGCCAAGCTGCTGACGGAAGCTCACGGTCGGGTAACGTTTGAAGACGTCGCCGGTATTGATGAAGCCAAGGAAGACCTTCAGGAGATTGTTGAGTTCCTGCGTGATCCGCAGAAATTTCAGCGCCTCGGTGGACGTATTCCACGCGGCGTTCTCCTTGTCGGACCTCCGGGTACGGGTAAAACACTGACGGCACGTGCTGTCGCCGGTGAGGCAAACGTTCCGTTTTTCACCATTTCCGGCTCGGACTTTGTTGAAATGTTTGTTGGTGTCGGCGCGTCGCGTGTCCGCGACATGTTCGAACAGGCCAAGAAAAACTCTCCTTGCATCATCTTTATCGATGAAATCGATGCGGTGGGTCGTCATCGTGGCGCCGGCATGGGCGGCGGCAATGATGAGCGTGAGCAGACCCTCAACCAGCTTCTGGTCGAGATGGATGGTTTTGAGCCGAACGAAGGTGTGATCATCATCGCGGCGACCAACCGTCCCGACGTTCTGGATCCCGCGCTTCTGCGTCCGGGCCGCTTTGACCGCCAGATCGTTGTGCCGAACCCGGATATCACCGGGCGTGAGAAAATTCTCAAGGTGCACATGCGCAAGGTGCCGCTGGCTCCGGACGTCAACGTCAAGACGCTGGCACGCGGCACTCCGGGTTTCTCTGGTGCCGATCTGATGAACCTGGTCAACGAGGCCGCACTACTGGCTGCGCGCCGGTCGCGGCGTCTGGTCACGATGGCCGAGTTTGAAGATGCCAAGGACAAAGTCATGATGGGGGCGGAGCGCCGTACCCTGGTGATGACCGAGGAAGAAAAAAAGCTGACTGCTTACCACGAAGCTGGTCACGCTTTGGTGGCCCTGCATCAGCCTGCATCCGATCCGATCCACAAGGCAACCATTATCCCGCGCGGTCGTGCGCTGGGCATGGTGATGCGTCTTCCGGAAAAGGATCAGGTGTCCCTGACTCGTGCCAAGTGCAAGGCCGATCTGGCAGTGGCAATGGGTGGGCGCGTGGCTGAAGAGATGGTCTTCGGGTACGAGAAGGTCACATCGGGTGCTTCTGGCGATATTCAGATGGCCACCAAGCTGGCACGCGCGATGGCAACCCAGTTCGGCATGTCCGACAAGTTGGGTCCGCTGCTGTATGGTGAGAACCAGGAAGAGGCCTTCATGGGCCATTCCATGGGCAAGAACCAGCATGTTTCCGATGAAACCCAAAAGATGGTGGATGCGGAAATCAAGTCCTTCGTCAATCAGGGCTATGAGACCGCCAACAAGATCCTCACCGAACAAGAGGATGAGTTGCACACCATCGCCAAGGGCTTGCTGGAATATGAAACCCTGTCGGGTGAGGAGATCCGCAACCTTCTGGATGGCAAGCCTCCGGTGCGTGACACCGATGACGATCAGCCGATTGGGCGGGCTTCTGCCGTCCCGACGGCCGGTGTCAAACGCGGCGGTGATGAGCCAAGCGGCGGGATGGAACCTCAGCCCCAGGGCTAAAACCTCCTGGGTAAGACATGAATCTCGAAATGCCCGGCTTCGGCCGGGTATTTTATTGTCAGTTTTCCGTAATATTCGCTCATAATTCTTGAACCGTTCCCCGGTAGGATTTGCGTTAAAAGACGTTCAACGACCATCACAAAAGACCAAACAAGGGTAGCGATCAGCCATGCGTAAGTTCTTCGGGACAGATGGTATTCGGGGCCGCGCAAATACGCCGCCAATGACTGCGGATCTGGCTCTCAAGGTGGGAATGGCCGCAGGGCTGGCCTTCAAGAATGGCGGACATAAGCACCGCGTCGTCATCGGCAAGGATACCCGACTTTCCGGCTACATGCTGGAAAATGCCATGGTGGCCGGGTTCACATCCGTGGGGATGGATGTCTTTCTGCTTGGGCCGATGCCGACACCTTCGGTGGCGATGCTGACACGGTCGCTCAGGGCTGACCTGGGTGTGATGATTTCCGCCAGCCACAATCCGTTTCATGACAATGGCATCAAGTTCTTTGGACCTGACGGTTTCAAGCTGAGCGATGCGATCGAGGCTGAAATCGAAGCGATGCTGGAAAGCGACCTGACACCTCGACTGGCAGCAGCGATGGATCTGGGTCGGGCCAAGCGAATTGAAAGCGCGCAGCAGCGCTACATCGAGTTTGCCAAGAGGACGATGCCGAGAGAAATGAGCCTGGAAGGGCTGCGGGTTGTTGTCGATTGTGCCAATGGCGCGGCCTACAAGGTGGCGCCGGAGGCTCTTTGGGAGCTGGGGGCTGACGTCATCTCTCTCGGAGTGGCTCCGGACGGGTTGAACATCAACAAGGACTGCGGGTCGACGGCGCCTGAGGCGCTGTCGCGCAAGGTTCTGGAAGTCCGGGCGGATATTGGTATCGCCCTCGACGGGGACGCCGATCGGGTGATCGTTGTCGATGAGAACGGCCAGGTGATTGACGGAGACCAGCTGATGGCGGTCGTGGCGCAGTCGTGGCAGGCTGCCAACAAGCTTTCCCAGCCGGGGATCGTGGCGACGGTGATGTCCAATCTCGGGTTGGAGCGTTACCTCGGCGATCTCGGGCTCTCGTTGTCGCGTACCAAGGTCGGTGATCGTTATGTTGTCGAGCATATGCGGGCGCACGGGTTCAATGTTGGCGGCGAGCAGTCTGGTCACATTGTCCTGTCGGATTTCGCGACGACGGGCGATGGCTTGATTGCAGCTCTGCAGGTGATTGCCTGCGTCAAGGATCAGGGCCGGCCGGTGTCCGAGGTCTGCCGTCGGTTCGAGCCAGTGCCGCAGCTTTTGAAGAATGTCCGCTTTTCAGGTGGCTCGCCACTTGAGATCGGCGTGGTTAAAGAGGCGATCCTGGACGGGGAGCAGCGCCTGGGTACATCAGGTCGTCTGGTGATTCGCGCTTCCGGTACCGAGCCCTTGATCCGGGTTATGGCGGAAGGGGATGATGAGGCCCTGGTGCATGCGGTGGTGAATGACATCGCAGAAATTGTCCGTAAATCGGCGGCTTGATTACCTAGGGTTCCATAATTTCAAAGTCGGCCAGAGTTTCATTTGCAAAATGGAACTCTGGCATTCATTTGTGTTAATTTCAGATTTACCTTTAACTCTATGTTAACGTAAAAAATCCTGGTTAAGAAACACAGTTAAGCTGCAATTAATCATTTTTGACCATGCTGTAACCATGTCAATGCAGGCGGCCAGTACTTGGTGAGTGCCTGATTTCATAGGGACGAGGACATGGTTATTTGTATTAAGCGATTGTCTTTCGCCGGCTTTGCGGTGACACTCGCCACGACTGCTATGGCGGCAGATCTGCCGGCTCCGGTGATTGAACACATTCCCCAGGTTCCGGTTGCTGCAGCTGGCGGCTGGTATCTGCGCGGTGATATTGGATACAAGCTTTACAACGACCCGAAGGGTGGGTTTGTAGACAGTTCGACAGTTGGCGACCTGCGCTACGAGCGCGAAAGCATCGACGATACCTGGATGATCGGCGTTGGTGTCGGTTACCAGTTCAACGATTACTTCCGCTCCGACCTTACGCTGGACTACGAAGCCAAGGCGACAGCGCGCGGCTATGCGGTTTGCGGCACCTGTTCGACGAACTTCTCTGAAGAGCGCACGGATCTGGACATCTGGACCGTCATGCTGAACGGTTATGTTGATCTGGGAACCTGGTACAACCTGACACCCTACGTCGGTGCAGGTGTTGGTGCTTCCTACATTCGGGCGTCTAACACGATCTCGATCAACCCGGGTAGCACTGCGGCGACCTACGACAAGGACAACGGCGAGTTCAACTTCGCTTGGGCCCTGATGGCCGGTGCTTCCTATGCGGTGAACCAGAACCTGAGCATCGATGCTGGCTATCAGTATCGTGATCTGGGCAAGGCGCGGACCACGGCTTACACGGCAACTGGCAATGGTCGCAGTGAGTTCAAGGACATCACGGCGCACGAGATTCGCCTCGGCATGCGCTACACGTTCGATAGTGCGGCTCCAGCCTATTACGCTCCTGAGCCGATCATGAGCAACTTCTAGGCAACAGCGCCTGACTGAATTTGAAAAAGGCCGGTGCTCGCACCGGCCTTTTTGTATGGGTGACGCGATGGCCATTGACCTTGCGCGTTGTCAGGCCTATCGGGATCAGGCTCCGTTCAGTGGAGCTTTTCTGTCTTTTCAAGGGGGCCCGTCCCATGTCCGCCGATCGCGCGAAACCCACACTCCGTCCTGCCAATCCGAATTTTTCCTCAGGCCCGTGTTCCAAGCGTCCTGGCTGGTCGCTGGAGAGTTTGTCGGATGCGCCGCTCGGACGGTCCCATCGCGCCAAGGTGGGCAAGGACAAGCTGGAAGAAGCGATCAACCGCACCCGCGATATCCTTCAGGTGCCGGATGACTATCGCATCGGCATCGTTCCAGCTTCGGACACTGGCGCTGTGGAAATGGCGCTGTGGTCGCTGCTGGGGCCGCGCCCGGTTGATATGCTGGCATGGGAAAGCTTCGGGTCGACCTGGGTGTCCGATGTTCTGTTGCAGCTGAAGCTGGATGGCGCCCGCAAGGTCATTGCGCCCTATGGCGAATTGCCTGACCTGACCACTGTCGATTTTTCGCATGATGTTGTCTTTACCTGGAACGGTACAACGTCTGGCGTCAGGGTGCCCAACGGCGATTGGATACCTTCAGACCGTGAGGGTCTGACTATCTGTGATGCGACGTCGGCAGCATTCGCTCAGGATCTACCCTATGACAAACTCGATGTTGTGACTTTCTCCTGGCAAAAGGTTCTGGGTGGAGAGGCTGCACATGGCATGCTGATCCTCAGCCCGCGGGCTGTGGCGCGTCTGGAAAGTCATACGCCAGCCTGGCCGATGCCGAAGATCTTCCGGCTGACGAAGGGGGGCAAGCTGGTCGAGGGCGTGTTTAAGGGCGAAACCATCAACACCCCCTCGATGCTGTGCGTCGAAGACTATCTTGATGCACTCAAATGGTCGGAAGGCCTGGGTGGTCTATCAGGCCTGCGTGCACGCGCAGACGCCAACCTCCGCACAATTGCTGGTTGGGTCAAGGCGCGCGACTGGATTGATTTTCTGGCAGTGGACCCTGCCACCCGCTCCAACACCTCGGTCTGTCTGCAGATCGTTGATCCTGCCGTCACGACGCTTGATGAAAAAGCACAGGCAAGTTTTGCCAAATCCATCGCGACCTTGATGGAGAAGGAAGGCATCGCCTATGACATCGGAAGTTATCGGGATGCTCCGGCAGGCTTGCGGATCTGGTCGGGTGCAACGATCGAAACCAGTGACATCGAGGCCTTGCTGCCCTGGCTCGATTGGGCCTTTGGTGAAGTGCAGGGTGGCTAGCTGAGGCTGCGCAGCTTGCTCGAAAGTGGTTTTGGAAGGCGGCAGGTTTGCCGCCTTTTTTATGCGGGCTCGCTGGCCTTGAAGGATCGGAGGATCCGCCCATCCAGAATCAGAAGCCCAAACAAAAGCAAGCCCAACCCAGCGACCTGGGTCAGCGTAAGAGCTTCGCCTAGCAGAGTGATGCCGAAGATCATGGCGACGGCCGGCACGATCATGGTGACGACGGAGGCATTGGTGGCACCTGCCGAGGCCAGCAGTCGGAAATAGATCAGATAGGCGCCGGCGGTGGCAACAACACTTAACCCGATGAGGCTGGCCCAGACTGTCCAAGGTGTTTCCAGCGGCGACCAAGCCCCGATGAAAACGAGTGCGACCGGCAGCATCAGCAGGCTGGAGCCGGTCAGTTGTCCTGCGGCTGCGACCAATGGTGTGTGGTGGCGCAGGCGGCGAGCATAAGACGCCGCAAATCCGTAAGACAGCGCTGCCCCTAGGCAGGCCAGTTGCGCCCAGACCGGGTCATGCGCCAGGCCGGCGAGACTGGATGACAGCAAGGCCGCGACGCCGGCAAAGCCGAGCAGGACACCCGCGACGCGGTGCAGATGCGTCGTCTCTTGCTTCAACCACACGGCAGCAATGACAAAGGTGAAGATGGGCGTCGAGGCATTGAGGATAGAGGCGAGCGAGGCGGAAAGCGCCGTCTGACCGACGAACAGCAGCGAAAACGGTATGGCGTTGTTCAGCAGTCCCATCATCAGGAAAGGTCCGAAGGCTTGTCTGGTCCAGGGGAAGCGTTGCCCCTTCAAACGTAGCACCAGATGCAAGACGATGCCGGCAATTGCCACGCGAAAGAACACCAGCAACAAGGGTGGAATGACAGCCACGGCGACTTTCGCAAAGATGAAAGAACAGCCCCAGATCGTTGCCAGCAGAAACAGAAGGGCCCAGTTGATCAATGTCATCGTCAGTTTCCGCATGGGGAGGAACGCCGAGGATGGCGTGCTGTTGGCGGCATAGCAACAGGAGGTCCTGTCTGGGAACCCGAAAACAGAGCGCTGAGGGCTTTTGAGGCAAGGCATGTCAGGGAAGTGGCCAGAAACCGGCTGTTTTCCCGAGCTGTGGATGCGAAGTCGGCTATTCACCACACGAACAAGGAAATGCCGGTTGGGGGCTCGCATGTTGAAGGCCAACTGGCTATAGTCCGCCGCGTTTGCCGCAAGCAATGCTGCTGCGGCTGAGTGTTTTTGCGTCCCGGATGCCGGGGCGCCTATTGCCGTTTCAGGAGGGCAGGAAATCCATGGCCAATGTGGTTGTCGTCGGGTCGCAATGGGGTGATGAAGGCAAGGGCAAGATTGTCGACTGGTTGTCGGAACAGGCTGATGTCATCGTTCGCTTTCAGGGCGGGCACAACGCCGGTCATACCCTGGTAATCGACGGCGTGAGCTACAAGCTTTCGCTGCTGCCTTCCGGTGTAGTACGTGGCAAGTTGTCGGTGATCGGCAATGGCGTGGTTCTCGATCCGCACGCCTTTGTTGCTGAAGTCGAGAAGCTGAAGGCACAGGGTGTCGTTGTGACCCCGGAAAACCTTCGCATTGCCGAAAATGTCACGCTGATTCTTTCCCTGCATCGGGAGCTGGATGCCCTGCGGGAAAACTCCAATTCGGGTACCAAGATCGGCACCACCAAGCGTGGGATCGGCCCGGCCTATGAAGACAAGGTTGGCCGTCGCGCCATCCGTCTGATGGACCTGAAGAACCTGACAACGCTGAAGGGCAAGGTCGAGCGACTTCTGGCGCACCATAACGCTCTGCGTCGTGGACTGGGCGTTGAGGAAGTCAGTGCCGATACAATTTATGAAGAACTGACTAGCGTTGCCGACCAGGTGCTGCCGTTCATGGACATCGTCTGGAAGTTGCTGGACGAGAAGCGCAAAGAAGGCAAGCGGATCCTGTTCGAGGGCGCCCAGGGTGCGTTGCTCGACATCGATCATGGCACCTATCCGTTCGTGACGTCTTCCAACACCGTTGCGGGTCAGGCCTCGACGGGTTGTGGTCTTGGTCCAAATGCCATCAACTATGTACTTGGGATCACCAAGGCTTACACCACACGCGTTGGTGAAGGTCCGTTCCCGACTGAGCAGGACAATGAAGTCGGCAACTTCCTTGGTACGCGCGGGCATGAGTTCGGCACAGTAACAGGCCGCAAGCGCCGCTGCGGCTGGTTCGATGCGGTTCTGGTGCGTCAGACCGTCAGCACATCGGGCATCAGCGGCATCGCCTTGACCAAGCTGGACGTGCTGGATGGCCTGGAAGAGATCAAGATCTGCGTGGGTTATGAGCTCGATGGTGAGCGAATCGACTACCTGCCGGCGTCGCAAGGCGCTCAGGAACGGGTGAAGCCGATTTACGAAACCTTGCCGGGGTGGAAAGAATCCACAGAAGGCGCGCGCTCCTGGGCCGAACTTCCAGCCCAGGCTGTCAAATATGTGCGGCATGTTGAAGAACTGATCGGTGCGCCGGTTGCCCTGCTTTCGACCAGCCCGGAACGTGACGACACAATTTTGGTTCAGAATCCGTTTCAGGACTAAAAGTCAGCATTAACAATTGCTTCCAGGCCTTACAATGGTCGGGAATGAGATCTAGAAGAGCGGCCTCATGTGAAATTGGGGCCGCTTTTTTCGTAGCGTCATCGCCTTTTCGATGGGTTGCTGGCCCCCTGAACTTTATTTGATGCGAGCCTTTTACCGGGAACCCTGTCTTCCTTGGTCAAGTTTAAAGGCTGCAAGGGCAGACAGGGGTTCGCCTGGAAGTTAACTTGGTATAAGCCTTGAATAAGATGACAGGACCTGGTCCGGCGCAGGGGTCGAGCCAAGGTCTAACGGGCAGGACGATGGCAGACTATTATTCCATTTTGAAAAAGACGATCGAGTCTCTTCCGGAAAACACCGGTGCAGCGCGGCGCAGTGTTTACAGTCGGGCCCGAAATGCCATTGTCAATCAGCTGAAGAGCTATGAGCCTCCGCTGTCTCCTTCGGAGATTACGGCTGAGCAATTGCGGCTGGAAGAGGCGATCCGAAAGGTCGAGGCAGAAGCGGCACGCGCCACGCTGGGTCTGGCGTCAAAGCCTTCTGCTCCAAAAGCTGATGTTTCGGCACCCGTGGTGCCTGTCGCTTCTGAACCGGCAAAGACGCATGACGTTACTGCTGTTCGCGAAGAGCCACCGATGCCGCCGCAGGGCACGGATGACGACATGTTGTCCGCCCCGGAGCCGGAGGTCGCAGCGCCGGAACCTGTCGAGGAACCCGCGCGCGCCACACAATGGCGGTCGTCTGAAAGTTTCTCGGCCACTAAACCCAAAACAGATGATACGGCTTCGACCAAGGGCAACTCCTTTGGACGGCAAGAACCACGGGTGGCATCTTATTCATCCGAAGAAACGACTGCAGGCCGAGATGAGCCGAGTTCTTCCTGGGGCGCCGGTGGCATCACGGCCTCAAGATCTTCTTCGCTGGATAGCCTGGACGGCATGTCCGAGGATGAGGCGGCTGCACCGGTCAAGTCCGAGGTGGAAAGCGCCGATACATCTCGCCGCCGCAAGCGCAAGCCCGGTAAGCAGAGCCGCGCTTCGGAACGGCTTCGCAGCAAGTCCGAAAAGTCCTCGTCATTTCCGATCGGGCTTGTCGGGCTGCTGCTGCTGATTGTGCTTGGTGTCGGCGCGGTGCTGTATTCCCAACAGGATCTGATCAACGAGATGCTGGCGGGATCCGACGATGCAGTTTCTGATGTCGAGTCGCCCGTCGTTGCGAGCCTTCCATCAGATGATTCTGAGCTGGATCCGCCTGATGCTGGAGAGGCCACTGAGGAAAGCGGCAAGATCGAAGATCGTTTGCTGGATGAGAATGGCCAGCCTGCGGTAGCGCCGGATGCGCGTTCTGTGACCACGCAGCCGATCCGTATCGGCGAAGGAACGGGCACGCCATCTTCGACCGTGGTTGGCACAGCTGCGCCGGCAACGACCGCGTCCGGGGCAGGCGCATCGGATGTGTCGAGCGAACAGGACGACGTGGAAGGCGAAGCTTCGTCTGAAGTGAATGATCCGGTGGCCAGCGGGCTGGTCGCGCCTCTCGATGAGGAAACCGCGGCTTCAGTGCTGCCAAGCGATGATAATGGCGGCGTTGAGCGCTCGATCCTCTATGAGGAAGGCGATGCCAACAACGGGGCGGGAACGGCTTCTCAGGGTGAAGTGACCTGGTCGGTGGAAACCGATACGGATCTGGAAGGCCGCGCCCAACAGGTCCTCACCGCCCAAGTGGTGATACCGGACCGCAACGTAAGCGTCTCGATGCGGATCAAGCCGAATGACGATACGTCACTACCGGCTAGCCATCTGGTCGAGCTGAAGTACGAGCTGCCTGACGACTTCACTGCTGGCGACGTGGTGAACGTGCCCGGTCTGGTGATGAAGCCGACGGAAGAAGCACGCGGCGATGCGCTGATTGGTGCGTCTGTCAAGGTTTCTCCAGGCTACTTCTGGATTGCCCTTTCGAGCATCGACAGCGAGCGGGATCGCAATCTGGCGCTGTTGCGCGAGCGGGCCTGGATCGACATTCCGATGCTCTATGAGAACGGGAAGCGCGGCATTCTCACCCTCGAAAAGGGTGCTGCCGGGGATGCAATCGTCGATCAGGCGATCACGGCCTGGGTCGGGCAGTAGCCATAAAGCCCGGCGATACGCCGGGGCTGCTTGCCTTTCACAACGACTACATCAAACAGACTTCCGGTCCTTGCCTTTTCATTTTGATTGGGGCAAGGTCCGGCTTGGTCCGAGGGGTGTTCTGGTGAAACGGAACTGAGATGGCTTAGAGCCGAACCCTTAGAACCTGATCCGGGTCATGCCGGCGAAGGGACGGAAACCTTTAGCCTATTCCCGGATCTCCAGTGTCATTGCCTGCGTCTGCCTTGCGGTCGCCGGGACGGGAGATCCTTATGTCGAGTTGCCAGAGCGGCCGGTCGCTGACCGTTCGCGTTGAAGTCAGAACTGTCGGCGTCTTGGGCCTTTTGGCCGATGGTCGTTCGGAAGCGGGAAAGCCATGAGAGCTTTCCTCGGCAAGATCTTGCGCTTCTGTGTCGGGTTGATGCTGTTCCTGCTTTGCTGGGAAGGCATCGTTCGACTGTTCGAGCTCCCTAATTTCATGCTGCCAAGCCCCGTGCGAGTGGTGGATGCCTTTGCGCGGCAACCCTCCTTTCTGCTTTATCATGCCAGTCTGACCCTGGGTGAAACCCTTCTGGGCTTCGTGTTCGGGGTGCTAGCAGGCGCTGCCGTTGCACTGCTGCTGTGGGCATCGCCACTGGCACGGCGTGGGTTGCTTCCCGTGGTTCTGGTGACCCAGGCGCTGCCGGTCTTTGCCATTGCTCCGATCCTGGTGCTGTGGCTGGGCTTCGGTTTGACCTCGAAGGTGGTCATGGCGATCCTGGTGATCTTTTTTGCTGTCACCTCGTCGTTTTACGATGGATTGCGGCAGATGGAGCCGGGTCTGGTCGATCTGGCGCGTTTGTATCGCGTCTCCAGGCTTCGCGAACTGTGGTTGTTCCGGCTCCCGTCCGCCTTGCCAGCGCTGGCGAGCGGCATCCGGATCGCTGCTGTATTTGCCCCCATCGGGGCGGTGGTCGGCGAATGGGTCGGTGCTAAAGGCGGCCTTGCTTTCATCATGCTTCAGAGCAATGCGCGGATGCAGACGGACGTCATGTTCGCTGCGTTGATCCTGCTTGCCCTGATGGTTCTTTGTCTTCGCGCCATCGTCGACCGGGTCACCCGGTGGCTGGTGCATTGGCAGGCAGAAACCTGACCTGCCGGGTTTGGAGGAAACTTATGAAATTGCTGAAATTATTTGTCGTCTGTGCCGGTCTGGTCGCATCCACTCAGGCTCATGCGGCTGAAAAAATGACTGTTCTTCTGGACTGGTTCGTCAACCCGGACCATGCCCCGTTGGTGACAGCGCTGAGCAAAGGCTTCTTTGAGGCAGAAGGTCTCGAGGTGGAATTGATCGAACCGGCAGACCCGGCAATGCCGCCGAAGCTGCTTGCGTCCGGGCAGGGGGATATCGCGGTTTCTTACCAGCAAACTCTCAACGCGCAGGTCGAAGAAGGTCTGCCGGTGGTCCGAATCGGGACACTGGTTGCGACGCCACTCAACTCCCTGATCGTTCTGAAAGACGGGCCCATCAAGACGCTGGAAGACCTGAAGGGCAAGAAGATCGGCTTTTCGGTCTCCGGATTCGAGGATGCGATGCTTGGCCAAATGCTGAAGAGCGTCGGGCTGACGTTTGACGATGTCGAGATGCTGAATGTGAACTTTGCCCTCTCGCCGGCGTTGCTGTCCGGTCAGGTCGATGCGGTCATCGGCGGATACCGCAACTTCGAGCTGACACAGCTTGGTCTGGAAGGGCATGAGGGCACAGCGTTCTACCCCGAAGAGCACGGCGTGCCAGTCTACGATGAGCTGATCTATCTGGCGCATAAGGACAAGCTGGATGACCCGCGTCTGGTCAAGTTTCTGGCGGCGATTGAAGCTGCAACAATCTATCTGACCAACCATCCCGAGGACGCATGGCAGGCGTTTCTGGAGGTCTATCCCAATCTTGACGATGCACTGAACAAGCAGGCCTGGGTGGACACGCTGCCGCGCTTTGCCAAGCGTCCGGCAGCGCTGGATGAAGGTCGTTATGAGCGCTTTGCACAGTTTCTGGTCGACGCGGAGCTGATCAAGGAGATGGTGCCGGTTTCAACCTATGCCACGACCCTGCGCTAAGCGGGGCAGATATTGAAGCGAAGGCCGGAGTGTCAGATGACTGACGTTTCGGCCTTTTGCATTTGACCTTTATTGCGCGGCAGAGGCTTCCGGCAGCCCGCTGATTTCTTCCGCGAACTGGCCGTAGAAGGCCGTCAGCTTTAGAGGTGCCAAGCTCTGACAGGCGGTGAGGTGAGACATTGCCGCGCTGGAACGTCCATCGCGCATTGCTGTGATCATAGCCTGGTGCTCGGTGGCGAGGGCCTGAAACTCTGGCGTTGCGGCCATGGCGTCATCGCCGACAAGGGCGAACAACCGCACTGGCCGGGTTTTGCCCTTCAGCGGGATTTCCCTTGCTTCGAGATAGGCAAACTCCGGCGCGGCCTCGCGGGTGGCGGAGGAGACCAGAAGTTCGGCACCCGCTTCCTTGCAGCTGGATTCAATCCGCGAAGCGATGTTCACGGCATCGCCGATCACCGAGTAGTTGAAGCGGCGGTTGGATCCCATGTTGCCGACACAGGCCTCGCCGGTGTTCAATCCGATACCGATCTGGACATTCTGAACCTTCATGCCACGCGCCCGGAAACCAAAGCCGTCCTCGGCATTCAGCTGATCAACTTTCTCCAGCATGGCCAGGCTCGCCTGACATGCCAGGCGCGGGTGATCGATCTGCAGCAGGGGCGCATTCCAGAAGGCCATGATGCTGTCACCGATGTATTTGTCGATGGTGCCGTCGCTCGCCTGAATGACGTCGGAGAGCGGCGAAAGAAGCGTGTTGAGGAAGCTGACGAGATCTTGCGGTGTCAGCTGCTCGGAAATCGGGGTGAAGCCGCGCACATCCATGAACAGTATGGTCATGTCACGCAGCTCGCCGCCGAGAACCAGCTGATCGGGCGAGGCTTCGAGCTGATCCACGAGTTGCGGCGAGAGATATTGTCCGAAGGCTTGCCGGACGAAGCGCTTTTCCCGCTCCGTGACGAAATAGAGCACGGCAGTGGCTGCCGCAAATACCAGAAAGGCTGCAATGCTGGGGTAGACCGGATCGATCAAAAGGCCTTGGTGAAAGAACAGGTAGAGTGATCCGCCGACGAGAAGGGCGGAAATTGCGGCCCCTAGAAGCGCTGTGGTCAAGGAGCCCAATGCCGGGAAGGCGATGATCACCAAAGAACCGATCAGCAGGGTGACAAGCGTTTCTGCGCCATCGGCCCAGTCCGGTCGGCTGATGAAGACCTCCTGTAGAATTTGCTCCAGCACCTGGGCATGGATCGAGACGCCGGGGACGACTTGCCCGAGCGGTGTTGTGCGGGTGTCGAGCAGTCCGACTGCGGAGGTGCCGACGAAAACAATCTGACCTTCAATCCAAGGGCGGACCTGCTCCTGCAGTGACGGGTCGAGGATGTGCCGGGCAGAAATATAGCGTTCCGGCCGATCGTGATCATAACGGACCCAGACTTCGCCGTTGCTGTTTGTCGGAACCTCATAGGCGCCGATCTTGATGGCCGTCACGGCGGCGTCACCCGTGTCCAGCTGACCGGATGCGCCGGTTGAACGCACAATGATGCCGGAGGCTCCCTGCGCCACGCGCAGGGCTTCTGCAGCAAGGCTGGGATAGAGTTTTTCGCCATCCGACAGGATCAAGGGGATCCGACGCACAACGCCTCGGGTGTCTGCTTCGGACAGAGAAACACTTCCGGTGCCGGTCGCGCGGTTCTCAAGCATTTCCATGGAGGGCAGAAGGGCGGTGTGGGGTCGCAGAAAATCCGTCGGATCGGTGCCGGCGAAGGCAAAGGCGCTCTTGCGCTGTGGCAGCCGGGGTCCCTCCTTCAGGACAGCGGCGAAGCCCAGGATCACCGGAGCTTCGGCGATTGCCTCGGCAAAGGCCTCGTCGTTGTCGGGAAGGGACGACAGCGCACCGCGAATGAACTGCTCATGGAGTGTGTCCTTCAGCTCGATGGTCTTGGCGATGTTTGGTGGCGAGGAGCGGTCCGGCTCGCTGAAGATCACGTCGTAGGCGATGGTTGCGGCGCCGAGCTCGTTGAGGGCACGGGTCAGCTCTGCGAGGCGGAGGCGCGGCCAGGGCCACTGGCCGTGCTCGGCGATGGTGTCTTCATCAATATCGACGATCCGCACTGGAGGATCGCCATAGTCGCGGGGGGCGAGGCGTTGATAAAAATCAAAGGTGAGATCGCGAATTGAGGTCAGGAGGCCAGGATCCGCCGCGCGCAGCGTTGTCAGGGTGGCAAGAAGCAGGATGGCCATCAGAGCGACCAGGCTGCGCTTGCTGAGCATATGCTTCCAGACGGCCTTCATTGGTCGGGCCTCCCAGCCATCCGCGTGTCAAAAGCAACTGGAGGTTATTGTTAAAAGTCTCACAGCGAGGTGGCAAGCAGCTTGGAAAGCAGAGGCACGGCCACGCCACGAAAAAAAAGCCCGCCGCCGTTTCCGGAGACGGGCTTTGGTCTGAACAGTCTTGGGAGGAAGTTCAGAGCTTGTACTGGTTCAGGCCGCGCCTGCTGCGCCGTTCAGATCACGAGCGCTGGTCTGGACAGCTTTCTGGACTTTTTCGAAGGCACGAACTTCAATCTGGCGCACACGCTCGCGGCTGACGCCGAATTCACCGGAGAGGTCTTCCAGTGTGATCGGATCTTCCGACAGGCGGCGTGCCTCAAAAATGCGGCGTTCGCGTTCGTTCAGCACGTCCATGGCGTTGGCCAGCATCTTGCGACGCATGTCCAGCTCTTCCTGGTTGGCCAGCAGAACTTCCTGGCTTTCGTGCTCGTCAACGAGCCAATCCTGCCATTCGCCTGCATCTGCCTCTGCCCGGATCGGGGCGTTGAGGCTGGCATCGCCGCCAAGGCGACGATTCATGGATATCACTTCTTCCGGGCTGACGCCCAGTTTCGTGGCGATTTCCTGTACCTGATGTGGCTTCAGATCGCCTTCTTCAAGGGCCTGGATCTTGCCCTTGAGGCGACGCAGGTTAAAGAACAAACGCTTCTGATTGGCTGTGGTGCCCATCTTGACGAGGGACCAGGAACGCAAAATGTATTCCTGTATCGCTGCCTTGATCCACCACATGGCATAGGTTGCCAGCCGGAAGCCCTTGTCGGGTTCGAACCGCTTGACCGCCTGCATAAGGCCAACATTGCCCTCGGAAACGACCTCGCCGATCGGCAGACCATAGCCACGGTAGCCCATGGCGATCTTGGCGACGAGACGGAGATGCGAGTTCACCAGCCTTTCGGCTGCTGCTGGATCTTCATGCTCCTTGTACCGCTTGGCGAGCATGTACTCTTCCTGCGGCTGAAGCATGGGGAATTTACGAATTTCGTCGAGATAGCGGCTGAGGCCACCTTCTCCGGCAACTAATGTCGGTACGTTCTGGGCCATTGAATGCGCCCCCCTTCCCCGAATGATCCGTTTCCTTTGACCAAGGTATCTCTCCGCCCAAGCGGCGCGAAGGGTCCCGGAATTTGAAGGCAAACGGTTAAATCATGCGGCCGTTCCGAACGGCCCGCGATGATTTAATATAGGTACACTTGCGGGTTTTTCACGAGCTTAAGATGCCGATAGGCCTAAAATTTTCGTAATGTCTCCAGAAGCTCTTTGAAGTCATTAGGATAATCGCTCTCAAATCGCAGTGTTTCGCCACTCACTGGGTGAGCAAAGGCGAGCAAACCTGCATGCAGAGCCTGGCGTGAAAAGTTTCCGACGACAGACTTAAGCGGCTCTTCGAGGCGGTTCACCTTGGTCTTGAACCCGGCGCCATAGTCGACATCACCGATCAGCGGATGGCCGATGTGGCTCATGTGGACGCGGATCTGATGGGTGCGACCGGTCTCGAGGCGACATTCCATGAGCGATGCCATGGCAGGCTCATCTTCCCGGCCAAAACGCTCCTTCACCTGCCAATGGGTGATGGCATGCCGGCCGGCGGTTTTCACCACGGCGATCTTCTGGCGGTTGTGATGGGACCGGGCGAGATTGGCTTCAATCGTGCCTTTCAGGCCGGACGGCGCACCCCAGACCAGGGCTGAGTAGGCGCGTTCCAGCGGGCCTGTGCGGCCGTGGTCAGCAAATTGGGCAGACAGACCCTGATGAGCCTGATCGCTCTTGGCGACCACGAGCAGGCCGGTGGTGTCCTTGTCGATCCGGTGGACAATGCCGGGACGCTTGACGCCGCCGATGCCGGACAGACTGTCGCCGCAATGGTGTAACAGGGCATTGACCAGAGTGCCGGTCCAGTTGCCCGCACCGGGATGGACCACAAGGCCTGCGGGTTTGTCGATGACGATCAGATGCTCGTCCTCGAAAACGACAGTTAGGGGAATGTCTTCGGGTTCCGGATCGGCGTCTTCGGGCTCGGGCATAACCAGGGTGAGTTCGTCACCTTCGTTGACCCGGTATTTCGGCTCCACTATCTTGCCGCCGTTCACGGTGACTTCGCCGGCCTTGATCAGCGCTTGCACCCGGCTCCGGCTAAGGGCCTCGAGTTGGGCAGTTATCACAATGTCGAGCCGCGTTCCGGCTTCGTCCGCAACAACCAAATAAGTGAAGTCCGCAAGAGTTTCTGCGGTGTCTTCTGGAGACATCTCGTTCATGAATCAACCTGAGTTCAAAGGCCAGAACGCGGGAGAAGAGCCGCTTGACCCGGCGACCTTGCGCGTTCAAACCAAGCTGAAGCGGCTTCTGGCCGGCTCTTCGCTGGTTATGTTTGCCGGCTTTATCGCCGTTTTTGCTGCCATCTTCTACAAGATTAATAGCTCAGATAACAGTCTATCTGCAGATACCATTGCTTCGACGATTTCGCTTGGTGGCTCAGTTGAGGTGCAGCAGGTCTCTCTGGAAGATGGGCGGCTTGTTCTATTGGTCGAGGAGGCCGGGGTCCAGTCGATCGTTTATGCCGACCCTTCAAGTGGAAGTATTCTCGGACGAACCCGTTTTCTCAATCGCTGATCGGCTTGAAACTCAAGATGCCGACAATGCCGGGTCTCCCGGCGCTTTCCGGATCCGAGGGGTGAAAAACCCCTTGGCTTACCGGAACTTCTTCAAAGTCAAATGGGCTTACGCCTTCCAGGCAGGCGCTGTTGAGGCCATATTCCGTCGGGTCTGAGCGGCGTTTGTGGTGCGTGTAGATGCCACAACGCGAGCAGAAGTAATGCTTTGCGGTTCTGGTGTTGAACTCATACAGGCTCAGATACTCTGCGCCCTCCAGGATCTCGAAATCGGCGAGACGAGCGGAGACTGTCACCGCGCCGCGCATTCGGCACAAGGAGCAATTACAGCGACGTGCCGAACTCAGACCTGCGCTCAAAACAGCCCTGAAGCGAACAGCGCCGCAATGGCAAGCGCCCGAAAAGTCTTTTTTCGTCGAGTCGAGGGCAGGGCTCAGGACCGGTTCGCACTTCATTTTCAAAAACCTCTCTGTGAATAACCTTCGGAAGGAAGCACGGTTTCCTGCCATAGTGAAAGCTATAAACTGACGCGATTGCGAAAAATGCGCTCAAGGGGGTTGCGCCCCCTCAAAAGGGTCTCTATACGACCGGCCATCGGCTTGAGACATTGATCTCCACCGACCGCGCGCCCATCGTCTAGCGGTCTAGGACGCCGCCCTTTCACGGCGGAAACACGGGTTCGATTCCCGTTGGGCGTACCACTTTCTTCCTGGTACATTCTTGGCAACACATTGCTTTCGTCAATTGGACGAAGCACTTGCGTGTTTTTGCTCGCTGCGGTTAGGCTCCTGTTTCCCCGGCCGATGCAGCCTCCTGCGCACCGGTCTTGTTTCCGCCCGCCGCCGGATTTGCCACATGCCTTCTTCCGAAATTCATCCGCTCGACCTTGCCGCTACAGATCTGTCGCGAAAGATCCATCTTAGTGACATCTCATGCGTTGAGGTCATGCAGGCGGCGCTGGAGCGCATTGCGTCAGTGAACCCGGCTCACAATGCGCTGGTCAGTCTTCGGACGCCTGAAGAGCTTCTCAGGGAAGCTCAGGGGCTCGATAACGAGTTGGCAGCCGGGACGTCCCGTGGGTGGCTCCACGGCATGCCTCTGGCGATCAAGGACCTGTCTCAGGCGAAGGGACTGCCGTGCACCTGGGGATCTCTGATCTACAAGGATCACGTCTCGGAACAGGACGATCCGCATGTGGCGCGTATCCGGGCAGCTGGCGCCATCCTGATCGGCAAGACAAACACACCGGAGATGGGGTTGGGGTCTCATACCACCAACAAGGTGTTCGGCCCGGCGCGCAATGCCTTTGACACCTCACGCAGCGCTGGCGGCTCCAGCGGTGGGGCTGCCGTCGCGCTGAGCCTTGGATTGGTGCCAGTGGCTGATGGTAGTGACATGATGGGGTCTCTGCGCAATCCAGCGGCATTCAACGGCATCTACGGGTTTCGGCCAAGCTATGGACGAATTGCCAGTCCGGGAAGTGCCGACCTGTATTTTTCTCAGCTGGCATCGACGGGCTCAATGGGGCGCACGGTCAGGGATATGGCAGCACTTTACGAAACCATGGCCGGGTATGACGGCTTTGATCCGCTGGCGCTGGATGACGAACTGCCAGCCAGTGACTTCCAACCGTCTTTAGGTGATGGCGTAACGATCGGCTGGATGGGGGACCTCGGTGGTTACCTTCCGATGGAAAACGGGGTGCTTGAGACCTGTAGCTGCTCCCTTGAGATCATGCGCGGCATGGGCTGTGCGGTGGAAGATGTGGTTCCGGACTTCGATTTTGCCGATCTCTGGTTCTCCTGGACGACCCTGCGCTCGTTCAGTACGCATTTTAATCTCGGCCCATTGTCGGCGGATCCGGAAAAAAGGCAGCTGCTTGGCGCTCAGGCGCTTTGGGAGGTCGAGAACCGTAGTAAACTGAGCGTCGACGACCTGGAACGAGCGACAAGGATCCGCAGCCGCTGGTTTGAATATCTCGCACGGCTTTATGAGAAATTTGACTATCTGGTGCTGCCATCGGCGCAAGTCTTCGCATTTGATGTCGATACTGCCTGGCCAACTGAAATCGCCGGGCGAACCATGGACACCTATCACCGCTGGATGGAAGTTGTGATCGGGCCGAGCCTTGCCGGCTTGCCTGTCGCCGCACTGCCGTCCGGGCTTGGGAGTAACGGCTTGCCGCATGGTGTTCAGCTTATCGGAAAGGCACGCTCAGACCGGAGCACATTGGCCTTCGCCGCTGCCTATGAACGCGCAATCCTGGCAGCCGGGGTTCCCGGCGTTCAGGGAAAAGTGCCTCTGTCGGGCGGGGCGCGCTGAGCAGGCGAGGGCCAAGGGGTTTTGGCAGGAGCAGCCGGAGACGTTTGAAGCTTAGTCGTCCGGGGTGTCTGAGGCGGGTTCGTTCTTGCTGGTCTCGATCACCTCGACGTCGGCTTCGCGCGCCAGTTTAAGGATTCGCTGGGACGGACACTCGTCGGTGACGAACACATCCACTTCCGACAGTTGACCAATGCGGACCGGGGCAGAACGCTCAAATTTCGTACTGTCGGCCACAAGGATCTTCTGGCGGGCGTTCTGCAGGATGGTCTGGGTGACCCGGACTTCGCGGTAATCATAGTCCAGCAGAGAGCCGTCAGGGTCGATGGCCGAAGCGCCGACAATGGCGAAATCCGCCTTGAACTGACCCATGAAATCGACAGCTGCCTCACCAACGATACCGCCATCCGAGTGGCGCAGGATGCCACCGGCCATTACCACTTCGATATGAGTGTAGCCACGCATGATACCGGCGACATTTATGTTGTTGGTGATGACCATTAGCCCGCGATGCTGGAGAAGCGCCTGAGCCACTGCCTCGGTGGTGGTGCCGATGTTCAGGAACAGCGATGCGTTGTCGGGGATAAGCTCGGCGACCCGCTGGCCGATCTGGACCTTTTGTGTCCCTGAAATCACTCTGCGGGCCTCGTAGCCGACATTTTCGATGCCGGACGACAAGAGGGCGCCGCCATGGGTGCGGGCGAGCAGGCGCCGATCACACAGTTCGTTCAGGTCTTTGCGGATCGTTTGGGGCGTTACGGAAAAGCGTTGCGCCAGATCGTCGACGGAAACGCGACCATCGCGTCGTGCGAGTTCGAGGATTTCGTTGTGGCGGGCAATCAGCATTCGTAGGAAGCCAGTCTCATCGGTGCGCTGTGATGGCGATCAAACGCGCGGGTCAATCACGGGTCAGGCGACGCTCTTTTTCTTTTGTCGGGGTGTTGTTTGGGCTTCTGCGTCCGGTTTTACCTGCGGCACTTGATCAGCCGAAGGCGTTTCATCATCGGCCCGGGTTGGAGGCGTGAGGGCGGCTGTGGCGGAATCGTCTGCTGTCGGGCTTTCCGTGGCCAGCTCTTGCGCTACCGTTGCTTGGACCTCCGGCACGAGGGCGGAAGCATCGGCTGCCGGAGATGCAGTTTCGGGGGCGGGGATTGGTTCGGGTTCTTGTTGTGGCATCTGCGCAGGCGCAGGCTTGGCGTTCGTATTGGCCAGGCTTGCGCGCACGATACGTCCCAGCAAGGCGCTGGCGTTTGCAAGTACCTGCCCCTCGCCCTGGGATTTGCCCGCGCCAGACCGGCTTGCCGTGACTTTCTTCGCCTTCAGGCGGGCGGCCCTGGAAATGTCCACATCCGTGCCGCTGAGCAGGCCGCTGCTGAGCAGAAGCAGATCTTCTCGCAATTCGGCAAGCTCGGGAGTGCGGCGCAAGTCGTCGCGCAGACGCTGCAGCTTCGAGCTGGTTCGTTCCAGCGCACGTTCACGGTTTCTGACCAGCGCCGTCAGGCGGGCTGCTTCATTGTCGGCCCACTTCAAGTCCCGCTCCAGTGCCTCGCGGTGTCCGTCGGACGGTTTGCCTGCTTGGTCCATCTGGGCGGCGAGACGAGCAACCTCTGCCTGTGAGGAAATGAAACGCGCTTCTGCGTCAACAAGCTTGTCTTCAAGCTTGGAGGCCCAGGCGCGTGTCTCCTGCATCTCGTCGACATCCGTGGCAGGGTCTGCAGCGATATCCAGTTGTCCGTTTTGGCGATTGGCGGCACGGGCCTTGAGGGTGGCGACCTGCGACTCCAGCCCGGTGATTGTGGCAAGTGCCATTGTGTCGGCAGCCGGGCGCCAGGACGCGCCGGGGTTTTCGATGCGTGATTTCAGCAGATCGAGTTCGGCACGGGTGCTGGCGAGAGCCTGTTCTGTCTCGGCCAGTCGTTCTTTCAGGTTGTCAGAATCGTCGCTTGTTTCGGCTGTCTCATTGTCGCTTCTGACGTCGACCGCCTGAGTCTTCTTGCGTTGAGAAAGGGATTTTCCTGTCCCGCGCGCGCCGGCGATCTCTGTCTTTTTGCGCTCCAGGTCTTTCAGGGATTCTTCGAGGGCAAATCGGAGATTGGACACTTCAGCCTGCAATCGGCCGGTTTCCGCCCGGTGATGAACGCTGGTTTCGCGCTCGTGATCACGCGCGACTTCCACGCGGCGCAGGGCGAGGGCATGATTGGCGCGTTCGAAGTCCTGAACGGCGCGAACTTCAGCGTAGGAGCTGGGGTTGACCGCGATCATCGCTTCGCGGGTCAGTCGGACGGCCCGCTTGTAGAAGGCAGGCAACACCGCCATTGCGATAAGGATGGCGGTGAAAAAGCCGAGCGCGATGTACATTCCAGCTTCGATCAAGACCGAACTCCGTGGCCTGCGGGCGTCTGTTCTTCAGCTTTCATCATTAGCCGACGTCACAGGAATATCCAAGGCAAAGAGCAGCGCCGAGCTATGGAAAGCGGCGCTGCTGTTACTGCTTTGGCTCAGAATGGGTTCCAGGTCGGCTGTGGCGTGAACTTCAAATAGCCGATGTTCAGCCCAAGGCGTGCGCCCACTCCAGCGCGAACCGGAACGACAACAACATTGTGGTTGGTCAGTACCGTCATGCCGACACCGCCGACCAGATAGGCGGAGCCATTGACGCCGAGATACCGGTTGTGCATCGCCTCGACGGAAGGGAGATTGTAGACGAGCATCATCACCCGGGCGCCATCTCCACCAAAGTCCCACCCCAAAGACGGGCCTTGCCAGAAGATCTTATGGGTGCCGGCGTTGCGGGTATAAAGGTGACCTTCGCCAAAGCGGGCACCCGCCACAAAGGCGCCGGAGCCCTCTTCACCAAGGATGTAGCCGTTCGGTTCGCCGTATTTCGAAAAGGCCTTTTCGACAACAGACGCAATTCCACCAGACACGGAACCGAAGAACTTGTGGCCCGTGGCGACCATTTCATCCGAGGTGTAGGTGGATCCGCTGTTCGACTGGGCCGATGCCGGCGTTGCCTGCAGGCCGCTGAAGGTCAGCGCCAAGGTCAACAGAAGCGTGGAAAGAAAGGCCTGAAAGGAAAGGTTCATCCTGGGTCTCATCAGTTGTTGTAATACAAAACGGATGGAGGTCACCGCGAAGGGAACCTTGATCCATGCGGTCCAATGTTCAACTGGCTCACGTCTTCCCCAAGGCTACAGTGTCCGATGGTTTTGAGACAAGACGATGATGAAACCGTCGGAGAAAGATACCTTGCATTTTTCGTGAGGGCGACCGGTGAGATAGACTAGAGTGTCCATGACTACCGAATCGCCCACTCACTTCAGGGACAAGCAAGTCGAATCAATGAGAAAGTCTACAAGGATTGAGACAATCGTGTGGCTCTTACCAGCCATATGTGCCGTCTTCTCATTTTTCGTCTGTGCGGCTATTGCCCGTCCCCAGATTTTTGTACCCGATCCGATCAGCGGTTATGCGCTGGGAGGGCGGGATCCGGTGGCCTATTATATCGACGGCAAGCCACGGCCTGGCAAGCGGCGATATGAGCTTGCCTGGGGTGGGGCGAAATGGGTCTTCGTCAATCAGGGTAATCGTGCAGCTTTCGAAAATGCGCCAACAGCTTACGCTCCCGTCTTTGGTGGCTGTGCGGTTTATTCCCTGTCGCAAGGATTTGCGACGGCAGGAAATCCATCTATTTTCGCAATCTTTGAGAACCGGCTGATGCTGTTCCATTCCGACGTGAACCGATTTCTGTTCCTCAGCAATCCCAAGGCTCATATTGCCAGCGCGCAGGGCAATGCCCGGCGTGTCGGGTGCATGCCGGGCACCTGAAGCTGTGCGAACTGCTTGGCAGCCCTTGGAGAGCTGTGTATCGATGAAATACGGTTAATCGAATCATTCCTGCTGGACCCGTGTTGAGAAGAGCTCTGTAGCGCCATGTCTGAACTCAAAGAACTTACTGCCCTGGACCTCGCTGCTCTGGTCGCGAGCCGGGTATGTCATGACATCATCTCTCCCGTCGGCGCGATTACCAACGGGTTGGAAGTGCTCGACGAGGACAATGCGGAGGACATGCGCGAATTTGCCATGGACCTGATCCGCAAGAGCGCCCGTCAGGCTTCGGCGAAACTGCAGTTTGCCCGTCTGGCATTCGGTGCCGCCGGCTCGGCAGGTGCGGAAATCGATCTTGGAGATGCGCAAAGCGTTGCAACCGGTTTCATGGAAAATGAAAAATCGGAACTGGTCTGGGACGTACCGCGCTCCCTGATGCCGAAGAATCTGGTCAAGCTGTTGCTCAATCTCATTCTGATCGCCAACCAGTGCGTTCCCCGTGGCGGCACAATCACCGTGCAGATGCAAGGCGAACCAAGCGCACCGACCTTCACGCTGTCTGCCAAGGGCGTCAACCCGAGGATTCCCTTGGGAATGGCCGATATTCTTTCCGGTGAAGAGCCTGAGCGAGTTGATGCGCATTCGGTTCAACCGATTTACGCAGTTTTACTTGCGCGCGAAAGCGGCGTGAAACTCGACCTTGTTAAAGAAGAAGATACGGTAAAAATAACAGCAGTGAAGTCGGCGTAGTACTTCCTTTTCGAAAGACGGAATCGTTTCAGCGTATCTTAACTGTTTCAGACCACTCTCACTCCACGGACATGAAGTCCTACTACTCGATACCGAGTGGTGGATATTTAGTAACAGTCGGGTGAGAGCGGGCCATGGACGACCTCCTCAGGGAATTTATTACTGAGACGAATGAAAGCCTAGATGTCGTTGACGTTGAGCTTGTCAAGTTCGAGCAAGAGCCGAACAATGCGACGATCCTCAACAACATCTTTCGTCTGGTGCACACGATCAAAGGCACTTGCGGCTTCCTCGGTCTTCCCAGGTTGGAAGGTATCGCTCATGCGGCCGAGACGCTTATGGGGAAGTTCCGGGAAGGTGTTCCGGTTACTCCGGATGCTGTTTCTCTGATCCTCAGTTCCATTGATCGGATTAAGGACATCATCAACGAGCTCGAGCAGCTCGAAGGTGAAGAGCCTGCTGGTGATGACAGTGATCTGATCGCTGAACTGGTGCTCATGTCGACTAGTGCCGATGCGCCTGCCCCTGTTGAAGAGGTGGTTGAAGAGGTAGCTGAGCCTGAGCCCGAGCGGGCCTTGCGACCTGGCGAAGTTTCACTCGATGAACTGGAACGTGCGTTCCGGGAGACGGAAGTCGAAGTCGAGACAGCTGAACCGGAGATCGTGGAAGCGCCTGTCGCTCAACCGGAACCTGCTGTTGCTGCTGCTCCTGCAAAGGAAGCAAGCAAACCAGTAGAAGCTGCCCAGCCTGAAAAGGCTGAAGCAAGCGAGAAGAAGAGTCCTTCTGTTTCAAACCAGTCGATCCGCGTTGCCGTGGATACACTGGAGCATCTGATGACGATGGTCTCCGAGCTGGTGCTGACACGTAACCAGCTTCTGGAAATCGTTCGTCGTCATGAAGACAGCGAGTTCAAGGTGCCACTGCAGCGCCTGTCCAATGTGACAGCCGAGCTGCAGGAAGGTGTCATGGCAACACGCATGCAGCCAATCGGCAACGCCTGGCAGAAACTGCCGCGTATCGTTCGTGACCTCGGTCAGGAACTTGATAAGCCGATTGAACTGGAAATGATCGGCGCCGAAACCGAGCTGGATCGCCAGGTTCTTGAGATGATCAAGGATCCGCTGACCCATATGGTTCGCAATTCCGCCGATCACGGGCTGGAAATGCCCGCTGAGCGGCGAGCAGCCGGCAAGCACGACAAGGGCACGATCACCCTGGCTGCCTATCATGAAGGCGGGCACATCATCATCGAAGTTCGTGATGATGGGAAGGGTCTCGACGTTGAGCGGATCAAATCCAAGGTCATCGAACGCGGTCTTGCTACCGAGGCCGAAGTCGAGAAGATGTCGGATGCCCAGATCCACAAGTACATCTTTGCTGCTGGCTTCTCGACCGCGGCACAGGTGACGAGTGTTTCCGGTCGTGGCGTCGGCATGGATGTTGTGCGCAACAACATCGAGTTGATTGGCGGTACCGTTGATCTGCGCTCTACGCAGGGCAAGGGCACCAGCTTCATCATCAAGATTCCGCTGACGCTGGCGATCGTCTCCACACTGATCGTGGAAGCCGCAGGCGACCGCTTTGCAATTCCTCAGCTCTCCGTTGTCGAACTGGTTCGGGTTCAGATGAACTCCGACCACCGGATCGAACGGATCAAGGACACACCCGTCCTGCGCTTGCGGAACAAGCTTTTGCCGCTGGTCCATCTGTCCCAGCTTCTCGGCATCTATGAAGGCGAGGACGTGGAAAAGGCAATCGACGATGACAACGGCTTTATCGTTGTCATGCAGGTCGGCAGCCAGACATTCGGGGTCGTGGTTGATGGGGTCTTCCACACGGAAGAAATCGTCGTCAAGCCGATGTCGACCATGCTCCGGAACCTGACCATGTTCTCCGGTAACACCATTCTCGGTGATGGCTCGGTGATCATGATCATTGATCCGAATGGTGTGGCCAGTGCCATGGCAAGCCATGCTTCCAGCTCCGTCTCCGAACAGATCGAGGAAGAGGCCGAAGAAGCAAACCGCAAGGCCATGAACCACAATTCGACCATATCGCTGCTGCTGTTCCGCGCTGGTGCGCCGGAGCCGAAGGCGGTGCCGTTGTCACTGGTTACACGCCTGGAAGAGTTTGAGGTCTCCAAGATCGAACGCTCCAACGGTCGGGATCTGGTGCAGTACCGTGGCGCCCTGATGCCGCTGGTCTACGTCAACTCCGGCGATCAGCACAAACTGGAAGGCACGCAGCCGATGCTGGTGTTCTCCGACAGTGGCCGTTCGATGGGGCTGGTTGTCGACGAGATCGTCGACATTGTGGAAGACCGCATGAACATCGAGGTCGGTTCCGACCGCCCGGGCATCCTTGGCTCTGCAATCGTCAAGGAACGTGCGACGGAAATTCTCGATCTGGGCTTCTATCTGCCACAGGCATTCGAAGATTGGTTCATGCGCAAGGAAATGGACATCCAGGCGCTTACCAAGACCGTTCTGTTTGTCGATGACAGCTCCTTCTTCCGCAACATGTTGTCCCCGGTACTCAAGGCTGCGGGTTACGATGTGACGACCTGCAACTCTGCAGGGGAAGCGCTCGAGCTTCTGGAGAACGGTGCCAAGTTCCACGCAGTGGTCAGCGACATCGAGATGCCGCAAATCAACGGCTTCGAGTTCTGTGAAGCTCTGCGACGGGATCCGCGGTTCCGCAACATGCCGGTGCTCGCTCTGTCCGCCATGGTCACGCCTGCCTCGATTGAGCGCGGACGCCAGGCCGGCTTTGACGACTATGTAGCCAAATTCGACCGTCCTGGTCTGATTGCGGCGCTGAAAGATGTGTTCTCCGGAGAGATGGGAGTAGCAGCATGACCGCTCTGGATATGTCCGTAACCAACACAAGCAGTGACTCGATCCAATACGTCACCGTTTTGATTGGTGGACAGCTCTTCGGTTTGCCGATTTCCCAGGTTCACGACGTTTTCGTGCCGGAAAGTGTTACTCGGGTACCTCTTTCGGCACCCGAGGTCGCGGGAGTTCTGAACCTCCGCGGGCGCATCGTCACGGCAATCAACATGCGCCGTCGTCTGCATCTTCCTCCTTTGAAGGAAGGTCACATGATGGCCGTCGGGATTGAATACAAGCACGAATCCTATGGGCTGATGATCGACAGTGTCGGCGAAGTCCTGAACCTTCCGGCCAGCTCTGCTGAGCCGAACCCATCCAACCTGGACAAGCGCTGGGCTGAAATTTCCGGCGGTGTTCATCGGCTGGATGGGAAATTGATGGTGATTTTGGATGTGGCGCGGTTGCTGGGTGCAATGTTCACCGAACCGATGGTCGCTGCCTAACGCAGCGATCGGCCCGTGCTCTAAGGGGAGAAATGATCATGAAACAGTGCCTTGTGGTGGACGACTCGAGCGTCATCCGGAAAGTCGCTCGGCGTATTCTTGAAGATATGAACTTCGAGATTGCCGAAGCAGAGGACGGACAGCAGGCGTTGGAGCATTGTCGCAAAACAATGCCGGACGCGATTCTGCTGGACTGGAACATGCCGGTGATGGACGGGCTGGAGTTTCTGACCAGCCTTCGCAATGAAGATGGTGGCGATCGTCCGATCGTCGTGTTCTGCACCACCGAAAATGATGTTGCCCACATTGCCCGCGCCATCCGCGCAGGTGCAAACGAATACATCATGAAACCATTCGACCGGGAAATCGTGGAAGCCAAGTTCCAGGAAGTTGGTCTTATCTAATCGCTTTGGCCACTGTAATAAAAAGATATGGATCTGGCTGATGGCTGTTGCACAAACGAACTACCCGGGGTCTTCCCCCGGTACTGACCCCATCAAGGTTATGGTTGTTGACGATGCAGTCGTCATCCGTGGACTGCTCAGCCGTTGGCTGGATGCGGATGAGGGACTGAAGGTTGTCAGCTCTCAAAGAAATGGCAAGCTCGCGGTCGACGATATCGAACGCAGCAATCCAGACGTCGTGGTTCTCGATATCGAGATGCCCGAAATGGATGGAATGACAGCGCTGCCGCTGATGCTGGCGAAAAAGCGGGATCTGGTGGTCATCATGGCCTCCACGTTGACACGCCGGAACGCTGAAATCAGCTTGAAAGCCCTGTCGTTGGGTGCGGCAGACTATGTGCCAAAGCCTGAATCCAATTCAGAGGTCACCACATCGGTCGACTTTCGGCGTGAACTGATCGAGAAGGTCAAGGCTCTGGGTGCGCGCACCCGGCGCATGCGTGCTCCTGTGCGCTCCATGCGCGCGGAAACCTCTGCCGGACGGGTGAATTCCCAGGCGCCGGTCGGAAGGCTCTCAGCGGCTCGTGAAACGCTTCGTGGGACGTCGTCAGCCGCGCCTGTGCCGGCTCAGGCGAAGTCCTTCACGCTTCGGCCCTACTCCAGCGCACGGCCGCGCATTCTGGCGATCGGTTCGTCCACCGGTGGTCCACAGGCTCTGCAAAAGGTCATGCGCGAGATCGGCTCTGCCGTTCATGACATCCCTGTCGTGATTACGCAGCATATGCCGCCAACCTTCACTTCCATTCTGGCCGAGCACGTCGGCAAGGCGGCGCTGCGTCCTTCGAAAGAAGGCGTAGACGGTGAGGTGTTGCGTCCTGGCGAGATTTACGTGGCGCCGGGCGGCAAGCACATGATTCTGGAGAAGGACGGCGGTGCCGTCAAAATCCGGCTGACGGATGGCGCACCGGTCAATTTCTGCAAACCTGCCGTTGATCCGCTGTTTGACAGCGTGGCGAAGGCATTCGGTTCCGCCACACTCGGCCTGATCCTGACGGGGATGGGCCACGATGGTGCGGCCGGCGTGAAAACCATCGCTGCAGGCGGCGGAAGCATTATTACTCAGGACGAAGCCTCGAGCGTCGTCTGGGGAATGCCGGGCGCTGCAGCTAATACCGGGATGTGCAGCGACGTGTTGCCTTTGGATGAAATTGGTTCGAAAATTATACGGATACTCAAGGGGAACCTGAGATGAGCCCTAGTGAGTTTGAGTTCCTCAAGAAGTTTCTGAAAGACCGCTCCGGTCTGGTTTTGTCGAATGACAAACAGTATCTGGTCGAGAGCCGACTGCTGCCAATCGCACGCACTTCGAAGCTGGAAACACTCAGTGCCTTGATCCAGCTTGTTCAACGCGGTGGACAGCGTCAGTTGGAAATTGATGTTGTCGAGGCGATGACAACGAATGAGTCGTTTTTCTTCCGGGATAAAACGCCATTTGATCATTTCAATGAGACGATGCTTCCCGCTCTGCTTCAGTCGCGCTCCTCGCAGCGCAACCTGAAAATCTGGTGTGCGGCGGCCTCTACAGGGCAGGAGCCATATTCCCTTGCTATCTGCCTGAAGGAAGCGGCTGCCAAGATGGGCGGCTGGCGCACCCGCATCGTCGGGACCGATCTTTCCCAGGAAGTTCTGGAGAAGGCGAAAGCCGGACTGTACAGCCAGTTCGAGGTTCAGCGCGGTTTGCCGATTCAGATGCTGCTCAAGTACTTTGAGCAGAAGGGTGACATGTGGCAGATCTCACCGAGCCTTCGGGCCATGGTGGAGTGGCGCAAACTCAACTTGCTGGAGAATTTCAACCATCTGGGCGAGTTCGACATCCTGTTCTGCCGCAATGTGCTGATCTACTTTGATCAGCCGACGAAGGTGGAAATCCTCAACCGGTTGGCGAAGATGCTGCCGGAGGATGGTTACCTGGTTCTGGGAGCAGCGGAGACCGTGGTTGGCCTGACCGATGCGTTCCAGCCTGTCGCTGGCAAGCGTGGGCTGTTCCAGCGCAAGTCTGCTGCGTCGAGTCTCGGGAAGACCTCTGCCCGTCCGCTGTTTGCGAGCTCGGGAACCGGCCGCTAGTCGCGCCGCGTTCAAAGATCCTGATTCTTAAAAAAGCCGGCCTTGTGTCGGCTTTTTGTTTGTTTGACCTCAGCCTCGAGGGGCCTCAGTAGCAGACATCCGATTTTCGCTTACGTCGCGATGATGTGAAGAGGGAAGGGCGTTGTCATCCTGCAAGAGGCTTTCCCGTCTCCAAGTCTGCCCCATATAACTATTTGGATACCGTATTCTGTCATTCCAGCCTCAGCTTTTTTGCTGGGGTTGCGGTTTGACGGACCTGTTGGCTTGAGCTCCAGAAGGGGCAAGCCGGATTAACCGAACTACATGTGAAAGGGATTTTTGCGATGAGTGGATTGAAGACAGAGCTTTCCCGGCGTGCTGCCCTTGGGGCTGGTGCCTTGACCATTGGCGGGCTGACCGCGGCCGCCTCTGGGGTTCGACCAGCGTTTGCAGCCAATCAGGAGAGTTCCAAGGCAATGATACCGTTCTCCCGCTATCAGCTGGGCAAGTTTGAAATCACCACGCTGCTCGATGGCGCAGGCGTGTTTGAAGAGCCGCAGAAAACCTTTGCCATGAATGTGCCAGAGGACGAGTTCAAGGAAGTGACCCTCGGGAATTTCCTTCCGGTCGACAGGTTCAAGAACTTCTTCACGCCGACGGTCGTCAATACGGGTTCTGAGCTGATCCTGTTCGACACGGGCAATGGCGCCGGAGCACAGCCGGATCGTGGCAATCTGGTGTTGGCGCTGGAGTCTGCGGGGTATTCCGCTGACGACATCGATGTGGTGGTTCTGACCCACATGCATCCGGACCACATCAACGGTGTGATGACCGGCGACGCGCCGACATTTGCGAATGCGCGGTATGTGGCAGGCTCAAAGGAATACGATGCATGGTCGGGGATGGACCCAGCCACGAATGGCGCGGCCAAGATCTTTTCCGAGAAAGTGAAGCCACTGGCCGACAAGACGACCTTTGTTGAGGATGGTGGCTCTGTTGTCTCCGGCATTACCGCGATGAGTGCCTTTGGTCACACGCCGGGCCATCTGACCTTCATGCTGGAGAGCGATGGCGCGCAGCTGTTGCTGGCGGCCGATACGGCCAATCACTTCGTCTGGTCGCTCGGCTATCCCGAGTGGGAAGTGCGCTTCGACATGGACAAGGCTGCGGCTGCTGCGACACGCAAGAAGGTGTTCGGGATGCTGGCTGCCGAGAAGATCCCGTTTATCGGCTATCACATGCCGTTTCCGGCCGTAGGCTTCGTAGAGAAGCGGGAGACTGGTTTCCGCTATGTGCCGGAGACCTATCAGCTGGATCTGTAACGGGCATTGAGATCGTTTCGAAAGGCCGGGGCTTAAATGGCTCCGGCCTTTTGTCGTCAGTGGGCTTAGCCCCAGGATACCAGCAGCGCGCCGCCGGTGATCATCGCGACGCCTGCCCAGGCGCGTGGGCTGAGTGTCTCGCCTAGAAAAAGCGACGCAAGGACGGCCACAAAGACGACGCTCATCTTGTCGATAGGTGCGACCTGCGAGGCCGTCCCGATTTTCAGTGCGCGGTAATAGCAAAGCCACGATGCGCCGGTGGCAAGGCCGGAGAGAATCAGGAAGATGGCACTGCGTTGGGTGATCTGCTGGGTGTCGCGCAATTCACCTGCGGCGAAAGCGATCATCCCGGTGAGCAGCAGGATCACGACGGTCCGGATGAAAGTTGCGAGGTTGGAGCCGATATCGGTGACGCCGACTTTGCCCAGTACGGCTGTCAGGGCGGCGAAGACTGCAGCCAGAATGGCCCAAAGTTGCCAGCTTTCCTTCATGTCGATCCTCTCGTTGCTTTCTGGAGGCATAAAAAAACCCCCGCCGAAGCAGGGGTCCTTTAATTCGCTCAGGCGCTGCCGTTAGGCAGCGACTTCGACTTCCGGTTCGCGCAGCACATAGCCACGACCCCAGACTGTCTCGATGTAATTCTTGCCGGAGGTCGCTGCTGCGAGCTTCTTGCGAAGTTTGCAGATGAAGACATCGATGATCTTCAATTCCGGTTCGTCCATACCGCCGTAGAGGTGGTTGAGGAACATTTCCTTGGTCAGCGTGGTGCCCTTTCGCAGCGAGAGGAGTTCCAGCATCTGGTACTCCTTGCCGGTCAGATGCACACGCTGTCCGCCCACTTCAACGGTCTTGGTATCAAGGTTCACCTTGAGGTCACCAGTGACAATGATCGACTGGGCATGGCCTTTGGAGCGGCGCACGATAGCGTGGATGCGCGCCACCAACTCGTCCTTGTGGAACGGTTTGGTCATGTAGTCGTCAGCACCGAAGCCGAGACCACGAACCTTGTCCTCGATCCCGGCATTGCCGGAAAGGATCAAGATCGGAGTCTTTACCTTCGAAACGCGAAGTGTGCGCAGAACCTCATAACCGGACATGTCCGGTAAGTTGAGGTCCAGCATTATGATGTCATAATCGTACAGCTTGCCGAGGTCGATACCTTCCTCGCCAAGATCTGTCGTGTAGACGTTGAAGTTTTCAGACTTCAGCATCAGCTCAATGCTCTGTGCTGTAGCGCTGTCATCTTCAATCAACAATACACGCATGCCAATCCCCTTGTGTTGCCTTTCCTGGGCAAGTCGCAACGGCTCTGTCGGTGCCTGCTACGAAGGACTGCGTCTAACCCCGACTCAAAGCTAAGAGAGTTATGGTTAACAAAATCTAATTCGTAGCGGCAAGCTCTGAGTTAACGAATCTGTGCACAATCTCTAAGTCTCTGAAAAGCAGGCAAATATTGCCTAGTTTCGAGCTTAAAGTGGTACATTAAAAAGCCACCCTAAGTGACTCCCTTCAGATTCGTTTCCAAAAAGCCGTTATCGACCTTCAAATGGCTCTCGCCTGTCAACGATCCCTTCATTAAGATTAAGCAGAGATGTAAACGATAGGTTACCAAACGGCCGATCTTTCGAAAGGAATTTAATTTGAAGTCGCTTTTTGCCGAAATTGATTCGTTGATGGCGACCGAAATTTACGGCCGAGTGGTCGCCGTGCAGGGGCTCCTTGTTGAAATCGCCGGGCCGATCCACGAGATGAGCGTTGGCTCCAGATTGATGATCGACAGCGGGGAAGGAAACTTGCCGGTTCCGGCTGAAGTCGTGGGTTTCCGTAACGAAAAATGCCTGTGTATGCCGTTTTCGGGGCTGGAGGGTGTACGTATGGGCTGCAAGGCAGTGATCACCGCTCGTGAGAGCGTCGTTCATCCCGCAAATGGCTGGCTAGGGCGGGTTATCAATGCCCTTGGGGAACCCATCGATGGTAAAGGAGACCTTCCCGGTGGCGGAACGCCTCGCAAATTGAGAAGTAACCCTCCTGCGGCCTCTGAACGGGCGCGCGTGGGCGGTCCGCTCGATCTCGGCGTGCGAGCGCTTAACACTTTCGTGACCTGCTGCCAGGGGCAGCGCATGGGGATCTTCGCTGGATCAGGTGTGGGTAAGTCCGTTTTGATGTCGATGCTGGCACGCAATACGGATTGCGATGTCTCCGTAATCGGTCTGATTGGCGAACGTGGCCGCGAGGTCCAGGAATTCATCGAAGACGATTTGGGTGAAGAAGGGCTGGCACGCTCGGTTGTTGTCGTTGCAACGTCTGATGAGAGTGTGCTGATGCGGCGCCAGGCTGCCTATCTGTCCATGACGGTTGCTGAACATTTTCGCGATGAAGGGCAGAGTGTTCTCTGCATGATGGATTCGATCACGCGATTTGCGATGGCGCAGCGGGAGATCGGTCTGTCCGTCGGTGAGCCGCCGACCTCCAAGGGCTATACGCCGACCGTTTTCACCGAGCTGCCGCGTCTGCTGGAGCGCGCAGGTCCAGGCAAAGTTGGCAAGGGGACGATCACGGGTCTTTTCACCGTGCTGGTGGAAGGTGACAATCACAACGAGCCTGTTGCCGATGCCGTACGTGGAATCCTGGATGGCCACGTGGTGATGGAGCGGGCAATCGCAGAACGTGGTCGCTATCCCGCTATCAACGTGCTCAAGTCGGTGTCTCGCACCATGCCGCGCTGTGTGCCTGACGATCAGCTTCCGGTGCTGAGAAAGGCACGGCAACTGATGGCGACGTTCTCGGATATGGAAGAGCTGATCCGGCTTGGGGCCTATCGGAAGGGCTCTGATCCGACTGTTGATGAAGCGATCCACAGGCACGAGCCGCTGGAAGCGTTTTTGACACAGGGAAAGGACGATTCCACATCACTTGAGAACGGTTATTCTCAACTTGCCAACCTTTTGGAAATGACTCCGGGTTAAGGTGACTTTGCAAGGGGAGTATTGAGTTATGAAAACCCGTGAGAGTCTCATCCGCCTGAAGCGTTTTCAGGTCGATGACAAACGACGCCAGCTCGGTCAGATTGAATCGATGATTGCGGAATTCAACCGCATGGCCGACGAGCTGGACGATCAGATCAAAAGCGAACAGGAACGTGTCGGGATCACCGACGTGGGGCATTTTGCCTACCCAACCTTTGCCAAGGCTGCGGCGACCCGACGCGATAATCTGAAAAATTCGGCGCACGAGCTGCATGATCAGCAGGAGCGTGCCCGGGACGAGCTGAATGAAGCGATTGAAGAGCTGAAGAAGTTCGAACAGCTGGAAGAGCGTGATCAGCAGCGTGAGCGCACGGCTCAGGAAGTCGCTGAGCAGGAGCAGCTGGACGAAATTGCCGGCAGGGCTCATGCACTGAAATAATCTGGAAGGACTCAACCTGGGACCTTCCAGTTCCCCTAAGCTGACTTTTTGTATTTTACCGGACGTTGCGATGGCTTTCCAAAAGCCGATTCTGGAACGTTTCGGTTGGGATGAGCAGTCTTTCTGGCTGCCGGTCTCCTGTAACCTCCGCACCTTTCTTGAGTATTGAGACGCTTTTTCCTCCAGGTTTTTTTGGGCCTGGCTAGGCGGGACTGTGCTGTCGGCAGCTGTGTGCTAGTTTGGCTTTTCTTGCTGGTTTGACTAGCTGTTGAAAGGCCCGACTGGCTAATGCGTTTTCTTCTGTCCGCCCTGTTGCCGATGGCCGTGTTCTCGTTTGCTTTGGGGATCACGCAGCCACTCCTCAGGTTCGAGCGGCTTTATTTTCTGGAAGATCGACCGTCGCTGATCGAGATGATTGCGGGGCTTTGGCAAGGGCAGGAATTTGTCTTGGCCGGAGTTGTTGCGCTGTTCTCGCTTGGCCTGCCCGGACTAAAACTACTGGTTTTGCATCTGGCGGTGCTGTCGGGGCGAGGAAGCCGCTCGTTGGCTGTTCTTTCCGTTGTCGGCAAGTGGTCGATGCTTGATGTGATGCTGGTCGCACTGGTGGTGTTTGCTGCCAAAACGTCGGGGCTGGCGGCGGCGAATGTTTTGCCCGGCTTGTGGTTTTACGCCGCTGCGGCCGTTGCGACTGCCCTAGCGGCGCATCTATGCCGAAAGTGAGCCCACGGGATGTCTCAGAGTGAGCTGATCTTGCGGTCCGGGCCGCGCTGGCGCTTTCGCTTCATTGGCCGTCTTGCTGAAAAGCTGACGTCGTCCGCTGCATCTGGCGAGACGGGGTCTGACGCCAAAAGGTCCGCGTAGGCATCGATCCATCTTTCAGCCTGAGACATGGGAATGCGCAGGCTGGTGCCGCGCGCCCTTGCGATTGCATTGAAAGTCGATTGCTTGAGCTTCAGCGCTTTGGCCACCTCGATCACCAGGGCCATGTTGCCGCGGAAGATGGCATCGCGAACGTCCCGCTGACCGGCCTTGCTCAGATAGGCAAGCAGTTCGGCCACACTGTTCAGGCGGTTGTCCATCAACATGACGAGGATGAGATCGTCGAGACCTATCCGGTTGCGCTCGGCAAAGCTCCACAACAACGTGATGTCATGGATGTCAAGTTTGCTGCCATGATCGCGCCGCAGGTCTCGCAGGCGGGCCACAGATTCCAGATCTTCCGCGTTCATGGCACCGGTGATCATGCCTTCCAGACGCTCTCGGGCGGTGGGGCTGACGTATGGCAGCAGCTGCTTGCAGCTTGCTGGCGGCAGATCGCCACGCAAAGTGAGGTCCTCGCGCAGAACGGCGTCGCTGAGGGCATATTTGATCAGAGTCTTGATGGTGTCACGTGACAAGCGGATGTGGCGATTTCCGGCGAGGAGGCGTCGAACTGTTTGCCGACCACGAGATACCAGAATGTCGCTGACGGGCGTGCCAAGATCCCGACGTCGGGCCAGAAACTGAAGGTAAGGCTCACTCATGGTCTCGGCCAGGTCCATGAGCATATGCTCATCCAGAACCGGTGAGTGCTCCAGAATCGGTTGGGCGATGATGATGGGTTCATGGGCCAGGTGTTTTGCCAGTGGAACCGGAGTGCCGGCATACTGGGCGAGTTTGCGCGAGAGCTTGAGCTGATCTGTGGGCGCGCTGCGGGAATACAGAAGCAGTGCTATCTCGCAGAAAAAGTCTTTTTCTCGGTCTGAGACATCGGATTTTCGCTGCAGCAGAATGTCGGAAACATCGAGTAAGACTGACCCCCAGACTTCCTTGGAGGCGCTTTTGTTCAATTTTTTCAAGGAAGTCAGCATCGAAAATTCCAAAAAGCGATTTCCACGAGCACTTCGTCATCCTCAATATAAACTGTCAAAATAAAAGGAAAGTTACTCGCATTTCTGCCAAGTTCGGTCGTCAGAACCCTTGCAATCTGCTGGCACACATGGAACTCCCTAGGGAACCTCCAGCAGGCAGTTTCTGGTCGCGTTTACGAGCGTGTGCCCGGCACTCCGTTGGTACTTTTAAAAAATAACGAGGTACGTGATGTTAACCGGAAAACATTTGATCGATGGCGCATGGGTTGAAGGTGGAACGACGTTCCAGACAGTCGCACCTGCAACCGGTCAGGTACTTCAACAAGCTGTTTTTGATGCAGACGAAGCAACCGTTGCCAAGGCAGCAGAAGCGGCGGAGCGTGACTTCGTTGCTTACAGCAGCAAGAGTGCAGGCGAGCGCGCTGCGTTCCTGCGCGCTATTGCCGATGAAATCGAAGCGCGTGGCGCTCAGCTGACCGAAACCGGCTCGCAGGAAACGGCGCTGCCGGAAGCTCGCCTAAACGGTGAGCGCGGCCGGACGACCGGCCAGCTGCGGATGTTCGCGGACTGGATCGAAGAAGGCACCTGTTTCGATGCGCGCATCGATCGTGCAATGCCGGACCGCCAGCCGCTGCCGCGCCCTGACCTGCGCCTTACACTGCGGGCCATCGGGCCGGTCGGCGTGTTCGGGGCGTCCAACTTCCCGCTCGCCTTCTCGACAGCCGGTGGCGATACCGCATCGGCGCTGGCAGCAGGTTGCCCAGTGATCGTCAAGGGGCATCCGGCCCATGCCGGCACCGCGGAAATCGTTGCCGATGCCATTCGCGCTGCGATCGAGAAGACCGGTATGCCAACGGGCACCTTCGGTCTCGTTCAGGGCGCCAGTATCGCGTCCGGATCTGCTCTGGTGAAACATCCGCTGATCAAGGCTGTCGGCTTTACCGGTTCGCTGCGTGGCGGTCGCGCGCTGTATGACCTCGCGGTTTCGCGTCCCGAGCCGATTCCGTTCTATGGTGAGTTGGGCTCCGTCAATCCGACGTTCCTGATGCCGGCAGCACTTGCCAGTCGTGCCGAGGAAATCGGCAAGGGCTGGGCCCAGTCGCTGACCATGGGCGTTGGCCAGTTCTGCACCAATCCGGGCCTGGTCGTCGTTCGCGACGGCAAGGGCGTTTCCGAATTCGTCGCTGCGGCTTGTGAAGCACTCGGCAGCGTTCCTGCCCAAACCATGCTGACCGCCGGTATCGCCAAGGCCTATCGATCGGCAGTGGCGGAGCGCAAGGCGTCCGGCAAGGTCGACGTGAAGGTTGCCGGCACGGATGCTGGCGACTGTGACGTGGCACCGGTGGTGTTTGAAACCACTGCGGCTGTCTATCTGCAGAACCCGGACTTGCATGACGAGGTTTTTGGCCCGGCGGCGGTCGTGGTGAAATGTGCCAATGAAGCTGAAGTGGCCAAGGTCGCTGCAACTCTCGAAGGTCAGCTGACCGCCACTTTCATCATGGACGATGAAGATCTTGGTGCCGTGCAGCCGCTGCTGCCAATCGTCGAGCGCAAGGCGGGGCGACTGATCCGCAACGCCTATCCGACCGGCGTGGAAGTCAGCCATGCAATGATGCACGGTGGTCCTTACCCGGCCTCGACGGATGTGCGGTCAACGTCTGTCGGCACAAAGGCAATCGAGCGTTTCCTGCGCCCGGTTTCCTATCAAAACTTCATGCAGGACATGCTGCCGGACGCCGTGAAGGACGGGGTCAAGACCCCGGTTCTGGACAACGGCAAGCACGCCTGAGATTTGAGAAGCTGAGTGAAGGAAGGCGGTCTCTGACCGCCTTCCTTTTTTGTATCGAGGCTTTAAAGTCCTCTGATGGAAGGAACCGGTCCATGGAGTGATGCGTTCCATCCCGGGCTGTTTTGCACAACTTCAGCCCAACCTTTAAAAGACCAGACCGATCAGGGACCCCCGGATGCTTCCCAAACGCCTGCTGCCCATCCTATCTGCTTTTCTTTGCGCGTTTTTATTCGTCAATCTTCCGTCTTCCCAGGCACAGATGATCCCGCTTCAGGGGCTTATGTCTTCTTCTTCGGGAAATGAAGACACTGCAAACTCCGAGGAACAGGGGGCGATGGAGGCAGGCGCGCAGGACGCGGCGCAGACGTTGATCAAGCTCCTGGAAGACCCTCAGGGCCGTCAGGCCTTGATCGAGGCGTTGCGAAAGTCGGACGGCGAGACAGCGCCTCAGGGAGCGGAGCAGACCGATACACCTCCTGCTGAGAGCCAGTCTGCGGGGGCAGCAGGTACTGCATCGGCAGCGGAAAATGTCGATGATAGTGACCCGCCCCTGGCAGTTGTCCTGGGAAGCTATACCCGGCTGATGCTGGATGAAGGCTGGACTGTTGTCGGTCGGGTTCAGCACTTCATGCGCGGCTTTCTGCTGATTGCCCAGGGCGACGTAACCCTGCGCTGGAGCCGGTTCTCCGATGCGTTGTGGCAGGTCGTGCAAATCATCGCGGCGGCTTCGCTCAGTTTCTGGGTTCTGCAAAGATTGGTTGCGGTGCTGTATCGCAAGATCGCTCCCAAGGGTGTCGGGCGCGGGATTATCTGGCGCTTGAAGTATCTGGTGCCGCTGACGCTTCTGGATGCGCTGACTCTGGCGCTTGCAACGCTCGTAGGTGTGACCGTCGCCTTCTATCGCGAATTCGAGCTGAACACGGAGCTGACCAATTTCCAGACGTTTGCTCTGAATGCGTTCTTTTTGACCCATCTGTTCGTTATTGGATTGCGCCTGATCTTTGCGCCGGCCCGGTCCGGGCTGCGTTTGCTGCCTGTCCAGGACAGCACGGCAACCTATTGGAGCCGTCGCCTCGTCGCCGTCACTTTGTGGTTGGGCTATGGCGTCATGCTGGCGGTGCCGATTGCCAATGTCGGCGTGTCCTTTGTCGTTGGAAATACCGTCAAGTTCGTCGTGGTCTTCGGCGTGGTGATCTATCTGCTCGGTCTGATCCGCAGCAATCGCGGGCCGGTGCGACGCGGCATGAAAGCCTATGCGCAAAATATGTCGAGCGAGATTGCCTCGCGGGCACTGGATGGGGTAGCGCGGATCTGGGATCTGCTGGCAATGCTTTATGTGCTGACCGTGTTCGGCATCTGGCTGTCGCGTCCGCTTGATGCTTTCACCATCGCCATTCAGTCGACAGGATTGACGCTTGTCACCGTTGCAGCCGGTTTCCTGCTTTCGGCTGTGGCAACGCGTGCAATTGTCGGCGGGGTTCGCTTGCCGGAGGAACTTCGCGTCAAGCTGCCCGCCCTGCAAGGTAGGATCAATGCCTTCGTGCCGCGTATCCTCAAGATTTTCCGGTTCCTGGTGGCGTTGGTAACCATCCTGTTGCTGCTGGATATCTGGGGTGTCGTGTCATTCATCTCCTGGGTGTCGAGCGCCGGCGGGCAGCTTTTCCTGGGGCGTTACTTCTCGGCCTTCCTGGTGGTGATCGTCGCTTTCTGCATCTGGCTGGCGGTGATGGCCTGGATCGATCTGCGTCTGCGGGAACACTCCGGCTATGTGGTGACGGCTCGGGTGAGGACGCTGTTCCAGCTGTTCCGCAATGCCTTTACAGTGATCATTCTGGTGATGGGCACGCTTTTGTCCCTGTCGGAAATCGGCGTCGATATCGGGCCGTTGATCGCTGGTGCCGGTGTCGTCGGTCTGGCCATTTCGTTCGGTGCGCAAACGCTGGTGAAAGACATCATCACTGGAGCCTTTATCCAGATTGAAAATGCCATCAACGAGGGCGATGTGGTGACTGTCGGCGGAACCACCGGTGTGGTCGAACGGCTGACAGTCCGGTCGGTGCGGTTGCGCGATCTTGATGGGGTTACCCACATTGTGCCGTTCTCTGCTGTCGATACCGTTTCCAATTTCATGCGGGACTTTGCTTTCCACGTCGCCGTAATCGGGGTGTCCTACGACACGGACATCAAGCAAGCAAAGGCAGCCATGACAGAGGCCTTCAACCGCTTGAAGGCGAGTGAGCTTGGGGTCTCGATCCTGGAGGACCTGGAAATGCACGGGGTGACGGAATTTGCCGACAGCTCTGTCAATATTCGGGCGCGGATCAAGACGTTGCCGGGCGATCAGTGGAGCACCGGACGCGCCTACAATGAGTTCGTGAAGGAGGTCTTCGACGAGCAGGGAATCGAGATCCCGTTCCCGCAGGTAACTTATCACTCAGGAATGCCGCCGGCTGTGGTCGAGAGCTCTTCGAAAATGGCCAAGGCGCATGACGATGTGGACATGGGCGAGAGCGATGCGGCACCAACAGGCGCCCAAAGCAAGCCTGATACGGACATGCCCGACGGCTCAGAGGATTGAGCGTCTGAGCCTCGTCCGGTCTGAAAAGATGATAGTGAAGTGTGAAAGGCGACCCCGGGGTCGCCTTTCGTTTATGCGTATTCGAAAGAATTGTATTTCGATTGGTTTCGTAATAGCTTCGTTTTTCTGGATTGAGTGGCGGCTTTCAGGGCTTTGGTTGGCTACGCGCCAGTGCGATGAGGTTTTGGTGTTGACCTGAGGATGCTCTTGCGTGGGCAGCCCTGGTCGCCGCATAGATAGACGAGGTCAGGAACCGGCGGACACGGGAGAGGACGCCGGTTTCTTCAAGAACAACAAGATTGATTGGGAGGAACCAATGGCGGGATTCATTCTAGCCATCGATCAGGGGACGACCTCGAGCCGGGCAATCGTATTCGACAAGAATATGGAAAATTGCGGTGTCGGGCAGGAAGAGTTTCCGCAGCACTTTCCGCATTCCGGCTGGGTGGAACATGCGCCGGATGATCTCTGGCAAAGCACGCTTCGGGTCTGTCGTGCCGCGTTAGAGGCCGCAAGCCTCGAAGCGAGCGAAATCTCAGCTATCGGCATTACAAACCAGCGTGAAACCGCTGTGGTTTGGGACCGTAAAACCGGCGAGCCCGTCTACAACGCCATTGTCTGGCAGGATCGCCGCACGGCGGCCTTTTGCGAGAAGCTTCGTCAGGATGGGCGCGAGCCCCTGGTGTCGGAAAAGACCGGGCTGCTGCTTGATCCTTATTTCTCCGGTACCAAAGTTGCCTGGGTCCTCGACAATGTGAAGGGCGCGCGGGCGCGCGCGGACGCTGGAGAACTGGCGTTCGGCACGGTCGACAGTTGGTTGATCTGGAACCTCACCAAGGGGGCGAGACACGTCACCGATGCCACCAATGCCTCGCGAACATTGCTCTTTAATATTCACAGCAACAGCTGGGACGAAGAGCTCTGCGGATTGCTTGGCGTTCCAATGTCCCTGCTGCCAGAGGTGCTGGACAGCGCTGCGGACTTCGGTACCAGTGTCGAGAGCCTGTTTGGCGCGCCCTTGCCCATTTGTGGTGTTGCGGGCGACCAGCAGGCTGCCACCGTGGGGCAGGCGTGTTTTGCGCCGGGCATGGTAAAATCGACATACGGAACCGGGTGCTTTGCACTGCTCAACACGGGCTCTGAACCGGTTGCCTCAAGCAATCGGCTTTTGACCACCATTGCCTATCGGTTGAACGGTGAGACGACCTATGCTCTGGAAGGCTCGATCTTCGTGGCGGGTGCTGCGGTCCAATGGTTGCGTGACGGGCTTGGAGTGATTGGAGCGGCGAGTGACACGCAGGCTCTGGCCGAACAGGCCGCTGATCGTGATCCGCTGTATCTCGTGCCGGCCTTCGTCGGGTTGGGGGCGCCGCATTGGGATCCGGACGCACGTGGCGCGGTTTTCGGACTGACCCGCGACAGCGGCCCGTCGGACTTTGCAAGGGCTGCGCTGGAGAGTGTTGGCTATCAGACACGGGATCTGATCGACGCCATGCAGGCCGACTGGGCTGCGGACGGTGAGACCGTCTTGCGGGTTGATGGTGGTATGACGGCGTCGGATTGGACCATGCAGTTTCTCTCCGACATTCTGGCTGCTCCCGTGGACCGTCCGGAAGTTCTGGAGACCACGGCACTAGGGGCTGCCTGGCTTGCAGGCCATCACGTCGGAGCCTGGCCGGGGATGGAAGAATTTTCCTCCCACTGGCGCTTGCAGAAACGCTTTGCTCCAGGGATGCTGCAGGATAAGCGGGAGAAGCTGCTCAAGGGGTGGCGAGAGGCCGTTTCCAGAACCCGGAAATCGCTGTTTTAAACACCGAAAAACAAGTGCCCTTTCGTCATGTTTGAGACAAAAGCAGTGGCGGCGGAAGGTACTTGGCTGGAAAGTGTTTCCTGATATATCTGCAGGCTCGCTCTAGGAATGGTTTTGCGTTGGGTAAACCCTTTGAACTTTTTGAATATCTCAATGGCAGGAGTGCTGAGAAAGAAATTCCCTGAATCAACAAAATTAGGAATGTTTCGCCTATTGATTTAGGCGAAAAAACGGACTTAGTGTGGCGTGCCCGGGTAAGAAAGCTGCCCTCAACTGGAGCGGCGCTCCGGGCGTTTCATCAAGGGGAGAACAGTTTGATGAATACTCGCAAGTCCCTAAAGGCCGCCCTTCTCGGTGTCAGTCTGGCCGTGATCGCTGCATCCGGCGCATCCGCCAAGACGCTGGTTTACTGCTCAGAAGGTTCGCCAGAAGGTTTTGATACCGCGCTCTACACCGCCGGTACGACATTCGACGCTTCTTCCAAGCCTCTGTACAACCGCCTTGTCGAATTCAAGCGCGGCACGACTGAAGTGCAGCCTGGCCTGGCCGAAAGCTGGGATGTTTCCGAAGATGGTCTGGAATACACCTTCCACCTGCGTGAAGGCGTCAAGTTCCATACAACCAGCTTCTTCACGCCGACGCGTGAGCTCAACGCTGATGACGTCATCTTCTCGTTCGAGCGTCAGCTGGATTCATCCAGCCCTTGGTATGAGTACACACCAGGTGCTGCTTGGGAATATTTCAACGGCATGTCAATGCCGGACCTGATCAAGGAAATCGTCAAGGTTGACGACTACACGGTCAAGTTCGTGCTGAACCGTCCGGAAGCTCCGATGATCGCCAACCTGGCAATGGACTTCGCTTCCATCTTGTCCAAGGAATACGCGGACACGCTGGATGCATCCGGCACCAAGGAAATGTTGAACCAGGAGCCTGTTGGCACCGGTCCGTTCTCCTTCGTCGCTTATCAGAAAGATGCGGTCATCCGCTATGCAGCGTTCGCTGACTATTGGGATGGCAAGCAGCCGATCGACGACCTGGTCTTTGCCATCACTCCTGATGCAGCCGTCCGTCTGCAGAAGCTGAAGGCTGGCGAATGTCATGTGATGCCTTACCCGGCACCGGCCGACATTGCGTCCATCCAGGCTGACGACAGCCTGTCGATTGAAGAGCAGCAGGGTCTGAACGTCGGTTATCTGGCGTATAACACCCAGATGGCACCGTTCGACAAGCCTGAAGTTCGCAAGGCTCTGAACCATGCGATCAACAAGCAGGCCATCCTGGATGCCGTGTTCCAGGGCTCGGGCATTGCTGCCAAGAACCCGATTCCGCCGACGATGTGGTCCTACAACAAGGCTGTTGAAGACGACGCCTTTGATCCGGAACTGGCCAAGAAGATGCTGGCTGATGCCGGCGTTGAAAACCTGTCCATGAAGATCTGGGCAATGCCAGTTCAGCGTCCGTACAACCCGAACGCACGCCGCATGGCGGAAGTGCTTCAGGCTGACTTCGCTGAAGTTGGTGTTGAGGTCGAGATCGTTTCCTACGAATGGGGTGAGTATCTCTCCCGCTCGAAGGATAAGGACCGTGATGGTGCCGTGCTCCTGGGTTGGACCGGCGATAACGGTGATCCCGACAACTTCCTTGCCGTTCTCCTTGGCTGTGATGGCGTTGGTGGTTCCAACCGTGCGCAATGGTGCAACGACGAGTTCGAAGCTCTGATCCAGAAGGCCAAGGTTGTCTCCGACAAGGCTGAGCGCACCAAGCTTTATGAAGAAGCTCAGGTTGTGTTCAAGCGTGAAGCTCCTTGGGCAACCATCGCTCACTCCACGGTCTTCATGCCGATGTCGTCCAAGGTTTCGGGCTACGTCATGGACCCGCTGGGTGGTCATTGGTTTGACGGCGTGGACATCGCGGAGTAAAAGCTCCCCCAAATTGGACGCCGGCGAGATCCTCGCCGGCGTTCTTCCTTTTACAGCCGGCGGAAACCCTAGGTAGATCTTACGGGTTACGCTGGTTATTCGTATCCGGACCAGAAAATGTTTCGTTTTCTTATCGGCCGTCTCGGCCTGTTGATCCCGACCTTCTTCGGGGTCACGCTTGTTGCCTTCAGCTTTATCAGGCTGCTTCCTGGCGACCCGCTTGATCTGCTTGCCGGCGAACGGGGGATCGACCCTGAGCGCAAGGCGCAGCTGATGGCACAGATGGGCTTTGACCAGCCCCTGTGGCACCAGTATTTCGACTATCTGATCGATATCTTCCACGGTGATCTTGGAATTTCCTTCGCTTCGAAGAAGCCGGTCCTGACCGAGTTTCTCACCCTGTTTCCCGCCACGGTGGAGCTGGCGCTTTGTGCGATCATTCTGGCGGTTTGTCTCGGCATTCCGGCGGGTATCTTCGCGGCGGTCAAGCGCGGATCGGTCACCGACCAGGCCATCATGGGCACGGCTCTCGTGGGCTACTCCATGCCGATCTTCTGGTGGGGGCTGCTGCTGATCATCCTGTTCTCGGGCATTCTGCAATGGACGCCGGTCTCGGGTCGGATCGGGATCTTGTACTATTTCCCGCAAGGCACGGGCTTCATGCTGATCGACAGTCTGATGTCGGGACAGAAGGGGGCGTTCACCTCGGCTGTCAGCCATCTGGTGCTGCCATCCATCGTTCTGGCGACCATCCCGCTTGCGGTGATCGCGCGTCAGACCCGGTCGGCCATGCTGGAAGTGCTGGGTGAGGATTATGTGCGGACCGCACGGGCGAAGGGGCTGTCCCCGTTCCGGGTCGTCGGCCTCCATGCCTTGCGCAATGCGCTTATCCCGGTGGTGACGACGATTGGTCTTCAGGTCGGTGTGTTGCTTGCGGGCGCTATCCTGACGGAGACCATCTTCTCCTGGCCAGGCATCGGCAAATGGCTGGTCGACAGCATTTCGCGGCGTGACTACTTCGTGGTTCAGGGCGGTTTGCTGCTGATCGCCGGTATCATCATGCTGGTGAATCTGATCGTGGATCTTCTCTACGGTCTCATCAATCCGCGTATCCGCCACAACTGACGCGGGGAGACAATAAAATGACAAAAACATCTTCGGTCGACACGGCCAAGACGACTGCCGTGGAGAAAGAAAGCCGCAACGCCACCAAGGCGATGCTGGTTGAATTCTGGTACTATTTTTCTCAGAACAAGGGGGCTGTTCTCGGGCTGGCGCTCTTCGTCCTGCTGGTGAGCGTGGCAATCTTTGCCCCTCTGGTGGCTCCGCATCATCCCGACATGCAGTTTCGTGATGCGCTTCTGTCGCCTCCCTTCTGGGAAGCTGGTGGCAGTCTTACCTATCCTCTGGGCACCGATGCGGTTGGCCGGGATATCCTGTCGCGCCTGATTTTCGGGGCGCGATTCTCGCTGTTTATTGGCGTGGTCGTCGTAACCATCGCGCTGGTCGGTGGCATCGTCATCGGTCTGGTGGCTGGCTACGTCGGTGGTGCGGTCGATACGTTCATCATGCGTATCATGGACATCATTCTGTCGTTCCCGTCTCTGCTGCTGGCCCTTGTTCTCGTCGCCATTCTGGGGCCGGGACTGATGAATGCGATGATCGCGATTGCAATCGTGCTGCAGCCGCATTTCGTCCGTCTCACCCGCGCTGCGGTCATGGCGGAGGTTAATCGGGACTATGTGGTCGCCGCACGTGTGGCAGGTGCCGGCCATTTTCGGTTGATGTTCAAGACCATCCTGCCGAACTGCCTGGCACCGCTGATTGTTCAGGCCACCCTGTCTTTCTCGAATGCCATTCTCGATGCGGCCGCCCTTGGCTTTCTCGGCATGGGCGCACAGCCACCGACGCCGGAATGGGGCACCATGCTTGCCGAGGCACGTGAGTTTATCCTCAGTGCGTGGTGGGTCGTGACCTTCCCGGGTGTTGCTATCCTGGTCACGGTGTTGGCGATCAATCTGGTCGGTGATGGTCTTCGTGACGCACTCGACCCGAAGCTGAAGAGGAGCTAAGCCCATGCCGCTTCTTGAAATTCGTAACCTCAAGGTCGAATTCGCCACTGCCAAGGGCCCGTTCAAGGCGCTTGATGGGGTCGACTACACGGTCGAAGGCAGTGAAGTTCTGGCCATCGTTGGCGAGTCCGGCTCGGGCAAATCCGTGGCGATGCTTGCCGTGATGGGGTTGTTGCCTGATACGGCAACGATCACCGCCGACAAGATGGAGTTCGAGGGACGTGATTTGCGCACCCTGTCGACGCAGGAGCGTCGGAAGGTGATCGGCAAGGACATCTCGATGATCTTCCAGGAGCCTGTCGCAAGTCTGAACCCGTGCTTTACAATCGGTTATCAGCTGAATGAAACGCTGAAGACCCACACCAATCTCTCCGGCAAGGGGCGCAAGGCGCGGGTCATCGAACTGATGAAGTCCGTCGGCCTGCCAAAGCCAGAAGAGCGGGTAAATGCTTTTCCGCATCAGATGTCGGGTGGTCAATGTCAGCGCGTGATGATCGCCATGGCAATTGCCTGCTCGCCGAAGCTGCTGATCGCCGACGAGCCGACAACCGCGCTTGACGTGACGATCCAGAAACAGATCCTCGATCTACTGGTTCAGCTGCAACAGGACAGTGGCATGGGGCTGATCATGATTACCCATGACATGGGCGTTGTGGCCGAGACCGCCGATCGGGTGATTGTCCAATACAAAGGCAACAAGATGGAAGAGGCGGATGTTCTCTCCCTGTTTGAAGATCCCAAGCATGCCTATACGCGGGCGCTGCTGTCGGCGCTGCCGGAGAACGCCGATGGCGACCGGCTGCCGACTGTCAGTGACTTTGCATCGGAAGGAGGCTTCTGATGAGCGATATCATCCTGAAAGTGCGTGATCTCTACCGCACCTATGACATCAAGGGCGGGCTGTTCAAAAAGCCGGGCAAGTTCACCGCCGTCAAGGGCGTCAGCTTTGATGTGGAACGCGGTTCGACCCTGGCCATCGTCGGTGAATCCGGCTGCGGCAAGTCAACCCTTGCACGTATGCTGACGATGATCGATGCCCAGTCCGAAGGCGGGATCGAGATTGACGGCTTGCCGATCGATATTGCCAAGACCGGGATTTCGAAAGACATGCGCCAGAAGGTGCAGATTATCTTTCAAAACCCCTATGGCTCGCTCAACCCGCGCCAGAAGATCGGCCATGTGCTCGAAGAACCGCTGCTGCTCAATACGGACATGGGAGCGGCCGAGCGTCGCGAACTGGCTCTGGAAATGCTGCAGAAAGTCGGCTTGCAGCCGGAGCATTACGGGCGCTACCCGCACATGTTCTCCGGTGGCCAGCGCCAGCGCATCGCCATCGCCCGTGCGATCATGCTGAAGCCGAAGCTGCTGGTGCTTGATGAACCGGTGTCGGCGTTGGATCTTTCGGTTCAGGCGCAGATCCTCAATCTTCTGAAGGACCTTCAGGACGAAATGGGCCTGACCTACATCTTCATTTCCCACGATTTGTCGGTGGTGAAGTATCTCGCCGACAAGGTGATGGTGATGTATTTCGGCGAAGTGGTGGAATACGGCACGCGCGACGAAGTCTTCGACGCCCCGCAACATGCCTATACAAAGACGCTGTTTGCGGCGACGCCACGCGCTGATGCGGACAGCATCAAGAAACGTCTGGCGGCCAAAGCAGCAAGCGCTGCCTGAAGCATTGCCGGGTGCAGAGTTTGAACAGGCGGGGCGCTCGGCGCTCCGCCTGTTTTCGTTGCGTCATTTTCCGGGACAAAATCGCCGATACAAGCTAAAGTTACTTGCTTTTGATATGTAGACTTTAAGTATATTCCGCTTTGGGTGTCGAAAGGAGGTTGCTTATGGATATTGATCCCCTGTGGTTTGCGGGAGGGCTGCTGATGTTGCTCGCCGCCCTGACCATTCTTTTCAAACGGGACATCTCCTCCGGCCAGGCTTTGATTTTTGCCTTTGGCGGGGCTTTGATCGCACTTCCACAAGTTGCTGATTTCCAACTTACCGACGGTGGGATCAAGTTCACAACCCGCGAGGAATCAGGGCAGCTGACGGAGGAAGTCGCTTCAGTCACCGATCAGCAGCTTGGCCTTGCTCAGACTGTTGCTTCGCTGACAGAGAAGGTCGAACTCCTCCAGACACAATTGGAGACCGCCCAAGCTGCGCCTGAGGAATTTTCCTGGGACGGGGCAACACGGCCTCCGACACCAGCTCCTTTGGTCATTGCTCCCTCCTTGCCGAACTATGCGACGCTGAAACAGGAAAATCAGGACATTATCGACCGGGCTTCGCGCAGCCTGAAAAATCTGAATACGTTGCAAGATCAGATCGAGAAGGGCTCATAAGCTGCTCAGATTGGATGATGCCGTGAACGGGAGAAACCCAACTGGCAATTCGGCTTGAATAATTCGATAATTCGGTTATTATCGAACTATGGATAAGAATAATGCTCTTGATGCGCTCGCGGCGCTGGGTCAGGAAACCCGTCTGGATGTGTTTCGCCTGCTGGTAAAGGCAGGCCCGGATGGGCTGTCCGCCGGTGCGGTGTCTGAAACCCTCGACGTGCGTCCCAACACGCTCTCGACCCACTTTGGCCTCTTGACCCGTTCCGGAATGATTTCAGCTGAGCGGGATGGGCGTTCGATTGTTTACCGCGCAGATCTTTCCGCGATGCAAAAGCTTGTCACATACCTGCTGCAGGATTGCTGTGGCGGAAACCCGGAGCTCTGTGCGCCGCTGCTCAATGTGCTCAGCTGCGTGCCGCAAAAGGACACAGAGCCGACACCGGCCTAGCCACCTTGCCATTTCCAACTTGGAACACCCTCACATGCGTAACGTCTTGTTCGTCTGCACAGCTAACTCTGCCCGCTCCGTTCTGGCCGAGGGCCTGCTGGGTCACCTCGGCGGTGATCGATTCAAGAGCTTTTCCGCAGGTTCGACGCCACGCGGACAGGTGAACCCGGACGCTCTTGCATGCCTGGAGCGCCAGAAGGTGAGCTCGGAGGGGTTTCGCTCCAAAAGCTGGGAAGAGTTTTCCGGTCCCGATGCGCCGAAAATGGATCTCATCGTCACGGTTTGTGACAATGCGGCCGGGGAAGCGTGTCCAATCTGGCCGGGGCACCCACTGGTGGTGCATTGGGGGATCCCGGACCCTGCAGGCGTTGAGGGCGACGACAGCGTGCGCGCAGCAGCGTTCGATCTGGCTTACACGCAGATGAAAAGGCGCGTCGAGGATCTTCTGGCTCTGCCCGACACAGTTTTCGACGCGGCGGATGCAAAGCTCCAGCTTTCAGCCATCGGGCGCACCGACGCATAGGTTCCGTCCCTCGTTTTCATGCCTCCTTCGGGCGCTTATCGCCCACCATTCTCATTCCAGGAGATCAGACGTGACTTCCTCTGACGTTTCCCCCCTCGGCTTGTTCGAGCGCTATTTGTCGCTCTGGGTTGCCATTTGCATCGCCGCCGGCGTTGGTCTGGGCTTGATGGCACCGGGCGCTTTCCAGGCGATTGCCGCTCTGGAGATTGCCAACGTCAACCTGGTTGTTGCGGTCTTCATCTGGGTGATGATCTTTCCGATGATGGTCAATATCGACTTCTCTTCCCTCAAGGATGTGGGACAGAAGCCGAAGGGCCTGTGCATCACTCTGGTAATCAATTGGCTGGTGAAGCCCTTCACCATGGCGGCGCTGGGGATACTGTTCTTCGAATATATCTTCGCCGGGCTGGTGAGCCCGAGTGATGCCAAGGAATATATAGCGGGGATGATCCTGCTGGGTGTCGCGCCTTGCACGGCGATGGTCTTTGTCTGGAGCCAGCTGGTCCGAGGGGACGCGAATTACACCCTGGTTCAGGTGTCGATCAACGACCTGATCATGGTGTTTGCTTTTGCACCTCTTGCCGCATTGCTGCTTGGGGTGACCGATATCGTGGTGCCTTGGGAGACGCTGTTTTACTCGGTGCTTCTGTATGTGGTCATCCCGCTGGTGGCAGGTTACTTCACGCGAAAGGCTCTGGATGCCAGTGGCGATCCTGAACGGGTGGCTGAGTTCACCGCCAAGATGAAGCCTTATTCGGTCATTGGACTGCTGGCGACGGTCGTTCTGCTGTTCGGTTTTCAGGCTCAGACCATTGTCGATGAGCCGCTGGTGATTGTGCTGATCGCGGTTCCCTTGCTTCTGCAGAGCTACGGGATTTTCGCCATAGCCTATGTCTGGGGCTATTTTTGGCGGGTTCCTTTCACGACGGCTGCTCCTGCGGCCTTGATCGGCACATCAAACTTTTTCGAGCTGGCCGTTGCGGTGGCGATCAGCCTATTTGGCCTGGAATCGGGCGCCGCGTTGGCCACAGTGGTTGGCGTGCTTGTCGAGGTCCCGGTGATGCTGTCGCTGGTTGCTCTGGCGAACCGGACAAGGCACATGTTCGCCTGATCAGGCGAGGCCGCACTGAGCTCTGGAGGCGCAGGCTCCTGCGCCTTTATTGCTGTGATTTCACCGAAACAGTCAGCTTGAAAAACTGACCTCGGCAATCAGTGACACGGCCTGACGGCGCATGTAGCGCATGAGCTCTTCTGCCATTGCGCGGGTTGCCTGTTCATCCCCCTTGCCGATTGCCTGCATCAGGTCCAGATGACAGGCGGCAGCGGCCGTCAGATCGCTCTCGCCCATATAGCGGAACCAGAAACGCCGGCTGAGGGTCTGCAGCGGGGCGACCGCCTTGGCGGCGAAGGGATTGCAGGAGGCACGGCCGATGATCTCGTCGAATGTCTTGTCCATCCGCATGAAGGCCAGCATGTCCTTTGCTGCAGCAGCATCGCGCATGGCGGAGGTGCAGTCGTGCAGGCGATCACGCTCCGTCCGGCTGGCCAGGCGTGCCGCACTGGTTGCCAACAGAACCTCCAGCGGATGCCGTGCATCCATGACACGGGTGTAGTCACCGGGGTTCAACTCGGAAATCACCATTCCAAGTCGCGGGCGGATCGATACCAGACCTTCCCAGGACAGGCGTTGAACGGCTTCCCGGATCGGTGTCCTGCCCATGTTCAGCGTTTGGGACAGGCGTGTTTCTGTCAGCGCTTCGCCGGGCTGGAGCTTCAGGGTGACGATGTCCTCTTCCAGCCGCTTGTAGGCGACCTCGGCGAGGCTGTATTCTTCATTCATTGGCCGACTTGAGCCTCCTTAACATGTTCAAGCATCCGGGCTTGAATGGTACGGGATGCTGTCGCTGAGATAGGAAAGCCAAAAGCGACGCTAGGTCATAGTGCCGCACGGATACTTAAGAAAATATATCTGATATATCAAATATTGACACGACGGGCGCTCGCGGACATCTTAATCTCGAACGCTTCCAGCGTGAGTTTTCGTCGTTTTCCCTTCACTCGCACGGCAATCTAACAGGGACCATGAGCAAGCCATCCGTTACCATTATTGGGGCCGGTATCGTCGGCCTGGCCACAGCCTGTGTTCTGGTTGAACGCGGCTCTTCCGTCACCATCATTGATCGGGAAGGGCCGGCAGCAGGGGCCAGTCAGGGGAACGCCGGTGGTATCGCCTGGACTGATGTTGCTCCACTGGCTTCGCCGGGTAAGTGGAAGGATGCGCTGAAGTGGATGATGGATCCACTTGGACCTTTGACCGTGCGTCCGGCCTATGCCTTGAAAATCATGCCCTGGATGTTGCGGTTCATGGCGGCTTGTTCCAAAGGACAGGTGGCGCGCAGCACAGTTGCGCTGGCAGCGTTGAACGGTGGAGCGCTGCCGTCGTGGGAGCGGGTCTGGCGGCTGACCGGCACGCATAATCAGGTGCGGCGCAACGGCTGCCTGGAGATCTTCGACAATCAGGCCAAGCTTGATCAGTATCGGGCAGGCTGGGCGGAGCAGCGCGACTACGGCATCGAAGTGCAAGAAATGAGTGGCGACGAAATCCGCGACATCGAGCCGGAACTGACGCCGAATATCGTCGGTGGCGGCTACCTGCCCGGCTGGGCGCAGATGGATGATCCGAAGAAGCTCTGTCTTTCTCTGGCTGACTGGCTGGTGGCCCAGGGCGTCACATTCGAGGTGGCGTCTGTGGAGGGCGTGCAAGCCATCGCCGAGGGAGCTGAAATTCGATTTGCGGATGGAAGCAGTCGCTATTGCGAGAAGCTGGTCATCGCCTGTGGTGCCTGGTCAAAGAAGCTGACCGCGCAGCTGGGCGACGCCATTCCACTGGACACGGAGCGTGGATACAACATCACCGTGCCGGATCCGGGTGTGAAGGTTTCCAACTTCATCATGTTGCCCGGTCACGGGTTTGTTCTGTCGCCGCTGGAGATCGGGCTGCGCATTGGTGGAGCGGTGGAATTCGGCGGACTGGATTTGCCGCCGAACTGGAAGCGCATCGATGCGATGATCGCCAAAGCCAAGACGATCTATCCCAAGCTCGATGCCTCGGTCGGCAAGCGCTGGATGGGCTTCCGCCCTTCGTTGCCGGACAGCCTGCCGGTGATCGGCAAGTCCTCGGCCAGCGAACATATTCTCTACGGCTTTGGCCATGCGCATCACGGGCTGACGGAATCCGCCGTGACCGGTGATATGCTGGCCGCGATGATTTACGGCGAGACGCCGGTCGTTGATCCCGAACCGTTCCGAGCAACGCGTTTCTGATACCTGCGGAGGCCTTCATGGCGCGGCATACGTTCTTCTGTATCGACGGTCATACCTGCGGCAATCCGGTGCGGTTGGTGGCGGGCGGTGGTCCGCGTATCGAGGCAACCTCGATGTTCGAGCGGCGACAGAAATTCATCGCCGACTATGACTGGATCCGCACGGGCCTGATGTTCGAGCCGCGTGGTCACGACATGATGTCCGGTTCCATTCTCTATCCGCCTTCATCAGAGGACTATGATGTCGGCGTGCTTTACATCGAGACCTCTGGCTGTCTGCCTATGTGCGGGCACGGCACCATTGGCACAGTGACGATGGCGATCGAGGAAGGCCTGTTGCGACCAAAGACGCCGGGCCTTGCGCGGTTGGAAACGCCCGCCGGCCTCGTCCTGGCGGAGTATCGGATGGAGGGCGAGTATGTCGCCTCGGTCAAGCTGACCAACGTGGCATCCTTCCTTGCCGCTGAGGGGCTTGAGATCGACTGCCCGGTGTTCGGGCGGTTGACGTTTGATGTTGCCTATGGCGGAAATTTTTATGCGATCATCGAGCCGCAGGAGAACTTTCCCGGCGTTGGGGGCATCCCGGTCGACATGCTGGTGCAAGCCAGCCCTGGGCTGCGGGTTTTGATGAATGACGCCTATGAGATGGTGCATCCGGAGAATCCGGGCATCAAGGGGATCACCCATTTGCAATGGACTGGCCCAGCGGCTGATCCGACTGCGGATGCGCGTAACGCGGTTTTTTATGGCGACAAGGCCATCGACCGCAGTCCCTGCGGCACCGGGACATCGGCCCGTATGGCGCAGCTGCACGGCAAGGGCAAACTCAAGGTCGGTGAGAGCTTTGTGCATGAAAGCGTCATCGGATCTCTCTTTACCGGAGGGGTGAAGGAGGAGGTGCTTGTCGGCCACAAGCGCGGCATCATCCCGACCATCGAAGGCTGGGCAGTGAAGACGGGCACCAGCACGATCTCGCTGGATGAACGCGACCCCTACATGGCGGGATTTTCCGTCACCGGCTCGGGCGTCAAGCACTACCCGCGGCCCTAGAGTCTGCTACTGGTTAAAATAACCTGTTCATCCTGCGTTCAGCCGGGATACCTTAGTGACCTAACGGTAATTTGTTGAGCGTCACATCCTGTCTGATTTGGGTGTGTTCGGTTTTTTGAACGAGGCTTTCATGCGCAATTTTTCAGGACTTCTGATTTTCGGCCTTTTGGCTTTTTCCACTTCCGTCCAGGCATCGCCGGATGTCGACTTTCCGCAAAACGGTCAATCCTATGGCGGCAAGGTTCGCAGCGGGCCAGGTCTTCAATACCGGCAGGTTGGAAGCCTGGGCGAGGGCAATCAGATTCTCATCCTCAACGGAACGGGCGTGTTGATGGATGGCTACGAGTGGTTTCAGATCCGCTATGGCCGAGGGCGGACGGGTTATCAGTGGGGGGGTATCTTCTGCTCGCAGACTGAGTATCCGGGTATCCTGACGACGTGTGCGCGTGGCCTGAACAACATCTTGCCGCCAGTGCAGCAGGGAGCACGGCAACCGGCTTCGGGCGGGCAGAACACCTCGGTCCAGCAGGTCACTCCAGCCTTCAATGGTCTGGGCAATGGGGTGAATGGTCTGACGGTTGATCAGGTCTTCCACTCCAGGGGCAGTTTCTCCAATGCTGGCGGCGGGCAGTGGGAAGAGCTAAATGAGCAAGGCCGAGTATCGTTCCGGTTTGAAGAACGCGGTCGCAGTGATACGGCGGTTTACCTGTTTGATGCCTCGCGCAATGTCGGTCTGCAACTGAATCTGCAAAGCAGACAGGTGCTATATGGCCAGGGCAATGATCCCATGCAGCCGCTTTACACCATTACCAACGCCATCGCGGATGTTGCTGCGGGCGGGTCAGCTCCGGTGGCGTCGCCGGCTGCGCGCACAGTTCATTACACATGTCCTGAGGGGTTGCCGCTGGCGGTTACATTTTCAGACATCGGTGGTGCCAACGAGCATGTCACCTTCAACATGGATACTTTCGAAGGCAACCGACTGGCGCGGGTTCGGTCCGGATCAGGCGCGCTATATACCGATGGCGTCTTCTCTATTCACACGAAGGGCAACGAAGCGGTGTTTCAGGGGCCGTCGGGAAGCGACCGGTGCTTTGAGCGCTAGGCCTCGGGAGCCGTTGTCTCTTTAGCGTGTGCTGACGATGTGCAGGTTCAGGTGAGTTCGCTGTGCGGATCCTCTGCATTCAAAGAAAAAAGGCGACGGGTTGCCCCGTCGCCTGATCTAAAAAATCTTAAAAAATATAATTCCCTAAGAGGGAACTAACATTGCCAGAAGTATCACGTTGCGTCATTTTGTGGACCTAGCAGAATTGATAGGTCACTGGGAGGCGATAACTGGTGTTTGACTTGGGTGGGGCAATCGAAGGCATTCTTGGTGCTCAAACTGCCGCTGAGGCATTTGAAAGTTTCTGTCTAGATACACGCCGTCTTGGCTATAATCACGCTTGTCTCACTCTGATCACGGAGCACCCGTCCGTCGGGTTGACCCAGTTTCACGGATTTGCGACGGACTACCCCGAAGACTGGATGAAATACTATATGGCTGAGGGCTATTTCGCCGTCGATCCGGTCATCCATAGTTGCCTGTCAGGCCGCTTACCGTTTTTCTGGGATGATGCTGTGGCAAAGCAGAAGCGAGATGCCGGTCTGAGTGAGGCGTTGCTGAACACGTCGCGGCAGTTGATGCATCAAGCAGCAGATGCCGGACTTGCCAGCGGTATCGGGATTCCACTGGTCAGCCGGGCAGGAGAAGTGGCCGCGGTGGGGGTATCTCGTGAAATGAAAAGCGAGGCGTCATCCTTTCAGGAGCTGGCTGAGGTCAACCTGATGGCAGGCGCGTTCTACGAGCGGTTCATGAGCTTTTACTCTGCAGAAAATGCAGTCAGCTACACCCCTCGCGAAGTCGATGTGCTGTCCTGGTCGGCAGAGGGCAAGACTGATCAGGACATTGCGACTATCCTGGGAATTTCCACGGCAACCGTCCGGTACCACTGGGCGAACATCTTCACGAAAATGAATGTTGCCAATAAGATTCAGGCAACTTGTCAGGCGGTTCGGCTTGGCGTGATCGCGGTGCAGAGGTTCAAGGCCTAGGCGGTGCCACATGGCCGCGGGGCCAGCTTCGGTCCGACTAAGTGCACTGCGCCTCTTGAAACTTGAGTTTTATTATCATATTTGATCTAGGCGCTGATCTTTCATCAAAGATGCCGTCAGCGCTTACGTCAACCAACGCGCGGATCTCGAGAACTTGCTCTCGGTCTGTGTGCTTGCGCACCCTGTGTTGCACGATTGAAGTGACGCAGGGCGCAAGACAAGGACATCTGATGACGGTCGAAACCCTTCAAGACGACACTTCCTCGCTCCCCTTTGCCGAAAGGCTGAATATTCCACTGAAACGCCGGTCCCTGACGGTTGTTGCAAGTGTCAGACTGACCCCGCACATGCAGCGCGTCACCTTGACGGGGGAAGATCTTGCTGATTTTCAGAGCCCCGGTTTTGATGACAACGTGAAGCTGCTGCTTTCCGCCGACGATGAAGACCCGATACGCCGGAGCTACACGCCGCGGAGTTTCGACGTGGCAACTCGCGAACTGGTCCTCGATTTTGCATTGCATGATGCAGGCCCTGCAACGCAATGGGCGCTGAGTGCCGAAGTCGGGAGTTCCCTGGTGGTCGGTGGGCCGCGCGGCTCCCGGGTGGTGCGTGGCAATTTCATCAACTGGTTGCTGATTGGTGACGAGACGGCGCTGCCTGCCATCGGACGGAAGGTCGAGGAAGCAGGAGAGGCGGACCGGATCACCGTGATTGCGGGTATTCCGACGCCGGAAGACCAGCAAGCGTTTGAGACGCCGGCAGACGTGACTTGCCACTGGCTCTGTCGCACGGAAGAGCATGCAGCTGACCCGGCGCCTTTTCTTGCGGCGGTGAAGGCTCTGGATATTGCGCCTGAGACCTTCATCTGGATTGCTGCGGAGGCGCAGGTGGCGCAAACGCTCAAGTCCTATGTGCTTGACGATCTGGGGGTGAACCCGGCCTGGATCAAATCTTCCGGCTATTGGACCAAGGGGCATGCTGGAAAATAGCCGTTGCTCCGACTGAAGCTTCTGGATGGTTGCGGGGGCTGTGCTTTGCCGGCGGTCGCTCGGCTGGCCATCGTCGACAAAACCAGCTATGTCGTTTCTCAGGATGAAGAGAACGAAACGGGAATCGCTGCATGGCTTGGTCGCCGGAACAGGACAGGGCACTTGAGGAGGTCTCCGCGTGGTTCAAGCGGGGAGACAAGCAGGTCTTCCGGTTGTTCGGATATGCCGGAACCGGAAAGACGACCCTGGCGCGGCATCTGGCCGAGGGCATTGATGGCGACGTCTGCTTCGGCGCCTTCACTGGCAAGGCGGCTCACGTCTTGCGCCAGAAGGGCTGCGTGAATGCCGGCACGATCCACTCCCTCATCTATCGCCCACGCTCTTCCAAGGAGGAAGAGGAGACCGACGATGACGCGGACGATGGTGGTCCGCAGTTTGCGATCAAGCGCGACAGTGATGCAGCGACTGCCAAGCTGATCGTCATCGATGAGTGCTCCATGGTGGATGAGGACCTGGGACGGGATCTCCTGTCGTTCGGCACGCCGGTGCTGGTGCTGGGTGACCCGGCGCAGCTGCCGCCGGTCAAGGGCGGCGGTTTTTTCACCGAAGCCGAGCCGGATGTGATGCTGACGGAAGTTCACCGCCAGGCACAGGATAATCCGATCGTGCGGATGTCGATGGACATTCGAGGCGGCGGAACGTTGCAGTTCGGAGATTACGGCGAGAGCAGAGTGATCCGCCGCAACCAGATCGACAAGGAACAGATCCTCGCTGCCGATCAGGTGCTGGTCGGGACCAACCGCACGCGGCGGCTTTATAATGGTCGAATTCGCGAGCTGAAGGATTTTGGCACACCGATGCCTGCGGTGGGAGACAAGCTGGTCTGTCTGCGCAACGACAAGACCAAGGGACTGCTTAATGGTGGCCTCTGGTCGGTCAAGCGTCTGCGTCAGCCGCGTGGCAACACCCTGCGGTTCGATGTGGTGCCGGAGGAGGACCTCGCCTCCAAGACCCTCGTGAAGGTGAATGTTCTGCCAGCGATGTTCGAGGATGGCGCGGAACAGATCCCCTATGCGATTCGGCGCAAAGCGGATGAATTCGACTACGGTTATGCTTTGACGGTTCACAAGGCTCAGGGCTCGCAGTGGAATGACATCGTCCTGTTCGACGAAAGCTATGCGTTTCGTGAACATAAGGAGCGGTGGCTATATACAGCCGTGACGCGCGCTGCTGAACGCATTACCGTGGTCCGTTGAGGCCTGCAGTGATCTGACGTGGGGTATCCTCCGTATTTCAAGCGATGGCCTTTCGGTCGCTCGGGGTGGGGCGAACGATTTGGCGGACGACAGCGGGAGGACTTCCTTGTCCCAAACCATGGACCTTGTTGATCTAAGTGACCTTCTGGGCCTGGTGGCGGGCCAGGACAAACGTGCCTTCAAGTCGCTTTATTCGGCGACCAGCGCGAAACTTTTCGGCATAACCTTGCGTATCTTGAAAGACAGAGATCTTGCGAGCGAAGCCTTGCAGGAAACCTACATCAAGGTTTGGCAAAACGCGTCCCGTTATGACGAGGGGAAGAGCCGGCCCATCACGTGGCTGGTGGCCCTTGCTCGCAATACGGCGATCGATTCACTGCGTCGCCGTGAGCCTGCCCGTATGGGTGGTGACAATGACGAGGACGCGCTGGAGCGTGTCGCCGATCCGCAATTTGGTCGGGTTGATCCTGCCCATCGCCAAACCCTGAAAGGCTGTCTGGAAGAGCTGGACGAGGTGCAACGACGGTGTGTTATCCTCGCCTATTGTGAAGGGTACTCACGGGCCGAACTCGGGAAAGCCACTGGCAAACCGGAAGCGACCGTGAAAACATGGCTAAGGCGCGGACTTCTTCGTCTTAAAAGCTGCATGGACCGGGAATGACAGACACGTTTACCCCTGATGAAGAGCGCCAGACCCTTGCCGGGGAACTTGTGCTTGGAACATTGGACGCATTGGAGCGGCAGCGAGCGGATAGGCTCCTGGAATCCGATCCGCGTTTTGCCGCCGAGGTTGAATCCTGGCGCGGCCGTCTTTCCCCTCTCGATGAAGCCGTGGCCCCCGTGACCGTTCCCGATAATGTGTGGATCCGGATCGAAGCCGGCATCAAGGGCCTGGAAGCCCAGGCTGAAGCGCTTGGGGCGCAAGCTGAACCCGGGCAGGTCCTGCTGTTCGATCAGATGCGACGACGTGTGGCCTTCTGGCGCCGCAGTGCCTTGGCAGGAGGGGCGATTGCCGCTTGCCTTGCGGCTCTTGTCGTCAGCTCGCCGCCAACGTTCCTTCTGCAGCCACTCGGGCTGACGCCGGAGGTTGTCCGTGGTCAACAATTTGTTGCAGTGGTAAACCGCGATGGCATTCTGCCGGCGCTGCTGGTGCAGGTTGATGCTGCGGCTGGAACCATCGAAGTGCGGTCTGTCTCCGCAGAGCGCCCGACCGACAAGAGCCTTGAGGTCTGGTATCTGGAAGATGATCAGCCTGTACCGGTGTCGCTCGGGCTTGTCGATGCCACGGCAGATGTTACACGCCTGGCGTCTTCGCGTCAGGATGTCCTGAAAGGCCGCAATCCCCTGATCGCTGTTACTCTGGAGCCGCTCGGCGGGTCGCCAGTGGAGGGACCGACAGGGCCTATTGTCTATTCGGGCAAGCTGATCCCGGTCGAGTGAAGGTCATCCATCTGAAAATGATCTGAAGCAGGGTTTCCCGGCGCGAGCCGAGCGTGGCTGGGTGCGACCAAGTCGCTGAGACTTAAAGAAAGAGGAGCTGTCTCGGCCGTTCAACAGATGGGGAGGCTGGGACCGAGACAGCCCAAGGGCCCTGCTTTGGATAAAGCCGGGCCCTCGGTTCTTTCGGAAGGGTAAGTCGATGGGGAGCCCTCCCTTGTTATCTTCAGGATGCGGGAAGCAGAACTGAATCGATCACGTGGATGACGCCGTTGGACTGGTCCACATCGGCGATGGTCACGTGGGCCTTGTTGCCCTGGCCGTCTTCAATCACGATTGTACCGTCGTCCATGGTGCTGGCGGTGAAGACACAGCCACCGACGGTCTTGACCGGATGTGCGCCCTTGTCATCTGCAACCATCTTCTTGATCGCATCGGACATGGCGTCGGCTGCAACCACATGGCAGGTGAGAATCTTGGTGAGCTGATCCTTGTTCTCCGGCTTCAGTAGTGTTTCGACAGTCCCGGCAGGAAGCTTCTCAAACGCTGCGTTGGTTGGCGCGAAAACGGTGAAGGGGCCTTCGCCGGACAGTGTCTCGACCAGGCCAGCGGCCTTGACGGCTGCGACCAACGTGGTGTGGTCGGCGGAATTGACTGCGTTTTCGATGATGTTCTTGGAAGGATACATGGGCGCGCCACCCACTTCCTTGGTCATTTCGGCATGGGCTGCCACACCGGCCAGTCCGAGAACGGAAGCTGCGACGGTGGTGCGGATAAAGGATTTCATAGAAATGTTCATGTTTAACTCCTCCTTGAAAAGCCACGCGATTGAAATTGACTTCAATCAGTGGCTGTCAGAGTGGAGTTACGAGGCCTTGCAGCGGAAAGTTTCAGCGCGAGTCATTTTTTATCGATCTGGCGAAAATAACTTTTTCGAGTGCCTGCAATTCTGGATAGGCGGTTTTGAATCTACGTTACGTCAGAATAACTTGCGAACCTTGGTGATGGCTAGAAATATCAAGTTTCGGAAAATCTACCTACCTCGGAAACTAGGCGTTAAGTCATGCTCGTATAAGCAGGAATTATAAGAGACCTGACTTCGATTGGCTAAGCTTCAAAAATGCTCAATAGGCTGCGCGTCAAAACCAAGATTCATTTGCCGATAGTCATCGTTGCAATGTTTGCATTGGCGGTTGGCTCTTACAGTCTTTACGCGTTGAACAGCAATCTTCTGCTCGGTCATGTTTCCAAGGTTCAGGCGCTCGTCGAAAGCGCTGTGTCGATCGCCGCAGAAAATCACAAGCTGGCCGAAACAGGCGTCCTCACGCAAGCCGAGGCACAGACACGGGCGCGTAATGCAATTCGTGCCATGGTCTTCGATGATGGTTCGCGGGTTTTTGCTTTCGACCGGGACGGCGTCCGGGTCGTGAGCAACAAACTTTACGACGAGGGGACGAAGGCCACATCGCGCCAGACGGTCTCGATGATCGATCATGCGCTGGCAGGTGGCGGTATCACCTATTACAACGGCGCGCGGGTTCTACGTGGCGTTGAAACCCATTCGGTTCCCAAGGCGGCATGGTCGCAGTTTTTCGAGCCGTGGGGCTGGGTCATCGCCTCTGCGGTCTATCTGGATGATGTGAACCGGGCGTTCTGGTTCAATCTGGTTGAGCTTGTCGCCTTTCTCGGCGTGTGCGGTGTTATCGTCATGGTGCTGGCCAATGCCATCATCCGTAATCTGACAGAGCCGCTCTCGGACCTGACCGCCAGTATGCGGGAGCTGGCTACGGGCAACACCCGGATCCGCATCTCGGGAACTGGGCGTGGCGATGAAATCGGTGAAATGGCGGGCGCCATGGTGACCTTTCTCGATCACGAAAAGCAGCGCCATGCCTTGCAGGCGCAGTTGCGCGACCTTGCCTATACCGACAGTCTGACCGGGCTGGCCAATCGGGTGAAATTCTACGATCTGCTGAGCGAGAGCATCGATCAGGCGGTTCAAAGCGGCAACAAATGCGCCTTGATGATTTTGGATCTCGATCGCTTCAAGGCGGTCAATGACAATCTGGGCCATTTGGCCGGTGACCGGATTCTGGTCGAGTTTTCCCGGCGGCTGGAAAAGGTCATCGGTGACCGCGGTTCCATTGGCCGTCAGAGTGGGGATGAGTTTTTCGTCATTCTCAACGACATTTCCGACGTAAGCGAGGCGGCAGAGGTGGCGCGCGCGATCCTGGTGGAATCGCTGGTGCCGATTGATCTGGATGGACGCCCGACGCCGATTGCAGCAAGCATCGGGATCGCCTTCGGACCGGATGACAGTGAGACGCAGTCAACGCTCTACCGATTTGCCGACATGGCTCTCTATGAAGCGAAACTCGCGGGTGGCGGGTGCATTCGGCATTACTCTCAAGAGATGAGTGAAAAGGCCGAAAAGCGCTTCGAGATGGAAGCGCTGATCAAGGAAGGACTGCTGGCGGACGAGTTCATTGCGCATTTTCAAGCCAAGGTCGACTTGAAAACAGGCCGCGTCGCCGGCGCGGAAGCGCTGTGTCGCTGGCACTCCAGCAAGGGCACTATCGGCCCGGTGGACTTCATTCCGGTGGCCGAAGAGACGGGCCTGATCGTCGAGATCGGAAGCCGCATGCTGTTGCAGGCCTGTACGTTGGCTGCCAAGTGCAACAACCGCAGCGTGACACCTTTCGTGGTCGCCGTGAATGTTTCGCCGAAGCAGCTGCACGACACAAGGTTTCTGGCGACGCTGGACCGGTGTTTGTCCGCCAGCAATTGTCACCCGTCGTGGATCGAACTGGAAATTACCGAAAGCCTGTTGTTGAGTGATTTGACGGAAACAGTGCAGCTGCTGGAGATGATTGCCGGTCGTGGGGTTTTGATCACCATCGATGATTTCGGCACCGGCTATTCTGCCATGAGCTATCTGTCCCGTTTTCCAATCAAGTGTCTGAAGATCGATCAGTCGTTCGTGCGGGACATGATCCCCGACCGGCAGAAGGAAATCCTCGTGACCGCAATCCTTGCCATGGCACGCGGACTGGGCCTGAAGACGGTTGCCGAAGGAGTTGAGACGGATGACGTAGCGCGGCGTCTGAGCGCTTTGAATTGCGACTACGGCCAGGGGTATTTCTGGCACCGACCTGCCCCTGCGCAGGAATTCATGGAAAAATTGAAATCCGATATGGCAGCCTGATCGGAGCCTTTCAGCAGCTGCCCGGGTCGCCTTGCGGCCAGCGGGGCGCTACAGTGGGGCCCCCAAGGGGGAAACCGGTGGATCACGCGATGAGGTCTCTTTTTTGCCTTATCCCGGCGCTCTATCGTCGCCACCCCTGATCAATGTCTCCGGATACCACGTTCATGACACACCTTGATGCTGCCCGTCCAAGCCCTGCAAAGCTGACCGCCACGGCGGCGGAAGTGGCGGTCCGCATCGCGCGGCGCATCGCAGACGAAGTTGGCTGCCAGCCGAGCCAGGTCAGTGCGACGGTTGCCTTGCTGGATGAAGGCTCGACGGTTCCCTTCATCGCGCGCTACCGCAAGGAAGCGACGGGCGGGCTCGATGACACGCAACTTCGCAAACTGGACGAGCGGCTGATCTATCTGCGTGAGTTGGAAGACCGCCGGGTGGCGATCACCCAGTCGATTGATGAACAGGGCAAACTCACAGACGATCTGGCGAAATCCATTGCCGGTGCCGATACCAAGGCGACGCTGGAAGATCTTTATCTGCCTTACAAGAAGAAACGCCGCACCAAGGCGCAGATCGCTCGGGAAGCAGGTCTGGAACCTTTGGCCGATGCCTTGCTCTCGGATCCGATGAAAGATCCGGAAGCTGAGGCGGCTGGCTTTGTCTCGGGTGAAAAGGGCATCGCGGACACCAAGGCGGCGCTGGATGGTGCCCGGCAGATCCTGATGGAGCGCTTTGCCGAAAATGCTCAGCTGGTCGGTCGCTTGCGTTCCCACGTCAGCAGCAAGGGTGTGGTGCAGGCGAAGCTCGTTGACGGCCAAGCTGAAAAAGGCGCGAAGTTCTCCGATTATTTCGACTATTCGGAACCTCTGTCGAAGATCCCGAGCCACAGGGCACTGGCGCTTTTCCGGGGACGTAACGAGGGGATTCTCTCGGTTGACCTGACGGTTGATGCGGATGACGTCTCCCCGGTCAAGCCGGCGGAAAAGATGGTGGCGGACACCTATAGCATCGCCGACCGGGGGCGCCCTGGCGACAAGTGGCTGATGGAAGTCGCGCGTTGGGCTTGGAAAGTGAAGTTGGCCCTGCATCTGGAGCTGGATCTGATGGGCGGCTTGCGCGAACGGGCGGAAGAAGCCGCCATCGACGTGTTTGCCAAGAACCTCAAAGACCTGCTGTTGGCAGCGCCGGCTGGATCTCGGTCGACCCTAGGTCTGGATCCGGGCATCCGCACCGGGGTCAAGGTGGCTGTGGTTGATGAGACCGGCAAGCTTGTCGATACCGCCACGATATATCCGTTCCAGCCGAAGAATGACGTCGTCGGTTCGCGTGCTGTCCTGCTTGCGCTGATTGCCAAGCACAAGGTTGGCCTGATCGCGATTGGCAACGGCACGGCCAGCCGTGAAACCGATCGCCTGACCATCGATGCTCTGACAGATGTGCCGCCGGCGAACCGGCCGATTAGGGTCATCGTCAATGAAGCGGGGGCCTCTGTTTATTCCGCCTCGGAGCTGGCGGCCAAGGAAATGCCGGATGTGGATGTGTCCCTGCGCGGGGCGGCCTCGATTGCACGTCGCTTGCAGGATCCGCTGGCCGAACTGGTCAAGATCGAGCCCAAGTCCATCGGCGTTGGGCAGTATCAGCACGATGTGAACCAGACCAAGCTGGCCCGAGCTCTGGACGGCGTGGTGGAAGACGCGGTGAATGCTGTCGGCGTAGATCTCAATACGGCGTCGCAGGCCTTGCTGTCGCGTATTTCGGGCCTGTCGGACACATTGGCGCGTGCCGTGGTCGAGCACCGGGAGAGCATTGGTCGGTTCAAAAGCCGCAAGCAGCTCAAGGACGTCCCCCGTCTTGGCGCCAAGGCATTCGAACTATGTGCCGGGTTCCTGCGGATTGCCGAGGGGGACGAGCCGCTTGATGCTTCCTCTGTTCATCCGGAAGCCTATCCGTTGGCCAAGCGGATCGTGAAGGCTTGTGGACGCGACCTGCGCCAGATCATGGGAGACGAAGCGGCTCTCAGCACGCTTGACCCGAAGGAATTCACTGACACCAACTTTGGTTTGCCGACAGTGAAGGATATTTTCAAGGAGCTGGAGAAACCTGGCCGGGATCCGCGCCCAGAGTTCAAGACGGCGACGCTGCAGGATGGCGTCGAGGAAATCTCCGACCTGAAACCGGGGATGAAGCTGGAAGGCACGGTGACAAATGTGACCAACTTCGGCGCCTTTGTGGATGTCGGAGTTCATCAGGACGGCCTGGTCCATGTGTCACAGCTTGCCGATCGCTTTGTCGACGACCCGCACAAGGTGGTGAAGGCCGGTGACATCGTGAAAGTGACGGTTCTGGAAGTGGACGCCCGGCGCAAGCGCATCTCGATGACGATGAAGTCGCAGGTGGATTATCAGGGGCAGCGCGAGCGGGCAGAGCAGGACAGCCGTCCCGCAAACAATGGGCCGCGCGGCAATGCGTCCAAGAGTGGGGCTGGTCGTGCTGTCGGTTCTGGTGGCCGGGGACCCTCGTCAAAAGGGTCAGGTAACAAATCTTCCGGTGATAAGGGCGATACGGGTGGTGGCAATAGCGCCATGGCTGCAGCGCTGGCTGCTGCGATGAATCGCGGCAAGAAATAACATCAGGATGCAGACTTGGCCCGCTTTCTTCCTGTCTGGATCGTAAAATCGGGCGGGTCTCTCTTTTTTTCGCCATCATTCGGCCAGGAAACCACGCTGAAAATGCGCTTTTCATTCCATAATGATGATCGAAAGATCATAAGCTGGTGACCAAAACTGGATTACGGGGATCAAATGTCGCGGTTGTAGATAAAAGCTCTCATCGTCGCATTTTTCGCCAAAACTCACTCCTTGTTGCAACCGTGGTGTCTCTGGTACCTCGAAATACGGCCCTCGTATGGGATTTTATTTTGAGACTTCAAGGAGATATCTGTGCCGCAGGCAAAAGTTTGCGAATGGCCGACGCTTGCGCTCATTCTCGCCGCAACGTTCTTTTGGGGCATTGGGATTTTATCTCTGGTCGAGGTGACTGCGCTGGGCGGTTTTGCGCTGGCTGCGGTCATGGGGACGCTGCACAGTTCCCTGCAGCATGAAGTCCTTCATGGCCATCCGACTCGAAACACGTTTCTCAACGAAGCGCTGATCTATTTTCCTTTAAATCTGTTTGTGCCCTATCGTCGCTTCAAGAAGCTCCACTTGCAGCATCACAACAATGATCTTCTGACCGACCCTTACGACGATCCGGAAAGTTTTTATATGATGTGGCGGGACTGGGACCGCTTGCCGGCTGTGCTGAAGCTGGTTCTCAACGCCAACAACACTTTGATCGGGCGGTTGAGCATCGGTCCGCTGGTCTCGATGACCGGATTTCTCGGGGCCGAGGCCAAGTTGCTTCTGCGCGGAGAGGCCGGGGTGCGAGAAGCTTGGGGCCATCATCTGCTTGGGCTGATACCGGTGCTGGTTTTCGTCACGCAGATCTGTGAATTGCCGCTATGGATGTACATTGTTTGTGTCGTTTATCCGAGCATGAGCCTGTTGATGCTCCGTACCTATGCGGAGCACCGGGCGCATGAAACGCCTGAAGGCCGGACGATCATTGTCGAGTTTTGCCCGGTGTTTTCGCTGCTGTTTCTGAACAACAATCTGCATCTGGTACATCATCTGCATCCGCGAACTGCCTGGTATCAATTGCCAGCGATGTACCGTGCGAGGAAAGCCCATTGGGCCGAGCTGAATGACGGCTACGTTTTTTCCAGCTACTTTGATCTGGCGCGACGCTACCTGTTCAAGCGCAAGGAGCAGATCCCGCATCCGCTGATCTCAGATCCGCTTCGTGGCCTTTCGGCGGCGCAAGCCTCCAGTGGCGTGGCGGTTTCGATGAAGGTGCCGCCTATCACAGCTGCAGATGCTATGGTTCCAGCGTCCAAATCCTGACATGAAAGTTCATCTGCTTGTTTGAATTGCCCACGCCTTTCCGCCCCGTTCGTCTTTCCATGTACGACTGGCCGGAGGTGCATGATGCCATCTGGGTGCTTGAGCAGGCGCTCCAGGCCGAGGCCGAAAATGTCCTTGGTCTCGCGCCCGCAAACTTCGAGCCTGCGCCAAGCGGCCAGTCGCTGTTTGAGAGCTGGGAAGATCCGCGCCTTCTGCTGACACAGACCTGCGGGTATCCGCTGGTCAGCTTTCTGGCCGGCAAGGTGCAGCCCATCCTGACACCGCATTACGACGCGCCAGGATGTGATGGTCCGAACTATTGCAGTTATGTGCTTGTCCATCGCGACAGTGATGTGCAGTCGCTGGAAGCGCTTCGTGGCAAGCGCGCTGCCTTCAACAGTTCCGACAGTCAATCAGGCTACAATGCTTTCCGCCATACGCTTGCGCCTGTTGCCGATGGTGCGCCGATGTTCAGCCAACTGGTTGAGACGGGCGCGCATTTGAAGTCGATGGCGGCGGTCGCAGAGGGAGAGGCTGACGCGTGCTGCACCGATGCAGTCTGTTACGACCTCGTCCGCACGCACCGGCCTGAGCTTTTTGCCGCTCTACGCCCGATTGCCACCAGCCGACAGGTGCCAGGTCTGCCGCTGATTACCTCGTCGCAAATGCCGCTCGAGGTGCTGGAGGCGTTGCGCGCTTCGGTCCTGCAGGTTTTCAAAGACCCGCAGACAGTCGCAGCGCGCACGCATGTCGGCATCACAGGTTTTACGGCGCTGTCGATTGAAGATTATGCGCCGCTGACTGTGATGCGCCAGGAAGCTGAAGCTCTCGGATATCCCGACCTAGCTTGACAGGCTGCTATCCGGCCTCCGCCAGTCGTTCTTCCTCATCCTTCTGGAAGGCGGCCATGATGATGGCAGCGAATGCGACGATGGCCATGCCCCCGAGAAGCTTGACGACGAAGGTCACCAGCAATTCGTTGGGTGAAAAGATCATCGTTCCGGCGGGCGCGTTGCCGAACAGCCCGGTCGCCGCTGCGGCAACCGAGAGGGCGAAGGCGGCGACGCTGAACGGTGCCATGAAGAAAAGCAGTCGCGGGAGCGTGAAACTCGCCTGACGCTTGCCGCGCTGGAAGGCTTCACCAATGGTGTCTTTCGGTTCTCGCAGGGCGCCTGGAAGGCTGAGGCCAAAGAGCGTCGCAAGGATAAAGAAAATCAGACCGGAGACGACGCCCAGAACCAGGTATGTGGCTTGGATTTGCAGAGCGTCGCTCATGCCGAGGAGAGTTATCGCCAGTGCCAGAATGACGAAGGAGAGCGCCGACGGCCCGCCGATCAGCAAGACGTAGCGCATCAAGGCGGATGTCGTCGTCTGCGGATGTTTCTTCGTCACAGCCTTCAGCCCGCCAATCGCAATGCAGGCATAGAGGCACAAGGTCGCCTCCAGAAAGATCTCGACAACGCTGAAGCTGCTGGAGCTGTTGAGCTGAAGGTAATCGATGGCGGCGATCAGGCCGGTGTAGGCAAGGGCGAATATGAGAACATAGAGAGCCAGTTGGCCCTTGGGAAAGACAGTCGGCATGGGGATTTATCTTCAGCTCCGGTGGGCATGTGTTTGCCGCGGGAGCTTTGCACGAATAGGCGCGGAATGCGACCTGTCACCGCGCGCTCGAAGCGAAATCCGGACAGCAAAAAGCCGCGAGCGGATCAACCGTCGCGGCTTTAAGATTTCGACCGGGAGCAGGAGCGCTCCTCTGACCACCGTTCAACCCGCAAGCGGGGTGTCGGGGCTTCCAGCCAGGTGGCTGAATGAATCAGCGACGACCCTTGCGAATCTGGGCAGTGCGCAGTGTCGAAGTCATCTGGCTGATCTGTGCAGCAGAGTGGCCGTTGATGATGCCCAGCAGGGAATTGCCGAGGATCTGAGACAGGTAGTTCATGGCGTTTCCAGTCCGAATTGGAGTGTTTTATAATCGGCGTCTCTGCTCAAAAATCAGGCGCCTTGACTGCTATATGTGCTCCTTTAGGCTTTCAATCAATCGAATAGTTCTTATGTATGAGTTCAATTTTATTGAACGATGAAGTGCCGTGTCTGACGTTGCGTTTTCAGCAATTTTGAAAAGAGGATGTTCCTGATGGAGCGAGCCAGTTCAGCCGGTAGTATCCTGATCGACATGGAGCTCTACCGAACCTTTCTCGTGATTGCGGAAACCGGGAGCTTTTCCAAGGCTGGCGAGCTTGTTGGGCGGACCACATCTGCGGTCTCCATGCAGATCAAGAAGCTGGAAAATCTAATCGGCGTGCAAGTGTTTGCAAGGGAGGGGCGGACAGTCCGTCTGACCTCCGAGGGCGAGGCCTTGCTCGGCTATGCGCGGCGCATCCTCATGCTGAATGATGAAGCCGTTGCGTTGTTCCTGTCGCCTTCCGTCGAGGGGGAGGTCCGCTTTGGTGCCCCGTCTGATTTCGGCACGCGTTTCCTGCCGACATTCCTCTCGCGCTTTGCCCGTTCCCATCCGGGGGTGAATGTCGATGTGCATATTGATGGCAGTCCGAAGCTGCTGGCTGAAATGCAGAATAGGGATCTGGATCTGGTGCTTTACACGGCACGGCCCGACAGCGACCTGGCCAAGGGCGGCGATATTGTTTTCACCGAGCCGCTGGTCTGGGCGGGGCTTGAGGGCGGCGTTGCCTATGAGCGCGATCCGCTGCCGCTGGCGGTTGCCACATCCGGGTGCCCCTGGCGGCGGGCGGCGCGCATGGCGCTGGACGGGATGCAAAAGCCCTACCGGATCTCCTATACCAGCTTCCACAGCGCGGGGCAGGAGGCGGCTCTGCTTGCCGATCTCGCAGTTGCGCCTTTTCCCGCCAGCGTCGTCGAGCCGCCGTTGCAGATCCTCGATGAACGCCACAACCTGCCGGACATCGGCAACTACCACATCATCATGAAACAACGTCCTCGGGCCGGCAAAGCCGTCAGGGCGTTTGCCGAGCATGTGGAAGAGTGTTTTCGCGAGATGAGCCTGTCTTCGACAAGCGCTTCATCAGCCCCATAAGTCTGGATGGTAATCAGCTTGTCATGTTGGACAGGTATTGGCCCGCCCATGTCTATCCGTCTGAAATCCGTCACCAAACGCTTTGGGTCTCACGCTGCGCTGAAGGACGTCAGCCTTCTCATCGAAGAGCGGGACTTCTTTGTTGTGCTGGGCCCTTCCGGCTGTGGCAAGTCGACCTTGCTGCGCTCGATTGCCGGGCTTGAGCGCATCGATGGTGGCGAGATCCACCTGGGCTCGACCGTCGTTGCCGGACCGCAACGGCATGTGGACCCGGAAGAGCGCAATGTCGGTGTGGTGTTCCAGTCCTATGCATTGTGGCCGCATATGAGTGTGCGGCAGAACGTGGCGTTTCCACTGGAAGCGGCCAAAGCCTCTCGGCAAAGGGTTCTGGGGCGTACGGCGACCTGCCTGGAAACGGTGCAGCTGACGCCTTATGCGGAACGCAAACCGGCCGATCTGTCGGGCGGTCAGCGGCAGCGTGTGGCTCTGGCCCGGTGCCTGGCGCAAGGCGCGACGACCGTTCTGATGGACGAGCCCCTGGCCAATCTCGATCCGCATTTGCGCTCCTCGATGGAAGAAGAGCTGGCGGAGTTTCATGCCCGAAGCGGTGCGACGACGTTGTTCATCACCCACGATCAGCGCGAGGCCATGGCACTGGCCAGCAAGGTGGCGCTGATGTGGAAGGGGGAGGTGCTGCAAGCCGATGCGCCTGAAGTGCTGTATGACCGCCCCGCCAACGAGCGGGTGGCGAGCTTCATCGGCCGCAGCACGATCCTGCCGGCAGAGGTCGTCCGGGTTCGCGGAGATCGGGCGCTGGTGAGCATTGCGGGGCAGACGTTTGAAATGCCCTGCCGGACAGATACGCAGGAGGGGCCTGCAAAGGCGATGATCCGTCCGGAGCATGTGCGCACCTCCGGCGAGGGACGAAGGCTGGAGGGACATGTCGACCGGGTGACGTATCGCGGCGGGTACTGGGAAGCCAATCTTCGCGTGGCAGGACAAGACCAACCGGTTCTGGTCAACCTCGGCCACAAGGCGACCGTGGGTGAGCCCTTGGCGATTTCCCTTGAGAGCGGCTGGCTGCTGCCGGAGTGAGGGGCGTGCCCAGCTGAGAACTTCAATCCCGCCAGGGGATCGTGCCTGAGGGGACGTGACGGCTCAGCAGGTTCATGGCCGACATGATGGCCACGGTGGCCGCCACCACGACGACGGACATGGCCGCTGCCAACGTCGTGTAGCCACCATCTTCGTAGTTGAAGATGGTGGTGCCGATTGTCTCGCTGCCCGTCGACCACAGCAGGGCGGAGACCGTGACTTCGTTGTAGGCGGTGAGAAACACCAGGATTGCACCGGAGGCGGCCGAGGGGGCGACCAGGGGCGTGAAGATAACCCGCATGCGCTGGGCGAAGCCTGCGCCTGCCACTCTGGCCGCATCTTCCAGCGCGCCATCCATCTGCAGAAAGGCTGCGGTCACCGGTTTCAGCCCGACGGCCAGGAAGCATGCGAGATAGGCCGCCAGGATGATCCACAGCGTGCCATAGAGCGAGATGTTGAGCAGCGGCAGTGGCTTGATGAAGGCCAGAATGAAGGCAATCGACATCACCAGTCCGGGAACGGCAAAGGCAATCTCGGCCTGGCCGACGCCAAAGCCGGAGAACCGCCGGACAAGGCGGTCCTTAGAGGTGAGGAAATAGGCCAGAGGCACGGACAATCCGGCAATCAGCAGGGCAGCAGCCCCGGCGACCAGGGTCGAATTGCTGAAGGCGCGTAGCGTCACGGACTGGCGCCAGAGGATCTCGGTGAAGTTTTGCAGGGTCAGGCTGTCCGCCGTCAGATCGAGACCATAGGTTCTGACCAATGCGGTGGCGATCAGCGAGGCTGCGGGCAGCACCAGAATGAGCGCGATGAACCCCCACAGCAGGGCTTCAACCAGTGGGCGTTTTTTTCTTAGAGAAATGCTCAGCGGTGCCTGCGGCAGGCCGATCAGGCTGGAGCGCATCCTTCGTTGCAGCATGCCTTGCAGCAGCAGGGCTGCCAGAGTGACCAGCGCCAGGATGATGGAGATGACGGCGACGTTCGGCAGCACATCCGGGCCGAAAGAGGCCAGCCGCCGCCAGATCAGCACGGGCAACGTGGTGTAGCGTGCCGGAATGCCGATCAGGGCGGTCATGCCGAAGTTGCCAAGTGCTGCAACGAAGGCCAGCGCGAACCCGGCCAGCAGGGACGGCGCCAGCAGCGGCAGCGTGATGCGTGTAAGCAGGCGCCATGTGCCAGAGCCTGAGACGCGCGCCGCATCCGAGAGTTCTCGGGGCAGGGATCTTAGAGCTGCGCGAACCAGAAGAAACACCAGCGGGCTGTTCTGCATGGTCAGCAGCAGCACCAGTCCTTCGCGGGAATAAAGCGGATGGGTCGAGCCGATTTCCGGGGCGATGCCGAGCCAGCGCAGCACCGGGCTGGCAGGGCCGAGGGCCTGGATCCAGGCAATCGCCGTCACATGCGGCGGGATCATCATCGGCAACAGCACGAGAAACACCAGGATGCCCTTGGCCCGCACGTCGGTCAGCCCGATGACGAGCGCCAGCAGCGTGCCGACGAAAACCGCTCCCAACGCCGACAACGTGCTGCTTTCCAGCGAATGCCAAAGGGCCCGCAGAACCGAGCGACTTTGCAGGGCCTCTATCAGCGGGCCGACATCAAGGCTGCCGGTCGTGGTCAGACCGACCTTGAACATCAGTGCCATCGGCAAGCCGCAGATCGCTGTCAGTGCGATCACCAGAAAGCACAGGGTCAGACGGTCGATTCTGAGGAAGGCGGTACGAAGGGTGGTGATCATGGCATGACGGGTGATGAGGACGGGGGAGAGGGGAGCTTTGCCTTGGGACTGGTGGTTCACCGAGCTTGGGTCTTCGCTCTTGCTCCGTCCGGAATGACAAGCGAAAGGGCTGCGGTGGTGGCAAGGTCACGGCATGGATGCCATGATCAAGTCATGGCATGACGAAGAGGTAACACGGGCTTGCAGGACGCGCGGTGGGGGCACAGCGGACAACTGCGCCAGAAAAGCATCAGCGGCGCAAGGAGGTCTCGCGCCGCTGGCATTGGTGATTGCACGCAGGCTTAGCCGCCGAAGATTTCGGAGAACTTCATCTTGTTGGCGGTGTCGCCTTCCAGAGCGGCCTTCGGATCAAAATCCATCAGCTTGATCTGGTCGCGGGCCGGGAAACCTTCCGGGGCTGCGACGGTCGGGTCGGCCGGCAGGTAGCCCATGGTGGAGGCCAGCTGCTGACCTTCCTTGGAGATCAGGAAGTCGATGAAGGCCTTTGCGGCATCCGGGTTCTGCGCGGTGGAAAGGATCGCGGCGGGCTCGGTGACGGCGGACACGCCTTCGGTCGGGAAGACGAACTCAACCGGAGCGCCCTTCAGCTTTTCGCGGACCGGCAGGAAATCGACGACGAAGCCATAGAGCTTTTCGCCACCGGCAATCGCCTTGTAAGTGCCGCCGTTGCCGCCCTTCGGGTTGGCGCCCTGGTCAGCCAGGCCTTCGTAATAGGCCCAGCCAAGGTCCGGATTGGAGGTCAGCGCGGTCATGTGAATGGTCGCAGCACCAGAAGTCAGTGGCGACGGCATGGCCAGCTTGTCCTTGGCTTCCGGCTTCAGTAGGTCCTTGTAGGAAGTCGGCTTCATCGGTGCGTTGGTGTTGTAGATGATGCCGGTGGTGATCAGCTTGGTGGAGAAATATGTCTTGTCCGCATCCATGATCTTCGGGTCGTAGGCGGAGACGTCTGCGCCTTCATGGGCCATCAGACGGCCTTCAGCCTTCAGGCCTTCCATGGTGACCATGTCGGCGATGAGCAGAACGTCGGGCTGGGGCGCACCGGCTTCAAATTCGGCCCGCAACTTGGCCATGATCTTGGTGGTTCCATCACGCACCCACTCGACGTCGACATTCGGGTTGGCGACCTTGAAGGCATCCACGGTTGCCTGGGCGTCGGCGTTCGGCTGAGAGGTGTAAAGCACCAGCTTGCCGTCAGCGGCGATGGCCTGGCTGGCGGTGGCTGCCAGAAGTGCGGCAGCAATCAGAAGTTTCTTCATGACGAAAGTTCCTTGTGATCTCTGGCCGCGACAGGATTGCGGCTCGCGCTTCCCCTAACAGGCTTTCATGACAGTTTTGGCAAGCCGCCGCGTGACAGGGGGATCTTCCAGCTAGCGGGGAGATGTTCCAGCCCTTCGGGAATTGGCAAATGGGGCTAGCGGCAGGCGGCGGCATGGGCTATCAGACCGTGTTTAATCCATTCAGATATTTCCCGAGTAAGGAGGCATACCGTGTCCGAGGCAACGACAAAGGCGGCCGAGATCGGATTGATCGGGCTTGGCACCATGGGCGGCAATCTGGCCCTCAACATTGCCGAAAACGGCTTCCGAATCGCGGTCTATAACCGCACGGTTGAAAAGACGGACAGCTTCTTTGCAAAAGCGGGAGAGCTGGCCGACAAGCTGGTTCCCACCAAAAGCCTGGAAGACTTTGTCGCTGCCATCGCCAAGCCGCGCGCGATCATTCTGATGGTTCCGGCGGGCGATGCGGTCGATGCACAGATCGAGGCGTTGAAACCGCTGCTGGATGCCGATGATCTGATCATCGACGCGGGCAATGCCAACTACCACGACACCAACCGTCGCGATGCAGCCTCGCAGACCAGTGGTCCGCGCTTCATGGGAATCGGCGTTTCGGGTGGCGAAGAAGGCGCCCGCTTCGGTCCGTCGATCATGGCTGGTGGCCCGAAAAGCGCCTGGGACCAGGTGGGCCATATTCTGGAAGCGATTTCCGCCAAGCACGACGACGTTCCCTGCGCAGCGCATCTGGGCGACGCGGGTGCCGGCCATCTGGTGAAAACGGTCCACAATGGCATTGAATATGCCGACATGCAGATGATCGCCGAAGTCTATGGCGTGATGCGTGACGGTCTGGCCATGTCGTCGGAAGAAATCGGCAAGGTGTTCGAGACCTGGAACGGCGGCATTCTTCAGTCCTACCTGATCGAGATCTCCTACAAGGTCGCCGGCACGGCGGATCCCGAGACTGGCAAGCCGATGCTCGACATCATCCTCGACAAGGCCGGCCAGAAGGGCACGGGCCGCTGGACAGCCATCGAAGCGCTGATGCTGGGCACGCCGGCCAGTGCCATCGAGGCAGCGGTCGCATCGCGCAACATGTCGGCCCGTCTCGACGAGCGTAAGGTCGGCGAAGCAGCCTTCGGCGCGGCTCCTGTCGCGTTGGACAAGGCGGCGATTGCCACGGACATGCTGGAAGCCGCTCTGGTGGCCGGCAAGATCGTCTGTTACGCGCAGGGCTTTGGCCTCATTCTCGAAGCCGCCAAACAATATGGCTGGTCGATGCCGCTGCCGGAAATCGCCAAGATCTGGCGCGAGGGCTGCATCATTCGCTCTGCCATGTTGAACGACATGGCCGACGCTCTGGCCGAAGACCCGAGCCGCAACCTGATGCTGGCGCCGTTCTTTGCCGACAAGTTGAAGGAAACCCACGGCGCGCTGCGCAAGGTGGTTGCCGTCGGCGCACTCAACGGCCTGCCGGTTCCGGCGCTGTCTGCGGCGCTGTCCTACTTCGACATCATGCGGACGCAACGCTCGACCGCCAACATGCTTCAGGGCCAGCGCGACTTCTTCGGCGCCCACGGCTTTGAACGCACCGACAAGGACGGCTCCGGCTTCCATGGCCCCTGGGCGATGAACACGGTCTGATCGGACTTCGTTAATCTGAACAAGCAAAAGGCCGGGTGTATTGCCCGGCCTTTTTTGTGTTTTGCGTAGATACTACGCAGCGTGTGTGCTGCTTACTGGAGGGTAAAGGTGCTGTCGCCAGTGATGGCCGTCTCGGACAGATCGATCAGTCCGGTCAGCTTGACGACCGCATCGACGCCGTTGGAGATGCTTTGGTTCGCAGTGTCGTTGTCCTGCACCACATAAGTGTTGCCTGCGAACTGAAACCAGCCGATGACGTTCTGATCGCCTGGCGCGGTCGATGACAGCTTTGCAGCTGCTGCGAGATATTCGTCAAGGGAGTTCGCCGAGACGGTGACGGCAACCAGACCAGATGAGGCTTGCGCGTTGCTCATCCGGATCGCATCGCCGGAAGAAAAATCGGTGATCGTGTCGATTTCCAATGTTGATCCGGCCACGGGCGTCACGATGAAGAGGTCATTGCCTGCACCACCGGTCAGCACATCCACACCCTTGCCGCCGGTGATCGTGTCCGCGGCGTCATTGCCGGTCAGGTGATCGTCACCTTCTCCCCCGGTGATCGTGACCTGCGCGGCCTGATCGGCGTTGTCGGAGACAAATGTCACTCCGAGCGCAGAGCCGGTCAGGGTCTCTGAAGCGGCTTTGACGCCGCTGGCATCGAAGGTCGTGATCGCAGTGTTGCCGGTGTTGGTCAGCTCAAGGCCGGTGTCACCTGACACTGTGACCGCCGTCGCGGAGGTGCTGATGAGCGTGGCTTTGGCCGGAATGAGAGGTAGTGCCCCTCCAGTAGCGTTGGCCGTGACCAGATTAACAGTCTCGACATTATCGACCTGCAGAGTGCCAGAGTTGTCGTTGCCTCGACTGCTCGACACCTTGAATGTGAAGACGTCGTCACCGCCAGTGTCATCTGCAAGTGACACGTGAGCTCCGGCACCGCTGGACGTCAGCTCGAGGGTTCCATCGTTCGCATAGTTGATGAGGTTAAGTTGACCATCATCACTGGCCTGTGGAGGCTTTGCACTTTCCAAGATAATGAGATTTGTTAGGCGGTTTTCAATTTCAATCAGTCCTACGTCACCTGCACTTGCAGGGAAGTAGATGTAAACCCCGCCACCGTCGTACTCGGCTCGGACAGGTTCTATAGAGTCCGGCGCTGTGAGGATTTGTCCGTTCAGGGCCTCTGCGATTGGTCGGTAAATTTCGTCCATTCGTTCAGTGCCGTCATAGACGACCTTGATGCCGCCAACGGTCATTTCTCCGGCGTAAACACCAGTCTCCAGTAATTCCGGGACATAGATATTTTGGGTTTCTCCGGTTGAACTTGCCCCCACTTCGGCATTGGGCGTCTGGACATAATTAATGCCGTTAAAATTCTGGAGATCGACAGTCGTGGTCGCATCTCCAGCGACGGCGCGGGAGAGGGACAGAATTTCGAAGTTTGCAATTTGACTCCGCAGAGCGGCTTCAGTTGAAGAAGCATTTTCCAGGGACATTTCCAGACGGTCCACACCGGTGCCGCCGTCAATCAAACCTGAAGTGCCGAGACTGGTTGAATCCAGGTAGAGGATATCGTCGCCGGCGTTCAAAGAGAGTGCCTGATCATAGGTTTCAGCTCGCACGATATCCTGGCCGGAACCTGCCAGAAAGGTTGTGTGGGCACCAAGCACCGAGCTGCTGATATCCAGTCCGCCGTTCGCCGCTGTTGCGTCGATTGTCACGGGAATATCCGTATTCAAGTGCCGCAGCTCGACAGAGGACCCGGCCGTCGATACGACGTCGACCTGACCAATTTGAGCGGTTTCGAACAGTGAAATTTGCAACGCAGCTTCGGCATTGATGGAGAGGCTTGTCGCGGTTTCGGTGCTTAGCGTCAGTGCGCTTTTCGTGCCCAGGGATTTGACCTCGACCGCTGAAGCCGTTGGATCTGTCACCTTTGAGTAGGTCGTTCCGTTGGTAACGACAGTCAAGGTTCTCGGCTGATCCGCGGCTTCGATCGTCACATTTATTCTCGTGTCATTGAGGTTCAATGTTGAGAACGCATCTGAACGGACAGTGAATTCAGCGGTGCCACCGTTGTTGGCGAATTTCGTGAAGGTGACTTCTTCAAGGGTGTCGGCATCACTCGTGTCGGTAATGCTGCCTGCGTGACCCGAGTAGACAGCGACTTTCTTGACGTTGGCGTTGGTTTCCAACGTCGTGACTTCGGAATGGGGCGCGCTGTATTTCTGGCCGAACCTGTAAACGATGTCGACGGCGGTGAGACCGTCGTAGCCTCCGACATTCGCTGTGACATCGCCATAGGTCGACCAGATATCGAGTTTCTCGATGCCGGAAATATCAGCTGCCGGAACAATGACGTTCTGGCCACTCACTTCGCTTTTGACACGGAGAATGTCGTCGCCAGCGCCACCATCCAGAATGTCTGTTGGATTTAATGTGGCCTGAGCGACGCCGTTGAGAGAAACATAGTCCGCGATGAAGAGGTCGTTGCTAATGGTTCCGGTCACAGTATCGACGCCCGCGGTGAGATTGAAATCATCGCCCCTCAGCTGTGAGCCAATGTCGCTGAGGTCGAGGCCGGCAGCAGACCACATGGCGTCCCGGCCCTCAAACTGGCCGTACAAGATCCAGTGGTTGTATCCACTGACAAAGCCGCCGGGTATTGCCGCCGCGACATCAGGGTTGGCGTCGAGGTAGGCGGCCTCATCAAAGGCAGTGGATGCCTGGCCGGGCAACGGGTTGTTCAGCGCCGTTGCAACTGCCTGACTGGGTGTTCTCCCTTCGCGGGCTCCATGCACGACAAAGTGCAGAAGCGGGTCTATATCGGCATCGGCTACATCCGGGTTCTGTTCAAGATAATAGGAGCTGTCGAACCAAGCGTTCGGGTCTCTCCCTTCGCGCCAGCCGTGCTGTTCCCAATGTTCATAGGCCGAGGCGAATTGCCCGTTCGCTACCGCTGATTTTACGTCCGGATTACTTTCTAAATAAAACTCGGGGTCAAAATTGTAGCTCATTCCTAATCTCCGGAGATACTTAACTAAAAAGGGCAATTTCAATCAGAGTACTTTTTTCAAGTGCACCTATTGAGTGCATAGAGAATGAGTACAGTGAATGCTGTTGCGGTCAAGTTAAATTTGCGACGCGCCGCCGCACCGGCCCTGCTCTGGCCAGCTCCTTTGCTTCTCCCTTGAGACAGTTTCAATGCGCCAGCGCTTTACTGCGAAAGGCAAATCCCGGCATGCTGTGCGCAAAGCCTTTTGAGTGGAAAAGGGCTGTGGGAGGAGTTTCAAGATTATGCGTGCTGCGGTCATTCGCGAGTTCAATCAGGATCTGTCGATTGAGACGGTCGAGGATCCAGTCTGCCCGGATACGGGTGTTGTTTTGAAGGTGTCTGCCTGTGGCGTGTGCCGGTCCGACCATCATGGCTGGTCGGGGGAGCATCCACGCATCAAGCCGGGGCGGATCCTGGGGCATGAGTATTGCGGTGAGGTGGTGGAGGCCGGCCCACTGGCGAAATACAAGGTCGGCGACAAGCTGATCGCGCCGTTCATTCTGGCCTGCGGAAGCTGCCATGCCTGTCAGTCGGGCGTTTCCAATACGTGTCCCGATCAGGTGGCCCCCGGCTTCAGCTGCCAGGGCGCTTACGCTGAATATGTTGCAGTGCCGTTTGACCACAATTTGGTGCCGCTGCCAGACAACCTGTCACCGAAACTGGCGGCCGGCCTTGGCTGCCGGGTGACCACGTCCTGGCATGCACTGAATGACCGGGCGGCGGTGCGGGCCGGCGAGTGGGTCGCGGTGCATGGCACCGGCGGCATCGGACTTGCCGCCGCCCTGCTGGCCAAAGCCATGGGCGCCAAGGTGGTGGTCGTCGATATCGTTCCGGAAAAGCTGGAGCACGCGCTCAAGCTCGGCGCAGATGCTGCCGTGAACGCAGCTGATGGCAGGGCGGCTGAGGCCATCCGCGAGATCACCAAGGGCGGGGCGAATGTCTCGGTGGAAGCGCTGGGCATTGCTGCGACGACCAATGCGTCCATCGAATGTCTGGCGCCGCTGGGCCGTCACATCCAGGTGGGCATGCCGATCGGCAAGACGGCGGTCATGGAAATCAACATGAATGCGGTTTACATGAAGAACCTGGCGCTGTTCGGATCTCGCGGCATGCCGGCGTGGCGCTATCCGTCGCTGCTTGACATGATCGAGCGCGGTCAGGTGGATCTGACGCCAATGGTGGCTCGTGAAATCGGGCTGTCGGGCGCAAGTGCCGAACTGAAGGCGATGGACGGACCAACGCCTCCAGGCACAGCCGTGATCACCGATTTCCTCTCCTGAACCTGAGCCCTCTGGCGGGTTAGCTCACCCTGGCCCCGGCTCGCCAGACGGCCCGCAGGACGGGCTGGTCGCGGATGGTTTCGACAACCAGAAGGTCTGCCCGTCTGCCGATGGCGAGTTCGCCGCGGTCGTTCAGGCCGGCGGCTTCTGTGGGCGCCTTGGTGACCATGCGCACGGCGGCAGGCAAGTCTTGGGCGAAGCTATCGTCCCGGGCGATCAGGAAGGCCGCGTCGAGCAGGGAGCGTGGCACGTAGTCGGAGGCGAGAATGTCGATCAGGCCTTCTGCCATCAGGTCAGCGACAGCAACGTTGCCGGACTGGGATCCCCCGCGCAGCACGTTCGGCGCACCGCCGACAGAGAGCATTCCGTGCTCGCGAGCAAGACGGGCAGCTTCCAGAGTGCATGGGAACTCTGAGATCTTGATGCCATCGGCCAGGGCTTCGGGAATATGCTCCGGTTCCGTGTCGTCGTGGCTGAGAACCGGTAACCCGTGCTGCTTTGCCAGGGCGATCACTTGCGGACGGACGTTGGCGATGATTTCGTCAAAGCCGGAGGACAGCTTTGCCAGCTCGCTTTCGGATTCGGCGCGGCTGACCTGAAATTCCTTCATATGCCGATGCAGCCAATGTTCTACATCGCGGCTTTGGCGACGACCGGGCAAATGCTCCATAACCGACAAGATCCGGACGATGTCCCGGTCGAGATACGGCGTGATCAGTTCCGGCGTGTCCTGCCCGGTCAGTTCGCAGCGCAGATGGATGAAGTGCTCGGCCTTCAGCATGCCGTTTTCCTGAGCTGTCGTCAGGGCCTCGATCATTGGCCCGAGAATTTCCCGGCGCTGCACGTCCTTGTGGACCGACCCAACGGCAAGACTGTCGAACACCGTCGTCGTCCCGCTGCCGATGATCTGGGCATCATGGGCGAGGGCAGCACGCATGGCGTCCCAGCGCACATGAGCGCGGGGCAGGATGTGCTTCTCGAAGTGGTCGGTGTGAATGTCGACCAGTCCGGGCAGGACATAGGCCCCTGCGAGGTTCATGGCGGAGCGCGGGGCGGACCCGGTCGAGATGTCGGTAATGATGCCGTTGGAGACTGTAAGGTGGCCCTGAAGACACTCGTCGGCCAGGACCAACGTGGCATTTGCCAGTACCAGTTCAGCGCTGGAGATCGTCGCCGTATTTGACATGTCGTTCATGATTGGATCCGCAGTTCGTCTGTGAAAAAGGATAAGGGGTCGGGCGTGCTGGTGGGCGGCGTGTCAGCTGTCGGGCTGCTCCCGCAGGACGCCCGATGCCAGACATTCAAAAGCCTCGATGGCCTTGCTGAGCACGGTTTCAGGGTCCTCACTTGCGGCGACCCAGAGCGCGGCGTTTAGTGCAGCCCCAGTCAGCAGGCGCGCGGTGGCTTCAATATCGATAGGCTTGATTCCGCCGGCTTTGTTGATGCGCTCCAGTGTGGTGATCGTTGCCGACAGGCAGGTGTTTTGGCTTGGCCATTGGGCTGGATTTCCCAAAAACGCCGGGCCGTCCAGCAGCACGATGCGCTGAACCTCCGGTTCGAGCGCCAGCTCGATATAGGCGCGGCCCTCGGCCAACAGCTTTTCCCAATCGGAGCCTCCCTTGCGGTTGGCCTGCTCCTGAGCGCGGGCGGCCATTTCACCGTCAATTTGGTCGACGACGGCTGCCAGAAGGCCGCGCTTGTCACCGAAGTTGTGATACAGCGCACCCCGCGTCAGACCGGCAGCGGCCGTCAGATCGTCCATGGAGGCGTCGGCGTAGCCTTTGTCGGCAAAGGCTTTTCGGGCGGCTGCGATCAGCTTGGCTCGGGTTTCTTCCATCATTTCGGCGCGGCTCTTCTGGGCCATCTGATCTCCGAATAAAAACATACGCTTCGTATGTTAATTGACATACGTGACGTATTTGAATTATATGACATACGCAGCGTATCCGAGATTCCAGCGTGATGCGAGCAAGATACGAACCTATGGATCCTGGAGTGAGATCATGTCGCAATCCGAACCCGTCTTTCCCGAAAACCGTCACGATCTTTATGAGCAACATGGCTATTCCGCGGCCATCCGCTCAGGCGATCTGCTTTTCGTCTCCGGTCAGGTTGGCAGCCGTCCCGATGGCTCTCCCGAAGTTGACTACAAGAAGCAGGTCAAGCTGGCCTTTGAAAACCTTGTGGCGGTCTTGAAGGCGGCTGGGTGCGGCCTGAAGGATATTGTCGATGTCACGACTTTTCACACCGATCCTGAAGCGCAATTTGGTGACGTGATGGATGTGAAGGCTCAGGTCTTTCCCAAGGCACCTTACCCCAACTGGACAGCTGTCGGCGTCAACTGGCTCGCTGGTTTCGACTTCGAGATCAAGGTCATCGCCCGCATTCCCGCAGCGTGAGCGAAACAAAGGACCGCGCCGGCATCCGGTCGACGCGGTCTCTGTCGCCAGGCCTTCCTATTTCGCGAGGCCCTGGTCCTGCAGGTATTTGATCGACAACGGGATTTGCGTCAGGTCGCGCAGCTCGATGATCAGACGGGGATTGCTGCTCAAGGTGTTGAGTGCATCAAACACTGCGTGCCAATTGACCGTGCCGCGTCCCAAGGACCAATGGCGGTCGGCATAGCCGTCGGCGTCCTGCAGGTGGATGTGGCGCAGACGATTGCCAGCGGCCAGTACATAGGCATCAACCGGCGGGGCTGCCGTGTAGCCATGGGCATAGTGGGCGTGGCCCGTGTCGATGGAAACCGCGACGGCTTCGGAGTTGAAGCTGTTGGCCAGGATAACGCGCTCACGCGGGTTCTTGTCCTCGATGTTCTCGATCACCAGTTCACAGCCGATTTCTTCGGCCCGCTTGACTGCATCAGCCATGGTCAAGTGACACAGCTCGATCATTGTCTTGCGCTCAGGATCGAAGAAATCGAGGTTGTTATTGTCCCAGCTGGTGAATGGGCTGTGGACCACCATATGCGTGGCGCCGAGGGCCTCGCAGACGTCCAGACCCTGCAGAAGCCGCTTCTTGACGATCTCGCGCACGTCCGGATCCGGAGTAGCGACGGAAAAGCCCCAGAACGGCCCATGAATGCCGAGGCGGCCTTCTTGACCGTCGCGCAGCTTGCGGGCGCGCTCGACCAGCGGCATCCAGTCGCGGTTGAGCACTTCTCCGCTGGTGAAATCCTGAAGCTCCAGGTCCCGAGGCTGTTCAAGCATCAGGGAGCGGTGGGCTTCCAGCGCATCCAGGGTCATGGCTGCGCCGACAATCGGCAGGTTGGACATGGGAGTGCCTCTTTCAAGCAGAAATGGTCCTGGAATCGGACCGTCGTACATCTGCTTACGAGGCTTGTTTGACAGACATGCGACGGCACACAGGATGCCGTCGCATGTGCGGGATCAGTATCCGCGATTGCGATCCACTAGGCTGCCGGGCAACTCTCCGGTCTCCCACCAGGTCTGGACATTCTCGGCGACGACTTCGGCAGATGATTTCTGTGTTGTCGGGCCAGAGACGTGCGGCAGAACGGTGACGCCCGGATGGGTCCAATAAGGATCATCCCGGGGCAAAGGCTCCTTGTCGAAGACATCCAGAACCGCATGCTTGAGATGACCGCTGTCGAGGCTGGCGAGCAGGGCAGCGTCGTCGATCAGCGGGCCGCGGGAGAAGTTGATCAGCTGAGCACCGGCAGGCAACATGGCCAGGCTCTGCGCATTGATGATGCCTCGTGTATCTTGGGTCAGTGGCATCAGGATCACGGCGATGTCGGTCTCGGTCAGGACCTTTTGCATTCCATCTTCGCCGGAATGGCAGTCGATGCCGGCCAGTGACTTCTGGGTGCGGCTCCAGCCACGAACGGAAAAGCCATTGGTCAGAAGCCTGTAAGCAGCGGCAGAGCCGAGATATCCGAGGCCGAGAATCGTGACCCTGCGGTCCTCCGGCAAGACATAGTCCGCCTCTGCCCAGATCTTCTGTTGCTGCTGACGGGCGTAGATCGGCATGTCGCGGTGCAGATAGAGCGTCCATGCCAGCACGGCCTCGGCCATGATGTCCGCCATGCGCGGATCCGACAGGCGGACGATGTCGAGATCCGGACGATCCAGTTCGCCGACGAGGCGTTCGACACCCGCCCAGAGACTGTGAACCCATTTCAAATTGGGCAGGTGCTCAAGCTGGGCCGGGTCCGGGTCTGCAACGATGGCGATTTCCGTGGCTTGACGTTCGGCTTCGGAGAGTTGTTCGAAAGCCCGCACTTCGGCCCTGCCGGCAAAGGCGGCTGTCAGGGCGTTGGTCCAGCTGGCGTCGCGATGTTCGGCGCGGCGTGCCAAAAGAGGCAGGACTGGCAGGAATGGCGTGCTCATGAGGCAAAGATCCCGCTGGTGTCTGCAAAGCCTTTGACCTCGATCGGATTGCCGCTGGGGTCGCGGAAGAACATCGTGCTTTGCTCTCCCGGTTCTCCGGCAAAGCGAACCGTGGGCGGTAGGACGAATTCGAGGCCGGTAGCGGTGAGTTTTTCTGCAAGAGATTTCCAGGTAGCCATGTCCAGAACCACACCCAGATGCGGCATCGGGACCATGTGGTCGCCGACTTTCCCGGTGTTTGTCGTCTTGAAAGGCTCTCCGAGGTGGAGGGAAATCTGGTGGCCGAAGAAATCGAAGTCGACCCAGGTGTCGGTGCTTCTGCCTTCGCGGCAGCCGAGCAGGTCGCCGTAGAAGCGGCGCGCGTCTTCAAGGTCGGTCACGTGATAGGCGAGGTGAAAACAAGACGGCATGTCATCAGTTCCGCAGGGGTTCATGGGAGATTTTGGTGCCGCCACCAGACATATAGGTCTAGAGTGGGAACCAAAGTCGCTCCGTGTTGAGGTCTAAGTTCCTGCAAGTTTTTGACACATTTACGGAACCTCTGCATTCTTCATGTGTTGAGAGCATGGAGAATATGCTGGAGGGTGCTCAAATTCGATGCAGCTATGGTATTGAAACGAGGGCGCTCTAGTGTAATGTGTCGATCAGTCAGATCCCGTTGCCGGATTGGAAATAAATTTCCACTCCGGCCATGTGCGGTTTTGATTTGACCTAATTGAATTCGAGTAAGACGAGGGAAAATGCGCTTCAGGGACGACCGATCCGGGTTCTCAAATCCATACGGAACTTCCCTTGAAATGATTCCCAGTCTCTCAATTTTTTCTGCAAAACAACTAAGCCTTTGAGAATACTGTCCGCAGTGTTCCCGGCTTTGTTTTGCCTTTAACTAAGTATCGACTGCTGAGGAGAATTCAGATGAAGAAACTGTTCCTGGCCGCTGCCGCGGCGACCCTATGTATGGGCGCTTCCAGCGCACTGGCCGCAGAAGATTGTGGCACAGTGACTGTGGCTGAAATGAACTGGGCTTCCGCGGGTGTGCTCGCTCAGATCGATAAGATCATCCTTGAAGAAGGCTATGGCTGCGACGTGGAGCTGGTGACCGGCGACACCATGCCAACCTTTACCTCGATGAATGAAAAGGGCGAGCCGGATATGGCTCCTGAGCTCTGGATCAACGCGGTTCGCGAGCCCCTCGACAAGGCTGTTGCCGAAGGCACACTGATCATCGGCGGCGAGTCGCTGGCTGATGGCGGCGTTGAGGGCTGGTGGGTCCCGACCTACATCGCCGAAGAACACAACATCAAGACAGTCCAGGACGCCCTTGCGCATCCGGAACTGTTCCCTGGCGCTGAAGACGACAGCAAGGGCGCGCTGTTCAACTGTCCGTCAGGCTGGGCTTGCCAGATCATCACTGCCAACCTGTTCCGCGCCAACAAGGGCGAAGAAGCTGGTTTCGAGCTGGTTGACTCCGGTTCTGCTGCGGGCCTCGACGGCTCCATCGCACGTGCGTTTGAGCGCAAAGAAGGCTGGCTCGGCTACTATTGGGCTCCGACTTCCATCCTCGGCAAATACGAAATGACCAAGCTGGATCGTGGCGTATCGCATGACAAGGAAGCTTGGGAAACCTGTACGGTTATTGCCGATTGTCCGGATCCGCAGCCGAACGACTGGGCGAAGTCCGAAGTGTTTACCGTCGTAACCCCGTCCTTTGCCGAAAAGGCTGGCGTTGCAATGGATTACGCCAAGACCCGCGCTTGGGGCAACGACATCTGTAACTCCGTCCTGGCTTGGATGTCTTCAAATCAGGCAACCAACGAAGATGGCGCTTACTACTTCCTGGAAAACCATGCGGACGTCTGGTCGAAGTGGGTTTCTGAAGAAACAGCGGAAAAGATCAAGGCAGCTCTCTAAGCTTTAGATCTTCGTCTTAATGTTGCTGAACCACTTGCCCGGGCAGACCTCTGTCCGGGCAAGTTTCAGGAACCTCCAGACAACCAGGAACACATCATGGACTGGATCGAATTTCCATCTCTAGGCCGTGCCGATCTTCGCGACCTGCGCGTTGCCATCGATGGCTCGTTTCGTGAATTCACGCGGGCCTACGGTCCCGCCCTCGAACGTATTTTTGAGCCGCTGGAAGATTTTCTGGTGTGGCTCGAAACCCTCCTTATTCAATCGCCCTGGCCTCTCGTCCTGATCGGGTTGGTGGGTATCGTGTTTCTCCTCAGCCGCAGCGTGAAGATCTCCCTCGGGGCGACCATCGCGCTTTTGCTCATTGGCTACTTCGGTATGTGGGAAGACACCATGCGCACCATTGCCGTGGTGACGGTATGTACGATGGTCGCGGTGGTGCTTGGTATTCCGGTCGGGATTGCCATGGCGCGGTCGGACCGGATGCAATCTGTCGTCAATCCGGTGCTCGACCTGATGCAGACCATGCCAAGCTTCGTCTATCTCATTCCGGTGGTGATGATCTTCGGTCTGGGCAAGGTTCCCGGCGTGATCGCCGTTGTGATCTATGCGATTCCACCGATGATCCGACTGACCAACCTGGGGATCAGACTGGTGGACCCGGACGTGCTGGAAGCCGCCGATGCCTTCGGCTCGTCAGGTCGGCAGAAGTTGCTGAACGTTCAGCTGCCTCTGGCTTTGCCGACGATCATGGCTGGTATCAACCAGTGCATCATGATGTCTCTGGCAATGGTCGTGGTGGCTTCGATGATCGGTGTGAAGGGTCTTGGCCAGCCGGTCTTGCAGGCAATTAACAACCAGTACTTCACCATGGGTGTGATGAACGGTCTGGCCATTGTTGCCATCGCCATCATTTTCGACCGGGCTACTCAAGCCTATGGCAAGCGCCTTCAGAAGCATTCAGAGGTGGTCCATGGCTGAGCCGCACGGAATTGAAATCAAGAACCTGTACAAGATCTTCGGGCCGGATGGCGCGTCGATGGTGGAGCGGGTTATCAATGGCATGTCGAAGCAGGAGCTCAACGAAAAGCACAACCATGTGCTTGGCCTGAACGACATCAACATCTCGATGCCGGGCGGCAAGATCACCGTGGTGATGGGGCTTTCTGGCTCCGGCAAGTCCACACTGATCCGCCACATCAACAGGCTGATTGATCCGACTGCGGGCGAAGTGCTCTACGGTGAGCAGGATGTCTGCAAGATGAGCACATCGGAACTACGGGAATTCCGTCGTCACAGAACGGCGATGGTGTTCCAGAAGTTCGCGCTGCTGCCGCATCGGACCGTCATGCAGAACACCGTTTATGGTCTGGAAATCCAGGGCATCAGCGGCAAGAAAGCAGAAGCGAAAGCTGCCCAGTGGATCTCGCGTGTTGGGCTGGATGGCTTTGAGGATAATTATCCGAACCAGCTTTCCGGCGGCATGCAGCAGCGCGTTGGTCTGGCCCGTGCCTTGACCAATGATGCGGACATTCTGCTGATGGATGAGGCCTTCTCGGCTCTCGATCCTCTGATCCGCATGGATATGCAGACGGTTCTGCTCGATCTTCAGCAAGAGCTGCACAAGACGATTGTCTTCATCACGCACGATCTGGATGAGGCCCTGCGCCTCGGCGACAAGATCGCCATCCTTCGCGACGGTGCCGTCATTCAGCAGGGGAGCGGTCAGGAAATCGTTCTTCGTCCGGCAGACGAGTACATCTCGAACTTTGTTCAGGAAGTGAACCGGGGCCGGGTGATCCTGGTGGATACAGTAATGGACAGAGGCGAGGTGGCTGAGACCGATATGGTTCTGCAACAAGGCATCTTGCTGGAAGAGGCGGCGAAGCAGTTTGCCGAATCCGGTCACGCCATCGCCAATGTGGTCGATAAATCCGGCAAGCCGTTGGGCTCGCTAAGCATGCAGCAGGCGATTTCGGCCATGGTGACGCCCAACAGCCACTAGGCTGTGTCCGTTGTCGCAATGAAGATGCAAAAAACCCCGGAGGCGCAAGCCCCCGGGGTTTTTCGTTTGCACTACATTACGGTCGATGGGGCCTGATCTTGTCGTCAGCGTTCCGTAAAGATCGTGCGCATGGCGCGGGTGACAGGGTTCAGGATGTATTGCAGGATAGATTTGGACCCTGTGATTATTTGGGCGTTCACCTGCATTCCGGGCCTGACTGGACGGGTATTGGAGCCTTCGCCGATGGTGTTTCCGGTGAAGTTGATGATCGCCTTGAAGTAGTAGTCACCGTTTTCATCCTCGAAACTGGAAGCGGAGATTGTGCCGACCTTGCCGGTGATCGTCCCCTGGATGTTGGTGTCGTAACTGGTGACCGTTATGTCGGCCTCATGACCCACTTCGATATGGCCGATGTCCTTGGGATTGACCCTTACCTCTGCGACGAGGTTCTCTGAATCCGGGACGATTTCGGCAATCAGATCGCCCGGATTGACCACCGCGCCGCGTCCGGACTGACCGACAAGCTGGATATAGCCGTCAATCGGCGCCTTCACGAACAACCGGTTCTGACGATCCTTGGCTTTTCTTGCTTCCTGGTTGAGCTCATTGCGCTCCTGAGCAATCCGCGAACGCTCATCGGCGACGTCGCGATTAACCTGCGCACCGGCGTGGGACAGGCTGGCCAGGGCTTCTGCCAACATTTCACGACTGGAAGCCAGGTTGCCGGAGGTCTGCTGCTGGGTCAGAAGCGCGCGTTGATATTCGCTCTGGGCATCAAGGAATCGCCGACGGGAGGTGAAACCGTCTTCCAGCAACTTAGCCTGGATGTCGAACTTTTCCTTTTCCAGCGCCACCTGACTTTCTTGCAGTGTGAGCTGACGTTCGAGGCTGAGGATTTCGGCTTCTTTTTGGGCGACGCGGGCGGCAAGCGTTGCCTGTTCGTCGGACAGAGCTTGTCGGTTGGCGCGCAAGGCGTCGCGTTGCTGACTGCTCAAGTCATTGAGGCCGGACTGCAGTCGCAGGCCGATCTGGGCATCACCATTGTACTCCTGGGCAAGCAGTCGCTCTTCTTCCAGGGTGAGGTAGCGCAGGCGGCTTTCAATGCGGGCCAGTTCGGTGGTGGTGTCTTCCTTTTCAAGGCGGGCCAGAGGTTGGCCGGCTTTGACCCAGTCTCCCTCCCGCACCAGAAGCTCGCGAACGATACCGCCTTCAAGGTGTTCCACCGACATCAGGTTCCCCGTCGGCTTGATGTCGCCAATCGTGTGGGCGACTTCCCTGATCTGACCGATCGAGGCCCAGATCAGAAGGGCAACCGTGGTCCCCGCGAGTGCATACAACAGGCGGGAATAGAGCTCGGGCGGAGCTCCGTCTTCTAGCTCAAGCGGCAGTCCAACACGTCCGTAGACTGCCTTGTGCAGGGTATCCTTGCTGTCACTCATAGTACTAACCTTTGTTACGCTGCCCTTTTTGGGGACTTTGAACCTGGCAATTGGGAGGACGGGCTTGTCAGTTCTTTTGCATGATCTCGTCCAGGACTTCGCCCGGAGGGCCGTAGATCGAGACCTGGCCGTTTTGCAGATAGGCGACATTTTCAGCCATCTTCATGTGGCTGGGCCGGTAGGTCGTCATGATGACTGTCGAGTGACCACGCACACGCTCGATCTTTTCCATCAGCAGGCGGTCGCCGTCCCGGTCGAGGTTTCCGGCGGGGTTGTCCAGCAGGTAGATCGGGGCAGGCCGAAGAAATGCGCGGGCGAGCAGAATGCGCTGCTTGACGTTGTCGGGAACACGCTGCAACAGACCGGCGGTCAAACGGGTTTCCAAACCTTCGGGCAGCAGGTCCGTATATTCATCCAGGCCAAACTCGGAGAAGCACTCCAGAAGCTGCTGCTGGTCGGCCTGCGGATCCGCCATGCGCAGGTTCTGGGCGATGGTGCCATAAAAGAAGTCATAGTCGTCCGGTGCGTAGCCGATGCAGTAGCGCCATTCGCCGGGGTCAAGCTGGCGGGTGTCCAGATTGTCAACGAGGATTGCTCCCATCTGGGGTCTGTACAGGCCCAGAAGGGCGCGGATCAACGTGGTCTTGCCGGAGCCACTGGGCCCGGTCACTGCCAATACTTCACCCTTTTCAACCGCAAGGGTCAGGTTGCGAAGCGCGGGTTCCTGGCGGCCTGGATAGCGTAGAACCAGAGACGACATGCGCAGTGTGCCCTGCAGCGAGCGCTGAAGGCTGGGCAGGGCGCCGGGCTCCCGCTCAAGCGGGATTTTCAGCAAGCCGTTGATGCGTTCGATCGCCTGTTGCGCCAGACCAAGCTGGGTCAGGCTGAGGAAGGCCTGATGCATCGGGTTGAGGGAGCGCCAGGACAGAGCCATGACGGCGATCAGGGCGCCGGGGGTCAGGTTGCCATCAATCACCTGGACGGCGCCAAGCGCCAGCACGCCGATGCCGCAGGCGGTCATCGATGTTTGCGACAGGATTTGCATGACGGTGGAGAACATCCGGGTGTGGAGGTTCTTGCGGGCGAACTCGGCGTAGACATTGCGGTACTTGTCCAGCCAGATTTCATTGGCGGACAGCCCCCGGATTTCCTTTGTCTTGTGCAGACTTTCTACGGTGAGGTTCTGCAGTCGCGACTTGGCTTCGCCGGTCACGTTGATGGCCTGTTTCATGCGAGGTACCAGCACAAAGGCGGCCAGCGTGTAGCACAGCAGAAGTCCGGCTGGAAGCAGAGCCAGCTTGCCGCCAATGATCGCAAGAGTGACGACGAAAATTGCAGAAAATGGCAGGTTAATCAGTGCGTTGGCCAGATTTCCGTGAAAGATGTCACGTACACCTTCGAACTGGCGAAGCCGTGTGATCTGCGAGCCGATGGGGGCATTGACCGTCAGCGGAAGTGGCAAATGCAGAAAATGCCGAAAGGTCGTGTTGGCAATGACGCTGTCGAGGCGCGTGCCGAAATACGCCTGTAGGCGCGACTTGGTGATCTTGGTCAATCCGTCGAGCACAAAGATCAGCGCGATGCCGATCAACAGCGTGACCAGCACCGGGATCGACTTGGCGCCCATCGCCTTGTCGTAAACCGTCATGACGAAGAGAGGCAGCGCCAGCGCAAGCATATTTGTGAGCAGACCGACGACGAAAATTCGGACCAGTGTGCCGCGAAACTGATGGAACAGCCTGGATGACCAATGTTTGAACTGGGCTGAACTCTTGAAGGACTGCCCAAGTTGGTCGATCAGGAATGTCTCGCCGGATTGGCTCAGTGGCAGGAGAACTTCCTTTTGCTCGGCGCCGCTATAAGCGCGCATGTAACCCTCACCCGTCTGGTTAAGGCAGACGTAGATGTTATCTTTCGTTGCCAGTAGGCATGGCAGGTTTTCTGCAGTCATGCTGCCCAGCCGACGTATCTTGCGATCCGTCTGGTAATTCAGTCGTGTCAGAACCGCCCTCAGCTCGTAGATTGTTTGGACTGGTTCCAGATGCGGCAGGGCTTCGAACAGGTGTCTTTCCAGCCCGTCCCACCGCAAAGCCTTCAGCAACGGCAGGATGCAGGCTTCGGCCGCGCTGATGGGGCCGTTGCCACTGGAGTGTTCGTGCAGCCGTGTTTCGAGGTCGGCTGGTTTTGCAGCACTGGGGGAGCCGGGCCTGATGGGAGTGTCTGAGGTGAATGCTGAAAGTGACATGGCGTTTTCCTTAGCTCACAGGCTACGCAACTGAATTGGCGGGCAGGGCCGTTTGAAAATGAGCTGGATGGACAGGCTTGTTTTGGCCGGCCTGGGCAGGATTGGTTGGAGTTGCGCTGACCTCGGTGATCTTGCCGGCATCCATGATGATTTGCCGGTCGGCGATCGCTCTGAAGGAGGGGCGATGACTGACCAGAATGAGCGTCATCTGTCCCTTGATGCGTTCCAGCGCTTTGATGAGCGCGGTTTCGCTCGGCATGTCCAATGCGCCATTGGCATCGTCCAGCAACAGGATCCGGGGTTCACCGGCAATGGCTCGGGCAATCGCGATGCGCTGGATGAAGGATGTTGTCAGGTTCTCGTCCAGTCCACCGCCAAGCATGGTGTCGTAGCCCTGCGGCAGCAGATGAATGTCCTTTTCCAGACCGATCAGGTCGGCCGCCAGCCGGGCCTTTGCCGGGTCTGCCTGAACACCGAATAGCGTCAGGTTCTGCAGGATCGTGCCGGTGAACACCTGGGCATCATTGCCGACATAGGAAATCTGTCGGCGCAATGCCTGGTGAGCGGGGCCAAACAGATCGTGGTCGTCGATCAGGACGTGGCCGCTCGTCGGCTTGAGGTCGCCGCTTATCAGACGTAACAGCAGCGATCTGCCGCTTCCGTCGGCCCCGGCAACAGCGATGCTTTCCCCTGCCTTGATCGTCAGTTCCAGATCCCTGATGTGAACGGTCGAGCCACTCTTGTTGAAGTACTCCAGATGCTGGATGGAAACCCGGCCCTGAACCGGGATCTGCTCTGTCGGCAAGGCGTCTTCGGTCGGCAGGGAGAAGAGATTGCAGGCTTCCTGATAGTCGTGATTGATCCGCTGCATGTCGGTCCAGTGATTGATGCCACGCAACAACGGCTGGACAGCCTGACCGGCGAGAAGCGTACAGGCTGCAACTGCGCCGATGCTCATCGATCCGGAGATCACCATGAAGGCGCCGACCGAGACCACACCGACGGTCGTCAGCGAGGTGAATACGGTCGAGGCATCACGGGCCCGATTGGAAAGCTCGATGTAATCGTAACCGAGTTCACTGTAGCTGCGTTGCAGTCGCTCGAAGCGACGCATGATGACAGGCTCCAGGGCCATTGATTTGATGGTGTCGAGGCCGGCAAGCACTTCGAGAAGGAAGTCGTACTTGCGTTGATCCTGGGTCGTGCGTTCCCCAACCATGCGGTGGAGCTTTTCGTTCAGGGATGCTGTGCGCAGAGCGAAAATCCCCAGCAAGACAATGGGAACGAACCCAACCGGGCCGCCGATAAGGAAGAGAATTGCGACGAATACCAGGCTGGCAGGCAGATCGATGATCAGCAGACGGGCCGGGCTGCCGTAGTGGTCGGCAAGCGACTGCAAAGCCTTCAGTTGCTCGATCTGCTTGGAAACACTGAGTTTGGAGCGCAGGTCTGAACGGGCGTACAGAATGCGCCGCATGGCTTCCAGGTGGGCCTTATGGCTGAAAGAGGCCGACAACCAGGAGACGATGAAGCTCCGCAGAATTTTCAGAACCGCATCGAGCACCAGCACGCAAACCAAACCAAGGGCAAGGACCAGAAGCGTATCTGTCGATTTGTTCGGCAAGATACGGTCATAGACCTGCAAAATGGTCAAAGGTAACGCCAACCCAAGAATAATACTGATCAAGGAGGCGACGATCACCGAAAGCGGCAGGTCGGGCGTCTTGATCGGCTCGACTCCGTGGGAGGCGGTGATCTTCAGCTTGGGAAGTGTGACATTCTTAAAAATGCCATTAGTAAATAAACGCATTCGTCTTCCTCCATTACTGAAGGTAAACACGTATTTGTTTCGGAATGGTTTAATGGAGGGTGTGAAAAAATTTACTACAATACATAATGTTTGGCGTTTATTGTCAGTATTTACGATGACTAGACTTGGTGGATTCTTTGTTTGTTAAATTTCAGTCGTGGTAATGGAGCCCAAATCTAGGAGGTACTCCCATGTCCACGAATGAGACAGAACGCCCAGACGCCAATAACACCGACAATGGTGCTGCAGGTCAGAACGCAAACGGCAACCAGAGCGGTGGTCCTGTCGTCAGTGACGAGGTGGCCCGTGCCGGCGCGCAATCGTCCGATCCGTATCGCGGGGACGAGACAAGCGATTATGCGGTCAGCGTGGACTCGGGAGATTCAAGCGAAGCGACCGTCTCGAACCTCTTTCAGGCGGTGCCGCTGGAACATGAAGGCTATGGTGAGGGCGAACTCGGCGATGAGAAAGTCGCAGGCAAGAGTGACGCCTCGGGAGACACCAATGGTCTCGATGGCAGCGGCGACCTTCAATCTACCGCGCAGGGACCGTTCTCATCTCTTGAGATTGTCGAGACCGCTGCCGAAGACGGCGGCGACGAGGACCAGGGACTGCAAAGCGACGGCCTGAATGACACCAGCCCGGAAACCTCCTTTCCCCGGTTTGCTCTGGGCGAGGGCGATGATGTCTCCGTCAATGATGGTCAGGCAGGCTCCGGTGCGGGCGGTGGCGGTAATGCCGCGGCCGCTGATGGCGGGGCTGGCTCCGGCGCCGGTGATGTCACGGACATTGATCCGAACGCAAACGGCTTTTCCGAAGATGCGGCTGCTGGCGACGTTGTCGGTCTGACGGCTTTTGCCAACGACCCGGACCTGGGCGATACAATCATCTATTCCATCGATGACCCGCGTTTCGATATCGATCCGGACACCGGCATCGTGACGATTGCAGATGGTGCCGAATTCGACGCGGAAACTGAAGACACGATCACTGTTGTGGTGACTGCGACTTCCACGGATGGCAGTGTTTCGGTTCAGACATTCGTCTTCAACGTCGATGATGCGAATGAATTCGATCTCACGGAAGTGGAAGACGTGGATGCGACCGCCAATGCGGTGACGGAGAACGCGACAGGTGGCACAATTGTCGGGATCACGGCTTTTGCCGATGACCAGGACGCCACGGACACGGTGACCTATTCCATCGACGACGCGCGCTTCGATATCGATCCGGAGACCGGTGTTGTAACGGTTGCCGTCGGTGCCGACCTGGATGCGGAGACGCTGGAAACCATCGACCTCGTGGTGACGGCCACTTCGTCTGATGGCTCGACGTCAACAGCGACTTTCACCATCACGATTGCGGATGACAATGAGTTCGCCATCACCCAGGTGGTGGATTCGGACCTGACAACGAATACCGTTTCTGAGGCTGCAGTGGCCGGCGATGCCGTTGGCATCGTTGCCTTTGCCGAGGACCAGGATTCCACCGATGACGTGACCTACACGATCGCCGATGCGCGTTTCGAAATCGACGCGGAAACCGGTGTGGTGACGGTTGCCGAAGGTGCTGTATTTGATGCGGAAACCGAGGCATCCATTGATGTTGTGGTCACTGCTACATCGTCAGACGGATCTTCCAGCAACGCTACCTTCACAATCACCGTGTCCGACGACAATGAATTCGACATCACTCCGGTGACGGATGTTGATCTGAGCGCCAATACAGTCGCGGAAAACTCCGCCGGTGGCGCTGTCGTCGGCATTACGGCCTTTGCTGAGGATCTGGATACCGATGATGACGTAACCTATTCGATCACCGACACCCGGTTTGAGATCGATGCTGAAACAGGCCTCGTGACGGTCGCTGACGGTGCTGTTCTTGATGCAGAAACGTCGCCGACCATTGACCTTGTGGTGACTGCAACGTCGACAGATGGTGCGACCAGTACAGGCACCTTCACAATCACGCTGTCGGATGAGAATGAGTTTTCCATCGGTCCTGTCTCGGATGCAGATGCCTCTCTCAACTCGATCGCGGAAAACTCTGCTGGTGGCACGGTTGTCGGCGTCACGGCCTTTGCCGAAGATCTGGATGTCAGTGATGATGTGACCTACTCAACCACCGATACACGGTTCAATGTCGATGGCATCACGGGTGAAGTCACGCTTGCTGATGGGGTTACTCTGGACGCCGAAACGACAGACAGTATTTCGCTCGTTGTGACGGCGACGTCCTCGGACGGCTCGACGAGCTCTGCGACGTTCACGATTGCGATCAGCGACGAGAACGAGTTTGCGATCACGCCTGTGAGCGACACGGATGGTGCTGCGAACACGATCACGGACACGGCGACTGCCGGGACTGTGGTGGGGATCACCGGCTTTGCCGAGGATCTGGATGTGAGCGACACGGTGACCTACTCGATTGCC
>NZ_JAFLNF010000007.1 GCF_017313085.1 Roseibium limicola | reverse complement strand
CTGGGGACAAGCTGATCGAGCGTCACAATCTCGAGCGCTGTCTGGGAAGGGCCGGGCTGCTTCAACATCAAAACAGTGAATCAAAAACCCCCGGCAAACGCCAGAGGTTTGTCAGCAGTCTGAAAAGGCCCTGAACTGTGTTCAGGGCCTTTTTTGTTTCTCACAGGCAGCTGTCGAGCCGCTGTTACCCGCAATCGGCGACGAGGCCGACTGCCGCCACACCGGCCAGCGCTGCGGCTTCGTCATTGTCGGAAGTGTCACCGGTGATGCCCACGGCACCCACCACGTCGCCATCCTCATCCTTCATCAGAACGCCGCCTGGAACCGGCACGATGGCGCCGTTCGAGACGCCATTCAGGGCCTGGATGAAATGCGGGCGGCTTTCCGCGTTTGCATTGAGCCAGCGGGTTCCAGTGCCGACAGCCACGGCACCAAAGGCTTTGCCCTGGGCGATCTGCGGACGCAGAATGGAGGAACCGTCCTGACGCGAGAGTGCCGTAAGGTGACCACCCGCGTCGATGACGGCAACGGTCAGCGGCTTCAGGCCAAGCTCTTCCGCTTTTGCGAATGCGGCGGAAATGATTTGCTCTGCCATGGAAAGTGTAAGTTTGCGCAAGGCTCGGTTTCTCCCTAAAAAGTGATTTCCTGTCTGCTCAAGGGCTAGCAGATCTGCGCGCCCGCGAACACAACCATAAGCAAAGAAGGATTTCCTCCCGGGAGGAAATATTCTGGAGGTCTGATTTGAGACGTGATTTTGAGGCCCCTGGCCGGTCGCCGGTCTATGCCCGTGAGGCGGCTGTTGCGACATCCCATCCGCTGGCGACGTCGGCAGCACTTGAAGTGCTGCAGTCCGGCGGAAACGCGGTGGATGCAGCCATTGCCGCCGCCGCCGTCCAGACCGTGGTCGAACCGCAGATGACCGGCCTTGGGGGCGACCTCTTTGCAATCGTCACTGAAGCTGATGGCCGCATGGCCGGCTTCAATGGATCGGGCGCCGCTCCCAAGGCGCTGTCGCCCGAGCTGCTGGCCGAACGTGGCATCACCGCGATCGAGGCAACATCGCCGCATGCGGTGACCGTTCCTGGTGCGGTGCGTGCCTGGGAAACCCTGCTCAAGGCCCATGGCAGCCGCTCGTTCAAGCAGCTTTTGAAGCGCGCCATCGACTATGCGCAAAACGGCTATCCGGTGGCGCCGCGCGTCAATCGCGACTGGCAGGAAGCTGTCGGCAAGTTGCAGAGCAATGCAGCGGCGACAAAATATTACCTGCCGAAGGGCGAGGCGCCGGCCATCGGCGACATCATGAAATTTCCGCATATGGCGGAAACGCTGCAGGCAATTGCCGATGGCGGAGCGGATGCCTTCTACACGGGTGCCATTGCCGAAGACATCATCGCCACGCTGAAAGGCCTGGGCGGGGTAATGACCCTGGAGGATCTGGCGGCGGCACACACAACGGCCGTGGCGCCGGTGGTGCGCGATTACCGTGGACACACGATTGCCGAGCTGCCGCCCAACGGCCAGGGCGTCATCGCGCTGGTCATGCTGGGCCTGCTGGAGCGGTTTGATCTCGGCAGTCTGAGCCCGATCGGGCCAGAACGGTTCCATCTGGAAATGGAAGCGGCGCGCATTGCCTACGGGGTCCGCGACAAATTCATCACCGATCCGAACTACATGGACATCGGCCATGCGCGTCTATTGTCGGAAGACTATATCGACCAGCTGTCCCACCTGATCCGCATGGATCGCAAGCTGCCGGAAGTGCCGGGTAACAGCCTGGCGCCGCAGACCGACACGATCTATCTGACGGTCGTCGACAAGGATGGTCTGTCGGTGTCGCTGATCCAGTCGGTGTTCCAGCCGTTCGGCAGCGGCATTCTGGCGCCGAAAAGCGGAGTCATGCTGCACAACCGTGGCTTCTCCTTCAAGGCAACGCCTGGCCATGCCAACACGGTCGCCGGCGGCAAACGGCCGATGCACACGATCATTCCGGCTTTCGGCCTGAAGGACGGGCATCCGTGGCTGTCGTTCGGGGTGATGGGCGGTCACTATCAGGCCTGTGGTCATGCGCATCTGATCACCAACATCGTCGATTACGGCATGGATCCGCAGATGGCGATTGATTTCCCGCGCATGTTCTTCGATCGGGAGACCCATGCCTTGGAAGCTGAAAAGCTCATTCCGGCCTCGACACTCGACGGCTTGAAGGGCTTTGGTCACGAGGTGCGCCGTTCAAGCGAGCCGATCGGCGGATCTCAGGCGATCATGATCGACCGGGCCAAGGGCCTGCTGATCGCCGGCTCTGATCCGCGCAAGGACGGCCACGCGGCAGGTTACTAAACCCGCGCGCAACGACATCAGACGTTGGCGGCGATCCCTGCGCTGCCAGCGTTTTTTTCTGATCGCGCAGGTTCGGTTGGGGTTGCGTCTCTCCGGCACGGCGTTTACGGCCTTGGATCCAGCCATATTGCGAGCGGATGAGAAGACATGCTGATCTGGGACTTCCTGCAATCTGCATATGATCATGCACGCGGTCGTCCGAAGACCGCCTTTCCTACCCGCTACCACTATGTCGAGACCTTGCGAGAGGCTCTGACCGCTCGGGGCCTGCGGCTTCGTCGGTTCGGCCAGCATTGCCTGGAGTTGAGCCGCCCAGATCGGGCTGAGCGGTTGATTGTCGTTGTTCGCTACACCCACGAGCGCGATTTGGCACGTTTGGCGAAGGCCGCGAGAGGGTCCGGCACCCGCATTGCCTATCTGCTTGATGACGACCTTTGGGCGATGCTGGAGGACAACAAGCTTACGGCGGAGTATCGCGCCCGGCTGGAGCATTTTCTCACCCGACATTTCGCGGCGTTGCGCCCGATGCTGCAGCAAGTGATCGCTCCGAGCCGGCAGATACTGGACCGGATGGCGGATCTGCCAGGTATTTACATGCCGCCTGCCCATCTCGAGCCCTCCGAAGATCTGTCGCATTTTGACGGGGCCGGTCCGGTTCGGGTGGTCTTTCTGGGCACCAGCACGCATGGAGCGGATTTTGGTCGCATCGCACCGGGATTGGCGGTCGCGCTAAAAACCAATCCGCAGCTGCATCTGACGACCCTTCAAGGCAAGCGGGGCAGTCAGTTGTTGCCGGACGGGCCGCAGGTAACGCACCTGAAAGACATGTTTTTCGCGCCATTCCAGACCTGGTTGGCTGAGCAGAGATTTCATGTGGCGCTGGCGCCCTATCAAGTCAATCCAGTCAACAATGGACGTTCCAACTTGAAGTTTCACCAGCATGCGCTGGTCGGGGCAGCGGGGCTTTACACCGAAACAGAACCTTTTGCCGAGTGTGTGCGCAACCGCGAAAATGGTTTGCTGCTGGCCCATGACGCCGATGTTTGGAGCTCAGCGGTCAACGATCTTGCCCTCAACCTGGACAAGACGCGTAACCTCGCGGCTGCTGGCATCGCAGACAGCCGTCGCGTCGGGGACCACGAGGCCCTTGCGTCGATTTGGGACGAGCTTGTCGGCTAGATCCCTTTACTTGGTTAAGTCTGGTCCCACCAGTTGCGCAGTCCGGGAAGGGCGCTGCGACGCCTGAACAAAAAATGGCCGGCCTGTTTCGACAACCACGGGCTGCTGGTCGGGTCTTCAAAGGCTTCAGTTTCGTGCAGGCGTTTCAGGGCGGCTTTTTCCCGCTGAAACTGCTGGGCGCGTGCCCGACTTCGATCCATGCCGCGCGTGACCGATTCGTGGTGGTACAGCTCGGCGTGCGGCGTCCAGACGGTCCTGAAGCCAGCCTTGTAGGCGCGCAGGCAGTAATCGACGTCGTTGTAGGCGATGGCGAAATTTTCTTCGTCCCAAGGTCCGACGGCTTTTCGACAGTCCTCCGAAATCAGCATGACTGCACCGGTAACGCAAATCGAGGAATGAGGAACACGCAGGCGGCCAAAACGACCGGCGGTGTCGCGCGGCCGCTTGTAGTAGCAATGACTTGCGAGGCCACCGGTGCCGATCGTGACGCCAGCGTGTTGCAGTCGATCGTCCGGGTAAAGCAGCTTGGCACCGACAATGCCGGTCTTTTCGATGTCGAGACAGGCCACCATCTGCTTCAGCCACTGATCGGTGATCACTTCGATGTCGTTGTTCAGAAGCAGCACGGCGCCGGTGTCAAAGCGGGCGAGCCCGCGGTTTACGGACCGTGAGAAGTTGAAGGCTTCCTGATTGATCTCGTATGAGAACCCTGAGTGCCGGGTCACATGATATTCATAGAGGTCATGCACGCGCTGGTCCGTGCTGCCGTTATCGACCACGTGGACACGCAGGTCCGGATAATCGGTTTCTTCCAACACACCTTGCAAGGTCCGGCTGATGAGATCGAAGCCGTTGCGGCTGGGAATAAGCACCGTGACAGGCGGCAGACCGGGTGCAGCCGGTGCCGTTTTCTCTGCTGAGGTCGGGAAGGCGCGCAGGTGTGGCGCGTGGGGCGTCTCGATCAGCGGAACGGGCAGATGGTAGACGTTGGTCTCGTCATAGTGCTGCAAATAGAGATCGAGCAGAGCGGTGATGCTTGCTCCGCTCCCCGGGGGCGATCCTGCCAGGCAGGGGATCAGCCGATCCCGGGGGAAGATGGCGAGATCGGACAGATAGTCGATGCTGCGGAACAACAGCGGGTCGAAAGCCGGTTTGAGCAGCGGCTTTTGGGGCCGTCCCTGGTGATCGATCTGGATCGCGTCGCCGTAAATCAGAGCGGCGTCCGGAGTGGCTTCGGTCAGCGCGTGGAGGATTGCGCTGGTGGCTTGTGCCGGCAGTCGGTCGCCTTGTCTTACGTAGGCGACGAAGTATCCTGAGGCCTGGTGCAAGACTTCCAGAGTGAGGCCGTTGCCTTGCAAGACCTGCAGCGCCGAAGCGGCATCAACAATCGCCTCGGGATTCGGTGTCACGATGGTCAGGACCGGGCCGCCGGCTTTGCTTCCAACCGGCGCGGCGCGTTCAATGGCTGACGAGACGCGGCGGCGGAACCCGGCGAAGCTGAGCTTTTTGCAGAGTTGTCTCACGCGCAAACCCTCATGGCATGGCCTGACACGCGCTGTGGCCAGCGGTTTTTCCGGTGAAAGTACCTCGGTATACCGGCTGCGGCCGGAAAGGCCTTGTTGCAGACGATAGAACGCCGCTATTCATGCGATGCACCTCAACCTCGGGCTTCCAGGGAACACTTGAGCCAATTCATGCCGTTTACGCGTTTGACGAAACTTCTCGGGCTGAGACCGAAAAAATCACCGTTGGTCAGACGGGTAGACCATCTGCGCAAGTTTGTCAGCTACGCGGACGCCGGCGGCACGCCTCCAGTTGACAGTTTTGATCCGGCAAGGATGCGAATTACCTTCGTCATTCCCGACTTCAGGCCGGGTGCCGGTGGCCACATGACGATTTTCAGGTTGGCACATTTTCTTGAAGAGTTCGGGCATGAGGTTCGCTTCCTGGTCCACAACCCGTCAGTGCACAAGAGTGGCGCCGATGCTGCCGCGACCATCAAACGGCATTTTCAGCCCTTCCGAGGCGAAGTCGAGATCTTTGGGAAACATACGCCAGAGGCTGAGGGCGATGCGCTGATTGCAACGGACAGGTTTTCTTGCTTCCCGGTCAATGCAATGCAGGGGTTCATTCGCAAGTTTTATCTGGTGCAGGACTTTGAGCCGTCTTTTTACCCGGCCGGATCTGAATATCTACTGACGGAATCCACCTATCGCTTTGATTTCGATTGTCTGTGCGCCGGTGAGTGGCTGCATCAGATGATGATCGAGCGCTATGGTCGGTGGTCCATGTGCTGGCCGTTGGCGTTTGATGCGTCGGTCTACAGATTGCGGAACACTCGGCAACGCAGCGCGAAGCGTATCGCGCTGTATGCGCGCTATGTCACCGATCGTCGGGCTGTCGAGTTGGCGTTCCTCGCGCTGGGCATCCTGAAGAAGCGTGGCGTGGAATTCGAGGTTGATTGCTTCGGGATCAATCTGGGCGACATGGGTATGGATATCCCGTTTCGCGACCATGGGGTGTTGAATAGCGAAGAGCTTGCCACATTGTATTCAGAGTGTGCTGTCGGACTGGTTTTCTCGGCGACCAACCATTCTCTGGTGAACAAGGAAATGATGGCCTGCGGTCTACCTGTGGTCGATCTGGAAACGGACAGCGTACGGGCGATCTTTCCGAACGACTGCATGATCTTTGCCGAGCCTTCACCCAACGGAATTGCCGACGCGCTTGAGAAATTGCTGAGTGACCCGCTGGAGCGAGACCGCTTTCGCGAAGTCGGGCTGCGGTATGTGCAGCAGTTTGACTGGAGTGCCAGTGCCCGCCTGGTCGAAGCTGCACTGCGCACACGGGTGACGTGGGCCTTAACCAAAGAGGGGAACGATGATGCCCCTGCATAAGTGCGCGGTCATCATTCCGACCAAGAACGCGATGCCGGGGTTAGGTGACGTCTTGTCTCAGGTTCTGAGCCAGGAGACGCCCTGGCCTTATGAAGTGATTGTCATCGATTCAGGCTCGTCCGACGGAACGACGGAATTTGTCCGGGCGTTGTCTGTCGTTCGTCTGATCGAGATAGCTCCGGAAACGTTTGGGCATGGCCGGACGCGCAACCAGGCCATCGCAGCTGCCGACGCGGAATTCGTGGCGCTGCTGACCCACGATGCGGAGCCTTGCGATCAGCAGTGGCTGGCGAACCTCGTTTCAGCCGCTGAACAGGATCCTGAGATTGCCGGGGTTTTTGGTCGTCACACAGCTGTGCCTTCCGCCAGCCCATTTACAAAAGCGGATCTGGATCGGCACTTTCAGAGTTTTGGAAATGGCCCGCATGTCGTCAGCAAGGCTCTGGATGACAAGCGCTACGAACAGGATCCGGCCTGGCGCCAGGCCCTGCATTATTATTCCGACAACAACTCCCTGATGCGAAAATCGGTCTGGGAGAAGCATCCCTATCCAGATGTCGAATTTGCCGAAGACCAGATCTGGGCGCGTGAGATCATAGAAGCGGGATTTTCCAAAGCCTACGCGCCGGAAGCAATGGTCTATCACTCTCATGACTATGCTCCGATGGAGCAGCTTCGACGGGCGTTTGACGAATCTCGTAATTTCAAAAAGTACTTTGGATACCGCCTCTCGGCGTCACCGCTCTCGGCTTTGGCTGCAGTGATCAAAAATGTTGCCGAGGCTTTCCTGAATGCACCGGACGAGACGCGCTATGGACCGGTCACGCTGGACCAGAAAAGCCTGCGGGCACGGCAACGTGGCGCCCTCATTGTCGGGCACTTTCTTGGAGCTCACCATGAGCGGTTGCCGGAGACATGGGCGCAATGGCTCTCGCTCGATCACAGGCTTTTTCGTTCGTAGAGCCTTCAGGTGCTGGCTGGGAAGCACACCATCATCAGCTTTCGTGGTCGACCACAGCCTTCATCGCGGCGCCAGACTTCTCCCAGGTCCAGTCGGCTGCGGTCTTGTGGCCATTTTCGATGAGCTTTTGGCGTAGCGCATTGTCATCAATGAGCCGCTGAACGGCTTTGCGGGCACCCTGGATATCCCCCATTTCGACCACCAATGCGTTGTGTTCATGCTCAATATACTCCTCGTAGCCGGTGACCTTGGAGACGACGACAGAACAACCACAGGCCATGGCCTCCATCGGCGGCCCGAAGAAACCCTCGATCCGGCTCATCTTGATGAAGATGTCGCAGGCAGCGTAGACCTCGTGCATTCTTGAAAAATGAACGGCTTCGAAAAAGCGGTCGAGTTTCCAGTCGGGTTCGGGCTTGCCAGCGCTGCTAATGAGCCAGATATCCGCATCCAAACCTTCCACTGCATGATAGGCATCAGCCACACCCTTGAAGGGAATGACCACTGGACCTTCAATCAGGATCCGCAGGCGCTCTGAGCGTGACACCAGGGGTGCGCGCTCATGAAAAACGCTCAGATCGAGCCCGTTCGGGACGTAATAGGATTCCTGGCCGAACTCGTCCTTGAGAAACGCCTGGATCCACTTTGCTTCAGTCAGATACTCGCAGTCGATGCGGTAGGTGTCCGCGATCTTCTTCTTGACCTTCGGATTGTCTGAAAACCGACGCTCATCCGACTGGACGAAATACAGCTTTCTCTTGGCTTCAAATGCGTTGAGATAGTTCGCTGTCTGCCACCCGGTGGCGAACAGCATGTCGATGTTGTCGAAGCAGTAGCGCGGTGCGGTGACATAGTGGATGACCGGCACCTGCACATTGGGGTACCAGTCGCTCAGGTTGCCGACCCGGCCAACGTTGACGATCGAGACGTCGTGTCCCTGATCCGCCAGCATGTGGGCGTGTCTCAGGACGACCGCGATCCCACCGTTGATGCTGGCGCCCGGGATAACGAAAACGATCTTCTTGGGGTGAAGAGCTGGCCTTTTATACTCTTGCTTGAAGCGGGCGAACCAGACGTCATCATTCGACTTGAAGTTCAGTTCGTTGTTACCTGCATGCAACCGAATTTTCACCAGAGGTTCACGCAACGCCCTGAATTGCGCACCGTGAAATGCCAGCCGCGCCCATAGTTCGTGGTCTTCGCGGTATTCCATGGAGCGCTTGAGGGGCCCCGCCGCCTGGAGCGCGCTCTTGCGCAACATCACCGTGCTTTGGCTCGGCACACAGTGCTTCTCAAGCAACGCCAGGGTTGCATTCGGGCTTTGAATAACCTGACCATTCCTGATGTCTGGAATATCACGCGTGCCATCTATCAGTGCCTCCCAAGCGCCATATACGACGTCGGCGCCGGATTGCTGCAAGTAGACCAGAGACTTCTCAAGGCGATCAGGGAAAGCGATGTCGTCGCTGTCCAGGAAGGCGATGAACTCACCACGTGCTTCCAGGATGCCCTTGTTACGGCCACGCACAGCATTTCCCGAAGCGGTCGGAAACTCGAAAATTCGGACCTTTGGATGCTTCCGGTACTTGTTTACGACGGCCATCGTCGGCTCGGGAGAACCGTCTGTCACAAGGAGCAGTTCGAAGGCGGAGATGGTTTGTCCCAGAATTGACTCGATAGCTTCTTCGAGCTCGGCGACGCGGTCGTAAATCGGGATGATTACCGAAACGACCGGGGTTTTCGAGCTCAGATCAAGGGGGTTCGTCGATGTTGGGTCGATGGCGATACCATTCCAGGGATCGTTTGCCTTGAAAATACCGCGGCCCTCATGTTGGCCGTGTAGCAAGTAGTGAATGAGCGGGTTTGCGCCGCTTTCCAGTACGTCGATATTTTCTTCAAGGTAGCGCTCCCCGTCAAAATCCGGTGACGGCTGCCGACCTTCGGCCGCCCCGAAGCGCAGATAGTGTAGGGCCGGATCGATTTCGTTCTCGGCAACATCCGGATTGGCCCGGAGATACCAGGGGGCATCGAAAAGATCCGATCCGGCGAGCAGTTTGCGATTGGCTTTGTCTTGTCTGGATTTCAGAAACCGTGCAATGACCTGGTTCAGGAAAGTGAGCATGTGACAATAATCCCCGTGCGTCATCGCCGGATTGAAAACCTGATCGTTTTGTGATGGCGCGGATCTTGAAACCGCAGCGGCGCTCACTCGGGTTCTCTAGGTTCTTATGACGGGGATGTCCAGTTCATGCAGTGTGGCTCTGATCCGCACCGGGCTCCCAAATTTGATGTGCTTTCGGTGATTTTGGTTCGTCCGGGCTGCAACGAAATATCGCTTGATATGCCCGGAACCAAAGCTTACTTGATGGCAACGCGAAGAGAATACTCAAATGAGTAGATGTGTGAGCTTTGTCGATCTTTGAAGTTCAGTCGGTTGCCGGAAACACCGGACCAGCTTGAATGGTCCGAAGATCAGGCTTTGAATACAAAGTTTTTAGCGTGAAAACTGAGTGTGAATTGTCGTATTCAAGATCAAAAATACTTCCGAATAACGGTGTTGGCCTTTTTGATGGCAGTCGAATTCAGGACGGACCTTTCTTGAAGGCGAGCTCGCATGTATTTTAACGTAATCTCCGATGACGGATGGATCGTCAATGGCTACCTGATCCCGGATGGATTTTCATCAAAGCCCGAAATCATGGTGCGTGCGGACGGTGTCGATTATGGCCCGCTGCCTTGTGATATTTTTCTGGAGTTTCCCTACAAGCACAGGCATCACGAAACTGGAATTGTTGGTTTTGAAATCAACAATTACAAGATTCCAGATTTTGGACCTGGGACGATCCTCGAGGTTTCTGACGCGGAAACGGGACTGGTTTTCTATCGTCGGATGGACCCGAACAAACACCTGGAAAAAAGGGTGTTCAGGCTTGAGACCCAGATGGCACCGCATAGCGAGCTTGATCGCAGTCTAAAGCCCTTCTTTCAGTTCTATGCGGATCGTGTTGAGCAGCACGGCAGTGAAACTGTTCGGCAAATGCTCGAAATCACGAACCAGCGGTCGACCTATGTCAGTGGTCGGGTCCTTTTAAAGAACTTTCAGCAATATCTGCCTCAGGAAACCGTCAAGATCACATCGCTGCGCGATCCGTTTTATGAATTTGCCATTCGATTGACGACTACTTCCCATTACAAGAACAAGTCATTTCCGTTTCTGTCATCTCGAGACCAAAGCATCCTGCGGCCGGCAATGGATCATTTTGCTGATCTGAATCTCATGGACGACCGCGAGTTGACCGAGAGCATCAAATCGGCACCGAAAGATATTCTCGCGCTTTTCGCGTCGCCATTTACCAAGCAGCTTGTGGCCGCGAGCCCGACGGATCCGGTCGACCGGGATTCATTGTCTCGAGCAATGGATGTGCTTTCCCAGTTTGCCGTGTTCGATCCGGATGAAATTGATGACAGTTTCGCACAAACGATCGCAGATCACTTGGGGATTGACCGATCTCATCTTCAATTTCGACCGGTGCAAGCGAGCCTGAAGGAGCTCGCCGACCGCTTGCGGAATATTCCGGTCCTCGAACATGTGCTCGAGAGCGATTTGATCCTCTATTTCTTCGTGCAAAAAGCGAAGCAAAGGGCTCGCTTGGATTAAGTTTTCAGATCAGATCAAAATTCCAATTCACATTGGTGCGAATTACTTTTGCCGGCGTCCCTACAGCCAAGCACTCACTCGGGATATTTCCAGTAACAATTGATCCAGCACCAATAATACTGTTTTTCCCAATTCTGGCCCCTTTCAGAATCATTGCGCCATTCCCCGTCCATACGTGCTCGTCTATGAAGACATCTTTGGCGGTATTTATGCGCTCATTGGTATTCAGGTCGATGATTGAGTGCATGTCGCTAATGGTCACATCCGTACCACCTGCGAATAGACAGTGGGCCCCAATATGAATGCTGGCATCCTCATGGGCGAGCAGCCTGACTGCTCCGTTGAAGCTGCATCCATAGCCCACTGAAATGCGCGCCCCAGCCATCGCGAATACGTATAATGAGCCTAAAGTGCAATTATCGGCGACCGTAATTTGTGCGCCCTCAAGTGCGGTGAAATGCGCATTTGCTGCTGTGCAGTCTTCGCCGATAGATACGCTTGAGCGATCATCAATATTAAGGTGTATGTTGGAACGATTTTTTTTTCGAAAGAAATTCATAGTATCTTTATTCTGCTGCTTACCGTCGGTTTTTATTTTTTACTTCTTATTTTGTGTATCTCTATATTTCGTCCCTTGTGATTTATCGTCTCCGGGCGTTTCTATGGATGTATCGCACTGAATAGTCCTGCTTAATTGAAATGTAAAATCTTTTGCGGTTTCTCGCTAGGGCGTTTACCTGTGGTTTCAAATACGGATCCAAAAGCAGTGTGAGAGTGTCGTTAAAAGCATGACAGGAAAACAAGGGCTCTTTTCAATCACCAATTTTTTGCTTTTCAAAATGCACCTTCTCTGGGGGCGCCATCTGTGCAAGGCGCGCAAGAACTCCGCCTCGTATCAACATCTGATGAAAGCCTATTTTCTGAACGCGGCGGACAGTGTTAAAGAAGAGCTTGAGTGCTTATTTCAGACAAGTTCCAGTTTTGAAGACGTAAAGACGTCGATGGATCTTTTTTTTGATAGTCAGTATTATCTAGAAAAATATCCTGATCTCAAAAATATTAAAGTATCTCCCGAGGTTCATTATTTGACCTTTGGCTGGAAAGAAAATCGCTCACCCTCACCCTACTTTGATTTGAAGTATTACCAGCAGAGCAATCCGGAGCTCGCCGAGGATGAATTTCCGCTGGCGCATTATGTTCGCACCGGCGGCGGGCGGACGGGTCGGGCCAACCCGGTCAGCAATACCAGCTGGTTCACCCCTCGAGCTCCGTCAGGGGAACAATGGGCCTCTGTTCCTTCAGCGTGTCATGAGACCTCCACCCGCACAGTCGTCATCATTCCGGTCTACAAGGGATATGACGAGACGCTGGCCTCGGTTTACCACGCATTGGCTTCACGTGGCGGTGCGCCCTACAGCCTTCTCGTTGTCAACGACAAGAGCCCCGACCCGGAGCTCGCCAGCAAGCTTGAAGCCCTCGCCGCAGACGGCCTGTTCGACTATGCGGAAAATCCTCACAACCTTGGTTTCGTGCGAACCATCAATCGGGCCTTGACCGAGTTGAGCGGCGACCATGATGTCATTCTGCTCAATTCCGATGCCTATGTTTTTCCCGGCTGGTTCGACCGGATCATCGCCCATGCCGACCGCCATCCGGATGTCGCCACCATCACGCCTCTGTCCAACAACGCGACAATCTGCAGCTACCCGAAGACGATCGAGGACAACAATCTCGCTCTCGAAGTCGCTCCCGATGAGTTGGACCGTCTGGCGGCCGAGGCCAATGCTGGTGAAAGCGCCGATGTGCCGACAGGCGTCGGCTTCTGCTTTTACATGCGCCGGACTGTGATTGAGGAGATCGGCGGGCTCGACGCGCAGACATTCAAGATTGGCTACGGCGAGGAGAATGATTTCTGTGTCCGTGCGATGCAGGCCGGATATCGCAATATCGTCGCCGGAGACGTCTTCGTCTTTCACAGCGGGTCGGTCTCTTTCGCTGCAATTAAAAATGAAAACTACACTAATGGCCTGGCTGCGCTGGCCAAGAAGCATCCGAGTTATGATCGGATGGTTTTCAATCACATCAATGCCGACCCGGAACTGAGGCTTCGCCGCAATTTCGATGCCGCGCGGTTGCGCAGGGCGTTGTCGGGATGCACCGTGTTCGTAACTCATCGCTGGTCTGGCGGAATTGACACCTACCTGGCCCATGAGTGGGCGCAACTGAAGGCGAGGGGCGAGGGCTACATCATTCTACGGGTGCATGAGGATCACTTCGTTTCGATCGAAACGGATCTGGTGGAGGGGCTGTTCGTTCCCAACCTCAAGCACATCGACCTGCGGTTTGACTTTGCCTTCGTCGCGGAATTCCTGAACAGCCTTTCGCCCTCACGGATTCATCTCAACAGCTTCGCCGGTCTTACGTGGGAATGGCATCGTGCACTGCTGAATTGCCTGGGCGCCCTGGGCACGCCCTTGACCTACATCGGGCACGACTATGCGCCGATCAGCCATTATTATCAGCTGTTGCGGCCGGACAATGTTTACGAAGGTCCGCATCCGACGCTCGAGCGGCTGACCGAATGGGGACGGATGAAGGATCAGTCCGGCAGTGTCGATATCTGCGATCCGGCTGAGCGCCAGGCGGTGTATCGCGCGTTTTTCAAGAAGGTGGAACGCATCATCCTGCCGAGCATGGCAGCGCGGGATATCTACGCGCATTACTTCCCGGAAGCCAAGTTGAACGTGGTGGAGCACCTCGATCATCTTCCAGAGACCGCGTGGGCTGAGCGCAGAAGCGACGACGGAATAATCCGTATTGCTGTGGTTGGGGCCATTGGCACGCACAAGGGCTACGACGTGCTTCTCGGGTTGGCGGCTGATGCAAAGAACCGCAGTTTACCTATAGAGTATCATTTGATCGGTTACAGCCGTGACGACGGCCTTCTGGGACTTCAAGGTGTGAAAATGCACGGTCGTTTCTCAACCGAGGCTGAGGCGATGGCTCATCTTGATGCGATGGCGCCAGACATGATGTTGGTGCCGAGCATCTGGCCGGAGACATTTTGCTATACGTTGTCGATGGCGTTGAAAAAGGGAATTCCACCGGTCGTTTTCGATCTCGGCGCGCAAGGCGAGCGGGTTGCCGATTTGCCTTGGGGCAAAGTTTTGCCGCAGTCTTTGGCGGCGCAGCCGCCAGTCCTATCGGATGCCCTTCTTGAGCTCCCGATTGCCGAGCTCTGGGCCAAACGCTCGCGCTAAAAATTGTTACAAAAAGCAAGATTACATGTAATCTCGAGGTCTCTGTCCCGCGAACGGCAGAGCCTTGTCCAACATAATACCCTGATATAGTTCGCGTTTCTGGGTTGGTAATTTTACGAGATTATTATGGCGCAGGCACTTGAATTTATTTACGGAAACGTTTTGGAGCCTCAGAATGGATATTCTGGTAGCAGCGATTATATTGTCCATGACCTGAACGGCGACGGTCGTGACGATGTCCTCGCCTTTGGCGCTGTCTATCCGGGCCAGACGGGCAGCACGCGGCCTTTTCGTGTCTTTCTTCAGAATGCAGACGGTAGTTTCACCGTTGCCAATCCAATGGCAGATGGCTCAGACTTGTTGACGACCCATCCTAGGAATTATGTCTTTGCCGATTTCAACGGGGATGGCAAGGAAGATATCTTTATTGCGGGACATGGCTACGATGAAGATCCGTTTCCAGGTGAGCAAAATCATCTGATTTTCGGCGTGGGGGACGGGAGTTTCACAGATGCGACAAGTAATCTCCCTGGCATTATCGATTTTTCGCATGGAACCGCCGCAGCAGATGTCGACGCGGATGGGGATCTCGATATTTATATCGCCAACACTTACGGCGAGAACCTCGTAGAACCTTATTTTCTTGAAAATACGGGAAATGGTCATTTCATACGGAACGATGCATGGATGCCGGATTCGGTCCGGACGGGAATTCTAAGCGGTGAGAAGTATATGATCGCTGACTTCAAGGATCTGGATGGAGATGGCAGCCAGGACCTTTTGCTCGGTGGTGAGCGCGTTCCCAACCGGGTCTATTGGGGCAGCGGAGATGGGCACTACTCAGATGCTAATGTGCTGGAATTGCCGGCACCATCATCGCCGATGCAAATGCCTCATGGCTTCATCAAGTATGATTTCAATAACGATGGGCGACTGGACATTCTGACTTACGGTATCGTCGAGATGAACCAACCGGGCACGCTCCAGCTTTTGATCAATGCGACCGGACGCGGGTATATCGATCAAACGAGTGAGTATTTCGGGAGTTCACTCTCCATTGAGACAGGTGTTTTTGAGCTGACATTGGTCGATGTGAACGGCGACCATCACTTGGATATTCTGCGTGCACGGGATGCGCTTTCAGCAAGCAATCCGAATGATACTGTACTTTGGCTGAACGACGGGACCAACCACTTCTCTTCCAAAACCCTAAGCGATTTTGAGTTTACAGAAGGCTTCACTCAACTCGCTTACAAAGGGCCGGAGGGCCAGTATTATTGGCTGTCCGGGATAGGAGCATCCTCGGAAGGCGGGTTCGTCAATTACTATAAGCCGACTTCCGCGATGGACCAGCTTCTGACAAAAGCCTCGTCGTCTTATCTCGAAGGCCAGCATGACGGAACCTACGATATTGCCCGGTTCTATAACACTTTGACCGGAACACACTTCTACACGGGGAGTGAACAGGAGCGGGATGGGCTGCGAGGGTCGGGGTTCTTTATTTTCGAAGGCAATGCGTTCGATTCTAGTGCCACAGAAGAAACGGGCATAGCGGTGTTCCGCTTTTACAACACGGAAACCAATGCACATTTCTATACTGCAGATGCTGCTGAGCGTGATTTCGTAGTTTCAGCTTACTCAAACTATGTCTATGAGGGCACTGCATACTTTGCTTATTCCGAAGGCGGTGAGGGTCGGCAAGGGCTGCATCGTTTCTATAATTCGGAAACAAAAGCGCATTTTTATACGGCAAGTGACGCTGAGCAGGAGTATGTGGCCAATACCTATGAGGCCTACCACTACGAGGGTATCGCCTATTACGTGGATGTTGCCTGACCCTCCTGGAGTTGCTTGAGAGAATAAAAAACCTTCCCCAAAAGGGGAAGGTTTCATTGAACGCCTACGAGCGGCGGAAGAACTATCAAATCCGGTTCAGTCTGAGCCGAGAAAGTCGATGGAAGAAGCGTCAACTGTCTTCTTTTCTCCTTCAGGTGCTGCTTGGGCATCTGCAGGAAGCATGGACTTGAGAGCCTGACCGTAAGCATTCTTCGCGGTCTGCATGATCGCAACTTCCTGCTGCAGAGCGTTGATTTTCATATCGACGACGCGAATGTTCACGATCATTTCGCGTGCTGCATCGGACAGCTTGTCGGTTTCATATTCAACACCATCGATGTTGATTTTCTGCTTCAGCATCGCGTCCTGAAAGTTGGGCACACTAGTGTCGCTCATGACATAAAATCCTCTTTTTACCAGTTCGGTAGCCAGTGCGTGAAAACCATAAGGGTTTCGGGCGGCTGCCGCTGTATAGCAATTACACTATGACGCATAGGGACATTCCTGGCGAGAATCAATAGATCCGACTTTCTTTCAAAGATCGAAATCCCCAATCTGCCAAGGATGGACCCAATTCGGATGCGTAGTCCTCAATGACAACCCTGGCGAATTGATGGCACGTGCGGGGCCAAGATAAATTGACAGGGCTACACTCACCCCTCTACACAATTTTCAGATGCATTTTAAACTTTTTCCGAAGCTTGGTTGGGGTGTGGAGCCATACATGACGAAGATCGATGCCAGGACCACCGAGGTCGAAGCGCGCCACGGCGTGATGGATATTTTTCCCCTCGATGATCCGATCGGTGTTTCGGTAGCGCGTTATGGTGAGTGGGCACAATTTGAAATTGAGGCGTTGGCCTGCTTTATCGCGCGTGGCGACACGATTATCGATGTCGGGGCCAATATCGGCACTCACACACTTGCTCTTGCCCGCCACATCGGGCCGGAAGGCCGGATTATTGCCTATGAGCCGCAACCAGTTGTTGCGGAAGTACTTCGCGGCACTTTGGTCAAAAACGGAATAACCTGGGGTTCTGTGCGTCAGGCCTGTGTTGGTGGGGAAGCGGGTGAAGTGGCTCTGCCGGAAGTTGACTATTCCGGGCATGTGAATGTTGGTGCGGTTTCCTTTGCAGCCGGCGCAGGCGGGACGACCATGGTTCCGGTCGAAACACTGAATTCCCTGCAGCTGGAGACGTGTAGCTTCGTCAAGGTTGATGCGGAGGGAATGGGGCATCTTGTGCTTGAAGGCATGCAAGATCTAATTGCCCAGTTCCGCCCGACGGTCGCTTTTGAGATCAATGATATTGAGGAAGCAGCGCTGACGACTGCGGGTTGGAAGACTGAAGATTACAGGAAATATTTCCTGCGCACGCCGTGCTTCAATCCAGACAATCTGAAGGGATCTACCGATAATCTGTTCGGCCTTTCGACGGAAACCATGCTGCTCTTCGTTCCCGTAGAGAAGCTGTCTCTCGTCGACGCCGTGAGGGCTCCAAAGTATATTGCTCCAGTTAAAACGCTTGATGCCATTGCCAGTGAGCTTCTGCTGAGCCCGCGTTACGGTGATCACGCTGCACTCGATAACAACACCGGCTACAAGCTGCTCTATGACCGCCTTTCCCAACAGATGGAGCAGCAGGATCGTGCGAGCCGCGCGCGCAGCGCCCAGGCGCAGAACGACCTGGAGCAGTTGAAGCAGGGTTTGAAGCGGGTTCAATATCAAGCCGCGCGCCTAGCCCGTGAGGCAAGCTCAGTACCCAGCCGTTTCACACCTGTACTGGCGGAAACCGTGACGGTTGATGCTGAGGGCTTGAAGCGGCTGGAAGACGATACCTCCGTTGCACCGGCTCAGGTCGATACCGTACCAGCGGCGGATGTCCCGGCAACCCAACCGGCTGCCCGTGAGGCGGTTCCCCTAAAGCTTGCGGCGAAGAAGAGCTCTTTCACCTTGTTCAAAAGGGCTGCCGGCATCCTCCGCAAGCGGGGATACACAAACGCAGACCGGGCCCTGCTTGCAGGGTCTGCATTATTTGATCTGGCGTTTTACAGAGCGCAGGATCCCTCGATCCCTGACAACCTGGATCAGGCCGCGGCTCATTACCTTCGGAAGGGCGCGGTTGAAGGGCTGGATCCGGGACCGGATTTCAGCACCAAAGGTTACCAGGCACTTTATCCAGATATTCTGCGGAATCGGATCAATCCGCTTCTGCATTACCTGAAGAGTGGAGAAAGCGAAGGTCGACGGCTTCTGGCCGCCGCCGATTATGTGGCAGCTGAAAGCCTGGTTCCTGGTCTGCCCGAGAGCGGATTGTCAATTTTTGCCCCCGACATCAATGCAATTGACGGATCCACTCTGTTTGATGAGGCCTTTTACACCACCTGCGCGGAGGATGTTCCTGGGGGGCGTCGCGGCGCTGTGGTTCACTATCTGCTCACAGGGTGGAAACGCGGGCTGGATCCTTCCAGTGCTTTCAGCACAAACGGTTATCTGGCGCTGCACGCTGATGTGCGTGATGCGGGGCTTGTCCCGTTGCTGCATTTCCTCGAACGCGGGGAAGAAGAGGGACGCCTCACCATTTGCGGTGCCGACTACAAGAGCGTCTCCAGTTCCGGTGATTTCAGCGAAGAGTTGCTCTGGAATTGCTATCGGTTGCTGGACGGGGATTTATTTGATGCGGAGTATTATGCGCAAACAACTGGCAAGACTTTTGCGCGCCCATTTCTCGCAGCACATCACTATCTGACGGTCGGTTGGAAAAAGCTGGCCGATCCATCAGCGCGTTTTTCGGCCCGTTCCTATATGGAGTTGAATCCGGATGTCGCGCAGCGTGCCGACAAGGATCCATTGGTTCACTTCCTAGATTATGGATCCATTGAAAACCGGCTCTTCACCGACGTCGCGACCTACGAGTATCGGCAAAGCAAGCGTTTAAAGGCGGTTGCACCGTCGGAACAGGCCTGGGCGGAATTGCGCCTCACAGGGGGCATTGTCGCAGACAATCCCGTCTGCGACGTCATCGTGCCGGTGTACAAAGGCCTTGCGGAGACGATGGCCTGTATTTACTCGGTTCTCGAGCATCCGCAAAAAACAGCTTTTCGACTGGTGGTGGTCAATGATTGCAGTCCTCAGGCAGAATTGGCAGAGCTGTTGCGCCAGTTGGCGGCCAAGGGGCTGTTTCATCTGGAAGACCTTCCGCACAACAAAGGATTTGTCGGTGCGGTCAACACCGGCATGCGATTGAACGCGGACCGTGATGTCATTCTGCTGAACTCGGATGCGGAGGTCTTCGGGGATTGGCTCGACCGGATGCTGGCCGTCGCTGAAACGGATCAGAATATTGCGACGGTTACACCCTTTTCCAACAACGCAACGATCTGCAGCTATCCAGAGCTCGATAAGGATTACGGCGAGGCATTCGAACTGCCCGATGCGGAACTCGACAAGCTTGCGGCCCGAGTCAATGAGGGGCAAATTGTCGACCTACCGACGGGTATTGGCTTTTGCATGTACATTCGTCGCGCATCGCTTCAGGCGCTCGGTGACTTTGACGAAGTAAAATTCGGGAAGGGCTACGGCGAGGAAGTCGATTTTTGTCGACGTGCCATAAAATTCGGGCAGCGCAACGTTTTGGCGGCCAATATTTTCGTCCGCCATTATGGATCAATCTCGTTCGGTTTCGAGAAGTACGCCCAGATCAAACGCTCCGAGGAGATTATCAGCGACCTTTATCCGAGCTACAGGGATGAGGTCCTGCTGTTCTGTAAATCGGATCCAACTGCCATGCCGCGCCGCCGGCTTGACAGGGCACGGTTGAAAGCCGCCTGCGGGGGCGACGCGATGCTGATGGTCAGCCATGGTTGGGGTGGGGGGACCACACGGCACATTCGCGAGTTGGGCTCTGCGCTGGAGACGTCCGGAACGCCGGTATTGCTCTGTCAAGAAACTGAGACAACGGACACCCGTATCAAGAGCAAGGAAATTTTGATTTCCCGTCTCGATGGAGTGAATTTCCCGAATTTGCCAACTTTCTCTCTTGAGGATGACAAAGCTAATTTTATCGCTTTCCTGAATGAGGTTGGTGTTCGGTATATTCATATTCACCAGCTGGTGGGCATGAACCCGATGGCGACTTCCTTTTTTACTGACATCTGCGCAACCGCAGGGTTCAAAACCTTCGTATCCCTGCACGACTATTATGTCGTCTGTCCGCGGATCGATTTTGTCGATTCGTCGGGTCTGTACTCCGGTGAGCCGGACCTGCAGGCCTGTGAGGCTTCCGATGGCGATATCATGCGACCCTATGGGTATTCGGTGAAGTCTTGGCGTGAGGCCTGCAACGGTTTGCTCGAAGCCGCTTCAGCTGTTTTCGTGCCGAATAAGGATATGGCAGCCCGCCTCTCGGGGTATTTCCCCGGGGTTAATTTCACAGTGCGGCCTCATGCCGTTTTCCTCGGCGAGGCACCGGCCCCGCGCAAGACGCCGGCTAAAGGAACTCCACGACACATTGTCATTCCGGGACTGGTTTCGACGGCCAAAGGGTCGGCCGTCATTCGCGATGCGGCGGTTTTTGCGCAGTCCAGCGGCCTGCCTCTGCGTTTCACTGTTTTCGGCCACACAAATCTCGACGAGGAACTGGCTCCGCTCAGCAATGTTAGCGTGACCGGTCGGTACGAAGATGCGCAGGCGCTTGATGGGCTTCTGGAGCTTGAGCCCGACCTTCTTTGGTTCCCGAGCATCATTCCGGAAACATTCTCCTACACGCTGTCGTTTGCTTTCCAAACCGGCATCACGCCGGTGGTGTTTGATATCGGAGCACCGGCGGAGCGATTGAAGGCTGCTGGGTGGGGCAGTGTCTTGCCGCTGGAGCTGATGTTCCAGCCCGAGGAGCTCTGTCTGATGCTGTTGTCACTTCCGCTTGAGCCGATGCCCGAAACCGCATTGGAGCAAGAACGCAAAGTGCAGACCTATGACAATCCGCTTTCAACTTACTACAAGGTCTGAGCGGGCCAGAACGTAGTCGACCTGCGGCTCCTCCCGGCGTGTGGCGCGGTTGAAGGCGGTGCTTGTGCCAACCTGGCGGAAGCCCATCTTGAGCATGAGCTTGTCCGAGGCCTCATTTCCCTCAAATCGGGAGGCTTCGACGGTCTCGGTTCGGGCGGTTTTGAAAAGCTGCGGTAAAATCAGATTGAGCGCTTCGCGCATCAGTCCCTTGCGGTGATGTTTCTCAGTCAGCAGAAAGCCGATTTTCAGCACTCCGGTCGGTCCTGCCCAGTTGGCCAGGATCATGCCGATGGGTTTGGCGGGCCTCTGGTTTTTGCGGAGGATGATGTAGCACACCCCGTTAGGTGACGGCACCACGAGGCGCTGAAACTGTTCTAACGTGAAACCGATCGGGCAGGGCGACGGCACGCTCATCCAGCGTGCAACATCACCTTCGTTGTAGATCTCGTTGATGGCGAAAGCGTCGTCGAGATTTGGCATCCGCAGTATCAGCCTGCGGCTCTGCAGTCTGGCGTCGGATGACTTGGGCTCTGTTGTCTGCATCATCGGCTTTCTGTCATCGCAAGGCGCCTTGCCCTGCTTGGCTCGTTGCAGGCGGAGTTGCTGGTGGGCTCAATGGAGAATGGTCGGCGTGGCTGCAGGGCTGGCTGTTTTCTTGGCCTCCAGGATCCACTCCGGCCAAACCGTCATCGGCCAGTTGGCGGTCTCGTAGCAGCTGCGAAGGATGGAAAGCCACTGCCGCAACTCCACAGGGCCGAAGCCGACGTTGGGAGTGATGGCCACCTTGTCGCTCTTGAATATCAATACAGTCGCCGTCTCGGGCTTTTGAATGTCGATGGAGGTGCAAAGCCAGCCTTCACTGGAGGCCGGAGCGCTGATCTTCTGCGAGGGCTCCAGTCCTGCCTCTGCTTTTTGCTGGGCAAAGCCCTGGAGCAGATCCTCTTCGAAATTGAAGGCATCCCGTTCTGCGTTGGGGCCGTCCTGGCGCAACCGCGTCACCATTTCGCCAATCAGCAGATCGCACAGCCGACGCGTGAACCAGATCACGTGCACATCTTCATTCCGGTCCAGGCCGGAAATGCGAATGCGGTCTTCCTCTGGATGATATTCGGTCGTCAGGCGGGTCAGGTTGGGCATGTTTTCAATTGTCATTCCAGGTTTTGTTTCTCCGTAGTTCCATTTCAAGCCGTCGGAAGGTTGGCAAAACAGACTTTCTGACTGAGGGAACGAACGCGGGTGTTTTCCCGATGTTACTGAATGTTCACAGATCAACCTGAAAGTAGGTCGCCTTAATGGCCATTATAGCATTGGTCTGCGGGGGCGTGCATCCCCGGCGGTAGATGTCGTTGGCGCAAGATTTCTCCAGACGGGACCGACCGAATGGCTAACTGGACCGGCAACACTTATATCGATGCTCTTCTGCTTGGCGGCAAGTGGGCAACCAACACGCTGACCTACAACCTCAGCAGCAGTGGTGGCGCCTGGAGCGCAACCGAAGCTGCCGCCGTGGAGAATGCTCTTGCAGCCTGGTCGAATGTCGCCGACCTGACGTTCGTCGAAGTCGGCACTTCCTTTGCCAATCTGGTAGAGACCAAGACCTTTTATTCAGCGCAAGGCTCCCTGGGGCAGCATGAGACAACCTTTGCCTACAGTAGCGCCCTTTCCTCGATCGGGGCGCTGACCAGCCTCGCCGGGGAGTTCAACACCAACGGCTACGGCTGGGATACCTCGGGACTGCAGGTCGGAGGCGTCGGCTACAACACGCTGGTGCATGAGATCGGTCATGCGCTGGGGCTGGACCACACCCATTCCGACAGTTTTCTGGATCCTCATACGTTTCCCGGTGTTGAGGGCAGCGCCTTTTCAGACCTCGGCGACAACAACCTCAACCAGATCGTCTATTCGGTCATGTCCTATGCCACGGGCGAATATCTGAAGCCGCTGCAGGCGGGGGCTGAGACAAACGGCTATGGCAATGTGGCGGGGCCGATGGCGTTTGACATTGCGGCGATCCAGTTCCTTTACGGCGCCAACACCGCCACCGCTGCGGGCAGCGACAGCTATCTGGTGCCCGACAGCAATGGCAGCGGCACCTATTGGACCAGCATCTGGGACACCGGCGGAACCGATGAAATCCGCTACAATGGCAGCTCCGACGTGTCGATCAGTCTGCTGGCGGCAACGCTGGACAATTCGCCGACCGGTGGCGGCGTGCTCAGCGGTGTCAGCGGCATATACGGCGGCTATACCATCGCCAACGGGGTGGTGATCGAAAATGCCGTGGGCGGCAGCGGCAATGACACGCTGGCCGGCAACAGCGCCAACAACTGGCTGGACGGCAACGGCGGCACCGACACCGGCATCATCACCGTCAACGCGGCTGCTGCGACCGCCTATCGCTTCGCCGAGGGGCTGATCGTGGCGTCTGCCCAGGGCAACGACCTGCTGACCGATATCGAGACTGTGCAATTCGCCGATCAGTCGATCGCCACCACGTCTTTCGCCCTGACGGCCAGTTCGATTTTCTCCTACGCAGCCTCCAACACGGATCTGATTGCGGCGTTTGGTGCGGACACGACGGCGCTTTTGCAGCATCTGGCGACCTACGGCCTGGCGGAAGGGCGGCAGATCTCCAGCTTCAACGGGCTGGAATATATTGCTTCCTACGCCGACCTGCAGAGGCTTTACGGCATGGATGCGGATGCTGCCATCGGCCATTACGTCACCACCGGATTTTCGGAAGGCCGCAGCATCACTTTTGATGGTCTTGAGTACATCGCCTCCTATGGCGATCTGATTCAGGCGTTCGGCGCGGACCGCAGCGCCGGGGTCAATCATTACCTTGCCGGCGGCCTTGCGGATGGGCGCAGCGTGACGTTCGATGCCAGGTTGTATCTGGGCAGCTATGGCGACCTGCGCGGCGTCTTTGGCAGCGACGAGATCCAGGCGGTGACCCACTACATCAGCTTCGGCGCGGCGGAAGGCCGGTCGGTCAGCTTCGATGCGCTGGAATACATTGCGTCATACGGCGACCTGGGCGCCGTCTTCGGGCTGGATGCGGCCGCGGGCTTGAGCCACTTTCAGGCCTATGGCTTTGCCGAGGGGCGTGGCGATCTGTTCGACGGGCTGACCTATATCGCCTCCCACGGGGATCTGATCAGCGCTTTCGGCACGGATGCGGCGGCGGGAACCCGGCATTTCATCATCGATGGCCGGGGCGAGGGGCGCGACGTGACCTTCAATGCCAGCGCCTATCTCCAGGCCGAGGGCAATGAGGATCTGGCGGCGGTGTTTGCCGAAAACCTGGAGGCCGCCACCCTGCACTATGTGCAATACGGCTTTGCCGAGGGACGGGCGACGGGCACTGTCAGCGGCAGAGAGCTGCAGCTGAGCGACGACAGCGCGCCGGTGGCGCTGGCCGGGGTGGCCGGGATGGCAACGCCGGACAGCGGTTTCTTCTGACGCCCGTCAGATGACCTCAAGGGCCAGCAGCACCGGCATCAGCCCGGTGGCGAAGTCTTCCGCCTGGGCGGTGAGCTCGGCGCGGTTGGCGGCTTCGTCTTCCAGCGCCTTGCCGTCCTTCAAAAGACGCTGGCCCTGGGCCTTGAGGATCGCCCAGGTGAAGTCGGCCCAGTCGGCGGGCTGCTTGCGGCCCCGGGTGCGGGCCAGCAGGAACAGCTGCTGAAACCGCCCGACATCATGGCCGCCGCCGGTGACCGGTGAGGCCAGATACAGCAGATCGGCGGAACCGCGCGCCCGGTCGAGAATTTCCATGTTCAGCTTCTGCGCTGCCTTGCGCGCCTTGACGACGACCTCCTTGTCCTGGGCCACCGCCGCATGGCCGGCACCGACCAGGATGAGCGCGGCCTGGATGATCTGGCTCAGCTGCAGGCCCTTGTCGCGCAGGCTGTGTTCAATCTCGCCGATCTTGCGCGGGGTGTAATCGGCCAGAAGGTCGAGGATCGGCGGATAGACCGCGTCGGACAGATTGGCCTCGCCAAGTGCGCCATTGACGGTCATCGGGATCCCGGCGCGGGGCTTGACCAGCACCAGACGCACCTCACGCAGGCTTTCTGCCTGGGCCAGGGACGACAGGCGGCGCGGCCCCTTGATCCAGTAGTCACGGCGAAACTGCTGGTTGACCAGAAAATCCCGCACGGTTTCGCGAAACAGCGGGTCTTCGATTTCCTTCAAAAGCTGCTGCTGCTCGGCCGAAAAATTGATGGCATCGACCGTGTCGAGCAGATGGGCCGAGCCGGCGTAGGACAGTTTGGCCGGGGAGAGCCAGTCGCCCATGTCGGCGACATACATCGGATCCCAGTCCCGGTTGAAATATTCATGGGCGAGATAGGCCCGGTTCTGGCTCTTGATCTTGGAAAAGCGCTCCGGCGCCTGCGGGTTGGCGCGGGAAAACGTCGGGTTGAGGCCGAGCAGCCGCTCGGTGAAACTCAGGGCGCCCTCCACCCGGCCGATGCTGCCGGCGCCTTCGGCGGCGAGTTTTTCCGCGTGTTCGGTCATCAGGTGGCGTAAGGGGGCGCCATTGGCCCAGCCGGGCAGGGTGTTGTAGCTGACATAGACCAGGCCGCCGACGGCCAGCTTGCGGCGGAGGAAATCGGCGATGACGGCGCGGTTGGCGTCGGAAATCCACGACCAGATGCCGTGCAGGCCGATGAAGTCGAATTCGGGAAGATCGTCGCGCGTGCAAAACGCCTCAAAGGCCTCATCGGCCAGGGTCAGGGTCACTCCGGCGCTGTCGGCAAGTTCGCGGGCGTGGGCGGCCTGGGAGGGGTTGAAGTCGGTGCCGAACCATTGGTCCGGCCCTGCGGCGCCGTGGATGGCGACCGAGACCCCCTGACCGAAACCGAGCTCGCAGGCATTGCGGATTTTTGGCGCTGCAAGCCCGGAGGCGAGCGCCGCGAGGCGGGCCTGATTGGGGTTGAGCTCGCGATAATAGCCGTGGGTGTAATTGATGTCGGCGATATAGCCGGATGTCCAGTCGGACGAAGAAGCGGAAACCATACGTCTGTCCCTTGAAAAATGAAAGCGGGGCAGGCGGCAGTAGTCTGTCTGGCGGGCCGCGTTTTCAAAGACCCTACTGCACCTTAACGCAAGGTCAGACTAGCGTGTCTTGAGCGGTTGAAAAGCCCTTGTTTTCAGACTGTTTCTGTTTTGTGGCGTTTTGACAAAAAGAAACCCCCGGACCAATGGTCCGGGGGCTCCAAGCTTGTATCGCTTCAGGATCACCCGCGAAGGTGAGCCTGTCTCCGAAGGAGATTAGGCGACGCTGTCGATATTGGCAGCTGTGAGTGCATCGAATGCTGTCTGCGAACCCAGGTTGCTGATAACACCAAGCAAGGTCGTCGTTCCCGTACCGTCGACATTTGAGTCGGTGTCATGAACGATATGCGCGGAGTTGTCCGTTGTATTGAAGTAAGCAAATACAACGTCCAGCCCACCAGCAGTTACCTGAGCAGCAATAGCGTCCTCAGCTGCTTCGTCGGTTGCATAACCCGCACCAGTCAAGATGACGATGGAGTCACTGCCAGCCGCAGCCAATCCAGCAATTGCGCCTACGTACTCGGTACCATCCGCAATCTCGAGGGCAGAAATGTCAAATGTCATGACATCTCCACCAGCGCCAGCTGTGAAGCCTGAAATTGCGTCGGACCCGCCAAGGGCGCCAAATGCAATGTCAGTTGCAACAGCACCAGTAGCTGCGGCATTACCGAACACAATGGTGTCGACTGCAGCGGTTGTTTCAGTCAGATCAATCACGTCAGCGCCAATGCCTGATGCGACTGTGTCTGTGCCTTCGCCAGCAGTGATGACGTCTGCACCGGCACCGCCGAGGAGAGTATCGTTGCCTGCACCGCCATTGATGACATCTGCGCCGGTACCACCGGTTAGAATGTCCGTGCCGGTACCGCCGGTCAGGACCGATGCTCCAGAGCCACCAGCAACACTTGCTGTGTTGGTTTCGCCTGTTGCAGCGTTACCAAGTGTAATTGTGAAGCTTCCCGATCCAGTATAGGCAGAAAAGTCATAGGTATTGCTGCCTGTGGATGTGGAAGCATCTACAGTACCGATAAAGGTGTCGGTACCCGCAGTTGTAACTGATACGTCGCCTTCGCCAGTGGCAGTCAGGGTTGCGTTGACAGCCTTAGCGCCAACAGTAAGGGATTTTCCGATTGTGGATGTGATGCTGTGATCTGTTGTACCAGTTGCACCAGCATTGAGTGCGATGGTGGACAGGCTATCATCAGCAGCGATCGTACCAGTAGAGATGTTGCCTGCGGTAGCAGTCAGATTCACCGTTGCAAGTGCATCGGCTGCAGCAAATGAGGTTGAAGTGATCGCGCCCTTGGTTGCCGTCATTGTCAGGTCGGTAACTGCGGTGCCTGTGATAGCAGCTGCTGTAACAGCAGCTGAGGTTGCATCAATCGTCAAACCAGTTGCTGAGCCAAGAGCGACTGCACCAAGAGTGTTTACGGTTGTTGCTTTATCCGAAACCGAGCTGATGGCAACTTTGCCAGCATTGCCGGAAACGGTCAGACCACCAACGCCGACGATATCGGTCGAAGTTCCAGCGGCAGTGGTCTTACCAACTGTTACTGCGACATCCGCATTAGTCGAAGATGCATAGCCGAGGGTCGCGCCTGAACCTGTAGCAGATGTGTCAAAAACGACGTTAGTTGCAGTCGCAGCAAGATTGCTGAAAGTTGCAGCAGTACCGGTGTTTGTGATGTCGAGCTTGGTTACATCTGTCACCTTGCTTGCGTTGAACAGCGAGCTAGCAGTGAAGTTGAGGTCAAGTGTTTCAACGCCAGAGATTGTGGACACTGTTGTTGTTGCAATGTTTGCAATTGCAGTGTCTGCGCCTGTGCCGCCCTTGAGGACGTCGCCGGTCCCGCTGAGCTGCGAGCCAACACGGAATGTGTTTGCGCCGGTGGAAGCAGAAGCATCTAGCGTAAGTGCGCCGTTGGCGGAGCCAACTGTCAGGTCGTTTGTACCGTTACCGGTTACTGTGATCGACTTTGCGCCTGTGCCGGCGTTAAGCGTCACGAAGTTAGTGCCTGCAGTGGAAAGTGTGACAGCTTCGATGCCATTGCCGTTTGCAACGTCGATCGTCTGAGTTGTTGTTACTGTACCGGCTTTATTCCCGGCATTCTTAACCGACAACTTGGCTGTATCGGCTGCGCCACCCACTGAGGTATAGCCAACTGTCAAACCAGCTGTCGCGGCTGCAACAGTGTTGTTCAGGGCGTAAGTCGCATCTAGGCTACCATTAGAAATGGTTAGACTTGCATTGGAGCCTTCGCTAGAAACCGTCGAAATACCGCTCATCAGCTGCTGGTTGACTGTGGTGTCGGCAACTGCACGAACCTGAACGTTTTCGACACCAGTTGTCTGGAGAAGTGGTGTGCCGGTTACGCCATTGGCCAATACTTCGAGTGTATCAGTGCCTGCGCCACCAGAAATCACATCACCAGTGCTCAGTGTCTGTTCTGTCGAGGTTCCGCTCAGAACGGACTTGAAGGTGTCGTTGTCAGCAGTTCCCGTCAGATTGTCAACGCCAGTTGTCAGGGCGAATGTGGAACCTACGTTGCCACCGGCTGCTGTGCCTGTAAGAGCAGTGCCGCCAACCGTCTGAGCGCCTGTGCGTGTAGCTTCGAACTGACCGTAGAGAACCCAATGCTGGTAGCCGGAAGTCAGGGAACCTGCAGTGACAGCAGCCTGAACGTCACCGTTGGCAGCCAGATAGGTTGCTTCGTCGAATGTGCCGTCGGCATCGCCGCCAGCCGGGTTGCCGAGTGCGGCGTCAACAGTTGCGTTCGGGACGCGGCCTTCAGCTGCACCGTTGGCGTTGAAGTGGTTCAGCGGGTTAACACCAGCTGCCAAAACGTCCGGATATTCTGTCAGGTAGAAAGACGTGTCGAAGTTGGCGTTCGGATCACGCAGTTCTTTCCAACCGAAGTTGTCGTAGTGCCACTGTGCAGACGGGATTTGGCCCGAAGCGACTGCAGCAAGAACGTCTGGGTTCTCGTTGAGATAGAATGTTGCATCAAATGCGAATGACATAATTTGTCTCCGTCAACGGTTAAAAGGCGCGCCTCCCACCGGCCCACCCATCTGTGATCAATTCAGATCAGGACTGGGCCGGCACCTTTATGAAGCGCTGCACCACGGTGTATAGCAAATACTATACTGGTGCTGCAACCCGTTAAGTATGGGGTGCTGCTGTTTTTTTATTAAATTTTCCGGCTGTTGGCGAGCAGAAACATTCGATCATTTGCCTTTACGGAAATCGGGATTTAAGCAACTGAAAACAAACCGCTTTTTTTATGGGTTTGTTGTGCGCAACAAAAAGCCGCCCGACCAGAGAACCTGGCGGGCGGCCATTTGGTTAACAATGCGTTTCCGCAGGGTCGGGTTTCGGCCTCAGGCGGCCATGTCCAATACCGTGGGTTGCGGCGCCAGCACGCCGACCAGGGTGATCGACATGCCGGTTTCCTCGGTCATGATGACATCGTGATTCGATATGGCGATCTCGACGTGGGCGCCCTGATTGAACAGGTTGCTCAGGTCGATCATGTCTTCGCCCAGCTCAAACCCCTGGATGACCGTGTGGCCTGCGGTGAAGGTCACCACATCCTTGAAGCCGTCATAAAATGTCAGCAGCCGGCTCGGGCCGCTCATGTCGGCCTGATGGCTCAGCGTGGCGTAATCATCCTCCGCCCGGGTGAAAACCACCGGCTTGGGCTCCGGCAGGGCGAGGGTGTCCGCCGCCGTCGATGTCTGGCCGGTGTCGGCGCCAGTCGCCATGGTGGGCTGTGACCCGATGGATGCCTGCGGACCGGAAGGTGACAGCAAGGAGGTGCTGCCGGTGCCAGCTTCGGCGTCAGTTGATGTCGCCGTGCCGGTGCCGGTGCTTTCGCTGTCGAGCAGCACCATGCTGGTGCCATCGGACCCGGTGGTGATGAGGGTGTCGCCGGTGGCGAACAGCTCTTCCAGGGCCTTGTTGACGGCCGCCGAGGCAAACAGGGTGACGACCGTTGCCGTCGTGCCATCGTCGATCCCCTGACCATTGCCCTGGGTGGTGATAGCTTCGGTCTTTGCCACTGCGGGCTGATAGGCCGCCGTGTCGGGCAGCATCACCACACGGGCGAGGGCCTGGGTGTCGCCGTCTGAACCGGCGGCTGGCTGATGGGGCTGATTGCCTGTGACCAGCTCCTCCGCCATGCCGTCGTTGGTGCGTGGGTCGAGGCTCGCCTGAACGCCGGTCTTGCCGTGGGTCAGGGGAATGCCGTCGCCATCCGCGGCGCTGCTTTCCAGCTCGCCAACGCTGATCGGTGTCGCCTCATCGGTGGCGGTCAGGGCTGCGGCATCAATGGCGTTGTCGGCCTGGGTGTCGCTCAGCAGTCCACGGCCGACCATGGCTTCGGCGTAATGGGCGTTTTCGACGCTGCGCACCAGCTCAACGGCGAAGAAAGCGGCGCTGATCAGCACGATGGAGCCGGTGCTGGCGACTTCATTCAGCTGTGACTGGGTGATCGGCATCGGCGCGCCGGCCTGATTGGCTGATTGCGTGCCGGACTGGTTCTGCGCTGCATCGCGGCCTGCGCGGCGCGTCAGCAAGGACATGAGGAAGTTGCCGCCGGTGTTTGCATCGACGCCGTCGAGGGTGCCGTCGGCCAGGCCGAGTGCGTGGTCGGCGTGGGATCCGCTGCCGCTGTCGACCGTCGTTGTCTGCGCCGCCTGGGCTTCGGCCTGATCGCCCATGGCGTCGGCCAGCAGGAAGGCGGCGGCGACGAAGGCCGTCAGCACAACGCTCGGATGATAGACGACCTTGCCGGAGCCTTCGCGATAACGCGGCATCGCCAGAGGAGCATCCTCAAGCATATGGTCGATGACATCCCGGAAGTTGGAGCCCTTGTAGATCTGGTTGGTCATCGCGTTGACGACCACAAGCTCCTGATCGATCCGGGCGATATGCACGAGGACGTCATCCGTGCCGGCGCGCTGGAAAATGAACCAGGGCTCGCCCTCATCGGACAGGCCATTGTCCGTTTCGATGGCCAGGCCGCTCTCGGCCAGCCGGTCACGCACGCGGTAAAACTCCGCGAAGTCCTGGTTTTGCCAGGGCATGGAACGGGGAAGGGAACGGGTACCGAAAGAAAGAATGGAAGCAACCAACAGATTACCCCTTAATGCTTGAAGACTGAGAGGCTGGAGACGCGCTTGCTCCCCAGGAAAGGCCTCAAGCGGCCTCGTTTCCGAACAGAATATCGTAGGTGCTCGGCTCATAGAATTTCATCAGGTCGCGGACGAACTCACGCGCGTTCATGCCGAGAGCGTCGGCCCAGACCTGGTAACGCTCCGCCGGGATACGGCCGCGTCCGGCCTCAATCTGGGAAACGAAGGTGTAGTATCCGACGTCAATCTTCTCGGCCAGCTCGCGCTGGGACATGTTGCAGCTCTCGCGCATGGTCTTGAGCCACTGCCCGCCTTCTTTCCGCAGCGTCTGTCGCTGCAGGTCCGCTGCTTCATTTGCACTTGTCTTCGCCATGCCCGCTCCAGCCCGCTTGCCTGTAACCGTGGCATCGTAACGCCACTGATCCTATCAAAATATTACCGTTCATATACACCGATGCCGAACCAATAGCAAATTCTGTACACCCAGCCCGGCCCGTTCTGATGCCTATTCTTCGCGCATGCCGCGCGACATTGCATCGGTCAGCGGCTTCATGAAGTAATTCAGCAGGGTGCGATCCTTGGTCTTGATCAGAACTTCGGCCGGCATGCCCGCCTGAAGCTTCTGGTCACCAAGCTTTTTCAGCTCCTTCGCCGTGGTGGCAACCTGCACCCGGTAATAAGGCGCGTTGCGGCCGTACTGATCAACAATCCGGTCGCCCGATGTGGTGGTAACCGTGCCGAAGATTGACGGCGTGGTGCGGAGGTCCAGCGCGCTGAAGCGGACTTCCGCCTCCTGTCCCAGGCTGATCTTGTCGATATCAAGTGGCGAAACCTGGGCTTCGACCAGCAGTTCACCAGCGTCCGGGGCAATCTCCATCAGCGGTTCGCGTGGTGTCACGACGCCGCCGACGGTGTTGATATTGAGTTCCTGAATAATGCCTGAAATTGGCGCCAGAATGTCGACGCGCTTCAAGACGTCATCCGCGACGACCAGCTGCTGCAGAAGGTCGACCAGACGGCTTTCGGTGTCGGCCAGTTGGGAAACGATCTTTTCTCGCATTTCCTGCTTGGCCTGAATGATCTGAAGCCGTGCTTCTCCGATCTGTTCACGCGAGCGAGCGATTTCCGCATCAATTTCGCCAACGTCACCCGCCAGTGATGCTGCTTCGCGCTGCAGAGCCAGAAGCGATGAACGGCGTGCCAGACCCTTGTCGAGAAGTTTTTCGAGACTGATGGACTCTTCGCCGATCAGTTCGACCTGGGATTTCTTGGAGACTTTCTGAGCCTCCATTCCGTCAATGCTGCTGCCGAGCTGTTCAATGCGTTGTTGCAGAACGTCGACTGTTCCCTGCAACGTTTTTTGACGTTCGCTGAACTCTTGTTCCTGAACCTGCATGGCCGTGGCAGGACCCGAAAGGTCCTTGCGATTGATCAGATTGGGATCGAAGATTATCTTTTCGCGGCCGAAAAGCTCTGCATGAAGCCGGTCACGAATGGCCAGCTGAGTATCTACCTGAGACTGAAGTCGCTCTACCATGGACTGCGCAGAGGTCGGGTCAAGCGACAACAGGACATCGCCGGCTTCAACGCGCATGCCTTCCTTGACATGAAGCGCGGCGACAATCCCGCCCTCCAAATGCTGCACCGTACGCTGACGTCCGACAACGACCAGCGTCCCGTGTGCGGTGACTGCACTTGCCAAGGGGGCTGTCGCAGCCCAGACGCCGGCGCCCACAAAGGTCAATCCGACAATTACCAGCCCGATGATCACGGTCCGGGCAATGACGGATGGAGGTGGTTTTATGTCGGCTGAGCTCTGCGTCACATTTTCCGCGAGGACCTCACCATGTTTGACTTTTGTGGCTTTCGCCTCAATCTGCTTGACGGGCTGGATCGAGCTTGCTGCTTGGCCGAGGTTCTGCGACATGATCCGACTTTCTTCCACTTTCATCCGGGGTGTCCGCTAGGATTGAGACCCACCCGACTTTGCCGTCCTGCAGACGGGCTCTGTGCATTCCTGGTGTGTGAACGACTAGGTTCGCGCTGCCGGCTTCAAAGGGGTAACTGCGCCGCCTGCCTGAGCGCGTTGCTGCTGCTCTTTGGCCAGATGTTCGAGAACAGCTTGACGAGGCCCATAAGCGGTCAGGATGCCATCAGTCAGCACTGCAATCTTGTCGACGATATTGAGTAGCGACGTGCGGTGGCTGATCACAATAACGGTACGATTGTCCTGTTTGGCCTGAAGGATGGCTCTCGAAAGGGCTTCTTCGCCAAAGCTGTCCAGGCTCGAATTCGGCTCATCAAGTACGAGCACGCGGGGATCACCGTGTAAGGCGCGTGCCAATCCGATGCGCTGACGTTGGCCACCGGACAGAGACCGTCCACCTTCGCCTACACGTGTACCATATCCGTCCGGCAATTGCAGGATCATATCATGTGCCCCGGCGCGCTGCGCTGCATCAACAACCTTTTCAGGGTCGATGTCGCCAAAGCGCCCGATGTTTTCTGCCACAGTCCCGGCGAAAAGCTCCACGTCCTGAGGCAGGTATCCCAAATGAGGACCAAGTAAAGCCGGATCCCAATGGGTTACGTCAGCACCATCAATTCGGACATGTCCTGAAAGCGGCGGCCAGATGCCGACCAGGGTTCGCGCGAGAGTCGACTTGCCTGCGCCTGACGGTCCGATCACGCCGACAAGTTCACCCGGCTGAACATGCATGTTCACACTACGAAGCGTCGGCTTACGGGCGCCTGGAGGCGCAACCATGACCTGCTCCAGTGTGATGGCACCTTTCGGAGTCGGGAGGGCCATGCGCTCGACTTCGTCGGGAACGCTCAGGAACAATGCCTTCAGGCGATCATATGATGAGCGCGCCGAAATCAGGCCCTTCCATTGGCCCACGGCCATTTCGACTGGTGCAAGAGCACGCCCCATCATGATGGAGGCTGCAACCATGGAGCCAGCCGTCACCTGCGATTCCAGCACGAGATACGCGCCGACGCCGAGAATGGCAATCTGCAGGCCCATACGCACAAACTTCGAACCGGACAGGAGCAGTCCGGCACGATCGCTTGCCTTCGACTGAAGGCCGAGGGCGGCCCAATGCAAATTGAGCCAGCGCTTGGAAATGCCAGGCATCATGCCGAGGGCATGCACCGTTTCCGCATTGCGCATGCTTGCGGAGACGTACTGGTGCGCCACGACCGTGGAACCTGAGGCTTCCTTGAGCAGGTTGCGGGTGGTGAGTTCGTTCGTCACCGCAAGGGTGAAAATCAGAATGGCGCCAATCAGGGCGACGATGCCCAGATAAGGGTGCAGCATGAAACAGGCAGCTAGAAATACAGGCACCCAGGGGGCATCACAGAAAGCGATGATGCCGCCGCCCGATAGAAACTCGCGCAACGTGTCCAAATCGCGAATAGGCTGGCTGAAAGCGCCGTTCGGATTCCGCATATGGCCGCGGAAAGCTGTCTGGAACAGCTCTCGTCCCAACATATGGTCGAACTTGGCGCCGGTGCGGACCAGCAGGCGGGACCGAATGGCTTCGAGGGCCCAGTAAACCACAAGCAACGCCAAGGCGAGGCCGGTGATCATGATTAGGGTGACTTCACTGCGGCTGGCGAGCACCCGGTCATAGACCTGCAGCATGTAGAGCGGGCCGATAAGCATTAACATGTTGATGAAAAAACTAAAAAAGACAACGGCTAAAAAGTTACTGCGGCAAAGCTGCAGAGTGGTCTGCAGTTTTGATTTCTGTATTTTCTTCATGCTAAGGCACCGGTCCCAGTTCTACCGAATAGGCGGATGGTATCTTCTTCGAAGTGACTCAACAAGTGAGCTCATCTCGATCGCTGCAGCTAATTTGCAGTACCCGTAGGTTGATGGCATCCAGACGTTAGAGCATATTTAGTAATATGCGCATATCCGCGGTCTTATTAACCGGAGAGCCCAGCAAAATCCAGCCGTATTCCTTTAATTTGTAAAATTAGCTGGCGAGCACCTGTGGTCGCAGGAGACGCTCAAGTAACAGACCGACAGCGAGGCTTCCGAATGCACATCCGATAAGATAGCCCTTCGAAAGTTCCTGACTGGGGTACCCGAGATAGTAGGCCGAACGAACCCATTCGACCGCGTGAAAGACCGGATTCCAGGCGCAGATTTCAATAACCTGCTCAGGAAAAACGTGCAGGTAAATTGGCGCACCGGAGCTAAGGTAGAAGATTACCATGGTGAGCGCATATACCATCGCGAAGAACGGAGCGATTGCCGTGATCACGCTTGCGACTATCCCCATGCCCAGGGCGAGAACCGTGATGAAGAACATGGCAAGTAAGGCTTCAGGCGGTTGTGTCGGGATGGGACTGGAGCCCAGCAGCAGCAAGCTGGAAAACATGATCAGCATCGCAAGGATGATGCCCATCAGCTCCAGAAATGCTCGTGCGAGGACGATATCCAGCAAACGGACGACGGGAAAGGCCATCATTGATTTGTTGGCGAGCAGCGAGATCGACATGAAGCGCGAAACATACATGAACGTCATCGCCGGCATCAGGCCGGTGGCAAAGAACAGATAGAGGTCATCACCGAATGCTGATTTTTTACCGATCACCGAATAGATGACGAGCAAAACTGCCATATGCCCAACCGGGAACAGCGGAACGATCAGGAAGCCGAGACCATGATTGAAGAAACGGCTGCGGATATCGCGCAAGATGACCGCGTGCATGACGTAGATCTTCTGCCGCAAGGCCTCTCCGAGAGAGATTGAGCCACCGCGATCTGCCGACCGTGTTGGAGTGGCTGAATAGATCGTCATGTGCGTCTTTTGCTCCAGGTTGAACGTGTATTTTGTTTTGTCTGCGCCTCAGTACTGGCGGTCGGTTAGTCCATTTTTTGACGGATGTAGATGATCGTACCCGCGATAGCTCCCCACAAGGAGAGAAAGATTAAAAGGCTGACGAAAAGGCTGAACGCGACGTTCGGGTATTTGCTTGTGTCGGGCTCTGTCGGTTCAGTGAAAACATCAAGAAAGACAAGCTGCAGAGAGCTGACCAATTTGACTTTTTCAAGCTCCTTGATAGCTGATTCCAGACGGTCTTCTGCGATTGTAATTTCCGTCGATATCTGATCGAAGACCTGTGACGTCGAGGCTAGGTTACCGCCGCTACCGTTGTCAGGCCCGGCTGCCTGTGCCTTGAGCTTGGCCGCCTGTTCTTCGCGTGCTGCGATTTCGCGATCTAGTTGCTTCACCTGCGGCGTTTCAGGCCCGATGCTTTGAACCAGCGCTTCTCGTTGGCTTTTAACTTCTGCGGTGCCGGATTCCAGCTTCGTGAGCACATCGATAATGCTGTCTGCCGCCAAAGTGACATCGTAAATGCCGGTCTCGTTCTGCAGGAGCCTGAATTTTTCACGCAGGTCTGCCAAACGGTCTGTGGCTGTCTCGACATCCTGACGGGATGATATCAGCAGACTGTCCCACATGCCGGAGTTCAGCTTGTTGATGCGGGCCTCAGCCAAATCCAGAACGCGCAGCATAAGCTCATAGACTTCTTCGGGAGAGAAGGCATTTACCTCCAATTCCACGATGCCGCTTTTCGGATTGACCCAGCTGGAAAACATGTTCTCCCAGTACTTCCGCGTTTGTTCCGCGGATGAGTCAGTTGAATACCGGGAAAAATAGTCAATTTCAGAGCGACCAAACATATGGTCGAAATCGATGGTTTTCTTCAGCTCGCGGACCATCGCGGGGCTGTCCAGGTAGTTCAGTACGATTGCCGTATCCTGGACGATCTTGGCTTTTGGTTCGACGGTTTCGGTCGAGTATCGATCACGGCTCAGCATGGGTGCTGAGGACCGCACCACGAAGCGCACTTCCGAGCTGTAAACTTCGCTCGCGATGACGGTGTAATAGAGCACGCAGGCAGAGAATGGCAGCGCGAAGCAAAAGATGAAGGCGATGATCAGAAGCTTTGCAAAGATCTTGTCGCGCACGCGAGGCGCAAGACCGGCAAGTCTGTAAAGATTGCGACGGCTTCGGTTCTCAAACGTCAAAGCGCGGGCATAGGAACTCAAGGCCGCTGCCATTTTTTGGCTGCGGACAGTCAGGGACCTGCCTCCGGTTTCAGTCAGTTGCTGACTGTCATCTGCCATCGGGCGTCTCCAGCCTGGTTGCCACGGCAGCGTTAGCGATTGAGTCGCATGTAGGTCGCAATGCCTTCTTCCACATCATCGAAAGTTACGAGATGCCCATCGATTAGCACAATCACGACGTCGCAGTAGTCTTTGATTGTGTCCATATCGTGGGAAATCATGATCACGTCAGAGGTGCTGCGTCGTTGCTTGAACGCCTCCTTGCAGCGTTTCTGGAAGTTGGAGTCCCCAACCGCAGTGATTTCGTCGACGAGATAGCAATCGAATTCGATCGCCATGGAAAGCCCAAAAGCGAAGCGCGCAGACATGCCTGATGAGTAAGTCCGCATCGGCTCGTTCAGATAGCTGCCGATCTCGGCAAATTCAGCCACGAAGCGCAGAACCCGACGGTAGTCTTCGCCATAGGCTCTGGCGACAAACTTCAGGTTCTCCTTGCCACTCAACATTGCGTTAAATCCATGGCCGAAACCCAGCGGCCAGGAAACGCGGGCCGATCGGCGAATCCTGCCCTTGTTTGGCAATTCAGCACCGGAGATAAGGCGCATGGTCGTTGACTTGCCTGCGCCGTTCACGCCGAGGATTCCATAGGAAGTTCCGGCGGAAAAATGCAAGTTCTGCTTGCGGAGAATGTACCGTCTATGACCGGCCGTCTTGTAGTACTTGGTGACGTTCTCAAGGGTTATCATGGATTATGCCCGGTGATCTGCGATCGACATCCAAACCAAGGTTGCCGTGACCCAGAGAGTGAACATGCCAAGCGTAAAGATGATCCAGGCAGAAAACCGTGCAGGGTATTTGGACTTCTCGGGCCGTTGCGCCTGAGAGAACACGGAGACGAAAGTTGTCCTGCGCAGAGCAGTTGATTTCGCCGTATCCAGATTGCGAACGTTGGCTTCATAGATCGCTTCGGTCACGACGCGTCGAGTCTCGAGCCGAGAGAATTCGGTCAACTGGTCAGAAAGCTGAACGCCTGTAGAACTTTGCCCGGCCAAGCTGTCGCGGCGTAACTGGATTTCACTTTCAAGCGCTTCGACCGCGCGCTCCAATTGCCGGGCCTTTGCAGAATCTCCTGCATTTGCAGCTTTCATTGCATTGAGCTCAACGGTTAGCGAGAGCTTTTCTTCCAACAGTGTCGAAATCACCGAGATTGCAAGTTTGCCCGTGGACACCGGATCCAGAACGCCTGTTTTATTCTGATAAACACGCAGTTCCATGAGAGCAGTCTGATACTCTGACAAACTGGCCCGAACGTCCGTTTCTGCGCGGGCAACGAGATCCTGCTTCGCTTTTTCGGAAATTCGTTCAATCATTTCGTCAGCTGCCGCAAGCGCCGCATTCATGATCTCAACCGACTCCTCGGGTGTGAACGCGCGGATTGTCACGATGATAATGCCGGAGGGGCCGTCGACATAGGTGTCGATCTGGTTGTTCCAGAATTTGTGCAGAGTTTCAAAGGAGGCATCGGGGGAGAGTCGGGAAATGAAATCGATGCTGTCTTTCGAAAACAGCTCCCTCAAACCAATCCGGTCACTCAGCGTTCGAACAATTTCAGGGGATTCAAGAAAGTTTGCAACGATGTAGGAATCCTGGGTAAGGGAATCTCCGCCGATGATCGAGCGCCCTTCGCGATCTTCCGAGGTTGAGAATTGCTCGCTGACGCCGATGGTGCGCACGATCATGCGGGTTTCTGCGACATATTGGCTGCTGGCGATGAAGGCATAGTAGAATGCGCAAATCAGGCTTGGGATGATCACCGTCAGGAGGAATGAGTTCCATTTTGTGAGATAGCGGTCGTACCAGCGATGGAGTTCAAGATCGTCATCCAGCAGTGCTCCAGAATTTGGAGTGTCTTGCTGGCTGACCTCAACCTCAGTCGCGGTCTGGTTTGCTTCAAGGCTCATTCGTTCTCATTGCCCAAGTTCGAAAAGTTTCCAAAGATCTACAGGTAAATCCCATGGACCGGAACGCTGCGCCACTTCGCAAGCAATCTGAATGTCGGAAACCTTAATTTGGCTGCCTCAGCCTTGAATTCCGAGGGCGTTTTGCCTTTGACGGATATTCAGCGCTGGTTATGGCATTAACATGGCAAGTGGGGCCACCTGTAGCCGTGCTTTCGGCGAAAATCTTTCGGGCGAAACCGCACCAGGTCATTTCTTCGGGGCCAACCAAATGTATTGTTTCGCCCAGCCGTTCACGGCCCCCTGCTGCCCAATCGTCGCAAATGGCAAGCAGACCATCCGCAATCTCAAAGGCCGACGTCGGGTTGCCGATCTGATCGTCGACCACCGACAATTCGTCCCGGGTTTCGGCCAGACGCAGCATGGATTTGTAGAAATTCTTGCCATAGGGGCTGTAGACCCAGGCGGTGCGGGCGATCAGGTGGTCCGGATTGGCGGCCCTCACGGCTGCCTCACCCGCCTGTTTCGTTTGGCCGTAAACGCCAAGCGGATTGACTGGATCGGAGGGGAGATAGGGCCGGTCGAGCTCACCATTAAAGACATAGTCGGTGGAGATCTGAATGAACCGGGCGCCGATCTTTGCGGCTTCATCAGCCAGAATACCGGGCGCCTGTCCATTGATGGCCATGGCAAGTTCCGGTTCATCTTCGGCCTGATCTACAGCGGTGTAGGCGGCCGCATTCAGAACAACGTCCGGCCTGACCTGCTGAACGGCTGCGCGGAGCGTGGCCGGCTCGGCCAGATCCAGCCGAACCTCGGTGCCTTCTCGCGCGCAGAACACCAACTCCAAGGCGGGGTGGTCCGCGGCCCTGTCGGCGAGACAACGCGCAACCTGACCTTCCTTGCCGGTGACGAGGATCTTCATTCGCCCGCTTCCTTGGTTGACAGGGTCCCTAGACGCTCGAAGCCCTGGGCCTGGCGGATTGGCTCCCACCACCAGTCATTGGCCAGGTACCAGTCAATGGTGGCGGCAAGTCCGCTTTCGAAGGTCTTGGAAGGGGTCCAGCCCAGTTCGCGGCGGATCTTCGAGGCGTCGATGGCGTAGCGGCGATCGTGACCAGGCCGATCTGTGACCATGCGGATCAGGTCCGCATAGGAACCGCCGTTGGCGCGTGGGCGCTTGGTGTCGAGAATGGCGCAAATGGCGCGCACGACATCAATGTTCGTGCGCTCGGCATTGCCGCCGATGTTGTAGTTTTCGCCGCTCACCCCTTGCGTGGCCACCAGGTGCAGGGCAGCTGCGTGGTCATCGACGTACAGCCAGTCACGAACGTTTTCTCCCTTGCCGTAAACGGGAAGCTCACGCTCGTCGAGCGCATTGAGAATGACCAGCGGGATCAGCTTTTCGGGGAAGTGGAACGGCCCGTAATTGTTGGAGCAGTTGGACAGCACGACCGGCAGGCCATAGGTCTCGTGCCAGGCCCGGACCAGATGATCAGACGAAGCCTTGGAGGCCGAGTAGGGAGAAGATGGTGCGTAGGGGGTGTCCTCGGTAAAGATGCCGCTGTCGAAGGGCAGGTCGCCGAAGACTTCATCGGTCGAAATGTGATGGAAGCGGAAGCGGGATCTCTTTTCGCCGCTTAGGCTTTCATAATAGCCGCGCGCCGCATTCAGCATCTGAAAGGTGCCGATGATATTGGTCTCAATGAACGCTCCGGGACCGTCGATCGACCGATCGACGTGGCTTTCGGCGGCCAGATGCATGATGATGTCGATGTCATGCTCCCGCAGCAGGGCGCCAATGGCGGGCCCGTCGCAGATGTCGGTCTGCGAAAAGGCGTAATTCGGTAGATTGTCGATGGCTTTCAGTGAGGCCAGATTGCCCGCATAGGTTAGCTTGTCGACGTTTAAAACGTAATTTTCCGGGTCGTTGGCAAGGCGGCGACAAACTGCCGATCCGATAAATCCTGCTCCACCTGTGATCAGAAATCGCATGTCTTAACCTTCATAAACAAAGCCGGTGTCCGTTTCGGTCAGAAGGGCGGCTGTCCTGTCCTTGTCCGACAGGATGGCGTCGGCGGTATCAACCGGCCATTCCACCCCGATTGCGGGGTCGTCAAAACGGATGGAGCGATCACACTCCTTGGAATAGTAATTTGAAACCTTGTAGAGGAATTCGGTGTCGGGTTCGAGCGTTACGAAGCCGTGGGCAAACCCTTTGGGGACGAGCACCTGGTTCCACTTCTTGGCTGAAATCTCCACACCGATCCATTGCGCGAATGTGGGTGAGCCCTTGCGGATATCGACGATCACATCAAAAACGGAGCCGCGGGTAACACGCACGAGCTTGTCCTGGGCAAAGGGTGGTGTCTGGAAATGCAAACCCCGTAAAACGCCTTGCTGAGCCGAAAAGGAATGGTTGTCCTGGACGAAGCCGAGGTTGATACCGACTTCCTCAAATGCCTTGGCATTGTAGGTTTCGGAGAAGAAACCACGGTCATCGCCAAATTTTTTGGGCAGGATTTCAATGACCCCGTCCAGGCCAAGGGGGCGGAATTCGGGCATGGTCATTTTTCTCCAACACAGCGGCGCAAATAGGCGCCGTATCCAGATTTTCCCAGTAGCTCGGCGCGCGAGATCACTTCACTCGCACTCAGCCAGCCATTGAGATAGGCGATCTCTTCCAGGCAAGCGATCTTGAAGCCCTGCCGATGCTCAATGGTTCGCACGAAAGCCGATGCCTCGTGCATGCTGTCGACCGTTCCCGTATCGAGCCAGGCATAGCCGCGTCCGAGCGTGGCGACGCGCAGGCCTCCACGTTCGAGATAGGCCATGTTGATATCGGTAATTTCCAATTCACCGCGCGCCGATGGTTTGACGCTTGCCGCGATGTCGAGAACGTCATTGTCGTAAAAATAGAGCCCGGTCACCGCCCAGTTTGACTTGGGTTGAGCCGGTTTTTCTTCAATGCTGACGGCTTGGCGAGTTGTTGCATCGAAGTCGACAACTCCGTAACGCTCGGGATCGGCTACGTGGTAGGCGAATATGGTCGCTCCCGACGGCTCGGAGAGAGCCTTTTTGCACAGAGAAGATAGACCGGCACCGTAGAAGATATTGTCGCCGAGGATCAAAGTGCAGGCATCGTTTCCGACAAACTCCCGGCCGATAATGAAGGCCTCCGCCAGCCCATTGGGTTCGGCCTGCTCTGCATAGTTGAGATTGACGCCAAAATTTGAGCCGTCGCCCAGAAGCGCCTGAAACACCGGCAGATCGCGCGGTGTTGAAATGATGAGAATTTCTGAGATGCCCGCTAGCATCAGAACACTGAGCGGGTAGTAGATCATGGGTTTGTCGTAGACCGGCAAGATCTGTTTGGAGACTGCCATGGTCAACGGATAAAGACGCGTGCCGCTGCCTCCGGCAAGGATGATGCCTTTCAAAGAAATGCTCCGGTATTCGTATCTCAGGCTCGTTCAAGCTCCGGCACTTAATTCCTGCTTTCCAGCGTCATTGCAAGGCCTATCGGGTTGGATGACAGGTTTGCGGTGAAAACACAGGTTAGGCGGATACATTTTCGAGACCTAGCACGGAACTGAGAAGCAAGGTTTATTCCGGCCGTGGTATGGCAATCGTCAAGGCGAATTGGCAGTCAGAAGCTGGCGGCGAGGAGGTGGCCGGCGGGCATGGTGGTGACGACACGGCCAGCGGCGCGATAGGCGGCGGCGCCCGAGCGCTGCGCAAGATCCGTGGAGGCGTTGTCCCTGTCGACGTTTGTGGTGAGGGAAATCAGAGTTGGCGAATAGGCAATGGCCCCGGCACGCGGGACAATGGTTGGCTCGGTCTCGTGTGCGGCAGAGCTGTCCGGGGTTTTGCTCTCGGCCAGGTAAAATGGCGGTTTGCGCTGACCGCCGGGTTCACCTTCATCGCCTTGGTGACGGGTGCCGGTCATCAGGTTCGGGATGCTTGAGGAACGCGTAACCTGCATGGGACAATCCCCTTCCGCTCATCATGGCCGTTTGGCGGCCTCATGAAATAGAACGCAGGGGCAGGATTAACGGTTCCTTCATATTTTCGATGTGTTGAGGATCACGCTTTGCTGCAACAGGTGCTGAGGCCGGAGGTCACGGGGAAATTGGCCTGATTGCGCGGGTTCTTGGCATTTGCGCGTTGGGCTGGGCGCGATCGAGAAAATATCTTGCAGCATGCGAAACCGGGTGGGTTCCGCCACCGTGCTTGCCTGAAAAAAGCCGGAATTCCGGCTGATCTGAAGATTGCTCAGAATTCTTTTGAAATGACGTGGCCGACTTCGCGTCGGCGCGGTCTGGCAGCGGTCTCGCGGTATTTGCTGGTGCCGATTTCAGGCTCTGTCGTACGCTTGAAGCGTGTCTGGGGGTCGCCGTCACGGGTGGCGATCAAATGAGCGAGAAACGGTGCATTGGGCCGGTAACGGGCGATGAAGGCATCATGCTCGCGCTCGATGCGAGTGGCTTCCAGCGTGATCATCGGGGTTGCAGGTCGACGGCTCTCGCGACGCTGCGGCTGTTCATCACTGCTGGGACGCTTCCGGTTCATGTTGGAACGTCCGTAGGAGCTGATCGGTTCAATACGCACCAAAACCGCCTATGACTGTTTCACTTTGGCACAGGGGATCCGTGCCTCAACGATACGTCGCAATCGCCATGCCAGAATTTACAGGCCGTTAACCTTTGTGGCGCGGTTTCCCTCATTTTTGGGATTTAAAAGTTAACAAAATTGGGAAAATAAAAATTAAACCATTATCCGCGGGTAAGTGAAATCCAGCGAAATGCGGGGCTATTCGTGCTTCTTCGGAAGATTGGGAGTTACGTTTTGATAAGGCTAATTTTGACGATGCTGACGCTCAGTGCCGCGCTTGAGGTGCCGGTCCATGCTCAGGACGTGTTGCCGGGCGGCGTGCGTGTGCCAATCCAGGGCTATTGGACGTCAGGCTGTATCAAGTTGGGTATGGGCGGACGGCATGGTGCAGTGGTGACCCTGCATGTCAGCCCTCTGGGAGTGCTGCGGGCACAGGCTCAGATGTTTGCCGGGCCTTCCTGTGACAGGCCGACGGTGCTTGCGCGCTATCGCGGGGAGATCATCGGCAATTCGGCTCTGGGGGAGTTGGACCACCGGGTCGAGGCAGTGCGACTGAGCGTTGCCGACCGGCAGGCGCTGGCCCTCTATAATGAGCAGCCTGACAACTTTGGCTGCGGCTTTGCGCGGGCACGACCCTGGGCCCTGAACCGGGAACGGGATGTGGCAGGGCGGACCTGTGGGGGGCAGGGGTTTGCGCGTGTGGGAACGGTTCTGAAGGACCGGTACTGGCTGGAAGGCGAGGAACTCAGGTTCGGAGCTCTGCCTTTGAGCCTGGAGCCGGTCGCACGCCCGACGCAACCGGGGCCGGTGGTGTTTTACAAGGTCGGGCTGGTCGACAGGTCGGAGTGAGAGCCTGAGTGTAAGGCCGTCAGAGCTAGCGCAGGTGGTCCATTGCCCATTCCAGGGCGCCGGTCAGCGCCAGGACCGTGAAGGACACGACGAGAGCGATAACCTTCCATTCGCCGAATTGCACACCGCACCAGGAAAACAGGCATTCCACGCCGAAGACCGGCAGGGCTTCCAGCACGACAAGCGAGATGAACCAGGGAACGAAGACCCAGGAGGCGTGACCGCCCGGCTCCGAATCGGAGCGGGGGAAGTCAGATCGTCCAAAAACCATGGGTATGCCTTTCCTCCTGAGGACAGGGCGAAAGCTTATCCGGCTATCAGATCGGAAGTTTCGGCTGGGCACAAGGCAAAAGCGGACAAGAAAAAGGCGCGCTTCGTGAGAAACGCGCCTTTGAAAGCGTAATAGATCTTCAAATTGAAGGTCTTAGAAGCCAGTATCAGGCAGCAATTGCGCCCTTGGCCTTTTCCACAAGCACCTTGAAGGCGTCCGGCTGGTTTACAGCCAGGTCGGCCAGAACCTTACGGTCAACTTCGATGCCGGCCTTGTTCAGGCCATCGATGAAGCGGCCGTATGTGAGGCCTTCCTGCCGGGTCGCAGCGTTGATGCGCTGGATCCAAAGCGAACGGAAAGTCCGCTTTTTGGCCTTACGGTCGCGGTAAGCATACTGAGCTGCCTTTTCGACAGCCTGCTTGGCGATACGAATAGTATTCTTGCGGCGGCCGTAGTAGCCCTTGGCTGCCTTAAGAACCTTCTTGTGACGTGCGTGGGCAGTTACACCCCGTTTGACGCGCGACATGGGAAATCTCCTTTAATGTGGGTGCTCGGGGCTTAGCCCTGCAGGAACTGCTTCACGACTTTTGCATCCTGCGGTGCCAGCGTGGTGGTGCCACGGGCGTTGCGGATGAACTTTTTCGTGCGCTTGATCATGCCATGGCGCTTGCCAGCCTGAGCAGCTTTCACCTTGCCGCCTGCCGTCAGTTTGAAGCGCTTTTTCGCTCCAGATTTGGTCTTCAGCTTGGGCATTTTGCATCCTTTCGTTTGTACGACGGGCAAGCCGTCGCTTTACTTGTTGGTGCATCGAGAAGTCGACACGGCATGCCCTTGATGCTTCGTGGGAAAGGTGGCTTGCGGTTTAAGTTGAATTTGCACGCGCAATGCCAGCCCACAAAGAGCCGGACGACTCTGGACCGACGGCTTATAGGAAAACTTTGGGAAGGATGCAACCCGATTCCGTGGCTGATTGAGGCATTTTCAAAGCGCGTCAGAATTGTTCCTGCAGAGTCAGTCTTCTGGCGGCCGTGTCCGTGGGGTGAAGCGGGGAAATGTCTTGAGTTGGGCGGCGAAAAAGGGCTGCAAGCAGGTCTGACTGGGTGACGATGCCGAGGAGGCGATTGTCCGCATCAACGATTGGCATGTGATGGACGCCCTGATCGGCCATTGGCGAGACCAGCAGGCCGACGGGAGTGTCGGGCAAGGCGGATTGGACGCGCCGGGTCATGATGTCCTGAACCAGTCGCAGAGGGCGGTTCCGTTTGACCGTTGCCATCAGAAGCCGTGCGGGGCCGAGTTTCAGGCGGCCTTCCGGCGACAAGACCGAATGGCGGATAAAGTCGGCACGGGTGACGATCCCCGTCAGCTTGCCCTCGGCATCGACGACAGGCAGTCCTTTTACATGGTGACCGACCAGCAGCCGCCAGGCATGCGTCAGTTTTGTCTCCGGATGCACGGTGCGCAGGTCCTTTGACATGATATGGGCGCAGGTCATCTGACCAGCCTGACGGTTGAAAGCCCGGATCTGGGCTCGGTGCAGCAGCTCGTCGAGATCCTCGGGGCTGACATCGAGCAACTCGTCCTGCTCTTCGATGACGGCACGGATATCCGCTCCGGTTACGCCGACCCGGCGGCTTGGTGGAGCATCTGCCGTCTTGTGAGCATTGGCCGAGGTGCTTGCGTCATGGGGGTAGTGGCGTCCGGTGATGTTGTTGAAGACCAGTGCAACTGCGAGGATGAGGACACTGTTGACGCCGACGGGGGACAGCAGAAACCAGTAGCCGGCTTCATGGATGGCAGGGCCGCCGAGCACGGCTGTCAGGGCAACGGCGCCGCTTGGCGGGTGCAAACAGTTCAGCATGAGCATGATGCCGATGGACACGGCAATGGCGGCGCTGGCGGCCAACAGCGGTTCATGGATGACAAGGGCAAGGGACACGCCGACGAAGGCGGCAATCAGATTGCCTCCGAGAATTGACCATGGTTGGGCCAGAGGGCTGTTGGGCACTGCGAACAACAGTACAGCAGAGGCGCCCATGGGGGCGATCAGCAGTGGCAAGTTCACGTCGCTACCCAGGCTCAGGGTGCTGACAAGCCCGGTGAGCAGGATGCCAGTGAGTGCGCCGAGCGAGGCACGCAGACGTTCCAGGCCGCTTGTCGGGACGAGCGACGGGTTAAGTCTTTGGAATATCGACATGCAGTTCTGCTGGCCTCAAGGTGAATTGCATCGTCTTATAGCAATATGCCTTGAGAATAGGCAGAAAAGTCATTTTCAAACGGCGGGACTGGATAGAAAAATCGGCTCCGGGCGCCGTGATGGATTTGGCAGGGCTGGTTATCAGATCTCGTAGAGGGCTTGCGCAGCCCGCACGGCAGCGGAGGCCCGGTTCTCAACACCGAGTTTCTGGTAGATCTGCTCCAGATGCTTGTTCACCGTGCGGGGGCTCAAGCCGAGGATTTCGCCGATGTCCTTGTTGGCCTTGCCCTTGGCGATCCACAGCAGAACATCTGCCTCGCGGGTGGTGAGGCCAAAATTGTCGCGCAGCACCTCCAACTGGTTGGGGTGATCGGCTGTGGTCAGGCGAAACAGCACCTCGTCACCACTGACCGCACCGAGATATTGCATCTGGATCGACAGTTCGCCGAGAGGCGTCAGGGTGAAGGGCTCGGAGCGGGCCTGGATGCGTGCAGCGTCGCCGTCAAGCCATGCGCCCAGCGCCTCGGCAATCTCCATCAGCAGCACGGTGTCGCCGGACGGGCAGGAGGCAAGCAGTTGATGGGTTTGCGGCGTTGACCAGCGCAGGGTGCCATTGCGTGACACCGCCACCAGATGACGACCGGCGGCATCCAGGGCGATCCGGGCGTTCTGGACGGAACGGGCATTTGCGAGGTGGACCCGGATGCGGGCCTTCAGCTCGTCGATGTTGATCGGTTTTGTCAGAAAGTCGACGCCACCGGATTCCAGTGCATGGACGATATGTTCGGTTTCGCTCAGGCCGGTCATGAAAATCACCGGCACATGGGCCAGATGCGGTCGGGCCTTGATCTCCTTGCAAGTTTCGAAACCGGACAGCCCGGGCATGACGGCATCCATCAGGAACATGTCGGGGGTGACCCGCTCGGCGACGCTCAAGGCACCTTGTCCGCTGGTCGCGACAAGAACGGTGATCCCGGCCTGATCCAGTGCCTGGGTCAGAAACCCAAGCGTTTCAGGATTGTCGTCAACGACAAGGACAATGTCGCGGGTGGTCTCAGTCATGCTGCCTCAACTCTTCCAGGACTTTGGTGTAGCCGGCGAAATCAAACCGTTGCAGATACGCGCGGAGGGTTCCTATCAGCTGATCGTTGGATGGATCCGCCGCCAGACTATTGAGCTTTTCTTCAATGCCTGAGATGTAGCCGATCTCTCCCAAACTGATCAAATCCGCCAGCGCGGCTTCTCCAGGGTGTTTGGGTTTTACCGGAGCGTTGCCTGAAGAGGTGCTGTCAACAGGGGCGCTGACCACAGCGGGGCCGAAGCCTGGCAGAGTGGCCATCTGAGGCAGTGCTTCGACGCTTGGCGGGGCGGGGCGCCTGATTGCCGCATCCTCGATCCAGATCAGCTGCAGATGCTGCTGCAACTTGTCGAAAAGCGGCGGCAGATTGAAGGGCTTTGCCAGGCTGTCATCATGCAACTCAGGCCCGCTGGGGCGCAGATTGGCGTCGCCGATATTGGCGGAGATCATGATGATTGGCGCCTCGATGCCACGGCTGCGCAAGACTTCAGTCAGTTCCCAACCGTTCATACCCGGCATGAGAATGTCGATCAGGAGGAGATCGAAAGCTTGATCCGCCACCTTTTCCAGACATTCGGGTCCGCTTTCGGCTTCGGTAATGCGGAAGTCCAAGGGTTCGAGGATCTCTCGTAGAAGGGCGCGGTGATCGGGATTGTCGTCGACGACGGCCAGATGTCGGCGTCGCCCGGCGTAACCGATGATGCGCTTTGCGGGTGAGCGGGGTTTGACCGGGCGGCTGACGGCGGCGAGCATCAGGCGAACTTCGAAACTGGCACCCTGACCCTCGTCACTGGCGAGGGCGATGGCACCGCCTAGGGTTTCGGTCAGCAGTTTGGTTATGGTCAGGCCCAGACCCAGACCGGGCGTGCGCCTGGCCTTTACGCCTTCAGAGCGGCCAAAGGGCTCGAAGATCTTGGTCTGCTCTTCCAGGGCAACGCCGGGGCCGCTGTCGGAGATGGTGAAATTGGCAACCTGGGAGCGGTAGGTGATCTTCAGACAGACGTGGCCGTCATCGGTGAACTTGATGGCATTTGAGAGCAGGTTGACGAGGATCTGTCGCAGGCGCTTTTCATCCGTGCGCACATAGATCGGCAGGTTGCGGGCCCGCTCGTAGCGGAACTCCAGCCCCTTGGCCTCGGCCTGCATTTTGAACATGTCGACCAGCTGATCCAGTAGGTCGTGGATGTTGACCTCATTGGAATAGACCTGCAGACGCCCGGCTTCGATGCGTGAAATGTCGAGCAGGCCGTCAATCAGACCGGACAAATGCTCGGCGCTGCGGCGGATGGTGCGAATGTTGGACTTGCGGTGTTCGGGAATCTCGACGTCTTGCTCCATCACCTGGGCATAGCCGAGCACGGCGTTGAGCGGCGTGCGCAGCTCGTGCGACAGGCCGACCACATAACGGCTCTTGGCCATGTTGGCGGCCTCTGCATCCTCTTTGGCTTTCTGCAGGGCGGCGTCGGTCTTACGGTGAGCGTCGATTTCCCGCTGCAGCAGGGCGTTCTGGCGCGCGGATTCTTCTTCCGCCACATGACGCGTGTCATGAGCCAGCACCAGAAACCAGGAGGCAATGCCGGCGGCGATGGCAAAGACCACGAAAATCAGCGCAATGGTCTGGCCGATGAGGGGCGAGGTTTCCGGGAAACGATCCGCTGCCTGGGCGTAGATGACCCAGAGTACTACGCCGATGCTGGCCACAGCCATGCAGGCGGTCATGCCATAGCGGCCAAGTCGTGTTTTCAGCGCCTGCACGATCCGCACGGGCAAAACCCGGTCGGCGACAACACCCACCTGATAGTTCAGTCGGGCATTGGGCTTGCACAGGTCGTGACAGCGTGCGTCGAGCGAACAGCAGAGCGAGCAGATCGGCGCCTGATATGCCGGGCAATAAGCCATGTCTTCCGGCTCGAACGGGTTTTCGCAGATCGAACAGGTGATGGTCGACTGCTGTTGCCAATGGGCGCGGGGCTTGCGGGCAAGGTAGAAGCGTCCCTTGGTGGCGAAGGCGATCAGTGGCGACAGGATGAAGGCGGCAATCATCGCGATGAACGTGGCATAGGCGGCCGCATATTCACCGAAGTGACCATAATGTCCGAGCAGCCCCAGAACCGTTGCCAGGACCATTGCACCGGTCCCGACAGGATTGATATCGTAGAGGTGGGCGCGTTTGAACTCGATGCCCGGTGGGGACAGGCCGAGTGGCTTGTTCAAGAAGAGATCGGCGGAAATAGACGACAGCCAGGCCATGGCAACGATGGAGAAGATGCCGAGGGTTTCCTCCAGCAGCTTGTAGATGCCCAGTTCCATCAGCACGAGTGCGATGGCGACGTTGAAGATCAGCCAGACGACGCGTCCGGGATGGCTGTGGGTGAGGCGGGAGAAGAAGTTCGACCAGGCCAGCGACCCGGCGTAGGCGTTCATGACATTGATCTTCAGCTGCGAGACGACGACGAAGGCCACCATCAGCAGCAGCACCGCCTGTTCCGAAGGGATCATGTAGCCGAAGGCCACCGCATACATGCGTGACGGTTCATCGGCATGATCGATCGGTATGGCGTGAGACAGCGCCAGCACGGCGAGAAACGATCCGGCCAGCATTTTCGGTGCGCCCAGGACGACCCAGCCGGGGCCGGCCAGAAACAGTGCGAAGCGATGGCGCTTGCGGGCAAGCTCCTGCGGCGGGAGGAAGCGCAGGAAGTCCACCTGTTCGCCGATCTGGGCCATCAGAGCCAGAATGACGGCGGATGCCGCCCCGATGCTGATGAGATCCAGCGAGGCGAAGCCCGGCGACGGCGGACGAGGGAGATTGCTTTGCGGATCAATTCCGGTGAAGGCCAGCCACTCGCCAAACACGGCCCCGTCGGAAAAGGCAATGAAGATGAAGGGCAGGATGTTCAGGACGATCCAGAACGGTTGGGTCAGCAGCTGGAACTTGGAAATCAGCGTGACGCCGTGGGTCACCAGAGGAATGACCGCCAGAGCCGAGACGATGTAGCCAACCCACAACGGCAACCCAAAGACGTATTCCAGCGCGCTCGACATGATCGAGGCTTCGATGGCGAAGAGGATGAAGGTGAAGCTGGCGTAGATCAGCGAGGTGACGGTGGAGCCGATGTAGCCAAAGCCGGCGCCGCGGGTCAGCAGATCGATATCGACACCATAGCGCATGGCGTAGCGGGCGATCGGCATGCCCACCAGCAGTAGCACCAGACTGCCGATCAGGATGGCGACAAAGGCGTTTGCTGTGCCGTAGGACAGAGTAATTGCCCCGCCCACAGCCTCAAGTGCCAAAAAGGAGATGGCTCCGATGGCGGTTTGTGACAGGCGGCGGGAGGAAAAACGCCGTGCCGACTTGGCGGTAAAGCGCAGGGCGTAGTCTTCCAGGGTCTGATTGTTGACCCACTGATTATACTTTCGCCTGACCGGCAGGATGCGTTGCCGTGCGGTCATGAAGGTGCCCTGAAATCCATCTTTTGCCCATTTCTTACGCAGTTTCGTCACGTGCGGCGGTCAAGTGATCGTGAAATCAGCCCGGAAACCCGAGCCTTAACCTGCTTCCTCTTCCGCACCTCTTGCAGGGTTCATGCCGCTTATTGCGTCAGTGAAAAATGAGAGAGCCTCGTCATTCCTTCAGCTGCGCATTTTGACGGTGCGAAACGCGCAGGGGCCTACGTCAATCGACGTATATGGCACCGCAGCATTCCCAGCCCACACTGGTTTTCAGCAACAGGGGCGCAGCTTTGCATCTCTGTTCACATCTGGCGCTCCGGCCATGAAGGCGGCGAATTACAGCTGCTTGTCAGAGGTTGTGGGGGCGGTTTCAAAGAGGGGAATGACAACATGATGAACAAGTTGACGGCTCGCGCTGCGAGCCTGGCACTCGCCGGTCTCATGGGGACCACGATGATCAGCGGTGCTCTGGCTCAGGAAGAAACCATCAAGGTCGGCATCCTGCACTCTCTCTCCGGCACAATGGCAATTTCGGAAACCACTCTGAAAGACGCCATGCTGATGCTCATCGACGAGCAGAACAAGAAGGGCGGCATTCTTGGCAAGAAGCTTGAAGCCGTTGTGGTCGATCCGGCTTCCGATTGGCCGCTGTTCGCCGAAAAGGCGCGTGAGCTGATCGAAGTCAACAAGGTCGACGCTGTCTTCGGTTGCTGGACTTCGGTTTCACGCAAATCCGTTCTGCCGGTCTTCGAAGAGCTGAACTCCCTGCTGTTCTACCCGGTTCAGTATGAAGGTGAAGAAAGCCAGCGTAACGTCTTCTACACTGGCGCTGCTCCGAACCAGCAGGCGATCCCGGCTGTCGATTACCTGATGAACGAAGAAGGCGTTGAGCGCTGGGTTCTGGCCGGTACCGATTACGTCTACCCGCGGACCACCAACAAGATTCTTGAAGCCTATCTGAAGGCCAAGGGTGTTGCTGAAGAAGACATCATGATCAACTACACGCCGTTCGGTCATTCCGATTGGCAGACGATCGTGTCCGACATCAAGGCGTTCGGCTCGGCTGGCAAAAAGACTGCTGTTGTCTCGACCATCAACGGCGATGCCAACGTTCCTTTCTACAAGGAACTCGGCAACGCAGGCATCAAGGCCGAAGACATCCCGGTTGTTGCCTTCTCTGTTGGTGAGGAAGAACTCGCTGGTCTCGACACAGCTCCGCTCGTCGGTCACCTGGCTGCCTGGAACTACTTCCAGTCCGCAGACACTGACGTCAACGCCGAGTTCATCGATACCTGGCAGGCCTTTATCGGCGACGAAGAGCGCGTGACCAACGATCCGATGGAAGCTCATTACATCGGCTTCAACATGTGGGTGAAGGCTGTTGAAGCGGCCGGTACCACGGATCCGGACGCGGTTATCGACAGCATTGTTGGTGTTTCGGTTCCGAACCTGACTGGTGGGCTGTCCTCCATGATGCCGAACCACCACATCACCAAGCCGGTTCTCATCGGCGAGATCCAGGAAGACGGTCAGTTTGAAACTGTCTGGGAAACTCCGGGCCTCGTGGTTGGCGATGCATGGTCGGATTATCTCGAAGGCTCCAAGGACCTGATCTCCGATTGGCGCGCGCCGATGTCCTGCGGCAACTTCAACGTCAAGACCGGCAAATGCGGCGGTTCTGAAGGCTAAGGCTTTGCAAGATGTTCTCGAGAGGCGGGCTTTGTCCGCCTCTCCTGGCCCCACCCCTAACCCCTCGTCATGTGAAGGAGGGGTTAGGGGTGGGGCTCATTTAACCCAATCCGATTTTGGAAATCGAGACACGCCGTCTTTCGCCAGTCGACATACGGCAGGCTTTTCAAACACCAACGCGGTGGACCCATGTCCCTAGCACGATCGCTTTTCGCTCTTCTCGGTCTGGTTTTTCTCCTGGGTGTCCAGGGGCAGTCGGTCCAGGCCCAGGAAAATCTCGACGCCTTGCGGCCACTGGTGAACAACCTGGCCAAGGGTAAGTACGACGAGACCCAGAGGCAGGTCGAAGCTTTGGTCGCAAGTGGTGATCCGGTTGTCGTGCCGACGCTGAAGGCCCTGCGGGCCGGCGACCTTTATGTCCGCAAGGCCGATGGCGAAGTGTTCATCGCGACCAAGGGGGGCAAGGGCTATCTGCTGATCGACCCTCTGACCACTGAAAATGCCGGTGAGGCGGGACGTCGGGACGTTTCGAAAATCAAGGTCAACAACCGGCTGCGCCGGGTCATCGATGCCTCAATGGGATCGCTGACATTGATGGCTGCTGATCCGAAGGTTCGGCTGGCCGCGGCGGAAGCCGTATTCAAGGCGGGAGACCCGGAAGGCCTTGAGCCTCTGGAAGCCGCATTGCAAAAGGAGACGGATGATGATGTGCGTTTGGTCATGGAGCAAGCCCGGGCCGCGGCCCTTCTCAATTCCGACCGCGGTGACAGTGACAAGCTTGAAGCTATCGAAACCATTGCAAGTATCGGAAACCGCGACGCGCTCTCCCTTCTGATCGGGGTGCGTGACAGCACGGAAGGAGCGCTGCAGGAAGCGGCCGCGGCGGCCATCACCAAGATCGAGAAGTCGCTGGCGATGTGGGGGAATGCCCAGAACATCTGGTACGGCATTTCGCTCGGATCGGTGCTTTTGCTGGCAGCCATTGGTCTGGCCATCACCTTCGGCGTGATGGGGGTCATCAACATGGCCCACGGCGAGATGGTGATGATCGGGGCCTATGTGACCTTTGTGGTCCAGGAGCTGATCAGAAACTCCGCTCCGTGGCTGTTCGACTATTCGCTGTTCATTGCCTTGCCGCTGGCCTTTTTGATTTCCGGCTCCATTGGCGTGGCGGTCGAACGGGGGATCATCCGCTGGCTGTATGGGCGCCCGTTGGAAACCCTGTTGGCGACGTGGGGACTGTCGTTGATCCTGCAGCAGGCGATCCGCTCGCTTTTCGGGCCCACCAACCAGCAGGTCGGCAATCCGGAGTGGATGTCGGGGGCGTTTGAGCTGGGCCAGCTGACGATCACCTACAACCGGATGTGGATCATCGTGTTTGCATTGCTGGTGTTTGCCGGACTGATGCTGGTGCTGAAGAAGACGCCGTTCGGATTGTTCACGCGGGCCGTAACCCAGAACCGCCGGATGGCCGCTTCCATGGGCATCCGGACGCCGTGGATCGACGCGCTGACCTTTGGCCTCGGATCAGGTATCGCAGGGATCGCCGGAGTGGCGCTCTCGCAGATCGACAATGTCTCACCGAACCTCGGTCAGGGCTACATCATCGACAGCTTCATGGTGGTGGTGTTTGGCGGGGTCGGCAATCTCTGGGGCACGCTGGTCGGCGCCATGACGCTTGGTGTGGTCAACAAGTTCCTTGAACCCTATGCGGGGGCGGTGCTCGGCAAGATCTTTGTTCTCGTCTTCATCATTCTCTTTATTCAAAAGCGTCCAAGGGGGCTGTTCGCCCTCAAGGGCCGGGCAGTTGAAGCATGATGACCTCCTATCTCTTCCGGACTCTCGACGCCAAGGCGGGTGTGTTCATCGCGATCCTGCTTGCAGTCATACTGCTGGTGCCCGCCCTGAACATACTGATTGCGCCAGACAACTTCTTTCACGTGCCGAACTACGCTGTCACGCTGATGGGCAAGTATCTGACCTACGCGCTGTTAGCGTTGTCGGTGGATCTGGTCTGGGGGTTCTGCGGGATCCTCTCGCTCGGCCACGGGGCGTTCTTCGCGCTGGGCGGGTATGCCATGGGCATGTATCTGATGCGCCAGATCGGCACCCGTGGCGTTTACGGCGACCCGACCCTGCCGGACTTCATGGTGTTCCTCAATTGGCAGGAGCTGCCCTGGTACTGGTACGGCTTCGACATGGCGTGGTTTGCCTTTTTGATGGTGATGATTGCACCTGGCATTCTGGCCTTCGTCTTCGGCTGGTTTGCCTTCCGTTCACGGGTCACAGGGGTCTATCTGTCGATCATCACCCAGGCCTTGACCTATGCGCTGCTGTTGGCGTTCTTTCGCAATGACATGGGCTTTGGCGGCAACAACGGCCTGACGGATTTCAAGGATATTCTCGGCTTTGACATTCAGGCCAGCAGCACGCGAGCGGGGTTGTTCGTTGCTTCGGGATTGGCGCTGCTGGTGTGCTTTCTGATCTGTCGCTATGTCACCAAGTCGAAGCTCGGGAAAGTGCTTGTGGCGGTGCGCGATGCGGAAAGCCGAACGCGGTTTCTCGGCTACCGGGTGGAGTACTACAAACTCTTCGTCTGGGTGCTCTCGGCGATGATGGCCGGGATTGCCGGGGCGCTCTACGTGCCTCAGGTCGGGATCATTAATCCGGGCGAATTCGCGCCAGCAAACTCCATCGAAGTGGTGATCTGGGTTGCAGTCGGAGGGCGTGGAACGCTGATCGGCGCGGTTCTGGGTGCGGTTCTCGTCAACTTTGCCAAGACGTGGTTCACGGCGGCGCTACCAGATGTCTGGCTGTTTGCGCTGGGCGCCCTGTTCGTGGTGGTCACGCTGTTCCTGCCGAAAGGTATTCTGGGCACAATCGGTGATGGCTGGACGGCTCTGCGCCAGCGCCGGGTTTCCTCAAATGCCCAGGCTGGTGGTGGTAAGCCTCCGAAAACTCCGCCTACATCTCCGGCCGCTGCGGCCAATGTCGACCCTCAGCCTGCGGAGTAAGTCATGTCTCGTCAGAATACCCTTCTTTATCTCGACGGCGTCTCTGTCTCCTTTGACGGCTTCAGGGCAATCAACGACCTGTCCATGGTGATTACACATGGAGAGATGCGGGCCATCATCGGCCCGAATGGCGCCGGTAAAACCACCATGATGGACATCATCACCGGCAAGACACGGCCCGACAGTGGCGAGGTTTTCTTCAACGGCGTTGTCGACCTGACCGCCGAAGATGAAGCCTCGATTGCCGAGCTAGGTATCGGCCGCAAGTTTCAGAAGCCGACGGTCTTTGAAAGCCACACGGTCTGGGACAATCTTGAACTGGCGCTGAAGGCACCTCGTGGTCCGTTTGCAACACTATTTCACATGATCTCGGGTGCAGAAAAGACGCGTATCGAGGACCTCCTGACGCTCATCCGGTTGGGCGACAAGCGCGATGAGTTGGCGGCGAACCTGTCGCATGGTCAGAAGCAGTGGCTGGAAATCGGTATGCTGCTCGCCCAGGATCCAAAGCTGCTGCTGGTTGATGAACCGGCGGCGGGCATGACGGATGCAGAGACGATGGAGACTGCCGAATTGCTCAAGGACATCGCCAAGACCCACTCGGTGGTGGTGGTAGAACACGATATGACCTTCATCCGTGCACTAGGCGTCAAGGTGACCTGCCTGGCCGAAGGCTCGGTTCTGGCCGAGGGGTCTCTGGACCATGTTTCGGCCGATGAACGGGTCATTGAAGTCTATTTGGGGCGGTAACGGAAATGAAGCGCACGCCACAACTTTCTCGAGCACTGGATCTGTCATGCTGAGCGTTGAGAATATCAATTTGCACTATGGTGCCGCACAGGCTCTGAAATCCGTGTCTCTGGCTGCCGAGATTGGCAAGGTAACCTGTGTCATGGGCCGGAACGGCGTGGGCAAGACCTCCACCCTGCGGGCAATAGTCGGCCAGCATCCGATTTCCGCCGGGCGGATTGTCTGGAACGGCGAGGACATTTCCAAGCTTGCGCCGCATGCGCGGGCCAGGCGGGGGATTGCGGTGGTGCCGCAGGGGCGCGAAGTCTTCTCCCTGCTGAGCGTGAAGGAAAATCTTGAGACGGGATACGCGTGTCTTCCGCGCAAAGACCGGAACATTCCGGAGGTGATCTTCGAGCTGTTTCCCGTGCTGAAATCCATGCTCAATCGTCGCGGTGGGGATCTTTCCGGTGGGCAGCAGCAGCAGCTGGCGATTGCGCGGGCGCTGGTGACCCGGCCAAAGCTGCTGGTTCTGGACGAGCCAACCGAAGGCATTCAGCCGTCGATCATCAAGGATATCGGCCGAGCGATCGAGTGGCTGCGCGAGCAGGGCGACATGGCAATCGTGCTGGTTGAGCAGTATTTTGAGTTTGCGCGGGACCTTGCAGATGACTTCGCGGTGATGGATCGAGGCGAAGTTGTGCTCGCCGGTGACCGCAAGGATCTTGATGAGGAAGAAGTCCGCAAGCACCTGACCGTGTAAATTGGTGTCAGTTTGCCCCTCGCGAGGCCGGGTCATATTGTCGTAAGGTCCGAATCAACTCAACGAGGAACGGACAATGCGGCGGATAGTCTTCGGTCTGTTGGTGCTTTTCGGCCTGGCAGTAGCAGCAGTTGCAGCGGTGCCTTATGTGCTCCCGCTTGATACCATCAAGACCCGGGTGATTGCCCAGGTGGAGAAAGCCGCCGGTTGGCGGCTACGTCTTGATGGTCCCGTTAGTATCTCGGTCGTGCCGCAGTTTTCGCTGGTGGCCGAGAACGTCGGCATCTCGGGCGAGGCTGGCGCCGACGGCATTGAATTCGCTAAAGCCGAAGAACTTCGCGTCGATCTGGCCTGGGCCGGGTTGATCGGCGGTGATGTTCGCGTGACCGGCCTGCGTCTCGTCAAGCCACAGTTGTTTCTCGAAACCTCCGCGTCCGGGCTGACAAGCTGGGCGCCGCGACGCCAGCTGACGCCTGCCGAAGAAGCTGCCGAGATCCTCGGAATGGCCTCCAGCGGGGATGCTGCAGCAAGCGTAGCGCCAGAAACTCCTGTAGAATCAGAAGCGCCTGCAACCACGACCGAAGTGGCTGAAACTGGTGCTGATACCGGTTTGGGTGCATTGGCACGCATTGGAGTCGACCGTCTGGAAATCGAAGACGGTCAGGTGGTCTATCAGGATCGCCGGACGGGGCTGAAGCAGCAGTTCAACGAACTGGCCCTGACGCTTGCAGCTCCGGATCTGACCGGAGAAGTGGCGCTTGAAAGCAGTTTTATCTGGCAAGGTCAGGCGGTTACAGTTACCGGAACGGCTGAAAATCCCCTTGGTTTGGCGCAGGGTGCGACGGCACCTGTCATGTTGACGGCGACAGTCGCCGGAGCGGAGCTCGGCGTCAATGGTGACCTGAGCCTGAAACCGCTGCTTGCCAATCTGAAGATCACAGGCTCAGGCGATAATCTTGCGGCGGTTGCAGAGGCATTCGGTGTGTCTGGCCCGGTTCCTGCGGGCAGTTTCTCCTTTTTCACCAAACTCGACGGCAGCAAAGATGCTGTCTCGCTGGCTGATCTGACGGGGACGATCGGGTCGCTGAGTGCGGAAGGTCAGCTGCAGGCGTCGCTGCGCGAAGGTGATCCCAGCCATACGGGCCGACTGCTGATCCGGGAGGCGCCGCTGGCCGACCTTGCCAGTCTTGCATCTGTGCCGGTTGATGCGACGGGGCAGCTGGCGGCAGACTTGCGGTTTACAGCGCAAGGGCTGAACCTGGATGACGTGCTGGATTCCCTTGATATCAATGGCACCGCAGAGGTCCGCCGAGGCAAATTGAGCGGTCTGAACTTGTCTGAAACGCTGGACCTTCCAGGGTCTGCCAATGATGTGTCCGACCTCAATCTGCAAGTCGCCTTGAAGGGCCGGGATGCGCCGGTGTCTCTCTCGGGCAGTCTTTCCTGGTTGGGCGAGGCCTTCACGGTTCAGGGGCAAAGCACATTCGCCACGCTGATGTCCGGTAATCCGGCCAAGACGTCCTTGCGTGTAAAGGCGGCCCCGGTGACCGCCGGTTTCAAGGGCACGGTTTCCCTCAATGGCAGTGCGGATGGCGCGGTCTCGCTGGAGACTGCCAACCTGAGGGATCTGCTGGCGCGTTTCGGGCGACCAGTCGAGGCTGGAAACGGCTTGCGGAATTTCGCCGTCAGCGGACAGTTCGATAAGGACGGCCAGCGCCTTCTCTTCAAGGATACGTCCTTCACGCTGGATGAAACCGAAGGCACGGCCTCGGGTTCAGTGAGCCTGGGTGGAAAGCCGAGCCTGCAAGCGGCGCTGACATTCTCTCGTCTGGGACTGGATCCGTATTTCAGCAGTGCTGGTTCGGCCAGCGCAGCAGGCGCATCTGCCGGATCAGGCCAGACTTCCGGGGCTCAAAGCGCGGGGTGGAGCGATGCTCCGCTGGACCTTTCGGCCTTGACACTTGTCGATGCCTCCGTGACTGCAGACGCTCGGCAGATCACCTATGACGGTATCACCATTGATCGCGGGAACTTGTCAGCGGATCTGAAAAATGGCCTCCTGACTGCCAAGCTTGCAGACCTGAGCCTCTACAAAGGTGCCGGGAGTGCCGACCTTACGGTGTCAGGGGCAAGCACGCCTTCCATCGCAGCCAAGTTTAGTCTAGCGAGCGTGGCGGCACGGTCGCTTCTGCAGGATGCTGCCGGTTTCGATTGGCTGGAAGGCACGGCGGCGATCACGCTCGACGTCAAGACGACGGGAGCTAGCCAGAAGGCGCTGGTGTCCGGCCTCACCGGAACCGCGTCCTATCAATTCCTCGACGGAGCAATTCGCGGCCTCAACATTCCGAAGATGTTGCGTGGGCTGTCGCTGGAAACCCTGTTGGGGTGGCAAGACACCTCCGAGGAAAAGACCGACTTCAGCTCGTTGACCGCTTCTTTCCAGATTGCCCAGGGTATTGCCACCACGTCGGATCTGAGCCTTATCGGGCCGCTGGTTCGGATGACCGGCAAGGGCACGACCGACATGCCGCAGCGGACGCTGGACTGGCGTGTGGAACCGCGTGTGGTGCCGACCCTGGAAGGTCAGGCGCCGACGCCACGGGCAAAGGGCGAGGACAAGAAACTGGCGGGTCTCGGGGTGCCTGTAGTGATCAAGGGTTCCTGGGACAATCCGCAAATCTATCCGGACATCGCCGGAATCCTGCAGAACCCGGAAGAGGCCTACAAGCAGTTGGAGGCCTTGGGTGGAGAGCTGACGAAGATCGTCAAGGACGGCGGCAAGATCGACAAGGATGCGCTGGCCGGGGCTGCCAGCGAGGCCGTGAAACGGGCGACCGGCGGCAATGTGCAGATCGACGTGCAGAAGGTCATCGAAGGCAAGGCCGACGATGAGGAGGTTCTGAAAGCCGTCGAGGAAGGCCTTGGCCTGCCCTCGGGGCTTTTGCAGGGCTTCGGCTTTGGCAAGAAAAAAAGGGACGAATAGGTCAGACGGCGGGGGTCAGAGGTCGAGGGCGGCGAGGACCTTCATGACACCCTCTTCGACCGAACCGGTGTTCTCGATGCGGATGACGTTATCGATGCCATTGACTTCCAGATCGGCGCTGGCCAGCCGTCGTTCGATCTCTTCTCGCGTTTCCCGGCCACGTGCGGCCAGGCGGGTCGCCAAAACGTCGACTGGCGCCGTGATCAGCAGAACCGTCACGCTCTGGTATTTTGCCAGGGCTTGCGGAAGAGCCCGGCGGGATCCGTTGGCAATGACCATATGCCCGGCGCGGATGCGGTCGTCGTAAGCCTGAGGAATGACATAGCCAAGTCCATGCGCCTCCCATAGAAGACCGACGGTTCCGGTGGTTTTCAGCTGGCTGAATTCCTCCTGCGACAGGCAGATGTGATCTTCGGTCTCGCCATCCGTTTCACGGGTGATCATTCTGCGGGCGAAGACGCAGGTGTCGCGCGTGCCGATGGCGGCGCGGACGCCGTTCAGCAAGGTATCCTTGCCGGCACCGCTTGGGCCGACGACGAGAACGAGTCGTCCCGGCCCCAAAGGCTCGGATGTGACCTCAAGAGGCTGTCCGTCAGAAGCGGGTGTCGGGGTCAGTGTGTCGCTCATGATTGCCTGCTTACGCCACCCGGCGCCCTTCGCGCCAGACGCCACGGACAATCGGCACATCGCCAATCATCTTCACCTGCACAAGATCGGCACGCAGACCCGTCTGTAGTGAGCCCCGGTCGCCAAGGCCGATGGCTTTTGCCGGGTTGAAGGTGATCTTGGCAACAGCATCTGCCAATGAAATCGCCTCGACTTCAGCGGCCAGCTGGAACGCAGCCTGAATGAGCGAAGCGGGAATGTAGTCTGAGGACAGAATGTCGAGACAATCGGCTTCCGCCAGCTCTCGTGCCGACACATTGCCGGAGTGGGAACCGCCGCGCACAACATTTGGCGCGCCCATGAGGACGCTCATGCCGGCGTCTCTGGAGGCTTTTGCAGCTTCGAGTGTGGTCGGGAATTCAGCGATCCTGGTGTTCAGCGCGATGGCTTCCTCAACGTGCTCGATGGTGGCGTCGTCATGGCTGGCGATGGCCACCCCAAGCGCTTGCGCTTCCTTGGCCAGGGCCTGGCGATTGTCCGGCGCGATGTTCCCGGCGCGGGTTTTGCGCGCCTCGATGAAGGCGTCCATCTGCTCGTCGGAGAAACCCTTCTTGCCCTGATAATAGATGCGGTAGGCATCCAGCGACACGAATTGACGCTGACCGGGTGTGTGGTCCATCAGTGAAATCAGCCGCACCTTCGGGTCCTTGTGGAACAGGGCATAGCTGTCGAGCACGTCCGGGGCAGAGACTTCACAGCGCAGGTGAATAAAGTGATCCGAGCGCAGGCGGTTCTCCGCAAGGCCGGTCTCAATGGCATCTGCCAGCTTGCGCATGTCAGGTGCGCGCAGATCGGCGTCTTCGTCCATGCCGACGCGCAGGGCATCGAACACGGTGGTGATACCGGCACAGGCGATCTGGGCGTCATGGGCCTGGACGGCGGCGACCGGGTTCCAGCGCACTTTCGGGCGCGGTGCGTAGTGGGTTTCCAGATGATCGGTGTGCAGCTCGATCAGGCCAGGCAGCAGAAAGTCACCGTCACAGTCATGGCCGGGTGCTGAAGTCGTTGCGGAGATGTCGGCGATCCGGCCATCTTGAACGACGAGCGTGCCTTGCATGTCCGTGTCGGGCAGAACCAGGCGGGCGTTCTTGAAGATTGCGGGGGTGGCGGTCATGAGGTCCTCACGTGGTCGGGTCTGCCTCAGCCGGGATGTGTGCGCCGGCGAGGGTAAAAATCGTATGGACGGTAAAGGGCGCTCCGCGCTCAACTTCCTGGTACAGCCCAAAGGTCTGGATGTGCATCGGCTCACCGGTGACGGGGGCGAAGAACGCCCGCGCCGCAGCGTTCAGGGTGCTGCGTTCCACGTCGTCTTCCAGCTTGTTGGAGAGCGTCATGTGGAAGCGGAACGCGTCAAAGACATAAGGGTAGCCCCAGGCCTGCAGAAGTTCGTCGTGGCGAGGGGTAAGCCCACTCCTGCGACGACGGGCTAGGTCAGCGTCATCAAGCGGCGCCCGGCAGGGTTCGAAATGGCGCACGCAGGCGTTGGCGAATGTGTTCAGCGCCGCGTCCGGTTCACTTGGTGTCAGCGCCAGAAAGCGCCCCAGAGCATTGACGCTCAATCCGGTGGTGGTGAACGGCGCGGTCCGGGCCGCGAAGGTTTCGCAGACACGGAGCAGATCGGCTTCATGCAGTCCGTCGCGAATATGAAAAGGCGCGCGCAAGGTGCCGTGAAAACCGTAGCGGCGCGGATCGGTCGTCAGCTCTGCGAAACGCTGAGCACTCAGACCGTCGATTGCCGGTTGATCAAGAGCCTGCCCGGTGAAGGGATCCCGGCCCAGCCAACGGTTTCCGAGCTGCATCAAGGAGCTGGTTTCAGGCGTGGCGAAATAGATTGCGTAACGCATATAGGTCGGATCTTCCAAAACAGGTCGGCGCACTGGCAGCGCTTAAGGGGTCACCGTGTCGGCAGGATGACGGTTGCAGGAGCCGGTGAACTCAGGGTCGAACGCGCGGCAGAAGCTTTCCATGTCGTCGGACTGGAATTTCCGCAGATTGGCGAAAATCTCTGCGTCGGGCCAGTCCCACCATTTGATCCGGCCGAGGCTAGCGACAATCTCTGCGGTAAATCGCTGGCGGATCGGTCGGGCCGGAACACCGCCTGTAATCGTATAGGGCGGAACATCCTTTGTGACCACAGCACCGGCAGCGATAACCGCCCCATCGCCAACCGTGACATCTGGAAGGATGATCGCGCCATGGCCGATCCAGACGTCATTGCCGATGATAACTTGGGCGTCGCGGCGTTCTGAGAAAAAGCCGGTGTCGCGGGTCTGGTCGGCATCGTAATACTCCGGACAATAGGTGAAACGATGCTGTGAAGGCCGGTCCATCGGGTGATTTGGCGCACCGATGCGCACCCGATTGGCAATGGCCGTGAAACGGCCGATCTCACAATCTGCAATCTCACAGAAGCTGCCGAGATAGGAATAGTCGCCGAGGCTGGAATATTCGATGGCGGTTTCGCGCAGGATCTCGCAACGGCGGCCTATCCGGGCCTCACGCAGTTTGACAGTCTCGTCGATCCGGGTTTCGCCAATCTTGGCTGACTTGGTCTCGGCCATGGTGGTTGTTCCTCAGGCAGCCTGGCGGAAGTTGGTCACGTCGATGATACGGTCGGCAATCCGCTCGCGCACATCCAGATCGTGCAGGATGCCGAGCATCGCAACGCCCTGCGCTTTCTTTTCGTCCACCAGTTCGACGACCACGGCACGGTTGGCCGCGTCCAGCGAGGCCGTGGGTTCATCCAGCAGCAGCACCGGATAATTGGCAATGAAGCCGCGTGCGATGTTCACCCGCTGCTGTTCGCCACCGGAGAAGGTTGCAGGGGGCAACGACCACAGACCTTCAGGTACATTCAGCCGTGCCAACAGCTCCCGTGCCCTGGCAGTGGCGGTCCTTTCATCCGCGCCCTGGCCAATCAGCGGTTCGGCAACCACGTCGACGGCGGAAACGCGGGGGATCACCCGCAGAAACTGCGAGACGTAGCCAATGGTGTCCTGACGCAGGGCCAGCATGCGGCGCGGCGCGGCATCGGCGATGTTGACGATGTCGTCGGGGCCGCGGACCACGAGGATCTGGCCCTCGTCACAGCGATAGTTGCCGTAGATCATCTTGAGGATCGAGCTTTTTCCAGCCCCCGATGGCCCGCCAAGAACGACGCATTCGCCTGTTTCCACGGCGAAATCGACATTGGAGACCACGGGCAGGGAAATGCCGTCCTGCAGGTGCATGACGAAGGACTTGCCGACGGAGTTGAGATAGAGGCGTACGGGCATCGTGTCTGTCCTCAGGCCTGAAGAATGGAAGAAACCAGGAGCTGGCTGTAGGGCTCGCGGGGGTCATCGAGTACCTGATCGGTCAGCCCGGTTTCAATCACCTTGCCGTGGCGCATGACCATGATGCGATGAGACAACAGGCGGGCAACGGCCAGATCGTGGGTGACGATGATCACCGATAGGCCCAGGTCGGCCACCAGGCGTCGCATCATGTCGAGCAGCCGGGCCTGCACCGAGACATCCAGGCCGCCGGTCGGCTCATCCATGAAGACAAGGCGCGGGTGAGTAACGAGATTGCGGGCGATCTGCAGACGCTGGCGCATGCCGCCGGAGAAGGCGCGGGGCGGGTCATCGATGCGGTCGGTGGCGATCTCCACCCGTTCCAGCCAGTCGGTGGCCGTGGCGCGGATGTTGCCGTAGTGACGATTTCCGACAGCCATCAGACGCTCACCGACATTGGCGCCGGCGGAGACGGTCATGCGCAGGCCGTCAGCCGGGCTCTGATGGACAAAGCCCCAGTCGGTGCGCATCAGCAGACGGCGGTCGGCTTCGGTCAACTGGTAGAGGTCGCGCATGGACCCGTCGCGCATCCGGTACTCGATGGCGCCGGCAGTTGGTGCGAGGCGGGTCGACAGGCAGTTGAGCAGCGTCGTCTTGCCGGAGCCGCTTTCACCGACGATGGCCAGCACTTCGCCGGGCCACAGATTGAACGAGATATCGGTGCAGCCGAGACGGTCGCCATAGTAGCGGGTGACGCCGCTGACGCGCAGCAATGGCTCGTCGTTTTCCTGGTAGGGCACGAAGTTCGGTTCGAGCATTGTGGTCTGATCCGTCATGTTATGCCCGCTCCTCGCCTGTCGAAGCCAGGTGACTGGCTGCCGGGTCGGCTGCCATCTCGCCCAGATGCCCATGGGACCGGCGGTCTTCACAATGGTCGCTGTCAGAGCAGACAAACATCCGTCCGCCCTTGTCATCAAGGATCACTTCGTCGAGGTAGACATTTTCCGCGCCACACAGGCCGCAGGGCTTTTCGAACTTCTGCACCTCGAACGGGTGATCGTCGAAGTCGAGGCTCTTGACCTTGGTGTGCGGCGGAATGGCGTAGATACGCTTTTCACGACCGGCACCGAACAGCTGCAAGGCGGCCATCTCGTGCATCTTTGGATTGTCGAATTTGGGCGTGGGCGAGGGATCCATCACATAGCGATCGTTGACTTCCACCGGATAAGCGTAGGTTGTCGCGATGTGGCCGTTGCGGGCGATGTCCTCGTAGAGCTTCACATGCATCAGACCGTATTCGGCGAGCGCATGCATTTTTCGGGTTTCGGTTTCGCGCGGCTCGAGGAAGCGCAAGGGCTCGGGGATCGGCACCTGATACACCAGCACCTGATCCTCGGTGAGGAGGGCTTCCGGAATGCGGTGGCGGGTCTGAATGATGGATGCTTCGCTGGTCCGGGTGGTGGTTTCGACGCCGGCGGTCTTTTCAAAGAAGCCACGGATCGAGACGGCATTGGTCGTGTCGTCCGAGCCCTGATCTATGACCTTCAGCGTGTCATCGGCGCCGAGGATGGCTGCCGTCACCTGCACTCCGCCAGTGCCCCAGCCGTAGGGCATGGGCATCTCGCGGGAGGCAAAAGGCACCTGATAGCCGGGCACGGCGATGCCTTTCAGGATGGCGCGGCGGATCATGCGTTTGGTCTGTTCGTCCAGATAGGCGAAGTTGTAGTGGCCTTCATCGGGCGACGTTGCGGTGTCCGGATGGGCGCTCATTCTGCTGCCTCCTGTTCCTTGGTCTCGCTCAGGCCGAGGTCTTCATCGCGTTTTTCGCGCGCTGCAAACCACTCCTTGCGCATGCGGCGGACCAGGTCGAGCTCGGCCTGGAAGTCAACGTAATGCGGCAGCTTGAGGTGTTCGACGAAGCCGGTGGCCTGAATGTTGTCAGAGTGGGAGAGCACGAATTCCGCGTCCTGAACCGGAGCGGTGCATTCCTCGCCAAGCTCTTCCCAGCGTAGGGACCGATCGACCATCGACATGGCCATGGCCTTGCGTTCCACCTGCCCGAAGACGAGCCCGTAACCGCGGGTGAACTTCGGCGGGGTCTTGGCCGAGCCGTCGAACTGGTTGACCATCTGGCACTCGGTCAGCTTGATCTCGCCCAGGCTGACGGCAAATCCCAGCTCTTCGGCGAAGAATTCGACTTCCACCGCGCCATAGCGGATTTCGCCGGTGAAGGGGTGAGTGCGCCCATAGCCGCGCTGGGAGGAGTAGGCCAAGGCCAGCAGAAAGCCTTCGTCGCCGCGGGCCAGATTCTGCAGGCGCAGGTCCCTGTCGGCGGGGAAGGACAGGGGCTCGCGGGTCAGATCGCCGACAACATCATCCTCTTGCGGAAGCGGATCGGTTTCCATCAGGCCTTCGTCTGACAGCAGGTCCGTAACGCGGGGCATGGGGCCTTCGTCGATGGCTGCGGTCTCGACGGCGTCCAGCGGGGCTTCGCCTTCTGCTGCCAGGGTGAAATCCAGCAGCCGGTGGGTATAGTCGAAGGTCGGGCCCAGCAGCTGGCCGCCGGGCAAATCCTTGTAAGTGGCGGAAATGCGCCGTTCGACAAGCATGTTGGCCGTGTCCAGGGGCTCGGAGTAACCGAAGCGCGGCAAGGTCGTGCGATAGGCCCGGATGAGGAACGCGGCCTCGATCAGATCGCCACGGGACTGCTTGATGGCAAGCGCGGCCAGCGCTTCGTCATAGAGCGAGCCTTCGCCCATGACACGGGCCACGGAGATCGCCAATTGTTCGGCAATCTGGTCGATGGTGAGGGCCGGCACGTCGGTTCGTCCGCGCCGCTGCTTGGCCAGTAGTTTGTGGGCGTTGCGGATGGCCTTTTCGCCGCCTTTGACAGCTACATACATTTGGCTCAGGCCTCCGTTTTCGTGATGCGGGTGGAGCGGGGAACAGTCGCAAAGCCTGTCGCTCCGGCGAAGATCACATCGACCCCTCGGGGGAACTGGGCGTTGTTGGCAGTGAGCTGGTCCCAGAACATGGGCTGCAGCGGTGCTGCGCCGAAGGGTTGCGAAGTCTTGATGCCCGGGCCTTCCAGGGTGACTTGCGCTGCGGCGTCCAGTGTCTGCATGTGCATGAGCAAAGTGGTGGAGCGGTCCGGATATTCCAGCGTGCCCTGATTGAAATTGCTCAAGGGCATCAGCGCTGCCGGGTCGCCGATCAGAGCGAAGGCAGCGTCGCCAGGCGTTTCGGCCAAAGGGGCGCCGGTGTGGAACTTCAGGTATCCTGCAACCGCCGGATTTTGTGCCAGGGCTGGGTCGAGCCAAATGGGAGTGTCGTAGTCGATCAGAGTGAGCGCCAAGGCGGCAAGCGTCCGCGACAGGGGTGTCGGCGGGGCGATTGTCTCGTTGGCATAAGCTTGAATCGTGCCGGGACGCGCCATCGTCTGCATCAAGGCGCGAAAACAGCGCTGGGCATCATGGACCGGATCGGCAAAACCGGGCGCGAGAGCGGCTGTGAGCGACGGTGTGGCGGCGTGTGGTGCGACCATCAGTCGTCTCCTCGAACCATGGTGAAGAAGTCGACCTTAGTGGCTGCGGTTTCTGCCTTTACCAGATGGCGGGCGGCATCACGCATCTCGGCCAGAGGCGTGATGATCATGCTGTCAATCACGACCGTGTGGGCCGGATGCTGCCAGAGCGCGTCACAGAGTGCGGCGTTTCGAGTGTGCTGCTTGTTGCGGCCAAGGGTGTAGGCGCTGCCGACCTCTCCTGATGACAGACGGACAACGCAACGGGTGACGGTGACTTCTCCCAGATTAAACGGGCTGCCGGTGCCACCCATGCGACCGCGCGCCATCACCAGACCCGTCTCAGCTGGACGAACAATCTCGTGTGCGGTGGAGACCGGCAAAGCGTCGACCATCTCGGTCAGCTGGGCCGGGTCCGCACTGGCAAGCAGCGCCATGGCCTGTTGTCTTGCGGTCTTCGGCGTGGAAGGTGGTGTCGGCTTGGGGCCGGATGCCATCTTGGCTGATTCTGAGTGGGGATCCATGGTGTCGCTTCCGCTGGGCAGGTCAGTTCGAGCTTGATCAAATCAGGTAATTGTCTATTTGTATAGACGAATAACTGTGTTGACACTCTGCTACCGAGGTTTGATGACAAGGGCATGACGCAGCAGGTTAAAATCGATCGCGGAGCGGGCATCTCCCTCTGGCGGCAAATCGCCGAGTGGCTGAAGGCAGAAATCGCCTCGGGCACCTATGCCAAGGATGCACGGGTGCCGACGGAGGCCGAAATTGCCGCTCGTTTCGACGTCAACCGTCATACGGTTCGGCGCGCCATCGCGGCATTGACCAACGACGGAATTTTGCGCGCCGACCAGGGGCGGGGGACGTATGTTGCCTCCACGCCTTTGGCGTATCCGATCAGTCGGCGCACGCGATTTTCTGAAATCGTCTCGGCGCAGGACAAGACCCCCACGGGGAAGATGACCGCTGCTGCGGAGGAAGAGGCTGATGCGTTGATCGCGACCCAGCTGGGCGTCAACATCGGGACGCCGCTGTGGCGGATCGGCACGTTGCGGGTGGTCGATGGATTTCCGGTTCTGGTGTCGACGAGCTGGCTGGAAAAGGCGCGGTTTGGCAACCTTCCGGAGATCTATGACGCCAGTAATTCCTTCACTGAGTGCATGAAACAGGCCGGTGTGACCGACTACACCCGCAAGAGTACAAAGGTGACGGCCGAGCTGATCGAGCCCTCGGATGCGATACAGCTCGGCCTTGGCGAAGGCCAGCCGGTACTTGTGGTGGAGAGCGTCAATGTGGGGCCGGATGGCCAGCCAGTGCAATACACCCGCTCTCGCATGGCCGCCGACCGAATTCAGCTGGTGATCGAGAACGACGGCTGACGTCGGTCACGCAGGGAGTGCTACTTCCACACGGGCTTCGTGGCTTCAAGATTTTGCCAGAGCTCCTGGGCGCGCTGCCATTTGCGGTCTGAGCGTGCCTTGTGATGGGCCAGGCAGTATCCGGCGGCGAAGGCGCTTTCGGGCTCCAGGTCCGGCACATGGTCCAGAAGGCGCTCTGCCATTGCCACGTCATTCAGATAACCGAAGACGTTCTGCAGTTTTCTCAGCTGTCTCAGATAGGGTTTCAGTTTCGGCTGCGGATAGAGCGATCCGAAGAATTCCAGGCCATACCGTAGCTTCTTCAGCGCCTTGCGCATTTCGTGGCGCTCGGGAATGTCGAGGTCATCCAATCGATCACCGTAGGCGATCACCTTCTTCCACTGTTTTGCCAAAGCCTCATTGGCGAAGGTTTCCAGCGGTTGGTTCCACCGCTCTTGAATTGATGAAGAGGCGGTTTCTCGCCATCCCCGCAGGGATAGATATGCCGTCAGAGCCAGCAGAAACCGGTTCCAGTGGGATTGGTGCAGCCTGTCCACCAGCAGTTGATGCGCTTCATCGCGCTGAGCAGCCAAAGTGGTGAGGAGGGCAGCGCAGTTCAGCGATCCGGGCAGGGCCTTTTCGACGGGCGCGACGATATCGAGCTGCAGGACGTCGAGATTTCGCACTGTCTCGACAGAGGCAGCCAGTTCTCGGGCTTCGTCAGCCAGTCCTGCCGCCCAGGGGTCGTCAACCAGCAGCGGACGGAAAAGCCGGAAGGCGGATCGCAGGCGGCGCAGGCCAACGCGCAGTTGGTGCGGCGCTTCAGTGCCGTTTTCTTGGAGAACTGCCAGCCGGTTGTCGGACACCTGGGTCAGGCAACTCGACAGGATCGCCACAAAAGCGGTCTCGGTACTGCGGCTTGGCTTCAGTTTGATGGTGTCGGCGCGCCTGACGGCACTCTCCGCGGGTGCGCCGGTGACGAAGCGAAAGCCACGTTCAGACTTGTTGTAAGGCGAAAACCGGAAGGGAATGGATCCGGCGATCCACTCGGCAGCGGAAAACAGCGCTTCGGGAGAGCCGGACTGTAATTCCAGCTCCAGCTCGGCCAGAGGGGTCCGGTCTTGCCCGGCGACGATTTCGCCACTGTCAAAGGCCACCTCGATGCAGGTCTCGTCGTGGGCGGTAATGGTGCGGGTGGTGCGCTCGATTACCGTTTCGAAGGCTGGAAGCAGAGGTTTCCCTGCCAGTGCGTCCACCAGCACCGCGAGGGCTTTCGGGTCGTCGATGCAGGCGAGGTCGAGGCCACGGCCCGTGACCGGTCGCTCGATCTCGATGGCTCTGGAAAGCCCCCCGGTCACGCCTGTGCCCAGCTTCAGTGTCTGGACGAATTGATCTGGAGCAATCTCGCGCACACGCAGCGAAATTCTGCGCTGGCGCAAAGCCTGATCCGGCGTGTCAAAATAGAGCGACTTCAGCCACTTGATCTGCGGCTCGCTCTGGCTGAAGCCTTCGGTTGGCACAGCGCATTTCATCCGCTCCAGAGCCTCAGGGGAGACTTCCAGCTTGAGTTCTATTTCCCGTTCTAACGTCATGGCGAAAGCCTAATCCAGCGGAGGGAAGCCTGTCCAGATAAAGCGCACGGATTGCATTTTACCGGGCCAAGGCGGCCTCAATTTTCAAGCGTTGGCCAGCAGATCTCAAAGCCCGCCTGCTGCCCAAGCACTCATCGCACAGGTTCTTGACGGGAAGGCGAAGGGAAGGGGGATTTCGGGGGATACGGCAAGCAGAAGAGCCCTAAAGCAAGAGGGCTACGGAACTACTTGAAATTTGGAAAAATGGTGCCCCCCGCCGGAATCGAACCGGCACTCCCGAAAGAATCGGATTTTGAATCCGACGCGTCTACCAATTCCGCCAGGGGGGCTGAAAGGCAGGCGCGATAATACCGAGGCAAAGCCTTGCGTCAATCCTCTTCGCGTCTGAAGCCGTCTTGTACAGACGCCTGTGCACAGCTCTTGAGGCGCAGGCATGAGGATTTGCAGGGTACCTTGCCGGTTTTCGCCAGTCCATCGAGACGTTTACCAAGGATTCCTGATGACAAGCTGCGGTTGACAAGCTAAGGCATTCCGCATGTTGCGACGTCTTTATAACTGGACCTTGTCCCTTGCCGCCGGACCTCGCGCGCCTTATGCGCTGGGCGCCGTTTCGTTCATCGAAAGTTCGGTCTTTCCGCTACCGCCGGATCTGCTGCTGGTGCCGATGGTCATCGCGCGCCGCGATAAGGCGTGGTTTTACGCGGCCCTGTGTACGGTGATGTCCGTGCTTGGCGGTGTTCTTGGATATGCCATCGGCATGTTCCTGTTTCAGCAGGTGGCAGAACCTATCCTCGCCTTCTATGGCAAGCTGCATTACTTTGAGGAATTCAGCGGGATTTTCACCGAATACGGCTGGTGGTTCGTGTTTTTCGCCGGCATCACACCCTTTCCCTACAAGGTGATCACCATTGCCTCGGGGGCGGCCGGGCTCAGTCTGCCGATCTTCATCGTGGCCAGTGTTGTGTCGCGAGGCTTGCGCTTTTTCATCGAGGCGGCCCTGCTCTACTTCTTTGGTCCGCCCATTCGTGATTTCATCGAAAAGCGCCTCGGTCTTGTTTTCACCGTCTTCGTGGTGTTGCTGGTCGGTGGATTTGCCGCACTGAGATTGGTTTGAACATCGGAATGCTACGAAACTTGAAGCCACTTCACGTTATCGCGTTGTTGTTTGTCGCTGCGATGGCGGTTATCGGAACGGCGTGGGGATTTCAGCTTATTGGCGGCTATGTTCCCTGCAAGCTCTGTCTGCAGCAGCGTATCCCTTATTATGTCGCGATGCCGTTTATGGCCTTCGCCTTCGTCATGCAGCGGCAAGGCAAGAGCATGATGGCGCTTTCCTGTCTGGTGTTCGTTGGGATTGTCTTTGCCTATGGCTCGGGACTTGGCGCATATCAGGCGGGTGCGGAATGGGACTTCTGGGCCGGGCCGAATGATTGCGGTGGCGGATCCGGTCCGACGACCAATGTTGCGGACATGTTGAGCGGGTTGAAGAGTGTGCGCATCGTGTCGTGCACGGAAGCAAGCTGGCGGCTGTTGGGGCTTTCGTTTGCTGGTTGGAATGCGGTTGCCTCGTTCGGGCTGGCGCTTCTGGCGCTTCTTGCCGGCGCCCTCTGCGTACGACGCAAAGGGCGGTCATGAGCGACAACAAGAATCGCGATCGGGTCGAGCGGACCTCCGAAGCGGACGCCCGGCGCGCGCGCGCCTTTCGTGATCTCGACCGTGTGGCGGCGGAAAGCGAGACGATCGGCAGCTCGACTTTCGTGCGCATGGCCAAACGGGCTCAGGATCATCTCGGGGCTGCCGACAAGGCAAAGACCGATCCGGTGGAGATCTGGGCGACGCGGATCGGCAGATCCGCCGGGTTGATCTTCGCCCTGGGTCTGCTTATCCATCTTTTTCTGACATACTTGTAAGTGGCTGCGGCTTGACCGCACACTAAACTGTTGGTCTCGTCGCGCTCCAGGCTGCGTTGCGACGGGGCTCTGTGCAAACCGGGAACTCTTTATGGCCTCTATCCATCCGCCACGGTCGAATGCTTGGGCTGATCGGCGTGCACCTGATCTGGCTGCCTTCGAGGCCATGGCCAGCGAAACCCTGGCGCAGCTCCCGCATGAGTTCCTGTCCCGCTGTGGGCAGTTACAGGTCACGCTGGCAGACTTCGCGCCGGATGATCTGCTGGACGCGATGGGGATCGAGGACCCGTATGAGCTGTTGGGAATTTTCGAAGGCAGCCCTTTCACCGAAGAGGTGTCTTCGCTGGTCAGCAGCCAGATGCCCAATCGGATCTGGCTGTTTCGACGCGCCATTGTCGACTACTGGGCCGGTGGCGACGAAAGTCTGGGTGAAGTCGTCGCCCATGTGCTGATCCATGAGATCGGCCATCACTTCGGCCTGTCGGATCAGGATATGGAACGCATTGAGGCCGCGGTCGAACGCTGACAAGCGCTTCTCCGCGGCCTCCAGGCCATCTCACATCACATGCAGTAAACTTTGCCGATTAGGCCGTTTTTGCGCGTTCGATGGATTCAAGAATAAGCCGCTTTGCGGTTTCCACGCCTTCGATGCCGCTGACCTTCACCCATTTGCCGGGTTCCAGATCCTTGTAGTGTTCGAAGAAGTGCTTCACCTGCGCGATGGTGATGTCCGGCAGATCGGAAACGTCGTGGACGTTGTCATAGCGCTTGCTGAGCTTGCTGGACGGTACCGCGAGAATTTTTTCGTCCTGGCCGCTTTCGTCTTCCATCATCAGAACGCCAATCGGGCGGCAGCTCATGATGGCGCCCGGCACGATCGGGCGTTGGTTGACGACGATGACGTCGATCGGGTCGCCGTCACCACACAGGGTGTGCGGCACAAAGCCGTAGTTGCCGGGGTAGCGCATCGGCGTGTACAGGAAGCGGTCGACGTACATGGCGCCGGCGTCCTTGTCCATTTCATATTTGATCGGCTCGCCGCCGACCGAAACTTCAATGATGACGTTGATGTCTTCAGGCGGGTTCTTGCCGATCGGCACCGCATCAATACGCATGCTGCTTGACTCCTTTGAGCTGTCCGTGGGTCTATTACAGTCAGAATGATCGAGTGCAAGCCTTTATTGCTGCAATGCAACTTTACGATGAATGTTCTCAGCCTTTCAGGCGTAGATCTGAGGTGCTGAAAGCAGTCGGGTGGGGACCCATTCATAATGTCTTTTGCAAAACATCCGTTTCCCAAGCTTCCGGCTGCCTGGCTGTTCATCCCGGTGTTCTTCGGCTCTGGTCTTGGCGCTCAGGCCCAGGACATCGACAGCGTTTATACCAAGATTATCCTGGAGACCTGCCGCTCTCTGGCGATGGCAAGTGAGGAAAGCACCTTCGGGGGATCCTGGAGCTGCGATGGGTATCGTGGAACGCCTGTCAGCGTGGCGGAAGGCGATCTGCGTATGTTTGTTTCCTTCGGTCCTGGAGCTGCAAAAGAGCCTGCAGTGAACCAGACCCTTTCAGGCTTCAATACGATAGGCGAAACGCTGGAATGGCGCCTGCGGGACGGTGTGGCCTTTGCCACCATTTTGCGGTGGCATGTCAGTGCTCAGGATGGCCGAAACCCGGGGCAGGTTCTGGTCGTGACCCAGTTGGTGCCAGGCGCGACCTGCCAGATTGCCAGGGTCGATGCGCAGGCCAACCGCAATGCCAATGCTTTGGCGCGTGAGGCGGCTGATCGACTGGCTGGCAACACGAGCTGTGAAGAGCCGCCTAAGATCCTCGGCAAGGCAAGTGATTTTGTCTGGTAGAGCGCAGCAAGACAAAGAGAGAAATGCCATCATGTGGCATGCGGGTTATCGGGTGTCACCGGGCCAGGCATAGATCGACAGGTCGTGGGTGGTGTCGCCACTGCGGTAGCTGGAGGAGGCGGCAAGTTTTCCGCCAAGCGCACGGTAGAAATTGCGGGCAGGCTGGTTTTCACTCAGAACCTGAACCGCAAGCCCGTTGTGGGGTTGTCGGGCTGCCAGATCCTTGCGCACAGCCAGAAACAACTGCCGCCCGAACCCCAATCCCTGATGGTCGGGACGAATGTAGAGTTCGTAGATCTCGCCGCCCTCAGGCAAGGCGCTTAGCCGGCTGGTGCCGAAAGTGGCGTAACCAGCGGGTTTGCCCAAGACTTCGAGGACTGTGATGTTGACGCCGCGGTGCAGGGCGCCTTGCCACCAGTCGGCCGTGCGGCGTGCCACAAGGCGCTGCAATTCGACGCCCTGAAGCAGGCCTTGATAGGCGCCATACCATGCCAGCGCATGGATCTCGGCCAGATCGTGACAGTCGCTCTGCGTGGCCGGCCGCACATCGACATGATCGGTCATCATCCGGGAAGGATACACAGGCGCTCGCGCTCAAAACAAGCGGAATTAAAACGTCTGATCGGTTGGTGATGTTCTTAGGGAAGGGCAATCAGATGGGGGGATCAAATCGGGTGGCGGCAGATGTGCAGGAGAGTGCGCGGTTGGAACATCGGGCCTGAATAGGAAAAGGGCCGGCGTTAGCCGGCCCTTCAGTTGCCCTGATGTATACTCAAGTACCTTACCTGACATTCTCAGGCCCCAGGGGGCTGGGGGGCTAGTGCGTTCCGGAGCCGAGTTCGTCAGGCTCACCAGGGTATGAGTGTAATATGGGCGGCCAAAATGGCTGGTGATTGGCTGGAATGCGGCAGAAAAGAGATTTTTTGTTTCTCACTTTTGGGCAATTCGCCCTGGTGAAAATGCACCCGTTTGGAGCCTGTCGATGGCTAAATCCGCCGGGGACTTGCGGAGTGTGTTGCTTAGATGACAAACTGGGTTGATGCGGTTGGCAACGGACGCTTCTGTCATGGAGCTCCAGGTGCGGCCGGGTTCGCGAGGAGGCTGAATGAGCGAGACGGAAAACGGATCGTCCCAGGAGAGCAATCGGGCCGTGGTGAGTGTCACCAGCACCCAGCCCTCACCACCAGTCCGACCGTTGGTGGCTTTCAACCGACAAGAGCTGAACACCATTCTTCGGCTTTACGGACGGATGGTCGCGGATGGCGAGTGGCGTGACTACGCCATCGACCTGATGAAGGAAAAGGCGGTGTTTTCCGTCTTCCGCCATACTTCGGAGATGCCACTCTACCGGATCGAAAAAGATCCGAAGATGGCACGGCGACAGGGTGCGTTCTCAGTGGTGGCTGCGGGAGGTTTGATCCTCAAACGAGGCCATGACCTGACGCAGGTGCTGAGGGTTCTGGAGAAAAAGAAACATCTTCGGGTGGTCGACGCCTGAGCGACAATGGACCTGGATCGACGGCCTTGTGCTGGATGGCGCTTTGGACCGCTTTGAAGAAGACCGTCTTGAAATCTGAAACCGCGCAAAGAAAAAGCCCGGTCCTGAGACCGGGCTTTCTTGTTTCTGGCTGGCGCCTCGGGGCGCTTAGTCGCGGTTGCCGAAGAGCTGCAGCAGCATCAGGAACATGTTGATGAAGTCGAGGTACAGACGCAGGGCGCCCATGATGGACTTCTTCATGGAAGCTTCTTCACCGTCGCCGTGGAAGTACATTTCCTTGATCTGCTGTGTGTCATAGGCGGTGAGGCCAGCAAACACGAGCACGCCGATCACGGAGATCGCGAACTGCAGGGCAGAAGAGCCCAGGAAGATGTTGACGATCGACGCGATCACGATACCGATCAGGCCCATCATCAGGAAGGAGCCCATGCCCGACAGGTTCTTCTTGGTGGTGTAGCCGAAGAGGCTCAGACCAGCGAAGGCTGCGGAGGTGATGAAGAACACCCGAGCAATGGATCCGCCGGTGTAAACCAGGAAGATCGAGGACAGGGAAATTCCCATGACCGCCGCATAGACGAGAAAAGTGGTGCGGGCTGCCGATGCACTCATGGACTGAATGCGGAAGGACAGGAACATCACCATGCCGAGCGGTGCGAGCATCACGACCCACTTCAGTGGCGAGCCATACAGCGTCGCGCCGAAGGATGTCAGGTAGCTGTTACCGATCTGAGCGACTGCCTGGCTCGGGTCCTGGGTGACTGCAAGGAATACAGTGCCCAGAGCGAAGAGGCCAGTGAGGGCCAGGCCGAACGTCATGTAGTTGTAAACGCCCAGCATGTAGCTGCGCAGGCCCTGATCGATTGCCGCGTCGGCGCGGGTGCCGGCCACCGAATACGAAGTGTCAGGGTTTCGGTTGAAGGTCGACATTCCAGATCCTCTCAAGATTAGAATTAGGGCGCTTGTCGCCCAAAAAATAATTCATATCGAATATGGGGAACTTGTTCCCGCCTCACAAGGTCTTGGGAGCAATAAACCAATCGGGTCCTGACGAATCTTTGATTTAATGGCCGCTTCCTTAAGGATCGTTAACTATTGTCGCGGTTTTTGACTGATTTAGAGGTTCCTCAACACGCTGGCGGGCTTTTCTCCCAAGACCTTCCAGGTGCCGATTAGTCCAAAACCGACGGTAAAGGCGAGAGCGAGCCCGACGGCCATGACAGCCGTGCCGGGAAGAAAAATGAAGCTGCCCTGCATGATTTCGGTGATGACGAACCATGCGGCGAGACTGCCGGCGATCAGCGCGAAGACTGCTGTGGCCAAGCCGATGAGAGCGTATTCCAGAGAGTAGGCGAGGATCAGCTTGACCCGGGTGGCGCCGAGGGTCTTGAGGATGACCGCGTCGTAAATCCGGCTGCGGTGTCCGGCGGCGAGTGCGCCGGCCAGAACCAGAATACTGGCGATCAGAGTGATCGAAGAGGCGCCGCGAATGGCCAGGGCGAGCTGAGCGACCAGATCGTTGACCTGGTTGATGGCGTCCTTCACCCGCACAGTGGCAATGGTCGGGAAGTCCCGCGCCGCCTGCCGCAGGATCTCCAGGTCCTTTTCTTCCGGAACGTCCTCATCCCATCCTAGTGTCATGAGGAAGGAATGCGGAGCGCCAGCGAAGGTGTTGGGCGAGAAAACCATGACGAAATTGATCGCCAGGGACCGCCATTCGACGTCGCGCGCATTGGCGATTTCGGCGGTGATCTCGCGGCCGAGCACGTTGACCTTGATCTTGTCGCCGATTTTCAGCCGCAACTCGCGCAGGGCTTCGTCCTCAAAGGATACAAGTGGTGGACCGGAATAGTCAGGCTCCCACCAGGTGCCTTGTGTCAGTTTGGCGTTTTCTGGCAGATCCTGCTCATAGGTGATGCCGCGGTCCCCGCGCAGCACCCAGCCTGACCCTCCGGAGGTGTCGTAGTCGCTTGCCGGAATATCGTTCAAAGAGACGATCCGCCCTCGCAACATCGGGACAGTGTCAATGTTGGCTGTGGGGGCATTCTTCCGCAGCATGGCTTCAAACGCTTTCTGCTCGTGACCTTGTATGTCGACGAAGAAGAAACTGGGAGCCTGGTCGGCAATTGTTGCTGTCAACTCCCGACGCAGGTTGCCATCGATCAGCGCAAGCGAGGCGAGCAATGTCAGGCCTAGACCGAGAGAGAGCACGATGGATGGGGTCAGTGCTCCAGGGCGGTGGATGTTGCCGATGGCCAGGCGAAGTGCGGTGGAGCGTACCGGTGGCATAGCTCGGGCCAGACGCATGATCGCCACGGAAATCAGCGACAGCAGCACCAGCGCTACAACTGCGGCACCGACATAGATCGCAGCGATCCATTTGTCATAGGACAGCAGTACCGCGATGCCTGCCAGCAGCAGCACGGTGACCAACGTGGCGATCTGGTATCTGCGGCGCGGTCGGGTCTTGGTGCCGAAGCCGGGGTCGCGAAGCAGTGCGGTCGGCGGGACATCATGCGCTTGTCCCAAAGGCCAGAGGGCAAAGGCCAGAGCGGTGAGGAAGCCGAAGAGAACGCCCAGGCCTAGCTCGGAGGGGTAGATGCCAGCAACCAACTGGACCGGTAGCACGTTTTGCAGAGCCAGACTGGCGAGGAAAGGCAGGCTGGCGCCAATCAGCAAGCCGATGGCAACGCCGATACCTGTCAGGGCCAGAATTTGCAGGAGATAGACCTGAAAGGCGAAGGTGCCTGTGGCGCCAAGGCACTTCAGACTGGCTATGACCTGACGCTTGGTTTCCAGGAACGCCCGGATCGCATTGGCGACACCGACCCCGCCGACGACGAGAGCGGTGAGACCGACAAGGCTGAGAAACTGGGCGAAACGCTCGATGCTGCGTTGCAGACCGGGTGCTGCATTGGCGCGCGAGCGGATCCGCCACCCGGCTTCCGGCTGTCGGTCACGGGCAGTCTCGACCGCTTGTCGCAAGTCTGTGTCCGACAACTGGTCCGCGAGTTTTATCTTGTAATGCCATTGTACAAGACTGCCGGGCTGGATCAGACCGGTGTCGGGCAAGGCTGCGCTGGAAATCATCAGGCGCGGGCCGAATTCCATCCCGCCTGCCAGCTTGTCTGGCTCTCGGGCAATTGCTGCGCGGACTTCCACTTGTGTGCGGCCGATAGACAGCATGTCGCCGCTTTTCAGGCCCAGTCTGTTGAGCAGAGCAGTGTCGGCGACAGCCCCCCAAAGTCCGGCCTCATTGCGCGCAAGGCTCTCAGCCAGAGTGCCGCCGTTTGCCAGCTCCATCTCGCCGTAGAGTGGGTAGGCACCGTCGATGGCCTTCAGTTCAATCAGCAGCTGATCGCTATCGTCTGTCGTGCGGGCCATGGCGCGCATGGTTGCGCTTTCAGAAACCTGACCCAGGCCGCTCAAATAGGTGCTCTCTGCCTCGCTCACCTGTCGGTGGACGATGGAAAAGGACATGTCGCCACCTAGGATCGCCTGGCCTTCCTGCGAGATCCCTTCGGTCAGAGAACGCGACAGCGAGGTGACGCCGGTGATTGCCGCTACGCCAAGCGCGATGCAGGTCAGGAAAATATAGAAGCCACTCAGGCCACCGCGCAGCTCGCGCCAGGCAAACCGCATGGCAAGGCGGAGGCCGCTCGGGGCGGCTGGGGAAAAGCTGTTCATGCCAGCTGGTCCTGCAGTGCCTTGCTGGGTTCTTCAATCTCGCCGGAGCGGACGCGTATCACCCGGTCGCATTGTTCCGAGAGGTTGAGGTCGTGGGTGACCAGTACCAGTGTCATGCCGCGGTCGCGCTGGGCAGAAAACATCAGATCGATAATCTGCTTGCCGGTGGTTTCGTCGAGATTCCCGGTCGGTTCGTCGGCTATCAGAATTTCTGGTTGAACAACGAGAGCACGCGCCACGGCAACGCGCTGTTGCTCGCCCCCGGACATCTGGGAGGGGTAGTGGTTGAGGCGATGGGCGAGGCCAACGGCCTCAAGCTCTCGTTTCGCCTTGGCAAAGGCAGCTGAGTCACCAGCGAGTTCCAGCGGAACGGCGACGTTTTCCAGTGCTGTCATGTTGGGGATCAGATGAAACGACTGAAAGATGATGCCAATGTTGCGGCCCCGGAACTGGGCGAGAGCGTCTTCGCTCAAAGGCTGCAGCGCGTGACCGGCAACAGTGACATCGCCTTTGTCGGCGCGTTCCAGACCGGCCATGACCATCAGGAGGGTGGATTTTCCCGACCCTGAAGGTCCAACGAGCCCGACGGAGGAGCCGGATTCGATCTTCAGATCAATTCCTTTGAGAATGTGGACCCTGCCGGCGCCGTGTCCGAGGCTGAGATGAACGTTTTTCAGGTCGATTGCCGGCTGATTTGCCATTCTTATCCCAATCTGGTCGTGAAGTTGCCGCTGTTGCGGCCCCATTCCTGCGGCAATATCTTGCCTGACGGGCTCCCGCGACCATATGGGGTCTGACTGCTGCTGATCCAGAGGCGAGGCGAAGGCAAAATGTATCGAAATTGTACCATGCGCATGAGCGCACTGTTTGCGGGCCTGTTGCTGATGACGGTTTCCAGTTGGGCCGAACCGCTGAAACTTGTCGTCTTTGGCGACAGTTTGACAGCTGGTTATCAGCTAGCACCGGAGGACGCTTTTCCGGTTCAATTGGAAAAAGCGCTGCAGGCGAAGGGGCTTGATGTCAGCGTTACCAACGCCAGCGTTTCCGGTGATACCACGTCCGGCGGGCTGGCTCGGCTCGACTGGTCGGTGGGCGAGGATGTCGACGCGGTGATCGTCGAACTGGGCGCCAACGACATGCTGCGCGGCCTGCCACCGGAGACCACCCGCAAGAACCTGAGCGAAATCGTCAGCCGGTTGAAAGCAAAAGGTGTGGAGGTGCTGGTGGCCGGAATGATGGCCCAGCGCAACCTCGGCGAAGGGTTTGCCGCAAGTTTTGACGGCATTTTCCAGGATATCGCTACGCAAAATGACGCGGTTTATTATCCGTTTTTCCTCGAGGGCGTGGCATTGGACCCGGCGCTGAACCTGGCAGATGGCATGCATCCGAACGGCGAGGGGGTTTCTGTTATTGTCGACAATATGATACCAGTCATCGAGACTCTTCTCTCGCGGGCGTCTGCTTCCTAAGGCAGCCCGCTTTTCATCATATCCGGAATTTTACAGCCTAAAGGACACTCCTTATGGATTACCGCCGTCTTGGCCGCACCGACCTGAAAGTCAGTTCCCAGTGCCTGGGAACGATGACCTGGGGTGAGCAAAACTCTGAGGCCGAAGGCCACGACCAGATGGATTATGCCATCGACAAGGGCATCAACTTCTTTGATGTCGCCGAACTTTATCCGATCCCGCCGAAGCGCGAGACCCAGGGGCGGACCGAGCGCGTCATCGGAACATGGTTCAAGGAGCGGAGCAGTCGCGACAAGGTCATTCTCGCCACCAAGGTGGTCGGCCGGACCGATATGGACTGGTTCCGCAAGGACGGCTCCAAGCCGCGTCTGGATGCCAAGAACATTGAGGAAGCGGTTGAGCAGTCGCTGCGCAATCTGCAGACAGACTACATCGACCTGTATCAGATTCATTGGCCGGACCGGAACACCGGTGGCTTCGGCTCCAACCCGACGCGCTGGAAAGATGTTGAGCCGGCTGCCGATGAAGTGCCGATTGCCGAGACGCTGGAGGTGATGGACAAGCTGGTGAAGGCGGGCAAGGTGCGCCACATCGGTCTGTCCAACGAGAGCGCCTGGGGCACCATGACCTACGTCAAGGAAGCCGAGACCAGGGGTCTGCCGCGCGTCGCTTCCATCCAGAACGCCTACTCTCTGGTGAACCGGACGTTTGAAGTGAACCTGGCCGAAGTGGCGCTGCGCGAAGATGTTGGGCTTCTGGCTTATTCCGCACTGGCTCAGGGGTATCTGACCGGAAAATACCGCAACGGGGCGCGTCCTGCGGGCGCACGAAAGACCTTGTTCGAACGTCTCTCGCGCTATGAAGGCGTGGGTGCCGATGAGGCCATGGAAGCTTATTTTAAGCTGGCTGAAGAGGCCGGGCTTGATCCGGCCCAGATGTCACTCGCATTTGCGGAAAGCAGATCGTTTGTTACGTCTCTCATCATCGGAGCGACGAAAATGGACCAGCTGAAGACCGATATAGATGCTTCCGAATTGAAGCTGTCAGATGACGTGCTGGACCGGATCGACGAGATCCATCAGCTGACCGGAAACCCTTGCCCGTAAGGCTTGCGGACTGACGACAACGAAAGGCCGGCTTGTTGCTGGCCTTTTTTGTTAGGCGGATGAGAATCAGCTTGGAGCGTTCATGCGCGTGTCGCTTTTTGCAGGATGTCTTTCGACTGAAGTTTTCGAATGCAGCCAGAGGGTTAGGGAAATCTCTTGCAGAGCAGCAAAAATTCGATTCCTGTTGAAGTCATCGGTATCAGCAGGGGGTGACCCATGCCACGACTATTCACAGGGCTTGAGCTGCCGGCACAGACCGGAATGATGCTTTCCATGCTCCGGGGCGGCTTGAAGGGTGCGCGCTGGATCGATCCCGAGAATTACCACATCACCTTGAGGTTCATTGGCGACATCGACGACCGAACGGCCGACGAAGTGGTCAATGCGCTGGATCGTATCCGGCGAGACCCGATTGAAATCCAGCTCAACGGGCTGGGTGCCTTCGGCAATGGCAAGCCGCATGCGGTGTGGGCAAGGGTTCAACCGTTGGCGGCCTTGGCAGAGTTGCAGGCGGAGCAGGAACGTATTCTGCAGCGGCTGTATCTGCCGCCGGAGCGGCGCAAATTTATGCCCCACGTAACTGTTGCGCGCTGTCGCAGCTCGACGAGCGAGGAGGTTGCCCGTTGGTTGTCGGAACGGGGCAACTTCCAGGCTCCGACCTTTACAGCGGGGAGGTTCGTGCTGTTTTCGGCAAAGTCCAGTGTCGGGGGCGGGCCCTATGTGGTGGAAGAAACCTATCCACTGGCTGCCTGAGCTGGGATTGCGTGCGCTTATAGCAGCTCGGCATAAACCTTGAGCGTGGCCCGACACATGGCTCCCACCGAGAAGTGTTGGCGGGCATGAGCGAGGCCTCTGTCGCAGAGTTCCTGCTTTGCTTGTGGAGGCAAGGCCAGCGCATGCTGGATAGCATCGGCCAGGGCGCCAGCATCTCCGGGGGGAACCCGCCAGCCAGTACGCTGATTGCTTGGCACTTCCGGTGGTGCGAGCACGGTTTCCGGCACTGCGCCAAGGTCTGACACGATCACCGGGACACAGGCGGCTTGCGCTTCGACTGCGGCCCTGCCAAAGGCCTCGGGCTCGACCGAGGCCACGACAGCCAGGTCCGCAAGAGCCAGGGCTGCTGGTACGTCCTGACAGTGGCCGACAAGGCGCACCCACCCACCCAGCCCGTAGCCATCAATCTTTTCCTGCAGCTCTGCCCGGTAGGCATCGCGACCTTGTGCATCACCAGCCAGCAAGACGGTCACCGGTGGCGCGCCTCTGCGGCCCAATTCCCCGGCAGCATCAATCAGGATCTTCTGGCCTTTCCAGGCGGTCAGCCGGGCCATGTTGATGATGACGGGTCCACGCTCTGAAGGGTCGGCTGGAAGATCCCAGGCTTGGGCCAGCGCCTGTGTTCGGTCGGCTGACACCGACCCTGGATGCAGGGCCTCGAGATCGGATCCGCGATGAATGACCCGTAATCGGCCTTCGGCAAAGGGGTGCCGGTCCGTGATCAGTGCTGCTGTGTAGCGGGAGTTGGCAATCACCCGATCACCGCGTGCCATGACCGAGTTGTAGAGGCCTTTCACGGCCGAGGACTGATTGTAAATACCGTGATAGGTGGTGACGAAGGGGCAGTTTTCGGCCCGTGCTGCGCCAAGGGCTGACCATGCCGGGGCGCGGCTGCGCGCATGGACCAGCGCGATGTTCTCTTGCCGAATGAGTTGCTGCAGTCGGTGCTTGTTGGCAAGCAGGGTGATCGGGTTCTTCGATTTGACCGGCAGGGTGATATGTCGGGCGCCAACGGCCTCGAGTTCGGCCACCATCGGGCCGCCCTGACTGACGACAAGTGCCGTTCCGCCTGCGGCCTGAATGGCAGCAGCAACATCAATGGTGGTGCGTTCGGCACCGCCGGTGACGAGATCTGGAATAACCTGCAGGATGACGGGTGCGTTTTTCCGGCGAGGTGTGGCTGCTTTGGCGGACATTCGGGTTTCGCCCTTCTTTTTCCGCGCCGGCTATGTCACATCGGCGTCAGGTGAATTCAGAGACAGAGCCATAGTATGTCCGACCATGATCCGCAATTCCTCGACGTTGGTGATCCGCTGCCCGGTCAAAAGGATTCGTCGCGGCGGATTGCCGTGATGCATCGCCCGGAGACACTACCCGGGCGACCGCAGCTGTTCTGGCTCTCGGGTTTCAAGTCCGACATGATGGGATCCAAGGCCGTCGCCCTGGATGGATTCGCGTGCGAACAGGGTCTTGCCTGTACCCGTTTCGACTACACAGGTCACGGCCAGTCGGGCGGGACCTTTGAGGACGCCTGCGTTTCTGACTGGCTGGAAGATGCGGTTGCGGTTTTCGACCGCCATTGCAATGGGCCGACGGTGATTGTCGGCTCGTCGATGGGAGGCTGGCTGGCGCTGTTGCTGGCCCTGTCGCGTCAGCAGGCGGATATTGTCGGGCTCGTGCTGATTGCTCCGGCGGTGGATTTCACCGAAGAGCTGATGTGGAAGCAGCGCTTCACCGACGAGATCCGCGAGACCATTTTGCGCGAGGGGCGCTGGGCGCAGCCGTCAGCCTATGGCGATGATCCTTATGTGATCACTGCCAGGTTGATCGAGGACGGACGCAAGCACCTGCTGCTCGGCAAGGAGATTGTCACCGGATGTCCGGTCCGTATCCTTCAGGGTGCCAAGGATCCGGATGTGCCGTGGCAACATGCGATGCGGCTGGTGCAGGCCTTGCCTGCGGCTGATGTGACTTTCTCGCTTGTGCCTGATGGCGATCACCGGCTGTCTCGCCCTCAGGACCTTGAGCTGCTGCAGCGTGCCGTAATGGAGATGCTCTGAAGCGTCTCAGACAGGCAGGGTCTCCTGGCCTTGCCGGTCGGCCTTGTACCAGGCCCAGAACAGTCGGGCGGCAATGGCGCGATAGGGTGCCCACTTTCGAGTCAGTGTGATCAGGTCTTTTGCCGGTACCTTTTCGCCCAGGTTTAGGGCGCGACCGACGGCGACCTGAAGCGCCAAGTCTCCAGTCGGGAAAATATCCGGGTGGCCGGCGCAAAACAGCAGATAAACATCGGCAGTCCATGGGCCGATTCCAGGCAGAGCGCAGAGGTCCGCATGGGCCGTTTCTGCCGGTCGATTGGCCAGGGCTTTGAGGTCAAGCCCGTCCAGGCAGGACTGGCTGAGAGCCCGCAGTGTCTTCAGCTTCGCCCGGGAGAGGCCCAGTCCGAGCAACTCTTCATCTGACAGGGCCTGAAAGCCGGACGGTGTGAGCGGAGAGGTTGCCGCTACCAGACGGCCAAATATGGCGGCGGCGCTGGCAACACTCACCTGTTGACCGACAATTACCTGAGCGAGACCGGCAAAGTCAGGCTGCCGACGCCGAAGCGGCAAATCTCCGGCCACTTCTGCAACAGGTGCAAGCGCTGGATCGAGTTGCAGAAGAGCCGCAAGCCCCCCGCGCAGATCCGTGTCTGTCTCAATGATCTTCAGGGGCTGGCTCATTCGGTCGTCTCAGGGTTTTTGGTCTTTGCAGAAAGAGGTGATAGGACGAAAATCGCGTTCCGCCCAGCCGGGTATTACCTGTCGGGCAAGAGATCGCTTGAAATCCGTCTTTTTGGGTCCGGCCAGCTTTGACCAACACACTCCCCTGCTTCCGATTTGCGCCATCTCCGAACGGGCACTTGCATCTGGGGCATGCATTGTCCGCCCTCCTGAATGGCCAGGCGGCGCAGGCAACGGGTGGAAAGCTTCTGCTGCGGATCGAGAACATCGATACGGTTCGTTGTACAGCGCGGCTTGAAGCGGATCTTCTGGAGGACCTTGCCCGACTGGGACTGCGATTTGAGGCAGAGGTCTGGCGGCAGTCGGATCGGTTTTCTGTATATGGCGAAGCCTTGAACCGGTTGGAAGCGTTAGGGGTGACGTATCGCGCGTATCTGACGCGGGCGGAGATCAGGCGCCATGTGGCGTCGCAGGAGTCATCAAGCGTTTCTTGGCCACGAGATCCGGATGGCGCACCGCTTTATCCGCGCGATGAGCTGGTGCTGAGTGGCTGCGAGATTGCACGACGGCGTGCCGATGGAGCGCCGTTTGCGCTCCGGCTGGATATGGCAGCAGCGCTTTCTTTGGTGAACCGTCCGCTTTTCTGGTGGGAAGGCGCTTCGGAGTTCGACGCTCGGGCAGCATTGCTTGCAGCTTGGGACGAGGGGCAGCTGATTGAAGCCGATCCGGCAGCCTGGGGGGATGTGGTTCTTGCCCGCAAGGATTGCCCGACCAGCTATCATGTCTCTGTTGTTGTCGACGACGCTGCGCAAGAGGTGACCGATGTCATTCGGGGGCGGGATCTTTATCATGCGACGTCGGTGCATCGGCTTTTGCAGGAGCTCCTAGGTTTGCCGGCTCCACGATATCGGCATCACCGGCTGATTGCGGCAAACGATGGCATGAAGCTGTCCAAGTCTTCTGGATCGCAGAGCCTTCGGGAGCGGGATTTTCAAATTTCTGAAATCTATTCCATTTTGGACTTAGTTGATAGATGATAATATCATTGTAAAAAATCACATTAATACTTCAATAAACAGATTTTTTGAAGCTTTAGTGAATTGTACATTTTAAAAACCTAATCTTCTGCAGGTCTGATTGTGGGGTTAAGGACTTTCTCTACTTCAGGTGGCGTGGCTTACTTCGGTTTTTGAGCGGTATCAGCTCTTCAGCTGAAGTTGCCTGTTTGCGGCGACTGCAAGATTGACGGGAAAGCGCTCTATTATGCCAAATTTTTCACGGGCCGTCCGAAGAACACGCCGTATCCTTGGTCGCGTGTTTGTCCGTTCGACGCTTTATATTGCTATCGTCCTGTTGGCTCTTTCAGTTCTCAACGGATTCGTGAGTTATCTTAATTCTACAAAGAAATTTGAGGCGCAACTGGTTGAGGACGCCTCCCATCATGCACAGGTTCTCATCAATCTGAGCCGCGGACACATCGTAGATTTCGACTGGAGCGAAATCCGCAGGCTTGCTCGCGGCATGACATTCGATACGCAGGTCGTTGGCGTCGATGTCTTCGACGCTTCGGGCGAGAGCTTTTTGCGTGACAAGCTGCGTCCGATCACCAGCCCGGAGATCCTGCAGTCGGTTTATGAAAATGGGCAGAGCAGCAAGATTGAAGATGCGGAAACACTCACCTGGTACGAACCTGTCATTGTCAGCTCTGAGGTCTCTGGTGTTGTCGCTATCGTCGTGACCAAGCAAGGATTGGCAGAGGCCAGAGCTGAAATCATTCAACAGTCCATTCAGACTACTTTGTTGATTTTCTTGTTCTTCTTACCAGTTGCAGCATTTTTGCTTTACCGCACGACCAAAGGCATCAGCACGGTCACCGTTGCGGCGAATGAGGCAGCTCAGGGGTTTCTGGATCCACATTTCAAGACTGACAGTGGTGGAGAAGTCGGAGAACTTCAGACTGCCTTCCGGATGATGGCTCAAAATCTCCAACGCACAATCATGCGGATCGAGCATCTCGCCAATGTGGATCACATAACTTATCTGCCCAATCGGCTGAAGTTCGGCAATGTAGCGAACAAGAAAATCGATCAGGTTCCAGGTGCCAAAGGGGCGATGCTTCTGGTCGATCTGGATCGCTTCAAATCGATCAACGACATGTACGGCCACGAAGTGGGCGACCGCTTGCTTTTGATGGTTTCGGAGCGTCTAGGATTGCTGTTTGAGCGGGCGGTGAAAGATGGACTGGACACCAAGCCGTTCCTGTCGCGTTGGTCGGGAGATGAGTTCGTCGTTCTGCTTCCCAACATTACGGACACTGACATCGTCAATGCACTGGTTGAGGAGATCCTGCGCGAGCTGAGACGCCCGCTCCGTGTCGACAATCTGAATTTGAAGGTCAGAGGGTCGGTCGGGGTGGCGATGTACCCGGAGCACGGAGAAGCGTCTGACGAGGTTTTGAGAAGCGCAGACATGGCAATGTTCGCGGCGAAGCAAAGCGGTCGCGACCGGATGGTCGTCTACAATCAGGCTATCCGCAATGCAGCGGAAGAGCGTGAGACCATCGAGAAGCATCTGCGTGAAGCACTGAACCACAATGAATTGCAGGTCTATTATCAGCCCAAGGTGGATCTGAAATCAGGCCGCATCATCGGTGCCGAGGCGCTGTTGCGCTGGCACAATCCGGAGCTTGGCAATGTGTCGCCGTTCCGTTTCATTCCAATGGCGGAAGAATGCGGATTGATGTCATCGATTGGCGAGTTCGTGCTTCAACAATCCCTGACAGATATGCAGCGTCTGAGCCTGGAAGGTTTCCGGCAGAAAATTGCCATTAATGTCTCGCCCGTGCAGTTTCAGGCGGATTTTTTCACGGATCGGACGCTTGGATTGCTCGGGGAAAGTGGGTTCCCGATGGATCAGATCGAGCTTGAAATTACTGAATCCGCGCTGGGCGCCTCAGCCGAAAGCGTGCGCCAGCAGATGATGCCGCTTAAAGAGGAAGGTGTGTCTTTTGCCATAGATGATTTCGGTACCGGTTTTTCCAATCTCGGCACACTGACATCTCTGCCATTCGACACGCTGAAGATCGACCGGTCCTTCGTCATGAACATCGGCGAGGACGAGAACAGGCGTGGAATGATTCAGGTCATTCTGTTGCTAGCACGGCAGCTGAAGATGCGCACTGTGGCCGAAGGCATCGAGACGGACCTGGAGCATGATTTTATGCGCGAGCTTGGCGCGAACATCGGCCAGGGCTATCTCTGGAGTCCACCAGTGCCTTATGACAAATTCCGTGAAATGGTGATCAAGGCTGACGCAACGGCCAATCTGGCAGCAACGAGCAAAGGGTTGGACATCCAGCGAACCGGCACCTCATCAGCCTGACCACATGTGCAGGAAACTGCCCCACATGCCTGTTGTGAGCACGGCAAAGAGGGTGGTCAGGGTGATCGAGTTGGACGACATGGCGTGGCCGGTGCCGTATTTGTTGGCAAAGATATAGGCGTTGACGCCGGTCGGGCAGGCGGCGGTCAAAGTTGCGACGGACGTCCAGAGCGGCGACAGGTTGAAGACGAAAGCCCCCAGGCAAAACACCAGAGCCGGCATTACCGCGACCTTCAGGCTGCTGAGCAGAATGCCCGGTATCAGGTTTCCACGAATGCCGTAGGCTACCATGCTCATGCCAAGAGAGAGCAGGGCCACAGGCAGCGCCGTCCCGGCAATTCTTTCCAGTACATCCTTCAAGATGCCGGTGACGGGCAAGCCGAAAAGGCGCCAGACAACGGCGGCGAGCAGGCCGATGACAATCGGGTTGGTTGCCAGGCTTTTCAGAACGCTTTTCAGGGTCTGTCGCAGGCTGGATCCTTCTCCTACCCCATCGCTCTGGGCGGCACGCTCCATGATCACGGCAATCAGCACAGTCATCACCGGCAAGTGGATCGACAGGATGAGGAGAAGGGCCGTCATGCCCTCATCGCCATAGACAGCGGACACCAGCGGCAGTCCAACCATCACCGTGTTGGCGAAGGATGAACTGATACCGGCGATAGCGCAGGCGCGGGCGTCACGATGAAACACCTTGCGGATCATCAGCGCGGCAATTGTCCAGTTGATGAAGACACCGCCGAAATAGGTCGCCCACAGAGCCCAAGGGGTTTCTCCTCCCAGATCCACGGTGCTCAGGGTCTTGAAGAGCAACACGGGGATGGCGATCACATAGACGAATTGTCCCAGAGCCTCTCCGACTTCCGGTGACAGAAGTCCAAAGCGCGCAACCAAGTATCCGATACCGATGAGGAGGAAGACCGGGGCGACAATGAAGAGAATTTCCAAAGACATTAGGTATTCGCCTGAAGCGGGAAGGCTGTGACGCCGGAGAGGCGGGGCGGGCAAATTTCGGTTCTGCTGCGCCTGTGGGACTGGTAGGCTGCCGAACAATGATTAACCGCGTAGAAATTCGATTGTGCGGTGCATCTGGATACAATTGCAAAAATGACCTGAGCAACGCGGTCTGGCAAGGGGGCGCCACTTGAAATCGGAAGAACGTCTGTCTTTACTTCTCCATGACCTCCGAACGCCTTTGTCTGCGATGCGGTTGACGGCAGATCTGATTGCCGAGGACGGGTTGAATGACCGGCAGGCACAGAGGATGGATCTGATGGTCGGGGCTATCGATGCGCTTCTGGATCTGACGCGGGAACTGGAGCCGACATCCGGCGATGATGGGGAAGGCCGCTCAACGGGGGACCCTCATGCGCCTGAAGCCCGCGCTCAGGATGGGGCTCGACTGATCAGGGACGTTGTTGCTCTCTTTCAGGCACGTGCAGACCAGCAGGATGTTGCCATCGCAGTGGATGAGGGGCGCGATGCGGTTCGCCTCAACGGCTCTCTGAGCCGGGTTCTGCGACGCACGGTGTCGGTTCTGCTGGATAATGCGTTGAACTACGCGGGATCGGGCGACGTGCATGTCTCGGTGGCAGTTGTTGCAAAGGCCGATGAACAGCGCGACCTATCCGGTGATGCTGCGTTTCTGCAGGTTATTGTCCGCGATCACGGCCCGGGAGTTGAGCCGGGTCTGGGGGATGGGCTGTTCAAGCCCTACGTCCGTGGGGGCCTTAGTGCAGAGCGAGCCGGCGGGCAAGGACTTGGGCTTTATGGTGCCCGAACGCTGCTGCGGGAGCATGGCGGCGAACTGTCGTATCGTGCCCCTGTAGATGGGTCCGGGGCAGTCTTTGAAGTGTCTGTTCCGCTTGCTCCGGAAAATCTGGTGCCGGTGGTTTGTGACCTCGCAGCAGCTGAAGATATTTCTCGGGGCTGCGGTCATGTGATGATCATTGATGACAATGGGCCGAACCGGCAGTTGCTGTCGGCTGTTCTGCAGTCATTTGCACATTCTTGTGACGTGGTCGGGGAGGTGGAAACTGCGCTGACACTGCTCGACCAGCGCAGTTACGACGGCTTTATTGTCGACCTTCACATGCCGGGTGGAAACGGCATTGCATTTGCTCATGCGCTGAAAACTCTGGAGGGGCTCAACACACCCCCGGTCCTTCTGGTGACGGCCGGCTCCGAGACCTTTTCGGAAGACACATGTCGGGAAGCTGGTATCACCGCCATCGTTCGTAAGCCGGTTGATCCTGCGATCCTGTATGAGGCTACCGAAGTGGTGCGGACCTATCGGGAGCGGATCCGGGAGGGCGTGCTTTGAAGAAACCGGTCCGGCGACGGGTTGTTTCGGCCATTGGCGCTCGCGACTGAATGGGCTAAAGAGCGCCGATGGAAGATGGCTTGGAAAACAAGACTATGAAAACTGCGGCTCTGTCAGCTGGCTGTCGCTGGATTGCACATCGGCCGGTTGTTTCTGTCTGTCTTTATATCGTGGCAGTGTCGGCGTTCTTTTTGCTGTTTCCACAGGTCGACCTGTGGGCGAGCGGGCTGTTTTATTCCGATGTGGGCGGATTTTTCGCCAAGTCTGAGCCGTTGCTTCGTCGCTTTCGCCATCTTGGGCCGCATCTGGTTAAGCTGATCGCGATTGCCTGCCTCCTGACCCTGTTACTCAAGCTGGTGCTGCCAGGACGGCGCCCGCTGATGCCACTGCGCATGCCGGTGTTCCTGCTGACCAGCCTGATCCTCGGTCCCGGCGTTCTGGTCAATTTGATCCTGAAGAACAATTGGGGGCGGCCGCGTCCGGTGATGGTCGAGATTTTTGGCGGCGATATGCCCTATCAGCCGGTCTGGAAAATCACCCAGTGGTGCGACACCAATTGCTCCTTCGTGTCCGGGGAGGCTTCTGCCGGCATGTGGCTTGTGGCAGCTGTCGTTTTTGTGGCGCCGCTGGCCTGGAGACCGCTGTTTCTGGCGTTCTTCCTGCCCCTAAGCCTGTTGCTATCGCTGAATCGGATCGTCTTTGGCGGGCATTTTCTGTCCGACACACTGCTGTCCTGGGGGCTGACGCTGCTTGTCATCCTGCTTGTCCATCGGCTGATTTATCGCCCTGGAGCGGGAGGTTTGCGGGATAGCTGGCTGGACGAGAAATTCACCCGTTTTGGACGCAGACTTCATGTTGAGGCAAAAAGAACCGGTGCGCGGTTATCAGGGGCCGCGCACCGGTTTCTTGGTAAGTTCAAAAGCGGCTGATCACCGCTCAGACCTAGGCTGACATCAATGGATGTTGGCCAGGATCTTTTCGATCTCATGGGGCGGGTGCCCGGTCAGTTCCTTGTCGACTTCAGCCACGATTCTGGACTTGACCTCCTTGTGGAACGCCTTTCGCAGGTCGCCCAAAATCATTGGCGGAGCCGCGACGACCAGTTTCTTGAAGTCGCCTCTGTGGGCTGCCTTGTAGAGCATATCCGCCATATCCTTGGCGAAGCGGTGCTTCTCCAGTGTGTGCCAATCTGTGGTTTCCGCCGCACTGCGCTGCGGGCCAGGGCCGTCGTTGAAGCGGCCCGGGGCATCGGTTCCCTGTTCGCTGGTCTTTGGATTATCGGACTGCACATGTCGGATCACCTGAAGGTTCGGGTAATCCTTGTCGCCTTCATTGCGGAAGACGAGCGCCTTCTCTCCATCTCCGATAAACACCCAAGCGTCATGGTCGATGCTGATGCCAGTCATGGCTGAACTCCCAGTTGAGCGATGCGGTCATGATGGCCGCAACGCATGTGCCCAGTTAACCCCAAGACTCGATGTGGAGATCCGAAATGTGACTTCAAGAGGACGTTTGTGGCAGTTGCTGCTGAGGCGCTGTTGGTCGTGTGGCCGGGCGCGTCCGGCGCAGAATGCGGGCGAATTGGCTCGGCGTGCGGTCTTCGATCCAAATGAAGAGGCTGTTGAGCCGGCGGCCGGTTTTGCGTCGTTTTCGCAAGGTCCGTGCTGCCTTGCGGCTGCTGCCGATCAACAGGATCAGGCCGAATGCCATCAGAGGAACGCCTGTCGGGATCGGTAACCAGACAGTTGCCAGCCCAAGGGCAAACAGAAATAAGGCAATAACCGACCAGATCAATTTCATTGAGGAGTCACCTTCTCAAACGGCTTCCATGTTTTAGAAAGATCGCGCAACGCTATTGTGAACGTGTGTTCGGTCTCACTTCATCGAGAAGGCGTAGGCTGCCTTGGGAAATCAGCTGGAACACGGTTTCGAATCCGTCCTCACCACCATAGTAGGGGTCTGGAACGGCTGCCGGCGGATCTTGCAGAAACAGCCGGGGACGGGTGCCGCCAAGCTGTTTGTGTAGACGCGTCAACGCGGCAAGATTGTCCGGATCCATAGCCAGAATGAAATCAAACTGCTGAAAATCCGCGGGCTGGACCTGCTGGGCGCTGCCGGGAAATGTCGATGCCATTGGCGTCGGCGATCGCGATCGAGCGCGGGTCTGGCGGGTTGCCCACATGCCAGGCGCCTGTCCCGGCGGAGGCGACTTGAAATTCGCCCTCGATGCCGGCGCGTTTCACGGTTTCGCGGAAGATACCTTCGGCCAGAGGCGAGCGGCAGATGTTTCCAAGACAGACAAAAAGCACAGAGGTCATGGCTGATCCGAATTGTGTTGCCGGGCTTTGCCGTCGGGTGAAATGATGTGGAACCGGAGCGGTCCGCGAGACGTCTGCTTTCTGGATACTCCTTCGTGGCCGCCCTGTCAGCGGCGTGTGACGAGGGAGCGACGAGCGGCGCAAGAGACGAAAGCGCTCATTCTCAAACTGCGGTCGAAATGGAGGTAAAAGTGGCTACACGACTGACACCAGGTGAAGTGGCGGTGAAATTGCAGCCGTTGCAGGGATGGAATGCCTTGGACGAGAGCGGCGGGGTCATCTCCAAGACGTTCAAGTTCGCAGACTTCAGTGAAGCGTTTGGTTTCATGTCGCGCGTGGCGCTGATGGCGGAAAAGCTCGATCATCATCCGGAATGGAGCAATGTCTACCGCACGGTGAATGTGAAGTTGACCACCCATGACGCGGGAGGTTTGACCGATCTGGATTTTGAACTGGCGGCAGCCATGGACAGCTACGTCTGAGGCGGTCCCGTCGATCAGGCCTTCTCGATCAGGAAGCGTCCGTTGTCGCCATCCTTTTCGCTGCTCTTCAGCTTGTGCCCGTGCTCATTGCAGAAATGCGGAATGTCGATGAAGGCCATGGGGTCCGTGGTGATGACTTCCACGGTGGTGCCGCTGGCGAGGGCCTTCATGGCCTTTTTCGTTTTCAGCACCGGGAGCGGGCATTTCAAACCCTTGAGATCCAAAACTTCTACGTCGGGCAAAGCCATGATCCTGTACGTTTCTTAAAGAAGGCCGCTGGCACAACTTCTTCTGTCTGCCGGACTTCCTATATCGCAAACAGGCGGTGCGTGTCTCGCATCGGATAGAGCAAAGGGACGGTAACATGGACAAGGGTACAGCCGGAGCAATCGACGTTATAGACTTTTGGTGGGCGGCTGGCGCACCGAAGTGGTTCGCACGCGACGACGCTTTCGACGCGGAAATCCGCACCAGGTTTTCAGAGGTGATGAAACTGGCCAGTGAGGGCAAGCTTTCTGATTGGGAGGCCACACCGCATGGGACGCTGGCGTTGATCATCCTGCTCGATCAGTTTCCGCGCAACGTCTATCGTGGTGACGCCAAAGCCTTCGCGAGCGATCCGGATGCCTTGAGGTTGGCGCGTCATGCCTGCGACAATCGGTTTGACATTGTCTTCCCCAAAGAGGTCAGGGCGTTTTTCTACCTGCCGTTTGAACACGCTGAAGATATGGCTGCGCAGGACATGTCTGTTGATCTCTGCCGGCGTCTCGGCATTCAGAATTATTACCACTATGCCCTGCTGCATATGGATGTGATCCGCCGGTTTGGCCGGTTTCCGCACCGCAATCAGGTCTTGGGTCGCGACACCACCCCGGAAGAAGCGGCGTACCTGAAGGACGGCGGGTTTTCCGCCTGAGGCTTGGCGTTTCGAGAGAAACGCATGTGCCTGGCTGCGCTGATCTTGCGGATTGGCGCGGCACCGAGCCAATTCTTTCTCAAAGGTAAATCGCTGCTGTTTGCGTCCAAAGCCACGGCGTTTGCTCCAAACTGCAGCAGAAACCTTGCATGGATTTTAGCCGATGACATGGTTTCGACATGTCTTTGCGTGTTTTGTGTGCGTTTTTCAGTAATTGCACATTTTCTGTGCGATTGACGGGTATCGCACCTGCCGAATCCCCCTTCGTAATTTTCCGCATTCCTCCGTTCACTTGCTTGAAACCCCGGAATTCTGCCGTTCTGCGACATGGTCTGCCGAGTTGGCACGGTACTTGTTTCTAAGAGACCGACACCGGCTCCGGTTTTCGTCTCTCCCTGTCCGAAAGGGGGGCGGGACAGGTCCGAGAGAGGAGGCTCTTCCGAGAGCCTTCACCGGGACCCGAGAGGGGACCATACGGGCCGGTTGAGTGCCTCTTCACCGGGAGGGGGCAACAGGAAAAGGAATGGGAACGAGCAATGAAAATTGTGATGGCCATTATCAAGCCGTTCAAGCTCGATGAAGTGCGTGACGCGCTCACCGGCATCGGCATCCAGGGCCTGACTGTGACCGAGGTAAAGGGTTATGGCCGACAGAAGGGTCATACCGAAATCTACCGTGGTACCGAATACGCGGTCAGCTTCCTGCCGAAACTGAAGATTGAAGTCGCTGTCTCCGGCGACGCAGTCGAAAAGGTCGTGGAAGTCATTTCCGTTGCTGCCAAGACCGGCCAGATCGGCGACGGCAAGATCTTCGTCTATTCCATCGATCAGGTGGTCCGTATCCGCACCGGCGAAACCGACGCCGAAGCTCTTTGATTGTCTTGAGGGAAAAAATCATGACCAAACTTGTCGCTAAAGGCGCGGCTACGCTTGGCGCTCTTGGGCTTATGGTAGCCCCTGCGCTGGCTCAGGACTCCGGTGTGACCGCTGAGACCCAATATATTCTCAACACCCTGCTCTTCCTCATTGGCGGCTTCCTCGTCATGTGGATGGCTGCAGGCTTCGCAATGCTTGAAGCCGGTCTCGTTCGCTCCAAGAACGTTTCCATGCAGTGCCTGAAGAACATCGCCCTGTATTCCATCGCAGGCCTGATGTTCTGGATCACAGGGTATAACCTGATGTACGCTGGCGTTGACGGCGGCTTCATCGGCTCCTTCGGTCCGTACTCCTTCGATCCGGTCGGCGGGAATGCGCTCGACACCGGTTACTCCACAGCGTCCGACTGGTTCTTCCAGATGGTGTTCTGTGCCACGACCGCGTCCATCGTGTCCGGTACCCTGGCTGAGCGCATCAAGCTGTGGCCTTTCCTGGTCTTCACGGTCGTGCTGACCGGCTTCATCTACCCGATCGCCGGTTCCTGGCAGTGGGGCGGTGGCTTCCTTTCCGAAATGGGCTTCTCCGATTTCGCTGGTTCCACTCTTGTTCACTCCGTTGGTGGCTGGGCAGCTCTCGCTGGTGCTCTTATCCTTGGTGCTCGAAAGGGCAAGTACGGCGCTGACGGCTCCGTCTTCCCGATGCCGGGTTCCTCCATGCCGCTGGCGACCCTGGGTACATTCATCCTGTGGCTCGGTTGGTTTGGTTTCAACGGCGCATCCCAGCTCGCAATGGGCACAATCGGTGATGTTTCCGACGTTTCCCGCATCTTCGCCAACACCAACATGGCTGCTGCAGCCGGTGTTGTTGTTGCCATCATCCTGACCCAGATCCTCTACAAGAAGGTCGACGTCACGATGGCCCTGAACGGTGCTCTTGCTGGTCTCGTCTCCATCACTGCTGAGCCGCTGGCTCCGTCCGTGCTGCAGGCTGTGATCATCGGTGGTATCGGTGGTGCGATTGTTGTCTTCGCCGTACCGGCGCTGGACAAGCTGAAGATCGATGACGTTGTTGGCGCCATCCCGGTGCACCTGCTTGCAGGTATCTGGGGCACCTTCATCGTACCGTTCTCCAACGCTGACACGTCCTATGGTACCCAGCTGATCGGTATCGTCTGCTACGGTGTGTTCACGCTGGTTGCTTCTGCGATCGTCTGGTTCATCCTGAAGGCAGTCATGGGCATCCGCGTGACGGAAGAGGAAGAGGCACTGGGTCTCGACAAAGTCGAAATCGGCGTCGAAGCCTATCCGGAATTCGGCATCGGCTCCGGTCGCTAAAAGCCAACTTCCATAGCGGTCTGCTCGTTCAGACTGTCAGAATTAAGCCCGGGGTTCGTCCCTGGGCTTTTTTTGTCTCCGCAGGTCTCTTGTCGCTTTTTGACCTTAAGAACTGGCGGAGATGTTGATTTGACTATTTTTATTGCGTTTGCCTATTTTTTGCGCCCTTTATTTAGGCGATGACTGCCGATCCTGAAGAATCTTGCTTGTTTCTGTTTCATTTGATGTGGAATTGGGCGCTTCTGCCTGACTGGCATGCGGCTTGTATAGCAGGTGGCTATAAACCGCCTAAAAAATAAGCGGGCGGCATAAAAGGGAGCAACTAATGTCCAATTCATCGGTGGGCGGAGACGTGTTCTTCGTCCTGATGGGAGCCATCCTGGTTTTCGCCATGCACGGCGGCTTCGCCTTTCTGGAAGTCGGCACGGTGCGGCACAAGAATCAGGTGAATGCCCTGGTGAAGATCCTGGTCGATTTCGCCATCTCGACCGTTGTCTACTTCTTTGTCGGCTACAGCTTCGCCTATGGCACCAGCTTTCTGGTGGATGCGGCCACATTGTCGGGCGGCGGGGGGGACTTCGAGCTGCAAGGTCTGACCTTGGTCAAATTCTTCTTCCTGACGACATTTGCAGCCGCTATTCCGGCTATCATTTCCGGCGGCATAGCCGAGCGGATGAAATTCCTGCCGCAGTGCCTGGCAACGGCTGCCCTGGTGGGGATCGGGTACCCGCTGTTTGAAGGTATTGTCTGGAACGGCAACTTCGGTCTGCAGAGCTGGCTTGAGCTGACATTTGGCGCAGGCTTTCACGACTTTGCGGGGTCTGTTGTGGTGCATGCCGTCGGTGGCTGGATCGCCCTGGCGGCCGTACTGCTGCTCGGCACCCGTCTGGGGCGCTATGATGCCAAGGGGCGTGTTATCGGCATTCCGCCGTCTTCCATTCCGTGGTTGGCGCTGGGATCATGGATGCTGTGCGTTGGCTGGTTCGGCTTCAACGTCATGACCGCTGGCTCGCTGGGAGCCGCTTCTGGGCTGGTTGCCATCAACTCGCTGATGGCGATGGTCGGCGGCATCCTGACTGCGCTGGTGGTGGGTCGCAATGATCCGGGCTTCGTCCACAATGGCGCACTGGCGGGTCTGGTGGCCGTGTGTGCCGGCTCGGACATCATGCATCCGGTCGGCAGTCTGATTGTCGGTGGTCTTGCCGGTGCGCTCTTCGTCAAGGGTTTCGAGCTGTGTCAGAACAAGCTGAAGATAGACGATGTGCTGGGTGTCTGGCCGTTGCATGGGCTTTGCGGCCTGTGGGGCGGTATTGCTGCGGGGATTTTCGGGCTGGAAAGCCTGGGCGGTCTGGGAGGTGTATCGCTCGTCTCGCAGCTCATAGGCACCTTCGCCGGCGTTGCCTATGCCTTCGCGCTGGGGCTCGTGGTCTATGGCGGACTGAAGGCTGTCATTGGCCTTCGGCTGAGCGCAGAAGACGAGCGCAAGGGTGCGGATCTGGCCATTCACAAGATCAGCGCGACACCGGAAAGCGATATCCTGCGCTGAGCAGCTCTAGAATATCATTTCAGGCCCGGGTGGAGTATTTTCGCCCGGGCTTTTTTATGCGCTGGCCAACCGGGCCAGATGATCGGCCATTTCTGTGTGGTTGGTGAAAACCCTGTCAGCACCAGCATCCATCAGGGTCTCTGACAGGCCGTCGTAGTTGTGGCCGCCACCGACAAAACCCCAGACAGTCATGCCTGCTGCAATGCCGGCCTGAACGCCGTTGCGGCTGTCCTCGATGACAATGCAGTCTGCCGGAGGGGTGGCGATGGCCTGCGCTGTCATCAGAAAGAGATCGGGTGCCGGCTTGCCGTTTTCGACCTGATCGCCAGAGTAGATGTGGTGATCGAAGAAAGGTGAAATTCCGGTCTTTTCGAGCTTCCAATGTAGCTTGTCGAGCGCGGAGGAGGAGGCCACGGCGCGCGGTCCGATGTGGCTGCGCAAGAGGTCGTGGATGCCGGAGATGGCTTCGAGGTCTGTCTCCATCCGTGCGTAAGCCGTGTGCATCATTCTGACATGGAAATCCTCAGGAAAAGTCCCGGATCCCATTTCTTCGTGGTCGGCGCGCAAGCCGGAGATAAGGTCTCGGCTGTTCAGACCGAGAAAGCGCTTGCGATAGGCGTTTTCGTCATATGTCAGGCCAATCGTTGCCAGGTGCTCGGCCTCTGCTGCCAGGTAGATGACTTCTGAATCGACCAGAACGCCGTCGCAATCGAAGATGATGGCGGGATGAGCATGAGACATGGGCGGGGTTTCCTGATCAGTGACTGCCATCGAACAAGCCTTTGACGAACTGGCGCTGAAACACGAGGATCAGCAGGGCGGGGGGAAGGACGGCTAAACAGGCCAGCATCTTGCCGTAAAGGCTTCCGTTGCCGAAGTACTGAAGACCGCGAACAAGGGTGTATCCGTCCTCGCTTGAGGTGACGAGCACCGGCCAGAGATATTGATTCCAGCCGGTGACAAACAGCACCAGGAACAGGGCGCCGGCCATTGGTGCGGAGAGCGGCACGAGAATGTCGCGAAAGAAGCGGAAAGGCCCGGCGCCATCGAGGCGCGCGGCTTCGACCAAGGTTTCCGGCAGGGTTTTCAGGAATTGCAGAAAGAAGATGGTTCCCAGCCCGGAGGCAGCCAATGGCAGCACGAGTCCTGCGGTGGTGTCGACCAGCCCGAAGTGGGTCAGCACGTCGAAAGTCGGCAGGAAGCGGGATTCCAGCGGCAGCATCAATGACAACAGCAACAGCCAGAAGATGAAGCCAGCCGCAGGAACCCGGAAGTAGCTCAACCCATACGCTGCGGCCAGCGAGAAGCTGACCTTGACCGCTGCAAAGCCGGTGGCGAGCAGAAAGGAATTCCAGATCATGCCAAGGGCTGTGATATCGCCGCCAAAGCCGGCCTTCAGGGTCAGCATGTCCCGGTAATTTTCTAGAAAATGCGATCCGGGGACCAGGGTCAGGCCACTGCTACCCGGTGTACCTGCTTCGTGTGTGGTTGCCAGAAACACCATGCAGAGCGGGACGCACATGATCAACGAACCGGCGATCAGAATAGTGTGGTCGACGAGGTTTTGGCGGGTCAAGAGCTGGTCCGGCGTAGGGGCATTCGAAAGGTGATACCTGCACAAGCAGAAGTACCGGGACGGTTCAACACCTAGTCCATTCGTAATTTTTGAACAAGCAGTTGGTGGCTCTTTGTGGCAGCTAAGAAAAGCAAGGTGTCGCGCATGTGCGACAGATGCTCAAAGCACAAGAATTCCGCTGTGTTTTGCCTTGTGCTCCGGTTCGACGTGGATGGTGACGTGAGCTCCGGGAACCTTGTGCCCGATTGCCTGTTCAACGCGGTCGCATATCTCGTGTGCGGCATCGACGCTCAGTTCTCCTGGAACCACCAGATGGAAGTCGATGAAGGTCACCTTGCCGGAGAGGCGGGTGCGGAGATCGTGGGCTTCCAGTGCGCCGTCGCCATGGTCGCGGATCATGGCGCGGATCTGATCTTGAACGTCTTCGGACGCCGCTTCATCCATCAGGCCGGAAACCGAATCCTTCATTACGCCCCATCCCGTCCAGAGGACGTTGAGGCCTACAAGTCCAGCCAGGATGGGATCGAGTTTCTGCCAGCCGGTCAAGGTGACCAGGCCGACACCGGCGAGTACACTCAAGGAGGTGACAACATCGGCGACGAGATGTTTCCCGTCGGCCTTGAGGGCAGGTGAGCGGTGCCTCTTGCCCGTTCTTATGAGCACAGTTGCCCAGATCGCGTTCAGCCCGGCCGCTGCAGCATTGACGCCAAGTCCGAGGGCCGAATAGGTCACCGTGGCGCTGCTGACGTAGCTGTTCCATGTGGCGTGGAAGATCGAGATCGAGGATAGGACAATAAGCACCCCGACGAGAACAGCGGCGAAATACTCGGCCTTGTCGTGGCCGTAGGGGTGATTGGAATCCGCCGGCTTGGCAGCGAGCCACACTGCGAAGATCGTCGCTAGAGAGGAGGCGACATTGACGATGGTTTCGAGGGCGTCGGCGTAGAGCGCGGTGGATCCGGTGAGCCAATAAGCGTAATATTTGAGGCCGAGGGAGAGAATCCCGACAAGAAGGCTGCCGAGGGCAATTGTAATCCGTGTGGACATGAGCAGGTCTGCCGTCGTTACGTTGGACCAGCTGTTTGCCGACCCGATCTCCCGCAGCGACAGGTATCAGATTTCGAAGCGCGCGAAAACTCCGGCATTTGGATTAGCCGTGGACCCACGCGTTTAGTAATAGTCTGTGAGAGTGGCAAAGCCGGCCGCGGCTACTTGTTGTCTGTCCAATTGATCGTCTGGGCGCCGAGAATGCGGCTGGGGCCAGTTTCGGTTTCAATCTGCACCAGAACGACGCAGGTGTGCATGCCGGTCAGCTTGATCTCGCTCATCGGCATACGGAAGATCTCGTCACCTCCGGACCACATGCCGATCGGTTGCAAATGGTGGGCAACATTGACGTAGGTCACGGTCTCGCCGGCATTCTCGCCGCGGTTGATCGGGACTTCACGGCGCGGTTCCAGCATGCCGAAGAAGACGGTGGCCATTTTCACGTTTTTCGGCAGGGTGCCCTTGATCCGGGCTTCGACCGCCATGTCGTTGAGGGAGAGCGCAACGTGCGTGGTCAGAGGGTCAGCGCGTTCCAGGGCGGCTTTCACGTCTGTCGGCTTGCTGCCAATGACGTGTTCGCCGCCGTTGATGACCATCTGAGGCGTATAGACTGCGCGGTCGCCGCGAAACTCGGCATAGGCGTGCTGGCGATTGGAATTGGCGCGGCTGGCCAATGTGTCCTTCCAGCCAAGGTAATCCCAGTAGTCGACAGGCAGGGAGAGGGCCAGAATGCCGTCCTGCGCGCTCAGCTGCTCAAGCAGTTCATCGGCTGGGGGGCAGGAGGAACAGCCCTGGCTTGTGAAAAGCTCGATCACGGCCTTGGGCTGGGCGTGCACCGGCGTTGCAATGAGCGCAGCGCAAACGCCGAGAAGGCGGATCGCGCGCTTCATGTGACGACGCATACTGTTGCGGCTGAGAATTGCCTCGCCGTCTGGTTTCTGCGCGCTTGCCTGGTGGCTGTATGTCCGGTGCATTTCCACTGGATCCTTATGACCAATATTTCAGCACACTATTGTTTTTGCCGATCGAGAGCTATTCACGAGCCGGTTATAGGGGCGTTCGGGCGGTCACAGTGTCGCGAGGAAGACGTTAACTGGCGGGTTGTTCGCTCTGTAGTTTTCGCAGTTCCAGCAGAAACCCTTGATAGTTTTCCGGAGTCAATGGCCCGAACATTTTGTAGCGGATCATTCCGGTCCGGTCGACCAGAAAGGTTTCGGGAACGCCAGTGACGCCCCATTCAATGCCGGTGCGGCCAGTTTCGTCGGCGCCGATGCGGTCGAACGGGTTGCCGAAGGTGCTGAGAAAGCGGCGCGCATTCTCTGGCGGATCCTTGTAGTTGATAGCGATCATCTGCAAACCGGGTTCGCCGGAGAGTTCCTCAAGCAGCGGGTGCTCCAGCCGACAGGGGCCGCACCAGGAGGCAAAGACGTTCACTGCGGATATTTTCCCGATGAAATCGTCATTGGTAAAGCCGGGAACATCCGCGCCGTTGTCGGTGAAGCCGACAATTGGCGGAAGGTTTGTTGTCGGCGCGGCTTTGTTGAGCAGTGCCGAGGGGATGACGGAAGGGTCACGTCCCAGCGTCAGCTGCACCAGAAACAGCATGGCCAGGGCGACGAAGAGAAACAACGGCAGCAAGACAAGAACAGGAATGCGGTGGCGTTTCGGCTGAGGCGCGGTTTCGGGTTGGCCGGTCATTTGGTCTCCGAAGATGCGGGTGTCCTGGCGCTCTTGATCTTGCGGGAGTGTCCGTGTGCCGCGAGTTGTTTCAGGCTGTCTTCCAGGGTCTTCCGATCAATTCGGATCCAGGCAATCAGCGCGATGATGATCAGCGCCGAAATGCCATAGGCGGCATAAATGAAACTGGCATATGGTCCAAAATCCATGTCGGTTACTCCGCAGCAGTCGAGGTGGCGGTCATGCGGGCAGGCCGCGTGCTCGAGGCGGCCCTTAGGCGGAGCGCCCGGACCCGGCGGCGCATGATCTCGTTCTGCATCGCCTGCAGGTGCAGGACGAAGAACAGAAGTGTCGACGCAAGGGCCATGATCAGCAAGGGGGTCAACAGCGCCGGATGGATTGTCGGCCCGTCCATGCGCATGACGCTGGCTGGTTGATGCAGCGTGTACCACCAGTCGACGGAAAACTTGATGATCGGCAGGTTCAGCGCGCCGACCAAAGTCAGGATTGCTGCAGCCTTGCCGGCCTTGATCGGGTCTTCCATGGTCCGCCACAGGGCGATCAGGCCGAGGTACATCAGCAATAGAACCAGCACGGAAGTCATCCGGGCATCCCACTCCCAATAGGTGCCCCACATGGGGCGCCCCCAGAGTGAGCCGGTGATCAGTGCGATCAGGGTGAAGGCTGCCCCAATCGGGGCTGCTGCCTTGGCAGACACATCTGCCAGTGGATGCTTCCAGACAAGCGTGCCGAGTGACGACAGTGCCATGATCGAATAGGTCATCATGCACAGCCAGGCTGCCGGAACGTGAATATACATGATCTTGACCGTCTGGCCTTGCTGGTAGTCTTCAGGCGCCACGAAAAGGCTCATGTAGAGACCGACGGCAAAGGCAATCACGCATGCGCCTGTGAGCCAGGGAAGGATCCTCTGGCTCAGGCGCAGGAAACGTGTCGGGTTTGCATAGTCCAGTAAGGCCATGGATCACAATCTAGGTGTTTGATCGGTTGCAGCAAAGAGCCAGATTGCCGCATTTCTCGCATTGCGTTTAATCAAAGCCGAGGCAAGAGGCCAGAGCCTCGGCTTCAGTTTTCCGTTATCGCAGTCCTATCCTAATCTGCTGAAAAGCGCAGGGCCATGGCCGCTGCGACCGGACCAACGACGCCGGAAATCAGGCTCAGGGCACAAAGAACGACAAAGGGCACTTTGAAAGGTGTGCCGACGACCAGCGCTGCATTGGCGGCGCTGACCCCGAAGATCAGCACGGGAATGGTCAACGGAACGACGAGGACTGCGAGCAACAAGCCGCCTCGGCGTAGGCTGACTGTCAGTGCTGCGCCAACAGCTCCGATTAAGGTAAGAGCCGGGGTTCCGGCCAAAAGAGTCGCAGTGACTGCGCCCATGGCCAGTGGTTCCAGATTGAGGAAGATACCAAGAATGGGGGCCGCGAGGACGAGTGGCAGACCTGTCGCCAGCCAATGCGCCAGGCATTTGATCAACACAACCAGTTCCAGTGGTCGGCCAGCCATCAACATCAGATCCAGTGTGCCGTCATCACGGTCGGCCTGAAACAGTCGGTCGAGTCCCAGCAAGGTGGCGAGCAGGGCACCGATCCACAGGATCGCCGGGCCGATGCGTGCTAGAAGATTGAGATCGGGCCCCACGCCGAAGGGGATGACGGTCACCACCGCCAGGAAGAACAGCACGCCGACCAACGCCCCGCCACCGATCCGAACGGCGAGGCGGAGTTCGCGTTGCAGAAGTGCGAGGGCCCAGTTGTTTTCTGGAGACGTCACGCCGGGCTCTCCTCTTCATCCGCCAGCTGCAATGTCAGACACGGAGACATGGTCAGCGGCGTGTGGGTTGCGGTGACAATCATGCCACCATTGTCGAGATGCGCCTGCATCAACTGCAACAGCAATGCCTCGGAGGCCGTATCGAGTGCTGATGTGGGTTCATCCATCAACCAGATGGGGCGCGGACAAACGAACAGTCGGGCCAGAGCCAGTCGACGGGTTTGTCCAGCCGACAAATAGGCTGCAGGCAGGCTGGATGTGTGTTCCAGACCCAGCAGCTCCAGAATTGCGGAAGGCGATTGGGCCTGCGGGGTGAACCCGGCAGGCAGTGCTGGACTGAGAAAGTCCTGCCAGAAGACGAGATTTTCCAGCGTTGTCAGGGCCGGCTTCACGGCACTTTGGTGGCCAAAGTAATGGGCATGCTCGGCGACGGTCTTTTCAGGTTCAGCGCCTTCCAGGGAAAGCTGTCCCTGAGATGGAGGAACAAGCCCGGCCAGTGTTCTCAGGAGTGAAGACTTGCCAATGCCGTTTGGCCCGGTGACGACGAGGCCATGTGCTGCAGGCAAGGCAAATGACAGGCCGGTGAACACCCGGCGTCCGCCACGGTCGATCGAGAGATTTTCGGCAATGAGTTTCAGGGGAAACGCTCCGGGTGGACTTCGGCCCCTGGCGGGCTGGGCTATCTGCCAAGTCGTGAATAACGATCAGATTTGCGCAAACTGAAGCTGTTTTCCTTCAAAAAGCAAGAGGGCAGGATGTCTCTCGACATCCTGCCCTCCTCAGATTCTTGGCTCTTTGCCGGTCCAGGCGAGATGGCGCGGACCGGAACAAGGAAGCTGTGTCCTAGAAATGGACCGACAGGCTGTCCAGCGGCTTTTGCAGCGGCGGGGCGAACTTGGTCAGATCGATCCCTTCGACGGCGGTCTTGTATTCTTCGATTGTTGGTGTGCGACCGAGAATTGCGGAGAGTACGACGACCGGCGTGGACGCCAGCAGGGACTCACCCTTCTTGCCCTCGGCATCGGCCACAACACGGCCCTGGAACAGGCGGGTGGACGTGGCCAGCACTGTGTCACCCTTGGCTGCCTTTTCCTGGTTGCCCATGCAAAGGTTACAGCCGGGACGTTCGAGGTACAGAATGTTTTCATATTCCGTACGGGCGACGCTCTTGGGTGCCGTGTCGTCAAACTCGAAGCCGGAGTATTTCTGCAGGACGGACCAGTCGCCCTCTTCCTTCAACTCGTCGATGATGTTGTAGGTCGGGGCTGCAACCACCAGCGGGGCCTTGAATTCGACCTTGCCCTGCTCCTTCTCCAGATTGCGCAGCATCTGGGCGACGATCTTCACGTCTCCTTTGTGCACCATGCAGGAGCCGACGAAGCCCAGGTCCACCTTCTTTTCCGCGCCGTAGTAGGAAATCGGACGAATGGTGTCGTGGGTGTAGCGCTTGGAAACGTCAATGTTGTTGACGTCAGGATCAGCGATCATCGGCTCATCGATCAGGTCCAGGTCGACCACGACTTCTGCCGCATACTTGGCATTGTCATCTGGTGTCAGCGCCGGCTTTTCACCGGACCGGATTTCCGCGATGCGCTTGTCCGCCTTGTCGATCAGGCCCTGCAGAACCTGGGTGTCGTTGTCCATGCCCTTGTCGATCATCACCTGGATACGGGCTTTCGACAGTTCCAGAGAACCGATCAGCGTTTCGTCATTGGAAATACAGATAGAGGCCTTGGCCTTCATTTCTGCGGTCCAGTCGGTGAAGGTGAAGGCCTGATCGGCGAGCAGTGTACCGATGTGGACTTCAATAACGCGGCCAAGGAAGACGTTGTCGCCATGTTGCTGCAACATCTGGGCCTGGGTTGCATGCACCACATCGCGGAAGTCCATGTAATCCTTCATGGCGCCTTTGAAGGTCACCTTGACGGATTCCGGGATCGGCATGGTGGCTTCACCTGTTGCCAGAGCCAGTGCAACCGTGCCGCTATCGGCTCCGAAGGCAACGCCTTTGGACATGCGGGTGTGGCTGTCGCCGCCGATGATGATGTCCCAGTCATCCACAGTGATGTCGTTCAGCACCTTGTGGATCACGTCCGTCATCGGATGATAGACGTCCTTGGGGTCGCGGCCGGTGATCAAGCCGAACTTGTGCATGAAGGACATCAGCTTTGGCGTGTTGGCCTGTGCCTTGAGATCCCAAACCGACGCGGTGTGACACCCAGACTGATAGGCACCGTCAACGGTCGGGGAAATCACGGTCGCTGCCATGGCTTCCAGTTCCTGCGAGGTCATCAGGCCGGTGGTGTCCTGGGAGCCAACGATGTTGACCTTGACGCGCGTATCGGAGCCTGCGTGCAGGACCTTGCCCGGCGTGGAGCCGACGGCATTGGCGTTGAAGATCTTTTCAACGGCGGTCATGCCCTGACCCGCGTGAGAGACTTCCTTTGAGGGAGCGAAAACCAATGGCGCTTCGATGCCAAGCACTTCAGCGGCCAGTGTCTGGAGCTTCTTGCCGAAGACGACGGCGTAGGAGCTGCCGGCTTTCATGAACTCGACCGACTGCGGCAGGAACGCGGAAGAAACGTCGTTCAGCTCTTCGCTTCCGTCTGCATTGTAGAGCTTCTTGGTTTTTGTGTTGATCTTGAGGACAGTGCCCGTTTCGACAGAGTACTTCTGTTCCAGAACCGGGTTGCCGTCGTTGTTGAGGATCGGCTTGCCGTCGGCGTCGAGCTTCTTGACCCAGTTCTTCAGGTCGAGACCAATACCACCTGTCACGCCAACAGTGGTCAGGAAGATCGGCGAAATGCCGTTTGTTCCGGCGACCACCGGAGCAAAGTTCACGAACGGAACATAAGGGCTGGCCTTCTTGCCGGTCCAAAGGGCGACGTTGTTGACACCAGACATACGGGAAGAACCGACGCCCATGGTGCCTTTTTCGGCGATCAGCATGACGCGCTTGCCCGGGTGCTGCAGCTTCAGCTCTTCGATGTGCTTTTGAGCCTGCTCGGAGATCATGCACTTGCCGTGCAGTTCACGGTCGGAGCGTGAGTGCGCCTGGTTGCCCGGCGACAGCAAATCGGTGGAGATGTCACCTTCGGCCGCAATATAGGTAACGACCTCGATTTCCTCGTCCACGTCAGGAAGCTTGGTGAAGAACTCGGCCTTGGCGTAGCTGTCGAGAAGGTCAGCTGCGATCTCGTTGCCGGCCTTGTAGGCGGCTTCCAGGCGGTCCGTGTCTGCTTCGTAGAGGAATACCTGGGTTTTCAGGACTTCCGCAGCGTCGCGGTTGACTTCTTCGTTCTCACTCAGCGCCAGGTCGAGAAGGACCTCGACCGACGGGCCGCCCTTCATGTGGGACAACAGCTCGAATGCAAAGGCAGGGGTGATTTCCTTCACCACTGCTTCGCCAAGGATGATTTCCTTGAGGAATTTCGCCTTGACACTGGCGGCGCTGGTTGTGCCCGGCAGGGTGTTGTAAATGAAAAAATTCAGAGACTCGTCGCGGTGTTCGTTGTCCAGATCGCGGATCTGGGCAATGAGCTCGTTTACCAGCGCGCCGTCGTCAATCGGCTTGGGGTGCAGGCCGTCAACTTTGCGGCTTTCAATTTCTTTGAGGTAGTCTTTGTACAAGCTCATTACGATACCGGCGTCCTTTTTTAGTTGAAGCTCGTGCGCCGGATCGCGTCGCGTACTCGCGAAGCCGGGCCAAGCTTGCTTGACGGGGTCATATTATAGTATACATATGTATGCAAGATAATTTCAGTCGCGCTAATCTGGACTTTTCGCAAAATCGTGGGAGTTCGCGCCTTCGTTATGCGCCATCGCTCTTCCTTTGCCGAATGGCCTTTGTTGGACAGCGCCTTCGAAAACGGACGGTCGCCTGAGACCCCGCACACAATTGCTGTCTTTTGGCACGGTGTCTCAGCCAGCCGCGTTGGTGTTTGCAGTGTGTCGCATTTCAGCCCCTGCCCAAATTTCTTCGGAACGGATTTCCAGCAGGGGACTTGATTTCCTGACATGCTTTCCGATTTTCTGCCCGAGAATGCGGCGGCGCACCATCTAGCGGTTGGAGACAAAATTTTGTAAAACAAACACGTTAATAATTGCGGCAGCGAAAATGGGGGAGAGGCTCTGTTTGCGTCAGCTGCGCGACGGCTCCTCGGAGCCAAACAGACTTCCCGCCCTGGGAGGCCTGCAGAGACCAGCCCGGTGGTCAGGGGATGCGACCCTGCCGCAGGAGGCATGTGAAGGAGATCGCCCGCGTGACCCAATCCCTCGACAGCTTCAAATCGAAAACAACGCTGCAGGTCGGTGACAAGACCTATACCTACTTCTCTATTCCCGAAGCGGAAAAGAATGGCCTGGAGGGTGTCTCCAAGCTGCCTTACTCGCTGAAGGTGGTTCTGGAAAACCTGCTCCGTTTCGAAGACGGTCGCACCGTGAAGGCCGAAGACATCAAGGCTGTCGCTAAGTGGCTTGTCGAGCGCAAGTCTTCCCATGAGATTGCCTACCGACCGGCCCGCGTGCTGATGCAGGACTTCACCGGGGTTCCGGCGGTGGTCGATCTTGCCGCCATGCGTGATGCTGCCGTGAAGCTCGGCGGTGATCCGAAGAAGGTCAACCCGCTGGTTCCTGTTGATTTGGTCATCGATCATTCGGTCATGGTCGACTATTTTGGAACCCAGGATGCGTTCAAGAAGAACGTCGAAATGGAATATGAGCGCAACGGAGAGCGCTACGAGTTCCTGCGCTGGGGTCAGTCCGCCTTCGACAATTTCCGTGCTGTTCCACCGGGAACCGGCATTTGTCACCAGGTGAATCTGGAATACTTGGCCCAGACCGTCTGGACCAAGGATGAGGATGGCGAAACGGTCGCCTATCCGGATACGCTGGTCGGCACAGACAGCCACACCACCATGATCAATGCGCTGGCCGTATTGGGCTGGGGTGTCGGCGGCATCGAAGCAGAAGCAGCGATGCTGGGTCAGCCGATCTCCATGCTGATCCCGGAAGTCATCGGCTTCAAGATGACCGGCAAGCTGAACGAGGGCATCACCGCCACCGATCTCGTGCTGCGGGTAGTTGAAATGCTGCGTGCCAAGGGCGTTGTCGGCAAGTTCGTCGAGTTTTACGGCGAAGGCCTGGATCATCTGTCTCTGGAAGATGAAGCAACCATTGCCAATATGGCCCCGGAATATGGCGCGACCTGTGGCTTCTTTCCGGTCGACCGCGACACTCTCAACTATCTGGAAGCCACCGGCCGCGACAAGGATCGCGTCGCTCTGGTGGAAGCCTACTCCAAGGCGCAGGGAATGTTCCGCTCAGGGACGGAAGAACCGGTTTTCACGGATACCCTGGAGCTTGATATCTCCACGGTTGTTCCGGCTGTCTCGGGTCCGAAGCGCCCGCAGGACCGGATCAACCTGTCCGATGCCGCTGCAGGCTTTGCCAAGACGATGGAAGACGAATTCCAGAAGGCCGGCGAACTTTCCAAGCGCGTTGCCGTTGAAGGCAAAAGCTTTGATATCGGCAACGGCGACGTCGTCATCGCGGCCATCACGTCTTGCACCAATACGTCCAACCCGTCCGTTCTGATCGGCGCGGGCCTTGTTGCCCGCAACGCTCTGGCGAAGGGGCTGAAGGTCAAGCCGTGGGTCAAGACCTCGCTGGCTCCTGGCTCCCAGGTGGTCACCGACTATCTGAACAAGGCCGGCGTTCAGGACGACCTGGATGCGCTGGGCTTCTCGCTGGCAGGCTACGGCTGCACCACCTGTATCGGCAACTCCGGCCCGTTGGATCCGGCGATTTCCGAGGCCATCAACGCCAACGATCTGATTGCCTGTTCTGTTCTTTCGGGGAATCGAAACTTTGAAGGCCGAGTAAACCCGGATGTGCGCGCCAACTACTTGGCGTCTCCGCCGCTTGTCGTTGCCTATGCCATCGCCGGCAACCTGAACATCAATGTTGCCGAAGACTCTCTCGGCGATGATCAGGATGGCAACCCGGTGTACCTGAAGGACATCTGGCCGAGCACCGCAGAAATCGCGGCGCTGATCCGCTCTTCCATCAATGAAGGGATGTTCCGCGAGCGCTATGGCGATGTGTTCAAGGGTGACGAGCATTGGCAGGCGATCAAGGTCGAGGGCGGCATGACCTACAAGTGGCCGACGTCGTCGACATATGTGGCGAACCCGCCGTATTTCGAAGACATGACCATGGAGCCGAAGCCGCTCGAGGACATCGAAGGCGCGGCCGTGATGGGGCTGTTTCTTGACAGCATCACCACCGATCACATCTCACCGGCAGGGAATATCAAGGCGGAAAGCCCGGCGGGTGAATATCTGGCCGAGCACCAGGTCGCCCGCAAGGACTTCAACTCCTATGGCGCGCGCCGCGGCAACCACAACGTCATGATGCGTGGCACTTTCGCCAACATCCGCATCAAGAACCAGATGGTTCCGGGTGTCGAAGGGGGGGTGACCACCAAGGACGGCGAGAAGAAGTGGATCTATGACGCCTGCATGGAGTACCAGGAAGCCGGGACGCCGCTGGTTATCTTCGCCGGCAAGGAATACGGCTCGGGCTCGTCGCGTGACTGGGCTGCCAAGGGAACGAAGCTGCTCGGTGTCCGCGCGGTGATTACGGAGTCGTTTGAGCGTATTCACCGGTCCAACCTTGTTGGCATGGGCGTCATTCCGCTGGTCTTCAAGGAAGGCGAAAGCTGGCAGTCGCATGGCATCACCGGCCAGGAACGCGTCACCATCAAGGGCATTGCGGACATCAAGCCGCGCTGCATGATGGATGTGGAAGTGACCTATGCCGATGGCACAACCAAGGTTATCGAGTGCCTATGCCGCGTCGATACCGAGGACGAGCTGGAATACATCAAGGCCGGCGGCATCCTGCACTACGTGCTGCGCAACCTGGTCAACAGCTAAGCTTTCTTACAAAGCTTTGTCAGATCATCAGAGCGGGCGTCGAAAGGCGCCCGTTTTTCCGAAGAATCCAGTTTATCTATGAATATTTAATTTAGTATTTTTCTATTCTTATAGTTGAGCCTTTTAAGGCGTTATTTGAGATAATTAGAAATTTGTCCCATTTATTCGAGCAATCCACCTTTTTGTCTGTTATAATACAAATTTCTTGTTTAATTAATTCGTATTCTGTTTCCGGGACATATTCTGTGCCGCCTGGTCGCCAAGTTATGTTGCCTCGGCCATCCGCTGTATAAAGTCCGTAAAGAGCATTCAAAAACACACTTACACTCAGACAAAACTCATCAAATGCTTTCTGCATTTCCTTATTGTGAAAAGGAAATCTATCCTCATCATGATAGGTTCGAATTTCTTTGAGACCATCATATGATGGTTGTTCGATGTATGTTTCGATTGCATAGTTCTTCAATATATAAGATTGCTGAAAATCAATTTTCTTTAAGATGAAGTTCAATTTTTCTGCGTCTTGATTTACTTCGTTTTGCCTAGATTTGTCGATATTTGGAAGGTCTGCTATTTCAATGGCGACCCATGTTATTAAGCAACCCATAAATATTGTCAGTGCAGCAGGGCTAACTTCTTCTAGATTAAGAGGCCATTGAATCCAAATAAGTGAGCCAAGGAGCGATAAAATAGCCCCAATTCTCGCTAGTTTCTTAGGATGCTCTGGTATCATCAAAAATTTCTTTATGTTTTTTTGTTCTCAAGAATTACTGTTTTAATGAGCTAATGTATCATCTCTTAAATACCTTGGAGAGATTGCTATGCGCGTTGATTTGAAATCAGCGAAAATGGCGTTCGTTTTCCTGAATTTTTTGCAGGGACTGTCAGCGCGAGTGTATTGGCCGCCCATCCTTACGCCCCACCGGCGATAGCTGTCGCAAAATCCTTGGCGGAGAAGGGTTCCAGGTCCTCAACGCCTTCACCGATGCCGATAAAGTGGACCGGGAGTTTGAACTTGGCGGCGATGGCGACGAGGATGCCGCCGCGGGCCGTGCCGTCGAGCTTGGTCATGACAAGGCCGGTGACGCCTGCAACACGGCCGAAGATCTCCACCTGATTGAGCGCATTCTGGCCGGTTGTCGCATCCAGCGTCAGCAGCACATCGTGCGGGGCTTGCGGGTCGTGCTTCTTGATGACGCGGATGACCTTTTCCAGCTCCTCCATCAGCTCGGTACGGTTCTGCAAACGGCCGGCAGTGTCGATCAAGAGAACATCAACACCCTTTTCCTTGGCTTCCTTCATTGCGTCGAAGGCCAATCCGGCTGCATCTGCGCCGGTGTCGCGGGCGATAACGGAGGCGCCGGTGCGCTCGCCCCAGATCTTCAGCTGTTCAACGGCAGCGGCGCGGAACGTGTCGCCGGCAGCCAGCATCACTGTCTTGCCTTCGCGGGCGAGTTTCTGCGAGAGCTTGCCGATTGTCGTTGTCTTGCCGGTGCCGTTGACGCCGACCATCAGGACGACGTGAAGCTTGTTGCCGCGGTTCAGATCCAGCGGCTTTGCCACCGGCTCGAGCACTTTTTCGACTTCCTCGGCCAGAATGGCGCGGACTTCTTCCGGAGCGATTTCCTTGTTGTAGCGACCATCCGACAGGCGCTCGGTGATCGACATGGCTGTGTCGACGCCCAGATCCGCCTGGATGAGAACATCTTCCAGCTCCTCCAGCATGGCGGCATCCAGCTTGCGCTTGGTGAATATCGAACTGATGCCGTCGGTCAGCGCTGAAGACGAGCGGGACAGACCTGCACGCAAGCGGTGGAACCATGACTGTTTTGGCTGGTCTGGTTCGTCCGAAGTGACGGGCGCTTCCGCGGGAACTGGGGTTGCAGCTGCAGGCTCAGCTTCTGTCACTGGCGTCGGCTCAGGAGGTGCGGCAACGTCAGGCTCCGGCCAGGCTGCGTTTTCCACTGCTGGCTCGATGGCCTCTGCCGGAGCGGTGCCGGTCAGCGGCGGCAGCTCTGCGGCTTCTCCGTCTTCCTGCTGTCCGGGGTCTGGGACAGGCGGGGCTTCAGCGGGTACGACGCCGTCGGGAATTGCAGCAGCAGTCGGCGTTTCGGATGCATCCGTCTCTGACGCGGTGTCCTCGGCGGGGCTGTCGGTCTTGACGTCTTCCGGAGCACTTTCGGGTTTGTCGTCCTTCGCACCGAAGAGACGTCCGAAAAATCCGCGCTTGGTTTCGCTCATGGAAAATGCCTTGAATGTCAGTCAACAGGTGCAGCCGGATCGGAAATGATCAGGCTGCTTTCGATACCACATCACCCAGAAGGTGGCGGTCGCTGTGTCCGGTGATTTTCACGGTCAGGATCTCGCCGGCCACGCCACCGGAAAGCTCCGTCTGGGTGAAGGCTTCCGTGCGTCCCAGGCCTTCCTTTTCGATCAGGACAGGCAGGGTCTTACCGACTTCGCCAGCGAGATGTGCCTTCAGAACTTCTTCGCCCCGGGCTCGTAGCCGGGCGCCGCGTTCCTTGATGATCGGGCGTGCCAGCTGCGGCATGCGTGCCGCCGGCGTGCCGGGGCGCGGTGAAAACGGGAAGACATGCAGATGGGTCAGCCCGCATTCGTCGATGATGCGCAGGGAGTTGAGGAACATCTCTTCGGTTTCGGTCGGAAACCCGGCAATGATGTCGGCGCCGAACACCACATCCGGGCGCATTCGGCGCACTTCTTCGCAGAAGGCAATGGTGTCGGCCCGCAGGTGGCGCCGTTTCATCCGCTTCAGGATCATGTCGTCGCCTGCCTGAAGCGACAGATGGAAGTGGGGCATCAGCCGCTCGTCTTCGGCAATCACCCGCATCAGGTCGTCATCGGCCTCGATGCTGTCAATGGAAGACAGGCGCAGGCGCTTCAGTTCCGGCACCATCTTGAGGATCTTCGCCGTCAGCGTTCCGAGTTTAGGTGTGCCGGGCAAATCAGAGCCATAGGAGGTGATATCGACGCCGGTGAGGACAATCTCGTTGTAGCCGTTTTCAACGAGACGGCGGATCTGGTCGATCACGACACCCATCGGGACAGAGCGGGAATTGCCACGGCCGTAGGGGATGATGCAGAAGGTGCAGCGGTGATCGCAGCCGTTCTGCACCTGAACGAAAGCGCGGGCGCGACCTTCCAGCCCGTCAATCAGATGGCCCGCGGTCTCCTCGACACTCATGATGTCGTTGACGCGGACCTTTTCGCTCTCGTCGATGCCAAAGGCGGCGACGCTTTCGTAGGACTTGCGTTCCAGCTTTTCCGTGTTGCCGAGCACCAGATCAACTTCGCCCATTTCGGAGAAGGTGGCGCTTTCCGTCTGAGCGGCACAGCCAGTGACGATAATGCGGGCTTCCGGGTTGTCGCGCCGCGCCTTGCGCACAGCCTGACGGGCCTGACGCACGGCTTCGTTGGTCACGGCGCAGGTGTTGATCAGGATGGCGTCTTTCAGCCCGGCGGCTTCCGCCTCGCGCTTCATGACCTCGGATTCATAGGAATTCAGGCGACAACCAAAGGTAACGACGTCGATGCTCACGCAGCACCTCCGGTCGCTTCCTGTGCCTGATCATTGTCGCCGGGTGCGGTCTTGGTCCACTCGATTGTTTCCAGATCGACTTCACCTTCGAATTCAATCTCGGTCGGGCCACTCATCATCACATGGCTGTCGCTCTCGCGCCATTCGATGTTCAAAATGCCGCCGGGCAAATGAATCTTCGACTTGCGACCAGCGCGGGTGTCGCGCACGGCTGCCACGGCAACGGCGCAAGCGGCCGTTCCACAGGCCTGCGTCAGGCCGACGCCACGTTCCCAGACCTTCACCCGAATTTCGTCCTTGCCGATAAATTGAGCCAGCGAAATATTCGCTCCTTCCGGGAAAACCGGATGATGTTCCAGCAGCGGCCCGACCTTGCTCAGGTCATAGGCCTCAATGTCCTTGACCCAGAAGATGCCGTGCGGGTTGCCCATGTTGACGACCGCAGGGGTGTGCAGGATTGGATCATCGATCGGGCCGATCTGCAGCTCGATGGCACGCGTGTCGGCGAATTCTTCTGCCAGCGGGATCTGATCCCAATTGACGCGCGGCTTGCCCATATCGACGGTGATCTCACGCGGCGCGCCCGCTGCCGTGGCGCTCAAAAGCCCTGCATTGGTCTGGATCATCACGGCGTCCTTGCCGCTTTCTTCCAACAGCAGGCGTCCGACGCAGCGGGTGGCATTGCCGCAGGCGTCGACCTGGGATCCGTCGCAATTGTGAATGCGCATGAAGGCATCAACGCCCGAGACAGTCGAGCGTTCGACGGTGATCATCTGATCGAAGCCGATGCCGGTGTCGCGCGACCCGAGTTTGGCGATGATTTCCGGCGTAAGCACAAGCCTGGTGTCGCGGGCATCCCAGACGACAAAATCGTTGCCGAGGCCGTTCATTTTCAAAAAGGGTCTGCGCATCTGCGCCTGCCTGTCCGTCAGATCAATCGTTAAGTCTAGGGGGTTTGGACCGGTTCTGGAAAAGTGGCTGCACTTCCAGAGCCGGTTGAAGCTTCTATATGGCGGAAAGATTGCCGAATTGCTAGAGCCCGCAAGCAAAGCTGCCCTGCACGGAACTCAGGAATTGCGGCTTGGGTAAACGGCCGTCAGGCGCATCTTTATTACAGGCGATCGGTGCTGAAGGTGTCACAGGCCTGGATGCGACCAGATTTGAACCCCTCACGGAACCAACGAACCCGCTGTTCGGACGTGCCGTGATTGAAGGATTCCGGCACCACATAGCCACGAGCTTGCTTTTGCAACGTATCGTCGCCGATGCGGCTGGCGGCGTTAAGGGCTTCTTCGATGTCGCCATCTTCAACAAAGCCTTGTTGCTGGGCGGCGAAATGCGCCCAGATGCCGGCAAAGCAGTCAGCCTGCAATTCAACCCGGACGGAGAGCGCATTGGCATCGCGTTCGCTCATGCCCCGGCGGGCCTTGTGGAATTCAGGCAGAACGCCCAGAACATTTTGCAGATGATGGCCGACTTCATGGGCCAGAACGTACGCTTGGGCGAAGTCACCGGGGGCCTGCAATTGGTTGGCAAGCTGGCGGTAAAAGGTCAGGTCGATGTAGATCTTGCTGTCCTGACTGCAGTAAAACGGGCCGACTGCCGAGCTGGCCTGACCGCAGGCGGAACGGACCGCATCGCTAAACAGAACCAGCTTCGGCTCCGGATAGGTCATGCCGTTCTGAGCGAGCAAATCGTTCCAGGTGTTTTCGGTGTCTGCCAGAACGACGGAGACAAATTTTGCAGTCTCGTCGCTTCGTGGGCTGGTTGCCGTCGTGGAACTTTGCTGGGGACCGCTGTCGTAGGACTGCCCCTGGTCGAGTCCTAGCAATGTCAAAGGATTGACGCCTGTCACCCAGGAAATCAGCAAAACGACGACAATACCGCCGAGACCGATGCCACCGCCACGACGGGTTGTCTTGCCGCGTGGCATGGGGAAGCGCATTGATCTTCCAGCAGTCCGAAAACTGCGTCTGTCCTCGACATTGCCGCTGCCGCGACGTCCCTTCCAGCGCATGGCCACCTCTTCTGTACTGTTCGGCGCTCAGCCGCCGCGTCTAGCGAATGTTTATATGAGCCCCTGGTTGCACGCGCTCCAGGATTGCCCGCATGTGAGAGGGGGCAACTGCCACGCATCCCTCGGTGGGGCTATAGCCTTCCCGGGCGATGTGAAAAAAGATTGCGCTGCCGCGTCCAGGCACCGCCGGGAACATATTCTGATTTAATAACACGACAATATCGTAGAGACGATCCTCCCGCCACAGGACTTCATGCCCGGCGGCGAAGGGAAGGTCGACTGGTTGATTGTAATGCGGATGGGCCGGGTCGTCACACCATCCGTCGGTCGCAGCCAAGGGTGTGACGGGCAACACCGTCTTCGGACGCAGGCCGCGGTCGGGTCGGTAGAGGACGCTCATCAGCTCAAACCGTCCTAATGGTGTTGCACCGTCGCCTTCCGACTTGCGCGCAGTGCGGCCGGTGCGCCCAAGAGCACATGGAACCGTGAGCGCTCCGCAGGTCAGGATACCGCGGGTCGATTTGGGCGTGAGGGCATGGACGCTCAACTCTCCGGCCAATTTGTTCAAGGGGACGCTCCGGGTGTCATGTAGCTTGAAGAGGCGATAGGCTGGTTTCAGTAAAGTTGCCATAAAGGCTGCGTGAACAAGAATTGACGAAGCGGCGGTTGTCCAGCGATGATTTACCTCGCACAAACATGTGAGGCCTCCCATATTATTGGGAAAGCATATTGATACGTTGCGGTTATCGCCGCAGGGAGCGAACGAGGGAAACTCAATGACCGCACGTACCATTTTGATCATCGATGATGATACGCAGTTGCGTGAAGCTCTTGTGGAGCAGCTCTCTTTGTATGATGAGTTCGCGACTTTGCAGGCAGATTCTGCATCATCGGGCCTCAAGATGGCCAAGTCGGAACATGTGGACCTGCTTTTGATGGATGTCGGCCTGCCGGATATTGATGGCCGGGAAGCGGTCAAGCTTCTGCGCAAGAACGACTTCAAGGCTCCGGTCATCATGCTGACGGGGCATGACGGCGACAGCGACACGATCCTTGGCCTGGAAGCCGGCGCCAATGATTACGTTACCAAGCCGTTCAAGTTCGCCGTTTTGCTGGCCCGCATTCGGGCACACCTGCGTCAACACGAGCAGAGCGAAGACGCGACCTTCGCTATCGGACGGTTTTCGTTTCGTCCGGCGGCCAAGCTCATGCAGGACGATGATGGCGGCAAGGTCCGGCTGACGGAAAAGGAAACCTCGATCCTGAAGTTCCTGTATCGCGCTGGTGAAAAGCCTGTGACGCGCGATATTCTGTTGCACGAGGTTTGGGGCTACAATTCCGGCGTGACCACACATACGCTGGAAACGCATATCTATCGCTTGCGGCAGAAGATTGAACGAGATCCGTCCAACGCCGAGCTGTTGGTGACGGAAGCCGGTGGATACAAGCTGGTGCCTTGAGTTTCCAATCGCGGTCCGGAGCGGGGCTCTTCTAAATGTGTGCGGTTGCCACTTGGGAGAGTACAAACTCTGGACCGTCTGAGCGAAGCATCGTAAAGCTTGATCATGAGCCTCACTGACGACATCAGCCTCTTGCAGCAGATCCCTGTGTTCGCCGACTTCGCCGACGACCATTTGCGGTTGCTCGCGTTTAGCGCGGAGAGCCTGGATTATCGCAGTGGCTCTACCTTGTTCGATGAGGGCGAGCGCGCCGATGGCGGCCTTGTGGTCGCTGAGGGGGCGGTCAGCCTGCTGAAGCGCGGCCCGGATGGCTTCGATGAAGTCGACAAGGCCACCGTTGGAACACTGCTGGGTGAAACCGCTCTATTAGTCGATACCAAGCGGCCTTGCCGTGCTGTCGCTGTTGGTGGAGTTCGAGTCATCCGCATCCGCCGGGCGCTGTTCAAGCGGATGGTTCAAGAATATCCGGAGTTGGCGCAGCGGCTGTTCAACAAGCAGGCCCAACGCTTTCAGACTACCGTTTCGGCCCTGAGGCCTATCGGCGAGCGGATTGCCGAACTTCAGCGCATTGCCGGCGACAAGCTGGACTAAGGCGCTCCGGGAGCGTTTCAGGCGGACTTCAACCGGCCTATGGTCTGTCCGGTGGCCCAGACAAGTATTTTCAGACCTGCAACTGCAAGACCACCAACGCCGACCCAGATGGCAGGACGCCATGTGTAAGCGAGGGAGAAGTTTGCTGAAAACACTCGCTCGGCCGGTAGATTGGTTGCAAGCGCATACCAGGCATATTCCAGACCGGCCGTCGCACAGGCGGCCAGAGTGGCCACAGCGATCAGCGTCAGCACATTGTCGATTGGCAGTTTGCGCCAGACGGCAATGCGGTACAGCATCAACAGCACGAATACCCCAGTAAGCAGGGTGGGCGCATAAACGTCGGCCTTTGACTGCAAGAAGTAATGCAGCAGCGCCAGAAAGGCGATCGAATAGGCGGCCTTGTGCAGTTGGGTCCAGCGCCGCCCCATCTTGCGGACAGCCTTGTCAAAGGATGTGGCACCGAGCGCGATGAGCCCGAGAAGCGCGACAAATCCGATGGTTAGGTAGATCCGCAGAACGATCTCGGACACGACCTTCGCCAGATCGAAATTCTCTTGCGCCATGTAGAGAACCAGATGAAGGAGGCCGTAGCCCAGGGCTGCCAGGCCGATCATCCGCCGAACGCCGATGATCTTGTTCCAGCGAAAGATCCGGCGAGCCGGGGTGACGGCCAGTGAGACGATCAGAAAGCGGACGGCCCATTCCCCCATCTCATGCAGCGCATGTTCGTAAGGCTCCGGTCTGATCGGGCCGAAAAACAGGTCGGACAGGATCGAGACGCCCGGGATCAGCAGAGCAATGAACACCAGCAGACGCAGAATTGACAGCTGGCCGGTTCGGTCTGCCCAAGGGGCGTAGGGCGCTATGGATGCGGAATAAAAAGACATGGAGACGACTTAAGCACAGAATGTGATCCGCACAGGCCAATTTTCTTCAAGCCTTTGTGAAGACACAAAAAAGCCGGGGCATCCCCGGCTTTTAAAAGTTTCAGCGTGCAGGGATCTTGCGATCCACCCGGGTCAGGCCCAGGGACGGCTGTCTGCTGTCTTGGATTCGTATGTGTCGATGGAAGGGGCCTTTTCCATCGTCAGGCCGATGTCGTCGAGACCGTTCATCAGGCAATGCTTGCGGAACGGATCGATTTCAAAGGAGATCTCGCCGCCGTCCGGACCCTTGATCACCTGGCTGGCCAGATCAACCGTCAGGGTTGAGTTCGCACCGCGCGAGGCGTCGTCCATCAGCTTGTCGAGTTCCGCTTCTGTAACCTGGATCGGCAGGATGCCGTTCTTGAAACAGTTGTTGTAGAAAATGTCGGCAAAAGACGTGGCGATGACACAGCGGATGCCAAAATCAAGCAGAGCCCACGGAGCATGTTCGCGTGACGAGCCACAGCCGAAGTTGTCGCCAGCGACCAGAATCTGAGCGTCGCGGTAGGCTGGCTTGTTGAGAACGAAATCCGGGTTTTCCGAACCATCTTCGTTGGTTCGCATTTCGTGGAACAAAGCAGTGCCGAGACCGGTGCGCTTGATGGTCTTCAGGAACTGCTTCGGAATGATCATGTCGGTGTCGATGTTGATGATCGGCAGCGGCGCGGCAACTCCGGTGACGGTTTCGAATTTTTCCATGGCGATTGCTCCAGAAGTTCTTATCTTTATCTCACTGAACCTGGTGGCGGCGTTAAGCCACCAGGCTGATGTCCGCTTCGGCCCCGATCATCAGATTGAGGTTCTGCACGGCCGCGCCTGAGGCGCCCTTGCCAAGGTTGTCGTAGGTGGCCATCAGGACGGCCTGGGCCTTTTCGTCATTGGCAAAGACATGCAGGCGCATGGCATTGGTGTTGTTGTGTGCCTGGGGGTTCAGCCCGTCAGAGCGTTCGATGGCCTGCAGTGGTGCAACCTCGACATAGCTGCCGGTGAGGCCGCAGAAATGATCGGCGATGGCTGCATGCAGCTGCGCGCCGGTCGGAACGGTCGGCAGGACGGAAAGCTGCAGTGGAACAGCCGTCAGCATCCCTTGCGCGAAGTTGCCAACGGCGGGCACAAACAGCGGTGTGGTCGCCAGACGGCCATAGGCTTGCATTTCGGGCAGGTGCTTGTGACCAAAACCAAGGCCGTAGGGCGCATAGGTGTTGGCGTTGTCACCTTCGGCTTCATACGCTTCGATCATCGACTTGCCGCCGCCGGAGTAGCCTGAAACGCCGTTCACCGTGATAGGGAAGTCAGCCGGGATCAGCCCGGCCTCGATCAGGGGCCGCATGACGGCAATCACACCCTGTGGCCAGCAGCCAGGGTTTGCGACGCGCTTGGATGCGGCGATCCTTGCGCTTTGATCCTTGGACATTTCGGCAAACCCGTACTCCCAGCCATCCATGATCCGGTGGGCTGTGGAGGCATCGATCACCCGTGTGCTGTCGCTTTCGATCAGCGAAACAGCCTCGATCGCTGCCGCATCTGGCAGGCAAAGGATCGCAACATCGGCGGAATTCAGCAGATCCGCCCGTGCGCCGGCATCCTTGCGCAGATCTTCGCGGATGGAGAGAAGCTCGATATCACGGCGTGCAGCCAGGCGCTCGCGGATTTGCAGCCCAGTGGTTCCAGCTTCACCATCGATGAAAACGCGCGCAGTCATTGCCCGGCTCCCTCTCCTAAGATCCTCAGAATTCGTGCCAGCCTAATACACCCAAACAGCAAGGAAGTCACTGGTCTGGCACGGGTCTTGAACTCAAACGCTTATTGAATCGATCTCATCTGTCGGGCGGGCGAGATGACAGACAGCAATGGAACCGTAACCCTAGGCGAGCTATTGTCTTAACAGCAGCATATTCGCGCGTGCATTGGAAAGCCGGGGGCGCCGGGCGATTTCTTCCAATTGCGATCATTTCTTCCCTCGCTCATGGTGACGAAAGGGATCTTTTTAACCTCATTGCCTACACCATTGCCGACACACTGATTCAGTCGGATATTTGATCGGATCGCGCTGCGACAAGATGTCTTGTCGCAAAGGCCTGCTAGACAACGAAAAGACGGCTCGCAAAAAGTCGAAAGGGGCGGAAATGCCGGATATGTCGGAAATTGCAAAAGCCAAGTTGATCAAGACGCTTGTAGACACTCTTGCAGGTGAAAACGCCGAACTGGCTGCCTTCACGCAGGAGTTTTATCTGCGCGGAGCTGCCGAGGATCTGGCGACCTACTCCGAAGCGGAACTCCTGGCCTTTGCGCGCCATGCGTATGAGGATTTCCAAAACCACGAGAAGGGCTCCCATCGCATCACGGTGGCGAACCCGAGCTTCCGGGTGAAGGGTGACAAGGCAGGCGACGTCACGATCATCGAGATCGTCAACGACAACATGCCGTTCCTGGTGGATTCGGTCATGGCTGAGCTGCAGGACAGCCGGCTGGAAGTGCATCTCGTGTTGCACCCGATCTTTTCCATTGAGCGTGCTGACGACGGCAAACTGGTTTCCGCGACAGGCAAAAAGCGCGGCGCGCCACGCGAGGAAGACCAGGAAAGCCTGATCCACATTCATGTGTCCCGACTGGACAGCGAAGAGGCGCGTGCCGCACTGCATGAACGACTGGACGCGGTCCTCAAGGATGTCCGCTCTGCCGTGCGCGACTGGGATCCGATGCAAAAGCGCCTGCGTCGAGCCATCAACACCTACAAGACCACACAGGCCATCGGTGCCGGTGACGAGTTGTGGGAAGCGATCCATTTTCTGGAGTGGATGGCGAAAGACAATTTCATTTTCCTCGGCATGCGCGAGTACAAGTTCGAAGGCGGTGTCGAGGAGGGAAACCTCTCGCCCTTTGACAGCACAGGTCTCGGACTTCTGGCCGATCCGGATGTGCGCGTGCTGCGGCGCGGGTCGGAGTTTGTGCAGATCACGCCGGAGATCCGTGAATTTCTGTTGAAGCCCGAGCCGCTCATTATCGCCAAAGCCAACGTGAAGAGCCGGGTTCATCGGCGGGTTCACATGGAATACATCGGCGCCAAGCTGTTCGATGATGACGGCAAGATGGTCGGTGAGCTGCGGATTATCGGGCTGTTCGCCTCGACCGCTTACACCGAGCCGACGAGCACCATTCCCTTCTTACGTCGCAAGGTGGCCAGTGTCCTGGCCAAGGCCGGTTACGATCCGGAAAGCCACTCCGGCCGGGCGTTGACGAATGTTATGGAGAGCTTTCCTCGCGACGAGCTGTTCCAGATCGAGCGTGACAAGCTTTATGATTTTGCCCTGACGATCCTGCAGCTGGACGAACGACCTCGGATCCGGGTGCTGGCGCGGGCCGACAGGTTCGACCGCTACGTTTCCATTCTCTGCTTCGTTCCGCGAGATCGGTACAACACCGAGGTGCGGCTGAATATCGGCAGCTATCTCGCGTCGATCTACGAAGGCCGGTTGTCGGCCTGGTATGTGACCTATCTCGACCGCCCATTGACGCGTGTGCATTTTATCATCGGCCGCGACAAGGGGGAGACGCCACAGCCGGACCAGAGTGAGCTGGAGGCCGCCGTCGCTTCAATGGTTCGCACCTGGCCGGACAATTTGCGTGACGCATTGAAAGTCCGGTTCGATCCGGTCACGGCGCGTGCCCTGTCGGACCGTTACGCCCTGGCATTCCACGGTGGCTATAAGGAAGTCTACACTGCGGAAACGGCGTTGAATGATGTTCTCAAGATCGAGACGCTGAATGCCGACACCGATACGGCGATCACCTTCTTCCGCAGCAGTGGTGCCTTGGACACACGTCTGGCTCTGAAGGTCTATCACCGCGGTTCGCCCATTCCGCTGTCTGCCCGTGTTCCGCTGCTGGAGAACATGGGGTTCCGCGTGATCAACGAGCGGACCTACCGGGTGACTCCGACCGGGGAACCCTTGAACTACCTGCACGAAATTACGCTGGAAGCGCGTGACGGCAGCGAAATTCCGGTCGATGGACCGATGGTTACCCGGCTTGAAAGCCTGTTCATGGCGATCTGGGATGACCGGGCGGAAAATGATGGCTACAACGCGCTGGTTCTCAGTGCGGGTCTCGCCTGGCGGGATATCGCGGTGCTGCGTGCCCTGTCGAAATACCTGCGTCAGGCCGGTATCCGCTTTTCTGAAGACTACATGTGGACCACGCTCAATGCCTATCCGCATGTTGCTTCGAAGCTGGTAGAGCTGTTCCATCTGCGCTTCGACCCAACCCGGTCCGAGAGCGACAGGACGGTCGGGATAACCAAGCTGGAGACAGAGCTTGCCAGCGATCTGGAGACGGTCTCCAGTCTTGATGACGATCGCATTCTGCGTCGCTTCCAGAACACCATCGACAACATCCTGCGGACGAACTTCTATCAGCTCGACCATGCTGGTCAGCCGAAGCCGACGTTTGCCTTCAAGATCAATTCGCGCGGCATCGAGGACTTGCCTCAGCCGCGTCCATACCGGGAGATTTCCGTCTATAGCCCACGTGTCGAAGGCGTGCATTTGCGCTTTGGCACGGTGGCGCGCGGTGGCTTGCGCTGGTCCGACCGGCCTCAGGATTTCCGTACGGAAGTGCTGGGTCTGGTAAAGGCTCAGCAGGTCAAGAACGCGGTGATCGTTCCGGTTGGGGCCAAGGGCGGTTTCGTGCCCAAACGATTGCCTGACATGAGTGATCGCGAGGCGTGGTTCAAGGAAGGTACCGAGAGCTACAAGATCTTTATCAATGCGCTTCTGGATGTCACCGACAACCTGGTCGACGACAAGGTGGTTCCGCCGACGCTGGTTCAACGCTACGACGCGGATGATCCCTATCTGGTGGTTGCTGCCGACAAGGGCACGGCCACGTTCTCCGATACGGCCAACGGGATCTCCCAGAGCCGGGATTTCTGGCTTGATGATGCGTTTGCCTCTGGTGGGTCTGCCGGATACGATCACAAGAAGATGGGCATCACGGCACGCGGCGCCTGGGAAGCGGTGAAGCGGCATTTCCGTGAAATGAACCGGGATATCCAGACCGAACCTTTCACCGCTTGTGGTGTGGGCGACATGTCGGGCGATGTCTTCGGAAACGGTATGCTTTTGTCCAAGGCGACAAAGCTGCTGGCGGCATTCGATCATCGGGATATTTTCATCGACCCGGATCCGGACCCGGCTAGCACATGGGACGAGCGCAAGCGCATGTTCGACTTGGGACGGTCGTCCTGGAAGGACTATGACACCTCGCTGATTTCCAAGGGCGGAGGGGTTTTCTCACGGTCTCTGAAATCCATTCCGCTGACCCCGGAAATGCAAAAGTTGCTGGGGCTGTCGCGCAAGCAGGCGACACCACAGGAAGTGATGATGGCGATCCTGAAGCTGAACGTCGATCTGCTGTGGTTCGGCGGTATCGGAACTTACATCCGCGCTGCTTCTGAGACGGATGCGGATGCAGGCGATCGGGCCAATGATGCCATTCGCATCACGGCAAGGCAGGTCGGAGCGAAGGTCATCGGCGAAGGCGCCAATCTGGGTCTGACCCAAAAGGCGCGCATCGAGTTCGACCGCAATGGCGGCCGCTGCAACTCCGACGCCATCGACAATTCCGCCGGCGTGAACTCCTCCGATATGGAGGTGAATATCAAGATTGCCCTCGGCGCTGCCGTGAAGTCGGGCAAGCTGAGCGTGGAGAACCGCAATACGCTTCTGGCGGAAATGACCGAGGAAGTGGCCGCTCTGGTTCTACGAAACAATTATCAGCAGACCCAGACGCTTTCGATGACTGAAAAGCGTGGATCGGAGAACCTGGGTTATCAGGTTCGCATGATGCGGCAACTGGAACAGGCGGGAGAACTTGATCGGCAGGTCGAGTTCCTGCCGGACGATGCCGCTTTGTCGGAAATGATCAAGTCGGGCGTTTCGCTCACACGACCGGAGTTGGGTGTGCTTCTGGCCTATGCGAAACTGCATCTCTACGATGAGCTGCTGGAAAGCAATGTGCCGGACGACAGCTATCTGGAGCGTGAGCTGTTCCGTTACTTCCCGAGCCAGATGACGGACATCTACCAGGATGAAATCAAGGGGCACAGGCTGCGCCGCGAGATCATCGCAACCATGCTGTCCAACTCCATCATTAACAGGGGCGGAGCGACATTCCTTACCAAGGTCGCGGATCAGACCGGTGGCAAGGCCTCCGAGATTGCGCGTGCCTTCGTTGCGGTGCGCGACAGTTTTGGTCTGACGGCGCTGAACAGCGAAGTCGATGCACTGGACACGAAGATTGATGGAGCCCTGCAGCTTGATCTTTACATGTCGATCCAGAGCCTGCTGATTGAGCAAGTTGTCTGGTTCCAACGGAATGTCGGCTTCGAGAATGGCATTGCCGATGTGATCGAACGCTTTGCGGCTGGCATCGAGTCCCTGCGGCCGGAGTTGAAGAACCTGATCGGCGATGCCTCAGCCGCCGAGTTCAGCAAGCGTCAGCAGTCCTATCTGGATGCAGCAGTCAGCCCGGAGCTGGCCGAGCGCATTGCCTGGTTGCCGGCCGAGCGCTCCGTTCCCGATATCGTCATGATCGCGGAGGGTACGCGTGCCGATTTGAGTGAGGCGGCGAAAGCCTTCTTTGAAGTGGCGTCCTACTTCCGCATCGGTGCTATCGACCGATTGGCCCACACGCTCAAGATTGCCGATTATTACGATGGCTTGGCACTCGATCGGGCACGGTCCATTCTGGCGGGGGCACATCGCAAGCTAGCCACGGAAGCCATCGAGGCGGGCGGCTTTGCGGCCTGGCTCAGTGAATATGAAACGGCGGTCAAGCGGACGACATCGACCGTGAATGAAATTCTTGACGGCGAGCTCAGCGTCTCGAAATTTTCTGTCGCGGCCAGTCTTTTGGCAGAGATTACACGCTGATCTTGCTTCGAGTTTACGCCTTGAAGGCCGGCAGTCACGCTGCCGGCCTGCCTTGTTTCAGAACTCCGGAGTTCGGCCTAAGATGACGATGTCACGCTCTCCCGCACGTGTCGTGCCGGGCCCGCTCGCGCGGGTGTCCTGGGCCTTCTTCGATTGGGCGGCGCAGCCGTTTTTCACCCTGGTCACAACCTTCGTCTTCGCTCCGTATTTTGCCTCGGCGCTGACAGAGACCCCTGCGCGGGGGCAGGAGCTGTGGGGGTATGTCACGGCAGCTGTGGGACTGGTGATTGCCCTGAGCGCGCCGATTCTGGGGTCCGTTGCGGACGCTTCCGGCCCTCGCAAGCCTTGGATACTGGCGTTTTCCATTCCCTTTGTCGTTGCGACATGGATGCTTTGGTATGCCGCTCCGGGGAGTTCCATGGCCATTCCCATTGCTTTGCTGGCTTTTGGCTTTGCCACACTGGCGATCGAGTTCGCCACGATCTTCAACAACGCGATGATGGTTGATCTTGTTCCGCGCGCGCGAATTGGCCGGCTGTCAGGGCTCGGTTGGGCTTTGGGCTATGCCGGAGGCTTGGTAAGCCTGATCATTGTGCTGGGCCTGATGGCCAGCAATCCGGAGACAGGGAAAACGCTGCTGGGGTGGGCCCCGCTTTTTGGGCTCGACGCGGTGACGCGTGAAGGGGACCGCGCGAGCGGCCCGTTCTCTGCCATCTGGTACCTCGTCTTCGTGCTGCCGATGTTTCTCTTCGTTCCAGATGCACCGAAAAAAGCGCCCCTGATGCAGGCCGTGCGCAAGGGCATTTCAGACGTCGGCACCTCCTTGCAGGCGTTGAAAGATGAAAAGGGACTGATCACCTTCTTGCTCGCGAACATGGCCTACAAGGACGGGCTTGTTGCCCTCTTTGCCTTCGGCGGCATTTATGCCTCCGGCCAGCTGGGCTGGACGACGATCGAAATCGGGACGTTCGGAATTCTTCTGACGATCACTGGCACGTTTGGCGCGCTGGTGGGCGGTCGTCTGGATGATCGCTTCGGGCCGCGTGCCGTTCTGCTGGGGGCCTTGGCCATCCTGATGGTCTGTGGGTTGGGATTGATCTCACTGGATCGCACGACGGTGTTGTTTGTTGTGGGCGTCGCCCCGGGGACGGGAGAGGGCCTGTATTCCAGCTTGCCCGATCAGATTTTCCTGGCGCTGGGCGGGTTCATCGGGGCAGCGGCAGGGCCGTTGCAATCGGCCTCGCGCAGTTATCTCGTCCAGCTGGCTCCGCCGGACCGGATAACGCAGTCTTTCGGCCTGCTTGCCCTTTCGGGCAAGGTCACCAGTTTCATGAGTCCGCTTGCCGTTGGCCTGGTCACGGCTGCCACAGGATCCCAACGGTGGGGCATGTCGGTGATCCTGGTGTTCTTCGTCGCCGGAGCCTTGCTGCTGAAACGTGTCGAGGCGCGGGGTTAGCCGCGCCTCGGGGTCACCTGCAAGAGCAGGTCAATGTGTCATGCCACGGGCTTAGTGGCGGAAGTGGCGCATTCCCGTCAGGACCATGGCTAGACCGGCTTCGTCGGCAGCGGCGATCACTTCGTCATCGCGCATTGATCCACCAGGCTGGATCACTGCGGTTGCGCCCGCCTCTGCCGCAGACAGCAGGCCATCGGCAAACGGGAAGAAGGCGTCCGAGGCCACAACGCAGCCCTTGGTCAGAGCTTCGCTCAATCCGGCGGCTTCTGTTGCGTCCTGTGCCTTGCGGGCGGCGATACGAGCGCTGTCAATGCGGCTCATCTGGCCTGCACCGACACCAACGGTGGCGCCGTCCTTGGCATAGACGATGGCGTTGGACTTGACGTGCTTGGCAACGCGGAAGGCAAACTTCAGATCGCTGAGTTCCTGCTCGCTCGGGGCCCGCTTGGTCACCACCTTGAGGTCGAGATCGTCAACGACGCCGTTGTCACGGTTCTGCACCAGCAGGCCACCGGCAACGGACTTGACGAACAGGCCCTTGGCACGCGGATCGGCAAGCCCCCCGGTGAGCAGCAGGCGCAGGTTCTTCTTGGCGGCGATGATTTCCAGTGCGGCTTCATCGGCGTCTGGCGCGATGATCACCTCGGTGAAGACCTTGACGATTTCGCTGGCGGCTTCTGCATCAAGCTTGCCATTCAGGGCGACAATGCCACCGAAGGCCGAAACCGGGTCGCAGCGCAGCGCCAGCTCGTAGGCTTCGCGCAGGCTTGCGGCTTCCGCCACGCCACAGGGGTTGGCGTGTTTGATGATGGCAACAGCGGATGTGCGGGCAGGGTCAAATTCACTGACCAGCTCGAAGGCGGCATCCGTGTCGTTGATGTTGTTGTAGGACAGGGTCTTGCCCTGAAGCTGGCGCGCTGATGCGACGCCTGGGCGCTTTTCGCCGGTCTTGTAGAAGCCGGCCGACTGATGCGGGTTCTCTCCGTAGCGCATGACTTCGGCCAATGAGCCGCCAACAGCGCGGTGCGCCGGAGTGGCTTCCTCAAGCTGATCGGCCATCCAGTTGGAAACAGCTGCATCATAGGCGGCGGTGCGGGCAAACGCCTTCAGGGCCAGCTTCTTGCGCAGGTCGATCGGCGACTGGCCGTTGTTTGCATCCAGAGCGGCGATCACATCATCGTAGTCTGCAGGATCCGTCACCACGGTCACATAGGCGTGGTTCTTGGCAGCCGCACGGGTCATCGCCGGGCCGCCGATGTCGATGTTCTCGATCCCGGTCGCGTAGTTAGCACCCTTCGCAACAACATCCTCAAACGGATAGAGATTGCCGCAGAACAGGTCGATGCCAGTGATGCCGTGTTCTGACATGGCCGCCTGATGGTCGGCGTCATCGCGAATGGAGAGCAGGCCGCCATGAACGCTCGGATGGAGTGTCTTGACCCGGCCGTCCATGATCTCGGGGAAGTTGGTGACTTCCGAAATGTCGAGGACTTCAAGGCCGGCTTCCTGGAGCGCCTTGTAAGAGCCGCCGGTGGAGACGAGCTCGACGCCGCGCTCGGAAAGCGCCTTGGCGAAGGGCACAAGCCCGGTTTTGTCGAAAACGGAAAGCAGCGCGCGTTTCACCGGAACGAGCGGCGGTACGGGAACACTCTTGGACGCGATGGCCATGAAGTTTGCCTCGTGAATTGGAGAGACGGGAGGATTGGCGTGCCCGTATCACGAAAGCTGGAAAATCAAAAGCCTAAGAGCGCAGTTTGCGGCCATTCCGACTGTAGAAACGGGGCGTGGACCTGGTTCGACTTATATTGAGCCGATTAACTTCAGGAGGAAGTGTGATCGTCAGGGGGGCGAAACCTCGTCAGAACCTGACGCTGCCTGGGACGTCAGGTCAATGCCGGTTTCCTCGTGCTCATCGGGCGTCTCGAGGGGCAGTTCCGGTGTTTCCAGAGCTTCAGCCCGCACTCTGTTGAGCGGTCGACGTTCCGTGTTGGCCACGGCAGTGCGACGGAACTGCCAGACGACTGCAGGGGACGATGCGATACGCCCATATATGACCATCTGCATGGTCTTGCGGTGGCCGTAGACGTCAGACAGATAGATGGAATCCTCCAGTGCCAGCTCCTGACCGGGTGAATCGAATTCCCATGCTTCGCCGTCCGGGCAAACCAGCAATACGGCAGTGCCGCCGCGCAGGACGCTGGCCTTAATCAAGGGATGAAGATGGAAGCGGATGGCAAACTGATCGCCCACCTTGTTCGGTTTGGTCTGCGGAAAACTATCAATTCCATCGAGCACCGAGCCATCGCCTGCGAGGCGGACATCGCGGCAATGGATGGTGCCGAAAGCCGACAGATATCCATCGTGGGAGGCGGTGACACGGGTTCCTGCTTCATCTTGCTGGCGTTCCACCGGGACCGTTTTGGGGCCGGCGACGACGGGCGCCCCGAGCCAGCGGCTGAACGGCCAGACCGCCAGGAACCGGCAAGACGAGGTGTCTTCCAGAGTCGCGGTGGAATGAGCCGGAGTTGAGCGGCTGACTTTGCGCCAAGCATCGCTGCTGCGCTCTGAGACGCCGCAATTGACGATGATCCGGTTGAGCCCGGAGGAGAATTCAAAGGACAAACAGCCGGCATGGGCAGATCCGCTGACGGCATCTCTCGGTGGCAGACCCGTGTCCATGATCATGACGCTCTGATTGCCGATTAGGCGCTGATAGCCGGTGTGTGGAACATTTAGGGGCGCCGCTCCACGGGCATCATCGTAGGCCATGATGGTCGCGACAAGATCGTTTGGGGTAGACCCCATGCCGTTGAAATGCGCCAGAGCGCCGTCGTGATGTCGGAAAAAGCGCAGCATCGGCATCATACGGTCGACGGACTGGATGACCGTGTCGGTCATTTCCAGCCCCTGCGCCAGGAACACCTGCCGGACAGGCAGGAGGTCTGCGAGGATCTCGACCAGCGCGCGGGGGTTGCGCGACACATGACCGCCATCTGGCAGGATCTGGCGCGCCAGCTCGTAGTCGAGGCGGCGCAATGCCTGCCGCGTGAAGCGCGACTGACCGGACAGGCAGACGCTTGCGGCGGCGATGGCCAGAGCTGCCTGTAGCCGCTCGACCCCGTCCTGGGTGTCGTTGATGGTTCGGCGCAGATAACGCTGATGCCGGGCGAGGGACCTCAGGAAGCGCGTGTAGAAGTCCCGGTCGCTTTCTTCCAGCAGAAATGGCGAATGGGACAGCCACGACAGCATGCGCCGGGTGACAACGGGGGGCTGCCAGGCAACCCGGTCCCAACGACCACAATGGGTGATCCAGTCATCGGCGAGTACACGGGCGTTCTGACGGGAGATCTGACTGCTTGTTGCGCGCAGATCGCGCAGCCATTCGAAGCCGTGCAGTGAGCGATACCAATCGGGATGAGCGCCTTCCGTCAAAAACGGTGACTGTCCACGGGTTTCGACCAGATGTCCGGAAAACAGGAAGCGGCCGCCGTAGATGTCGGCGGCATTGGTCTCATCAGCCGTTCGCAGGTCTTGCGGGGCAATGACCAGCCGGTCAGGGACCGAGGGGCTGGGCAGCAGACGAAACAACGGGCCACCGTGAAACCAGCGCATGCCCTTTTGCCAGACATGACCCATCGCCAGGCGCCAGATTCGGCCCTGTTCGGTGACCGCTTTCATCGCTGGGTCACCTCCTGGATTACTGTCTGCGGACGTCCGAAAATGGGCCCGACCCTTCGCTCGATTTGATGCAAACTATTAAGGTTAGCAAATGCTTACCTCTAAATAGGCCCTATTAACGGTTTATTCCGCGTTAAAACTTGCGAAGGCGAGCGGCAAAAAAGCCATCGAGGCCGATTAAAGACCCGTCGGCAGTGGCGGGATGGAACGGCAGGGTCCGCAGGAAGCCCTGCGGCGTGATGCTTGTGTCCAGACCGCCGATTTCTTCGGCCTTGACCGGCAGGATTTCTACGTCCTGGCGGTTCTTCAGAAGCGCGTCAATCTGTGCGACGCCTTCTTCGGGCTGCAGCGAACAGGTGCAATACACCAAGGTTCCACCGGGCTTCAGCCAGGACAGGGCGCGTTCCAGCAGTTCGCTCTGGATCTCTGACAGCTTGCCGATGTCATAGGCCTGTTTGATCCAGGGCAGGTCTGGATGGCGGCGGATGGTGCCGGTGGCACTGCAGGGGGCATCGAGCAGAATGGCATCGAACGGCTCGGTTGGTTCCCATGTCTTCAGATCGGCAGTGACCACATCGGCCTGCAGCTTGAGGCGTGCCAGATTTTCACTCACCCGCTTTAGTCGGCTTTTGGAGATATCGACTGCGGTGACATTTGCTCCGGCGGCAGCGAGCTGCAACGTCTTGCCACCGGGCGCAGCGCACAGGTCGGCGACCTTTTTGCCGGCAATGTCGCCGAGAAGACGGGCGGGTAGCGTGGCGGCGGCGTCCTGAACCCACCAGATGCCATCCGAGTAGCCTTCCAGCTGATCAACCGCGGATTTTTCGTTGAGCCGGATGGAGCCGCCGGCGACGATGGTTCCGCCGAGCTTTTCAGCCCAGGTTTTCGCGTTCTCGTCGCTCCACTCCTTGAAGCTCAAATCGATGCCAGCTTCGCCCTGATGGGCTTCGGCAATCGCGCGGGCCGTGGCGGCGTCAAAGCTTTCAACCCAACTCTCATAGAGCCAGTCAGGGGTGTTCAATCGTATCGCATCAAGCTCGGCGGTGACGTTCGCACGCTCCCGGCCCAGGCGGCGCAACACTCCGTTGACCAGGCCTTTGTAAGGGCGGGCCCGGCGGTCGGCGCCGGCGTGGTCAACGGCAAGATCGACGGCCGCCCGATCCGGCACTTCGAGGAAAAGCATCTGGGCGATGGCAATATGCAGAATGTCGACCACACGTCCGGTCTTCTCCGGAATCTTGCGGTCGAGCAAACGCGCCAGAATTTCGTTGATCTCTCCGCGGTGGCGCAGGGAGGCGCCGACGATGGCCCGGACGAGCCCGCGGTCGTTATTAGGCAAGCTTCTGAACCCGCTGTGGCCGGACTGCAGGTCCAGCTCCGCATCAATTGCATGCCGCTTGTGAACCACGTTGCCGAGAATATCGGCTGCAGCTTTGCGTGCGGCAAAGCCCGGTTTGGCGGCCATCGCGGACAGCGCTCCTTCGGTCTTTGGAGCATTGGGGCGGTTGGTGCGGTGCGGGCCGTCGGAAGTTCGTGCCACGGATTTGATCCAGTCTTTTTGGGTGTCTTGCACGTTAAACAAGAGGCGCCGCAGCCCGGGTCCGGACAGCGGCGCGTGTTGCGGCCAGTTTAGGCGTGGGGAGTGACCGGCGAAAGCCTTTTCTTGCAACGTGGCTTACGGGTGCTTTGACATGGGCTTAGCCCCAGGGGCCTTTGGGGCGGCGTGGATGATCCGGCACGGGAGAGCTGCCGGAATGCGGCGCTGTCGCCTTTGGTCGGGAAGGGGCGCTCCGGAAGGCGGCTGAGCCGCCAGTGGAGGCCATTTCACGCAGCGCCGCGATGCGGTTTTCGGTTGCCGGGTGAGTGGAGAACAGGTTGTCCATCTTCTCTCCCGACAGCGGATTGATGATGAACATGTGGGCGGTGGCGGGATTATGTTCCGCGTCCGGATTGCGCACCTGCGCGACGCCGCCAGCAATCTTGTTGAGGGCGGAAGCCAGGGCCATGGGCTCGCCACAGATTTCAGCGCCCATCCGGTCGGCGGCATATTCGCGGGTTCGCGAAATTGCCATCTGAACGAGCATGGCCGCCATCGGAGCGACGATCATCGCTGCCAGAACGCCGATGAAGCCGAAGGGATTGTTGTTGTCCCGATTGCCGCCAAAGAAGAAGGCGAAGTTGCCCAGCATGGAGATCGCTCCGGCAAGTGTCGCCGTGATCGTCATGATCAGCGTGTCGCGGTTTTTCACATGCGCCAACTCGTGCGCCATCACGCCAGCGACTTCCTGACGGCTGAGCATGTGCAGCAGGCCAGTGGTTGCGGCGACGGCAGCATTCTCCGGGTTTCTCCCGGTGGCGAAGGCGTTCGGTTGCGGGTTGTCAATCAGATAGACTTTTGGCATCGGCAAGTCCGCACGGGCGGCGAGCTGGCGCACCAGACCGTAATATTCAGGGGCGGAGCTTTCGTCAATTTCCTGCGCATTGTGCATGCGCAGGACCATCTTGTCGGAGTTCCAATATCCGAAAAGGTTCATCGCAGCTGCGATCACGAGCGCGATCATCATGCCCGCCTGACCGCCGATCATGAAACCGATGCCCATGAACAAAGCGGTCATGCCCGCAAGAAGCATTGCCGTCTTGATGTAATTCATCTTTGCCCGTCCAAGACCTTTTTGCATTCGTCAGCGTGGGGCTCTATATCCCAACTTCAGAAGAAATGGGATCGTTCCGCCGTTTGCGCAAGGTTTGTTGCATTCGATGAACGGTCGAAATGCTGACAGATCAGAAGAGCCGACATCATGTCCGACACACCGAAAGTGCCCTCCACCGCAATGCCCGGCTACACGGTCGCTGCCGACGCACCGTCCCTGGCGCCGAAGACGGATGAACAGCCGGCGCGCAAATTTGAGGACTTGCCCCCTGCGGCACAGCGGGCCTTGCAGGAAGCGGAAGCCCGCCGCAAGGAAATCGATGCGCGACAGCAGAAGTTGCCGAAGGAAGTTGATGGCCGCGGCGGTCTGGAGCCAACGCGCTACGAAGATTGGGAAATCAAAGGTCTGACGGTTGATTTTTGAAGGTATGAGCAAAGGGGCAAGCCTGTGTAAGCCCCGGTTCCTTCCCTCTCCTCTGTCATGCCGGGCTTGCCCCGGGCACCCATTGTTTTGAATCAAAGGCTGTTCTGTATCCTCGGGACACGCCCGAGGATGACACTGGCGAAGGCTCTGGCCGTTAGACCTGCTTGATCATTTGTAGACGATCAGCAGGTCCTTGGCGTCGATCTGGCTGCCGTGGGTGACGAGAATTTCGGAGATTTCGCCATCGCGTTCGGCATGGAGAGCGGTCTCCATCTTCATTGCCTCGATGGACAGCAGCATGTCGCCAGCTTTGACTGTTTGGCCTGACTGAATCGCGATTGTCGAGATCACGCCAGGCATCGGCGCGCCCAGATGGTTGGCATTTCCTTCCTCGGCCTTGCGCTTTGCCGCTGCCCCGGTTGCACCGTGGATCCGGTCCGGAACCTTGATGATCCGTGGTTGGCCGTTGAGCTCGAAGAACACCTTGCGGTCGCCGTTCTCATCCGTCTCGCCAATGGCCTGACAAACGACGACGAGGGCTTTCCCCGGTTCCAGTTCGACGAGGATCTCATCACCGACTTCCAGCCCGTAGAAGTAGACCGGCGTCGGCAAAACCTCCGTGGGGCCATAGAGCTGTTGAGCCTTGTCGAAGTCGGAAAAGACCTTCGGATACATCAGGTAGGCGGCCAGGTCCTGATTGGTCGGCTCGGCGCCGATGATTTCCTTCAGCTTGTCGCGTTCTGCATCGAGATCTGCTGCGGGGATAAGCGAGCCCGGACGTACGATGATCGGCTGGCCGCCCTTCAGGGCCTTCTTTTGAATGGCTTCGGGCCAACCGCCGGGTGACTGACCGAGATCGCCATGCAGCATCTGGATGACGCTGTCAGGGAAGGCGACATCCTTGGACGGATCAGCGACATCTTGCGCCGTCAGACCCTGGCTGACCATCATCAGAGCCATGTCGCCGACCACCTTGGAGGAGGGCGTGACCTTGACGATGTCGCCGAACAGCATGTTGGCATCGCGGTAGGCTTGCGCCACCTCGTGCCAGCGGCTTTCAAGACCAAGCGAGCGGGCCTGCTCCTTGAGGTTTGTGAACTGGCCACCAGGCATTTCGTGCAGATAAACTTCCGACGCACCGGCCTTCAGATCGCTTTCGAAAGCGGCGTACTGGTTACGCACGGCTTCCCAGTAAAACGAGATCCTGCGAATGCTTTCGGGATCCAGACCGGTCGCCCGATCTGTGCCGCGCAGTGCTTCGACGATGGAGCCGAGGCAGGCCTGCGACGTCATGCCGGACAGGGCATCCATTGCTGCATCGACGGCGTCGACGCCAGCGTCAACCGCAGCCAGGATTGTTGCGGCAGAAATGCCGGAGGTGTCATGGGTGTGGAGGTGCAGTGGCAGGTCGGTTTCCTGGCGCAGGGTGGTGACCAGCTGGCGCGCGGCTTCCGGCTTCAGCAGACCGGCCATGTCCTTGATGCCAATGATGTGGGCCCCTGCGGCCTCCAGCTCATGCACCAGCCCGACGTAATATTTGAGGTCGTACTTCGGACGGGCGCTGTCGAGCAGATCGCCGGTGTAGCAAAGCACGCCTTCACAGAGTTTGCCGGAGTCCACCACCGCGTCCATGGAAACGCGCATGTTCTCCACCCAGTTCAGGCAGTCAAACACGCGGAACAGGTCGACGCCGGCCTCTGCGGCTTCCTTGACGAAGAACTTCACCACATTGTCGGGATAATTCGTGTAACCGACGCCGTTGGAGCCACGCAGCAGCATTTGCAGCAGGATATTCGGCGCCTTGGCTCGAATTTGGGCCAGCCGCTCCCACGGGCTTTCCGTCAGGAAGCGCATGGCCACATCAAAAGTGGCGCCGCCCCAGCATTCCAGCGAGAACAATTCCGGCAACCCACTGGCATAAGCGTCGGAGATCCCAACGATGTCATGGCTGCGCATGCGGGTGGCCAGCAGTGACTGATGCGCATCGCGCATGGTCGTGTCGGTGACGAGCACCCGCTTCTGATCCTTCATCCAGGAGGCGAACCCCTTGGGGCCAAGCTGGTCCAGCAACTGGCGCGTGCCGTCCGGCTTGGTCTCACCAAAGTGCGGCACCTCGGGGAGCATGGCGTCTTTTGAAGGTTCCGGCCGGTCGCGGGTTTCCGGATGGCCGTTGACCGAGACGTCGGCAATATAGGTCAGGAGCTTCGTCGCCCGGTCCTGGCGGCGTGTCTGGGCGAAGAGTTCCGGCGTGGTGTCGATGAAGCGGGTGGTGTAATCGCTGGCGCGGAATTTCGGGTGTCCGATGATGTTTTCGAGAAACTCGAGGTTGGTTGCCACGCCACGGATGCGGAATTCCCGGAGGGCGCGATCCATGCGCTTGCAGGCTTCTTCAGCAGTCGGCGCCCAGGCGGTCACTTTTTCCAGCAACGGGTCATAAAACCGGGTGATCACGGCGCCGGAATAGGCCGTGCCACCGTCAAGCCGGATGCCAAAACCGGTCGCGCCGCGATAGGCGGTGATACGACCATAATCCGGAATGAAATTCTGTTCCGGATCTTCCGTGGTGATGCGGCATTGCAGGGCGTGGCCGTTGAGGCGAATGTCGGCCTGCTCGGGGACGCCGCTCTCCGCGCTGCCGATCTTGTGACCGTCGAGGATCTGGATCTGAGCCTTGACGATGTCGATACCGGTCACTTCTTCGGTGACCGTATGTTCCACCTGAACACGCGGGTTCACTTCGATGAAGTAGACTTCGTCGGTGTCCGTATCCATCAGGAATTCGACAGTGCCGGCGCCGCGGTAATTGACTTCCTTGCCGATTTTCAGGCCGTATTCGCAAAGTTCGGCGCGCTTGTCCGGGCTGATGTAGGGGGCGGGCGCGCGCTCGACCACTTTCTGATGGCGGCGCTGGATGGAACAGTCGCGCTCAAACAGATGAACCAGGCCGCCCTGACCATCGCCGAGGATTTGGACTTCGACGTGGCGGGCACGCTCGACCAGTTTTTCCAGATAGATTTCGTCCTTGCCAAACGCGGCCATGGCTTCGCGCTTGGCTGCGGTCACGTCCTTGAGCAGGGTTTCCTCGTCCGGAATGACACGCATGCCGCGTCCGCCACCGCCCCAGGAGGCCTTCAGCATCACCGGGTAGCCGATTTCAAGTGCCTGCTTCTTGATCTCGTCCATGTCGTCTGGTAGCGGGTCTGTGGCTGGCATGACGGGAACGCCAGCGGCAATTGCCAGCTCGCGGGCGGCGACCTTGTTGCCGAGACGGCGCATTGTTTCTGGCGTTGGGCCAATGAAGATCAGGCCTGCGTCACTGCAGGCTTCCGCAAATTCCGGGCTTTCCGACAGCAGGCCGTAGCCTGGGTGGATGGCGTCGACGTTGGCCTGTTTGGCGATGCGGATGATGTCGGGGATATTGAGATAGGCTTCAATCGGGCCGAGGCCTTTTCCGACCTGGTAGGCTTCATCGGACTTGAACCGATGGAGGGCCAACTTGTCTTGCTCTGCGAAGATGGCGACTGTCTTCAGTCCGAGTTCGTTTGCAGCGCGAAAAATACGGATCGCGATTTCCGAACGGTTGGCGACAAGAATTTTACGGATCGACAAGATTGCACTCCCTACAGCCAGAAAACCCAACGGCATAAAGACGATAATCCGAATTCTGGCCCAGAGCGCAAGTCCTCTGGTTGAATATTGGTTATAACCCCATTCCAAATCCTTATTTGTGCATTGCCAAAACAGACGCTGCAGTTCCTGCATTTTCGTCAGAGTGCCGGATGCATTGCACAATGCTGTCCGCGTCGGTGTGGGCTGGTTCAGAACGGAACATATTTGTTAAGCTGCAGCCTGAAAACACGACCTGTGCGGCAGAGGCCGGAGGCACTTTTAGAGGAGAGGTCGCGCCGATCTACCAGATGTTGTGGGAACAAAGACGCAACCGAGGGCAAGAGCCGATTCGTGCCAATTCTGTTTCCGGTCTGTCCGATGAATTAACGTGGTTGTTGTCAGGTTGTCCGCCTGCGGAGTCGAATTTTAATCTTGACTCCGAATCCGAGCGGGCAGCCGATGGGGCTGCTGATAATGTGCATGATTCTGGAATGATTCACGATTTGGGGGGGCTGGTGATGGCGAGAGGCCATATCTGGTGGAGAACGAAAGCGGAATCACGCTAAGTAAGCGATTCGGGCCGTTTTTGTTCCAGACTCGTTCTGGTTGCAGTCTTGCGTACGCCGCGAGACTGGGAATTTCCGGCCCGCAATTCTCGGCCAAGAGGGCGTTTCTCATTGAATTTCTGGAAAAAAAGGCCGGGACAGAGCAAGCTGCCTGTGATAGACAGCGCCGACTTTTCACGAGACCGACTGGCGGAGGTCCACCCATCCCCGCTGGCAAAAGTAAGACCGCTCATGCCTCGCCCTATTGCCCCGATGATGCTGCCGCCTCAGGCGCGCTCGCGTACCGTTACAGCGGTTCTGGGGCCTACCAATACCGGCAAGACCCACCTGGCGATCGAGCGGATGGTCGCGCACCCGACCGGAATGATAGGTCTGCCGCTGCGCCTTCTGGCGCGCGAGGTCTATAACCGGGTTGCGGACCGCACCGGGATCGACAGTGTTGCCCTGATCACCGGCGAAGAAAAGATCATTCCGAAAAATCCGCGCTTCTGGGTTTCGACTGTGGAAGCGATGCCGCTCGATATCGTTGTCGATTTCGTGGCAATCGATGAAGTGCAGCTGGCGGCCAATCTTGATCGTGGTCATGTCTTTACCGACCGTATTCTGAACATCCGAGGGCGTTCTGAAACCCTGCTGCTGGGCGCGGCGACGGTGCGTCCGTTGCTGGAGAAGCTGCTGCCTGGGCTGAATGTCGTCACGCGGCCGCGAATGTCGGTGTTGACCTATGTCGGCTCCAAGAAAGTTTCCCGTCTGCCGGCGCGCTCTGCCGTCGTGGCTTTTTCCTCCGACGAAGTCTACGGCATTGCCGAGCTGCTGCGGCGTCAGCGCGGCGGGGCGGCGGTGGTTCTGGGGTCACTGAGCCCGCGGACGCGCAATGCGCAGGTGGAACTGTTCCAGAACGGCGACGTGGAGCATCTCGTTGCGACCGATGCCATTGGCATGGGGCTCAATCTCGACGTCGACCATGTGGCGTTCGCCGGCAATCGGAAATACGACGGTTATCAATACCGTCAGCTGACGGCTGCCGAGATGGCGCAGATCGCTGGCCGGGCGGGTCGTCACACGCGGGACGGGACGTTTGGCGTGACCGGACGGGTGGACCCGCTGGACGATGAACTGGTCGATCAGATCGAGGGACATCAGTTCAACGGACTGAAGGTGCTGCAATGGCGTAACAGCCGTCTGGATTTTTCTTCGACGGCGATTTTGCGTCAGTCGCTGGATGTCGTCCCTCGCGAAGATGGGCTGGCACGTGCTCCGGTTGGCGACGATATCGTCGCTCTGGAGCATCTTTTGCGCGATTCTTCCATTTCTGACCTGGCAAAAGGTCGGGATGCGGTGGAATTGATCTGGGATGTGTGTCAAATCCCGGACTACCGTAAGATAGCTCCGGCTAATCATGCGGAGATGCTGAACACGATATATACTCATCTGATGCGGGATGGGGCCATCTCTGATGACTGGTTTAACCGTCAAGTGGCCTTCGCAGACCGTGTAGATGGTGATATCGACACATTGGCTAATCGGATTGCCCATATCCGAACCTGGACTTTTGTTGCGAACCGACCTGACTGGCTGGCCGATCCGGCTCATTGGCAGCAGGTCACTCGCAAGATTGAAGATAAATTGTCTGATGCGCTGCACGACCGTCTCACACAGAGATTTGTCGATCGGCGCACCAGCGTTTTAATGCGACGTTTGAGAGAGAACGCCATGCTGGAAGCGGAAATCACACCGAGCGGTGATGTGCTCGTAGAAGGTCAGCACATCGGGAACCTGCTTGGCTTCCGGTTTGCGCCCGACGCAGCTGCCGAGGGACCTGACGGAAAGACTTTGCGCGCGGCCGCGCAAAAAGCCCTGGCCGCCGAAATCGAAACGCGGGCCGACAGGCTGTCGCGCGCCGAGAATGGTGACTTCATCCTGTCGTCCGACGGAACCATCCGTTGGCGCGGAGAGGTTGTGGCGAAACTCGCCGCTGCGGAAGAGGTGCTGAAGCCCTCCGTGATTCTGTTGGCGGATGAGCTGTTGTCGGGAGCCGAGCGGGACAAGGTGCAAGAGCGTCTGGATCTGTGGGTGAAAGCCCAGGTCGAGACGCTGCTCAAGCCCTTGACCGATCTGCAGGCGGCTGAAGGCCTGGAAGGTCTGGCGCGTGGTGTGGCTTTCCGCATCGTTGAAAACCTTGGCATTCTGGAACGTCAGGAAGCTGCCGAGGAAATTCGCCAGCTCGATCAGGACATGCGTTCCTCGCTGCGCAAGATGGGCGTTCGCTTTGGCGCCTATAACATTTATGTGCCAGTGCTTTTGAAGCCTGCTCCGAGCCAGCTTCTGGCTCAGCTTTGGGCGCTGAAGCATGGCGCACTGGATATGGAAGGTCTCAGTGAGCTGCCGCAGCTTTCTGCGTCCGGGCGGACCTCGATCCCGGTCAATCCGGATATCGACAAGGCGCTTTACAAGGTCGTCGGTTTCCGGGTTTGCGGACCACGTGCCGTGCGTGTCGATATCCTGGAGCGTCTGGCTGACATCATTCGTCCGCTGGTTTCCTGGAAGCCGATGGATGCAGACGTTGCGCCGCCGGAAGGTGCCATTCAGCAGGGTGGCGGGTTTACCGTGACCGTGGCTATGACATCTCTTCTGGGGTGTGCCGGTGATGATTTCACGCAGATCCTGAAGTCTTTGGGCTACCGGGTTGAGACGAAGGAAGTGCAGCGTCCGGTTTCTGTCCTGACTGTGGTGGAAACGCCAGCTGCGGCAGAAACGCCGGTGGAAGTTCCGGCAGAAGATTCGACGGAAGAGGTTGCCGTCGAAGGTGCGGCGGCTCCGGCCGTCGTCGAAGAGGCCGCTGCCCTGGCTGAAGCGGAAGCCGCGCCTGCGGAAACGCCGACAGAGCCTGCGTCTGCGGAAGTTGCAGCTGATGCTGAGCCAGTTGAAGGCGACAGTGCAGATGCCGCGGCGGATGGTTCCGAGGAAATGGAAACCGTCACCATTGAGATCTGGCGTCCGGGTCGTGGCGATCGTCGTCCGCGCCGTCAGGGTGCTCAGGACGGCCGTCGCGCTGGTCCGCAGGAAAATCGGGCCAAAGGCGGCGAAGGTCGCAAGGACAGTCCGCGTGGCGATAAACGCGGCAAGGGTGGTAAGGGCGCTCCGCGTCCCGAGCGCAATCGAGGTCCGAAGACATTCGAGTCCAGCCCGAAGCCGAAGAAGGACAAGCCCGTTGATCCCGATAGCCCATTTGCAGCGCTGATGGCGTTGAAGGCCGGGATGGACAAGAAGGGCAAGTCCTAATTTCCGCGTCAGAACCATCTGGCGCATCCGGCTGGGCGCCAGCGGGCTCCGGCGGTTTGCGTATTGACAAGTGGCTCTGGTACGCCAGGGTCACAAAGTCGCGTTCTCTCGCACAGAAACTTGCTTCGGGCGGGAGCGTTCGGCTCAACGGGGATAAGATTTCCTCAGCGAGCAAAGCGGTGAAGGTCGGAGATGTTCTGACAATCACCAAGGAACGTCAGATTCTGATCCTCAAGGTCAAGGCAATGGCGACGCGACGCGGATCCTACCCTGAGGCCTGCTTGCTTTATGAAGACTTGTCACCGCCCCCGTCCCCGAAAGCGGATTTCAGACCGGCTCCGGGACAGCGCGATGCGGGTGCTGGAAGGCCGACAAAACGGGATCGTCGTCGGATTCATTCCTTTCTCGGCGACGATTGAAACGAAAATCCGCCTTGGGGAATTTTGAGAAAAGGGTTTTTCTCATCCAGCCACTGCGGCGCAAGGGCGAGCGCTTGCGCGCACGCGCCAAAAGCGATACCCAACGGCTTGACTTTTGCCATTGAGGTATGAGCACCCAGACGCGGGGTGTGAGAGAGCCTTGGCCGGCCATAGAGGATAGCGATGACCTACGTCGTCACAGACAATTGCATCAAGTGCAAATACACCGACTGTGTTGAGGTGTGCCCGGTAGATTGTTTCTACGAGGGCGAGAACATGCTGGTGATCAATCCGGACGAATGCATCGATTGTGGTGTGTGCGAACCGGAGTGCCCTGCGGAAGCCATTTTGCCGGACACCGATCCGGGGCTTGAGAAGTGGATTGAGCTGAACGCAGAATATGCGGAAAAATGGCCCAATATTGCTGAGAAGAAAGACGCCTTGCCGGAAGCTGCAGAGTTTGACGGCAAGGAGAACAAACTCGAGCAGTACTTCTCGCCGGAAGGCCCGAAAGGCGCCTGACGCCTCTGACTGCATCGTCCAGACAAAAGGCCGCCGTGGAGATCCGCTCCCGGCGGCTTTCTGCGTTTGAGTGGCAAGTGCAGGGGGGGGCGGGTTGGTGTGCGTCTGAGGGGGGGGCTGACAAAGACGGCCGTCTGAGCTTGGCTCACTGCAGATATCGCTATGGCTATGTTTGCGACAGGCTGCCTCTGTGGGGCATAGCGAACCCGTCAAAATGTGACGAGTAGAACGGTCAGGTTTTACAGGAAGGGGACGTCAAAACTAGGGGCTGAACTCTGCGAAAATGTGACAAGAGCGCATAAGCGCTTCATTGCTCTTTCATTTTTCCGTTTTGTGTGTTATATTTACACGATAGTCGTAATCACACAGGTTAAAGCCCCCGATGTGGAGGTGTTTAACGCCGCAGTCCGAGGCGGATTGTGAACAGGATCACAAGCTTCGTATGACTGAATTTATCAATAGTGTGGTTTTTAACGGCTGACCACCCCGACACGCCCTCTATCAACAGCGTCCTTGCATAGCGACGCGAGTGGGTCGCCGCGTGTCACATAAAGAACAGAAGACCGTCACGGACGGTCATTTCGGCTTCCGGTCTCCGGAGGCTGTAACTGCGCAGGAGTATACAAGAGAATGGCAACTGGTATGAAAAAGACCGCGCAGCGTCAGGGTTTCAAAACCGGCGAATTCATTGTTTATCCGGCTCATGGAGTTGGCCAGGTCACGGCTATCGAAGAGCAGAGCGTCGCGGGCCATACGCTTGAGCTGCTTGTTATCCTGTTCGAAAAGGACAAGATGACCCTGCGCGTGCCGGTCGCAAAAATTGCAAGCGTTGGAATGCGCAAGCTTGGAGATCCGGATGCTGTCACCAAGGCACTGGAAATCGTTCGCGGTCGTCCGCGGATCAAGCGCACCATGTGGAGCCGTCGCGCTCAGGAATACGAAGCGAAGATTAACTCCGGCGACCTGAACTCCATCTCCGAAGTGGTTCGCGACCTTTTCCGTTCCGAAAACCAGCCGGAACAGTCCTATTCTGAGCGTCAGCTTTATGAAGCTGCTCTGGATCGCATGGCGCGCGAAATCGCGGCTGTGAACAGGTGCTCCGAAACGGAAGCCGTCAAGTTGATCGAACAGAATCTGGCGATTGCCCCAAGCCGCCTCAAGGCTGCTGCAGGCGAAGCCGAAGAAGCGTCCGATGATGACGATCAGGAAGAAGCAGCCTAAGCTGCCTCTCTCTTTTAGACGATATGAGAAGCCCCGGTTCGCCCGGGGCTTTTTTGTCTGCGCGTTGGTTTGCATGTGAACGGCCTGGGATCTCGGTCAGATGAGACCAGCGGTTCTCCACGGGCATCTGCCGCCTGTTCACACATTTGTGCGCGAAACGCCTCTCCTAAGGTCAGGACACGTGATCTAGGGTACTGACTTGAGCGTATCCAGTCCGTAACAACTGTGGAGTGGTAGCAGATATGTCCCAATCCCTGTCTTCTCAGCCTCAGAGCGAACAGCGCCAACTGGTCCGGACAGCCATGAAAGCCCCCTACCTGACACGGGAGGAGGAAAAGGCCCTGGCGCTGCGCTGGCGTGACGACAAGGACCAGGAGGCTCTCGACAGGTTGGCTCTGGCCCACATGCGACTGGTGATTTCCGTGGCATCCAGATTTCGCAATTTCGGCTTGCCGCTCGGTGACCTGATCCAGGAGGGTCATGTTGGTCTGCTCGAGGCCGCCGCTCGCTTTGAGCCTGAGCGGGACATCCGCTTCTCGACCTACGCGACATGGTGGATCCGCGCTTCCATTCAGGATTTCATATTGAGGAACTGGTCAATCGTGCGCGGTGGCACGTCCTCCAATCAGAAATCTCTGTTCTTCAACCTGCGTCGGCTGCGAGCTAAGCTGTCCGGCAAGCGCGAGCATTTGCCGGATTCCGAAGTGCATCGGAAAATTGCCGAAGCGTTGGGTGTCAAGCCACACGACGTTGCGGTGATGAATGCCCGTCTCTCCGGCCCCGATACGTCCTTGAACGCACCGGTTGTCTCGGGTGACGAAGGCGGATCGGATCGTCAGGATTTTCTCGTTTCTGACGCACCTTTGCCGGATGAAGTTGTGGCGCGGTCGATTGACGATGAGCGCCGTCACAACTGGCTCAAATCTGCGCTGAAGGTGCTGAGCGAACGGGAACTGGAGATCGTCCGTCAGCGGCGTTTGTCGGAGGAGGGGGCCACTCTTGAAACTCTGGGTAACCGCCTTGGTATTTCCAAGGAACGGGTACGGCAGATTGAAAGCCGTGCCATGGAAAAACTGAAAGTTGCCTTGTTGGCAAAGCAAGCGGATCGGGCAGCCTTCAGCCATTGAGATGATTGGGGGGCTCAATCGGCCCTATGCTACAGGCGTGGTGGGCACTGATTTTTCGTCTTTGCCGGTACCTGCGGTTTTAGTCCACCACCATTTTGACGTAGGTGCCGGCTTTGATCGGCTGGCGCGGATCCAGCCCGTTGAGGATGTTGAAGAACTCCAGGCGTCTGGATGGCTCGATGCCGCTCATGCCGATGGCAAGTTTGCGCGCCGTGTCGCCTGACTTGGTTGCGATCACCTTGAGCCTGAGGGACTTCAGCCGGGCGCGCTCCGTCGGCGAGAGTTGGCGGAAGCTCTCGACCGTTTCGTGAAATCCTTGCTCGAACGACTGGTCCGGCTGTCGGCTGGCGAAGATAAAGCGATATCCCGTCCGGCCAATGCGCACCACGGCGATTCGGAACGACCACCCTTGGGTAATGGCGGCGCCGGTGACGCCAGGCAAGCCATTGAAAGTGGTGGCGCGAACGGTTTCCGGCAACAGGCCGTTGATCCATCCGGATGTCATGTAATCACTGAGACTGTCGTAATTGCTGACGTCCGCTCCATCGAAACGCATTGCCGTTCCCTCGCCGTCGCTGGCGAGGACCGCCTCGGACGAGTTTTCCAGAATATAGCCACGCGGTACGGAGAAGCTGATCCCGAGTGCCTTGTGCAGGAAGTCGCGGCCACGAACGAATCCTTCGAGCGGATCGTCTCCGAACAACATTCCGTCAATGCGCGAGAGGTACTGCTGCCGGTCGCGTTCCCCAATGCCGGGGGCGGCGAATTGACGGGCTGCGCGGACAGCGAGATTGACGCGGTCCGGTGTGGTTGGATGCGATGACAGGAAGTCGGGGGCATCGGAGGCGCTGCCCTGGGCAGATTGATAGGCAGAAAAATCGGCCATGGCCTTGAGGAAGCGCGAGGCTGCGTAGGGATCATAGCCGGACTTGGCCAGGGTTTTCACGCCGACGGCATCTGCCTGCAGCTCCTGGGTCTGGGAAAAACGTGCAAACGAAAGCTGTGATGACAGCATGGCCTGGCGCGTGCTTTCGCTGTCCTGAAGCACGTCGCTGAGGATCTTGTTGGCAAATTCCTTGGCTTCCGCTCGTTGTTGTCGGGCAATGGCGTGGTTTGAGGTCACATGCGCCATTTCATGGGCTAGAACGGCGGCAATTTCCGAGACGTCGTTGGCCAGAGCCAGCAGGCCACGCGTGACATACAGATATCCACCCGGCAGGGCGAAGGCGTTGACCGCAGGCGAATTCAAGATCGTGATGCGATAATTCTGCGAGGGATCATCGGAGGCCTCAACCAGTCGCCCGATGACGCCGGCAATCGCCCGTTCGGCTCCGGCGTCCTCGTAGACGCCGCCATAGGTGGCCACGACGCGCGGATGTTCACGTGCGCCGATGTCATCAGCCAATCCGGGGCGCAGGGTGCCAGGTGCGATGACGCCGACCGATGAGGAATTCCCCAGCAGCTGGCAAGCGGACAGGGAGAGCACCAGCGCCAGTGTGCCGGTTGCCTTCAGCAGTTTGCCGCAAACACGGGTTACCGATGCCCGGCATCGTGGCTGTTGTCCCGACGGTCTGCTCTTGGATCGCTGCTGCTGCCAAGCCGTTGCTATCGTCACTCTGCGTCCTTCATCAATTCCAGGATCTCCAGCTGCGCCGGATGTGTCAGGATGATCAAAGGACCATCCTGGTCCGTGACCATGCCCCGAAGCCGAACCCGAACACTGCTTCTGGTCGAATACTCCGGATAACGGCCGAGCTGCTCCAGAGTTTCCCGGAAAAGCGGGGCCTTGTCGTCCATGATCGTCGCAGTCAAATCCGAGTTCCAGTGTCTGCCAAAGTTGAGATAGCTGGTCTTGTTGGTTTTTCCAAGGGAGACGACAGGTCCTTCGATCACAACGAAGCGGCCTGTGTGGTGCAAAATGTCTGCAGGAACTTGGCTGGGGAGGGGAAAAGCAGTGGTCCAAAGCCCCGCCCTGGTTGTTCGGGCGGCGTTTTCTGCCTGTTTCAGTTCGGCCCAGCAAAGGCTGGAGGACACTTGGGGGGCGACAAATGCGCGCCCTTGGCGCAGCAGATGCGTCTGAACCAGTCGGCCAAGGCGATCGGTGATCCAGGCGGGCTGAATGCCCCAGCGGTTTTCCGGGCCGGCGATAACTGCGAAAAAGGGCGGATCAAGGTCTTGCGACAGGCCGGATTGCACGCTGACCGCCGCCGAAGCCTCTTCAGGAAGACCAGCTGAAACGATTTCCGCCAGGGAGAACCGCCGGCCGTCATCTGCCTCAAACAACAGGAAGCCCCGGCGAGCAACAGGCTTGAGTGGGATAGGTGTTGGGTCTGGCGAAACCGTCTCACGGGCCATCCCTTCTGCGCGAAGGTCGGCAACACAGCTTGATGGCGAGGGGCGGCTTCCCGTTGGGTGGCTGATTGTCTTCTGCGGGTTCGAAGTGGTGGCGAACCCTGAATCGACAGGAAGGCCGGGGGCAAGCAAGGTTGCGCCAGATGATGCAGCCTGCGTAGAGGCGATGGAAAGGCACAGCATTTCTGGCAGGGTCAGCGCAAGAACCATCAGTACCGTCACGGCCTTGAGCGGTATGGTTTGCGTAAACCGGACTGCCTGTTCGGGCGATGTCGCTTGGAGGGGCGCTGCAGCTGGCCGTTCTTGGGTCCGGTGCGTCGATCCGGGTAGTGGCATTGTGCAGCCTTCCATCCTGCAGGGCTGGGAGTTTACAGTTTAACCCGGTGCACAGAGCTTCCCAACCGCTTTGTAACGGAGCAGTCGGAGCGTTTCAGAGAGGCGCTCTCTTGCTCTGGAAGGACCCGTTTTGGCCGCCCGAAGGTCTCGCCAGCGCTGAGCGAACATGATATGGCACTCAACAGTGGTCCCGTAGCTCAGCAGGATAGAGCATCAGATTCCTAATCTGAGGGTCGCGCGTTCGAATCGCGCCGGGATCACCAATTTTCTTTATATATTTCAACGACTTATTATTTCAGGCCACACTCAGGCCACGCACCGAAAAACTTCCACGAATCGCAGACTTCCGTTGTTCTTACTATGTTCTCATCGGCCAAGGCCGATCTCCGTTAATCGTGCGCGAGCAATTTGAAAGTTTCAACCGGCGTCTGAATAACGATGTTCCTTGTTCGTTCTTGCCGCGAATTCCTCGACCGGCTACGTTTACACCAACAACAGGAGACATCAACAATGGCAGATGACGGAAAGGCACTGGTCGGCGGAATGATTGCCGGCACCGCTGTTCTCGCGGCCGGTTTCGCACAGACCGCACTCAGCAGCATCGAAGCGGCAAGGCAGGCAAAGCTCGAGCGTATCGACGAACTCAACGCGGCGAGAGAAGCTGCTCACATTTCCGGGATGCAAATCGCTCACGCCGACGCCCTCAGGCTCGCCAAGGCCGCCTTGGAGCACATCGCCGATCTCGAAGCTGAGAACGCAATGCTACGTAAAGCAATCGTATCGCGTGATCGGATCCTTCGGAGCCGCGCTCATGTCTGAAGACAAGCTCTACGAGAATGCATCACCCGCTCTCCGAGATCTCATGCATGAGATTCCGGAACTCGAAGCAGCGATTAGAAAGCACGGCCGGTTTCTTTCCGAACACAAAGACATTGAATTTCGGGACCCGGACTTGGACGACGCTGATGAGAGCGAGATACCGACCATCCATTAAAGCCGTCGGGATCATCCTCGGAGGCTTTTATATATGAGCGTATATCCATGGCCTTTATATACTGACGTAAATCAGCCGAATTCCGGTCGGCTATCGAAACTGGATTCTTTTGCAGAAAGACCGCCTGGCTCAAGTGTCGCTCTCAGCAGATCACGCATAGCCTGACTGGCATCTTGACTTGCTGTCTGCACCGGCGCTTCGCATTCCGGAATTCCAGACATCCCAAGGACTCTCAGTTCCATGCCGCCGGCGATTGCCTCGCACGCTTTATCCCCAGCCGCCGCCAGGCGCCTGAGCTGTCGATCTGTGAGTGACGTCAGCCAACTCGACACACGCAGCGGCAGTTCATCGAGATCAAACATCATGCGCGCCGTTTTGTCAGCTAATGCATATGCGTACACCTTCGCGCCAACGCTTCCGGCTGGTGCCAGATTGAATTCTGTGAAGTCGTGTCCGGACTCGCCGGACTTCCGCTTTGCAATCGAGCTTGCAAGATCCCTCTCCGCCGATCTGACGTCGGACGAATAATCCGGCGGCTGGATGATCTGCCCGCCGCCAGCCCCGTCGCCGAGGATTGCCTTGCGCGGCAGACTGACGACTTGCTCTACGCGCTCGTAGCTCCAGTCCCAAAAATAGTTGAAGCCGTTCCAGACGCCGGAGCCGACGTGCACGAATGCGCCGCCGACGAAGACCAGTCCGTCTCCGATCTTTGCCATACCGGCTCTGATTGCGCTGGCGATTTTGCTCAAGATTCCCATGTTTTTCTCCTGTTGCCAAGGCGACATTGCCCTCCGACACCCTGATCATTCGTCCGCCGGCGGCAAACGCCAAACCGCCGGCGAAAGATTTTTTCGTACGATCTCGGATTCAAAGTTTTTTCGCCTTCTAACCCCTTGGAACATCTGGGCGTGTAAACATTTTTGCGATAACTAATTGAGAAAATTTAGAAAATCGCTTTGAGATCTCCGCCGTTCGGTAAACCCTTGGAGTGCGTCATCGCAAACAAGCGGTGCCGGAAACAGGAGAACCGAATGCAGAAAGAGGAATTCAAACATCCACACAAGCGCGGGTTTGAGGCGCTTAAGGCGGTGAGCGGAATGACCGCAACCGACCTTACAGACGCGATCAACGAGCGGCTTTCGCGTCGGGGCGACACACGGCGGTATTCAGTGAGCACGGTGCGCAAATATGCATCGCCCGGCTTCGATGGGAAGCCTTCTGACGCGCTTCTCGACGTCACCCGGGACGCCGCTATCAATCGCATCATGCTATCTCTCGCGATTGCAGAGAGCATCATGATCAACGGCGAAACTCGAGCCGAGCGCGATATGCGCCTCTCGCGTGAACGCGAGATCGAGCGGATCCTACGTCTCGACGAGGAACAGATCGATATCGGAGATGCAATCGAGGCGGCGGCTTGATGCGCGTGCTCTCGACTTTCAGCGGGATCTCCGCCGCGTCGGCGGCGTGGAAACCTCTTGGCTTTACCTTCGTGGGTTTCGCCGACATCGATCCATTCGCGGCACATGCACTGCATCACAGGTGCGGCGCCGGACGTCCGATCTACATGCCGTCACCGGATGACGAGGGCATCGACGACATGGAAGCCCGGAGCCGCCGGAATGCCATTCGTGCGATTTCGAAACTGCCGGTCGACGGCATCCCGAATTTCGGAGACATCTCGCAGATATCGGACGCAGACCTCCGGAAGCTGGGCCGGGTGGACGTGCTCGAGGGTGGCAGTCCGTGCCAAAGTTTCAGCGTTGCCGGGCGTCGGCTTGGACTTGATGACGCTCGAGGAAACCTGATGCTCGTTTTCTGCGAATTGGCAGAACGAATGAGAGAAATCAACGGCTTGAAGTATGTCGTTTGGGAGAATGTGAAGGGAGTTTATAGTGACAAATCAGATGGTTTCGGGTGCCTCCTGGCGTCGCTTGCAGAAGATCCCGGGAATGCTTTGCAGCCGGCAGGGAAAAAATGGCCAGATTCAGGTTATGTTGCCGGAATCGAACAACGGAAAATTGCGTGGCGCACACTCGACGCTCAATATTTCGGAGTCCCCCAGCGTCGCAAACGTTGTTTCCTTGTCGCAAGTTTTGGATCCGGATGCCCCGGAGAAATCCTATTTGAGCCAGAAAGCCTGCGAGGGGATTCTCACGCGAGCGACCCGTCGCGGGAAGCGACTGCCGGAAGACCTGGAGCAGGCTCTCAAGGCAAAAGCGTTTACGGAATAATTGACGATGAAAGCGTGTCAACGGATTTGATGCCTACTATCACTGCCGGGAAATCGTCGGGCGGGATGGCACCTGCTGTTTGTTACGGCTTTCAGTCAGGTGTCACATACGCAAATTTTTCGAAAGACGTTTCTCCGACGTTCGTTACATCCGGAGAGCCCGCCGTCGCGTTCGCCGCCGCCTTTTCCGCTGGAAACAGCGACAAGGCACGCGGCATCGGATACGAGGAAGAGATCGCACCGACGCTTCGCGCTGGCGAAAGCGGGTCAAACCAGCGACCGACCGCGCTCATAAAACTTAGCGCAAACGATAACGCTTCGGCAGAATGGGTTATTCGCAGATTGACGCCGGTTGAGTGCGAGCGTCTCCAGGGCTTTCCAGATGGCTGGACGTCGGTGCCGTATCGAGGCGGGAATCTCGCGGCGGACGGGCCGCGCTATAAAGCACTCGGAAATTCCATGGCTGTGCCGTGCATGAGATTCATCGGCGAACAGTTGAAGGCCGTTGCTTCAGTCGACGTCAACGTCGATCAGGCGGCGTGAATGTAAAACATTTGGCACAAAAAGCCCGAAATAGCTCGTGATGTGTCAAATGTTTTTCACAACAGATCGTCAATCTATCAGCCGCCGTATGCTCCCCAGCTTCCGGCGGCAGTCCTCCCCGGCGTCCGCGAGACGTGAAATGAAAAAAGCGACGTCTTTCCGCGATGTCCACTTCCCGACCTTCGGCTCCGCGAGACACCGAAGAAGCGACTGCGGGATTTCTACCTTTCGCTCGACAACCTGAATATGCGGCGTCGGCTCTGTGTGCTAACCCGGAAAAAACAACTGCGACGACAATCGTCCGTAGAGCTGTCGGCGACGGGGACCTCATCGTCATCCCGTCATTCGTCGACGCCTCCGAGCCTGTGCTTCCTCAGAACCTCCAGAACGGTCGCCACCGGCCTGTCGTCTTCCGGTGCAGTTTCGAGGATCGCCCGCTCGGCAACCGACGTCCTCTCCCGCGCGGCATCTGCCTCCGCCTGTGCGGCTTCGAGCGCGGCGACTACCTCCCGACGCGCAAGGTCGGCGGCAAGTGCCTGCTCGGCATTCGATTTCGCGAGGATCTCGGCGGCGATACGAGCATCGCGCTCACCCTCAAGAAATTCAAGGGCATCGGTGAGATCACCCCGGAGCGACAAGTAGTGCCACGCGCTCAGCGCAAGCACGGTGGAGATGGCGATGCCGAAGAGAACCTTCGGCCGTAGGAGAGCGGAAAGAGCTTTCACTGCCGGGAGCATCAGCGCACTCCCTTGAGACACAGCTCATGCTCGGCCGCCCGGCGGTTGACGAGGCCGCGCACCGTTCGGCCACCTGCCTTGTTCCACCATTTTCCGGCGTCGCATGCGCCCTTGAGGTCGCCCGCGTACAGACGTTTAGCGGTCGTCGACTTGCAGAACTCACTGACGGCGATGTTGTGCGTCAGGCTGACGAAGGCAATGTGTACGACTCCGCCGGAATCTCGTCCGGACGACGCAGACATGCGCGCATTCCGGCTTCATCCCTCTTGAGGCCACCAAGGAGCATGGAATCGCAATCGGCTTTCGAGTGTCCGGCATCAGGTCTGCTCGGCTGGAAGCCAGCGATGCCCGGAAGAGGACGGAGGATCTATGCTCGGTGTCTCCGACCCAAACACCCTCGACGCGGCCGAGCACGTGATCGAGTGCCCATTGATAGTGAGAGGCCAACAGCGGCATGCCGCGAGACCGGGAGAGGTCGAGACCGGAAGTCACAATGACTTCATCGACCTCAACGAAATCGGTGCATCCTCCCCGGGTCGGAACGAAAGTGAGCACCGGCGTCGCGGTCGTCAACACGGCTTCGAACGAACGAGCCTCGGAATCCACGGTCGACGGCGCGGCGGCGCGCCGGCGAATACACGTGTGCGCATCGCCTGCCCCTTGGGTCGTTTTTCGACATCGTTCCCGGCAATTTTCGGTAACTCGATTGCTTACAATATTACGTGTATAAGTAATATTGTTGCGAGCTCAGGCAACTTACAACAGCCGGCGAACAAAAAAATCCCGGCGTCGTTTCCGGGCCGGGAAGTTTTCTAGGAAGTGACGGATGAGGCACCTCCGGGCCGATGGTGGAGGTCATCCTCTCCGGAGCCGCCGGCGCTTGGCGGCTCGGGGGAAGGCCGGGGCGGTAGCCCCGGATCTACGCTTTATGCGGCTTCTTCTGTTTCAGATTCAGCAATCAGTGTTTGAAGCCCCAAGCCGACCTGCTTTTCTGCTGCTTTGTAATCTTCTTCTGAAAAGCCTTCGATGCCTTCGAAATTTTCAGAGTAAGTTTCGACAACGTGAGAACCATCGAACCAGCCGCTGTATTCCCCATCATTCATGTTGTAGTTTTCGATTGCGCCGGCGAGACATTCGCATGCGAGATCGAATGCTTCGTGCGACACCGCATCGCCATTGTAGTCGGCGTGCTTCTTGATTGCGGATGCGGCTTCGAGTGCGAGGGCTTCGTTGTAATCGATCATTTCAGTTCTCCTGATGTTGCAGTTTTCGGCACTGCGATGAGCGCCCCTTGCGCGTCATCTGTATTGATAGTTGGACGTCCCTGCCGCCGGCGCAACATCGATTTCCAGTTATTTTCCAATAGCTTGTCAAATATGTTTACAAATGCCGATGGGGTAAGGATTGTGAGCGGAATCTTTTTCAGACACCGCTCGGGGTTATCGCCGGCGGATTTACAGATCCGCTATCGCTTGCCGGAAGCGTCGGTTTTGCGAGTAAGTGCGCGGTGTCTGGGACTGTTCACGCAGTTCGATTGCGCGGAGTTTCCGGTACTCCGATCTTTCCGCGTTGCTGAGATATCGCAAGAGCCTCTGTTGAGTTTCGAGCTTTTCCTTCATCAGCTCTGCGGCCATGCGTTGCGGTCGAAGTGGTCCGGAGAAGATAGTGCCGAAGCGCATTTCCTGGACGCGCATATGCGCCGTCCGGGGTCTCCAATGGTACTCCACGCGACCGAGATCGAACGTGCTCACACACAAAGGAGTCAGTTCCCGGTACTCGTCATCCGGCCCGATGCCGGACGGCTTTGTGTGACTCACGATGCGTTCCTTCCTTCGCGCATCGAAGACAGCTCTCCTAGCTTTCTTTGTCCGCTCTGCGCGGGCGGCAGTGCGTGCGTTGGTCATGTTCGGCATTCACTCCTTACGACAGTGCCAGAAACAAAAGATCAAATAAAGATTAACTCTCCACAGGATGCACAAATTATACACGATTACTCAGTAAATGCAACAGTTCTGTTTCTAGACATTAAATCAATATCACCTCAACAGGGCGGCTTTTCTTACTTATCCGGCACTTATACATAATTCTAATCTTAAAATTTCTTCATATTTCCTTTAAACAATCTTCTCTCCTCCCTCAAAGCTTGAATAGCGTCAGAAAAGTCAGTTCGTTTACCGCCGAGGTGCTATCCCCGGCGGCGGTTTTGTTTGTCATGTGAAGTCTCCGTTAGGCGGTTTCGGCTTGTTCGACGCGATCGAGGAGTTCGTCGACGTCTTGTTCAACGATGCCGTCGATGCGATCTTCGGCATCGGAATCATTCGCCGCTGGTGTCTCGTCAGATGCCGCCGGCGTTTCAGGGTGGACGGAATACGCAACGCCCATTTTGGCAGCGCGGCTCTTGTCGCGAGCGTTTTCGAGATCGATCGTCTCGACCGAGTTGCCGACGATTGCGGCACCACGCTTACGCGATATCAGACCGGTTTCAATAGCCTTGGCGAACCGGCTTGGTGTAGCTGCGCAGTTTGTCGGTTACCACGAGCCTGGGCTCGCCGAATTGCGTGACCAGCCCGCAGAAGAAACGCTTGGCTGCCATTGAATTGCGGTGGGATTGAACCAGGATGTCGAGCACATCGCCATCATCGTCATGGCTCGCCAAAGACAGTATTTCACACCGCCGATGACGATCAAGGCTTCATCCAGATGCCATTTTCTGTTTGGCTCTCGTCTATCCCGGCGAATGCAGCGCGCACAATGCCGGCCAAAGCGGTTCACCCATTTGCGGATCGTTTCCCGGCTGACACAAATCCCCCGCTCTGCAAGGAGATCTTCAACATCTGCTGTAATCAACGCAAACCGATGATAGGCCCAAACCGCGTAAGAAATGAACGACCTGGGAAAGCGGAAGCCCTTAAGCCGCCTGAACCAGACTTACTTTTGTTTTCCGCGATCCGGCAGGTGCGACAAAAGCTATTATCCGCTGAGTTCTCGAGTCGGCTCCGGACCGGACAAGATAGATCTGTTCGACTAAGGATAACTCCCAACTTGGCGCCCTCACTGCTCGCTGGTCTCAACTTCCTGCATGAGGCGTGCAATGTCCTCGGCTGTCCCGACGATGTTCAGCAGCACATTTGCGCGGCTTGTTGCGACATAGATCAATTCAGGGTCGGTTAGGCCCTCGATCCCGACGAGGAAGACGCAGGGTCGCGACAGCCCCTTGAAGCGCCGGACAGTGTCGAAGACGATGTGATCGGACCGAATATCATCAGCTCGGCAGATCGCATTGCTGGCGATCTTTTCAGGAGGAGTAATGGAAGCACTACCTGTTCCCCAGAGAACCGCAATCTGCCCCGGCGCAACTTGGCCGGAGCGCAGCAGTTGTGCAATCCGTTCGTTTACGCGCGAAAGGGCCATTTCGCCCTTGCGACAAACGAGGTTTCCAACTGGCTCTCCCTCAGGTCCTGCAGGGATGCTTCGTCGACCCTGATACCATTTTGCCATGAGAGCATGAATTCGTCGCGTGTTTCGAAGATTCCTTGTCAGTGCGATGGACGACGCGGGCAGTGCATCGATGAACCCCTTCTCAGGAGAGAACAGGCGCTGGTTGTCGTCGTAGAAAACATAGAAGCCCCCAGTCTCCGGATCCCTTATAGCCATACGCAGAGCATTCAACCAAGAGTCACGAAAATCCTGCCCCTCATCGATGATGATGGTATCAAAGCCCAGATTGGGATGGTTGCTGATCGCTTCGACAAATGCCTCGGGAAGGAGGTGGTCGAACATGGACTGGTCGCCATCCGGGGGCAGCTCGACTCCGGCCTTCTGAGCGAGGTTTCGGCACAGCGCATGGAAACTGGCCACCACAAGGCCATCGTAACCCTGACAGACAGTGCGAAGATGGGCGGCGAGCGGCGCGTTGTAGCAGGTCAGAAGAGTGCGGCGGCCTTCGGCGGCTGATCTGATGGCCTTTTCGACTGCCAGTACTGTCTTGCCACTGCCTGCACCACCCGAAATCGCCATTTCCATGTTGTCTGCGAGCGAGTCGAGGATCCAAGCCTGTTCGGCTGTCAGTTGCTCAATGGTTTTAGCATCGTTGGCAAGACTGATGCCAATGTGTGCCTTCAGCTCGAAATGGCTGGCAAGTAGCTCTTCAAGCGCTCTGAGGCCATCCGGTCCCAAGGGGCTTTCACGCTGGTCACTGCCCTCGGTCATCCGGTGGACAATCCAGCGATCAAGAGTTGCCATGTCATCCCCGAACGCGATGATCTCGAGCGGTGCATCTGGTGCCAGGGCCCGTCCGTATCGGACACTGCCGGGAAGGATCGCACCATGGCGTGCCCTAATGAACCGACCTCGGAGCGCCTTGCTTGCATTGAGGCGCTTGAGGAAGTGATGCTTGCTACTACGCGCCTGAGACAGCGGGTTCTTGATCCTGAACCTGAACCCGTCACGATCCTCGCTGAGCCATTGACCGTCGTACTCGCGGCAGCTCACCCTACCGCCCTTAACCTCGAGGAACAGCAGCCCGTGTTGAGCATGCGCAACTATGAAATCCGCTTCTCCGTCGAACTCGACACCGTCGTGATCCGCTTCATGCCAAGAGCGTGAGTAGTAGCAGTTAAAGTCGCCGGGCAGCTTGTCCCTTATGCTTTCAAACACTCGGATCTCCGAAGACAATTTCGGATTGTCCAGAACATGTCGTGGCAGTTCACTCGGGTACATGCGAGCCATATTCAGAGCCCTCCATCCAGAAGCTTGCGGAAGAAACCGAGTCCCGGGTTATCGGGTATTCCGACCAGCAAGCCGCGATCGAGGTGACGGTTGAAATGCTCGCATGACGTTTCCGGAAGAAATGTGCAGCAATGACAGGCTGCGGATCCAGATCCTTCGGAAAGTGAGAGGATGCCGCTGCTGCAAAGCGGATCCGAAGAGCACCACTCCAGATCCCGCAACGCGGCGAGCAGGATAGGACCAATCTCGCTGGTACGTCCCTTTCGAGATAACCCACCCAGTGTTCCATCGGAGTCTGGGGCGGATGTGTATAGAAGAAAACCACACATCCCACCGGGCCCTGATGAGACGTACAACCTTTCACGGATGGAGGCCGTGGAGTATCCACTGTCGAGTGACAGGCGTTCCGACAGGGCATGGGCCGTTGTGTGGATAAGGAGCAACCTTGCAGAAATCATCATGGGAAATGGGTGATCGCTGCCGTTATGGTCCTGCCATGCACGTTCAGCAGCCTGATGCGCTTTAGCCGCCCTGTCGACCACTTCAGGCTTGTTTTCCCATGACACGACGGCAGTCTCGTCGAAGTTGATGAAGATACCTTCTCCCCGGACCTCGATTGCGGGAAGCCAGTTCAGCCGTTTCTCGGACAGCGGCGCAACGAATGCGCTGTTGTCGGCCGCTTCCACCGGGCTGAGACGGGTGAATGCCTTCAGAGCTCGGACTTCGCGCAGCCTCTCGACCGAGACCACACGGTCCAGAACTCCCTTCAGATCGCTCGGGATCGCCTGAGGCGAGATCTGGAACTCGGGGAACTGCTCACCGTCCGGGCCGCCCGAGCAAAGCATCAGGTGCTCGTTGGGACGGAGGTCGCCGGTTTCGTTGTCCAGTATTGTCAGCAGGGTCAGTATCCGTGCGGTCAGGTCTTCCGGCCTGATGTCTGGCTCAGGCCACATCGGATGAATTCGCTTCCGCACGAAGTCGGGAAGTTGCGTCCTGTCGTCCAGCGCAACGATGTCCGGCCAGAAATCCTCAAGCGTGTCCCGGAAGGAACCACCAAACGGCGGGACGTCGAGTGCCGATTCAATCACAGGGAAATAGGCGTTTGATGCGCCGCGCTGAATGGCCACAGGCTGATGGTTGCATGTTTCTGTCTGTGTTTTTAGCCACGGTGACCTGCCGTCGCACGAAATCTTGCCCAAGGCACCGGGCGATAGCGCACCATCCAGGTCGCGTTCGGACTTGCACTCGGTGCAATGCACCTTGAGCCCCTTCAACCCGGCGCCTTCCCCGATGAGCTTGAGAGGCTTCTTGCGGGAGCAGGATTCGGCGTGCTTCGGCCATGACATCCAGGGAAAGTCCTGAAGATGCCCTGCAGGACACGTCACGATGAACCGGACAGGTACCGCATAGACTTTCCTGATGCGCTTGCCGCGCCCGGAACTGCAGGAGGGGCACCACAGCTCGGGTTTCCCGATCTCGGAACTCCAGAAGCGGCTACGTTGCAGCAGGTTGCACTTTGGACAGACATGCCAATCCGGGAACCGATAGGCCGGCAAGAGGCGGGGTCGCTTCTCCCTGCCGACTTTCTCGTCTCCGACTGGAGGCAACCTGAACCCATTCACCTGCAATCTGGCCTGGAGTGGCTCGTGATGAATGCGCTGATCGTTCAGAAGCCCTTTTTTGATGGCCAGTTGATCCCAAGCCTCAAGACCAGCCGCCACTACGGAGACAGGCGCGCCGTTCTCGCCTCTGAAGTCGATGATCGCGCCGGGACCATTTCCTGTCAGAACCTGACTCCGGCGAATCTTTCCGATTGGCTTCATGGATTTGTCTCCCTGTCCGATCCGCGCTCCAACAGAACATATGATGCGGAAGCTTCTACAGAACGCAGCGAGTTGGGAGTCGGCTTCTGCCCGGTAAATCGTGCCTTGTTCCCACGCTCGGCCGCTGCTTCCGCAGAAGTGAGAAGAGCTTCGCCATAGTCTTGCCAGTAATCCTTCAGCCCGTGGCGATCGAACCAGTTGTCAAGGAACGAGTTGAGTTGCGCGCGAGCAGCCTCTGCCTCCACCGGATCAATCCTCTCGATCCGGGCGATAATCGTTTCCAGAAGCGCTTCAGCCTCTTTTTGATGCTGCTCGATCGCTCCCGGGTTTTCCATGCCGTCCACCAGATGGCGCACCATTGCAACATATGGGGCATGAAGCGCGCGGTCACGCGCGCGTGGCGCGAATGGGGTCACGCTCGTCGCCTCCACATCCCGGTAGAGACTGCTATGCCAACTGGCAAAGGTCTCGTATCGGCTGCGGTCGCGGGATTTGGCCGCGTTGAACAAGGTTATTACCAATCCGGGTGCCTTCTGGCTTCTGCCAACGCGGCTGGTGGCCTGAATATACTCGGCGATCGTCTTCGGCTGACCGTTGACGACCATCAGGCCGAGCCGAGAAACATCCATTCCCACCGAGATCATGTTGCTTGCCAGCACTATGTCTACGTGATCCGGGTCGTTCCATGCCCGTTCCAGATCCTTGAGGTGCTTCGGGATGTCGCTGGAACGGACACGACTGGTAAGCTCGATCTGCATCCCGGCGTCGCGCTCGACCTCACCGGGCCTGCGCGAGGCATAGTCTCGTATGCTGCGGGCAACGTCGTCTCGCATGAGAACGAGTGCGCCGCCCAGCTCCCTCAGCGAATTGAAATAGTAGACGAGGGTCCAGTATCCGTCGCGCTGATCTCCCGACAATGTCTGGTCGGTCGCCGCCTGCAGCAAAGAGGCCGCGACCGCCTGTTGGGTGAACTTGGCCGAGCGGCCGACGGTTGAGATGCCCAGATAGCGACGCCCTGGTACATCGCGATCCTCGATTGCAAAACCGGAATTGGTATGATCGAGACCTGGCGGGGGGAACTGAAAGGAGCGGCGGTCAAACAGGGCATTGATCTGGTCTTCCGCCCTCCGGATGGTTGCAGTCGATCCGATGACCTTAGATCTGACGCCTCCCTCTGATCGACACAACTCGTCGATTGCGGTCTCATAGAGCCCGGCGAGGCTACCCAAGGGACCCGAGATCAGGTGGAGTTCGTCCTGGATCACCAGCTCGGGAGAATCCGCCGCCGTTCCGATGCCGAACAGGCAGCCAGTTTTCTGGTTCCTGGTGATTTGTGCGTACTTGTCGACCGTGCCAATCAGGAGCGTCGGCTGCTCTCGATAAACATCCTCATCGACCGTCCAGATCGGGAAAAGTGAAAGCTCCTGCCCAATGTCACATGTCTCAGTCAGGCAGCGTACCTCTACACGAGCCTTGTCTGCCGAGATCCTCCAGTCAAGGACTTCATGACAGCATGGGCAGCTGCGCAACTGAGCTGGAGAGCTTTCCGCATCCGAGCCCAGTACCTGCTCTGCCTGCGCGACTGTGTTCGGCGTGGCACCTTCTCCAACCCAGAGCCCGAGTGAAATCGGCATGTCCGAGGCGAAGTGTGTGGGCAGGCTGACCTTTTGCAGCTTGACCTTGCCACGCCTCACCATCTCGCAGGCACAGATCAGGGCTGCTGCACGCTCAAACTGCTGAATCGTCAGCAATCTGAGTGTGTATCGCATGAACGTTGTCACGCCAGCACCGCTCGGATTTCCAGCTGCACGGAGACGTCGGAGGAAGATCGTGAAAGCCGTCAGCAGCAGATAGGCTTCGGTTTTTCCGCCGCCTGTCGGAAACCATAGCAGGTCCATTGTATTGCGATCGGAGGAATCGGGTTTCGCGATCGATTCAAGACACAAGAGTGCGAAACCGAGCTGAAACGGTCGCCAAACTAGTTCGGGGGGCTGAGGATTGATGCGCCAAGAATACTGTAGTGCGAGGGCCGCGTTCGCGAGCCTGAACGCAGTCAGCACATCCGGTGAGGACTCAAGCAGGCTGATACCCACCCGCATCCTCTGCTCAGCCGTTCGGCAACGGTTCATGTGCAGCTGTGCCTGCTCGACATGCTCCTCAGACATGCCAAGTACTGCACCTTCCATCCTCGAGATCCAGTGCGCGTAGGCATCGACGAACGATGTCAGGCCGGCGAAGAGACTGGCGTTGTCCTCGGATGCCAGCCACGACGCAGCAAGTGGCAACCTGGCATCGCCTTGTTGGAACTCGGTATCACCTTCCGCACTGACGACATGGACAGTGGCCTCTGGAAACCAGCTTGTCCTGACTCGACGAACAGTGCCATCTACGGGTTCGTCCCACATCGCGGAACAGGTGTGGCCCACCGCGAATTGCTGCACGTTGCGATACAGTAGGGCAGATGCACGGGCATCGTCTTCGTCACTCCCCGATGCGACCCTGTCCGGTTTCGGAACGAACCGGCATTCATCTTCGCATTCTACAGTCAGTGAAAACTGGAAAAGCGTTGCTTCCTCGTTTGCAGCGCGACTTCTCGCTTCGGTCGGTCTCGCATCGTTGGTCGCCGCGAGGGTGACAAGCAGGATATCGCCCCAAGGCGCGATCCGGCAGTGCAATGAAACTCCCGCAAGCCCGCTGCTGGCGAGGCTGATAACCGGCGCCACCTGCTTGCGCAATTCCGCAAGATCTAGTGACATCTCGGCGAACTGAGGGTCTCGTCGCCAACTCCGCACTCGTTTTTTCGCCGTATCTGGACTTTCATTCGCCGTGCTTTCCGGCCTGTAATGGGCCCCCTCCACCCGCACCCGTAATCTCGGAGCCGAACCCATCGGATGGACAGCAAAGGAAAGACCGGCCGAACTCGGGCGAAAAGCTGAGGCCGCCTTTACCCCATCCAAGGCGGTGCCAACCGCATCCGCATCGTCAGCATCACTCGCCTCGTCGTCATCTTCCGGTGAAATGGTTGTGCGTGGGGGGAAAAGGATCCCGGTCAGGTATCGATCGGTCGGCCGATCTGAAATCAGTTCATCCGGCGCCTCCGGACCAATGAGATCGATCGTCATCCGTTCTAGGAGTGTGTCGCGCGCGTCAATCATTTGCCTTCTCCAGAAACAGTGGTTCTCGCTCAGCGAGGAATGCTGGCAAAGCCGCCGAGCAGCGGCATGAGCGCAAGGCTCGCAGCCTCTCCGGACCGCCCCGGCACGACGACCGTGGTCGCACCCACTACAGAAATTCCCGAAACGACTTCCGGAAGCGCAGCCCCTGGTTCGACCTTGCGCAACGACTGCATCAATTCGACGAAGCCATCAGAAAGACACCCGATCGCGGTTCCGTCATGATCTCCGGTCTTCAGGACCAGACGCCCATCCGGGTCAGGATATGCTGCGGCTCTCGGCTCATCGTTCGAGAAATGCCATATGCTTGAGATCGCGTCTGCCTCATTGGTGACATGAACCGAACGCACGAACTCGGCCCAGTCGATGAGATCCCCCTCCAGGCCGATCTCGATAAGGCGATGATCGGGACGTGCTGCCCAGAAACGTTCCGGCTCCCCAATCGTGTAGTACTTTTTCTGACTGAGCCACCCCGTCCGCAACTCCGTGCTTGCGCGAGTTGCACCGACGTACAGCGTGCGGGACTCTTCTGCCCAGTCCACTTCGTCGCTACTCGGTGTCCGCGTTAAGAGCAACATGACTCTTTCGGCCTCTCTACCCTTGATCGCATGGATCGTCGAAAGCAATGGTCCCGAGCGCCCCTCATAATCGCTGAGAAGTTCGAGTGGCGGATCTTCAAGACCTTCGGCGATGTTACCAACGGATATGTGATCCCGACCTGAAGCATCCAGATCGAGAAGGATATCCCAGCACTCCTCAAAATCGCGCGATGGCGCTGGATTTAGTGCCTCGTGGATCGACCGAAAATCGTCTCGCGACAAACGGGTGGCAGCCGGCAAACCTCCGAGCAATGCACCGATCCAGGCTTCGATTCTCGGAGGTCGGTCGGGCAGTCGGAGCTTGAAGCTTCTGCCTTCCGCGCGCATATCTTCAGCTGCGGTGAAAAGCCCGCGTCGGCTGCGCGTAAGGATCAAGCCACCTGTAGTCGATGGATGAACAGCGAACCCTGTGATGTCATGTTCAATGGCGGCAGACTTGATCTGTTCTCGAATGCGAAAGTAACCATCTTTGGAACCTGCCGGATCATCTCTCAGCGCCTCGCGAACCGAGCTGAACATTTCCCTCAAGGATTCAGTCCGGGTACGGTGGTCGCGATCAAGTTGAGCGCAAGTGAAATCGGCACGCTTCGCGACTTCTGTGAGCAACGTAGATCCCGCAGTGCCCCTGCGTTGATAGCCGTAGATTGATTGCGCGAAATCTCCGAAGATCGTGATGCCACAGGCAGGGTCCAGCAAGGCAAAAATGGCCTCACACATCTCCTTGCGATCACCGACTAGGTCTTGCGCCTCATCGATGACCACGTGTTCCAGTTGACTAATCGCATCCGCAACGAGTGGGTTATCCGATCGCATCAGCCTTGTAGCGGCCCGAATGCTGGCATCATGCCCACCCGAAGAACTCACACTCGCACCTGCAAGCAGACGCGCAGCGAAAGAGTCAAACGTCCTGATCTGCAATGACGCTACATGCGGCGTCTCGTGCAGCCGCCGACTAATCCGGCCTCGCAACTCTGCAACTGCAATGCGGGTGAAGCTGAGTAGAAGGATACGTGAAGCGGCAAGATTCTCGTCTTCCACAAGGGATATAACCCGTTCACTAGCTACATGGGTCTTGCCGCTCCCAGGGCCTGCCTCGACAATCATTCTCGAGCAGGCAGGAGCCTGCATCACGCGTCGCTGGCTTTCGTCGGGAGATTCTACCTCACCGGAAGAAGTTATAGAGGGCGCAAGATTGAACCATTCGTTTAGGAACGAGGCGTTCTCCTTACTGATCGACCATTTTTGCTCGACAGGATCAAAAGCTCCACTGAGCGAAAGCGCCATGCGCAATCCCGGAGGCATCGGATCGTCGCCAGTCCAGCGCCCGATGGTTTCAAGCGCGCGATGACCACTCATTGAGACAGGTTCGTCAAGCGAGGCAAGAAATTCGACGAGGCTCTCGGTCGCGCCGCCTGCAACTTCAGGAAACAGTTGTTCGGAAGTGGTTCCTCCAGAGGTACCATGATCTCCGAGAACCACGACCGTATCATCCGGAAGTGCAATCCGACGCTCCGGTACGGCCACCAACACGGGTTCTCCCCGCATTGTGCCACAGCCAATGTCCTTCAGCTCGCACATCGTGTTGATGACTTTTCCGATGCGAGCCGCTGCATCTGCCCGATTCACGTCATCTACGAACTGCGAAACCCAAGCTACAACCTCGGCGCGGCTGAGGCCGCGACGTGCATGAACGATACGCCGGACCAGATCCGCGATTGCGCCCGGACTCCCATCAGTCAGTATCATTGTCATAAGCGAATCACTAACAATTACAGATACATCCGACACATTGCGTTCACCTGAACTAGGCATAAATATCATTGACAGTTGCTTAAGTAATAGTCAACTCTGCGTTGAATGGTCTTTTGCCTAGTTTTGTTTTGGCGATGCAAAGCGACCGGAACAACGGCTCAGGACGGAACCTGTAAAGTGCAAAGTTTTTTAATTGATCAGCATAGAGTGCTTGCTGAGAAGTTTGCAGCCTTGGCCGCGGGCAGAGGCCTGTTACCAGTGTTTGCTATTGAGCATGGGCTTGATGAGCTGACGATCAACCAATTAGGCAAGTCTCTTTCGCAGCAGCTTGAAGAGGATCCGCGACTTGAGGGCGCCGCCTGGTCCTGGAGCTATCTGCCGTTAGTCGTGATCGCCACAGAGGTCGGTTACAGGTACCGGGGTACCGGAAGCGATTTCTGGCCAGTGCTCTCCAAGGAGCTCCGGGCCGAAGCTGGTCCGGCGTTCCGGATTTGTATTTCTCGGTTGTTCGAGCTCGGACACACCAGTCTTCGCTTGGCGCGACCCGGCAATAGCCCATGGGAAAGCCATTTCCCTCATATCTCATGGCCGATCGGGAACGCCGTGGTGCCACTTGAGATACAGCCACAGCTTACTGACGCTCTCAGGCGTGCTGTCAGGGCAGGGGTTGCAGCCGAAGACACGGACAGGCTGCTCGAATATATCAAAGTTCTGGCGGCGGGGCATGTAAGTCGTCGCTTCGAAAACTGGCTCCTGCAAGGAAACCTTGCGCTTGAAGTCATGCGCCGGCTGCTTATCCCCGAGGCAGAAGGCTGGCTTTCGGAGAGCTTTCTACAGCGTATCGATCGAGATATTCGAAAGGATTGGGGGGCGTTTCGGGCGATCACCGAAGCACGGTCGTCGATCGCAAGAAGATCAGCGCGCCTCGCACAGATTACGCCATCCCGTTATGTTCTGGATCTGAAGGATGGTGCGCCAAGGCAGTTGGTAATTCGTGGGCCAGCATTGCCGGCCCAGCTGCGCGACGAAGTGATCGGCGCTTTGCGCATACATGGTGACCGCATACGGGCCGTTGATGGGATTCAGGCGATCTCTCTCGGTTCATTCCTTTCAGGCGGTGAAATCGCCATGGAAAGGATGTTGCCTTTCCCCTTATCGCCTTTGCGTCGTGGCGACGCCCTTGATGTCGATGAGGGAGCAGCAGATGCCACGATGGAACGTTTGCAGCCGTTTGAACCGGAATTCTTTACTGTCGAGCCTAATGGCCTCACAGCTCAGGCGGTTTTTCCGGACGAAAAGCTCCAGCCTAACTCTAGCGTTATTCAGTGCATTGGTGTCGACGGAAATCTCGAAACCCGCATTCTGGACACCTCTAGTCCCTCGGACATCGAGTTTTTGCGACGTCGCGGGTTTTTGATTGCAGACCGCGTTCCCACCCTGCAACTAATTGGATTACCTGCGCCCGGATCTTCAAATAGGTTCCTCGGAGGCTTTCCGGTGCTGGCTACTCATCGCGGCGTAGCCATCACAGAAGTGCTCCTTGATGGTTCGATCGCGTCAGGAGAAGTCCTGAGCATCCGCGGCGTCGACTGGAAAGCACTTCGACCCGACATCGGCCGACATTTGACCGAACCAGCTGATGGCCGAGAACTCGAGAGGCTGGAGTTTGAATACATTGAGCCGCCAGATGTCGAGCCTGCAGCAGTAAAGGTATTTCCCACCAACGCAAATGTCTCCGATCTCGAGGCAGGGTATCTCGAGATCCGAATAACCGCACCACTGGCACTTGAGGCCGTCCCGATCCGACTTCGGGCGATCTCCCCTAACGGAACGACCGTCGTTTCCCAAGGTGTGATTGAACGACTGCCCGCAACGATAACTGGCCGTTCTCCGGTCTTGCAAAAAATCCAGACACAGTTGGCCGGGTTAAGCGCAAAAGATTACGGGTTGCGAATGTCTGTTGAGGTCGAGGGGCTTCTGCAGAAGGTCTTCTTGCTTTCACCGGTCCGCCGCGAGATTAGTTATGACGGGGATACGGGCAACTGGACCAGGAGCGGAGATGGGGGGCAGGTACTTCCTTCGATCAGTGCGACTATCACTGCTCCGGTTCTTGGGGCAGGGGATCGTGATCATAAGATAACTCGGCTGGTTCTGCCGGATGCTCCCGATCACGAGGCGCTGACGGTTGGCCTGATCCTTTCAAGACCGGAATCCATTCGACTGGGTCTCGGGGAGCGTAGTTTGATCTCACTTCCGAAGCTCCTCCGGGAGGCGACCTCGAGCAACAACGGCGTTGGGCTCATCGAATTGGCTCGCGCGAATGTTGCATGGCAACTCGCTGAGGCAAATGATCTGCTGTGCAACTGGCAGCGGTGGACGGTGGTCGAAGAGCTTGAATCTGCATTGATCGAACAACTATGCGGAGCGAGATGGCGCAAGCTGGAAGAGGGCATCGATCAATCGATCCTTTCGCCGCATGGGGCGCTCCTGAGGTGTGCTGATACGCTCGGTTTGGTCTCGGGTGAAGACTTGCCAGACATCGAGGCGACTTCCGACAGGGAGTTTCTGCGAGATCATCTGGTCGTTCGGTTTCGTGAAGTTGTGCCAGATGTTCCGGAAGCGCTTCTACAGTGGAATGATGAGCTGGCCGGAGAACTCGATCTCGCCGTGATCGACGCATACGAGGACTTGCGTCAGCATATGGAAAGGCATGGCGTCGAAGCTTTCGAAGAAGTTGACATGGCCCGTCCTGCAGAATCATGGCGTGAGGCGCTGGAACAATCCCGCGATATCCCGCTGCTTCCAATGTTCCGTCCGTTCATTCTTCCTGAGGCGAGGTGGTCGGCACTTGTTAAGCCGTTCTACAGCGAGCTTACCGAAGACGATCTGATCGATCTGCTTGACTCCATTCATGTCGACGCCTTCCGACGACCTGGGCAGCGCTGGCTTGGGCGTTCTGAACTCCGAACCATGTTGCAGTTGTGGCTTGCGCCAAAAGCGATGGTGGAAACTCAAGGTTGGCAAGAGCTTCTGGCAAAGGGACTCTCAGACGTCCGAACGAGCAGAGCCATTCGCTACGTTGCACTTCGAAGGAAACTCGCGCTTGGGGACCTGCCAAACGGGAGTGCCAACTGATGGACCATTACCTTAGGTTCGTGAATGGTGTTCAGGCGTTGAGGCGAAGGGTCTCGGCCCTCGATATCGGTTTGGGTGGCGCGCTTGGAGTCGCCGCTGATCCTCTGCCGCACCAGATTGCAACGGTGCGTCGGGTGCTTGAGGACACTCATATTCGCCACTTGATTTCGGACGAGGTCGGGCTCGGCAAGACCGTGCAAGCGTTGATGATCGTCAATGCCCTGCGCTGGCAAAACCCTGGACACAGGACACTCGTGGTTACACCAGACAATCTGTTGTCGCAATGGCAGGAAGAGTGCTGGATCAGAGGTCACGTAATGCCCGCGATCGCCGGTGCTGTCGGAGATGGCACACAAGTTGAACTGTCGCCAGTCACGCTGGCGCGTCCACGCGACCTGATGACACGTCCTGGACAGGAGGCGCGAACTATCATCGCGGATCCTGCTGTCTTCGATCTTCTCATCGTTGACGAGCCCCAGACGATGCAGCGCGAAGCGATGCAGGCGATCTCACAGGCATCGGATGAATTTCGGCAGGTGCTTGTTCTGTCCGCTACACCGAGACTAGGCGATCCTGCCTGGCGAGAACTAATCTTGCGAATGATCGAGCCGGAGGCTGCTGCGCTTGCGCGGATGGAGGGCCGGAACGTCGCTGACGTTCTTCAGGGCCGTGAGGAGGCAGCGATTGCAACTCTGAACGGGTCGGACAATCCAGAAGACTGGACGCGTGGGTTCAAGCAGTCAGGAGCAGCACGGCGCATCATCAGGAACGGTCGCTCCGACTGGAGTGAGTATCTGCCGCAGCGTCGAAATCACCAGGTTCGGCTGCAACCGCTGACGTTCGAGCGAATGCGGCATGAGATCGCTACCATGGTGCTGGAGGGTGCAGACCCGGCCCAGGGCATCCAGGGACCTGCGTGGACAGCTTCGCGAGCCCTGCAGCGCAGCGCGAGAGCGGCGAGAACGGTTCTCGCAGAACTGGCGGCGCGGGGAGAGGCCCTCGGTCAGCTGGCAGAAGCCGCCCGCGTCAAGTCACTCGAAGATCCTGGTGACAGCCGCCTGGAAGCCTTGCTCGACATCCTTTCGGAGCAATGGTGCCGCGATGAGGATCGCGCATTTATCATCGTCTGTGGAGACAATCCGACCATCGACATGTTGCGTGCAGCGCTTCCAAGGTACTTCCCTTTCCTTGCAGACGGAATCTCTGTGCTGCGGCGCCCCGCAGCGACAGATGTGGAAGGGGTCACGAACCTCCGGGAAATTCAGGAAACGCTCGCACCTTTGCTGTCTGGCGAAAACCGCCTTCTGCTCGTAGGCGACTGGGTGCAAGCTGGGCTTAATCTTCACCATGTTGCCCGGGGGGTCATCTTCTTTTCCCTGCCTTGGGAAATCGATGGAATCGACCAGCTGATCGGCCGCGTGGACCGTCTCGGGCCTGCTGGCGACCGTAAAGGCTCGAGGCGTGTTGTCGATATCTGGCGAATCCTGATCGAAGGTTCCCAGGAAGCCGCAATTGCGGACACAGTCGCCGCACTGGGCGTATTCGACGCTCCGCTGCCACCACTTTCTCTCTCAAAACTGGCTGAGCTGCAGACGGTTCTGGGACGCGCTGCTATCAGGCGCAAGGCAGCTCCTGCTCTCGGTGCCCTAACGGAAAATGGAACCGGCATGCCTTCTCGTTTCAACGGGGCTGATCCCTTCACGCAGCGACAGGCATCCGCCGACTTCGATCTTTGGCGTAGTAAAACCTGTCCCGCACCGGCCATGCTGTCTGAACTCTCGCACCCGAGGGAGACACCAATACGGGGAGAAGAGCGAGCAATTGGGGCATGGCTGAAGTCAATTGCAGCTTCTGGCGACTTTGATATCAGTAACCGACGTGACAAGGTCGATGCCTACGGGTTCCGGACGATCTGGTATCACGGCGTTGGCGACCGCGGGCGTACGATCGAGAGCCCATTCCCTCTACCAGGTGTGTCCGGGGAAAACTGGATGTCTGGGCACGTACCTTTCATCTATCGGAGATCAGACATTTCTACGCCACCTCGCAAGAACGTTTTCACGGATGATGGGGAGCGTTCAGGAGATGGCGAAAGATCAGGACGCCCACTCCGCTTTTTTGATCACGGCGCAGAGCTGCACGATGCCATGGTTGCTGGTTACGCCGCCGCCTTCCTGAATTCTTTCGGAACAGCGAAGCCAGTAGTGCAGACGAGCGTCAGGCTGCCCGAGGGCCACCCTGCTAGAGAGGTTGGCCTGCAGGTAGTAATTTCGGTAGCGCAGCTCGACAGCTGCCCGGATGGACTTCTCCCGCCGCTGTGGACACCCGAAGCAAAGGAATTGCTCGAGGCCGCGCCGACAGACCCTCAGAAGAGAGCACTCAGTGCCGATCGACATTCGCTTCACATACTTTTTCGCGCCCTCCAGCGCAAGATCAGGATTGCCGCGCCGGCTAGACTCATACGTGTTGGAGCGCGGAAGACACGAGACGGCTGGCAAGATTTGACTGAAGAAGAAGCGGACCTTTGCCTGAAGCCAATCACTTCTTCCACGAACAACGCGTTAGCCAGGGGGCGAACACCACTTGTGGCTCTTGAAAGGCATGAAGTTGTGAACGTGGTCCGGTCACGACAGGTGGCCGCGATCAGCTCACTGGTGGAGCAATACCGAGCTTCGGTTCTGGACATAATTCCACATGAGCTTGCAGACTTTACACACCAAATGAGCGCTCACTTTCAGGCGGAAATCAGAAATCGAGAGCTGGCCCTGGAACGTCGTAGGCAAATGCCACCCGAAGCCGGTCCAGTCGAGCTTTGGCGGGGTCAGGTAGCAGCCTTGGAAAGATCACTGGCGATGGCCCGCCTCAATTTTTCGGAGGCAACCAACTTTCTCCAGGAACTTGTTGGAGGAAACCTCTGTTTTGGAGAGATCCAACCCTGTACGGCCCTCATGGCGCTCATCGCCGACGAGTGAAAGTATATTGTTGAGGGCAGCACAGCCAGAGAACGTTCGGCGCCGCGAAGATGACGACCGCTCTCCTCGAGGAAGGATCTCAGCCGCGAAAACCCGATCCAGGTCACTGCGAAAAGCACAGAGCCAACGCTGCCAAGCTGCTTGCTCGCCTGGCTCAATCCACCATTTGCTGCTGTTCGCAACCACCCCAAACCTGCCTTGAAAAACAAAACCCCATAGCCAAAAGTGCACGGACCGCGGGTTCCTGCATGGGAGGCTTTCGTACGCCTCACGGCACCCGAAAACCTTAGCCGAAGAGGACGTTTCGAACCTCAGGCGCGCACCCTGAAAACTGACGTTCGTTGCGGAGCGGGTGAATGCCCGTAGATGGCGGAACGGAACCCAGTTGGAAAGGGTGACGGTAAACTCCGATAGGCGGTTGAGGGCAAGGGAAAGCTTTCCCACCACAATTTTAAGATGATACTACTTTTGAGTGTTGCTAGAATCGCCGCGCCATAAGGCCGCTAATAAATGGGAAGAGTAGTGATTAGTGTCTCGGATCAGAAAAGTAGAAATTGAAAACTTCCGAGGCATTCAGAACCTCTCCTGGCTGCCGTCAAACGGCATTAACTGCCTTATCGGCCCTGGTGACAGTGGAAAATCAACCGTACTTGACGCGATTGACTACTGCCTGGGCGCACGCCGTAACCTCCAGATGGCCGACGCCGACTTTCACAACCTTGATGTTGATACACCCATTCAGACTACGCTCACTATGGGTGCATTGGACGACGCGCTCAAGAGCATGGACAGCTACGGCATGTTCCTGCGCGGCTTCACCAAAGAGACTGGTGTTGTTGAAGACGAACCTGAAAAAGACGCTGAGACAGTCCTTACGCTGCGCCTGAATGTTGAGGGCGATTTGGAGCCATCCTGGTCATTGGTTTCTGAACGCGCCGAAGCTCAAGGATTGACTCGTAACCTGTCATGGGCGGACAGGGCACGCCTTGCGCCAACCCGCATTGGCGCCTTCGCTGATCTCAATCTCGGTTGGCGTCGGGGATCTGTGCTCAATCGTCTGAGCGAGGAGCGTGCCGACGCCTCGGCCGCAATCGTCAAAGCGGCACGGGAAGCAAGAGCCGCTTTCGGCGATGACGCAAAGGAGCAGCTTAGCGACGCACTCAAAATTGTGACGGACACGGCCAAATATCTTGGCATCCCCGTTGGCGACGAGGTTAAAGCTATGCTGGACGCGCATTCGGTATCGGTGAGCGGCGGCACCATCTCCCTGCACAATGAAGCGGGCATTCCGCTTAAAGGCTTGGGCATCGGCTCCACGCGGTTGCTGATTGCCGGGCTGCAACGAATGGCAGCTCAGTCATCATCAATCATCTTGATCGATGAATTGGAGCATGGTCTTGAACCGCACCGCATCATGCGGTTACTGGATTCTCTCGGCGCAAAGGAAGCAGACGAGCCGTTGCAGGCGTTAAAACGCACCTTAAGTGCCACCGAGATACAATTTAACGTACATAACGGCCCTTAGCTTCTCTTCGGTCTGATTTCCGGAACCGACAGCTCTTCTAAAATCTGTTAACGATTTGTTGTTCTGCTTATGTTCTCGTATAAGATATGGCAGAATGCCGTCAAACTGGGGAAAATAAATGGCCAAAATCGAACTCGTCCAGAACGGAGCTAAGAGAAAATCAAAACCGGCGTTCCGGTTTATCGATCTCTTTGCGGGTATTGGCGGCCTTCGGCGCGGGTTTGAGGCTGTAGGCGGCAAGTGCGTTTTTACGTGTGAGTGGAACAAGTATGCCCAGCAGACGTATTCCGCCAACTTTCCCGATGACGACCACGAGATCTGGGGGGACATCACAGAGCTGACGCCTGCCGATGTTCCGGAATACGACGTCCTCCTTGCCGGGTTCCCTTGTCAACCATTCAGCATCGCCGGCGTTTCGAAGAAAAACGCACTCAACAGACCGCACGGCTTTGCGTGTGAAGCACAGGGAACGCTGTTTTTTGACGTCGCTCGCCTGATCAAGGCTCACCGTCCGAAAGCATTTCTGCTCGAGAACGTGAAGAATTTGGTCAACCACGACAAAGGCAATACGTTCCGTGTCATCCGCGATGTCCTGACAAAAGAACTCGGATACACAATTGATTTCCGTGTGCTTGATGCGAAATCGTGGCTTCCACAACATCGCGAACGCATCTTCATCGCTGGTTTCCGGGATGACTGCGACTTCAATTTTGACGCGATGGAAGTCCCGGATCCGATGAAAGGGCCGAGGCTTAGGACGATCCTGCACCCGGAGGACGGAGCCGAAGCGCCGGAACCACCATACACAGACGGCAACATCGGCCGCGTCGCCGAGAAATACACGCTGACACCCAAGCTCTGGCAGTACCTTCAGAATTACGCCGCGAAACACAAAGCCGCAGGCAACGGTTTTGGTTTCGGCCTGTTTGGCCCGGAAGGCGTCGCCCGAACGCTGTCGGCGAGGTATTATAAAGACGGCAGCGAGATCCTGATCGAACGTCCGGGGAAAGATGCTCCGCGTCGTCTTACGCCGCGTGAGTGCGCCCGGCTTATGGGGTTCGATAGGCCGGGGGAATCCGAGTTCATTATCCCGGTTTCCGATACCCAAGCGTACAAGCAGTTCGGGAACTCCGTTGCCGTCCCCGCCGTCGAGGCGGTCGCCAAGCACATGCTTCCGTACATCCTTTCAAAAGACGTCGAAGCGTCCCGGGAGATCGAAAAGGTCGCTTGAAGTGGCCGATATCGTCGATCAGAAGACCCGGTCACGGATGATGTCAGGCATCCGCGGAAAGGACACGAAGCCTGAAATCCGTATTCGAAAGGCTCTGTTCGCACGCGGATTTCGTTATCGACTTCATCATAAAGGTCTACCGGGTAAACCTGATCTCGTATTTCCACGACTTAAAGCTGTGATTTTTGTTAACGGCTGCTTTTGGCACATGCATGATTGTGCTCTCTTCAAGTGGCCGTCGACTCGCGTCGAGTTCTGGAGAGCGAAATTGGAAGGCAATCGTCGCCGAGATGAGGTTGTCCACCAGCAGATATCCGAGCTTGGTTGGCGACAACTGACCGTCTGGGAATGCTCGATGAAAGGACGGGGGCGACTTGAGTTCGATATCGTTATCAATGAGATCGAACGATGGCTCTTGAGCAACGAGGCGCTGGGGGAAATTCGCGGTCATGGCGATATCTGACCTAACAGACTGGATAGACGAGTATGCGCGTCCGGGCGTCACTTGGTACGCAAAACGTTTGGCGGCCAATGACACTCTTGCAACGGGAGCACATCAGGCCGGGCCATACATGCCTCGCGAGTTCCTGTTTGAGCTGTTCCCTGAATTGGGTGCATCGACAGATAACAATCAGGATGTCTTCTTCCGGCTCTGCATCGACTCTCATCCGGATGTGAAAACGGTTCGAGCCGTCTGGTACAATAACAAGTTCCGTGGCGGGACAAGAAATGAGACGAGACTGACGAATTTCGGCGGCCGCGAATCTGCACTTCTCGACCCGGACAATACTGGCGCTCTTGCTGTCTTTGCGTTCTTCGATGCCGGGGAAGGGACTCAATGCCGGGTGTGGGTTTGCTCAAACTCGATTGAAGAAGACATCCTTGAAGAGAGACTTGGCCCGGTAGAGCCGAAGTCCTTCATTATCTGGCGTCCGGGACTATCAGCGCCTCAGGCCGATCTGTTTTCCCCGGTGCCGAAAGCGCCAGCGAAAACCTCTTGCTGGCTGGATGAAGGCGAAATCCCGGAGGAATGGAAAACATCGTTTCCAAGCGGTCTCCAGATCATCGGCAAGACAATTGAAATGCGTCCACACGATGGGAGTGCGGTTGATGTACGGCTCATTCGTCGTCGCAAATGCGAATTCGAAATCTTCCGGAGTGTCGAATCTGCGACCTTCCTACCGCAGATCAAAGGCGGTTTTGAGGACGTCGATTCATTTCTCGGTCTCGCTAACACCATCCTCCAGAGCCGTAAATCACGGTCAGGGAAATCGCTCGAATATCACGCGATGTCTATCTTCGACGAGGAAGGTTTCGTCCGTGGAACGCACTACGAGCACAATGCGGTAATCGAAGGCGGGAAGCGGCCTGATTTTCTGTTCCCGTCAGTCGCCGCGTACGAAAACAGGGGGTTCTCTGACGCAAGTCTGCGGATGCTCGCTGCGAAGACGACGTGCAAGGATCGATGGCGGCAGATCCTGAACGAAGCCGACAGGATCCCACAGAAGCATCTGCTCACCCTTCAGGAAGGGGTATCCGAGGGCCAGTTCAAGGAGATGACAGATGCCGGAGTACGGCTCGTTGTTCCTGCCGGCCTGCATGATGCATACCCCGAAGCCGTTCGGCCGCACCTGATCACGGTCGAAAACTTCCTCGGGGATCTGCGTGTCGTTCTGGCGAGAGCTGGGCTTTAGGCGACTTACAAAACCAGAAGCCCGAGTTCTTCCTCCTTCTTCATCCGCCAGTCGATGTAGCGACGTCGCGCCTCTTCGGCGCTGATGCCCTCAAGCGCATATTCGTACCCAGTATTCACAAACCGTTGCCATGCGAGTATCACGCGCCACTTTTCCTGAGCGGCTTGGTCAAGGTTGTAAACAAGATCGGCGGTAGTGGTTTTGCCTTCGTGCGCGTGTGTGATGAGATCAGGCGCGTTCTCGCTCTTGAATTGATGAATCCGCCATTCCGACATCATGTGACTAATGAAGGCCCGACGCATATCGTGCGTGCCGGCCCGGAATTCACAGCTATCGAGCAGACCGCCGCCCTCTTCGTCTTGCGCGGCATCCCATACCTTTTGAGCCGGGCGTTTGGACATAGGCCCGATCATCGGGTCTCCTTTTTTCCGCGGTCGTTGCTGAGGGAATAGGTATCGGTTATCGGGCCGCATCAACTGTCGCGCCTGCTGGACGGCCACCTCGGCGAAATAGGGGAGAGGAAACCCGCGCCTCGAAGCGACTTTGTCCGATCCGATCCGCCAAACAATCTTATACGGCGCGCTGGGGTCGTCGACCTCGACGAACTCGCTAGCTGGCGCTGAGATCACGCTTTCAATTCGCTGGCCGGTCATCACCTGAATCATCAACGCCAGCCGCATTTGAGGATTCGGCCATTTCTCGATCGCTTGAATGATCTTTCCGACCTCTAACTGTGTGAGCGGTCGTTTTTCAGGTTTCTCCGATTGAAGCTCGGCAACGAGCTTCTTAGGCAACCGGAAATCCTCGACTTCGCGACCGGGATTTTGTTCCAGACGGCTTAGCTCATAGTGTTCACAGCCCCACTTGAATGCCTTCCGGACGTTTGACAGCACGTGATTTGCTTGCCGCACATGAGATACCTGACGTCCGTTTTCATCCTTTCCGCGTTCAAGGATTGAGTTTCGCACGCGCCGAATGTCGTGAGCGGAGATTTCGACAACGGGCTTGCCGGAAATGTGTGCAAAATCCGGCTCCAGCGCGCCGCCGGGAACGGCTCCGATGTTTGAGCGATAGGATGTATACGTGGTGCCGGGATTATTCGCCTTGATCGTCGCCAGCCAGGCATCACGTAGATCTTCCCACACCCACGCGCCGGCCTTCACGGCAGCGGCGTTTTCCGCCTCTTCCGGCGTATCTGACGTCACAGCTTGCTGGAGGATTTGTCCAGGGTCACCACCTACCTTGGCAATCGCTCTGGCTTTTGACACCACCCCTCGTAGGTGCGGTAGGTCATCGGCAGAGAACGCTCCCAGAGGCGCGATCTTCCGCTTAAATTTACGATCGACGAGATACCAAGATGCCGAACCGGCCTGAATACGGATTGCGAGACCCGTGCACGCGCTGTCTTTATATGTGACGGTTTCTTTTTTCTCTACTGCCCGCCGGGCACGGCGGATCGTATTCCCATCAAAATATTCGCTCATTCAATCTTCCGGTTGTCGTGTGGCCTGAATCTGAGGCTATCACCTCAGGCCACATTCAGGCCACAACAATAATGTTTACGGATGCAGATTGGACGGATGCCGGAAAATTTGGTAAATGCGTTAACCATTGAAAATCCATGATTTTTGTAAACATGTTTTGCGAGATGAGGTGGCGGAAGACCTAGTCCCTCAGATGCCTAATCTGAGGGTCGCGCGTTCGAATCGCGCCGGGATCACCAATAATTTCAAGAGCTTATATCACGTATTTCTGAAATCGGCAGCGCGAAAATCAATCGGGTAAGCACCGGGTAAGCAGATCGACGCGGTTCGCAAACCAGGCGAATTGAGCCGGTTGCGGTACCCCTCTGTTATTTTAAGAATAAGGAAAAGTCTCGTCAGAGCCATCCAAGGCTGTCTTTGGCTCGAATATCCAAAGCCTTCTAACAGGCCTGTAGCTGTCAAAGCTTGTCACCCGCTGCCAGTGTTTCGAGACCTAAGCCGCGAAACATAAACAACAAGGTCAACCTATCGGGCGCCAAAAATACCGCGCGTTTCAAAATCCCACGGTCGCGAATAGCCCCGTAGGACGAAAAGGCTCTGAAAGGACCCGCGCGCTTTGCACAGCCTCTCTGCTCGCCTCTACGATGTCGACGCTATTGCATTCTTGAAATAGAATCTCGTATAAAGTGAAGTATTACTTTTTACAATTCAGAATTCATTCATGTTTTATGCACACTCAGGCCGGTGTGAAGATCTGAAAAGCTGGCAACCGCTTGTCGATCACCTCCGCGCAACAGCCGATTTAGCTGCCTCGTTCGGTCGACCCCTTGGCATCGATCGGCTTGCCTTTCTGGCAGGGCTCTATCACGACCTTGGAAAGTATTCTGAGCGTTTCCAGCAACGGCTCGCTGGCAAAGACATCCATGTTGATCACTCGACCGCTGGCGCGGTCGAAATGATGACACGCGGAGCCCAAACGTCTCCAGTTGAGCGGCTTATGCTCGAGCTGGTAGCCTATTGCATCGCCGGTCACCATGCCGGTTTGCCGGATCGCAAGAATGAGACAGGGGCTGGCCTTGATCGGCGGCTCGAGCTGGACCTGCCCGCGCTTGATGCTGCCTGGAAGGCAGAGCTGGGGGAACTGTCTCCGGTGGATGCTGTCAGCTTGGTGCCGGATGTCCTGAAGACCTTCTGCCGGGAAGATGCAGATTTTTCCCTCTCGGTTCTGGCGCGGATGATCTTCTCCTGCCTTGTTGATGCCGATTTCCAGGAAACGGAAGCCTTTTATGATCAGCTGGAAGGCCGGTCGCGGGACAGGGCCTGGCCAGCCCTGACTGACTGCCTTCCGAGATTTGTGACCCGTTTCGAGACCTATATGGCGGAGAAGGCTGGAGCAGGTGGAGATCTGAACCAGCTGCGCGGAAACATTCTGCGCCACGTGCGCTTAAAGGCTAAGGAAGCGCCGGGACTTTTTACGCTGACTGTGCCGACGGGCGGGGGAAAGACGCTGGCCTCCCTCGGCTTCGCGCTGGATCATGCGCGAAGCCATGATCGTCGACGGATTATCTATGCCATTCCCTTTACCTCGATCATCGACCAGACCGCTGCCATCTTCCGCAAGGTGCTGGGCGATGAGTATGTTCTGGAGCACCACTCAGCGATTGATGAAGAAAAGTGGCAGAAGGGGCGGAAAGAGCACCGGCAGCAGGCGGACAAGCTGAAGATGGCGATGGAGGACTGGGCCGCGCCGGTGGTGGTCACCACGAATGTCCAGTTCTTTGAAAGTCTGTTTGCAGCCAGAACGTCCAGAGCGAGAAAACTCCACAATATCGCGGGCAGCATCATCATTCTGGACGAGGCGCAAACTGTTCCCCGTCCGCTGTTGAAGCCTGCAATCCGCATGCTGGATGAACTGGCGAGGGCCTATGGCTGCTCGATTGTCCTATGCACCGCGACCCAACCAGCTCTTGGCAAGGATCGGTTGGACGGAGGTTTGCCGCTGGAGGGGCGCGAGCTGGCGCCGGATCCGCAAGGCTTGGCGACAAAGCTGCGCCGCGCGACCATCTGTATGATTGGTGACATGTCCAATGCCGACCTGACCGATGCTCTGGCTGCCCAGACGCAGGCGCTGATCGTCGTCAACAGCCGTAAACATGCACTGGAGTTGTTTCAGGAAGCGGCAAATGCCGATCTTGAAGGCCTCGTCCATCTGACCACAAGACAATGCGCGGCCCATCGGCGGGAGATCCTGGAGAATGTGCGGACCCGGCTGGCTGAGGGAAAACCCTGCCGGGTGATTGCCACCAGTCTGATCGAGGCGGGTGTTGACGTGGATTTTCCGAAAGTTTGGCGAGCCGAAGCCGGGCTGGATCAGATCATTCAGGCGGCGGGTCGATGCAATCGCGAGGGTAGGAACGCACCGGAAGACAGTATTGTCACCGTGTTTTCTGCCCCGGACTATCCGCCCCCTCGAGAAATCAAAAGCTTGATGGGAGACATGGATCGGATGCGGAAAGCGCATGGGCATGATCTCCAGTCGCTTGCCGCCATCGAGGCCTATTTTGGCGAGGTCTATTGGCGCCTCGGCGACAACGGGCTGGATGCGAAGCAGATCCTGGGAGATTTCACGCACAGCAGCCGTGGCACGGATTACGCCTTCCGCACCGTGGCGGAGAAATTCCGCATGATTGAAAGCGGCATGGTTCCCGTCATTCTCCCGTGGGACGACAAGGCGCGCGAGGCAATCCGTCAGCTTGCTGTAGAGGGGATCTCTTCAGGCAAGCTCGCAAGGACACTGCAGACCTATGTGGTTCAGGTTCCGCCGAAAGCACGTGCGCTGCTGCTCGAAAACGGCAAGGCGGAATTCATCGCGCCGAAGCTGCGTGGCGACCAGTTCTGCGTGCTGACCGACGAGGAACTCTATCGAGAGGATGTCGGGCTCATGTGGGAGGACGCCGAGTATTTGTCGGCCGAGCAATTAATGATTTGAGCAATTTGATTTTAGGGAAGGGAGGGGTTCGGTATGTCCTACGGAATCCGACTGAAGGTCTGGGGAGACCACGGCTGTTTCACCCGGCCGGAAATGAAGGTGGAACGGGTTTCCTATGATGTCATGACGCCCTCTGCGGCGCGGGGCATTCTGGAGGCGATCCACTGGAAGCCTGCGATCCGCTGGGTGATCGACGCCATCCATGTGCTGGAGCCTATCCGGTTTAAGTCTATCCGCCGCAACGAGGTCGGCCACAAGGCCCCGGCAGGCAAGATCAAGAGCGCCATGAAACGCGGCGATCTGGGCGGCTTGCAGCTTCTGGTGGACGAAGACCGGCAGCAGAGGGCAGCGACGGTACTCGTCAAACCGGCCTATGTGATTGAGGCTCATTTTGAGCTGACGCAGAAAGCAGGCGCTGACGACAATGAGGGCAAGCATCTCGACATTTTCAATCGTCGTGCGGAGCGAGGGCAGTGCTTTCATCAACCCTGTCTCGGGACGCGGGAGTTCACGGCGCATTTCGAGTTGTTTTCTCCGGAGACCAGCCTTCCGGAGGCGATTCCTGATAGCCGTGACCTGGGTTTCATGCTCTGGGACATTGATCATCAGGCACCCGGGCGCCCCTCGATGTTCTTCCGTGCGCAAATGACAGACGGTGTGATCCGCATTCCTCAGCCGGGTTCGGCGGAGGTGCTGCGATGAGTGTTCTGTCCTCCCTCGTCAGAGCTTACGACCGTCTGCCCGATGCGCCGCCGCCCGGCTTCTCGTCTGAGAAGATCAGCTTCTGCATTTCGTTGAATGAAGATGGGGCGGTGGCCCATGTCATCGATCTGCGCGACTCAAGCGGTAAGAAGCCGCAGCCCAGACTGATGCTGGTACCGCAGCCGGTCAAGCGTACGGCAGGCATTGCGCCAAACACCTTCTGGGACAAGACCTCCTATGTGCTCGGCGTAACAGCTGGGGAGGGCAAGCGGACAGAAGCTGAACATGCTGCTTTTGCCGAGCTGCACCAGACACTTCTCGCGAACTGCGAAGATGTAGGTCTGAAAGCTCTCCTCCGGTTTCTGAAAACCTGGGTCCCTGACCAGTTTGTCTCACCTGACTGGCCGGAGGACATGAAGGATCAAAACGTCATTTTCGCGCTCGAAAGTGACCGCCTCTCCAATCTGTATCTCCACGATCGTCCTGCGGCGAAAGCACTTTGGGCTGCGGCAGGCTCGGAAGGTCAAAGTGCGGGGCAGGTCTGCCTCGTATCGGGAAGCCGCGGTGCAGTCGCTCGACTCCATCCTTCAGTGAAGGGTGTATGGGGTGCCCAGTCGTCGGGGGCAGCTCTGGTTTCCTTCAACCTTGACGCCTTTACGTCCTATGGTCATGAGCAGGGCGATAATGCCCCTGTTTCCGAGGATGCCGCGTTCAAATACACAACCGCGCTCAATCGCTTTCTGGAAAAGGGAAGCTGTCACCGTCTGCAGATCGGAGATGCTTCCACGGTCTTCTGGGCCGATGCCTCCGACATGAAGAAAGCGGAATTGGCGGAAGAGCTCTTCGCTGGCTACTTCGATCCGGATCCAGCCAAGGAAGAGGACAATGCGATCAAGGACATCGGCATCTTTCTAAGCCGCCTTCGCAAAGGAGAGCGGCTTCAGGATCTCGATTTGGATCTAGAAGAGAGTGTCCGCTTTTTTGTTCTGGGTCTGGCGCCAAATGCAGCGCGTCTTTCCGTGCGCTTCTATTTTGAAGACAGCTTTGGTCATCTGACCCGGAATTATCAGAACTTCATTCAAGACATGCGTATTGAACCGGCGCCACGTGACGGATACCCGCCGCTTTGGCGCTATCTCAGAGAAACGGCTGTCCTAGGAAAAAGTGAAAACGTGCCGCCAAATTTGGCGGGCGAATGGATGCGGTCGATCCTGAGTGGTGGACGCTATCCGCTTTCACTTCTCGCAGCCGTTCTGACACGTATTCGCGCCGATGGAGAGCTCAATGCGCTTCGCGTCGGCATTCTTAAATCTATTCTTGTGCGAAATTTCAAAGGGGAGGCACCCGTGGCACTGGACCCGGACTTTGACAACAGAGGCTATCTTCTGGGGCGCCTGTTTGCGGCTTATGAGAGAGCACAAACGGCGGCCTTGGGCACGAAGGTCAACGCGACCATCAAGGACAAGTTCTACGGTGCTGCGTCCGCGCAACCAAGAAAGGTCTTCTCTCTGCTCGAGAGCGGATCTTCCAATCACCTGTCCAAGGTTGGGAAGCAATCGCCTGGCCTACGGATAAATCTCGAAAAGCTGATCGCTTCGATCATGGGCAACATGCGCGCTGACGGGAACCCGTTTCCGGCCTCGTTGACCGCAGAGGAGCAGGCGCTTTTTGGGCTGGGTTATTACCACCAGCGCAACGAATTTTTTAAAAAAACCATTGAGACGGCAGATGCCGGGGAGGCCAGCCAATGACCGCGATTTCCAACCGCTACGACTTTTCCCTTGTCTTCGAGGTGACCAATGGCAACCCCAATGGTGACCCTGACGCAGGCAACCTGCCGCGGCTTGATCCGGAGACCAACAAGGGTCTGGTGACTGACGTCAGTCTGAAGCGCAAGGTCCGCAACTTCGTGGAGCTGGCGAAGAGCGGTGAGGATGGCTTTCACATTTACGTGGAGGAGGGGGCGATCCTCAACGAGAAGCACCGTCAGGCTTACAAGGCTCTTCATCCGGACGACGGCAAGCTGGACAAGGCGGCAAAACTCAATCCGAAGGATGATAGGGAAGCACGCAAGCTTCGTGACTTCATGTGCATGAACTTCTTTGATGTTCGAACCTTCGGCGCGGTCATGTCGACGGGCATCAACTGTGGTCAGGTCAAAGGACCGGTGCAAATGACCTTCGCGAGTTCGGTTGAGCCGATCCTGCCGCTGGAAATCTCCATCACGCGTATGGCTGCCACCAACGAAGCGGAGAAGAAGCAGAAGGCGGAGGGTGACGACAGCAATGACCGCACCGATAACCGCACCATGGGCCGCAAACATATCGTACCGTATGGTCTTTACGTTGCGCATGGCTTTATCTCGGCGAAGTTCGCAGAGCGTACTGGCTTCTCAGAAACTGATCTTGAGTTGTTCTGGCAGGCGCTTGCGAACATGTTCGAACACGACCGGGCTGCTGCTCGTGGGGAGATGGCATCTCGCAAGTTGATTGTGTTCAAACATGCCAATGCGCTCGGGAATGCCCCCGCACACACCCTGTTTGATCTGGTGCGGATTGGTCGCAATGTGGACGGCGAGTTCCGTTCCGTTGACGACAAGCGCATCGGAAACGAACCTCCTGCCCGCAAGTTCTCGGACTACTTGATCACAATCGACCGGGAGAAGTGCCCGGATGGGGTCGAGATAATCGAGAAGTTCTAGGCCATGTCCGGGGGGGTGGATGGCTCGGAGGCTCGAGAAGTAGGGGAGCCGATTCCCCTGTCCGCCCTCCAACACGCGGTCTATTGCTTGCGGCAGGCGGCGCTGATCCATCTGGAACGAATGTGGGCGGACAACCGATTTACTGCAGAAGGGGATGTTTTGCATGCGGTTGCCGACAAGGGTGGTCGCCGGATGGCGCGGGGTGTGCGGCGTGTCATGGCTCTGCCGCTGGCATCGAAGCGGCTTAATCTCGCCGGCGTTGCTGATGTGGTTGAATTCCACCCTCACGACGGCGAAGACGTTCCGTATCCGGTGGAGTACAAGCGCGGAAAGCCGAAGCTGCATCGGGCTGACGAAGTACAGCTTTGCGCTCAGGGGCTCTGCCTGGAGGAAATGACTGGCAAGGTGGTGAGGGAGGGCGCCTTGTTCTACGGGGAGATCAAGCGCCGGGTTGCAGTTCCCTTTGATGCGGAGTTACGGCAGATGACGGAGGAGACCGTGGCAGCGTTGGCTGATGTTCTTCAATCGCGAATAACGCCGGTGCCCACGAAGCAGAAGTCCCGCTGCCGTGCCTGCTCGTTGAAAGTCTTGTGCCGTCCCGAGTTGGTGGCCCGCCCGGTAAAAGCCTGGCGGGGTCGGATGCTGGCGGAAATGTTGAAGGCCGAAGCCCCATGAAGAAGCTCCTCAATACGGTCTATATCACGACTGAAGGGGCGGCCTTGCGCAAGGACGGGGAGAATCTTGTAGCCGATGTAGACGGTGTTGAACGTGCGCGGGTGCCGTTTCACATGTTGGGATCCCTTGTGGTTTTCGGGGCTGTTTATGTGTCGCCTGCCTTAATCGGAGCTTGCGCGAGATCTGGCATCACGCTGGTGCTTCTGGAGCGCAATGGCAGATTTCTTGCCCGAGTTGAGGGGCCGGTGACGGGGAATGTTCTTTTGCGGCGGGCGCAATACAAATCTTCCGATGAACCGGAGGACATTGTTCGCTCGATCATCATTGGCAAGATTGCCAACCAGAGAGCGGTTCTGATGCGATCCTTGCGCGATTATCGCGATGAGTTTGCTCCGCCTGTTCTGGAGCGTGTTGTCCACGTGACGGATCGGCTGGCCCGTCTTGTGCGCCGGGTCGAAAAGTCTGAGGACACGCTTGACCAGCTGCGCGGGTCGGAAGGCGAGGCGGCTAATCTCTATTTCTCGGTCTTTGACCATCTGATCCGCTCACCTGACGCCGAAATTTGCTGGCAGGGTCGCAGCCGAAGACCGCCACTTGATCCTCTGAATGCGCTCTTGTCGTTTCTATACACACTGCTGACCCATGATTGCCGTTCCGCTTGCGAAAGTGTGGGACTTGATCCCGCAGTCGGTTTTTTGCACCGCGACCGTCCGGGACGTCCCAGTCTCGCGCTGGACCTGATGGAAGAGCTTCGGCCGGTGCTTGTCGACCGGCTGGCGTTGTCTTTGGTCAACAGGAGGCAACTCAGGGCAGGAGATTTCGAGGTTCGGGACGGAGGAGCTGTTGTCCTGAAGGAGGATGCACGAAAAACTGTGCTTACCGCCTGGCAGGAACGCAAAAAGGAGGAGCGGCAGCATGCCTTTTTAGGTGAGAAAGCGCCGCTCGGTCTTGTGCCCTATCTGCAGGCACAAATGCTTGCGCGTCATTTGAGAGGTGATTTGGATGCCTATCCACCGTGGTTTTGGAAATAGGAGGCGTCGTAGTGCTCGTTCTAGTAACTTATGATGTTCGAACATCGGAAGCGGACGGGCCAGCCCGTTTGCGTAGAGTGGCCAAGGCTTGCCGGGATTTCGGTCAAAGAGTGCAATATTCGGTTTTCGAAATTGAGGTGGATCCTGCCCAGTGGACCAAGTTGAAGGCGCGGCTTGAGCAAGCGATAGATCCGAAGCATGACAGCTTGCGCTACTATTATCTTGGATCGAACTGGCAGCGGAAAGTCGACCATATCGGTGCAAAGCCTGCGGCCGACCTCGGCGGAACGCTGATCATTTGAAGGGTTTTGGGTACCGCACGCGAACTCCAAGCGCGCTCAGAAATGCGGGGAGGTTCGCACCTTTCCCAGTTCATTGAAAATATTGATATAATTTTTTCGTTAGCGGAAGCGCGCTGCTAAAGGCGCGTGTGAATTTACAGGCTCGCAAAATGGGGCGGGTTTAATAAGGCTTGTCAACAAGTTGCCCTTAACTAGTCGCCCCCTCACGGGGGCGTGGATCGAAACGAAAAGGTCGCGCAGCGTGCCTATCTCTTGAGCGGGTCGCCCCCTCACGGGGGCGTGGATCGAAACTGGCGCGCAGGGCCTGGGGTGGTCGCGCAGACGCGTCGCCCCCTCACGGGGGCGTGGATCGAAACCGCCTGTCTCTGCGGTGATTGGCGACGAAATAAAAGTCGCCCCCTCACGGGGGCGTGGATCGAAACTTACATCGGCAACGGGTCATCAACGGGTCCGATCGTCGCCCCCTCACGGGGGCGTGGATCGAAACCTGAACGAAAAGGGCATCGACCTGGAGCAAACCCTGTCGCCCCCTCACGGGGGCGTGGATCGAAACTGGCCTATCTGCCGGGTTCAAGATCTCATCCGGCGTCGCCCCCTCACGGGGGCGTGGATCGAAACCCGCCAACGAAGGGAGACATGCCCCCCACGTATCGTCGCCCCCTCACGGGGGCGTGGATCGAAACGCGTCCACGACAACGCCCTGGTTGTAGGCCGGGGTCGCCCCCTTACGGGGGCGTGGATCGAAACAATCAAGTTGCTCCGCCGACCCCGAGCCTTAAGGTCGCCCCCTCACGGGGGCGTGGATCGAAACAGCAGTGCACCCGGTCGGGTTAAGGTGGGCTGTCGTCGCCCCCTCACGGGGGCGTGGATCGAAACCCGCAGCGCTTCAGGCATTTCTCCGCAGTGGCGCGTCGCCCCCTCACGGGGGCGTGGATCGAAACCCTTTACTGGTGATCTGTCGAAGCATGTCGAGGGTCGCCCCCTCACGGGGGCGTGGATCGAAACCTCGCGACCTGTATGCAGGGCATCGGCGGCGGGGTCGCCCCCTCACGGGGGCGTGGATCGAAACCGGTCATCTGGTCTGGTCCTTTTGTTGCGCCTTAGTCGCCCCCTCACGGGGGCGTGGATCGAAACCGTCATTGTGCCAATTCGGCCATGGTGTGCAAGGGGTCGCCCCCTCACGGGGGCGTGGATCGAAACGATCCCGCGCACTGGCAAGCCTGGGCCTTTGGAAGTCGCCCCCTCACGGGGGCGTGGATCGAAACCAGATCGGCCGCCCGCAGGTTCGCGGCGATGTAACAGTCGCCCCCTCACGGGGGCGTGGATCGAAACTGCAGGGTCGCACCATCGGTTACCACGAAGTCAAGTCGCCCCCTCACGGGGGCGTGGATCGAAACATGGGCTCGGGCAGCACGGGCGTGGCCTGCGTGCGCGATAGTCGCCCCTCACGGGGGCGTGGATGGAAACCATCCAAAGGCCAGCGACCCCTCTCCACGGAGGCGTGGCTTGAATGCCGCGTTTTGTCGCCGGCTATTTCCCTCCCATTGGAAAAGTAATATGGCCCCCGGCTCAGATGCTGAGGCAATTCCCGCTTTTGTAAGCTAGCTAAAAATTATCAACCTCTTCGCCCCCGTAGATCTCTCCGTCACGTGAATTCCCTTGTGCCTCAGAAGCGGTGACGCCCGGTCCACCACGTTTCCCAGCGCATTCGGTTTTGCTGGCCAGAAGCGGGAGCGGCGGAGCTCTTCGGAGACGATGCGGTTCAGGTGTCCGAGCAGTTCGGTTGCGGTGCCTTCCCAACCGTTAGTCGCCGTGGCGATCCTGAACGAATTTCAGGATCGCCACGGCGACGGGATCGGATTCAAAAACAGCTTCAATTGTTGCTTGGCGGTTGGCAGTATATTCAGACATGAATTCACCTGCTTCCCAGCTAAGCCCAGGTTCTGCCGCTGCAAGCAAATGTGCGAAGTCCGACATCCTCGGTTTCTCTTTAAGTTTAGTCGTTTCCCAATGTCGTATCGCTGCCGAAACGGCATCGAGAAGTGCTCCAAGAATTCCTTGCTTTGATGTTTCCCAAGAGCGCCACAATTCGTCCTCTGATTGTCGTGTGGATTCGTCAATTTTCAGGAGGCGAACGGTCAAGGAGCGTTCGGCTAGATGATCACACTACGGTCTTTCAAGGGTGATCAATCGGTTTTTGCTGCACCATTTGAACCGCCCGGGGATGTGATTGCGATATGATCGGGCAAGAGAACCTGTGCGGCATCGGCGGCCTTTTCGCCTTCCGTTATGACAATTGGCGCATTGGGATTCTGCGCCATCTTGTTCAGGCCTTAGACCGGTCGGTTCTCTGGCCAGGCTTGCCAACGCCAGAGGAGCGCTCCGGGCTCCTCGAAGAGGCATCGTGGCCGAAAGCTTTTACTGCCGTCTCCAGCTTCGAAACGGAGGACGAATCCGAGGAGACGCCCTTGTGGGTCCAAATAGCGCCAAACATTGGACGGCGCACCAAGCTTCGTATGAGTGGACGGGGCTTGTGGTGCAGAAGTGGGAACCGGCACAAGGCAGCGTCGGCTCGTTTCTTTGCTATTAAAACCAGGCATTTTCAGGATCGGGGCAAATGGATCGCTAGACATATGGATCGATCCTCAGCATGTTGGCGATCCGAAGTGCGGCCTCTTTCTGGGATAAGTCGAAGAGATAGGCTGCAAGGGCGACGAGATCGCCGCCCTTGTCCTCGGTTGCAAAGTCTCTCCAGCGACCGGTCGCGATGGTGACCTTGAAGCTTCCGGGGGTGTGATCGGTTCGTCGAGGGTTTCGGACGACCCACTCCATGCCTTGTTTGTTTCCATGTGGAAGCCAAACGAAAGGCTCAAAGGCTTCATAGAGGGTTTTACCGTTTAGGGAAATCAGCTCACACCTTACGAACGGTAAACTTTGACAGGGCTTGCGATTTTGACGGCCTGACCACTTCTGACAAACGATCAGAGTTCGAACCCTGCAAGACTGGCCCTATATCCATTTGCTGGGTTGCTTACCCGGCCATTCGGGTAAGCAGATGTAAGTAAGAAGTAGAGAAAAAGCTAATAGTTTGCCGCAAAGGCAAATTTCTAAATTATCGGAGTTCATCGTTATTCGGCGAAAGCAGTATTATTGAGAAAAATTCATTCCTAAACTCAAGGTCGCGGGTTCGAATCGCGCCGGAATCACCAGTTTTGCGTGATGTGCGTCGGATGGTTCGTTTTAAAGCTGAATGATGTGTGCCGCGGCAAAGTCTGCCACGGCGGTTTTAGGGGCTTGGTCGACTCAGACCGAGAAGGCCTCGTGGGTGGCGGGGTGGAAGAGTTCTTCGGGTGCCATCAGGCGCGAGGACAGGCCCTGGGCATGATGGTGCTTCAGGAAAGCGTCCAGGGTCGGGCGGGCGGGCTCGATACCGTAGGACCAATAATCATCTCCCATCAGCTCCTTGGCGCGCACCAGTTGCTCCTCGACAAAGGGCAGCGTCACCTTTGTGGCCGAGGTGTCGGCGAGTAGATCGAGCGCCAGAGCCTTTGCCTGCTGGAACCCCTTGAACAGCGCGCCGGGCAGCCACGGATGTGCATCCGCCAGGGACTTTCGAACGCCGACCACATGCATGATCGGGAAGATACCGGTTCTCTTGTAATACTCTGTTGCTGCCGCCGTCGGATCCTCGAACAACCAACCGACATTGGGATCTGTCAGATTGCAGGACGGCATACGCGGCGTCAGGATGCCGTCGATGTCGCCCTCACTCAGAAGCTGTGAAATCGACTTGTCGGCAGGGGCCTGCTCGATCTTGATTTCGGGCGGCAGGTTCAACGCGATCTTTTCAGGCCGTCCGGGCTGCTCCAGTCCGCCACGGACCCAGGTGACATCGCTTGGCATGACGCCGAAGTCGGCCAGGATGGCCCGGCCCCAGACATTTGCCGTAAGCTGATATTCGGGCAGGCCGATGCGCTTGCCCTTGAGGTCTTCTGGCCGTTTGATCCTGTCCTTGCGAACGTAAAGTGAGGTATGACGGAAGGCCCGGGACGGATAGGCGGGAATCGCGATGTAGGGGCAGTCGTCACGTGACGTCTTGACGGTGTAGCTCGAAAAGGACAGCTCGCAAATATCGAATTCGGCGTGGCGAAACGCCCGAAAGAAGGTTTCTTCCGGCGACAGGACGCTGGGAACCAGATCGACACCGTCAACCTGGACCCGTCCGTCAATCAGCGGGCGCGCGCGGTCATAGTCGCCGATGGCCAGTGACAGGGTGAGTTTTGTCATGCGTTTTCCTCCGAGTGCATGTTTGTGTCGTTTGGGGGGCTTGCCCGGTTTGCTGCCATCCGCTTCGATCCCGCCTCGGAATTGAGGAGGGTCGGGACATGACGACGATACGGGCTGAGATGATTGCAGAGCTGGTAACGGCCAATCGGGTGCTGGCGAACGAAGGCGTGCTGGACGCATTCGGCCATGTCAGCCTGCGTGATCCGGACGATCCGAATGCCTTCTTCCTCTCCCGCTCCCGCAGTCCGGGGCAGGTAAGCGCTGAAGACATCATGCGTTTTGATTTGAATGGCGAGGTGTTGGACGGGAACCAGAAGCCCTATCTGGAACGGGTCATTCATGCAGCGGTTTTTGCCGCGCGGCCTGATGTTACATCCGTCGTGCATCACCATGCCGAGACTGTTCTTCCCTTTGCCACGGCCTTTGTGCCGCTGCGTCCCGTCTTTCACCTGGGGGCTCTTGGCGGGCTTCGGCCTCCGGTCTGGGACAGCGCGGATGAGTTCGGAGACACCAGCCTTCTGGTCTCGGACATGGAGATGGCCCGGTCGCTGGCGAGGTGTCTCGGGGACAAGCCGACCTGTCTGTTGGCACGGCATGGAGCACTTTGCGTCGGCTCTTCCTTGCGGCAGGCGACGTTTGTCTCGGTGTGCATGCGCGACAATGCCAAGGTGTTGGCGCAGGCCCTGCAAATCGGAACGCCGAGCTACCTTAGCGAGGGGGAGGTGGCAGCTGCAGCAGCCAAGCACGACGGTGGTGCGCCTGTCGATCGCGCCTGGGAGTATTGGGTCAGCAGGCTGGATTAGAGAGCGCGGCATCATGCGGAAAAGCCAGTCGGCTCCTGCGGCAAGCGCCCAGGGGCGTCTGGCGCCGCATAGCGCAGGCTGGCCTCACGCAGGGCGGTCAGAAATACTTGCGCAAGCGGCGTTGGCTCAAAGTCGCCACGGGTGGTGATGCCGACCGGCCGCATGGCGTCCTTCAGGCGAACCGGCAAGATGGCGAGGGCGCCCCAACTCACTTCGAAATGCACCTGGTGCCTTGAAAGGATCGCCAGGCGGGGGCCGCTGAGCAGCAGCGAGCGCACGGCGACAATGCTGTCGGCCTCAATGATGCGGGTCGGTGCCGGCAAGCCGACGCTGGCCAGCGTCTGTTCGAATTTGTTGCGCAAGGGTACGCCCTTGAATGGCAGGATCCAGTCGTAGTTGAGACAGTCGGCAAGCGTGCAGTCCGGGTTGGTCGCCAGCGGGTGGGTGGCACTGGCGACAATGGCCACATCATCCTGAAACAGCTCTTCTGACACCAGACCATCAATCAGCGCAGGTTTTCGGATCGTGCCGGCGAGAATGTCGATATCGCCATTGTTCAGCGCATGCAGAAGCACCTCGTAGGTGCCGTCGACAATCGCGATCTCGGCTTCAGGGTAATGGGTGACCAGGGTTTCAACGGCGCGGGGAACCATGCGCACGCGGGTGAGTGGCAGGGCGCCAACGCGGATGCGGCCGCGCCCCTGTCCCTTGAGGAAAGCGATTTCCTCCACAGCCTGGCGAATTTCCGAGAGAGCAAGTTTTGACCGGCGGAGCAGGATCTCGCCTGCCGGGGTCAGGCGCATGCCATGGCTGGTGCGATGAAACAGCAGGCACGCGGTCCGGTTTTCCAGCATCTTCAAGGATTTGTTGAGGGCCGGCTGTGAGGGGCCGACAGCGCGTGCGGCCGCGCTGATGGAGCCACGTGCAGCAATCGCCAGCAGAGCCGCAAACTCATGATCGGCTGCGTGTTGGGCAAGACTTGGGCGAAAGCCCGGAGGCGCAGCGCCAAGGCTCTGCAGCTCGCTTTCGGCAAGCTTCAGGTTGCGCTGGGCGCGTCGAATACGGCGTGTCAGAATGTCCCCGGCCTCAGTCAGGCCCGAATAGCGTGACTTGCGATAAAACAGACGAATTTCCAGCTCGTCCTCAAGCGATTGAACGGCGCGTGTAATCGCAGGCTGGGACATGTTCATGAGATTGGCAGCGCCGGCGAAGCTGTGGGCATCCGCCACTGCCAGGGTTGCTTTCAACTTCCGCAGTTTCAGCAAGCGCTCCTCCCAAAGTGCTTCAGCCGATGCCAATGGCTTTCGGCGTATGTCGTCTTCATCTCATCGTGATCTAGCACTGCCGTTCAGCGCAAAACAGATGCCTATAACCGGTTAGCATCAATCGAGAGTGATTGGCATTTCAAATCTCCGACGGACTGAGGGATCTTTTGGCTCAACAACAGTCGGGATGCTGTGCTTGCTGCACCGCAAAATCCTGCGATGGAGGAAAGGTGTTCTTAGCATGGATGACGTGCGGCGGGCGGTAAGTGCAGACCAGACGACAGAACGTGTCGAGCGGCCTGTTCATCAAGGTATAACCCCGATGCAATGGGGCAGTGACGTGGTGGCTTCTTTGCTACGCGATCTCGACCTGCAATATGTCGCCTTGGTGCCGGGGTCGAGCTTTCGTGGATTGCATGATTCCATCGTCAATCATCTCGGTAATGAAAACCCTCAGATGGTGGTTTGCCTGCATGAGGAACATGCTGTGACCATTGCCGACGGCTATGCTCGGGTGACGGACAAGCCGATGGCGGTGGCCTTGCATGCCAATGTCGGCGTCATGCACGCGGCAATGAGCATCTACAATGCCTGGTGCGACCGGGTGCCGATGGTCATTCTGGGGGCGACGGGACCGGTTGATGCGCATAAGCGCCGGCCATGGATCGACTGGGTGCACACCTCGCAGGATCAGGCGGCGGTCATTCGAAACTATATCAAATGGGACAGTCAGCCGGCGTCGACGGAAGCGGCTGTAGAGGCGCTTTTGCGGGCGCATCAGATCACGACAACGGCGCCCTTCGGCCCGTCCTATATCTGTCTCGACGTGTCCGATCAGGAAGAGAAGCTCGAGCGCGAGTTCGTGTTGCCGGATGCGACCCGGTTCCTCGCACCCGAGCTGCCGGCTCCCTCCGCGCGAGCGACCACGGACCTTGTGGAACGCATCAGGGCGGCGCGCCGTCCGGTGTTTCTGATGGGGCGGATGCTGCGGGGCGAGGCCGAATGGCAACGGCGGATCGAGCTTGCGGAAGCAACAGGTGCCGCTGTTTTGACGAGCATACATAATCCGTCCGTCTTTCCGACCGGTCATCGACAACACCTGCTGCCGCCATGTGGTGAGCAGCGGACGAATGCGGAGCGCAAGCTGATCGCAGAGGCGGATCTGATTGTCAGCTTCGACTGGATGGATCTTGCGGGATATCTGCGCAGCTGTACGGATCAGGCGCAAAGCCAGCGCCCGGTGGACTGCTGCCTGGTCCAGGCCTCGCTGGATGCAACGCTCGCCAATGGCTGGAGCATGGATCATCAGGCATTGGCGGCGGTCGATGTAAATCTGCAGGTTCACCCGGATGCTCTGATCGAGGCGCTGCTGCATGGGCAGGAGGGCCTGGCCTCTCCTTCTGATGCAACGTGGAATTTCACCGGCACGCATTGGAGCGAGAAACTCCCCGATGCTGCTCCGAGCGAGGTTCCGGACCGTATCTCCCTGGGGGATTTCGCCCTCGCAATTCGCGATCATGCGACGCGGGAAGAGGATGTCACCTTTGCGCGGTTGCCATTGAGTTGGCCGGCTGCCGCCAGTCATTTCAACCATCCTCTGGCTTATCTGGGCAAGGATGGGGGGGCTGCTGTCGGCGTTGGTCCCGGACATGCGGTGGGCGCTGCTCTGGCCCTGAAGGACAGTGGTCGGCTGGTAACAGCCGTGCTTGGCGATGGCGACACGCTGATGGGCATCAACGCTTTGTGGACGGCCGCACACATGCGCCTGCCGATGCTCATCGTGGTGGCCAACAACACATCCTATTTCAATGATGAGCGCCATCAGGAGCGGGTCGCCGAGACCCGCGGGCGTCCGACCGAAAACAAGTGGATCGGCCAGCGCATTACCGACCCGGTTGTCGATATCTGCGCCATGGCCGCAGCCCAAGGCTTCGACACGATCGGGCCGGTCACCACCCGCGCAGAGCTCGATGCTGCGCTTCGTGCGGCAAGTACAACCGTGCGTGCCGGTGGGCGGGTCGTTATCGATGCCGCGATTGAGGAAGGCTACGCAAATCTGTTTGGTCAGGACGGGTAACTGCCGGAGGAGGGCGGACCAATCCTGACATCAACGCAGCCACAAGAAGCTGCGGGAAGAATGATCATGTCAAAGGAGGAGACGACTATGAAGAAGATGCTGAAAACCAGATTGGCCCTGGCGGCCCTTGCCACTGCGGCGGTCCTGCCGGCCGGTGCGGCCTTTGCCGAATACCCCGAAAAGCCGGTGACCATGTACATCGGGTTCAATCCAGGTGGTGCCGTTGATACAACGGCGCGACTGATCCAGAAGAACCTGGAAGAAGCCCTTGGTGTCCCGGTGATTGCTGTTCAAAAGCCGGGTGGCGGCGGAACCGTCATGGCAACCACCATGATGCACGCCAAGCCGGATGGCTACACGATCGGCATGGGCGCCAGTGCAGCCTATGTTTTGGCTCCGCTTCTGAATTCAGACATTCAGTACACGCTCGACGGCTTCGATCACATCGCCACCGTTTCCTATCCGCAGGATGCCTTGGTCGTGAAGGCCGATGCGCCTTGGGACACCTATGCCGACCTGATCAAGGACGCCAAGGAAAACGGCAAGTCGCTCTCCCTGTCTTCTCAGGTGTCCGTCTCCCGCCTGATGGCGATTGCCATTGAGGAGAAGGAAGACATCAAGATCAACGTTGTTCCAGTCAAAGGCGGGTCTGAAGGCATCAAGAATGTACTCGGTGGTCACACCGACATGACCTGGGGCGCCTCCGGATGGCACGCACAGGTGAAGGCGGGCGAGATGAAGCCGATCCTGTCCCTGGGCTACAAGCGCAACGAAGACTTCACCGACGTGCCGACCATGCACGAGCTCGGCATCGACTATGCCTTCGTCGACACCTTCATGCTGTCCGCGCCAAAAGGGCTTCCGGCTGATGTGAAGGCCAAGCTCGAGGCTGCAGTCATGGCAGCCATCACGCCTGAGTTGGCTAAGGAGCTGCGCGAGAAAATGTATCTCACGGCCGATTATCGCGGCTCGGTCGATACGTTGGAATACCTCGAGATGCAGCGTGAGGAAGTGCTGCCTTTCGTCGAAAAGATGCTGGCCGAATAAAACCGGCCTGACACCATGCAGTGCGGAGGGAGGGAATCTTGCGCAAGAGCGATATCATCAGCGGAATTCTGCTGACCTTGTTCGGGCTGGTCAGTCTCTGGGTGATCATCCCGGATCAGATCAGCGGTCATTCCGATTACGGCCTGGCCCCGGACTTCTTCCCTCGCGCACTCATGTGGATGTTCACGGTGCTGTCGGCGTGTCTCGCCGGCAGCCGGTTGAAGCAGGTTCTCCAGAATGCCGGAGCGACCTATTTTGACGAACGGCCGCCGATGGTGTGGGCCGACTGGATGTTCATTGCCGGTGCTGCCGCAGCACTCTGCATTGCCTATAACCTGATGGACCGGTTTGGTTTTCTGTGGGGCGGTGGCTTTGTCATCCTCTGCGCCGGCGCTGCGATGGGCAATCTGAAGGGGCATCCGATCCGTCAGGTGGCGATGACCTTGGTCGCACCTTTCGTGATCTATTACCTATTCCGCCATCTCTTTCTTGTTTTTCTGCCGCTTTGAGCGCTGAGGACCCATCATGGATACCGTTCTCGCTGGCGTTTCAGACGCTTTCACTCTCATCAACATCACCTACATCGCCATGGGCGTGTTCATGGGCATCATGGTCGGGGCGATCCCCGGGCTGAATGGCCCGATGGCGATCGCGGTCGCCGTGCCTCTCACCTATTACATGAGCCCGCTTGGCTCGATTGCCTTCCTCATCGGCATCAACAAGGGCGGGACATACGGCGGATCTGTTGCTGCGATCCTGTTGAACACACCAGGCTCGCCTGAATCCACCTCCACCGCTTTCGACGGCTACCCTCTGGTCAAAAAAGGCAAGGGTCTCAAAGCGCTGAAGATGGCGCTCTATGCCTCGATCACCGGCGACATCTTTTCCGATATCGTGCTGTTCACCGTGGCTGCTCCGCTTGCCATTGTAGCGCTGCGGATGGGGCCGCCGGAAATGGCCGCGGTCTTCGCGTTCTCCCTGACAATCATTGCCGGCTTGAGCGGCAAGTCGATCCTGCGCGGGCTTCTGGCTGCGATCTTGGGGGCGTACATCTCGTGTGTCGGCCTGGATATCGAAACCGCCCAGCCGCGCCTGACGATGGGCCTGAGCGACCTGATCGAAGGGGTGCCGATCATCCCGATGACCATCGGTTTGCTGGCGCTGTCTGAAATCCTCATCCAGATTGAGACGACGCTCCTGGGACGTCAAACCGACAGCGGTCAGTACCGGGTGTTCGGCAAGGATATCCCGAAGGAAGACAGGACAGTTTCCTGGGTGGAATACAAAAGCTGCTTGAGAACAATCGTCCGCTCGGCGCTGATCGGCACGGGTGTCGGTGCGATCCCCGGGATCGGGGCCATCGTCGCGGGGTTTCTCGGCTATGGAGCTGCCAAACGGGCCTCGAAAAACCCGGAAGAATTCGGCACAGGCAAGCTGGAAGGTGTTGCGGCAACAGAAGCCGCGAACTCGGCTGTGGTCGGCGCCAACCTGATCCCGCTCTTGGCGCTGGGCATTCCAGGCAGCTTATCGGCGGCAATCCTGATCGGTGCATTTTTGATGCATGGGGTCGATCCGGGGCCGTTGATCTTCCAGGAGCACGGTCAGCTGATCTACGGCATCTTCGCTGCCATGTTCATGGCCAACTGGATCAACTTCGGCATCGCCAATCTCGGGCTGCGGTTGTTCGCCATGGTGGTTAGCGTTCCGAAGGGCATCATCCATCCGATCGTTGTGGTGCTGTGTATTGCCGGGGCCTTTGCCAATGGCAACGCGATGTTCTCGGTCGCTGTGATGATGGTCTTCGCAGTGCTTGGCTACTTCATGCGCAAACTGGACTTCTCGTTTGCCACCTTCATCATCGGTTTTGCCTTGGGCGGCACGTTTGAACAGTCCGTCCGGCAATCGGTGATCCTGTTCAAGGACTCTCCCTGGACGCTCCTGACGCACCCGATCGTTATGCTGTTTGTTGCCCTGACCATCTTCGCGGTCTGGCGCATCCTCAACGGGCAGATGTCGGTCAAAAAAGTCGTGGCCGTTGCGCCGGATAGTCCTTCTGTTTCGGAGACCAAGTCATGACCGTTTCCCCACCTTTGCCTGTGACGCTGCCGGAAAAACGCGGGCTGTTTTACGGCGGTGACTGGCACGCGGCAAAGTCGGGGAGCGTCCAGGAGTGCGTCAGCCCTGCCACGGGCGAGAGTTTCGGCTCGGTTGCTTTCGGACAACCGGAAGATATGGTCGCGGCGATCGAAGCGGCTCATGTGGCCTTCCCGGCCTGGCGCGACACAGCGCCTCTGCAACGCGCCGGATATCTGAAAAAGATCGCCACTGTAATGCGGGCACACAAGCAGGAGCTGGCGCTGGTTGATGCAGCCGACAGCGGCAATCCGGTCGCTGCCATGTTGAAGGACATCGACATTGCGACAGGTCAGCTCGACTTCTTTGCCGGACTGGTGACGGAAATGAAGGGCGACAGCATTCCCATGGGTCCGGATGCTGTGAATTTCACCGTTCGCGAGCCCCTGGGTGTGGTGGGACGTATCGTGGCGTTCAATCACCCGCTGATGTTCTGTGCCGGCAAGATGGCGGCACCAATTGCAGCAGGCAACACCGTGGTGATCAAACCGGCGGAGCAGGCGCCCTTGTCGGTTTTGCGGTTTTTGGAATTGGTCGGCGATATTCTGCCGCCGGGGGTCTTGAATGTGGTCCACGGTGGGCCTGAGGCAGGCGCGGTTCTTGCCGGCCATCCGCTGGTGGCCAAGGTCGGCCTGATTGGCTCCGTGCCGACAGGCCGGGCCGTGATGCGGGCCGCCTCTGACACGGTGAAGGATGTGATGCTGGAGCTGGGTGGCAAGAACGCCTTGATTGCCTGTGCCGATGCGGACATCGAAAAAACCGCGCGCGGTATCATTGCAGGCATGAACTTCGCCTGGTGCGGCCAGTCGTGCGGTTCGACCAGTCGGGCCTTTTTGCATAGCGACATTCACGACGCGGTTCTGGCGCGGGTGCTGGAACTGGTCGCCGATTTCAAGCCGGGCAATCCGACTGCCATGTCCACGACCATGGGGGCCCTGATCAACGCCCGACAGAAGGCAAGAGTGCTGGCCTATATCGACACGGCAAAGGCCGAGGGCGCACGTCTCGTCTGTGGCGGCAAGGCGCCGGAAGGGGAGGGCATGTCGAATGGCAATTTTGTTGAACCGACGATCTTTGCCGATGTCACGCCGACCATGACCATTGCCCGCGAGGAAATCTTCGGGCCGCTTCTGGCTGTCTTGCGCTGGGACGAAGAAGCCGACGTCATGCGGCAGGCCAATGCGGTGGATTATGGGCTGACATGCTCCATATGGACACGCGATCTCAGCCGCGCCCACCGGATGGCACGGCAGGCGGAGGCGGGCTTTGTCTGGGTCAACAAGTCCGCAGCGCACTTCCTCGGCGCACCGTTTGGCGGCATCAAGCAGTCCGGCATCGGACGCGAGGAATGCATCGGAGAAATGATCGCCTTCACCCGCGAGAAAAACATCCATATCGCACTGGACTAATGCACTTTCCGGGCTGCCTTGATCCTCGGCAGGGCGACTTGTCGAGGGTTATCTGAGAACGGCACCTGCCAATAGAAGACTATGGTGAGCCTAGGGCTGACATGGAAGTTGGTGGATCTTGTTGGCAAGAGTGTTAGTTTAATTTTTAGGCTCGCTTTTTGTGAGGCATGCGCCATATTTTTTGATTGTTTTTCAAATGGTTGTCCAATTTTTGGAACTTTGACTGCTCAAATTCAGGTCAAAATCTTAACAAGCTATGCGTTAGGCGCATGTCTGATGTTGCAACTGCACAATTGTTCTATGTGCGTCGCAGCATTATTGTTTGTTTCAGAGAGAATGCTCAAGACCAGAGGAAATGAGACAATGTTCAAGCAATTGCAGAAACTGCGCCGCGCCTTTCACGTTCCAAGCCAGCAGGAACGTGCCAACAACTACCTGAACCAGGCGACTGACCGGATCGACCTTGAATACCGCATGCGTCAGGTTGACCGTGGTGTATTCCTTTAAGTGGTTCTGACGACCGGGGCTTTCATGATAGAAGCCCCTTGCAGCGAAAGCTGGCTTAATAGAAAGGCGTTCCGGGTTTGACCGGGACGCCTTCTGTCGTTTGCGGGCTAGGTGTGGTCTGAAGGCAGGTTTTGGAGCGAAAGTCGGCAATGCGGATATGCTCGAAAGCGCAGATGCGCAAACAGGTGATACAGCGCCTGGGCGATCTGATACGCGATGGGCAGCCGCAGCAGGCGCGCCAGGGCTTTCCAGCCGGGAAACTGGTCCCACAGGGCAATGAAAGCGTCCACGCCGCTGTGCACGGTGCCTGTGTCATCGCGCACACGCATGAACAGGAGGGCTTCGGACTGGCTCAGACCTGTTCCTCCAAGGGCCGCGGGAGTGTGGGCGATATCGTGCCAGACAATGTTCTGGGTGTTCTGGCGTTTTTGGAAATGGGCGATCTCGCGGCTACATAGACCGCATTTTCCGTCGTAAAAGACCGTAAGCATGTCGCTCCTCTTGCATTCGCCTTGATAGATGGCGGTGTGAGGGCGCAGGTCAAGCGGAGCCGATGCTGCGTCGGTTTTCTGATCGCGGGAAGCCAACCGTTCTGGTTCAAGGTTCAGTCCTCGAGCAGATCTCGTTTGATGGCGAGAAAGACTTCCTGATAGATTTCTTCGGCCAACGCAGCTGATGTCCCGCCCTGTCGGTGCAACTCGGCCAACCCCGGTGCGCTGTTGATTTCCAGAATATGGAATGGCGCATCGACGTGTTCGGGAACCTGAGCGATGAGATCGACGGCATAGTAACGCAGGCCGAATGTCCGCCCGGCACTCAGGCAGGCTTCTTTCAAGGAAATGGAGAGCTTGTCCGGGTGAAGCAGTGTCGCGGTTCCCCCGGCAGACAGATTGGTCAGCGGAAGAAGCGTTACGTCTTCCCCGGCCTCAGGACATTCGGTGAGGGCACGCCCCGTCGACATCAGATGGCGCTCGATGCGCGCTAGATCTGCATCTGTCCGCTTCTTCTGCTGCACCAGGGTGCGTAAATCAGTAACGCCGTCTCCTGTCAATGTGGCAGGCTGGCGCAGAAGTGCGCAAAGGATCCGTCCATCAAGGCAGACGAGACGCAGATCCGCGCCGGTCACCGCCTGCTGAAGGAGCAGCGTTTCATGGGTTTCGGAAAGCCGGGCGAGGGCCAATGACAAGGCGCTGCTGTTGTCGACCCGTTCCACATCCTTGCCGCCGCTGCCGGTGTTGGGCTTCAGATAGAGCGGAAAGCCGGTTTTCGTGGCAAAGGCTTCGGCCATATCCGGACCCTGATAAGCCCCGGCGAGATACTCCGGACGGGCGCGATACAGACGGTCCCGGTAGGCAGCAGCGAGTAGCAAGGTATCGTCAGGGGTGGGAAGTCCGTTACGACGCAGGAACTCGGCGGTATAAGCCTTGTCTTTCACCAGCTCGCTGGCGCCCATCGGGTTGAGATCGAAGCGGGTGCCGATGAAGCAGCTGCGACGCCCGTTTGGGGCCTCGATGTACCCGGCATGACCGAGGCCAGCGTCAAGCTGGAGCGCCAGGCCGTGGTCATGGCAGAAGCCGGACAGAAGGCGCGCCACCAGGGGCAATGAGGAACCTGACATGGCGCTCCAGTCGGCTGCTGGGCCGGATCAGTTCGGGCCTTTGCGAGAATTTTCGCGGTAGTCGATCTTGAACCAGTCGGGATCCGTCGCGCCATTCCGGTTGACGTTATAGATGGCGACGGTCGTGTCGTAGCCTTGGGTGTCGGTGACGGTCCATTGCTTCAACTCGTGGGAGGTTGCGTCGAAGATCAGGGTCAGAATGCCGGAATTGAAAGCGGTCTCGTCCGAGATTGTGACGGTAATCAGATCGGGTTCGACGCTGATGCCGGTGACTTTGGTATCGCGGCGCAGGTCCAGATCGTCGGCCAGCAGGAAGCGAAGCGGCGTCTGGCTCAGGGGCCAGATGTCCTGTGTGGCGAGCTTGCGGTCGCGTACGGACACCGATTTTCCGTCGGCGATGATGTCGAGCCGGGCCGGGGCCGCATAGTGGAAGCGCACCTTGCCCGGGCGGGCCATGAAGAACTTTCCCTCGGCCTGGCTGCCGTCCGGTCCGAACTGGATGAAGTCCCCATCCATGGTTTTGATCGAACTGAAGTACTTGTTCACACTGGCCAGAGATTCCGCTTCGTCCATGGTCATTGGCACGGTTTCGGCATGCGCCTGGGTCGAGCCCCCCGGCAGAAGTGTCATGGATACACCAAGAGATAGACCTAGGGTCATCCCAAGCGTCAGGCCGGTCGTGGCCAGTGCGGACATCAGTTTCTTCATCACCATCGGTGCGTCTGCTCCTGTTGGACCTTCAACGAATACATCACGTAGGCATCTCTTGTGGCAAACCTGTGATGCGGTCTTCAGATTTCGTCGTCATTGCCGTTCTGCACAAGGATTTCGCGTTTGCCAGCGTGGTTGGCGGCGCTGATCAGGCCTTCCTGCTCCATCCGTTCGATGAGTGAGGCGGCTCGGTTGTAGCCGATGGACAGACGGCGCTGGACGTAGGATGTCGAGGCTTTCTTGTCCCTCAGAACAATGGCAACGGCTCGGTCATAAAGATCGTTCCCTTCATCGCCGCTGCCGCCTGCACCGCCGGCGTCATAGGGACTGTCGGGGGCCTCATCTTCTTCCGTAACGGATTCCAGATATTGAGGTGTGCCCTGGACCTTCAGATGGGAGACGATTTCTTCGACCTCTTCGTCGGCGACGAACGGTCCGTGGACACGCTGGATACGGCCGCCACCGGCCATGAACAACATGTCACCCATGCCCAGAAGCTGCTCGGCACCCATCTCGCCAAGGATTGTCCGGCTGTCGATTTTCGATGTTACCTGGAAGGAAATACGGGTCGGGAAGTTGGCCTTGATCGTTCCGGTGATCACGTCCACCGAAGGACGCTGGGTTGCCATGATCAAGTGAATGCCGGCGGCACGCGCCATCTGGGCCAGACGCTGGATGGCGCCTTCGATGTCCTTGCCGGCGACCATCATCAGATCTGCCATCTCGTCGACCACGACGACGATATAGGGCATCTTTTCCAACGGCATTTCTTCTTCTTCGTAGATCGGCTGACCGGTCTCGCGATCGAAACCTGTCTGTACGGTTCGGGAGAAGCTCTCGCCTTTTTCCAACGCCTGCTTGATGCGGGTGTTGTAGCCGTCGATATTTCGGACGCCCATCTTGGACATCTTCTTGTAGCGCTCTTCCATCTCGCGGACGGTCCATTTGAGCGCTACCACGGCCTTCTTCGGATCGGTGACGACCGGGGTCAGAAGATGGGGAATGCCGTCATAAATGGAGAGCTCGAGCATTTTCGGATCGATCATGATCATTTTGCATTCGTCCGGCGTAAGCCGGTAGAGCAGCGACAGGATCATGGTGTTGATCGCCACCGACTTACCCGAACCGGTGGTCCCGGCGACAAGCAGGTGTGGCATGCGGGCCAGATCGGCGACAACGCTTTCGCCGTTGATGGTCTTGCCCAGACCCAGTGCCAGCTTGGACTTGGATTTTTCAAAGTCCTGTGAGGCCAACAACTCGCGCAGGTAAACCGTTTCGCGGCGTGCGTTCGGCAGTTCGATACCGATGGCGTTCTTGCCGGGAATAACGGCCACACGGGCAGAGATGGCGCTCATGGAACGGGCGATATCATCTGCGAGGCCGATCACACGGGAGGATTTGATCCCCGGCGCGGGCTCCAGCTCATACAGGGTCACGACCGGACCGGGACGCACTTCGATGATTTCGCCGCGCACGCCAAAGTCTTCCAGGACGCCTTCGAGAATGCGGGCGTTCTGTTCCAGGGCGTCGGCCGACAGGCCCGGCAGCTTGCCGGCGACTTTAGGTTCAGACAGCAGACGCAGCGGCGGCAACTCGTAGTCATCTCCGGCTCCAAGCAGGGAAGGCTGGCTTTCCTCCTGGGCGCGCTTGCTTTCCTTGGCGCGCGGGGCCGGCGGAATGACGCGACCTGCGGGCGTGGCCTGCCTGCCGATATGGGCAGCGGGGCCGGCACTTGGCGCGGCAATGCCAACAGGCTGGCGGGCCAGACGGGTCTCACCCTTGGAACTCATCAGCTCTTCAGGAGCGAAGCTTTCGCCATCATCCTCATAGGGGTCTTCATCCACCTCGAAGGGAGGCTCCTCGTCGCCGTATGACACCTCATCGGCGTATTCCGCCTGGTCATCTTCCTCATGAGCAACCGGCTGACGCTCGCCCTTGTCGTAGAAGTCGGACAGGCCGTCGTCATCCTCGGGCATCAGGCGGCGGGCCAGGGTGCGGCGGAAGGACTTCAGCGCTGAATGATGCTTGTCATCTTCTGGCTCATAGGCTTCGTCATCTTCTTCCCAAACTTCCTCGTCTGCCCGCTTGCCGCCAAGGCAGGTGGCCCGGCGCAGCAGGGACAGGCCCATCAGGGTGCAATGGCCGGCAAGGCCGAGCGTCGAGCTGACCATAAGACCGAGGCGGCTTTCACTCTCGTCATCGCCGTAGTCATCGTCCTCATCCGCTGCATGTCCATGTCCGGCGGGCATCGGCCGGGTCTGGGCATTAAGAGATTCGACGGCTTCCATGTCTCTGGCTTTGCTCAGGATCCCGGTTGCGGCCACCAGGCAGACGATGGCGGGAAGGCCAAGACCCAACGCGCCCAGGAACATTGCTGCCCCTTCGGTCAGATTGCCGGTGATCATGGCAGGAACGGCATGAACCGCATCGCCGATAAATCCGCCAAGGCCTGTCGGCAGAGGCCAGCTTTCCGGTATGGGAAGGGCGGCGAGGGCTCCGGCTGCAAGCATTGAGCCTACAAGCCAGAACATCAGCCGCTTGCGCTGGATGCGCAGAGCCTGCCCGGACAGAAGGCGCCAGCCCCACAGTACCACCGGGACCAGAAAGACGGATGTTGCCAGTCCGATGGACTGCATCAGAACGTCGGCGATGGCCGCGCCTGGCCAGCCAAGTGCGTTGCGCGCCGGCTCCGCCGTGGCGTGGTTGAAGCTTGGGTCGGATACCGACCATGTTGCCAGACTGGCGGCGAGTGCTGCGGCGATCGCAATCACCCCCAGACCGCCAAGACCCACCAGATTGCGCCGCAAGAAGCGCTTCAGGGGACTTTGGGTGTCGAGGAGATCGACCGAGTTGCGGCGGTTGCTGTTGTGCACGACAGATGCCCGTCTCATGCGGATTCTCCCAACCAGGTGGCCAAACGATCGAGGGCCGTTTCCGTTGTTTCTTTGGGGGCGCACAGGCCAACGCGGATATAGGCCGCGCCGGGATTGCCGCCGTCAGATTGTGATGATGCCAGATAGGCACCAGGCAGAACCTTCACGCCGGTCTCGGTGAACAGCGCTTTCGCAACCTCTTCCGAGGTGCCCCAGCGGCTGATGTCGAGCCAGAGGAAGAAGCCTGCTGGCGGCGTGACCGATCCGAGAACCGGAGAAAGCAGACGCTCTGCGATCGCGTATTTCTCATTATAGAGGCGGCGGTTTTCTTCGACATGGGTCTCGTCTGAATAAGCGCGCGCGGCGACAGCCTGATGCGGAACCGGCACCTGTGGGGCGGCCAGCCCGCGAAAGCGTGTCCAGGCGCTCAGGAAAGCCGGGTCACCCGCCGCGAAACCGCATCGCAAACCAGCCAGGTTTGATCGCTTGGAAAGTGAGTTCAGTACCACGACCTTGTCGAAGGCAGTTGTCTTGTCGCCTCCCAGCGCCTTGGCAGCTTCAAGGATGCCGGGCGGAGGTGTGTCGCGGTAGATCTCGGAGTAACATTCGTCGGCGAAGATCATGAAGTTGTGCTTGCGGGCCAGGTTGATCAGCGCTTGCCAATAGTCGAGGGACGCGATCGAGCCTTCCGGATTGGAGGGCGAGGCCACATAGAAGGCGACCGTGCGCGTCAGAAGATCTGGGTCGAGCGCCTCAAGCCGTGGCAGAAAATTGCCGTCTTCCCGAGCGTCGAGCAGCACCGGCTCGGCATCAGCGATGTGCGCTGCTGCAGCATAGGTCTGGTAAAACGGATTGGGCAGGATCACGACCGGCTTCAGCTCGTGCGGCTTGAGCTGGTCACGGGCGGCGATGGCGCCAAATGACAGGCCTTCGCGTGAGCCATTCAGTGGCAGTACGCCCTTGTCCACATCGATCAGTCCATCAAGTCCATAGCGCTTTTCAAGCCAGGCGGCGACGCTGGCGCGAAACTCGGGCGTCCCGTTGATCGGCGGATAGCGACGGAAGTCGGCGAGATTGGCGACGAGCACATCTTGCAGAAAGTCCGGAAGCGCATGCTGCGGTTCGCCGATCGTCATGGCAATCGCATCTTGTGCGGGGCTGATCCCGTCGAGCAATTGCGCCAGACGCTGAAAGGGATTTGAGCTCGGCAAAGCGCTGCCGCGTGTGAAGTCAGGTTGGCCAGTCATGGGTGTCCCGGGGACTCAATACAAAAGTTTGGACATGTTCTGTCCGCAGACTAGCGTGGCCTTGGTAAAGCGGCTGTTAACCAGAAGAGCATCGTGTTCATTTCATCGGGTGAATGCTGGGGTTGCTCCGGGCAAAAAACGGGTTTTGCCTTGGCCTCGTGTTGGGAAGGATTTATGACTTTTAAAAACGTGTCAGCCGAATGAGGACCAGAATGAGCCTGCCACATGCGCCACTCTCCGTCGTTTGTTTCGGTGATAGTCTGACCTGGGGGTTCAATCCGATCGACCGCAGTCGTTATGACCATGGTGTGCGATGGACGCGATTGATGCAGGAAGAGCTCGGGCCAGAGTTCTATGTGGTTGAAGAAGGCCTTAATAGCCGAACCACGGTCTTCGAAGATCCAGTGATGGGGGACAAGAACGGTCTTGCTCATCTGGCGACAGTTCTGGAAAGTCACAAGCCGATCGATATTCTGGTGATCATGCTCGGCACCAACAATCTGAAGCGCCGCTTCAACATGAGTGCGGTGGAAATTGCCTTGTCGATGGAGCGGTTGATCGCTCTGGCGCTTGCCTCGGGTTCCGGCCCTCGAGGTGCGGCGCCGAAGATCCTGTTGATGTCGCCACCGCCAGCCAATGATTTCTCCGGTACTGCCTTTGAAGAACAGTTTCTGGGCGAGGTGACGCAAGAAATCTCGCGGCGGCTGGCACCGCTTTATGCAAGCATGGCCGAGACTTACAGCATTGGCTTTTTTGAAACCGGCTCTGTGGTGAAGACCAGCGCCGTTGACGCCATTCATCTGGACCCGGACACCCAGCCGGTCCTCGCCAGGGTCATTGCCGGCAAGGTACGAGAACTGGCTGGCTAAATGAGTGGCTTAGCCGCGTCCGCGGTAGTTGGCCACACCTTGGTCGGGGATCCAGACATCGGCTGGTTGCGGGCCGGTCTGCCAGAAGACATCAATCGGAATGCCGCCGCGCGGATACCAGTAACCGCCGATGCGCAGCCAGGTTGGTTCCAGAAGATCGGCGATGCGTTTGCCAATGGAAACGGTACAATCCTCATGAAATGCCCCGTGATTGCGGAAGGCGCCGAGGAATAGTTTCAGCGACTTGCTTTCCACCAGCCATTGGTTGGGCACATAGTCGATCATCAGGTGTGCGAAATCCGGTGCGCCGGTGATCGGGCAGAGCGAAGTGAATTCCGGCGCAGTGAAACGCACCAGATAACCGGTGCCGGCCTGTGGATTGGGAACGCGCTCCAGAACGGCGTCTTCCGGCGTCTGGGGAAGCTCGGTGCTGGCGCCCAGCTGAGTCAGGTTTTCATAAATGCTTTTGTCACTCATGGGTGTCTCCAAGGTGTGCCGGGGGCATTGAGAGGTGCTGGGGCATTGCGCAGGGCTTAAACGCCGCGCAAGTTGCCCCATAAAAGGGTGTGCAGTTGAGGCAGGACAGTCGCGGAATGCCAGCCGTCCCTGACGGTTCGGTCCACCAGCCAGCGCATGCGCTCGAGGATGCCTTGCATATCTATCTCCGCCGCGGCTTTGCCAGTCTCGCTGGCGGGTGGGGGCGTGTGATTGCCGGGCTGCAGATACACCGGCAGGTCCATGAAAAGGCGACCTGCCATCTGAGCGTATTGATAGTCTGCCTCGTCGAAGACGACGATTTTCAGGATGATGAGCGGGCTTTGCCCCGGACCGGATCGTGCCGCTTCAACGCACTCCTTGAGAGTGTTCCAGTCTGTTTCCATGCCACTGGACGGCGGTTTCGGGCTCAAGGTCAGGACGTTGAGCTTGGAAAACCAATCCTTGGCGATGGACCCTTGGGTCTCCAGGCAAAACTGATAGCCTGCGGCGTTCCCGAGCTCGATAAGCGACTGCATTGGCTGGATGGCAGGGTTGCCGCCTGACAGAGAGACTGTGAGGGGAATTCCGCCGGACAGGTGTTGAACCTCCTGCAGGATCTGCTCAGGTGTCATCTGGGTCCAGTCGGCGCGGTGCATGCTGTCGACGGCATACAGCGTGTCGCACCAGGAGCAGCGGTAGTCGCAGCCACCGGTGCGCACGAAAACGGTCGGCCTGCCGATCAGGGCGCCTTCACCCTGGATGGTCGGACCGAAGATTTCGCTGATGCGGATCAGCTCCTGATGCTGGGTATCGTGGCTCATGTCGCGTTTCCGATCACCGCAGGCGCCGGGCGATACTCGGCGCAGGTCTTCGGCGTTTCCTTGACTCGTACAGCGCCAACCTCCGGCCAGCGGGCCTTGCACCACTCATAGAAATGCCGGGCCAGACGCTCGGCGGTGACACCGTCGTCACCAAGAATATCGTTGAGGTGGCGATGGTCGAGCTGATCATCGACATAGGATTTGAAAGCGCTCAGGTCGCGATAGTCCCGAACGAAGCCGGTGGGGTCGAGATCCTTTGCCTGAAGCTCGACCTCAACGACGTAATTGTGGCCATGCAGCCGCGCACAGGGATGATCTTCTGCCAGTCCGAACAACTGATGAGAGGCGGAGAAGTGGAATTCTTTCCAGATCCTATACATCGCAAGCTGCCTTCCAGAACTCTGCGTCTTCATAGGACGTCGGATCGGTCACGTTGGCAAGGTGGAAGGCTTCCCGGCGTTCGACGCAGGTTCCGCAGCGTCCGCAATGATTGTTGCCACCCTTGTAGCAGGACCAGGTGGTGCGGGCGTCGACGCCAAGCCGGCCCGCTTCCGTTGCAATATCCGCCTTTGAGTCGTGTACGAACGGCGTGTAGAAGCGAATGTCGCCCATGCCGTCAAGCGCGTGTTGCTGCATCGTCTGGAAAGCGTCGACAAAACCGGGACGGCAATCGGGATAGATGAAGTGATCGCCACCGTGGACGGCCGCTGCAACGGCCTCTGCCCCACGGGAGGAGGCAATTCCGAAGGCGATGCTGAGCATAATCGCGTTGCGGTTGGGCACAACGGTGACCTTCATGCTTTCTTCGGCATAGTGGCCGTCGGGCACGTCAATGTCGTCTGTCAGGGCGGAGCCTGACAGCAGGCGCCCGACATTGGAAATGTCGATGAGCGTGTGTTCGGTGTCGAGGGCATCGGCACAGGCCTTGGCATAAGCCAGCTCCTTCTTGTGCCGTTGGCCATAGTCGAAGGAGACGAGGCCTATCAGTTGATGCGCGCGCGCGACCTTGTGCGCAAGCGTGACGGAATCCAGTCCGCCGGAGCAGATGACAAGTGTTTTCATGTTTGACCCTTGTTTTCGCGTGAGCCGCAGAGGTGATCCCCTTCGACTGCCACCGGGTAGGCTGCGACCGGTGTCTTGCCTGTTGAAGCAAGTGCGGGCCTTCTAGACAGTCATCCATGAAAAGAAAAGGGGGTAATTGGATAGCGCCTTGCCAGGGTAAAGACTGGTGAGCGTGGGGGCAGGCGCATGGCAGTTCGCGTTGGCTGCACATGGAGCAAAGGTTCTTGACGTTTGATCGCATTGCGCTGCAGCAATCGAGGGTCTAGTCTCCGGGCCTTCAAGATCATCGGTGCGACATTCACGAATGCTACAGCCAGCCGCGAGCCACGAAGTCCTGACCTCAACGTTTCAGTGGCAGATCCCTACGACCTATAACATCGCCACAAGCGTTTCCGACCAATGGGCCGACCGCACCCCGGATGCCTTGGCGATCCGTCATGTTCATCTGGACGGTAATGTGAGCGACTGGTCGCATCTGCGTTTGAACCGGGCGGCGAACCGGTTGGCGAATGGCCTGATTGCAAAGGGCGTGGAGCCGGGCGACCGGGTGGCGTTGCTTTTGCCCCAGTCGCCGCAGACCGCCATTGCCCATCTGGCGGTCTACAAGATCGGGGCTATCGCCGTCCCGCTTGCTGCGCTTTTTGGACTGGAAGCCCTGCGCTACCGGCTGACGGATTCCGGCGCGAAGGCACTGGTCTGTGATGTGGCGGGCTTTGGAAAACTCCAGGATATCGGGTTTGAAAACACCGATCTGATGCAAGTGATCGTAGCGGGAGATGTGCGCGAGGGATCGGGGGTGTCCAGTCTCGACCGGCTGTGCGACCAGGCTTCGGATCAGTTTGAAACCCGCATGAGCAGGCCAGATGATCCGGCTTTGATGATTTACACCTCAGGTACCACCGGCAATCCGAAGGGCGTACTGCACGGTCATCGGGTGCTGCTTGGGCATTTGCCCGGCATCCAGATGTCGCAGGATTTCATGCCGCAGAGCGGGGACCTGCTGTGGACACCGTCCGACTGGGCCTGGGCTGGCGGGCTTCTCAATGCGTTGTTTCCCGCCTTGCACTGCGGTGTTCCGGTGCTTTCCAGCGATGCGCAGAAGTTCGATCCGGAATGGGCGTTTCGATTTTTGGCACAGCATGGGGTTCGCAATGCCTTCATTCCGCCAACCGCTTTGAAGATGATGCGCTCCGTGCCAGACCCCGTCCGACATTTCGGCCTGTCGTGGCGCAGCGTCGGCTCGGCAGGTGAGATGCTGGGGCGCGAGACCTACGATTGGTTTTCCGAGGAATTCGGCTTTTCGGTCAATGAGTTCTACGGACAGACAGAGTGTAATGCGGTGTTGGGCTCGTGCCGCGCGGCCGGGATAAGTCGGGCTGGGGCCATCGGTCGGGCAGTTCCCGGTCATGAGGTCGCTATCATCGATGCTGACGGAGGACGGCTTGGACCGGGAGAGCAGGGCCAGATTGCTGTGAAACGCCCGGATCCGGTGATGTTTCTGGAGTATTGGGGCCGCCCGGACGCAACGGCGGAGAAGTTCGTAGGCGGCTGGATGACCACAGGTGATCAGGGCGTGATGGACGAAGACGGCTATGTCTTTTTTGTCGGGCGGGATGATGATGTGATTACCTCGGCTGGCTACCGCATCGGACCTGGCGAGATCGAGGATTGCCTGTTGACTCATCCGGCGGTGGCCTTGGCTGCTGTTATCGGTAAGCCGGACAAATTACGGACCGAAATCGTCAAGGCCTATCTGGTAGCTTCGCCGGGATTGGTTGCAAATGATACCTTGCGCGAGGACATCAAGGCTTTCGTGCGAACGCGGCTTTCTGCTCATGAATATCCGCGAGAGATCGAGTTCGTCGACAGCCTGCCTTTGACCACCAGCGGCAAGGTGATCCGGCGTGAGTTGAGGGCGCGGGCGGAGCAGGACTTGGACTGAGCTGCTGGTCAGGCGCCGCGACGCAGCAGTCGTTTGGCCGTGCTGCGCAAATTTCGGTTGAGCGTCTGGTCTATCCGCAGGAGTTTGCCGAAGCTTCGGTCCAGCGGTGAACTGGCAAGCTGGGCATGGGCGTAAGCCATGCGCCCACGCCAGAGCGGATCGATCATGCTATGGCCGGGAACGGCCAGACTGTCGGCGCTGGTCAGCAAAGGGTTGGCCAGATTGCGCTCAAACGAAAACAGCGCAAGATGAGCCCCCGGTGAGAACCGGGCGAAGGCCTCGTCGTATGCGATCTTCCATGAAAATGCTGCATTGCGTTCGATCAGCAACACCAGCATGGCAAGCGGCTTTGCGTCGAGGCTGATGCTGTCGATGCGGATGCCGCCGGTACGGGTGCGATTTTCCACCATGGTACGGGCAAAGCGGGCGGTTTCAGCCGAGCTGAGAAGAGCGCTGCCCTGATGACCCTTCCAACCGGAAGCCTCCAGTTGCAGGTAGGCTTCAAAATGCGGCAGGACGTCTTCGCCCTGATAACTGTCGAATTTGACGCTCCCCAAGTCGCCGAGGCGCCGCAGCAATCGGTTGAACTCCTTGCGGCGCTTGCCGCGAAAGGCTGCGGAGAACTGAGCTTCGCCTTCTTCGCCACTGGCGTGACATGCCCGCTCCTGATGCAGGCTGGTGTACAAAGTCCAGCCGGGAGCCTGCCGGAGCAGCTGACAGGCGCGGCTTTCCAACGGTAGATAAGGCAGGGTCAGGTGGGAGAAGGAGCCTGCTCCTTGGCGGATGGCCTGCAGAAAGGTCGCCGCCGTATCAGCCGTTGCCACGGGCGAGGTCAGTGGCGTGCCGCAAGGGCCGTATTCGGTCGCAAGGCCAGTCAGGCTCTTGAGCGCCAGCCCCAGCTTGCGGGGCGCAGCTGGTGCGGCCATCAGCCAGCGATCTTCCGCATCGGTTGCGATGAAAAGCCGTGTGCCTGCCGGTGCCATGTCCGGCAAAAGTGCTTGAACGAAGCTCGGCGAGAAGAACGGGTTCGGGTCGACGGCTTCGTCGGCGAGAGCTTGCCAGGCGTCCCTTTGCGCAGGCGTCAAGGCAGCCGGGTCGAGCACCAGAGGCGTGTTCGTTTCCGTTGCGTTGAGAGGCTGCGCGAGTGTCATCAGGCCGCCGCCCCTTTCTTTTGCAGCATCAGCGCGAAAACAAAGGTGCTCACGCCGAGACGACGGCGGGCAACGGTCGACAGGCAGATGGCTTCAAACACGATGGAGAGTGCGGTGGCGAGTGCGGCCCCGACGAGCCCTAGGCGCGGGATCAGGATGAGATTGCAGACGACGTTGACAACGAATGTGCCCGCATAGATCCAGGCACAGCTTTTCTGATGCCCGCTCATCGTCAGCAGGGCGTCGACTGGCCCGACAGAAGCTCGGGCGAGAACGCCGATGATCAGAACGGCAAGCACCGGATAGCCGGAGGCGAAATCTGAGCCGAACAGACGCAGCAGCAGCGGTGCGACAAGCAACAGACCGAGCGCCACGGCGAGAGACGGCCAGAAAGTCCAGTGACTGGTTTGGCGGACATAGGCAGCGAGCTTGGCAGTGTCGTTGCCATGAACATAAGCGGCATAGCGGTGGGCCGAGGCGGACCGCACGGCAAAATAGACGAAATGCACCAGAGCCAGTGTCTTGGAAGCGGCAAAGTAGATGCCGACATCGTGAGGGTCATGCCAGAAGCTGACCATGATCACATCGGCGCTGGTGATTAGCTGCAGAATGCCTTCCACCATCAGCATGGGGAAGGAGACGGCCATCCAGAGCTTGAAGTGACTGCGGTGCGGAACCTGACCGAGGCGCGGCTTCAAACGCTTGCGGATGGCATAAAGCTGGTACAGCGCGACGAGCCAGGTGGCTGCGACCGCTGCAGTGGCGACATGCAGGGCTGTGGGAGAAAATCCGGCCAGGAGGAGCATTCCGGCAAACAGCAGAATAAGCAGGGGGCGCCAGATGTAGGTCGGGAGCATGGCCAGTCCGGACCAGTCGTAGCTGCGGGCCACGCCGTCCAGAGTGTTGCCGAGGGAGAAAAACGGCAGTGCCACCATGATCAACATCAGGGGGGCGACATAATAGGGTTCGATCCAGGGCTGGGCGATCCAGATGACCGCAATGCCGATGGCCGTGATCAACGCGCCGATGCCGAGTGCCGTCCATTGCGACATCCTGAGGAAGCCCCGCAAGCCGGCCATGTCGCCTGCCTTGTCGTACTCTGGGATGAAGCGGTTGGCGGAGCTGGAAAACCCGGCCGAGGCAATGATCCCGAGCACGATGATCCAGGTCCAGGCAAGGGAATAGATACCGTAGTCGTGGGCGCCCATCCAGCGTGCCAGAAGGATCTGCGAGAGATAAGCCAATGCGGCACCGCCAACGCGCACCCCGAATGTCAGGAGCGCCATGCGTGGTGCGCCACCGTCCGGGTCGTCATCGCTGGCCTTGCCCAACTTGGCGCGGGCCGTCGCAATGAGCTCGCGGAGCGGTGCATTTTCTCCGGCATGAAGGCTCCGGAAATTCTGGGTCCAGGTGAAGGCGGTGAGACGCACGAATGAGATCCTGATCGAGATACCCGGTATTAATGACATGTCCGACCTTAAAAAACTGTCGATTTTTTAAAAGTCGAGCATCGCTCCGACGGAAGATTTCTGTTGTAGGAATAGTCCCTTAGTGGCGCTTCATCGCTGACGTCTCATGAGGCCTCGGCGTCGAAAGTCGAAATGCCGCTTGACTCTTGAGTGAAACTTAGGAATCTATGAGAACAAATAAAGAACATGCTTTATTTTCTGCCGTTTTTCTCACATAAGGGATGGGCAGAATACATCAGGGGCTTATGCGGAAAGCAGGCGGTCCTGGTGTGTTTTTTTGGCCTGAGACGAGGGATCAAGATCGCGTTCAAACGGCCGGGGCCCGGAAGTTTCGGGCAAGAAAAGGAAGCTTTTCACAAGGAGTTGATCTGCCCGTTTGACGCCAGCCGGTCAGATCTCGATGCGCTGCGCCACTGAATGATGGCCCGGGGAGGATGCCTCCCTTCCCATGGCTTGTGGTGGCGCTGCCTGCCCCGGCCCCTGCATCCGCCAATCCCATGCAGGGGCCGGCTTTTTGCCGGAGGCGCGATTGCATTCAAGGGCTAAGCGGGGGGCATTGGGGGCCGCGGGGAGGGGTTACTCCTCCAAGGCTTCAACATAAAACCAGCGTCCGGCTTTCTTGCGGAAACGGCTTTTCTCCCGGTGCGTCTGCAACATCCCACCAGAGAGGTATTTGGCTTCAAACAGCACGGTCCCTTCCCGGTCGGCGGTGTCGCCTTTTTCCTTTGCCAGGACGCGCAACCCGGTCCAGTGGCTCTCTGCAGCCCATCTGGCTGTTGCGGCAAAGCCAAAACCGGGCTGGTGCTTCGGCCATAGCGTCCCCTTCAGATAGTCAATGTTCTCGGTAACATAGGCAGAATAGCGCGAGCGCATGAGCGCTTCGGCGGTTGGTGGAACGCTGTCACCGTTCAGGTATGGCAAGCAACAGGAGTCATAAGCCTGTCCGGAGCCACAAACGCAGACGGGGGAAGGCGAGGACGTCATCGTGTAGAAACCACTGGCAAAAAAAGCTGGAGCAGTCTTCTAGGGGCAGCTGTGGCAATCATCAAGGCGCGGGCTGGAAAATGTCGGCCTGAGCAGGAGGACGCTGAACAGCAGAAAGCCTGATCTGTAGAATTAAAGGGGCGAAAAACCAAAAAAGCCGACGATCCGGAGATCATCGGCTTTCATCGCCTTGCGGCGAAATTTGGAGCGGGCGAAGGGATTCGAACCCTCGACCCCAACCTTGGCAAGGTTGTGCTCTACCCCTGAGCTACGCCCGCGTTTCGCGATTTCGCTTTCTGCCCTTGCAGGACAGATGAGCGCCAGTGGGTGCCGGCAGCTCTCCGAAATCACAAAAAAGCCGACGATTAAATCATCGGCATGTATCGTCAAAATTTGACGAAAGAATTGCCTTACGGCGGAAATTGGAGCGGGCGAAGGGATTCGAACCCTCGACCCCAACCTTGGCAAGGTTGTGCTCTACCCCTGAGCTACGCCCGCATTTTGCTGAACCACGAAGGACCCGAAAGCTCTCTGTGTCAGCGAGGTGCGCAGTATATGGACCATGCAGAAGAGGATTGCAACAGGCTTTTTTGGCAAACAAGATTTACCCTCTTCTTGTGGATATTCGGGAGCGACATGATCCAGAAACGTAAGCGTTTCTGTGATGTTTTCATCTGCAAGTGCGCTTGGCGAGAGGTGGAAAACACGCTACGAGCTGCCGTATAATGTGTCGCTTTGAACAAGTGGGAGAAAGCGGGATGCCTGCAACACGCAGCGAGTTGATGAACTTCCTCGAAAATCTCGGGATCCCGGTCCAGACGACCGAACATGAGCCGGTCTTTACCGTGGCCGAGAGCGGCGACTTGCACCAGCGCATAGCGGGCGGGCATACGAAGAACCTCTTTCTGAAGGACAAGAAGGGGCGGCTGTTTCTGGTGGTGGCCCTGCATGATGCGACGATTGACCTGAAAACCATTCATCAGGTGATTGGCGCTCAGGGGCGCGTGTCTTTCGGCAAGGCGGACCTTTTGATGGAGGTTCTTGGTGTGGCGCCTGGTTCTGTCACACCACTCGCGCTGATCAACGACAGGCAGGAACAGCGTATCACGCCGATTTTCGACGCTCAGATGATGGCCCACGAAACGCTGAATTATCATCCGCTTTTGAACAATGCGACGACCTCCATAGCTCGCGATGATCTGGTGAGTTTTGCAAAAGCGTGTGGTCATACACCGCAAATTCTCGCTGTCAGCGCGGAAGCGCAGGAAAGCAATTTGTAATTCGGCGTGGCGAACGCCATGTTAGGGCCAAACAGGGTCGCTGTAGCGGCTGGCCAGATATTCCAAGTTTCGAGGCAACAAATATGAGCAACGGCGACTTTTCCATGGGCGACTCCATCGGAGCCGGGTTCGGCGGTAGCATGGGCGGCGGCAATGCCGGCGGCGGAAATGATGCAGGCGATGGTCTGGTCTTTGACGTCACGACCCAGACTTTTATGCAGGACGTGATGGAAGCCTCGCGCGGCCAGACGATTCTCGTCGACTTTTGGGCACCCTGGTGCGAGCCCTGCAAGCAGCTGACCCCGATTATTGAAGCTGCGGTGAAAGCGGCTGGCGGTACGGTGAAGCTGGCCAAGATGAACATTGACGAAAACCCGGAAGTGCCAGGTCAGATGGGCATTCAGTCCATTCCGGCAGTGGTTGCTTTCAAGGACGGCCAACCGGTCGACGGGTTCATGGGGGTGCAGCCGGAAAGCCAGATCAAGGCTTTCATCGAAAAGGTCGGCGGCCCGGTGCCTGTCAGCCAGATAGATCAGCTGCTGGAGCAGGGTGAAGCGCTGGTCGTGGCGCAGGACTTCGGTCAGGCGTCAGAGTTCTTCGGTGCGGCGATGCAGATCGAGCAGGACAACCCTCGTGCGCTCGTCGGCTACGCCCAGTGCTTCCTCGGGGCAAAGGATGTGGTCAAGGCGCGTGAAGTGCTGGATATGGTTCCCGAGGATCAACGGGATGGCGAACATTATCTGGCGGCGAGTGCGGCGTTGAAGCTGGCGGAGCAAGCCGAAGCCTTGGGCGATCTCGGTGAATTCGAAGAGCGGATTGCGGCTAACCCGAATGATCTGCAGGCTCGTCTGGATCTGGCACTTGGGCTGGCGGCTGCCGGTGACAAGCAGACAGCCGTCGATCAGCTGATCGAGATTGTCCGCCGCGACCGCGCGTGGAACGAAGATGGTGGCCGCAAGCAGCTGCTGGAATTCTTCGAGGCCTGGGGCTTCAAGGATCCCGCTAGTGCTTATGGACGCCGCAAACTGTCATCAGTCCTGTTTTCTTGACGGCAGCGCGCTGCGCGACAAATACACTCCCAATGGATCTCGGGGCTGAGGTCCATGTGAACCAGAGATTGGAGAACCATGCAGGCGGGAAATGCCATTTACGAGATGATCGCGGATTTGCCGCCGGTCTTGCCCGTGTTTCCGCTTGCCGGTGCCTTGCTTCTGCCGCGCACGCAGTTGCCGCTGAATATCTTTGAGCCGCGTTACATTGACATGGTGGATGCGGCCTTGGCGGGCAACCGGCTGATCGGGATGATTCAGCCGCAAAGCGAGCGGAATATGCTGGAAACGGATACGCCCGTCTTGGCGCCAGTGGGATGTGCCGGCCGGGTGACGAGTTTTCAGGAAACCGGCGATGGTCGCTATCTCGTGACCTTGCAAGGGGTAACGCGATTTGCTGTGGCGCGGGAATTGGACACCATAACGGCGTTTCGCCAGGTGGAGTGTGATTTTTCCGCGTTTTCTCATGACCTCACGTCGGGTCTGGGTGAGGAAGATGTGGACCGGGATGGGTTGTTGCGAACACTGCGCAGCTATCTCGATGCCAACAGCCTGGAGGCTGATTGGCAAAGCGTGACGGAAGCGGAAACCGAGGTTCTCGTCAACGCGCTTTGCATGATGTGTCCTTATGGGGCGCCGGAAAAGCAGGCTCTTCTGGAAGCCAGAGACTTGCGCACCCGGGCGGAAACGCTCATTGCCATTACGGAAATGGATCTTGCCCGCAGTGACAACGGTGATGGTGGCACCACCTTGCAATAGTTGCGCGGATGACTGTGAAGGACGAGACGATGGAAGAGGCAGTGGCCAACACCCGCCAGATTGATCGGAAGCTGCTGGAGCTTTTGGTTTGCCCGGTGACCAAGACCACTCTGGAGTATGATGCGAAAAATCAGGATTTGATCTCCCGTGCCGCCAAGCTGGTCTATCCGATCCGCAACGGCATTCCGATCATGCTGCCGGAAGAAGCCCGGCCCCTGGAAGATTGAGATCAGGCTTTGTCAGGAAGAACGAAAAAGGACGGCGCGAGCCGTCCTTTTTAATGTGGTGGGCGTGGCGCCGGCGCTTAAAAGACGTTCGGGTAGATGTAGCGCACGATAATGTTCTGAAGCAGGAATATTCCGAGGATCAGCACAATCGGCGAGAGATCGACACCGCCGAGGCTCGGAAGGCGCCGGCGGATCGGTCGCAGTACCGGTTCTGTTAGATTGTAAAGGGTTTGGCCAATCGTGGCGATGACCTGATTGCTGGAATTCACGATGTTGAACGCGTAGAGCCATGAGAAAATGGCGCTGGCGATGATGACATAGGTGTAGAGCTGAAGAATCAGCAGAACGATATCGAGAATTGCTCGCATGAGACCCTATCCGATGGTGAAGCTGTTCATTTGTTGCTTCATGTAGCTTTCAGGGGGCTCTGACGCAAGAATTCCGACGACGATTGCGAAAAATCTATCGAATTCGTGGCTTTTCCGTCCGCAGCAATGACGGTATTGCGCAAATGCAACATCTGCGAAAAACTCTTTTACGGAGAGGAAGATGCAAGGCGAGTGTGGTAGGTTCTGCGCAATTGAAGTGTAACCTGATCTCGAAAACCGGGAAATTAGTACAATGGGTCTGACAACACGACTGGCGGCTATGCCGCTTTGCGCGGTTCTGGCATCGGCGCTGGTGGCAAGCGTTGCAGTCCCGGCACTGGCGCAGGAAACCGCAATCACGGCAGAGCGGAAGCAGTATGAGCTAGAGCTCGGAATCGGAGCTGCCTTCTCGCCGAAATACGAAGCGGCGGACAGCTATACGGTCAAGCCCTTCCCGATCCTGGCAATCGGCCGGTTTTATCTTCCGGTCTTCGGTCAGGTGGTCGACGGGGAGAAGAAGACTGGTGTCTTTCTGTTTCCATCCTTCGGCTTTCAGGGCGAGCGCAAAGCGTCTGACGACTCGGATCTGACTGGCACGAAGACAGTCGACTGGGCCTTGGAGCTTGGTGTTGGCGCCGGGTTCCAGACAGATCATTTCCGCGCTTTCGCACAGGTACGTCAGGGGATCAACGGCCACACGGGCCAGGTTGGAGAGCTTGGCTTTGACGGGATTTTCTATCCGGTCGATCGTGTCGAAGTCAGTGTCGGACCGCGCGCCAGCCTCGGCAGCGACGAGTATATGGACACGTATTTCGGCGTGACGTCGGCTGAGGCCGCCGCAAGTGGTGGGCAGCTGACAGCCTATAACCCGTCTGGTGGGTTCAAGTCTGTCGGGCTTTCGTCGCGTGTCAGCTATGACTGGAGCGATACGACCCGGCTGCATCTTCAGGCAGGTTATGACCGGTTGATTGGCGATGCGGCGGACAGCCCGATCGTTGACGCTGGATCGAAGGACCAGTTTAACGTCGGTATCGGGGTCAGCTACAAGTTTTCATTCGACCTGTTCCGCTAAGGCGCTTCACGCCGTCAGTTCGTTAAACCTCATGATCGGCGACCACAGCTCAGGCTGCGGTCGCCGAAATGCTTTCTGGCCGGGTGCTGCCTACTCGCAGGTGGCCAGCTTGATACGGTCATCGATGATTGTCTTGTCGTCGCCGCAGGAGCCGATAACGCGTTTCGGGTCAAGCCCTTTGGCACCGCTCAGATCTGCTCCACCCAGATGAACGTGGCGCAGCAGGGCGCCTGAAAAATCCACATTGCGCAGGTTGGCACCGGTCAGATTGGCGCTCGACAGAAGGACTTGAGACAGGTCGGCCCCTTCGAAGTTGGCGCCGACTGCTGAGATGCGGTCCAGATCCGAATTGCGCAGACGGGCATTCTCGAAGATGGCGCCATCTGCCTTGGCGCGCTCAAGATCGATGGCATCCATCTTGGCTCTGGTGAAATCAGCTCCGTTCAGGTCGCTGCGAATGAACGAGGCATCTCGCATGTCGGCCTTGGCAAACTTGCTGTTGGTCAGAACGGTTTCGTTGAAATCGGTGTTGCGCAGGTCCGCGCCGGAAAAGTCGCTGTCGGTCGCATGGGTCTTTTCCAGGTCGGCGCCGCGCATGGAGGCGTTGACGAAATTGCTGCCGTCGAGCTGGCTGCGTTCAAGTTCGGCGCGGCGCAGGTCAGCTTCACCGAAGTTGCTTTTTAGCAGGATGATTTCCTTCATATCGGCCTCGCGCAGAATGGCCTCGCTGAAGTCGGCGCCCGTGAGTTCCAGCCCGCGTAATTGCTGTAGTCGCAAATCGCAGGATGGGCAGCCGTTGCTTTCAACGATGCGAGGAAGAAGCGCGTAGCCGTCGGCGAATGCGGGAAGGCTCAGGCCCTGGGCAAAGGCGAGAGACAGGCAGGCCAAAGAAAACTGAAACCGCTTACGCGTGCTGCACGTCATTCCAACGACCTCCTGAAAGGGCTTTAAAGTCCCGTTGCTCCTATACGAACATATGTGTCACGCAACCTGCTTTGCAAAGGGCAGCGTTCCAAGCTCGACGAACGGGGAGCCTATCAGCAAGACGTTACTATTAAATGGCGATGGGGGATGGACCGGCGCGGGCTGGGAGAATCATTGTTAGCAAAAGCTTGCCATGCGGTCGTTTCACGAGCGCCAGATGTGTGGAGGGGAAGGAGCAGACGGGGTCGCAAGTGTCCACCCCTTCCATCCACAAACGTTGACGACGCAAAACCTAACAATCAACGTGCCATGTTTATCGCAAGTCTCTTGCCAGTTTGGTTTTGCATCGCTCGCCACCAGAGATAGACAGGCATCAGGTACCCTCCGCAAGATATTGAAGATCTTCAGAATTTGGTAACCATGGGCGCAATGCATTCTGCAAGGCGCGCTGCGAAAGAGGGTTAGCCAGAGGTTAAGGCGGACTTGGCCTTTGGGGTTGATCGTTGTGGCTGGATCTCTTCGAATGTCACTCCAGCGTGCTGCGCAGATCGATGGTGTTGCGCTTGCCGAGGTCTTGCTGGTGCGTGTCGATCCAGGTCTGGGCCGAGCGTCGCCCGATCTCTTTCAGCTCCGTCAGGAACGCCCATTCCGCATTGGCCTTGGAGGAGGAGGTCAGAGGTTTCAGCTCGTCGCCGGCGATGCGGTGCATGTAAATCCGCTTGTACTGGTCCTCCGACAGTTTGTTTTCTTCCAGCAGGCGCGTGACAAACTGGATGGCACGTAGCTCTCTCAACAAAGTGGAGTTGAAAGTGATTTCATTTTGGCGGTTGAGGATCTCACGCGCCGTCTTGGGTACCTCGCGCCGTTCCACAGGGTTGATCTGCACCAGAAGGATGTCGCGCGCCTTGGTGCTGTAGAAGAGGGGATAGAGAGGCGGATTGCCCATGTAGCCGCCGTCCCAATAGGGCTCGCCGTCAATTTCTACGGCCTGGAAGATATGCGGCAGGCAGGCAGATGCCATCACCGCGTCGAGGGTGACTTCCTTCTCGCGGAAAATCCGGATCTTGCCGGTGAAAACGTTGGTTGCCGCGACAAAAAGCTTGAGGTTGTCGCAGGCTTGTACGCGTTCAAAGTCGACTACGGCCTCCACGACTTCCCGCAGCGGGTTGATGTTGAGCGGATTGAATTCGTAGGGAGATGAAAAGCGGGAGATCAGGTCGAAGGCCAGATAACTGGGGGAGAAGTCCAGGCTCCATTGGCCAAGCGCCATGTCGAGCGGCGATCGCTTGATCGGGCTGAAGGCCGCACTTTCGCTGACGGCCTTCCAGAACTCTTCCAGCTTCTCACGGGCGCCGTCGCGGCCGCCTTGCTGAAACCCGGCCGCCAGCACCACGGCATTCATGGCGCCGGCAGACGTTCCGGTTACGCCCTCAATCCACAATCGGTCATCTTCGAGGAGTCGATCCAGAACCCCCCAGGTGAAGGCGCCATGTGCGCCGCCGCCCTGCAAGGCCAGATTCACCGGCTTTGGCGTCGTGCTGTTTGTTGCCTGTGCCATGAGCCGTCCTGTCGTTGGGAATGTGGGAGGGAAGCGAAGTTATTGGGCGGTCCAGCCTCCGTCCATCGGAAGCACCGTGCCGGTCATTGGCGAGGCTGCGTCGGAGCACAGGAACACAGCCAGGGCTGCAACTTGCTCAACCGTAACAAATTCCTTTGTTGGCTGGGCCTTAAGGAGAACGTCCTGCTTGACCTGCTCTTCGGTCATGTTGCGCGCTTCCATCGTGGCGGGGATCTGAGCCTCGACCAGCGGAGTCCAGACATAGCCCGGGCAAATGGCGTTGACGGTGACACCGTGCTCAGCCACTTCAAGGGCCACAGTCTTCGTCAGTCCAGCAATGCCGTGCTTGGCCGCTACATAGGCAGATTTGTACGGGGAGGCCACGAGCGCATGGGCGGAGGCCGTGTTGATGATCCGGCCCCAGCCGCGCTTCTTCATGCCGGGAACGGCTGCGCGGATGGCATGGAAGGCAGACGAAAGGTTGATGGCGATGATCGCATCCCATTTCTCAATGGGGAACTCTTCAACCGGCGCGACATGCTGGATGCCGGCGTTGTTGATCAAAATGTCGAGGCTGTCGAACTCGTTTTCTGCGTTGGCCACCATGGTGGCAATCTCGTCCGCCTTCAGCATGTTGGCTGCGGAATAGACGCAGCGCACGCCGAAATCGTTTTCCACGGCTGCGCGGGTGGCTTCAATCTCGTCCGCATCACCAAGGCCGTTGATCACGACGTTGGCCCCCTGTTCGGCCAGAGCGCGGGCATAGGCGAGGCCGATACCTGAGGTGGAACCGGTGATCAGGGCAGTCTTATTCTTCAACATGAGGGCCTCCTCCTGGCAAAACTGTCAGGCTACTTCATAGGGAACGGGCAGTCAGCGCAAGTGAAGTTTCAAACACGCGTTGGCTCAAAATCAAGGAGGGCACAGGAAGTGTCCTCCTTCAATCTAGGGAGCCGGTGGTCCGGCTTCCAGTGCATTTCAAAAATGTAAGGGTTCGAGCGTCTCAGAACTCCCTACGCTCAGGATGCTGCTCATTCATGCGGGTGTTCCGACTGGTTCTCCAGAGCAATTCTGTAGGCGCTGGTGATAACGGAAATTCCAAGGACCGTGGTAATCACCTGAAGGAGCATGCTCAGGATAAGCGATTTGATCTGCATGCCCAGGCCGGGCGCTCCATCGGTGCCCAGGTTTGCGATCAGATCGATGACGACGCCGACAAGCATGACGGGAAGCGACAGGCACACAATCGCGACCACCATGCGCCACCCCAACCCCTGGGCAAAAGTGAAGGCTGTGGCCAGTTTCATCGGGCGTTCAATCGCGGTCGCAGGCAGGGCAATATTGAAACGCATGCAAAGGGAAGAAAGCCAGAGCAAAGGTACCAAAGTAAGCGCAAAGGCGAGTTCTGGCGCGGCAGTCCCGGATACCAGCAATGTAAAGAAGGCAAAAACCGGGATCATGGCGGCTATCATTATCAAGCCGATCAGCAGCATCTTGCCCATGAAGTTGATCTCCACTTTTCCGACATGCAGGTGGATCAATGTTGGATGGTCACCGAGGAGCGCAAAACGGTGCCAGGCGACGGCAATCGATGACGATGAAAGCAAGGTAAGGGCGATAGAGACAATCGCCAGCAACGGATTGCTGGCCATCGCGTCTTCGCCGCCACCACCACCCGTGACGATCGTCAGGCAGAGCAGGAAGACGAATTGCAAGGAAAACCAGGCGCCGCAGACCTTGAAGACAGCGTCGAGATTATTGAAAACCAGAAAAAAGCTTTCGGACAGAATGCGTTTGAGCACGGGGCACCTTATGTATTTGTTTGACTGATACTAATAATCACACCCTTGAGAAGTGTGTCGAGGCCTGGGACTTCAGGAAGGTCGCAGGCGTGACGTTTGGCACCAGCACCGAATCGGCTTGCCCCATTGCCCTTTGGCTTTCGGCGCACTAATCAAGCAGAGAGAAACAAAGGGCCCGTCATGCGTTGTTCGGGCTCGGGATCGCCAGCGGATCGAAAGACCCAATGATCGACAATTTTGCTAAGCAACTGCCGCGCCGCGTTTCCGTGCCCGTGAAGGTCGGATCCGTTACGGTTGGCGGCAACGCCCCCGTCGTCGTCCAGTCCATGACCAATACGGATACGGCCGACGCGGATGCCACCGTGGCCCAGGTCGCAGCTCTGGCGCGCGCCGGTTCGGAGATCGTTCGGATCACCGTCGACAGGCCGGAAGCCGCTGCTCAAGTGGCGCGTATTCGTGACCGGCTGGATCGCATCGGCCTTGATGTGCCGCTGGTGGGGGACTTCCACTACATCGGCCACAAGCTGCTGACGGACTATCCGGAATGTGCGGCTGCCCTGGCCAAATACCGTATCAACCCGGGCAACGTTGGCTTCAAGGCCAAGCGGGACACGCAGTTTTCCCAGATCATCGATCTGGCGCTGAAGCATGACAAACCGGTGCGCATCGGCGTTAACTGGGGTTCGCTTGATCAGGAGCTTCTGACCAAGCTGATGGACGAGAATTCCGCCAGTGCCACACCGGTTTCTGCCGGTGCGGTCATGCGTGAGGCGATTATTCAGTCCGGGTTGCTTTCAGCGCAACGGGCGGAAGATCTCGGCATGGGGCGTGACAAGATCATCTTGTCGGCCAAGGTCAGTCAGGTGCAGGACCTGATCGCAGTCTATGCGGATCTGGCGCGACGCTGCGATTATGCGCTGCATCTGGGCCTCACTGAAGCTGGCATGGGCACCAAGGGGATCGTCTCGTCTGCTGCCTCCATGGGCATTCTTTTGCAGCAAGGTATTGGCGACACGATTCGTGTCTCGCTGACGCCCGAGCCTGGCGGCGATCGAACCCGTGAAGTCCAGGTGGCTCAGGAGCTGTTGCAGGTGATGGGTTTCCGGGCATTTGTGCCGGTGGTTGCCGCCTGCCCTGGCTGCGGGCGGACCACATCGACCGTCTTCCAGGAACTTGCGAGCGATATCCAGAACCATATTCGCGACAGCATGCCTGCCTGGCGTGAGCAATATCCGGGCGTAGAAGCGATGAATGTCGCCGTGATGGGCTGCATCGTCAACGGGCCGGGCGAATCCAAGCATGCGGATATCGGCATCTCCTTGCCGGGCACCGGTGAAACTCCGTCTGCCCCCGTCTTCGTGGACGGCGAGAAGGTCACCACCTTGCGTGGCGACGGGATTGCGGACGAGTTCAAGCAGATGGTGCTGGATTACATTGAAAATCGGTTTGGCAAGGGTGCTTCGAAAGAGGCATCCTCCAGCTCAACCACCGAGCCGGCCTGACTGCGGCCAGTGGCGCCTGCCCGTCCAGGGAAATTTGCGAAGATGACAACGAATCCCGGTTCTCCGGCACCTGCCAAGCGCGCCATTCTGGTGATTACATCTCAAGTGGTTCGCGGTGGCATCAGTGGTCGCGGGCTGACGTTTGCGCTGGAGCGACTTGGGCACCCTGTCTGGTTCTTGCCGACGATCCTGTTGCCATGGCATCCGGGGCAGGGACCCGGAACGCGGATGACGGCGGATATGGCGACGTTTTCAGCGCTGGTGGCGGATTTGATCGCCTCGCCGAAATTGTCGGAGATCGGCGGGATCGTAACGGGCTATCTGGGAAATCCTGCGCAGGCGCCAGAAATCGCCAAGCTTGTCAAAGCAGTGAAGGCCGCCTCTCCCGACGCTCTGTATGTGTGTGACCCGGTCATGGGCGACACACTGGGGGAGGAGGGCCGTCTCTATGTGCCTGAGCCGACAGCTGAAGCCATTCGCGATCATCTGGTGCCGCTGGCGGATGTGGTGACCCCCAACTGCTTCGAGCTTGGCTGGCTGACACAGCGTGAGATTGGCAGCGAATTGCAGGCGCTGGCCGCAGCGCGCAGTCTCGGGGTCGAGCGGGTGCTTGTCACCTCATCACCGGCGATGCGGCGCAATTCCATCTCCAACCTTCTGGTGACGCCAACCGGAGCTCTTGCTGCAGAGCATGTGACGGTTGCGGATCCGCCAAACGGCACGGGTGACGTGATTTCCGGTCTGTTGCTGGCCTGGCTGATGGCGGGTGCCAGTGACGAGACAGCCCTCATGCGGGCAGCCGCAAGCACTTTCGAGCTTGTGGCGCGCAGCGTGAAAAAAGGCGCAGACGAGTTGTTGCTTGCCGAAGAACAGGCCTCGGTGGCCAAGCCGATGGCCCTGATTTCCAGTCGGCGGGTGATGGAAGCCCGGGGCCGTGCCTGAAGGCGCGCGAGACCGCTTGTCTGGTGCTGCTCAGGCAGCGCCGCTGGTGGCTGGAGTTGATGGCTGCAAAGGCGGCTGGGTGGCGGTCTATTTTCCCAATCGGCATCCCGGGGAGGCAAAGCTCCTGAAGGTGACGCAATTCGCTGATCTGCTAGCCCCTGATCCGGATCTGAAGGTTTTAGCCGTTGATATGCCGATGGGTCTGCCGGCGCATATCGGTCCTGACGGGCGTGGGCCGGAAAAGGCGGTGCGCAAGTTGCTGGGGGAGCGCCAGTCGTCGGTGTTCTCCGTTCCTTCACGCGCTGCGGTTTTCTGTACGGACTATCGCGAGGCTTGCGATGTGGCGCAGCAGACCTCGGAGCCGGCCCGAAAAGTTTCCAAGCAATGCTTTTATCTGTTTCCCAAAATCCGGGAGGTCGATGCTGTTCTGACACCGCGGAGCGAGAATCGGATTTTCGAGGTTCACCCGGAAGTCGCCTTCTGGCGTTTGAATGATGGTGCACCGATGAGTTTGCCGAAGAAGGTCAAGAGCCGGGCAAACGGCCCGGGGTTGGACCAGCGTCAGGCTTTGCTGCAGAAATACGGTTTCACATCGGCGTTTCTCGAGCAGAAGCGTCCTGCCGGTGTGGGGCGGGATGATCTTCTGGACGCTGCCGTCAACAGCCTTATTGCCATGCGCATCCTGTCTGGTGAGGCGCGCGCCTTTCCGACGGATTTTGTTCGCGACGGGAAGGGCCTGAGAATGGCGATCTGGGCCTAAGGCGCCTGAAGGCTTATTCCGGCTTTGCCGCCGGGATGGTTTCCGGTGCTGCCCCGGTCATCGCCTGATTGGTCTCGCCGTCGACTACTGAGGTTGTCTGCGGCGTTTCCTCATTGCCGAAGCCAAACGGAATGAAACGCTTCAGAAAGCCGCCCGTGCCATCATTGTTGGTCGGCTGCGGAGATGGTGCCGGTGCAAAGGCAGTGGCAATCGGCGATCCGTTGGGTTGGCGGATTGGCGACTGAGCAGGTGAACCTGTGGGCGCTGCAATTTGTCCGGGTGCCGTCGCCATTGCGGGGACTTCTGCCGTTGCATCTGTCGCGGTTTCGCTGACCGTGCCGCCGCTGACGAAGCCGGCGATGGTGGTCTGGCGCTCTTTCCAGCGCTTGTCACGCTCTTCGCGAGCTTCAAGCTTGGCAACGATTTGCTCGAACTTCTGGTCATCCTCACGCTGCTTCTTGTCGACCAGCTGGGCGAGGCGCGGAGGCACCTCATAGGCGGGGCATTGGGCGGTGGCGCGGAACGGCACACCGTCGATCACAGGCGTTGCATCAAAAACGTATTTCTTCTCGCAGACGTCAACCTTCGGCGGGACATGGGTCAGTTCAAAGTGGTCATAGCCGGTCTTCAGCATACGCCAAAAATCAATGTGCTCACTGTCATGGTGCTTGGCCATGTTTTCGGCCGTCATCTTGAATGGGAAGGCCTGAACCTGGAACGAACGTTGGCCACCCTTGAAGCTGTCACGGGCGAGCGCATAGATATCCTGCACCTGAGCATCGGTCATGGCATAGCAGCCGCGTGAAGAGCAGGCGCCGTGGACCATCAGGTGTGACCCGGTGCGTCCGTGCGACCGGTCATAGCTGTTGGGGTATCCCAGATTGAACGACAGGTGATAGCTGGAGTTCGGGTTCATCAGGCCGGGCGTGATCTCGTAAAACCCTTCGGGAGCCTGACGGTCGCCTTCCTTGAATTTCGGGCCAAGCTCGCCCGACCATTTGCAGATGTCGAAGTCCTCGAGAATCTCGAAGCGGCCGTTGCGCTTCTGCTTCCAGACTTCCAGCTTGGATTCTTCCTTGAAAATCCGGATCAGGATGGGCGACTTGGCCGGCATGTCTTGCGCCTGCATCTTGCGTGCAACGCTCTGGGACACCGGCCGCTGGGCCTTGGGTCCATATCCCAGTTCATCCGCCTGGCAGCCAGCCAGGAAGACAGCGACGGTGAGGGCTCCCCCCAGCCGGCGAAAGGTTTTGCTCGAAAACACGCGCAGTTGCCTCATGTCGTCCGAAATTCTCCGAAACCCGGCCTGTCTCGACGTTGCCGGGTTTTGCTATGCTGTCGGCTTCAATTTGCCGCGAACCCTGCTCGGGTGGGCTATTCGAGCCTAGTGGCAATATGGTTGATGCGAAGTTACCGCAAGGGGCGTCCTGGATTCAAGAAGCGGCTCCTGATGTGGGCGTGAGAGCTGGATTTTGACCTCAGACTTCGCCTATCGATTTGCTCCTTGCGCCCTGATTGGGGCTAAACAGGGGCATTGGTCACAACGACTTCGTGAGTGGTTGGCTTAGTGCCGTCTAGTGCGTCACATTCGGCCAAAACGAAAAAAGGGCCGGCGCTTGATGGCGGCCGGCCCTTTCGAAAAACAGATCTGGTGCTGGCTCAACCGAGCGTGCGGCCGATCTGCAGGAATTTTTCGCGACGCTGCTTGCGCAGGCCGGCTGCATCCAGCTTGCTGAGCTCCGCAAGAGCGGCTTCGACGGCATCGCCAGCTCGGGAGATGACAGTCTCCTTCGCGCGGTGCGCACCGCCAACGGGTTCCTCGACGATTCCGTCGATGACACCGAGCTGTTGCAGATCCTGTGCGGTGATCTTCATGTTGGTTGCTGCATCCTGCGAACGCGTGCTGTCGCGCCAAAGAATGGAAGCAGCGCCTTCCGGCGAGATCACCGAATAGACGGCATGCTGAAGCATCAGCACCTTATTGGCTGTGGCAATGGCAATCGCGCCACCGGATCCACCTTCACCGATGACCAGCGAGACATTCGGCGTCGCGAGGCCGAGGCCTGCGTCCGTGGAACGTGCGATGGCTTCCGACTGGCCGCGTTCTTCCGCACCCTTGCCCGGATAGGCACCAGCGGTGTCGACCAGCGTCAGGACCGGCAGGGAGAAGCGTTCTGCCATCTCCATGATGCGGACAGCCTTGCGATAGCCTTCAGGACGGACCATGCCGAAGTTGTGCTTCAGACGGCTTTGGGTGTTGTGACCCTTTTCCTGTGCCAAAACAGCGACTGACTGTCCCCGGAAGCGGCCGAGGCCGGCAATCAGTGCATGATCTTCGGCAAACTTGCGGTCGCCGGAAAGCGGTGTGAAATCTTCGATTAGGCCGGAAATGTAATCCAGTGCATGGGGACGATCCGGATGGCGGGCAACCTGTGTCTTCTGCCAGGGGGTCAGCTTTGCGTAGATGTCTTTCAACGTCTGAGAGGATTTGACCTTCAGTCGCTCGATTTCATCTTCGACGTCGACGGTTTCTCCACCCGAGGCGAGCGCCCGGAGTTCCTGGATCTTGCCTTCGATGTCGGCGACGGGTTTTTCAAAATCCAAATAGCTGTGCATGTACTCGTAAACCTGGAACAGGCCGCGTCCGGTGTGGCCGGGGAGGATGAAAGGACGGGGCTAAACACGCGCGCCGACCATGGGCAGGATGTTGCGGCGCAGAACCTGCCTGGAAGGGCTCTACCAAGAGACGGCAGTCCACGCAAGGGCGAGGTTTTTTGCCGACGAGGTGAATCCTGCCCGCTAGATGCGCCAATCAGCGGGCAGCGCGGTCGTTGTCCGTGCCATCGATATTTAATTTCTTGGCTTCCAGCACCAGCCGTCCTGTCTTGGTCTGGATGGAGATGCGGTAAGGAATGAGGACATCCTCTCGGCCTGCAGGGGCTAGCCAGGTCTCCATTTCAGCATTTGCCATGTATTTGACGGAGTCCTTGGAAGGTCGATGTCCTGCCACCGGTTTCCAACGGGCCTTGCAGACCACGACAGGGCCATCATAGCCGTTTCCGGACACAGTCTCCATGCCCTTGTAGCTCAGTTTGATGTCGAATCGGGTCCAGCCATCGAAGATCGGCAATGTCCGCTTGCAGGCCTCTGCGCTCAGGCCCTTCTTGCCGATGCGCACGGGCATCAAGGCGGCGCTCAAGGGATCCATCGCGTTGTTGCGGTGGCGACTGGTGACCTTGATCCGTTCCTCATTGGGGCGGAACTGCGGGGCAACCTCAAAGGAGCGAATGTGGCCGGATCCCTGCTTCAGAGCAACGAAGAAGTCGATATCGGCCGCGTGGGATGCCATCTGGTATTTGGATGGGACCACCTTGTTGCCGACCAGCCAGCCAGACGCTTCCGCGCCGCCCTTGCCGGTAGAAAACAAGGTGCCTATGCCGGAGGGCTCAAGTCCCACCTTGGCGGAATAGGCGTTACCCTGAAGGACCAGGGACAAACTGGCCTTGCCGATGGTGAAGCCAGCGAGCGATATATTATACAATCCACCGACATTGGCCTTGGCCGCTTGCGCTGGGGCTGTCATGCCGCCTGCCAATGAGCCGCCGGCGATGGCCAGACAAGCGAGGGGCGCCGTCAGGCGTTTGCCGATCGTTTTTAATCCAGACACGATTACCTTCCTCCAGGCTGCCAGTCACATGACTTGGCCCTTTGCGCCCCCGCGCTGCACGTTTTAAACGTTTGCCCGCTTGAAAAATAAACCTTTTGCAGTCAGATTGCCGGTCCGATGCGGTCTCTACTGAACGACCGATGCAGCAAATCACTCCGCGAACTCTACGCGATTGTTTGCTGCTATGGTAACTCAGTGGTTAACGTTGAGGCCTGCTTGCGTGAAAAACATGGAATCGCATTCCATGAGGCAACAAGCCTTGACGTGAGCCGTGGTGGTCAGTATAGCAAGCCAACTTTTCCGTACAAAAGCCGGAGATGCCGTAGCTGGGCCTTGGTCCGCTCCCTTCCGGTTGTAACTGCTGACCCCGCAATGGGCCGGTTAAAAAGACAAAAGGTGATAAAATGGCACGCCGTTGCGAACTCTCCGGTAAAGATGTGATGACGGGTAACAACGTCTCGCACGCGAACAACCGCTCCCGTCGTCGTTTCCTGCCGAACCTCTGTGTGGTTTCTCTGATGAGCGACGCGCTGGGTTCGACTTTTCAGATGCGCATCTCCGCACATGCTTTGCGTTCCGTTGAGCACCGTGGCGGCCTCGACGCCTACCTGATGAAGGCTTCCGACGACACGCTGTCTCAGAAGGCTCGCCAGATCAAGGCAAGCATCAAGAAGCAGCAGGCTGCAGCGGCCGCTTAAGGCTCTGCTGGCTCAAAGGCTTGAAAATATGAACGGTTCTCGGAATATTTCCGTGGCCAGACTCGCCATCGCGATCCTCGCGATGGCGTCTGTCGTTGTGGCCTCCAATTATCTCGTGCAGTTTCCGGTGCACGGCAGTCTGGCAGGTATCAACCTGGCGGATCTGCTGACCTATGGCGCCTTCACCTATCCGGCAGCGTTTCTGGTCACCGATCTGACCAATCGTCGATTTGGTGTGAATGCGGCCCGTATGGTGGTGATTGCCGGTTTTGTCGTGGCCGTGGTTCTGTCCATCTGGTTGGCGACACCGCGCATTGCGATTGCATCCGGCTCAGCCTTCCTTGTCGCTCAGTTGCTCGATGTCACCATCTTTGATCGTCTGCGGCGGGCAAGTTGGTGGAAGGCACCGATCGTCTCTTCGATGATCGGTTCTGTGGTCGACACGGTGCTGTTTTTCGGGCTTGCCTTTGCTGCAGTGTTTTCCACACTTCTTGGCTTTCATGATGACTTCGCTGTGGAAGTTGCGCCGCTGTTCGGCGTCTTCTCGGCTGAAGTTCCACGCTGGGTTTCCTGGGCGCTGGGTGATTTTGCGGTAAAAGTGCTGGTGTCTCTGGCTCTGCTGGCGCCCTATCGTATCCTGATGGCACTGATCGCACCGCAATCTGCTGCCCGCACGGCCTGACAGTTGGTCTAAGATATTAATTCAAGAAAAAGGCGCCTCATTGGGCGCCTTTTTTGCGACTCCCGTCATCTTCGTCAAATAATGCGCGTTGTCAGAAGCTTGATGCCGACAAGACCGAACAGCAGGGCGAAAGCGCCGTTGAACCACCGGGATGTACGCCCGTAAACGCTACGAACCTTCGGAATTGAAAACAGCCAGCCGTATCCAATGAAGATCGTGAAGCTGGTGGCTGCGAGCGAGGCCATGACCGTGGCCAGTTGTTGCGGGGTCGTGTCTGTTGGCAAGCCGATGGAATAGACCGAGCCATAAAACAGGATCGCCTTGGGATTGGTGATGTGCAGGGCCAGACCGTTGCGAAAGGCTTTCCAGGGAGAAGAGATGCTGATGGGTGTGGCTGTGCGGGCCTCATTGCAGGACCATGCGGCTTTGGCCGACCACACCGCCAAGTACAGGAGATAGGCTGCCCCAATGTAGCGCATGACCTCAAATACCCAGGCATGGGCAAGCATCACGGCCGCAAGGCCGAAAGCTGCGGCAAAGGACCAGGTCACCGATCCGCAGAAAACGCCGAGGCCGAGGGTCATGCCCATTCTGCGACCGGAGGCCATCGAGGTGCCGGCGATGGCCATGGTGGCCGGGCCCGGACTTGCGGCGGCAACGAACAGCGCACCGAGGATCAACGGCAGGTGCACATCGCTCATGTTGTGGTTTCCTTGGATTGCGGCCCACAGGTCGGCAGGTTTTAGCGGTTCAGACGAAATTCCAACAGCAGCGTGCGCTGAAATATGGAGAAGTTATCGTCTGAAATGAGTGTCAGGATGGTCTCGCCGGAAGGTGACTGGTGAATGTCCAAGCCTTCCATATTGTCGATGTCATAGGCGCTGTTGGCCTCCAGGAGTATTTCTCCGGGGACCGGCTTTGCGTTGGTTGCCATGAGATCTTCCACTGCGAACCTGCGCAACCGCATGCCGAGGAGGTCCCGCAGGTTGAACCGGCGTTCCAACAGGATCAGGTCGCCATTCGGCAGAAAATCGGCATCGGTTGCGTCATAGCGGTCACTGCGCATAAGCCTGAAGTTTCGCCACTCGTTATTGAGCCAATAGGCGCCGGGCAGGCTGTTGGGATCGCGCGAGTCCTGTTCGCCGATGGCAAGGAGAGCTCCGGCAATTGGTGCACCTTCAGGCGCCAGTGCCAGAGCTTCGAGGCCCTGATTGTATCCAAGCGATCGTATGTTCTGCGGCAGTGGCAGCGGCTCTTGAACGATGGGCGCTATGGCTGGGTCGTGGACCTTCGTCTGCCAGCTGAGCGGCATGATGGAGTGATTGCGCTCGGATGAGATAAAGGCCCGACTGCCTGAAATTGCCAGACCTTCGACGTCCTGATGGTTGTTTCGCGACAGCGTATTGCCCTTGGCGTCGCGCAATTTGGTGAGGCGGGCCTTGCGCAGGCCGATCAGTTTGCCTGTGCCGTCGCGCTCAACCTCGGCGGAGAGGAAAAAGCCTCGGTCGGTTGCCGCGAAAAGTGTGCTGCCCTGTTCGCTTAGATGAAGGCTCGAGAGCCCACCGAAGTCCGGTGCGGCAGCGCGCAGAACACACCCGCCGATGAACGTCAGGGGGCCGACTGCCTTGTCGTCACTCGGACTGAAGGATTTGATCGGCGAGCAAGTTACTTGCTCATACTGGCTGGGTTTGGCGGCGGGGCGCGGAGCAACTTCGTCGGCCTGCAGTCTGCCGGAAAGGACAAGAGCAGCGCAGGCGAAAGCCACAGCCAGCGCTGTCTTTTGTCTCAAGGCCATGCGTCGTTAACGGCGCTTGCCGGCGCGGCGACCACCACGGCTGGCATAGGCGGCTTGCACCTCGTCATCGAACAGATCAGCAAGCTGGTCAGTCATCGCGCCTGCCAGTTCCTCGGCGTCGACGATCGTCACGGCGCGGCGATAGTAGCGCGTCACATCATGGCCAATGCCGATGGCGATCAGTTCCACGGGCGAGCGGGTCTCGATGTCCTCGATCACATACCGCAGATGACGCTCCAGATAGTTGCCAGGATTGACCGACAGGGTGCAGTCATCGACCGGGGCGCCATCGGAGATCATCATCAGGATGCGCCGCTGTTCGGGCCGCGCAAGCAGGCGTTCGTGCGCCCAAGCCAGTGCTTCGCCGTCGATGTTTTCCTTCAACAGGCCCTCGCGCATCATCAGGCCGAGATTACGGCGGGCGCGGCGCCAAGGTGCGTCGGCGGATTTGTAGATGATGTGGCGCAGGTCGTTGAGGCGACCGGGAGACGACGGCTTGTCATCCGCCAGCCACGCTTCGCGAGATTGGCCGCCCTTCCAGGCCTTGGTGGTAAAGCCGAGAATCTCGACCTTCACGCCGCAGCGTTCCAGTGTGCGCGCCAGAATGTCGGCACAGGTGGCGGCAACCGTGATCGGACGGCCGCGCATCGAGCCGGAATTGTCCAGAAGCAGCGTCACGACGGTGTCGCGGAAGTTGGTGTCCTGCTCCTGCTTGAAAGCAAGCGGGGTCATTGGATCCGTGATGGCACGGGTCAACCGAGCCGAATCCAGAATTCCTTCTTCCAGATCGAAGTCCCAGGAGCGGTTCTGTTGAGCCATCAGTTTGCGTTGCAGCCGGTTGGCAAGGCGGGCCACAGCGCCGCCCAAATGGTTCAACTGCTTGTCGAGGAAGCCGCGCAGTCGCTCCAGCTCGGCGGCATCGCACAGATCTTCAGCGGAAACGGTCTCATCAAACTTGTCGGTGAAAACGCGGTAATCAGGGCCGGCTGGTCGATTGGACAGAGGCATTTCCTGGCGATCCATCTCGCCGGTTTCCTCGGATCCGTCGGCCATGTCTTCATCGGCCATGTCGTCCATGTCGCTGTCGGCACCGTCCTGCTCGCCAGCGTCTTGTTCTTCGCCGGACATGTCCATGTCCTGAGGCGAGGCTTCCTGTTCGCCCTCGGAATCCTCGTTATCGGCACCTGTCTCGGATTCGTCGTTGTTGCCGTTGTCGTCGCTTTCGTCCTCGTCGTCGCTGTCATCCTGGTTGCCGATTTCGTCAGCCATGTCGAGCGACGTCAACAGTTGATGCAACTGCTTGGCGAAAGCATCCTGGTCTTCGACGCGTGGGATCAGCCGGTCTAGATCTTCGCCGGCCTTTTCCTCGATCCAGTCGCGCCAGAGGTCGACCATCTTTGTGGCGGCTTCGGGCGGAGGAGCGCCAGTAAGGCGCTCGCGTACCATCAGGGCGATTGCATCCTGCAGGGGAGCTTCTTCGCGACTGACCACCGTGGATGCGTTGGCCTTAAGGTATTTGTCCTCGAGCATCGCCGTCAGATTCTGACCGACACCCTGCATCCGAAGTGCTCCGACTGCTTCGCAGCGGGCTTGTTCAACAGCTTCGAAAATGACGCGGGCTTCCGGTCCGGAGGGCGCGCGGCGGGCGTGTATCTTGGCGTCGTGACAAGCTTTGCGCAGCGCCATGCTGTCGCCGAGACCCCGTGTGATGGCAACTTCGCGAGAGTTGATCTTGCGGGACGGCTCAGGCAGGCGCACCGTGTTGCCGGACAGACCGGGACGATCGCCGGAGAAGATGATCTCCAGCTCGGGATCCCCGGCAATGGCGCGTATGGTGCCGCCGACCGACTGCTTGAACGGTTCGTTCGGTGGCGAATTGCGTCCGCTCGGATTGGAGTTGCTGCCCGGCCCGGCCATCCTGATTCCTTCTTGAATGCTCTCGGTGTGCTGGCATCTGATGCGAGACCACCGGCGCAGGGCCTGGCCCTGCCGACTGGCAAATGACACGTTTCCCCGGAGTCTTTCGGGCAGATTGGCAGCTGTCCGATTTGCTCCCGGTTCCGTCGTGGCCATGAGAGGCTGCCCTGAGCGGGGCCGTCAGACCCGCCGCCCAGGGCATCTCATCAGCTCACGACGACATTAGCGGCAGATTCCGGCAGATCTTCGCCGAAGCAACGCTGATAGAACTCGGCGACCAGCGCCTGTTCCATGTCATCGCACTTGTTCAGGAAGGTCAAACGGAACGAGAAGCCGACGTCGCCGAAGATCTCCGAGTTTTCCGCCCAGGTGATGACTGTACGTGGGCTCATTACGGTGGACAGGTCGCCATTGATGAACGCATTTCGGGTCATGTCGGCGAGACGAACCATCTTGGAGATGATCGCACGGCCTTCCGCGCCCTGATAATGCTTGGCTTTTGAGGCAACGATATCGACTTCATTGTCGTGCGGCAGGTAGTTCAAGGTGGTGACGATGGACCAGCGATCCATCTGAGCCTGGTTGATCTGCTGAGTGCCGTGGTACAGTCCGGAGGTGTCGCCGAGGCCGACCGTGTTGGCAGTGGCGAACAGGCGGAAGGCCGGATGGGGGCGGATGACGCGGGACTGATCCAACAGTGTCAAACGACCGGAGCTTTCCAGAATACGCTGGATCACGAACATCACGTCTGGGCGGCCGGCATCGTACTCATCAAACACCAGCGCGACGTTGTTCTGATAGGCCCACGGCAGAATGCCATCACGGAATTCGGTGACCTGCTTGCCATCTTTCAGGACAATCGCGTCCTTGCCGACGAGATCGATACGGGACACGTGGCTGTCCAGGTTGATACGGATACAGGGCCAGTTCAGACGCGAGGCGACTTGTTCGATGTGGGTCGACTTGCCGGTGCCGTGGTAACCGGTCACCATGACGCGACGGTTGTGGGCGAAGCCGGCGAGAATGGCGAGCGTGGTGGTGCGGTCGAACAGATAGTCCGGGTCAGCTTCCGGCACATTCTCGGACGGCGCTGAGAAGGCGGGGACCATGAGGTCCGTCTTGAAGCCAAACACTTTTTCTACGGAAACTTTGGTATCAGGCATACTCACAGCCGCGTACGTCATCTCAGTCATCAATCCTCCGCTGCCTCGGGCGCGGGCCCTTGGAACGTAAATGGGGAATGTCCGCAAAGAAAATGCGGACTAACAGAAACCGGCTTTTTTCAGGACATTATAGGCCTGAATGATTTCCCGCAGACGGTCCTCGAAAGAGCGATCGCCGCCATTGGCATCCGGATGGTTTAATTTCACGAGCTCTTTGTAGCGCGCCTTGATGTCGGCGGCACGTGCTGTCTCGGGTAGATTGAGCACATCTAGGGAGCGTTTTTCAAGCGCTAGAACTTTTCGCTGTCTCGGACGGCGCGTCGTGGTCTTGCGTGCGTGGGTGGCCTGACGTGCGCTTTCACGCGGATCATGGCCATCGGGGCCTTCAGATGCCTGCTTGTTGACCCCCATTTTCCAGGTGGGACGATGACCTGTCAGCGAGTCCTTCTGGTAGGTGCGCACATCGTCGTCGCCCATGCCGGAAAAGTAATTGTAGGACTTGTTGTACTCGCGGACGTGGTCGACGCAGAAGCGGAAGTACTGGCCTTCGCGGTCACGACCTTTCGGCGCCCGGTGGGGCGCAGGACGGTCACACCCAGGGTGGTCGCATGTCGGATGCAGGTCTTCCTCGACCTTTTCCTTCTTGCGCTTCACGCGAATGCTATCGAAGATTTTTGAGTCCAGTTTCATGGCGCCAATTATGGTCGGTCAGGTGCGCGGGAACAAGAGATGCACCTGTGCAAATTGTGGGTCCAGAGGTGCTAATTTTCCAACGCGGCTTTTTCGTGTCGTCTTCGAGGATGTCGTGCGGTTGTCGGGGACCGATTGCTTGACGTTTTGCGCGTCTGGGGCCAAAACCATGCCATGAACACGAAGACAATTATCGAAAACAAAATCAATGCCACGTTCTCTCCGCTTGCGCTTGAGGTGATCGACGAATCCGACAAGCACAAGGGGCATGGCGGATGGCGTGAAGGTGGCGAAACGCATTTTCGCGTCCGAATCGTTGCGGCTTCCTTCTCGGGCATGAGCCGGGTCAATCGGCACCGCGCGGTCAACGACCTTCTGGCGGAAGAGCTCGAGAACGGCGTGCACGCACTTGCCATTGAGGCGCGCTCACCGGAAGAGCCAGACCCGCGTGCGGCCCGGGTTTCCGGTCAGGCCTGATGCAATCCTCCTGAGACCATGGCAATTTGCCAGGCTCAGGGCGGCGATCAGCTGGAAGAGGGCGCCCGGTTGGAGGTGACGGTCGGATGGGGTGCTGCTGACAGCCGCGCTGCTGCCGCATCGATCTGGCTGAGCGGCATGATCCGCAAGCGCGTTATGCGGTTGCGCTCGCGCCGCATCACGGTGAAGCGGAAGTTGTGAAAGGTGAAGATTTGCCGCTCTTCCGGGATCATCCGTGCTTCATGGATGACCAGTCCGGCAATTGTCGTTGCCTCATCGTCCGGCAGGTTCCAGTCGGTGGCGCGGTTGAGATCCCGAATCGGCACCGAGCCGTCGACAATGACGGACCCATCTGCCTGTGGGCGCACGCCCTCCAGTTCCACGTCGTGCTCATCGGCGATCTCACCGACGATTTCTTCCAGAATATCTTCCAGGGTCACCAGACCCATAACCTCGCCGTATTCGTCCACAACCAGGGCGAAATGGGCCTTGTGCCTGAGAAACGCATTCAGCTGATCCTGCAGGGTCGTTGTGTCGGGTACAAACCACGGCGGGGAGATGATGTCTTCGATCTTCAGCTTTTCACTGTCGCCGCCAGCTGCATTGAGCGCGCGCAGAAGATCCTTTGCGTGCAGAACTCCGACGAAATTGTCGCTCTCCCCGCGCCACAAAGGCAGGCGCGTGTAAGGGGAGGCGAGGGCTGCATCGACCAGTTTGACGAGATCCTCATCCGCATTCAGCGCCACCATGTTGGTTCGGTGAACCATGACGTCGGAGACCTCCAGCTCTGCCAGATCGAGAAGTCCGCCAATCCGGTCTCGTTCGCCCTTGGCAAGGCCGCCTTCCATATGCTGCAGATCGACGGCACCGCGCAGCTCTTCATGCGCTGAGAGGCCTGAGGTGTCGTCATCGACATTGACCCCGACCATACGCAGGAGCAGCCGCACGAGGATTTCCACGGCAGCTGTGATCGGACCGAACAGCGCCACGATGACGCGGACGATGGGGGCGACGACCAGAGCGAATCGTTCCGGGTTGGAGATCGCCCAGGTCTTCGGCAGCACTTCGGAGAATACCAGAACAAGTGCTGTCATCACTAGCGTGGCCAAGGCCACACCCGCATCACCGAACAGGTTGAGGAAGACGGTGGTGGCAAGGGCGGAGGCCAGAATGTTGACCAGGTTGTTGCCGAGAAGCAGCGCGCCGATCAGCCGTTCGCGCGCCGAAATCAGCTCGGCCACCAGAATGGCGCGCTTGTCGCCGTTCTTTTCCATGTGGTGCATACGGGCACGTGAGGCTGCCGTCAGCGCGGTTTCCGATCCCGAAAAGAAGCCCGAGAGAATAAGCAGGATGATGATAGCGGCAATGGCCAGCCCGAGGGTTGTCATGGTCATGCGTCGAGTTTCTCCTTCAAGAACTCTTGCACCTGGGCACGGTCGACGCCCTTTTCAACGAAGGATTCGCCGATTTTCCGGGTCAGAATGAACGTCAGTTCGCCCCGGCTGACCTTTTTGTCCTGGGCAATGATGTCCAGCAAGGTGTCGGCGGGTGGCATTTGTCCGGGAATATCCTGGATGCGGATTGGCAGACCAACTTCCAGGAGGTGACGTTTGACACGCGCAACGTCGTCCTCTGAGAGGAGGCCGAGCTTTTGTGAGAACTCATGCGCCAGCATCATGCCGATGGAGACGCCTTCGCCATGCACCAGCCGTTCCGTTGCATAGGCGACGGCTGATTCCAGCGCATGGCCGAATGTGTGGCCAAGGTTGAGCAGGGCACGACGGCCCCCTTCAAACTCATCGGCGGCGACGACATCGGCCTTGGCTTGGCAGGAGCGGGCGACGGCTTCGTCGCGCTCCGGACCGCCAGCGAACACGGCCTGCCAGTTTGCTTCCAGCCAGGCGAAAAACGGTTCATCTCCAAGGAGCCCGTATTTGGCGACTTCCGCGTATCCGGCACGGAAATCGCGCAGCGGCAAGGTGTCGAGCACTGCTGTATCGGCCAGAACGAGAGCTGGCTGATAAAACGCGCCGACCAGGTTCTTGCCGTGCCGGGAGTTGATGCCGGTCTTGCCACCGACAGAGCTGTCGACCTGTGCCAGAAGCGTGGTCGGGATCTGGATGAACTTCATGCCCCGGCGTACGGATGCGGCAACAAAGCCTGACAGGTCGCCGACAACACCGCCGCCAAGCGCGACAATCGCGTCGCCACGCTCAAGTCTTGCGCCGAGAACGTCATCACACAGCCGATCAAACAGCTCGAAGCGCTTGCTGCTTTCTCCCGCCGGGATGGTGAAGCTGACGTGATCGACGTCGGCAGCGTCGAGGCTGGCTTGCAGGGCCTGGAGATGCAGGCCGGCAACGGTTTCATCGGTGATGATGGCAACCCGCGCCTTTGGCAGCAGATTGGCGATCTTCTCTCCGGCTTGGTACAGGAGGCCTCGGCCGATTGCGATATCGTAGCTGCGCGTGCCCAGCTCCACCCGCACAGTTTGCTGTGCGTTGGTGTCGGTCTGTGGCGAGGTCATCGTGTCGGTCATGTCGGTCGAAAAGCCCAATGCGGATCGTTGGCCGTTAAATCGGCGGGTCAGTCAGCAACCGGGACTTCCAGGTCGCGGGTGCCGTTGCTTGCGGAGGTCGACAGCAGATACTGGCTCAGTCCGATCATGATGTCTTCGGCGACGGTTTCATGCGGTACATCACGGGAGTGAATTTCCACATCGGCCTTCGCATAGATGGGGTAGCGGTCTGCCATCAGCTGACGCATCGTCCCTTCCGGGTCGGGCGTTTGCAGCAGGGGGCGGCTTGTGCGCTTGCGGACACGCGCCATCACCGTCTCGAAATCGGCGTTGAGCCAAATCGAAATGCCGGCTTCGGCAATCGCTTCCCGCGTGCTGCCGCTCATGTAGGCGCCACCGCCAGTCGCCAGAACCTGAGGCCCTTCCTGGAGCAGCCGGGCAATAACCCGCTCTTCCCCACTACGGAAATAGGCCTCGCCATGGCTGGCGAAAATCTCAGGAATGGTCATATTGGCCGCTTCCTGGATCGCATTGTCCGCATCGACGAATTTGAGACCCATGCGATGAGCCAGTCGGCGGCCAACCGTGGATTTTCCGGAGCCCATGATGCCAATCAGCACGATGGACCGTTGCCCCAAAAGGTCGACCAATTGGGCCCGCGGCAGAAACCCATCCCGGGCTTCGTCCTGTGCAAGGGCCGCCTGCTCATTGGCGGAGTGGTTTTGATTTTCCCTCTTCATGGCGGCTTTGTACCATATTCCTTTCAAAAGGCACTCACCCGAGGCGGAAAGTTTGAAGGTTTTCAAGAGGACACCACTTGCCACGGTCAAGGCGATCTGGCTGGTGAGGTCTGCTCCCGGCTTGCGTGTTTTGATTTCTGACGGAACACTATCGCCTTCTGATTCTTTATTCTCAAGAGAGCGCGTCCGTTGCCAACCCTGACCAGATTGATCGTGGTGCTTGTTGTGCTCGCTGGCCTGGGCTTCGGAGCGTTGTTTTCTCTCGCAAATCTCGTGGATCCCGGTGAGCGGGAAATCACGGTGCGGGTGAAAAAGGAAGGATTTGGCCGCTAGCTGCTCGATGCTGGTGGGCAGGCGGAGGATATTGATATGCCGGACCACACGGTAGAAACCTTTTTGGAGATGATAGCGGCAGAGCGTGGTGCGGCGGAAAACACACTGTCGAGCTATCGCCGCGACCTTGAGGATTTTTCCCAGTTCCTCGGCCGGGCCCTGCCTTCCAAAGCGGTACAGGCAGATATTTCCAGCTATATGTCCGATCTGACTGCACGCGGGTTCGCCGCCACGTCTCAGGCGCGGCGTCTGTCCGCGCTGAAGCAGTATTTCAAGTTCCTCTATGCCGATGGGATGCGTGAAGACGATCCGACCCGGACGATATCATCGCCCAAGAAGCGCCAGTCCCTTCCTAAGATCCTCAGCCTCGCGGAAGTCGATCGGCTGATCGGTCAGGCCGAGGCTGCAACGCGCGCGGCGCACAAGTCACCGGCGGCAGCGCTGCGGGCGCAGCGGATCTACACGTTGCTGGAGGTGCTTTACGCCACCGGTTTGCGGGTATCGGAGCTGGTGGCATTGCCGGTTTCCGCCTCGCAGCGGGATCAGCGGCTGATCGAAATCCTCGGCAAGGGCAACAAGGAGCGCCTGGTGCCTTTGTCGGATACAGCACAAAAAGCCATGCGCAGCTATGTCGCCCTGCGCGCCAGGGAGAATTCCTTTGCCAAGAGCCCGTGGCTGTTTCCCTCGCACGGTGCCAGCGGTCACTTCACCCGGCAAGCGTTTGGGCGTGACCTGAAGGACCTGGCAATCTCGGCGGAGATCGATCCCGGCAAGGTCTCGCCGCATGTGCTGCGCCATGCCTTCGCCTCGCATCTTTTGCAGAACGGTGCCGACCTGCGGGTGGTTCAGCAGCTGCTCGGCCACGCGGATATTTCGACGACGCAGATCTACACCCACGTACTGGATGAGCGGCTGTCACAGCTGGTGGAAAGCGCCCACCCCCTGGCGAAGCGCTAGCTCTCCTCATTTCGGCATCAGGGCCCAATAGTCGAAGTCGAGAATGACGTCCGGCTGGTATTTTCCCTCCGTATCCTTCAGCGGGAAACCGGCGCAGGGGCGGTTCTTGGTCGCCACCAGCCGCAGGCGCAGCGCCCCCACATCCCGGCGACCTTCGATTTCCGCCGTGTCCAGCACCTCCGACCAGGCGTAAACCGTATCGCCTGCAAACAACGGCGCCACGTGTCGACCGCCATTGATGGCCGCGATATGAAAGGCATTGGCCAGCCCGTTGTAGGAGAGGGCGCGGGCCAGCGAAATCACGTGGCCGCCATAGATCAGCCGCGCGCCGAAGCGGCCCTGGCCCTCGGTGTGCTGGTTGAAGTGGACTTTCGCTGTGTTCTGATAAAGCCGTGTCGCCAGCTGATGCTCGGCTTCTTCCACGGTCATGCCGTCGACATGGTCGATCTTCTCGCCCTTGGCATAGTCCGAAAAGCGGAAGTGACTGCCGGCGAGGTCATCGTCCCAAGCGCTCTGGTTGAGCAGCGGCACAGCATTGCCCAATGAGATCGGGTCGAGGCTTTCGGGCAATTCCGGCACCACGGGTATTGGCGCGGGCGAGGTCTCGTCGCGCTTGCGAACCATCACCCAGCGAACATAATCCAGCACCTCGGTGCCTTCTGCGGTGTAGCCGGTGGAGCGAACGTAGACGACGCCGGTCTTGCCGTTGGAATTTTCCTTCTTGCCGATGATTTCCGACACGGCGCTCAGGGTGTCACCGGGATAGACCGGCGAGAGAAAGCGTCCGCCCGCATAACCCAGGTTGGCCACCGCATTGAGCGAGATGTCCGGCACGGTCTTGCCGAAGACGATGTGAAAGGTCAGCAGATCATCGATCGGCGCCCGGTCATAGCCGAGGCCCTCGGCAAAGGCGTCCGATGACTGCACGGCAAAGCGGGAGCCGTAAAGCGCTGTGTAAAGCGCCACATCGCCGGTGGTCACGGTGCGCGGCGTCGCATGGCGGATCACCTGGCCGATTTCGAAGTCTTCGAAGAAATTGCCTGAAGTGGTTTTCGTCACGCTCTGCTCCTGCCTGCTTTCCCGGGGCGCGCGGCTGCGCCGACCTTGCCTTCGCACCGATTAAGCCCGCTGCACTGCACAGGCGCAAGGCCGACGTTTGGGGAGGAGGAGGGTGCTCACCAGGCCCGGTGTTCCACAACCGTCTCGTCGCTACACTCCCTGCCGTCACCCCGTGGCTAGAGCACTTTTGTTCGGGGAGGATCCATGCCGATAGATTTCGGCGATGGAAGGACTTTGCGCGTGGCGATGTCACGGCATGGATTGCAGGATCAAGTCCTGCAATGACGGAGAGGGGAGATTTTGAATTATATGAACCTTGTCATGTCTTGACCGAGGAAGGCAGGGTGTTTTCTATTCGACTATGGAACGACGTTTCTGGGTGTACATGCTCGCCGGGCAAAAGAACGGCACGCTTTATACAGGCGTGACGAATGATCTGGTCCGGCGTCTGCATCAACATCAAACAGGGACCGGATCGCATTTTGCGCGACGGTACAAGGTTGAACGGCTCGTTTGGTACGAGGATCACCCAACTGCGCCTCAGGCAATTGCTCGCGAAAAGGCGATCAAGACCTGGCGGAGGGCCTGGAAAATCGAGCTGATCGAGGCAATGAACCCCGAATGGATCGACCTGGGGAAGTCGCTGAACTGGTAGGACTGATCGCGTGGCGAGGTCACGGCATGGATTGCAGGATCAAGTCCTGCAATGACGGGGGTGGGGGCTTTTCTCTTAAATTGGAAGGCTGTTGCGTTTTCCCATTTCATCCCCTCTAGCGTCATCCCATGGTTAGACCATGGGATCCATGCCGTTACGTTTCGGCGATGGAAGGACTGCGCGCGTGGCGATGTCACGGCATGGATTGCAGGATCAAGTCCTGCAATGACGGAGGGGAGGGGGCGATCTGGCCCACTCATCTCTGACGGAGAGAGGGGGCAGCCCATCTCGTCGACCGGTTCACACCTAAGCTGCCTTTTCCGCACGGGTAGAAACGATTTTGACGACGTCGGCCATGATGTCGGTGAGCTGGAAATCCTTGGGGGTGTAGACGGCGGCGACGCCCATGGCTTTCAGGGCGATGGCGTCTTCTTCGGGGATGATGCCGCCGACGACGACGGGGATGTCATCCGCACCATCCCTGCGCAGGCGGTCCATCACGTCGCGCACCAGCGCCAGGTGGGAGCCGGAGAGGATCGACAGGCCGATGACGTGGACGTCTTCCTCGATCCCGGCGTTGACGATCTGGGCGGGGGTGAGGCGAATGCCTTCATAGACGACCTCCATGCCGCAGTCGCGGGCGCGCACGGCGATCTGCTCGGCGCCATTGGAATGACCGTCGAGGCCCGGTTTGCCAACGAGAAACTTCAGGCGACGCCCGAGCCTGGCGGAGACTGCCTCGACGTCGGCGCGGATGGCGGCGAGATCACCGGCCCCATCGCGGACCGATTGTCCGACGCCGGTCGGCGCACGGTACTCGCCGAAGACGCGGCGCAGGGTGGCGCCCCATTCGCCGGTGGTGACGCCGGCTCTGGCTGCGGCAATCGACGGTTCCATGATGTTGCTGCCATCGCGGGCGGCGGCTTCCAGATCTTTCAGCGCTGTGGCAATTGCCTCCTGATCGCGCTGCGAACGCCAGGTCGTCAGCCGGTCGATGGCCTCCTGCTCCACATGCTCGGGAACTGTGAGAATGCCGCCGTCTTCGCCGGTGGCCAGCGGTGAAGGCTCGCTCTCGGTCCATTTGTTGACGCCGACGACGATCTGCTCGCCGCTTTCAATGCCTGAAAGACGTGCCGAGTTGGCCTCCACCAGCTTGGCCTTCATGTAGCTGCTGTCGACGGCGGCGACCGCGCCGCCCATGGCATCAATGCGGGCAAGTTCTTCGCGGGCCTGGGTTTTCAGCTCTTCGACCTTGGCGGTGATCTCTGTGGAGCCTTCGAAAATATCACCGAAGTCCAGCAGGTCGGTTTCATAGGCGAGGATCTGCTGCATGCGCAGGGACCATTGCTGGTCGAATGGACGTGGCAGGCCGAGGGCCTCGTTCCAGGCCGGCAGCTGGACAGCGCGGGCGCGGGCATTCTTTGACAAAACCACGGCCAGCATCTCGATCAGGATGCGGTAAACGTTGTTCTCCGGCTGCGGCTCGGTCAGGCCGAGCGAGTTGACCTGCACGCCATAGCGGAAGCGGCGGTATTTCTCCTCTTCGACGCCATAGCGCTCGCGGCAGATCTCGTCCCACAGCTCGGTGAAAGCGCGCATCTTGCACATCTCGGTGATGAACTTCAGCCCGGCGTTGACGAAGAACGAGATGCGCCCGACCACCCGGGGGAAGTCTTCTTGCGGGATCGCGCCACTGTCCTTCAGCCCATCGAGAATGGCGACGGCGGTGGCGAGCGCGAAGGAGAGCTCCTGCACCGGCGTCGCGCCGGCCTCCTGCAGGTGGTAGGAACACACGTTCATCGGGTTCCATTTTGGCATGTTGGTGTAGGTCCAGGCAATGACATCCGTGGTCAGGCGCAGGCTGGGGGCCGGGGGGAAGACGTAGGTGCCGCGCGACAGATATTCCTTGATGATGTCGTTCTGGGTGGTGCCGCTCAGGGTCAGGCGGTCGGCGCCCTGTTCGTCGGCGGCCGCTATATACAGCGCCAGAAGCCAGGGGGCGGTGGCGTTGATCGTCATCGACGTGTTCATGCGTTCCAGCGGAATATCCCGGAACAGACTGCGCATGTCGCCGAGGTGCGAGACGGGAACGCCGACCTTGCCGACTTCCCCCTTGGCCAGCGCATCATCCGGGTCATAGCCGGTCTGGGTCGGCAGGTCGAAGGCGACGGAAAGGCCGGTCTGACCTTTGTCCAGATTGGAGCGGTAGAGCGCGTTGGAGGCACTCGCGGTGGAATGGCCGGCATAGGTCCGGAAAATCCAGGGTTTGTCGGGTCCACTCATCGGCGTCTCTCCTCTGTCCGGCCAAGCGCCTGCATCCTCCCGCAGGTGTCTTCCAGAATGCTGCCGTTTTATCATTCCGGCAAAAGCTTTTTATATGCGATGCAAAATGCAGATGGCCTTCGAAGGCAAGTTAAGCAATAGTCGTATAGGAAATTGGATTTTTTCGCAGGATAGTTGCGTGAGAGCGAGAAAAAGCCCGGAAAGTGTTTTGCAATGCGATATCAAGCACTTGACGTTAACGGCAGGAGAGTTTCGCCCAAGGGAGGAGTAAATGACCATGTCTGCGGACACGGCCGCTCAGGTTGAGACCGATACAGAAGCGGCGGAGACGGCGTCGATGAAAGATCTTTACGAACTGGGTGAAATTCCCCCGCTCGGCCATGTGCCGAAGACCATGTATGCCTGGACCATCCGGCGTGAGCGCCATGGGCCGCCGGAAGACGCCATGCAGCTGGAGGTGGTTCCGACCTGGAGCCTCGACAGCAACGAGGTGCTGGTGCTGGTGATGGCCGCCGGCGTAAATTACAATGGCATCTGGGCCGGATTGGGTGAGCCGATCAGCCCGTTCGATGGCCATGGTGCCGCGTTTCATGTGGCCGGATCCGATGCCTCGGGCATTGTCTGGGCCGTCGGCGACAAGGTGAAGCGCTGGAAGGTCGGCGACGAGGTCGTGGTTCACTGCAATCAGGACGATGGCGACGACGAAGAGTGTAACGGCGGCGATCCGATGTTTTCGCCGACCCAGCGGATCTGGGGCTATGAAACTCCGGACGGATCCTTCTCGCAGTTTACCAGGGTGCAGGCGCAGCAGCTGATGCCACGGCCGAAGCATCTGACCTGGGAAGAGAGCGCCTGCTACACGCTGACGCTGGCAACCGCCTATCGCATGCTGTTTGGCCATCATCCGCATGAGCTGAAGCCGGGGCAGAATGTTCTGGTCTGGGGCGCATCCGGCGGGTTGGGGTCTTATGCCATCCAGCTGATCACGACTGCTGGTGCCAACGCGATTGGCGTGATTTCCGATGAGGACAAGCGCGACTTCGTCATGGGGTTGGGTGCCAAGGGCGTGATCAACCGCAAGGACTTCAAGTGCTGGGGTCAGCTGCCGAAGGTCAACACGCCGGAGTACAAGGAGTGGTTCTCTGAGGCGCGGAAGTTCGGCAAGGCGATCTGGGACATCACTGGCAAGGGCAATAACGTCGACATTGTCTTCGAGCATCCGGGCGAGGCGACTTTCCCGGTTTCCACGCTGGTTTGCAAGAAGGGCGGTATGGTGGTGATCTGTGCCGGCACGTCAGGCTTCAACTGCACGTTCGATGTGCGCTACATGTGGATGCATCAGAAGCGGCTGCAGGGCTCGCATTTTGCCCACCTGAAGCAGGCGTCGGCGGCCAACAAGCTGATGATCGAGCGGCGGATCGATCCGTATATGTCCGAAGTCTTTCCTTGGGATCAGATCCCCAAGGCCCATACAAAGATGTGGAAGAACCAGCATGCGCCGGGCAACATGTCGGTGCTGGTCAACGCACCGGTGACCGGCTTGCGGACACTGGAAGACGTGATTGCGGCCGGCAAGCGCTAGGCCTCTGATCCACGGTGCGCTTCAAAGTCCCCCGAAAGCTCTGATTTTCAGAGCTTGATGAGAGATCCGGCCCTCCTCAAAGGCCGGATCTTTTTTTGTGCCCTTGGCCCGGCTGCCTCACTTTTACCGGGATCTGAGCTGATGGCTTGAGGCAAGAAGGAAACACGCTGCGATTCCTCGCGTGGGGACAAGGGACATCAATATGACATTTCAAACAGGCGCAGGCCGGACTGGTCCCTGGCGATTGGCCGCTCTCGCAGCGGCTGGCACGTCTCTGGTTCTGCTTCTTGCAGCTTGTGTTTCCGAGCCGCAGACAACGCCGGGGTTCTACCGGGATCTGGCGCGGGTCGATGCGGTTGTCGATGCCCCTTCAGCGGCGAACATGATCTCCCACTACCGTGCCAACAACGGGCTTGGTCCTGTGCGGATGGATCCGGCATTGACGCGGCAAGCGGAGGCTCAGGCCCGGGCGATGGCTCAGGCGGGCAACGTCAATGCCTCGCTGAACAGTGGAAACCGGTTGCAGGATCTGATGGCGGCCATTGGTCAAGAGGCAGCGCCGGCAAGCAACAACGTCAGTGGGGGCTATCGCACCCTGGCAGAGGCGTTCTCTGGCTGGCGTGAGAGCCCCAAGCATAACGCGGTGATGCTGGACAAGCAGGCCAACCGCTTTGGTCTGGCCACGGCCTATGCTCCCAGTGCCAAGCACAAGGTGTTCTGGTCGCTGATCATGGCCGGCCCTCAGGTTGCGCCTGCAGGATCTGCCGGGACTTCAACCACGACCGCAGGGCGGACACCTGTCCCGAGCCCAGCATCACGCTGAACAGCACGATCGCCATTCCGAGCAATTGAAGCGCATTCAGCGCCTCGCCGTTGATTGCCCATCCCAGCAGCACCGCGCTGGTGGGGCTGAGAAAGCTCAAGGGCGCGGCGATGTGCGCGCCGAGTTTGCCAATGCCGCGAAACCACAGCGTATAGGTGATTACGCCACCGACTAGGCTCAACCAGACAAGCCCGGCCAGGCTGTCGGCCGTCGCTGGTGGCAGGGGCGCGCCGGAGATCAGCACCACCGGGATCAGCAACACGCCCCCGGCGGTCAATTGCCAGGCGGTAAAGGTCAAAGCTGAGACCGGCGGTTGCCATTTGCGCGTCAGGACTATGCCGCATGCCATGGAGCCTGCTCCAAGCAGCCCGGCGAGCAATCCCCAGGGATCAAGCTCGGCGCTGGGCGACAGCACCAGCATGGCCACGCCGACAATGCCGAGCAGCGCCGCGAAATACTGCAGCAGCCGGACGGGCGCACCGAGGAACGCGGCGGCCAGAACAATGACGAGCAACGGCTGCACGGCGCCGACAATTGCCGCAATTCCACCGGGTAACAGATAGGCGGCGATGAACAGGCAGATGAAGAACAGCGAGAAATTCAGAAAGCCGAGAAGGGCCACCCGCAACCACCAGATGCCGCTGGGCAACTGACGTGTCACAAGCAGCAGCAACAGACCGGCTGGCAGAGCGCGCAGCAGTGATACCATGATTGGGTCGGCATCCGGCAGAAACGTTGTCGCCGTGATGTAGGAGCTGCCCCAGACTGCCGGAGCAAGGGCGGTCAGCAGCAGGTCGGGGGACTTTTTCATCGGAAGCGATCCTGAAAATTATCTTGACCTCAAGATAGATATATAAATCTTGACGTCAAGATAAATTCGCGCATTGTTTCTCAACATGGATGCAATCGATCACATTCTGAAGCAATGGGCCCGTGAGCGGCCGGACCTGGACACGGGACCAATGGGTCTGATTGGGCGCCTGACCCGGTTGCGCGCGCATCTGTCACGCGAGATGGAGAAAACCTTCTCACGGTTCGGGCTCAACTCGGCCAGCTTTGATCTTCTGGCAACGCTGTACCGCTCGGGCGAGCCCTATGCCCTGCAGCCAGGAATGCTGGCGCAAACCATGCTGATCACCTCGGGCACGATGACAAACCGGATCGATCAGCTGGTCAAGACGGGATTGGTCGAGCGGCGCAGAAGTGAAGAAGATCGGCGCAGCGTGGCGATCTGTCTAACGGAGGCGGGCAAAGCCCTGATTTCTGAGGCCGTCGAGGCGCATGTGGCGACCCAGCACACCCTGGTCGCCGGCCTTTCTGAAAAGGACCGGGACCAGTTGACGGCCTTGCTGGGGACCTATCTGGCGATGTTCGAAGCCGATCAGGCCTGAGATTACCACAAGCAAAGGATCCGGGGCAGCGGCCCGCCCCGGATGTCTGGGCAGACTTACCGCCCGAGCGGTTTGCCACGCAGCCAGTCCTGAAACTGGGAGCGCGCACCGAAGAAGGTGTTGCGGTCGACATTTCCCTTGATGCCAGGAACGCGGCCTTCTGCGGTATACTGCCAGAAGTACCAGTCGCCGCGCTGTTCGTAGACGCGGCCCGGATGGGCTGCGACCGAGCGTAGCCAAAGCTGCTCGTCGCCCAACTCGCCGACCAGACGGTCGCGGTGGAAGTCGACGGAGGAGTAAATCACCGGGCGCTTGCCGTAGTGTTTTTCTATTTCGTCGAGAAAATAAGTCATGTCCCGCAGGATCTGCTGCTTTTCCGGCCGCAGTCGACAGGTCTTGGAATGGGCGTTCCATTCCATGTCGAGCACGAGGGGCAGGGCATCGGGATCTTTCGGAACGATCTGTTTGACCCAGGAGACCTGCTCCTCAACCGGGCGGCAGAAGTAATAAAAATGATAGGCGCCGCGCGGCACTCCGGCGAGCTTGGCGCCGTACCAATTGGTCAGGAAGCGTTCATCAAAGTGGTCGCCGCCCTCGGTGGCCTTGATCCAGGCAAAGGACACACCTCCCTTTCGGGCAGCGTCCCAGTCGATGTCGCCCTGGTATTTGGAGACATCGATGCCGTGAATGGCAAAATCCTCCGGGGTCGGATCGGGGAAATCATAGGCAGAACAGGCGGAGATCAGGATCAGTCCAGCCATGGAACAGACTTGGCGGATCAATTCTAACAAGGCAGAGCTCGCTTGGTTAAAGGATGGCTAAAACGTCAGTGCAAATTGCAGGAAGAATCCTAACGCTTCGTGGAGATTTACGAATCGTGAATGGGAATTGTTCAATCGGCCGTCGGGTTTCAAACGGCACCCTGGCCGGAAGGTTGCTTGCTGGTGCCGCCAATTTCGCCCGTGGCGGGCTGGTGTCCGAAGGTGAGAGACGTTAAGGAGGTGGCTTGCGATGTCCGGGGCGGATCACCTGTCTGCTGCGGGATTGACTGCCTGTTTTTTATCCGCGCCATAGGTTATCCATGTCTGATCGTCTGACCCTTGCCACCTGGAACATCAACTCCGTGCGCTTGCGCATGCCGATCGTCGAGAGGTTTCTGGAAGAGGTGCAGCCGGATGTGCTGTGCCTGCAGGAAACCAAGTGCCCGGATGCGAACTTCCCGTTCAACCCGTTGCGCCGGGCTGGCTACGAGCACATCGAGATCCACGGTCAGAAGGGCTATCACGGTGTGGCCACGGTCTCGAAGCGACCGCTGACGAATGTCGAAAAGCGCGGTTTCTGCGAGATGGGCGACAGCCGCCACGTCGCCGTGGATCTGGAGTTCAATGGTGCGCCTTTGCGCCTGCATAACTTCTATGTGCCGGCCGGTGGCGATGAGCCGGATGTGACGATCAATCCGAAGTTCAAGCACAAGATCGACTTCTTCAATGAAATGAAAGCCTGGTTGCAGGGCGAAGAGACCGCAAAACCCGCCGTTCTCGTTGGCGACCTGAATGTTGCGCCGTATGAACATGACGTCTGGTCGCACAAGAAGCTGCTGAAAGTGGTGTCCCACACGCCGCTTGAGTGCGACCTGTTTGAAGGCGTGCGGGAAAGCGGTGGCTGGATCGACATGATGCGGGAATTTCTGCCGATGGACGAAAAGCTCTACACCTGGTGGAGCTACCGGGCCAAGGACTGGTCCGCCGCCGACAAGGGGCGTCGACTGGATCACGTCTGGGTGTCACAGGCGCTCAAGGGCGCGATGCAGTCCACCTCGGTTCTGCGCGATGCCCGCGGCTGGGAAAAACCCTCCGACCACGCCCCCGTGCTGGCCGTGTTCGAGGCCTGATTTTTCTCACTCTCTCCTTTCTCGCTCCCCCTCTCCGCGTCATGCCATGGCTTGATCATGGCATCCATGCCGTTGCTTTTCAGAGTGGCAGGGCAGTGCGTGGGGTGTGGTCACGGCGTGGATTGCAGGATCAAATCCTGCAATGACGTTAGGGGGATGCGGGTTTTGTGCCTGCGTGGGCTGCGCTGTTGTGGCGATGTTCGATCTCCTCCCCCTCCGCGTCATGCCATGGCTTGATCATGGCATCCATGCCGTTGCTTTTCAGAGTGGCAGGGCAGTGCGTGAGGTGAGGTCACGGCGTGGATTGCAGGATCAGGTCCTGCAATGACGGTAGTGGGCTCACATGGTGAGGATGACCTTGCCGCGTGCCTTGCGGTCGGAGATTTCCTGCAGGGCCGCCGGGATCTGTTCCAGCGGGTAGGTGGCGTGAATGTGCGGTTTGAGCCTGCCTTCCTCGACCCAGGAGAGGATCTGCTCCATGTTCTCCCGGTGGCCGTCCGGATCCCGGACGATGGATTCGCCCCAGAAGACACCCCGGACGTCGCAGCCCTTCAGCATCACGATGTTCAGCGGGATCCTGGGGATATCACCAGCCGCAAATCCGATGACCAGATAGCGGCCGAGCCAGCCTGTTGCCCGGAGGGCCTGCTCTGAATACTGGCCACCAATCGGATCATAGACCACGTCGACGCCCTCGCCATTGGTCAGTGCCTTGAGGGTCTGCTTCAGGTCCTGGGTGGAATAGTCGATGGTGTGATGGGCGCCGAGAGCCTTGGCGAATTCCAGCTTGTCCGGCGAGGAGGCGCAGGCGATTACTTCCGCGCCCATCAGGATGGCGATCTCGACAGCGGCCTGTCCGACGCCGCCGGTGGCTCCAAGTACGGCAATCTTCTCCCCCTTGACCAGCTCACCCCTGTCCCGCAGGGCGTGCAAGGTGGTGCCGTAGACAACGGTCAGGCCGGCGGCGACTTCAAACCCCAGTCCGGGCGGCAAGTCGATGAGACTGTCTTCTTCGGCGATGACGATTTCGCGGGCCGCGCCAAAGGGCATGTACCCCATGACCCGGTCGCCGGGCTGAACGCTTTCCACGCCGTCGCCGACAGCTTCAACGATACCGGAGAATTCTCCACCAGGGGAGAATGGGGGCTCGGGTCGATGCTGGTATTTTCCGGCAATGAGCAGCGTGTCGGAGAAATTCAAGGAGACTGCCCGGACGCGGACAGCGACTTCCCCCGGGCCGGGCGTCGGATCGGGCAGGGTCTGGATCGTCAGATCGGAGCCCGATCCGTAAGTCGTGCAAATGCAAGCCTTCAAAGCAAGTCCCACCTTTATTCAAGCGTGAACAGCTGATGCGAATGGCGCAGTGGTAGCACGCTGCGGATCGGCGGAAAAGAACGAGGTTAACCTTGTGAGACGATGGCGCTGCCGGGCCCGGGACTTGCCCGCAGCAACGCTTGCGCTTAAGGAAACGCCAAAGTTTGACTTGGTGGCTAGAGGAGCAGGGAAGACCATGCGCGGGTATTTTGCCGTGGGGGCGGAAGGTCTGTCCAAAAAGATCAACCTGGGAGGCTTGATGCGCTCGGCGCACGCGTTTGGAGCGAATTTTTTCTTTACCGTCGATGCCGACAAGACCCTGGGCCGCTCTCCAGCGTCCGACACGTCGAAAAGCCCTGGGCATCTTCCGCTGTTTTCATGGCCGTCGGTGGATGACATGGAGCTTCCGAGGGGCTGTCAGCTGGTTGGGGTGGAATTGACGGAGGATGCCATCGATCTACCGAGCTTCGGTCATCCGTTGCAGGCGGCTTACGTGCTGGGCCCGGAGCGGGGCTCCTTGTCGCCGCAGATGCTGGCGCGCTGCGATCACGTGGTGAAGATCCCAACGAAGTTCTGCATCAACGTCGCCACAGCCGGTGCCATCATTCTGTATGACCGTCATCGCGCGCTTGGGCGATACGACGACCGGTCTCTGACGGCGGGTGGCCCGGCCCTCAAACGCCAAAAGCACGTCCAGGGTGGACCGATTTCACGAACGGGACGAATCGTGCCGGGCAACGGTCAGGATTGAATTGGGCGTTCAGGCGGGCGGGCTAATCCACATCCACTGCGGAGTCGGCTTCCAGAGCGCTGCGGAGGCGCGAGAAGGCGAGCCGAATGCGGGATTTCACCGTGCCGAGCGGCAATTCTATCCGGTCGGCAATCTCGCTGTGGGAGAGGCCGGTGAAAAACGCCAGCCGCACCACGGCTTCCTGCTCTGGTGGAAGGGCTTTCAGCGCCAGGCGGACGCGGCTTTCGCGCAGCCTTGCATCCATTGCCGTTGAGACATCCGGGGGAGCTTCTGGCTGCAAGGAGGGATCGTCGGTGTCCATATCGGAGGATTTGTCCCGGCGCAGAAGATCAATCCGCCGGTTGCGGGCCACCCGATAAAGCCAGGTGCTGGCCGAGGATTTTTGCGGATCGAACATATGGGCTTTGCGCCAAAGGGTCGTCATGACGTCCTGAACAACCTCTTCAGCCTGGGCTGCATCGGCGCCCTTCTGCATGAGATAGCCCTTGAGTCGAGGCGCGAAATGATCGAACAAGTCGGCAAAAGCAGCCTTGTCGCGGGTCTCCGCCACCTTGACGATCAGCTCTGAATGATACTGCGACACCAGTGCGCGACTCCGTCCTTCTTCCACCTTCTTAGCAGCTTGATCGAAATTCGAAAGGGTGGATGCCACACTCTTGTCGAATTTATAGCTTCAGCGTGACATCCAACTTATGGGCGTCGCCAATCTGGCGAATTTTGCGTTTTCAGCATAAACAATGGCTGGTCTCAACGTTTTCGTAACCGGCGCCCAGTAACCTTAAAGCAAGGTTTATATGCCGGATGGCATGTGATTAGAATGTGCAAGACATTCGCAACCATAGACGGTGTGGAGATGATTGAAGCAAAAACGCTGATGGCCGGCCTTTTGGGCCTGGTAGTATCGAGTGCGGCGGCTTTCGCTCAAGATGCGAAGCTATTGGAAAAACATTCGGACTGGTTCGCATATTCTCATGCCGGGAGTAGCGGCAAGGTTTGTTATGCGTTGTCCGTTCCGACCCAAATGCGTCCTGGTGACCGCAATCACGGAGATGTCTTCTTCTTCATCTCCACGCGTCCGGGCGAAGGCGTGAAGGACGAGCCAAGCTTCCTGGTCGGATATCCGTTCAAGGACGGTATCTCCGTTGTAGTTGATGTGGATGGTAACAAGTTCAACATGTTCACCAAGAACGACGGTGCCTGGGTGGACAATGCGGCAACGGAAGCTCAGCTGGTTGCGGCGATGAAGGCCGGCCGTCAGATGTCCGTGGAAGGCGAAAGCGCCCGCGGAACCAAGACGAGCTACAGCTTCTCCTTGTCTGGTGTGACTGCGGCGATCTCGACTGCCAGCAACGCCTGCAAGTAAGCGGGCGCGGCGGTCCTGACCGGAACATTATCCGGTTCGTGGTCCGGCACTGCAAATTCGAATATGGCTTCATGGCTGGTATGCAGCGCGAAAACTTGATTTTTCGCGCTGCATATGGTTTTGAAGCCGCTTGAACTCATGCCGGCTTGTGCCGGATGTCTGCTTTCAGCGGCGGCACCTTGTCCGCCGGCTTCTGCTCAAGTGTTTCGGGAGACCGGAGCCGCCTGAGATTCAGGCGTGCAGAAGGCAGGCGCAGGACGCGAAAAATGCCGGCGCGAAGACCTTAACCTAAAGACAAGGCCCGCCGCAAAACCGGATCTGACAGACATGGCCACGACGCTCGACATCGCGCGGGAAAATGCCAACGCGCAAACCATTCTTGCTTCCGCCCCGCAGGTCGTACAGCCTGTGCCGCAGGCAGAGGAAGACAAGCCGACCCTGATCGGGCTGAACCGTGAAGAACTGGCAATGGCGTTGGCCGAAGTCGGTGTTCCGGAGAAGCAGCGCCGTATGCGGGCCTCGCAGCTGTGGTACTGGCTCTACGTTCGCGGTGTTGCCGATTTCTCCTTGATGACGAATGTCGCGAAGGACCTGCGGGCCAAGCTGGCCGTGGCCTATACAATCGCCCGGCCTGAAATCGTTGACGAGCAGATTTCCGTCGATGGCACGCGCAAGTGGCTGTTCCGCTTTCCACCACGCGGTGCCGGTCGTCCGGTCGAGGTGGAAACTGTCTATATTCCAGAAGAAGGTCGTGGAACGCTCTGCGTCTCTTCACAGGTTGGCTGCACGCTGACTTGCACCTTCTGCCACACCGGCACACAGAAGCTGGTGCGCAATCTGACGGCGGAAGAGATCCTGTCGCAGATCCTGATCGCACGGGATCGGCTGGGGGATTTCCCTGATGCGACCACGCCGCAAGGGGTGATGGTGCCGAGTGAAGGGCGCCTTGTGACCAACATCGTGATGATGGGCATGGGCGAACCGCTGTACAACTTCGAGAACGTCAAGAAAGCGCTGCTGATTGCGTCTGACGGTGATGGTTTGGCGCTTTCCAAGCGCCGCATCACCTTGTCTACCTCGGGCGTCGTGCCGGAAATCTTCCGTACAGGCGATGAAATCGGCTGCATGCTGGCGATCTCGCTGCATGCCGTGCGCGATGAAGACCGGGATATTCTGGTTCCGATCAACAAGAAGTGGAACCTCGAAGCTCTGCTGGATGCCTGCCGCAATTATCCGGGCTTGTCGAATGCCAAACGCATCACCTTCGAGTATGTGATGCTGAAAGACATCAACGACAGCAACAAGGACGCGCTGGAGTTGGTGCGTCTTCTGAAAGGCATTCCGGCGAAGATCAACCTGATTCCGTTCAACCCCTGGCCGGGCTCGCAATATGGCTGTTCGGACTGGGACCGGATCGAGGAGTTCGCCGACATCGTCAACCGGGCCGGCTATGCATCGCCGATCCGGACTCCGCGTGGCCGTGATATCTTTGCAGCCTGTGGTCAGCTGAAGTCGGCTTCCGAGCGTATGCGCAAGAAGGACCGAGACGCCCTCGCCAGCTAGAGGGTCACTGAAACGGTCGTTGAATTGTCAGCGCCCTGCAGCGGTCGCGGCTTCTTGCCGGGAACGTGAGCAGGGCGTTCGCTTTTGTCGATAATTCGTGATTTGTGCGGAGGCGGTTTCCGCTCATAACTTTCGGGAAATTCCAAACCAGCGAATCCTGTTTCGACTTTGCAAGCCGCTGCCACTTTTCGGAGAAGTTCCATCTTGTCGACTGAGCGCACTGCTGCCACGTCTTCTGTGTTGCCTCCTTTGCTGCTGTCCACGCTGGTGACGGCTGTTCTTGCCGGACTGGCTGCCGATATCACTTGGGAGGTCTGGGCAAGGGTCTTCACGCCTCTTTGGGTCGGCGGACCTTTGCAGCCGGCTGCCCTGGTGCAATCCGTTTTCGGCTTCAAGAACCTGCTGCTAGCAGAGGCCATTCATGCCTGTGTCGGCATTGTTGCCTATCCTTTGGCATATCTTTTTGTGGCGCGGCCTATCGCGCGGATCGTGACGCCGTTTCTGCCCTGGTGGTGCGTGGGCATCGGGTTTGGCATTGGTCTCTGGGTGTTTGCGCTCTACGTCATGGCGCATATTTTCGCCGGGTTGCCGCCGTTTCTGGGGTTTGGCCAACTGGCCTGGGCCTCTCTGGTCGGCCACATGGGCTTTGGTGTGGTGTGCGCCGCCGTTGTTAAATGGCGGGAACGCAACTGATTGGTTTACTGCACTGCAGTATTTGCCAATGAAACAATCGCAGCCGGTGAGTATTCCCGCCGGCTGTTTTTTAGTTGGTTGGGATTAGGTAGAATCGTCAGGAGTACGCAACGTCGGCAAGGGCTTGTGGTGGAGCGAATTTGGATCGCTACTCTGTTGCAAATGCTTATGAAAGCCCGTCAACTTTATATTTGTATCAATTTGCTGTTTTGTAGGATTCGTGTAGGGTATGCTTTGTTCGCGCAGGCGGGCTGCATGAATAACGTCTATGCGACCGGAACGATTTTGTTGCGAGAGCGTAGACTAACTAGTTTACTTGAGTGAGATCCTCTTTCAAACGGACATCGAAACCGAGCAAATGGCACTGGCAGAACAGAAAAACAGACAAATCCTTGATGCAGCTATCGCTGAATTCAAGGAAAAAGGCTTCGCCGGAGCAAGCATGGACCGTATTTCAGAGCGGGCCCAGGTTTCCAAGCGGACTGTTTACAACCATTTCGAAAGCAAGGAAGCGCTGTTTCAGGCGATTAATCAGTGCTTGTTCGACAAGGTTCAGGCCAAGCTGCAGATCACCTACAATCCAGAAGCTTCGATCAAGGAAGAGCTTGTGCGCCTTGGCTGGGCGCAGAGCCAGGTTTTGTTGAATCCGGAACTCTTCGGCATGGTCCGCATGCTGCTGGGAGAATTGTTGCGGGCGCCCGAGCTGACTGCCAATTTGAACCGGCGCATGGATCTGGTCCGGATCGTGGCGCGGTTTCTCGAAGATGCCGTGAAGGATGGAAAACTCTCCATTCCCAATACCTACGTCGCCGCCGAGCAATATCTTGGGCTGGTGAAGGAACGCGCGTTCTATCCGCAGATCTTCGGGGAGCGTGTCGTCTCCGAAACCGAGTTCGCCGCGATCCTGGAAGACACGGTGAATTGCTTCCTGTCCTGCTATGGCACCAAGTCTGCCGTTTCCGCCTGACTTCTTGACACTGCCGCCCCTGCTTATGTGATCGCTGGCTCGGACCTCAGCCGGATACGATGTGCTGCGCGGCCTCCTGGTGACCAAGATTGTCTCGAAATGGCAATGATTCCGCCTTTTCTCCCCTTGCGCCTGCCGATGATGCCGCTAAATTGCGGCGGACTTCATGAGAGGCCGTAAACCGGCTCACAACAGACCCATAAATGGACCGAATTCCCATGGCGCATGGTGACATCAAAAAGGTCGTGCTTGCCTATTCCGGCGGCCTCGACACCTCCATCATCCTGAAATGGCTGCAGACTGAATACGGCTGTGAAGTGGTGACTTTCACCGCTGATCTGGGCCAGGGCGAGGAGCTGGAGCCGGCTCGCAAGAAGGCCGAGCTGCTGGGCATCAAGGAAATCTACATTGATGACCTGCGCGAAGAGTTCATCAGCGATTTTGTCTTCCCGATGTTCCGTGCGAACGCGGTTTATGAAGGCGTCTATCTCCTCGGCACGTCGATCGCGCGGCCGCTGATTTCCAAACGTCTCATCGAGATTGCAGAAGAAACCGGTGCTGATGCCATCGCGCATGGTGCCACGGGCAAGGGCAATGATCAGGTTCGCTTCGAGCTGTCGGCTTATGCGCTGAACCCTGACATCAAGGTGATTGCTCCTTGGCGTGACTGGACGTTCAAGTCCCGTACGGACCTGATCCAGTTTGCCGAAGAGCACCAGATTCCGGTCGCCAAGGACAAACGCGGTGAATCGCCATTCTCCGTTGATGCCAACATGTTGCATTCGTCTTCCGAAGGAAAAGTTCTGGAAGATCCGAATGTCGAGGCACCAGAGTATGTCTTCCAGCGCACGGTCGACCCGACCGAGGCACCGGACGTTGTGACTGAAATTGAAATCGGCTTTGAAAAGGGCGATGCGGTTTCGATCAATGGCGAGAAGCTGTCTCCTGCCACGCTGTTTGCCCAGCTGAACGATCTGGGTCGTGACAATGGCATTGGGCGTCTTGACCTGGTCGAGAACCGCTTTGTCGGCATGAAGAGCCGCGGCATCTACGAAACACCGGGCGGAACAATCCTGCTGACGGCGCACCGGGCGATGGAATCCATCACTCTGGATCGCGGTGCGGGCCACCTGAAGGATGAGCTGATGCCGCGCTATGCGGAGCTGATCTACAACGGCTTCTGGTTCTCGCCAGAGCGTGAAATGCTGCAGGCGCTGATCGACAAGAGTCAGGAGCATGTCACTGGCACGGTCAAACTGAAGCTCTACAAGGGCAACACCATCGTCGTTGGCCGCGCGTCGCCTTACTCGCTGTACGCGGAAGAGTTGGTGACGTTTGAAGACGACCACGGGGCTTACGACCAGAAGGACGCAGCTGGCTTCATCAAACTGAATGCCTTGCGTTTGCGGACCCTGGCGAAGCGCAACCGTATCGGGTGATCCTGATCTTTCGTTCTAATGCTTTTAAAGGGCGCCTTCGGGCGCCCTTTTTGTTGCCAGTCACGGTTCTTCTGGTGGTGCAGGGGGGCTTTGTCGGGGCAAGTGGCCAAGGCTCCGGACTGACCTATATGGCTGATTATTGGAACTTCGGCTGTTTACGGACCGTTGTTCCTTGAGAAGTTCACAAGCGGAGAAACGTAATGGGAAAGAGCCTGGGCCTTCTTGGCTTTCTGGTGCTCGTCGTCGGCGGCGGCTTGTTGATTGGCTACTCGTTCATGCCGGGCGTCTGGTATCAAGAGCTGGCAAAGCCTGTGTTCACTCCGCCAAACTGGCTGTTCGCCCCGGCCTGGACAACGATCTATGTGTTGATCGCGATTGCTGGTTGGCGGACATGGCAGCGCGAAGGCCTTGAAAACGGAATGTGGCTCTGGTTGCCTCAGATGGCGCTGAATTTTGCCTGGAGCCCGGTGGTCTTCGGCGCGCATAGCCTGACCCTCGGATTGATCATCATCGCTTTGATGTGGTGCAATATCGTCTTGTTCATCCGCAACCGCTGGGCCATCGACAGGCTTTCAGCTCTGCTCTTTCTGCCCTATCTGGCCTGGGTGAGCTTCGCGACTTACCTGAATGCCAGCCTGGTTGTGCTGAACTAGAACTTTGGCGTGAGCAGGAGCCATGGAACCTGGTCTGCCGTGAAGGCGTCTCGGCCCTTGCGGGTCCAAAGCGGCGGTGCGTGGTCCCCGACCAAAAGGATCTTTGTGGGCTTCAGCTCCGGGTTGCTTGCGATTTTTGCGATCCGATCAAATATCTCCATCCACATTTCGCTCATGTGGCACACGGTTTGATCGTCAAACAGCGCGCTGTCAGCGCAGCTCAGTCGGGGGGCGACATCGGCAGGGTCAAAGGGGACATGGGTGTTGAGGGTGAGCCAGTAGGTGAGCCTGGGCGCCTCTGAGGGCGAGGTCAGGTAGCTCTCGATGGTATCGGCCAGATCCATGTCGCACAGGCCGGTGAAGGTCTTGCCGCAGGTCCGGAATTCCCTGTCGGCCGGAACGAGGTCTTCCATGAAACTGGAGGTCTCGAAGCCGATGTTTGGATACCATTCGTCCCGACTGAAGAACTCCGCCGGGAAGGCATGAAAAGAGGCCGTCTTATAGCCAGCATCACGGTAGCTCGCTGGCAAGCATTCCGGATGTGGGCCATCGAGATAGGCTGCAAAGTCGTTCCAGTCGCCGCAGAGTTCACGTGTTTCGCCGGCAGTTGTCGAGCCCTTGTAGGCGGTCGTACCGGTTGAAACATCGTAGCGCGCAGCGATTTCAGGTGTGCGGAAGCTGTCCCAGATCACATTCATCTGGCGTGGGTCGTCGAGGGCGCCAAGGCTTTCGACCAAGACAAGCAGCACATCCTGTTGGCGCGTCCCTTGAGGGATCTCTGTCAGGCCGGTCTGAGCGGTGGCCGAGCTGAATGCGGGGGGCGATTGCAGGATGTAGAGCGTTCCTGCAGTCTTGCTGCCGTTGACGGCCGTGTCGAAGATGATCATCAGCATTGCAGCCAGCACGGCAGGGATCAGGCTTGCGGTCTGAAAGCGTCGCTTGAAGCGATGCAGAAGCCAGACAAACAGCGCAAGCATCGCCATCAGTCCTGCCCCGACTGCGAGATAGGTGACAGACGCCGTGACATCGAGTGTCAGCATGTACTGAAGGGAACTCAGCAAGAGCCTTGGTGCCAGACGGAACAGGGTCGAAATTCCGATGGCAATATCGAGCATGCAGACTGCTATCGCCAGCCCGGCGGTTGCGACGAGCGGAAGACGTCTGGCTGCGACCGCGACGGCGAGGTAGAGCAAGATCCCCAAAGGGCGCTGCGGGCAAATGAACAGCGAGAGAACAAGGAACGGCATGTTGGATACGCCAACCGCGACGGCAGCGAAAACCCATGAGTCTCTGGAAAAATGATGCTCGAAAAATCCAGAGCCCTTCCGGGTGGAAGGGTCCTGGCCAGTTTGAACGTTTGTCACCGCGTCCCCCGCTTGCGACCGCTTGGAAGGTTGGAGTATGGCGGTGGAGAGTTAAGGTCGGCTTGAAGCTAATGAATTTTCCGGAGGTGGTTTTCCGGCGAGAGCTGGCGCTCCGTGGCTAGTCGTCCAGCCTGATGATTTCGTCCTGACCTTCACAGGTTCGAAGCGCTTCGGCGGCGGTTTGGTTGCCTCCAATGGGGGCGTCCGGCCAGATTTCGCTGAGCGGAACCAGCACGAAGGCGCGCTCGGCCATGCGCGGGTGGGGCAGGGTCAGGTTGTCCTCGTCGACCACCGCATCACCATAGATCAGCACGTCGATATCAATGATGCGCGGGCCCCAGCGGATATCGCGGATACGGCCAAGATCTTTTTCCACTTGAAGGCAGCGTTCCAGCAGGGCGCGCGGGGAAAGCTCCGTCTCGATGACGGCGCAGCAATTGCGGTAATCATCCTGCGGCACCGGGCCCCAGGGTGGGGTGCGGTAGTCGGAGGATCGGCTGATCAGGCGCAGGCCGGGTGTTTCGTCCAGTTTCGCCAAGGCGGCATCAATGTTGGCTTTTGTCTCGCCGAGATTGGAGCCGAGCCCGAGTGCGGCACGCACGGTGGTGGTCATTTTGTGATTTTCTCCTGCACCATGGCAGCGACTATTTTGGCGGCGTCCGCATGCGGCCGCACATCATGGACACGGACCAGCCCTGCGCCCTTCTGCATCGCCAGCAGGTGGAAGGCGAGGGAGCCGTACAGGCGTTCACTAGTTTCCGCGTTCAGGGCGGCGCCGATCATGCGTTTGCGCGAGGCGCCGGCGAGAATTGGCAGACCGTGTTTCTGCAGCTCGTCCTGGCGGTTCAGGATGAGGAAGTTCTGGTCCATCGTCTTGCCGAAACCGTAGCCGGGATCGAGGATCTGCTTATCTCGGGGAATGCCGGCCCTGTCGGCCAGATCCATGGATTTCTCAAGGAAACGGTCGATGTCGGAGAGAATGTCGAGGCTTGCGTCCACCTCAAGACGATTGTGCATCATGATCACATGCGCGCCGGTTTCTGCGACTACGTCCGGCATCGCGGGGTCTTTCTGCAGGCCCCAGACATCGTTGATGATCACGGCACCGGCGGCGCAGGCGCGCCTCGCGATCTCGGCCTTGTAGGTGTCGATGGAGACAGGCAGTCCAAGTGCTGCAACCGGGCTGATGATCTGTTCAAGCCGGGCCCATTCATCTTGTTGGGAGACTGGGGCAGCACCAGGCCGCGTGCTTTCCGCGCCGATGTCGATGATATCGGCACCTTCTTCGACGAGCTGGCGCGCATGGGCCAGAGCCGCGTCTCGCGTGGCATGCTGTCCACCATCGGAGAAGCTGTCCGGGGTCACGTTGAGGATGCCCATGACATGGGGTTTTGCACCAGGCAGTCGATAAGCCGCGCAAGGGGTCATCCGGATCTCCTGTCGGAACGCTCACGCTGCGCCTCATGACCGGTTTGATGGCGCCGGTCAAGATAGTGTTGCGAACGTCTCGGGTCGCGCTGTCAGCCGGCAGAGCCGGGAAGCGGAGGCTTCTTTGGTGAAAACACAAGATAGCAGGCAATGCCGAAGGCCGGCAGGATGGCAGTCACGGTTGTGATGCCGAGAATCGGATCTCCGAGAGCGGCGATAATCAGGCTGCCGACAATGCCGCTACCGAACTGGAAGAAACCCATCAGAGATGAGGCAGCTCCGGCAATATGCGGGAAGTCACGCATGGCGGTGGTGAAGGTCGCCGGCATCAACATGGCGATGAAGAAGACATAGAGCGCGCAAGGCCCCATGACGAGAATGTAAGAGGGCTCAAACACCCGCAGCAGCGTCGCCATCAGCAGGCTGGCAACCAGGATGCCAATGATGCCGGGGACGATCAGATGCGTCGCGTCGTGTCGCTTCAAAAGACGCCCCGTGACCAGTGTTCCCGCAATGAAGCTGGCGGACTGCAGGACCATGCCGAAGCCATATTCGGAGGGGGACATGCCCACGGTCTGGATCAGCACAAAGGCCTGAACGGTGGCCAGAGCGTAGATGTTGCCCAGGCCGCAGCCAACCACCAGGCTGGGCGCGAGAAAGCGGCGGTCGGTCAAAAGGGTCCAGTAGTTGCCGATAAAGCGGCTCGGGCGGATGTTGTCCCGGTTCTTGAAGGTATTGGTTTCTTCCTGGAGGAAAATGACCGAAACCATCAGGACCGCACCGTAGATCACCATTGCATAGAAGATCTCGTGCCAGCCGAAAAACTCCAGGATCAAGCCGCCGATTGTCGGTGAAACCGCAGGGGCGAGCGCCAGCATTGTGCCGATGGTGTTCATGATCTGCGCCGAGGTCTGGCCGGTGTATTGATCTCGCACAATGGCGCGCGACACCGTGATGCCGACGGCTGCGCCAATGCCCTGCAGCACGCGTGCAGTGATCAGCCACTCAACGCTCGGGGCGACCGTTGCCAGCACAGAGGAGGCGAGATACAGGCCGAGAAAGATCAGCGTGACTGGCTTGCGCCCAAAGGCGTCCGTCAACGGCCCGGCAACCAACTGCGTCAGCGCGAAACCGGCGAAGTAGGCGGTCAAGGTCAGCTTGATCAGCGCGTCTGTGGTGTGCAGCTCGGTTGCCAGCGTGGGCATTGCCGGGGTGTAGAGCGCCATCGTCAATGGGCCGATGGCGACAAGCGCCGCGCCGAGCAGAGTTGTTCGTCGCGCGCTCATCAGCTGCGGCAGCGGAATTGCTGTTTCGCTCATTCTTCAGGCTCGGGAGCGCAGAGGTTGTCCCTGATGGTTTCCAGCATATGGGTCAGCAAGGCGTGTTGTTCTTCAGGGATGCCGACCAGGGCATCTGCGCGGACGGCGAAGATGACTTCGGCGATCTGACGCACGACCGGGTCGGCCTCGAGGGTCAGGTTGACCAGCTTGGCCCTTCTGTCTGACGGGTCGGTGGTGCGTGTGACGTAGCCGGCGCGTTCCAGGCCGTCGAGATAGCCGACGACGGTCATCGGCTCGACGCCCATGCGTTCTGCAAGGGCGGTCTGGCGAAGGTTCGGGTTGCGCCAGACAAAGGCCAGGGCGCGTGCCTCGGCAACGGTCAGGCCGGTATCGATCCGGACGAGGCGTTGCTCAAACCGGCGTCGCAGCAGCCGCGCGATGTCGACCATGGTCAGCGTGAAGGTGTTGATAGCTTCTCTTTCGGGCATGGGAGACCATAAAGTAAGGTTTCCTTATCTCTTATGTCTGTCCCCTAACCATGTCAAGGAAACCACACCCCACTGCATTGCACAAATAGACTTGCGCGCGTATAAGGGCGCAAATTCCGGCTCTTTGATTGTGCATTTTCATTCTGGGCCGACCTCTAATCGCAAAAATGCCGAGGCATACCCCCCGGGTTTCTTCAAGAAGATACCCGTGCATGCCTTTTGGAGCCTGACCTTATGAAACTGCGCAATATCGCCATTATCGCTCACGTTGACCATGGCAAAACGACCCTCATCGACGTTCTGTTGAAACAATCCGGTGCTTTCCGCGACAATCAGCGCACGGAAGAGCGCATGATGGATAGCAACGACATCGAGCGCGAACGTGGGATTACAATTCTTGCGAAGGTGACTTCCCTTGAGTGGAAAGACACCCGCATCAACATCGTTGATACTCCAGGCCACGCCGACTTCGGCGGTGAAGTCGAGCGTATCCTTCACATGGTTGATGGCGTGATCCTGCTGGTCGACGCAGCTGAAGGCCCGATGCCGCAGACCAAGTTCGTTCTTGGCAAGGCGCTGAAGCTCGGCCTGAAGCCGATCGTTGCGATCAACAAGATCGACAAGCCGGAACAGCGCGCCGACGAAGTTCTGGACGAAGTGTTCGATCTCTTCGCATCTCTCGATGCCAATGAAGATCAGCTCGACTTCCCGGTTCTCTATGGTTCAGCCAAGCAGGAATGGATGTCCACCGAGCCGGAAGGGCCGAAGGAAAACATGGACGCGCTTCTGGACATGGTTCTCGACAAAGTCGCAGAGCCGGTTTCGGAAGAAGGTTCGTTCAAGATGCTGGCGACCACCATTCAGTCCGATCCGTTCCTGGGCCGTATTCTGACTGGTCGTATCGCTGCTGGTACTGCTATCCCGAACATGGCCGTAAAGGCCCTGTCGCGTGATGGCAAGCAGGTCGAAACAGGTCGGATCTCCAAGATCCAGGCTTTCCGCGGTCTTGAGCGTACGTCCATCGAGCAGGGTGAAGCTGGGGACATCGTTTCGATCGCCGGTCTGACCAAGGCAACCGTTGCCGACACCATCTGTTCGCCGGACGTGACCGACCCGATCCAGGCACAGCCGATTGATCCGCCCACGCTGTCGATGACCTTCCGCGTCAACAACAGCCCGCTGGCTGGTAACGAAGGCTCCAAGGTTCAGTCCCGCGTTATCCGTGAGCGCCTGATGAAGGAAGCCGAAGGCAACGTTGCGCTGAAGATCGAAGAAACCGAAGAGCCGGATGCGTTCATCGTTTCGGGTCGTGGCGAATTGCTGCTGGCCATTCTGATCGAAAACATGCGTCGCGAAGGCTTTGAGCTGGGCGTCGGTCGCCCGCGCGTCGTTTTCCAGAATGATGAAAACGGCAAGCTGATGGAGCCAATCGAAGAAGTCATCATCGACGTTGATGAAGAGTTCTCCGGTGCCGTGGTTCAGAAGCTGCAGGAACGTAAAGCCGAACTGCTGGAAATGCGCTCTTCGGGCGCAAACCGCAGCCGTCTTGTCTTCCTGGCTCCGACCCGTGGCCTCATCGGCTACCAGGCCGAGCTGATGTCAGACACACGCGGTTCCGCGATCTTCAACCGTCTGTTCCACGGCTATGCGCCGCACAAGGGCCCGATCCAGGGACGTCACACTGGTGTTCTTCTGTCGAATGCCAGCGGTGAAGCAGTGGCTTTCGCTCTGTACAACCTGGAAGACCGTGGCCCGATGATGATCGAGCCGGGCACCAAGGTGTATCAGGGCATGATCGTCGGCGAACATACCCGCGGCAACGATCTGGAAGTCAACGTGTTGAAAGGCAAGCAGCTGACCAACATGCGGTCGTCCGGCAAGGATGATGCTGTCAAGCTGACCACGCCGATCAAGCTCAGCCTGGAAGCGGCCTTGTCTTACATTGCCGATGACGAGCTGGTTGAAGTGACGCCGGAATCGATCCGTCTGCGCAAGTTCCTGTTGGACCCGAACGACCGCAAGCGCGTTAGCCGTGCGGCCACCAAGGCCAACACCTGAGGCATCGTTGCCTTTTGAAGATTTTGAAAAAGCGGGCCTCGGTGCCCGCTTTTTTGTTTTCAGACAAGCTTTTACGGCAATCTGCCGGCCTGGCGTCTTCGGCTGAGGGTTTCGCAATTTGCGAAAGTCTTAACGCTGACTTATGTTTCCTAAGGTTTCTTTAAGGTTTTGAGCTCAGCCTGATGATGGGTGTCCAGAAAAAGATGCCCTCCTATGTTCAGGCCAGGAGGCCATTATGCCAGCGACAATCGAACGGCCCCCAGCGGCCAATGTCGTGGCGCATGCAACGGAATACCCGCCTGACCGGCAACGGCAGGGTCACCGGGGTTCCGAAGAGGATCGTAGAGAGTCCCGAGCAGAGCGCCAGGACGACCATGCCCCCAAACTCTCCGGCAGCGCCGATGCGGTGGTCATCGTGCATGTCGAGGAAGACCATCGTCTTGATGGTGTGAGCGCCTACACCCATCTGGGCGAGCAGGCACGCCTTGCCTTGAACCAGAGGGCGGCGACCACATCGCGATCAGGTCAATCGACGACATCTCCAGAGCCGCATACGCCTGGTGAAATCCGCGAAGCCTATGAAGAGCATGGCGGAGAACTGGAACACCATGAGGTGAATGTGGCGACCTGAGTCGGTATTTCGAGCGGTGAGCGCCAAGAATTCCGCGACGTGGGCCTTTCTCTGCTTCGGGAGAGTACCTATAAACCGGACGAGACAACAATCGCCGGAGAAGAAGTCCCATGTCCGATCTGTTCCCGAGCAACCTGATTGCGGGTTATGGCCGCTATTTGCAAAAGGGGTTCGTCCGCTTCAAGGAAACGCACGAACGTCTGGCCATTTATGGCCAGAAGCCTGAGGTCATGGTGATTTCCTGTTGCGACAGCCGGGTGACGCCGGAAGGGATTTTCCACGCCGGACCGGGCGAGCTGTTCGTTCTGAGAAACGTCGCCAACCTTGTGCCGCCGTGTGAAGACGATGCCAGTCTGCATGGCACCAGCGCGGCCATCGAATATGCGGTGCGCGCGCTGCAGGTAAAGCACATCGTGGTGATGGGCCATGCCAAGTGTGGCGGTGTTCAGGCGTTCCGCGAGAATGCCAATGTGCCGACGTTGAAGGGTGATTTCATCGGCCGCTGGATCAAGCTGCTGGAGCCTGCTGCCATCTCGATGGCCTGCATGCCGGTCGACAAGCTGGATGATCCGCAGCTGGCAATGGAATATGCCGGCGTACGTCAGTCCCTGAAAAACCTGATGACCTTCTCCTTCGTGCGTGAGCCGGTGGAAAAGGGCGGTGTGACCCTGCATGGCGCCTGGTTCGATATCGGCTCAGGCGAACTGCGGGTGATGGATCCGCATACGGAGCAGTTCAAGACGGCGGCGGACGGAAAAGTGGCGGCCGTTTCGACAGCGGACTGATCTTCTCGTCAGCAGAACAATCGAACAGGGCGGCTCAGGAAGCCGCCCATACAGCATCGAAGAAGGACACTTCGAGACGGCACATCTCCTGAAAGTGCTGGGCAACTTGCTGTTGTTGCGCTTCGGTCAAGCTGCTGCCGACCTCGTCCATCTCCTCGCGGAGCCAGTTCACAAAATCCTGGAAGCCCTGGACGGCGTGAAGGTCGATCCATTCGGCCAGGTAAAAGGCCTTGGGACGCGGCTTTTTTGCTTCGCGCAGCCCCCATGTCAGGTAGACCCATTCGGCACAAAGCAGACAGGCAAGGCCTTCAGCGTAGGTGCCTTTGCCGGAGCTCTCCAGCAGCAGCCGCGAGAACTCTCGGGTCACCGGACCCTGGGCAGCGGCTCGATAGACTGTCTCGGGGACATCCAGAGCTGCAAACGAACGCTCGAAATAATTGTTTTCTTCGGACGTGAGCAAAGCCAGAAATGCGCTGAGCCGCGACTTGGACCGCATGGTTGGGGCTTTGGCGACCAGATAGCCGATGGTCGAGGCCAGGTCGGTGATGAAGGTATAGTCTTCAATCAGATACCGCACATAGGCAGCATCCGGCATGGCGTCGTCGCCGATGGCCCTGGTGAACGCGTGCTCGGTGGCGGCGGCCCAGGAGGAGCCCGTACACGAAACGAGCCAGTCACTAAACCGGGCTGAGGGCGTCTGGAGACGGTGGTCCTGGAAGGTGAGCGTCGGGGCGAGCGCCATGGACGACGTCTTTCATCTGGCTTCGAAGATCATAGGGTCAAGCGTGTATCGAAACGCGCTTGACCCTATGGGTGTTTAGGCAGCAGCCTTTTTCGGCTGGATCAGGCCACGGTTGACCAGAACTTCGGCGATCTGCACCGTGTTGAGCGCTGCTCCCTTGCGCAGATTGTCGGAAACAACCCACAGGTTGAGGCCGTTTTCGACGGTCGCATCTTCGCGAATACGGGAAATGTAGGTCGCATCTTCGCCCGCACTTTCGTAGGGCGTGATGTAGCCGCCGTCTTCCTGCTTGTCGATGACAAGACAACCCGGAGCTTCGCGCAGGATGCTGCGCGCTTCGTCAGCCGTGATCTCGTTTTCAAACTCGATGTTGACGCTTTCGGCATGGCCGATGAAGACCGGCACACGAACAGCGGTGCAGGTGAGCTTGATCTTCGGATCGAGCATCTTCTTGGTTTCGGCCAGCACCTTCCACTCTTCCTTGGTGTAGCCGTCTTCCATGAAGCTGTCGATGTGCGGGATGACGTTGAAAGCAATCCGCTTGGTGAACTTTTGCGGCTCGATCGGATCGTTGACGAAAATTGCCCGGGTCTGATTGAACAGCTCTTCCATGGCGTCCTTGCCGCCGCCCGAAACCGACTGATAGGTGGAAACAACGACGCGCTTGATCTTCGCCTTGTCGTGCAGCGGCTTCAGAGCCACGACGAGCTGGGCGGTCGAACAGTTCGGGTTGGCAATGATGTTCTTCTTGGAGAAGCCGACGATGGCGTCCGCATTCACTTCCGGCACGATCAAGGGCACATCCGCGTCGTAACGCCATGCGGAAGAGTTGTCGATGACCACACATCCCTTGGCGGCGATTCTTGGAGACCATTCCTTGGAAACAGTACCGCCAGCGGACATCAGGCAGATGTCAGTGTCGGAGAAGTCGTAGTTCTCCATGGCCTGGACCTTCAGCGTCTTGTCGCCGAAGGAAACTTCAGTGCCCTGGGAGCGGCGGGAGGCAAGGGCGACGACTTCGTCTGCCGGAAAGCCACGCTCGGCCAGAATGTCGAGCATTTCACGGCCAACGTTGCCGGTCGCGCCCGCGATTGCGATCTTGTAACCCATTTCAGAAATTCCTCATCCGTCTCCCCGCTCAAGCCCGGCTGAAGGTCATTGGACCTGCGGGCTTCAGGCACCCCCCATCCCCGGGGAGTGCGGGATGAGCGGCACCGTTAAGCGGTGGTGGTGGTAGTCGGTTTGACGGTGGTTGTTGGAGTAGGGGTCGGGCGTGCGAAAGCGGCGCCGGATTTCACCGTCGTCTGCTTCATCGCGATGTCGGCAGAATACCGAGCCATGCCTGTTGCTCCAAGTCGTACAAAACGAAGGTTCTTTTTGCCCGGATGTTGGCCCTTGTCAACAAAAGAGGCGCGCGGTGACTTGTTTTCAATCTCAAGCGATCTGTGAGGTTAGCTCACAAGTGCCTGCTCTGGGGTGCACTTTGGAAGAGGCAAGCAAAGCCTTGGGAACGGTATCCTGCAAAACAGACCCTGTCGCTGCCTTCGGACTTCGGGCTTAGAGATCTCTAGTCTTTCTCAGATCCAGCGTCACAAAAACTTCAATGAACTGTCGTGGGTGCTCCATCAAATCCGCCTAGCGTCCGGCCAAATTTCCCGCGACCCGGTGACCCTCAACCTGGCCGCAAAAATCTTGGGGCATCAAGCAATGACACTTCGCAAACAATTCCTGGCTGGCGTCAGCCTGGCGATCACACTGGGTGTTGCCGGTCAGGCGCAGGCCGGTTCGTTCTTCGAGCGCATCAACACCTATCCGGTCTACAAGACCCTGGGTGAAGGGGTTGACCCAGCGACACAGACATCGGCTGAAATCATCTCCGCCACCAAGGACGGCAACACGCTGGTCTTCAGCGACAGTCCGGCTGAAGCGGTTGTCTTCGTTGATGTAAGCGACGCCACTGCTCCGGCACCGAAGGGGCGTGTTGCCCTGGATGGCGAGCCGACGTCCGTTTCCGTTGGTGCTTCCTTCGCCTACGCTGGTGTCAACACCAGCGCAGACTACGTCAACCCGACCGGTCATCTGGCCGTCATCGCCCTGAGCGACATGGGGATCACCGCCAAGTGCGACGTGAAGGGCCAGCCTGACAGCGTAGCGACATCGCCAGACGGAAAATTTGTCGTCATTGCCATCGAAAACGAGCGTGACGAAGACCTCAACGACGGCGTCATCCCGCAGATGCCTGCCGGACATCTGGCGATTTTCGATCTGGACGAGAACGGCGCACCGACCAACTGCGACAATGTTCGCATTGTTGACATGACCGGTTTTGCTGAGGTAGCTCCGACCGATCCGGAGCCGGAATTCGTTTCCATCAACTCCAGGAACCAGGCTGTTGTGACCCTGCAGGAAAACAACCACCTGGCCATCGTTGATCTGGCGACGGGCGAAGTGACGGCCAACTTCTCCGCCGGCAAGGTCACGGTTGAAAACATCCCGGTGAAGAAAGACCGCATGAGCGATGCCAGCGGTTCCATTGTCGATGTTCCGCGTGAGCCGGATGCTGTTGCCTGGCTCGATGACGAGCGCTTTGTCACTGCCAACGAAGGCGACTACAAGGGCGGTTCGCGTGGCTTCACCATCTGGAACGTCACGGGCGATGTGCTCTTCGACAGCGGTGCCCAAATGGAGCACCTTGGCATGGAGACAGGTCACTATCCGGCCAAGCGCGCTTCCAAGAAGGGCACGGAGCCGGAAGGCGTCGCCGTCGGCACCTTTGGGGGCGAGACCTACATCTTCGTCAACTCCGAGCGCGGTAACTTCGTCGCAGTTTACAAGGACACAGGCGCCGAGCCGGAATACGTCCAGATCCTGCCGACCCATGTCGGCCCGGAAGGCTCCATCGCCCTGCCGTCGCGCAATCTCTTCGTTGTCGCCAACGAGGTTGATGAAGATGGCGTGCGTGCCCAGGTTTCGCTTTATGAATTCGGTGCCGAAGAAGCTTCCTACCCGATGGTTGTCTCCGCAAAGGACGCTGAAACTGGCGCTCCGATCGGCTGGGGCGCTCTGTCCGGTCTGGCAGCGGATCCGGAAGATGCCAACAAGCTCTTCGCAGTGACCGACAGCTTCTACGACAAGTCGAAGATCCTGACGCTCGACATCTCCTCCAAGCCGGCCCAGATCACCTCTGCTGTGATCCTGCAGGGTACCGATACGCCGAAGTACGACCTGGAAGGCATCGCGGTCGCCAAGGCCGGCGGTTTCTGGGTGGCGTCTGAAGGCAACCTGGAAAAGGAGATGAACCATCTTCTGCTGAAGGTTGCTGCTGACGGCACAGTCGAGGAAGAAATCACTCTGCCGGAAGATCTGGTCGCACAGTCGAAGCGCCACTCCTTCGAAGGCGTGGCCGAGTTTGAACGCGATGGCCAGACGCTCGTCGCCGTGGCTGTACAGCGTGAATGGAAGGACGATCCGAAGGGCATGGTCAAGCTGGCCATCTACAACCCTTCGGACAAGTCCTGGGGCTTCGTGCATTACCCGCTCGATGCACCGACAAGTGCGGCTGGCGGCTGGGTTGGCCTGTCGGAGATCGTCTCTCTGGGTGGTGAAGACTTCCTGATCCTGGAGCGTGACAACCAGGGCGGTGAATTCGCCACCATCAAACAGATCACCAAGGTCTCCCTCAGCGGCGTGACCCCGGTGGCCTATGGCTCCGAGTTGCCGGTTGTTACCAAGACCAAGGTCAAGGACATCCTGCCGGAACTGCAGGCGTCCCACGGCTGGGTTCTCGACAAGCCGGAAGGTCTGACCGTGACGGCTGCGGGCGAAGTGATCCTGGTGACCGACAACGACGGTGTTGACGATGCTCCGGGCGCAACCGAGCTGTTCAACCTCGGCCCGGTTTCCGACCTGAAGTAAGCCTTTTCAAGCATCGGTTCCCTTCAAGACCGAAAGCCAGCGCCCGGAGGAGCAATCCCCCGGGCGTTTTTTGGTGTTCGGAATTGTGCCCGTTTCAGGAACCGGAGTAGGTGATCCGATAGATCAGCCCCTCGGAATCGTCCGAGACCAGCAGCGAGCCATCGGGCAGTTCCTCGATATCGACCGGGCGGCCATAGACGGTTTCGTCGGAGGCGAGCCAACCGTCGGCGAAGACTTCCTTCCCGGTGGCGTTGCCCTGATCGTCAAAGCGGATACGCATCAACTGGTAACCGACGGGTGTCGAGCGGTTCCAGGATCCGTGCTGGGCGACAATGGCATCATTGCGATATTCTGCCGGCAGCATGTCGCCTTCGTAGAAGTCGATGCCGAGATTGGCAGAGTGGGCCTGGAAATCGAGGGCGGCGGGCGTCGTCTCGACCGGCGGCTTGGTATCTTCATAGCCGGTCAGCGGGATGCCCTGACCACCTTCATAGGGGTAGCCGAAGTGTTGGGCGGCCCGGGTCACCCGGTTCAGCTCGTCGGGTGGAATGTCGTCGCCCATGCGGTCGGCGCCATTGTCGGTGAACCAGAGTTCACCCGATGTCGGGTGCCAGTCGAAGCCAACGGAATTGCGGGTGCCGTCGGCGATGACGTCCCAAGAGCTGCCGTCATCTGCAAGGCGAACGATCTTGCCGGTGTTGTCTTCCAACTCGCAAATGTTGCAGGGCGCGCCGAGCGCGACATAAAATTTTCCGTCCGGGCCGAAGGCACTGTAGCGCCAACCGTGATGGGGACTGGTGTTGAAGCCGCCTGCGACTGTCTGCAGGTCAGATAGCTGTCCGGTGCCATCATAGTCTTGCGGTATCTGCCAGGATACGACCTGATCGTTAAGGGCGATGAAGAGCTTGCCGTCTTTCAGGCCGATGCCGTTGGGTACATTCAGCCCGGAGCCGATCTGGGTGACGGTGTCTGCAACGCCATCGTCGTCCTTGTCGACGACAGCGTGGATCATATCGCTTCTGGAGCTGACGAAAACGACGCCGGTTGTCGGATCATGCAGAAGTGTTCTGGCTCCGGGCACTTCGGCAAAGACAGAAATTTCAAATCCGTCGGGCAGATTGATCCTGGAGAGGATGTCCTCGTACTCAGCATGAGCGGTGACGGGCAGAAGGAAAGCAGCGGCAGTGCTGAGGAGCAGGGGTGTTCGGCGCATATCTTGTCTCCGGTCGGTTTCGGATACAACTTAAGCTGGTTTTTCTCGCAGCGAAGACAAGCCGTCTGAGGGCAATTAATCGTGATGCCGTTGGGTATAACACCCCCGGCAGCGCTGATGCCTGCCGGGGGTCGGGTGCCGCATCTCCTGTTGCAGAGACGCTAAAGGTCAGGTGTGATGGCCGGGGTTATCATGGTTGCAGGGGCTTCCAGGTCGGTGATGCAGACCTGAGGTCTCTTGTGGGAAGCCGATGCGTCGGCCGCCTGAAGTTCTCCCGTTGCCACTGATAATCCGAAGATCAACATGGTCAGGCCGGTGGAGTAGAGACGAATGGCAGCACCAGGCAAGCGGAATGCATGCGGCTTTTGTTCGCTCGGCGGTTTTTCTTGCTGCGGGGTCGAGGCGGCCGCCGAAACGCTGCTGGCGGTTTCCTTGTCATGTTCCTGCAGAAACAACGGATGAATATCAGAGCCTGTCGGCTTGAGATCAGCTGATTTTGCCGCGGCAGATCGCGCGCTGGATTTCTTAATTGTCATAGGAAATCCGGTGTACGACGGCGGCGCAGTCAGCGGATGCCAGCAGGGATCCGTTCAACGGCGTGATCTTGTTCAGAGCAGCAGATAGGTCGGTTTCGGCCTGCGCGGCGGCCATAAGACCGAGCGCCAGGTTCGCGGCGGCGCCGCAAGGCAGTTTCGTCAGCATATCGCCCTCCCAAACGACCGGACCCACCTCCTGGGTCCGAAGCTTCCCCAACTTAGGTGCGGTTTGGGAGAATTCTCAAGAGAAGTGACAGGGGGCGGGCCGAGAAAGGCCCGGTTTCTGTGCACTTTGCAGCGATACTCGCTTTCGTGCCGATGAATGGCACGCTTGATGGCGTGCTGCTTACTGAGCCCGGCGGTAGACCGTCACATTGGTGAAACTGTCGACATCGACGAGGTGCACGGTCTGGGTGACCGTCAGGGTGGTGCCGTCCTGGGATAGCTCGCGGTCGGCCTTCATGATCGTCAGTTGCCCCTTGCGGGCGTCCGAAACCAGATTGCGATCGCCTTCAAAGCGAAGCGACATGGCATCGACCAGGCCGCTCTTGCCGAGCTTGATTTCAGGGCCATCAGGCACTGCCTCGAAGGTGTCATTGGTGACAAGCCCTTCGACGTCAATCTGGTTCATGGTGAAGATCACCATGCCGAAGTTGTCTTCAATTTTCAGGCTGGCGCTCTTGGGCGGTTCGCCCTGTTCGAATTCGCTGGCGGAAGTGTCCAGGATCCAGGTGCCGAGAAAGGGGCCGATCTTGTCGCTCATTGCCGTGTCCTGACTAAGGTAGGAGGAATTGCGGGCCTTATAACGGAAAAAGACCGCCAGGGGGCAAGCCCCTGACGGTCTTTTCTCAAATTCATTCGTGTCAGGCGCTCAGCGCGTCCAGTTCGGCGAGGATCGCATCGCCCATTTCGGCGGTGGAGATCACGGTGTCGCCTTCGGCCGAGATATCACGGGTGCGCAGGCCCTTGTCGAGGGTGTTGGCGATTGCCTTTTCCACCAGGTCGGCTTCTGCGACCAGCTCGAAGGAGTAGCGCAGGGCCATGGCGAAGGAGGCGATCATGGCGATCGGGTTGGCCGCACCCGTGCCGGCGATGTCCGGTGCGGAGCCGTGTACCGGTTCATACATGGCCTTGCGGCGGCCGGTCTTGGGATCAGGCGCCCCAAGCGAGGCGGACGGCAGCATGCCGAGCGAGCCGGTCAGCATGGCAGCGACATCCGACAGCATGTCGCCGAACAGGTTGTCGGTGACGATGACATCGAACTGCTTGGGCCAGCGAACCAGCTGCATGCCGCCAGCATCGGCCAGCATGTGATCGAGCTGCACGTCTTCGTAGCCGGCCTTGTGGGTCTGGGTGACGACTTCGTTCCAGAGCACGCCGGACTTCATGACGTTGCGCTTTTCCATCGAGGTGACCCTGCCACCACGGGTACGGGCCAGCTCGAAGGCGGCCTTGGCGATGCGTTCGATCTCGTAGGTGTCGTAGACCTGCGTATCGATGCCGCGCTTCTGGCCGTTGCCGAGGTCCTTGATTTCCTTCGGCTCACCGAAGTAGACGCCGCCGGTCAGCTCACGCACGATCAGGATGTCGAGGCCTTCAATGACGTCCTTGCGCAGCGACGAGGCATCGGCCAGGGCCGGATAGCAGATCGCCGGGCGCAGGTTGGCAAACAGCTCCATGTCCTTGCGCAGGCGCAGCAGGCCAGCTTCCGGGCGCACTTCGTAAGGGACGGCATCCCACTTCGGGCCGCCAACAGCGCCGAAGATCACGGCGTCGGCGTCCATGGCCTTGGCCATGTCTTCCTCGGAGATAGCCTGACCGTGGGCGTCGTATGCAGCGCCGCCGACAAGTCCCTCATCGGTTTCGAAAGTTTCTTTGCCCTGGGTGTTGAGCCAGGCAATGATCTTCTTCACTTCGACCATGATTTCCGGGCCAATGCCGTCGCCCGGAAGCAGAAGGAGCTTGTGTGTCGCCATGGGAGTGTCCGCCCTTGATGTTATGTTGGTTTTTGTCACTGTTGGTTACCGTCTTGTGGCGAGGCTGACAAGCGCTGCCAGGGCCTGGCTGACGGTATGAGAGTTCAAAAGATTTCAACTGTCCCGTCGGTCCGCTCAACTTTGAGCATTTCGGTGGTGTTTCCGCGCCCTGATGTTACGCCATGAGGCGGCTGGTGCCTTGCCACAGCAGGTTGAGCGCCAACAGGGTCATGACAATCTTGAACCCGACGCGGAAGGTGCTTTCCTTCATCCGACCCAACAGCTGGCTGCCGACCAGCGTCCCGGCGAAGCCACTGATGATCATGAGGATGATCAGGCCTGCCCAGGGAGCAAAGGCAAAGCCCAGGACACCGAAGGCAATGACCTTGAAGACATGCATGATCAGAGCTGTCGCCGCCTGATTGGCAACAAATTGATGGCGGGTCAGGCCGAGTGTGGACAAGACGCTGGCGCCGATGGGGCCGGCAGCGCCAAAGAACATCGACATCAACGTCCCGAGAAAACCGGCAAAGCCCATTGCCTGCTTGGCGAACTGGCCGAGCTTCAGGGGCTTGCCCCAAACCACCCAGAGCACGAAACAGCCAATGCCGAGGCGCAGCCATGCATCGGGCAGATTGACGGCGATGGCGCCACCGACGGCGGCCCCAAAGACTGCGCCAATGGCGAACCACAGCACGATGCTCCAGTCGACATGGCGGACCTGGACAAGCGCTCTGCCGGCGTTCGAGCCGAGCTGCACAACCCCATGGACAGGAACGAGAGCTGCGGCGGGCATGAGATTGGCCATGACGGCAATCAAGGCCAGTCCACCGCCGAGGCCGACAGCTGCGGTCAGGGCAGACGTCACGAAGCTGACGACGATCATGATGAGCGTAACGGCGAGTGAAAGCTGGTCCGGAAAGAACCAGTCGAGGAGTGAGGACATGCAATGGTCTCCTGCATTGCGCCCTTTATCCTTAGTTGGGCAATGCGCCGCAAGGCCATTCTTGGTGAATTAGAGTACCGCCTTACTTGGCTTGAAATTCTGACCGAATGTGGTCGTCGCCAGTCCGTCAGCGCTTTCTTTGGCCTGTTGTTTCATCAGGGCGATCTGGCGCCACAAGATGTCCTGATCATCGACCCGCAAGCCTTTGGGGAGATGTACCACGGCAATGGAGCAGGTCAGCAGAGAGAACTTGCGGTCGATGCCGGCGCGATCCTTCGACAGGATATATCCGTCTTCCCGGTGCTTCGCATCGTAGAAGCTTTCAGCTTGATGTCTGAACTCGTTGCGCAGATCGATCAGGACTTGTTGCACCTTGCCAAAATCCTGCTTCTTGAAGCCGATGAAGAAGTCGTCGCCACCAATGTGGCCGATGAAATCTTCCTGATCTGCCACACAGCGCCGTGCCAATTCGGAGAAAAGCAGGAGAGCGCGGTCTCCGGTTCTGAAGCCGTAGGCATCGTTGAACGGCTTGAAGTGGTCGAAGTCGATGTAGCAGAAACTACGCTCGGTATCGGAGCGGGTTGCTTCCTCCACCACGAATGAAGTCACGCTGCCGTTGCCAGGCAACTTTGAGAGAGGGTTCTGATCTTCTGCGGCGCGCATGCGGATTTCATTGGCGATCTTCAGCAGCGAGCTGGTGGTCAGGAAGCCATAATATTTGCCGTTCTTGGTGACGATCACGCCGCCGCTCTGATCATCCTCATTGGCGATCAGCCCGATCAGCTGATCCAGCTTGGAGTGCAGATCGGCGATGGGGCAGCGGTGGAGAAAGCTCTTCACCCGGTTGTTGACGGCTTTGTTGCGCAACAGATCTTGCCCGAAAGGCATGTAGATCAGTTCCTTGATGTCGGCTTCCTTGATCAGCCCTCGGGGTTCGTCTGCGGCATTGATAACGGGAATGAACGGATAGGCGCGGCCCGCACGCAGCATGGTCAGGACTTCGTCCATCCTGGCATCGTCGCGCAGGGCGATGAGCGGCTTGATCTCTCGCTTCAGCAAATCTTCAAAGGGGTTGGAGATGCCGTCCGGGGTGGCAGTGGCCGTTGTCGTGGCGGAGGTGTCGATGGCTTGCGGATAGCGATCGAGAATGTCGTCGCTGCGTGTGGTGGGATGAGAAATCAGATAGCCCTGGATGAGATCGCAGCCGATTTCGCGGCAGGTGAGGAATTCCGCACGGGTCTCGACACCTTCGGCTACGACCCGCATGCCCAGAACATGGGCCAGTTCCACCGCCGATGAGACGAGGAGGCGCTTGCGGGCATCGCTCTGGATCGACTGTACGAAGAAGCGGTCGATCTTGATGATTTCAGGCTCGAAGTCGTAGAGGCTCTTGAGCTGGGAAAAGCCCTTGCCGAAGTCGTCGATCGCGATGGAGAAATCCAGTCGGCGGGCTTCTGCGATGAAATGTTTCGTCTGACCGGCTGAGGAAATGTCCTTTGCCTCGGAAAGCTCCAGGCAGATGATCGCCGGTGTAAAGCCGTACTCGCTAAGCAATTCGGCCGTCTTGGCGGTCAGGTCGTTCTCAGTCTCGAGCAGACGGGCATCGACGTTGAGAAACAGGCGGGTGTTGCGCGGCAGGCGGGCGCTGGCAAGCTTGGCAATTGCCTTGCGGCGCAGGATCAGTTCCAGCTCAACGAGGCAATTGAGCTCGTAGGCCTTGTCGAAGACGTCGCTGGGATAGGTGCAATCCAGCTGCTCGACGTTTCTCAGCAGCGCCTCGATGCCATAAAGGTCACCGGTATGACTGTCGACGATGGGCTGCAGCGCATATTCCAAAACGGAGGCTGCATTGGTCAGGAACATCTGTGGGTTTATCGTGAAACGAAATGTTGCGGGATGTACTGGCTGGATCGTCATAGGGCTTGGTCCAAGCTGGTAAAATGAAGCTTGAGACCATAATTGCCTGTTTTTTATAGGTATTTGTTACTATGAGGCGGCTAACAGATTGATATGGTAAGGCAAACGTTAAAACGCACCGGCAAAGAGTATCCAACTCTCCACCGATGCGCTTTAATTTTGCGTTTTTAGAGACTTAGGCTGCGGCGCGCAGGGAGGTCTCGACCAGTTTGATCCAGTACGAACTGCCGTAAAGGATGGCGTCGTCGTTGAAATCATACATCGGGTGGTGGAGGCCGGCGCTGTCGCCATTTCCAGTATAAATGAAGGCGCCTGGACGTTCTTCAAGCATGTAGGCGAAGTCTTCTCCACCCATCATTGGTGGGAGGTCGCGATTGACCTTGCCTGTGCCAGCAACGTCTTCGGCAACATCTGCGGCGAAGTAGGTCTGGTCTTCGTGGTTGACGACAACCGGATAGCCGAGGATGTAGTCGATCTCGGCGACGGCGCCGAACGCCGTGGCGGTGTTTTCCACGATGGCCTTGAAACGTTCTTCAGCCAGCTCACGAACGCCTGCATCCAGGGTGCGGACCGTGCCGCGCAAAAGAACTTCCTGAGGGATGACGTTGAAAGCGTTGCCTGCCTGGAAAATCGTTACTGAAACCACGACAGACTTTAACGGATCGAGGTTGCGGCTGGCGATTGTCTGCAGGGAGGTGACGACCTGGGCGGCGCAGACAACCGGATCAATTGTTTCGTGTGGCTTTGCTGCATGACCGCCGCGGCCCTTGATAGTGACGGCGAATTCATCGGTCGCGGCCATCATCGCGCCCGGACGAATGGCAAATTCGCCAACCGGCAGACCCGGATAATTGTGCATGCCGTAGACTTCGTCGATGTGCCAGCGGGTCATCAGTCCGTCGTCGATCATCGCCTTGGCGCCAGCGCCACCTTCTTCGGCAGGCTGGAAGATGACGACAACGGTGCCATCGAAGTTTCTGGTTTCCGCCAGATACTTGGCCGCACCCAGCAGCATGGCGGTGTGGCCGTCGTGGCCACAGGCATGCATCTTTCCCGGAACTTTCGAGGCATAGGGCTTGCCGGTGATTTCGTCGATCGGCAGGGCGTCCATGTCGGCGCGCAGGCCCAGCGTCTTGCCGGAGCCCCCGTTGCGGCCCTTGATGACGGCGACCACGCCGGTCTGACCAATGCCGGTGACCACTTCGTCCGCGCCAAACCCTTTCAACAGCTCCGCAACCTTTTCGCCGGTGCGAACGGTTTCATAGAGGATTTCAGGGTTCTCGTGAAAATCGCGCCGCCATGCGGTGATCTCTTCATGAAGCTCTGCGAGGCGATTGACGATAGGCATGCGGATGGCTCCTTGGGACGCAATGCTGGGAAGGGGTGTGAACTGGCGAATGCCGAGGCCACATGCTAGCGAAAATTTTTCAAAGTTGAAGAGGTTGTGCCGACTTTATTGCCTTGTGCAAATTTAAGGCGCTTTTGCCGCAGCGGGTTCCAACAGCTTAAACACGCTGGTTTTTTTAATGGTGGCATCCTCAAGATTGGCAATCACCTCGATCTCGTAGGTGGCCAGAAGCTCCAACCGCTCCCTTGGCAGATAGCTGCGGCCGGGATCACCGACAAAAACGCTAATTCCCGCAGTCAAAGCTCTGTCGATGAAAGGCAGGATCTTTTCTGCCATCGGTTGTTCGTAAAACACATCACCGCAGAAGATGACGTCGACCGGCGGCGGGCCATCCCCGGTGATGTCACGGTCCACCACGTCGAGCATGACATTGTTCAGGGCTGCGTTGGCTCTGGCTGCGTGGGCGGCAAAGGGATCGATGTCGACTGCCTGGCAGTGAGCTGCCCCGGCCAGCATAGCGGCGATGCCGACAACGCCTGATCCGCTGGCGAGATCGAGGATCTGCTTGCCGGCGACAATATCGGGATTGTCGAGAATATAGCGGGCGAGGGCTTGACCTCCCGCCCAGGCGAAGGCCCAGAAGGGAGGTGGAAGGCCCAGGGCCTCCAGCTCCTCTTCGGTTTTTTGCCACAGGTCCATGGCCTCGTCGGCCACGTGCAGCCGGATCTCCTGAGCATGGGGAACGCGGCGAACCACGGTCTCTGCATGAATGAATTTCATCGGATCATTCAGTGCGTCCATTGGGTCTCCGGGCTTACGCTGGGCCGTCCAGTCCACCCATCTCGCAGACGATGGACCATTCTCTCTCGGTCACAGGCTGCACCGAAAGGCGCATGCTTGTCACCAAAGACATTTCCTCAAGCCGCGGCTCTGCCTTCACCTGGGCCAGGGTGACCGGCTTTGGAATGTCACAAACCGCTTTGAAATCAACGCATTCCCAGCGCGGATCATCGGTTTTCGGGTCCGGGTGAATTCCACTGCAAACTTCCACAACGCCAACAACTTCCTTGCCGATGTTGGAATGGTAGAAGAACGCCTTGTCGCCGATTTTCATGGCACGCATGTTGTTGCGGGCCTGATAATTGCGAATGCCGTCCCAGGGTTCGCCTTCGTCGCCCTTGGCTTTCTGCTGCTCCCAGGACCACTTGTCGGGTTCGGATTTGATCAACCAGTATTGCACTTAGATGGTCTCCGGGTTCTTCACAGCCCAGTTCCACGGGCGAATGTCGACGCTCTCGAACAGGCCGGCCTTGGCATAGGGATCGGCCGCGGCCAGTGCTTCGACAGCGGACTTGTCGGAGGCTTCGATGAGAACGAGAGAGCCGTTCATCTCGCCTGCCTCACTGAGAAATGGCCCGGCGCCTTTGAGCTGGTCACCCAGACCCTTGAGAAACTCGATGTGAGCCGGGCGGTTGTCGAGGCGAACCTGCAGGGCGCCGGGCTTGTCTGTACAAATCAGGGCAAAAAGCATCTGTGCTTCCTTGTGTGACTTTGTGGGTAAACGCCAGCGGATCAGGCTGGCGGTGTTTCTGATTTCAACGGGCGCGTCATGAGCGCGGTAATGGCTTCTTCGATCGGAAGATCTTCTTCCACCATACGTGCGACAATCTTGCAAATAGGCAGGTCGACATTCAGCCGGTCGCCAAGCGTCACGGCAATCCGGGCCGAGTGGGCGCCTTCGGCCAGTTTGCCGCCTGAGGCCTTCAAGTCGGAAGCCAAAAGACCCTTGCCGAGCTTGAGGCCGAATGAAAAGTTGCGCGACTGAGTGGAGGAGCAGGTGAGCACCAGATCACCGAGACCGGACAGGCCGGTCAGCGTTTCGTGGCGGGCGCCAAGAGCTTGGGCCAGCCGGGTCAATTCGGCAAAGCCGCGAGCCGTCAGGGCCGCCTGTGCGCTGGCGCCGAGCTTGCGGCCGACCACGGCGCCACAGGCGATGGCCAACACGTTTTTCAAGGCCCCACCGATCTGGGCGCCAATGACATCCGTCGATGCATAGGGGCGGAAGGCGGGGGCGGCGAGTGCCTGGCTGAGCCCTTGCGCGGTTGCGTCGGTCTCTGCTGCAATGGTCACGGCGGTTGGCAGGCCACGAGCCACGTCGTCCGCAAAGCTCGGGCCGGAAAGAACGGCAGCTTCCGCCTGCCGCGCTTCCTCCTTCAGCACCTCGGACAGCATTTGCCCGGTGCCGCGTTCTATGCCCTTGGCACACAGCACGACCGGCACAGTGAGCTTGGCTTCATTTTGCAGAACCCGCAAAATGTCCCGTGTGGTCTGGGCCGGGGTGACGAGCAGGATGGCGTCGGCCTTGCTGCAGTCCGACAGCCGATCCGTGAACGTCAGATCCTCATCAAAGGTGATGCCCGGCAGGTAGCGGCTGTTCTGATTGCGGCTCCGCATCTCGGTAATCAGGCTCTGGTCCCGCGCCCACAGGGTGACGGATCGTCCGGCACGGGCCGCGGTCAGGGCCAGGGCAGTGCCCCAGGCGCCGCCGCCGATGACGACAATTTTCTGAAAGCGTTGAGCAGATGCAGTGGGCAATCGGGTCTCCTTCAGAAGCGGGTGCGCAGGGCGTCGAGCGGTTCGCCGAAGCCGGCGAAAAACATATTTGGGTTCTGGGCGGCCGGGCCGAACAGGTCGATCCAGTGCAAGCGGAACCGAATCGGTGGGCCGCCATTGCTCGGGGTCATTTCGTAATGTTCCCATTCTTCCGCTGGCCGGCTCGGGATCCGGACGTGGTAGTGTTTGCGCAGGTGTCGTCCCTTCAGCGGCCGGTCCGGCGGTGCCTGGTGCTTGCCTTGGGCCACCAGCGTTTCAAACGGCAGATCCTGATCTGCAAAATGCTCGAAGGCGGCATCGAGTTGCAGGCCAGTCTCTTCCTGAAACTCCCGCCGTGCGCCAATCAGATAGCTTTCACCCGGATCAATCGTGCCGCCCGGCACCTGAAGGCCCAGCTGCGGCGTATCCGGCTCGTTGAAAACCAGCAACTGCGTCCCGCAGGTCAGATAGACGTAGGCCTTGTGAAAAATCTGCATCAAAAATGGTGCCCGAGGAGGTTCGAATAAGGATCAGGGCTTCACTCGTATCAAGTTCACAGCATCAGGGGAACCGGCTGACTGCGATTGCCTGAGCCTAAACCTTCGCGCCTTTTTTGCCGGAACCCAGAACGCCGCTGGCGTCCTGATCCAAAGGCCAGCGCGGGCGCGGGCTGACGGCCATGTCATCCACCGGCCCCAGACGCAGGCGCTCGATGCCGGCCCAGGCGATCATTGCTGCGTTGTCGGTGCAAAGGGCCATCGGCGGTGCGATGAAACGCGCATCAACACGCTTGGCAGCCTCCAGAAGGGCGCTGCGAATCTCCGCATTGGCGGCCACCCCCCCAGCCACAACGATCGTTGGCTGCACATCGGGAAAGCGATCCTTGAACAGACCCAGAGCCCGGCTGGTGCGTGTGGCCAGTACATCGGAGACGGCGCGCTGAAACCCGGCGCAGAGGTCAGCGACGGTCTGATCGTCGATGGGTTCGAGTTTTTTGGCCTGGGTGCGCAGAGCCGTCTTCAGTCCGGCAAAGGACATGTCGAGGCCGGGCCGGTCGAGCAGGGGGCGCGGCAGCTTGAAGCGGTTGACGTCACCTTCGCGGGCCAGACGCTCGACGTTGGGGCCGCCGGGATAGGGGAGGCCAAGCAGCTTGGCGGTCTTGTCGAAGGCCTCGCCAATCGCATCATCGATGGTGGTGCCGAGACGCTCATAGTCGCCAACGCCTTTCACCAGCAGAAACTGACTGTGACCGCCGGAGACGAGCAGCAGCAGGAACGGGAATTCCAGATCATCTGTCAGACGGGCCGTCAGGGCGTGGCCTTCCAGGTGATTGACGGCGATCAGGGGTTTAGCAGCGGCCATGGCGATGGCTTTGGCTGTCAGAAAGCCGACGATCACGCCGCCGATCAGGCCGGGGCCCGCAGTCGCAGCGACGGCATCAATGTCATCGAAGCTGCAGCCAGCCTCATCCATCGCCTGCTGGACGATCTTGTCCAGCACCTCGATATGGGCGCGGGCAGCAATTTCGGGCACCACGCCGCCGAAGGCCTTGTGTTCATCGAACTGTGAGCGGATTACATTGGACAGGATCTGCCGATCTGCCGGACCGCGCACGACCGCCGCCGCGGTTTCATCGCAGCTGGTTTCGATGCCCAAAACGGTCAGCGACCCCGTGTCGCAATCGGAAAAATCGGTTTTCATGGTTGCAGTTTCATTGGCCAATGGTAGTCAACGGCCTATCATTCATCGACGCTCATGTCGTTTCAAATCTGCCCGAGAGGGCCCTAACATCGGGATAGTGATCCTTGCAAACGAAACCTTTGCGGATAGGAACCCGCGGTAGCGCTCTGGCTCTGGCGCAAGCTCATGAGACGCGCTCCCGCTTGATGATCGCACATAACATGCCGGAAGAGGCATTCGAAATCGTCGTCATCAAGACGTCCGGCGACAAGATTCAGGACCGGCCGTTGTCTGAAGTCGGCGGCAAGGGGCTTTTCACCAAGGAAATCGAAGAGGGGCTTCTCGACGGGTCTCTGGATCTGGCTGTGCATTCCTCCAAGGACATGCCAACAGTGCTGCCCGACGGTCTGGCACTGACAGCCTTCCTGCCGCGTGAAGATGTGCGCGATGCCTTCATCTCGCCCAAGGCGGAAACGCTTCTCGATCTGCCGCAGAATGCGGTTGTTGGCTCCAGCTCGCTCCGGCGCCAGGCGATGATCAAGCATTTGCGCCCCGATATCGAGGTGGTGATGTACCGGGGCAACGTTCAAACCCGCTTGAGAAAGCTGGAAGAAGGCCAGGTCGATGCGACGCTGCTGGCCTATGCAGGCTTGAAGCGTCTGGGCCTGGGTGATGTGGTGACCAGCGTTTTGGAACCCGATCAGTTTCTGCCGGCCGTCGGTCAGGGGGCGATCTGTATCGAGAGTCGCGCCAGGGATACGGCCACCCTCGACATGTTGTCTGCGATCCATGATGAAGAAACAGAGCGTCGGCTGACGGCGGAGCGGGCGTATCTTGCTGTGCTTGATGGTTCCTGTCGGACGCCGATTGGCGGATTGGCAGAGATCTCCGGAGAAACCCTGATCCTGCGCGGAGTGGTTCTGAAGCCGGATGGGTCGCAGATGCATTCCATCGAGCGGGCGGGTCCGGTGACTGACGCCGAACGCATCGGTCAGGAAGCCGGTGAGGCCTTGAAAGAACTGATGGGGCCTGGCTTTTTGAGTACCTGATGGGACTTGAGGGGAGGGGATCTTGCGCTTTCTGGTGACGCGTCCTGAGCCGCAATGCTCGCTGAGTGCTCAACGGCTTGCAGGCTTGGGGCATGAGGTGCTGACCGTGCCGCTGATGCAGCAGCTGACGGTTGGATTGCCGTTGCTGCCCGACGCGGGGTATGCAGCGATTGCTGTGACCAGTGCCCGTGTCGCAGAGGTTCTGGCGCAAGATTCCCAAGCCGATGTCTTGAAGCGCCTTCCGGTGTTCGCTGTCGGTGACCGGTCTGCCACCGCCATGCGCCAGGCCGGATGGTCGCAGGTGATGTCGGCGAAGGGGGCGGGAGCCGATCTGGCGCAGCTGATTCTTCAGGCGGGCGTGAAGGGCCGGTTGCTTTATCCGGCAGCTGCAGATCGGGCCTTTGATCTGGCTGCTGCATTGCAATTGGCAGGGATCACCGTCGACACGCAAGTGGTCTACCGGATGGAAGTCCTGGGATATTTGCCCAACACGATTGAGCAAGCGCTGGCCGAGCGTCAGCTGGACGGGACGTTGCTGTATTCCCGACGCAGCGCCGAGATTTTCACGACATTGGTAGCGGCTGCGTCCGGACTGGAACTATTGCGCAATCAACGCGTTATAGTGATGTCGCACGGGGTTGCCTCATCCTTGCCCGAGTTTGTAGAAACAGTTATCGCCACCGCCCCAAATGAAGAAGCGCTGTTTAAAGCGGCGTTAAGACTGTCTTAACCCGAGCCGTTCTGACTGTGTTTCCGCAGCGCGGAAAAGACTTTGGCATGCCGCTACCGCTTGCTCTCAGGGCGTGTATAGTATGTGAGAAACCCCGTTCCTTCGGGGATTTAAGGTGAGGACCTAGCAGATGCCGACGGACAAAGATCCTTCCAGCAAGACCCCATCTTCAGGTGACAAGCCCTCGTCTGCGCAATCCGGCGCAAAGCAAGGGTCGACGACGTCTGAGGGGCAAACGGCGAGCAGCGCAAAGAGCAGTGCGATCCCGCCGAAATCCAAACGGCCGGTGACGATTGATCTCGAAGCCAAGCCGATCGCCGGCAAGCCAGCGGGCGAAACCGGCAAGCCGGATGCTGCCAGAACGCCTGCCGCTTCGTCAGCTGCCCCGAGCGCTAGCGGTGCAAAATCCGGCACGTCTGGGGTTTCTGGCTCTTCTGGCGCAGCAAGCAGCAAGCCATCCACTGCGACATCTCCACACAGTTCGGCTGCCAGCTCTGCGTCGTCGGGATCTGCGTCTTCCACTGCCTCGAAGCCCGGCTCCACAGGGTCAAGTGCGGTCGGATCCTCTTCAGTGCCTGCGTCGGGGTCGGCTGCAGGAGCTTCCAGCTCAAGCGATGCCGATCGGCGATCGAAATCCTTTACGCCGCCTCCACAGGCCGAGAGCCATGGCGTCGGCGTTGCCGGGCTGGTGTTTGCTGCCGTCTTTGGCGGTGCTGTCGTTCTGTCAGGTGCCTACGGTCTGCATGTGGCCGGGATGCTGCCGATTGCCTCAATGCCTGAAGAAGGCGGCGAAACGCTTGATAACCGGGTGTCTGCACTGGAAGCGCAGGTTCAGGCAGGGTCGACTGCTTCCGCAGAGGGCTCTGATGTTTCAGAGCGTTTGAGTGCGCTGGAAACCAAGGTCGAGACAGCGTCCTCCGCAGAGGGGGCAAGCACAGATCCTGCCGCGCTTGATGCGCTGCGCCAGGACATCGCCGCATTGAGCGCGCGGGTTGAGGCCGGTGCGGCGAATGGTGCCGGGACTGATGCTGCGCAGGTTGATCTCTCCGGCATCACGTCGGAGATCGAAGGGCTCAAGTCCAGTCTTTCTTCCGTTGAAGACGAGATCAAAACCGCAGATGCGCTCAGCGCCAATCTGCAGGAGCTGCAATCCACTGTGTCGGGGTTGAGCGACCAGGTGGACAGTGTCGAGGCGACTGCCAAGGCAGCCCAGTCTGCCGTGTCGACGTCTGATGTGTCCCTGAAGACGCTTGCCGACAGTCAGTCGCGCTCCAGCGAAAGCCTGGCTGCCTTGTCAGGGGATATCCAGACGTTGTCCGGACGGGTCGCGGCCAATCAGACAGCCATCAAGGAACAACTGGACACCATGTCGAAGCGCCTGGCTGCCGTCGAGGCGACCATGGGCGATGCGACAGCCCGTGAGCTGGCCGCCCGTGCCCTGTCGATTGCCGCGTTGAAGTCGGCGATTGATTCTGGCCGGCCGTATCAGGCGGAACTGGCGGCGGTGCGCGCCGGACTGCCCGCCGATATGGATCTTTCGGCTTTGACGGCTCATGCCGATAAAGGCGTGTCTCCGACGCCAACCCTGATTGCCGAGTTCCCGGCAACGGCGCGGGCGATGTTTGCTGCCATCACCAAGCCGGGACGGGACGGCGACGTTTTCGACAGCCTGCTGTCGGGAGCGCGTTCACTGATTGCGGTGCGCGGCCCTGGCGATGTCTCGGGCGAAGGTCCGGAGGCCGAGCTGCGCCGCATGGAGCGGGCCGTGGGGCAAGCTGATCTGGAAACAGCTCTGGCTGCCTACGACAAGCTGCCGGACCCGGCGAAGGACGTCGGTGCCGAATGGGCCGAGCGGGCCCGGGCACGGGTGGCCGTTGACACACTGACGCGGCAGACCTCCGACGAGGTGCTTCGGGCGCTGGGCGCACGGGACAGCTGACACGACGTTTCTTCGAGGTCTCCTCCACATCACGATGGGTGGGGATGGCGTCGAGCGATTTTCATGAGGACCGGCTGAGCCGGTGATTTGGGAGCCTGCGGAATGATCCGTGTCTTGATCTTTTTCGCCTTTCTCTTTCTGGTAACCCTCGGGGTTGCCTGGTTGTCGGATTTGCCGGGGGTGATCTCCATTACCTGGCAGGGATACGTCTGGGAACAGCCACCGGTCGTGGTCGTGCTGATGGCGGGCCTTGGGTTGCTGGCGATCTTGCTGGCGCTGTGGCTGGTGATGTCGATTCTGCGCTCGCCCAAGCTGGCCAGCCGCTTCTTCCGCCGTCGCCGTCGGGAAAAGGGCTATCGGTCGCTGTCGCAGGGTCTGCTGGCTCTCGGGGCCGGCAATCCCAAGCTGGCGCGCAAGTATGGTGTTGATGCTGACAAGCTGTTGCGGCATGAGCCTGCGACGAAGTTGCTGCTGGCTCAGACGGCGCAGTTGGCTGGAAAGCATGAAGAAGCACGTGATCGCTACGAAGCGATGCTTGAGGACGACGAAACAAAGTCGGTGGGCCTGCATGGTCTCTTTATCGAGGCAGAGCGGGAAGGTGAACCTGTCGCCGCACGTCACTATGCCGAAGAGGCATCTCAGGCGACACCAGGGCTCGAATGGGCCGGTAAGGCGGTTCTTGGCTATCAGGCCGTGTCTCACGACTGGGAAAAGGCTCTGGCAACGCTGGAGCGTAACTACACATCGAAGCTTCTCGACAAGAAAACCTATCGCCGTCAACGGGCCGTCATTCTGACGGCCCTGGCGCAGGATCTTGAGCAGGGTGAGCCGGATCGGGCTTATTCGCTGGCGCGTGAGGCGCATGGGCTGGCGCTGGATCTGGTCCCGGCGACGGTTCTGGCCGCGCGCCTTGCCACCCGGAAAGCCGAAATCCGCAAGGCCTCGAAGCTTATCGAGAGCACGTGGCGTGTCTCGCCACATCCGGATCTTGCGGAAGCCTATGCCCATGTGCGCAGCGGCGACAGCGCCGTTGATCGTCTGAAGCGGGTCAAGTCGCTCGCCGGGCAGAAGGCCAATTCTTCGGTTGGCGAACTGGCTGTCGCCCGTGCTGCGATTGAAGCCCGAGAATTCGACGAGGCCCGCGAAGCTCTGAAGAAGGTACTGCGCTCGGAAACCTCGCGCTCTGCCTTCGTGATGATGGCGGAACTGGAAGAAGCCGAACATGGCGATCGTGGCCGCATGCGCGAATGGCTGGCACGCGCCGTCCGGGCTCCGCAGGACAAGGCATGGATTGCCGATGGGATCGTGTCACGCGAATGGCAGCCGGTGTCTCCGGTGACCGGGAAACTGGATGCGTTCGAATGGGCGACACCCGCCGGAATGAGCGATGAAAGCGAGTTGCTTGAAGATGCGGCCTTCGATCAACCCGGACTGCCGGTTCTGACGCCGAATGAGGCTGTGGGAACGGCAGCAGCAGCCGTCGTGGTTTCTGATGATGATGCTCCGGTCGTGGAAGCGACGCCCGTTGTGGACGTGGAAGCGGCACCTGTCTCGACACAGCCGACAGCCGAGGGCGCAAAAGCGCCGGCGATGCCGGCAGGCACTAAGCCGTCTGAGGCCGCTGTGGCGATAGAGCCGACGCCTGTTGCCTCGAAGCCCACCGGTGTGGAAGGCACGACGGATGATGTGCGCGAAATGAAGCGCCCGCATGATCTGCTGGTCGACCCGAAAGCCGCTCCTGCGGCCCAAGCTGCAGCCCAAACTCCGGCCAGTGCTTCGGCCTCTCCTGCCAAGGCAGCGGATGATGCTTCCCATGGCAGCGAACCGGTACCGACTGCTGCGGACAAGAATCCAACCGCGGGGACTGCTGCTGTGGCGGGTGAGACGTCAAAAGAGTCTTCGACATCGACCAGTAGCAAGGGCAAGGATGGCCTGAACCAGAGGATCGAATTCCCGCTGGAACGGATGCCCGACGATCCGGGTCTGGATGATGACCCTGAAGAAGATGGCTTTGCCCGCCCCCCACGCTCGCGGTTTTTCAACTAGGCAGCTTCTCGCTGTCTAGACAGTCATCAACAGACGTCAGATGCCTCTTGCATCTGGCGTCCTGCTCCGGTATTTAGCGGCGCATTCGGTTTCGACCGATGTGCACCCGTCTGATTTTATCCGGATGCAGAGCCGCTTTAGCTCAGTTGGTAGAGCACATCATTCGTAATGATGGGGTCACGTGTTCGAGTCACGTAAGCGGCACCAGTTCTCTAAACTACTTAGTTGAATCAATTTGATTTTTTGAGGCCCGGTCGCACATAGAGATTGACCCGATCATCCTTTTGTTTTGATGCCCATGACTTCCCAACTTGCATAAAACCGTGCCGTTCAAATAATCGGCGAGATGAAAGGTTCTTCGTCTGGATAGTAGCGAAGAGCCCTTCATTCCTAACTGCCGCGAGTGTTCCAAGGATGAGGAGATCGCCCAGCCCCGCGCTCCTATGGTCCTTCTCAACGTGCAAGTAGCCGACCTCACCAAAAAAGTCAGTGTCCGGGAGCTTAACAGCAGATTTTTCTTCAAGTGTCCGCTGATAGGGTTTGTTGTTCTTGATCGCGTTCGTACCGACTAGTATCCCTTCGATGAAAAGAAAGGCTAGAAAATGCGCTTCCTTTACAAAATTCGATAGAGTTTTGTTGTTGACCTGTGAATCGTTCTTAACAAGTTCTTCAAATATTTTTCTCCGGGATTGTTCTACGTCTTTTCCTGGCTTTACTTCTAGTTGAAGAAACATGTGAAAACTCCTAGTTTGTAAAATTCATTTCCGACGAAAATGTTTAGCCCAAGCCGTAATATTAAATTTCGTATCCGTCTCAACTGCTCTAGACACTAAACTCCACCTTATCACTGGAAAAATACAACTCTTAATAGAATTTATTTGGCATATGCTAGTGGCTATCGTTTCGCGCGAATGTGCCCAAACTGATAATTCAACCCGCTTCGTCCTGGGTCTGGTTCTCTGGGAATGCTTCTGCCGATAGATAGCGAACAGTTTTGCCATGACCTTTCGGCACCCAGTACGGAATAAACCGTGACTGCGGCCATTCCTGAGCCTCTGCCCAAACCGCCAACTTGACCGCCATGACGTTTCGGATTCTCATGGGCGAATCACGATTGTTTACGGCGTTTGAGGCAAGGCTTCGGGAGGCGGCATGGGGCGCGCGGCTAAACTGGAACTCCTACGACGATTGCTGGCCCTTGGGCTCGGCATCCTCGGGCTCTGGGGCGGTTTGACGTTTCTCACGCCACTGAGCAGTGGGTTGTGCTTTGCCGCTGCGGTTGCAATCTATTTCGCTATTCCGCGCCCGCGTCCCTCGCCGGGAGCCGTGCGCCCGGATGCGGTGCCCAATATCTGGATCAGCGACTGCATCGGCTTCCTGATCGGCGTGCCGTTGTTTTCCGCAGCCTTTACCGGGGCTGCCACCGGCGGACAGGGCAGCGGGGTGTTCTTCCTGCTGTTGCTGCTGCCGGCCAGCATGTGCGTTCCGGTGTTTCTGGTGGTGGCCCGCCAGGAAACCTCCTGGGTTCGCTTCTTCAACAACGGCTTTGAGATCACCCAAATGGGCCTGACCGCCCGGGTGCGCTTCAGCGAGCTGCTGGAAGTCGATCTGAAGCACCTGAAGGCCACCGGGGGCGGTGCCTGGATGATGGGGCTGAGGGGCGGCGACAGTCGACGCAGGGTCGCCCTGCTCAGTGCGGCGAAGGAAACAAAGACACTGATCTTCAAGGCAGCCAATGGCGATGAGTTCTCCATCTCCTGCGAGGTCATTCCGGACCTCAACCGGGTGCTTGTCGGTCTCGACAAGGAGGGCGTCGCCTTGCCACGCGGATTTGCGGAGCGACAAAAGAAACGGACGCGACGCCTGAAGGAGAAGATCTACGGCAAGACGCTGTCGGTCGATGCGCAAAAGAGTGTGGAGAAGCTGGACGCGGAGCGAATCGCCGAAACCATCCGCCGCTATCGGCAGCGCAAATTGGCATCCGGATGAGCTTTTGGGCGTTGCGGACAGCCAAAGCGGCGCTTCTTTCGCCTCTGCTTGCAGATTCTCCGGTTTTGTCAAAAAACCGTAACACACCCTCGCTTCACACTGGGTAGAACTGCTTTGCGTCCGCCCTGCGCCGGGCGGAGCCTGACCCGTTTCTTGACTACGAGGACCCCTTCATGACCGATGACAGCGCCCGGACCTGGGTGGAGGCCGAATGGCTTGATAGCCTGGACGAAGAGCTGGAAATGGAGATCGACGATCTGTTGATCTCGAAGGAGCTGGCCTTCATCTCTCGGCACGAGCACGCGCAAGGCGCGGAACTGGATCGCAAGGTCTATTTCCATGAGCTGCTGCGGATGCAGGCCGAACTGGTAAAGCTGCAGGATTGGGTGCAAGCCGAAGGCAAGAAGGTGGTCGTCATCTTTGAAGGGCGTGATGCGGCCGGCAAGGGCGGTGTCATCAAGCGCATTACCCAGCGGCTCAATCCACGGGTTGCCCGTGTGGTGGCGCTGCCTGCACCGTCGGAGCGCGAGAAGAGCCAATGGTACTTCCAGCGGTATGTGCCGCATCTGCCGGCCGCCGGCGAAATGGTTCTCTTCGACCGCTCCTGGTATAACCGCTCGGGTGTTGAGCGGGTGATGGGGTTTGCCAGCGAAGATCAGGTTGAGGAGTTCTTCAACGATGTGCCCGAGTTCGAGCGCATGCTGGTGCGCTCCGGCATCACCTTGATCAAATACTGGTTCTCGATCACCGATCAGGAACAGCAGCTGCGCTTCTTGATGCGGATCCACGATCCCCTGAAGCAGTGGAAGCTGAGCCCGATGGACCTGGAATCGCGCAAGCGCTGGGAAGACTATACCAAGGCCAAGGAAGAGACCTTCGAGCGTACCAATATTCCGGAAGCGCCGTGGTTCATCGTGGAAGGCAATGACAAGAAGCGGGCGCGGTTGAACTGCATCAGCCATCTCCTGTCGAAACTGCCATACGCCGAAGTTCCGCATGAAACGATCCATCTTCCGGAACGCGTCTTCAATCCCGATTACGAGCGCAAGGTGCTGCCGGACGAGCTTTACGTGCCAGAACGGTTTTAGCGAACCGGTCGATTTCCCGGTGGCCCTTCCGGCTCAACAGTGGACGGTTTGCCCCTGTGGGCGCCTTGCCAAAGGCGGGGATCATTGTCATGACTGCGGAGAATTTGAGTTACGTTGCTCAAGGCTCTGATCAACCAAAAGCACATGGGGGAGGTTACGTCATGGCGGACCACAGACAATCCATTCGCTGGGGCATACTGTCTACTGCAAAGATCGGCATGGAGAAGGTCATTCCCGGTATTGGCCGCTCCACCACCGGCAAGGCCATGGCCATCGCCTCGCGGTCTGAGGACAACGCGCGGGCGGCGGCCGACGCGCTGGGGATCGAGAAAGCCTATGGCTCCTACGAGGCGCTGCTGGCTGATCCGGACATCGATGCCATTTACAATCCGTTGCCAAACCACCTGCATGTCCCTCTGACGATCCAGGCCGTGGAAGCAGGCAAGCATGTGCTGTGTGAGAAGCCGATTGCGCTGAATGCAGAGGAAGCCCGCCTGCTTTTGAAGCTGCCAAAGGACAAGCTGGTCGCCGAGGGCTTCATGGTCCGCGCACACCCGCAGTGGATCAAGGCTCGGGAGATCGTGCGATCCGGCGAGCTTGGCGAGCTGCGCGCGATCCAGTCGTTCTTTTCCTACTTCAACGCGGATCCGGCCAACATCCGCAACAACCCGGAAATCGGCGGCGGAGCCTTGCTGGACATCGGCTGCTATCCGATGGTGGCGGGACGCTATTTCTTCGAGGCGGAGCCGCAGCGGCTGGTATCGATGATCGATCGGGACCCGACGTTCAAGACCGACACGCTGTCCAGTGCGCTCCTCGACTTTGGTGGCGGGCGCCGCCTGGACTTCACGGTGTCGACCCAGCTGACGCCATATCAGCGGCTGCATCTGTGCGGCACCAAGAAGCGTCTGGAGATTCTGATCCCTTACAACGCACCGCAGGCCGAGGCGACGACGTTGCGGATCGATGACGGCAACGGCTTTGTCGAAGTCAATGCGCGTTCCGAGACCGTCGCGCCTTCCGATCAATATGCGGAGCTGGTGGATGTCTTCGGTCAGGCCATTCGCGGTGAGATCGATCTGCCCTATGGTTCGGCTGATGCGGTGCAGAACATGGCGATCCTCGATGCGATGTTTGAATCCGAGAAAACCAACGGCTGGGTGGGGCTCTAGGCTCCGCTCTTCTCCGTGTCATGCGGAGGCGATCTTGTGCGAAAACCAAAAAACCCCGCCATTGGCGGGGTTTTTTATAACGGTCAGGCGCATGTAAAATACGCGCTTATTTGATTGGCGAAAGAACCATCACCATCTGGCGGCCTTCAAGGCGGGGGTTGGATTCGACCTTTGCGATCTCTTCCGTCTCCAAACGCACCTTGTTCAGCAGCTTCATGCCAAGATCCTGGTGCGCCATTTCACGACCGCGGAAGCGGAGCGTCACCTTGACCTTGTCTCCATCCCCGAAGAACCGCAGCATGTTGCGCATCTTCACCTCATAATCATGGGTGTCGATGTTCGGCCGCATCTTGATCTCTTTGATCTCGACGGTCTTCTGTTTCTTCCGCGTTTCTGCTGCCTTCTTCTGGGACTGGTACTTGTACCGGCCGTAATCCAGAATTTTGCACACAGGGGGTTGGGCGTTGGGCTGAATCTCTACAAGATCCAGTCCGGCTCCCACAGCGATGTCCATAGCTTCTTCGGTGAGCACAATACCCCGGTTGGAGCCTTCGTGATCGATCAACTGGACTTCGCGGACGCGAATTTCTTGGTTAGTGCGCGGGCCTTCCTTTGTGGTAGGCGGGGCGCGGAATGGACGGCGAATGGTCGCGATCTCCTCTGTTGTTTCGGGTCAAGAGGTGCGGGACATGCTGATTTTGCCCGGTGGCCTCTAGCTGTTCGCTCTGTGGGATGCGCCAAATCCCTCACGTGGTTAGCCGCGAGGCGGGCATCGACTTCATCGCAGGAACAGAGCGGAAAAATCCAGCGAAAGCGGCGAAAAGTCAACTGAAATCCGCAGTGAGCAGGATATTGCCGCTTTATTCTGCTGCGGATGGCTCACCAAGGTTGGTGCGCTTCCCTTGTTCATGGCCATCGTCTAAACGTGGTGGCCTCGAAAAAGTTCCCGGATTTTATCAATGGTCGATGGCGGAAAGTTCCTTGTTCAATTGCTGCGCTGTGCAATTGGCTTCATCGCAGGCGTTGTCTGTTGCGGCCTTTTTCTGGCCTGGGGGTTCTTCACCGGAGGGCAGGAGCCGCAGGATGCGGGGGTATTTGCCCTGGTCATCGGATCGGGATTGGTGTCAGCCAGCGTTGTCGGAGCCTCTGTGTTCGTGCCGGCGCTGGTATTGGTCGCACTTGCGGAAGTGGCTGCGATCCGCAGCTTTGTCTACCACCTCGGCGCTGGAGGCCTACTGGCCTTTGCCCTGTGGAGCATTGGTGACGTCGAGGGTGTTCAATCCGGAGCAGATCTGTCGCTTCGGCCTGGAACGGCGATTGCTCTGGCGGCCGGGTTTCTGGGTGGCTTCGTCTACTGGCTGCTGGCAGGCCGTCTGTCGGGCTGCTGGAAGACCGTCAAGGATGATCCGGCAAGCCGCTGAATACCGATGAAACGGTGATCATGCGGCGATACTCATGCAGGGTGGCTGAACGGATCTGGCATGCCTGCCCCGGACATGGAGTTGGTGTCAGCCGCAGCTTCGTTATCATCAAGCCTATCGCTCTCAAGCGCCCTCTTGGCGGCTTCCCGGTGCTCGGGCCGAATATGACTGCGCACCATGGACAGCGCTGCCAGAAGCACGGCCGTATCGTCTCCAAAGCCGATCAGGAGCAAAACGTCGGGTACTGCGTCCAACGGCAGGACAAAATATGCCAGCGCGGCCGTCATGGTCAGTTTGACCTTGGCCGGTGTCCGGGGATCGCGCGTGCAATAGTAGCTGGCCAGAACCTCATCCATGAACGGGATCTGGCGGGCCGCCCTGCGGGCTGTCTTGAGCAACCGGTCACGGACATTGCGAAGCTGCTGGGCGCGAGATCCCAGGCGGGATTCGTCGAACTCCAGATCTTCAAACAGGTCGTCTGTCGGGTTGGTCTTGTCTTTTGTCATAGGGCAAATGTGGGGAGGTTGGCCTGAAAGTTCAAGTTTGCCTCCCCTTTGCCAGTGTGAGCGCTACTGCAAGCCGCGGGTTTCCAGAACACGTCGTGCAATGACCTGGGCCTGGATCTCGCCGGCGCCTTCGAAGATGTTGAGGATCCGGGCATCGCAGAGAACCCGGGAGATCTGGTATTCAAGGGCAAAGCCGTTGCCACCATGGATCTGCAGGGCGTTGTCGGCAGCGGTCCAGGCCACACGGGCGCCGAGCAGTTTTGCCATACCTGCCTCCAGATCACAGCGCTGGCCGGAATCCTTTTCTCGGGCGGAGAAATAGGTCAGCTGCCGGGCGACCATGATTTCCATTGCCATCAGGGCCAGCTTGTCTGCCACTCTTGGAAACTGGATCAGGGGTTTGCCGAACTGGATGCGCTCTTCTGCGTAACGCAGGCCGAGGTCGAGGGCATTCTGGGCAACGCCAAGGGCGCGGGCTGCCGTCTGGATGCGGGCGCCCTCGAAAGTTTGCATAAGCTGCTTGAAGCCTTGACCCTCTTCACCGCCGAGCAGGTTTTCCGCCTTGACCTCGAAACCGTCAAAGCTGATTTCGTATTCCTTCATGCCGCGATAGCCGAGAACCTCGATTTCGCCGCCGTTCATGCCCTCTGCCGGGAAGGGCTCCACGTCGGAACCGCGCGGCTTTTCCGCCAGAAACATGGACAGTCCCCGGTAACCGGGTTCCTCCGGATTGGTGCGGACGAGCAGTGTCATCACATCGGCACGGACTGGATGGGTGATCCAGGTCTTGTTGCCGGTGACTTTCCACGTGTCCCCATCGCGGATGGCGCGGGTTTTCAAGGAAGCCAGATCAGACCCGGTGTTGGGCTCGGTGAAGACGGCGGTAGGCAGGATTTCGCCAGAGGCGATCATCGGCAACCACTTTTCCTTCTGCGCCTGGGTGCCGCCGCAGAGGATCAGTTCGGCAGCGATCTCCGAGCGGGTGCCAAGAGAGCCGACGCCGATGTAAGCACGCGACAGCTCCTCGGAAACAACGCACATGGATTCCTTGCCGAGCCCAAGTCCGCCGAATTCTTCCGGGATGGTCAGGCCGAAAACGCCGAGTTCTGCCATCTGCTCAACCACGTCCATCGGGATATAGTCGTTCTTCAGGTGCCACTCATGGGCATGCGGGGTGACCTTGGCCTCTGCGAATTTGCGCATTTCCTCACGGATTTGCTCATACGTGTCGTCGATGGCGCTGTCGCCGATGGTGGAGCGGCCAGCCTGGTGGCGGATCAGCTCTGCCAGGTTGTGGCGCAATCTGGCAGTCGAGCCGGCGGTGATCAGGCTGTCGATCACTGGTGTGCGGGCGCGGGCGACGTCTTCAGCGGTGAGGCCGAGATCATGCGGCCTGACGAATTCGCCCTGGTTCATCGGAATGCCGCCAAAGATCTGGGCGAGATATTCCGCAAATGCCAGTCGGATCAGCCCGTCTTCCAGGGCACCGCCCTTGCCGTCCACTTTCAGGCGCGTGGCATAGTCCGCCATCTGGCGCAGGGCTTCCACATAGGTCGCGAGCCAGGCGAGCCCGTGGGTGGCGCGCTGATGTTCTTCCATCGCAGCGGAGGACAGGCGCCCCTCATGGGCCACCTGCTGCCGGACACGGCTGGCTGCCAGATCGAGTAATCCGTCCAGGGACTCCAGCGCCGAGGTGGTTGCTGACCCAAGCTCGGGTTGCGTGAAATCTTCAGTTGTTTCTGCCAGGGACACCGTGACGCGCTCCTCAAGGTCTCAGTTTCCGTAAACGGCACTCATGGTGCGTCGCAGCAGTCGTTTTGTCGAGTGGCTTGTTGTTGGTCTTTCGGATGGGCTTCGGGGGAAGGGGACCGCGAGGTCGTGCGTTTGCGCATTTTTGCAGAAAGCTTCTCTCTTGATTTTTCCCGACGGGCCGGGTCTGATCCTGGCATGATAGGCCAGACCAGATTTCGTGCATCTTATCAGGTGCTTCGCGATGCCCTCGGACATTTTACGCGCGACGATGGCTTTGCCATGGCAAGCCACGTGGCCTTGTCCGGATTGCTGGCCTTGTTTCCGTTGCTGATTTTCATCGCAGCTCTGGCCGGTTTCCTCGGGCTGGAAGGCATGGCGGATGAGGTGTCGGATATTCTGTTCGATGCCTGGCCGGATAATGTTGCAGCGCCGGTGGTGCGCGAGATCCATCAGGTTCTGACCGTTCCGCGAACCGACTTGCTGACCTTTGGTGTGGTTGCCGCCATCTGGTTTGCATCCAACGGACTGGAAGCGATGCGCACGGCGCTCAACCGGGCCTATCGCCGGCGCGAAAGCCGCTCGATCATTGTGCTGCGATTGCAGTCGCTTGCCCTGGTGGTGCTGGGGGCGGTCGTGGTGCTGGGCTATACGGTCCTGGTGGTGCTGGCGCCGCTGGTGATCACGGCCATCGCCAACCGGTTCCCGACACTTGAGACAGCGCTGCAGTCCCTTGATGTGGCGCGCTATATGGTGGCTGGCGGATTGCTGCAGATCGGGCTTTTCTTCACTCATCTGCTGCTGCCTGCCGGGCGTCGACGGTTTCTTGAAATCCTGCCGGGTGTCATTGCGACCATGGCGATGTGGCTGGTGGCGGGCAGCGCCTTCGGAGCCTATCTGGCCAACTTTGCCAATTACGTCTCCACCTATGGTGGACTGGGCGGCATCATGTCCGCGCTGGTGTTTCTCTATATCTGCTCAATGGCGTTCATCCTGGGGGGGGAGCTGAACGCCGCGTTGATCCGCCAGAGGGTGATTGCGCGGGCTGTCTAGACCCGGGCTTTTCGCCGGATGAGGACAACGGCCAGGGCGACGAGAATCATGCCGCCAATCTGGGACAGCACAAGCGTTTCGCCAAACAGGAAATAACTCTCGATGCTGGTTGCCACGGGCACCAGATAAAACAGCGATGCGACCTCCGAAACGGCGCCTTTGCGGATCAGGAACATCAGCAGAAGAATTGCACCGATTGACAGAACGAGCACCAGCCAGCCCAGGGCGAAGATGAATTCACCGCTCCACTCAACGGAGCGCGTTTCCAGAAAGGTGAGGGGCAGAGTGACCAGCACCGCGCCGACATATTGCCAGGTGGTTGCCGGAAGAAGATCGGTCTCATGCACAAATCTCTTCTGGTAGACGGTCCCGAAGCTGATGGCTGTGACGGCAAGAGCTACGGCGGCGATGGTGGCCACTTGAACACCAGGTTGCGAGAAGTCGGCGCCAGGCGCCAGAACGAGAAACACCCCAACCAATCCCAACAGCAGTCCGGACACATGCCGCATGCCGATGCTTTCACGCAGCAAAAGAGCTGCGAAAAGAGCGCTGATGACCGGTTGAAGCCCGACGACGACAGCGCTCATCCCGGCTGGCATGCCGTTGTCGATGGCCCAGAAGACACAGCCGAGGTAGACGCCATGGATCAGGGCGCCGATCACGATGCAATGGAAGATCATGGCTTTTGATTTCGGCCACCGGCCTTTCATTGCCAGCGCGATCATGGCGATCAATGGCAGGACAATGAGAAACCGCAGCGTCAGGAACATCATCGGAGGGGCGTAGGGCGCACCAAGCTTGGAGCCGATGAAGCCGGTAGACCAGAGAAGCACAAACAGCAGCGGGGTGGCGGAAAGAAGAGAGCGTGGCAAGATCTTACTTTGATTTTGAGGGCGGTTGTTGTGATTTAAAATTGTTCAACGCGATGAATATTAGTGCATTTTACTGATATCCTGCGTTTTAACTGTCGATATTTTTTTAACTTATTTGAAAGAGTATTAGATCGGATTAGCTCGGTAATGGGGACCGCGGTTGTTATGAAAATTAAAGGTTTTTCGGCTCTTTCCACGATCGAGCGCTTTTCGGTGAAGGTCCGAATTCTCTCGCTTAGTTTGATTACAGCCATCGGGCTGGTCGTTATTGGCGGGGCCTTCTTCTGGAGCCAGAAGCAGGTGGATGCCGCAGTCGAAGGCCAGGGCCATGGTGTGCGGCTCTTGCAGTCCGTTGCCTCGGTCGCGGAAATTGGCGATCAGCTGCATATTCTGGAAAAAGGATATCTCGCGCGGCCTGATCCGCAAGTGGAAAAGCAGTTTGCCGAAACTCTGGCTGCCTCAACGGGCGCGTTGGACAGCATTCGCCAGCAGCCGTTGGCGGGGGGGCTGAAAGCCGAGATCGAGGACGTTCAGGATACGCTGGAAGGTGTCGAGGGTGCCTTTGCCACGCTTAATGAAATTCAGGCAAAAATTGGGTTTGATTCCGAAACCGGCCTGCGTGCAGAGCTGGCGGAGACGGCTGGTGGAGCGTCGCAGATCATTCTCAAGGAGATGAACTTCGGCGGCGGGCCGGACTTTGAAAAGCTGGCACGTGCAGTTGCTTTTTTGCAGCTGGCAGAGAAGGAATTTATCCTCGAGGGCAACGATCTTGCACTGGGAAATTTCGAAGTTGCCTTTGCCGGTTATGACAAGCTGATCAAAAAGGCCTATCTGCCGAATCAGATCAAGGCGGATATCGAGAAGCAGATGGCGAGCTATCGCACCGCTTTCGATGCCTACACGGTGCAGTTGGTCGAGAAAGCCAAATCCGTCGAATTGCTGGAGGATCTGTTCGATCTGGTGCCGCCGCATCTACATGCCCTGAACGAGGCGGCGCGCACCCGGGTGGCGGCGACCGAACAGGAGCTGCAGATGGTCAAGACCTTCTCCTTCACGGTGATGGGCACAGTCATCCTGTCGATGCTGATCGGGCTTCCGCTCTTGGCGACGGTAATCGGGCGTTCGATTTCCGCGCCTCTGTCCAATCTAAACGCCGCCATGCAGAAGCTGGCAAATGGCGAGACCGATGTGGCATTGCCAATGGTGCGCGGCCGGAATGAAATTGCCAGCATGGTGCAGTCGGTTTCGGTCTTCCGGGACAATGCGATCGAACGCCGAAAGCTGGAAAGCGCTTCGGAAGTTGATAACCGGGAGCGTGATGCCCGGGTCAGCCGCCTGGAAGGTTTGATTTCCAGTTTTGAGGGGACCGTGAATGAGGCTCTCGCCAGCCTGGACAGAGCTACGGGTGAACTGACCCAGACGTCGGTGGCCGTGGAAGCTGCTGCGGACGATGTGACCGAGCAGGCCGAGCACGCCAGCAATGCGGTCCGGGTGGCCTCGGAAAATGTAAATTCCGCAGCCTCCGCCACGGAAGAGCTGGTGGCGTCGATCAACGAAATCGCCGGCCAGGCGAACAAGTCGACAGATGTGGCACAGCAAGCCGTGGCCAGTGCGGGAGAAACAACACGGACGATGGATGAGCTGTCGCAAGCAGCAGATCGCATCGGCGAAGTGATGAAGCTCATCCGCGATATTGCCGACCAGACAAACCTTCTTGCACTGAACGCCACCATCGAGGCGGCCCGTGCCGGCGAAGCAGGCAAAGGCTTCGCAATCGTTGCGGCAGAAGTGAAGCAGCTTGCTGATCAGACTTCCAAGGCGACGGGTGACATCGCCAATCAGGTACTGGCCATTCAGGGTTCTTCGGGCCAGGCCATGGCGGCGATTGAGCAGGTGAATGCGATCATCAAGGAAATGGAGGGGCTTGCCTTCAGCGTTGCCTCCGCAGTGGAGCAACAGGATGTCGCGGTGCAATCCATTGCCCGCAATGTCAATGATGCGTCCAATCGGTCGAGCGAGGGCGCTGAGCGAATGACGGCGGTTGGTGAGGCCACCCAGCATGCCCGCCAGACCGGCGGAGAAGTCGAGCTTCTGGCTGGTTCCCTGAGAGAACAGGCAGCGCTTATCCGCTCGGAAATCGCAAGTTTCCTGGAAGGTGTGCGCGCAGCCTGATTGCTGTCGTTTCGAACACCTGATTTACAACTGAAAAGCGTTTCAGGACGCCGCGCTATATCAGCGCGGCGTCTTTGTCTTGTCTGGCCTCAAGCGGTCAGACCATGCTAGGCAAGGCGCGAAATGATTTGCATGAAGATGGGTGTTGCGATGCAGAAGGCAGTGGTGATCGTCGGGGCCGGTCAGGCAGGGGCACAAGTTGCTCAATCCCTCCGCCAAGGTGGGTTCGAAGGTCCGATCCGCATGATCGGGGACGAGGCTTATCCGCCCTATCAGCGACCGCCGCTGTCGAAAAAGTATCTTCTGGGCGAGATGGCTGAAGATGGCCTGTTCCTGCGCCCCTCCGCCTTTTATGAAGCACAGTCTATCGACCTGATCCCCGGTGTTCGGGTCAGCGGCATCAACCGCAGTGCCAAGCGCCTGACCCTGCAGAATGGCGATACTCTGGACTATGGGAAGCTTGTGCTGGCGACAGGTACGCGTGCCCGTCCTCTGCCCCTGCCTGGGGCGGATCTGGAGGGTGTGCTCAGCCTGCGGTCGATCGGCGATGTGCAGTCGATCCGGCAAAAACTGGCCGATGCCAAGCGGCTGGTCATCGTCGGTGCTGGCTACATTGGACTGGAAGTGGCTGCTGTCGCCCAGACCCTTGGCGTTGAGGTGACTGTTCTGGAAGCCGCCGATCGGCCGCTGAAGCGTGTCGTTTCGCCGATCATCTCCGCCTTTTATACCCAGCTGCATACGCTGAAGGGCGTGACCCTGCGCCTGGAAACGGGCGTGCAGGCGATTGAAGGTGACGCGGGCAAGGTCTCAGGCGTGCGGGTGAGCGATGCTGAGGTTGTTGCCGCCGATCTGGTTCTGGTGGCGATTGGCGCGCTGCCGAACGATGATCTGGCCGAGGCTGCCGGGCTTGATGTCGACAATGGCATTCTTGTCGATGGCGCCGGGCAGACGTCGGATGAAGACATTTACGCCTGTGGCGATTGCACCCGGTTCTTTTCTACCCGCTATGAGCGCTCGGTCCGGATGGAGAGTGTTCAAAACGCGATTGATCAGGCCAAGATTGTGGCGCAGTCGCTCATCGGAGTGGAGGTCGACTATGACCCGCTGCCGTGGTTCTGGTCGGATCAGTATCACACAAAGCTGCAGATTGCCGGGCTCTCTGAAGGCTATGATGACACCAAGCTCGTCGGAGATCCCGGAGACGACAAGTTCTATGTTGCCTATCTGTTCAAGAACAAACTGATTGCAGTGGACAGCGTCAACACGCCACGTTCCCATATGATGGCCCGGCGGGTCATCGGAGAGCAATGGCGGGACGGTCTCCTGCCGGCTGTCTAAGCGTCAGCTTTTTGCATGCCGAATGCTGCGTTCAGATGCGCCTGCAAGTCGGGGTGCCGGTCGGTGTGATGTACCACTGCAAAGGGATGTCCTGAGCGGGTCATGACCACCCCGTCGTGCACTTCGGGCAAGGTCTCAGGGTCTGCATAAAATCCCTCGCTCTCACTTGGCAGCAAGGTGGTGCAGGCGTGCAGGGTCCACGGAGTTGTCCAATCGGTGATCAGGGTTCTGCGCCGCCAGGCGTCGAAGCTGAGCAGCTGGTTCATGGCGACCTGATCGCCGATGCGCTTGCTTTGGTCGACGTAGTAGTTGGCCAGCATCAATTCGAGCATCGGCTGGAAGCGTCCCGCGAAATATCCGCAGCAAATGACAGGCTGGTTCTCCACCCGGGCGAGGGCGTGCTTGCCGAAGGCCTTGATCATCATCCGGCGGTTCCAGGCGTCGCGATGGTCGATGCCCTCAACTGCCACGGCAATGTCCTTGTCTGCCGGCAAGGCGGTTTCCAGCCAGTCGAACGGGTTGGCCTGGAAGGCGACGTCACGGGCGTCTGAAAAGGCGAGGAATCGATAACTTTCACCGGTCTGGGCGCAGTGCCGTGCCAGCAGCTGGCTGGCATGGAAAAAACGCCGGTCATGGATCTTGTCCTTGAACCGCAGGATACGGCGGAGCCAGGTCCAGCGGCTGTCGACGCGCAACTTTCCGTCGTCCATGTGGTCTTCCAGCTCCTCGGCGAGCTGGGAGTAGCTGTATTTTCCCTTCGCCGCGTCATGCTCGAAGGTGAAGACGGTTGCGCCTTGTGCCTCGAGATAGTGCACCAGATCTTCGCTGACCTCATAGGCGATGGCAAAGACCCGGCCTGTGAAGGAGGTGGCCTTCAGCGAATTGAACCAGACAGCCAGATCTTTCGGCTGGTAGTGGGACACAGCGATGACAATGGCATCCTGTGGCTGGTCGGCAGTCTGGTTCTGCATATGGGCTCCCGAATGAGGTTGCAGCGGTCAGTGAGCATGGGTCGGTGCCTATCTTATGGGGCGCGGGTGCAGTGGCAAATGAAAAGAAGCGCCAGCGAAGGATCCGCTGGCGCTTCTCAGACTGCTGACAAACCCGTCGATTTCCGGCGGGTTTGTTTTTTAAGCTTTTGCTTTGTGGCGATTGTCCGCGTTTATGGGTTTGTTTTTTGCGGGCTTGCCTGTGTCACGCGGGGGCTTGTTCGTGGGCTTTGGTGAGGGCCATAGCGATCTTCTTGATGTTTTGGG
>NZ_JAFLNF010000006.1 GCF_017313085.1 Roseibium limicola | reverse complement strand
GCACAGAAGTTTCTCTTGAAGCTGATGGCGCCGACGTTGACTACACGGCCGCCACTCTCGCGACAGCAATCCAGGACGCTCTGACAGCCGCGGGTGCAACCGATGTTACTGTAGCCGTAGGCGGCGATGGCGGAATTGAATTTACTTCCGCTGCTGAAGGCGCCTCGGCAAGCATTACCATCGACAACTTTGCTGGTGACATCGACGGCTCTTCGACTGCATTTGAAATCGCAAACCTCGGCCTGACTGAGACCGACACAGGCGAAGTCACTGCATCCGGTGAGAGCGATGCCTTCACTCTGACGGCTGGCCAGGTTGTCACCTTCGACGTCAACGACGTCACCGTTTCCTTCGGCGATGCAGACAGCACAACCGAAACAACCTTCAGCGCCACTCAGGTTGCTGACGCCATCAACGAAGCCCTGGCGCAAGCCAATAACTATGAATTGACTGCAAGTGTCGATGCCGACACCGGCGAAGTCGAGCTGATCAGCCGTGAGCTTGGAACCAAGGCATCTGTGACCCTCGATAACTTCACCGGATCGACCGATGGCACCGCAGCCTTTGCCGAAGCCGATCTTGGCCTGACGAGCACAACAGCCACCGACACCGGCGAGAAAACAGACGTCCTCACGACCGGTTCCGACATTGTCGTGGGGTCTGACTATACCGATACGATCACTCTGAAAATCGCGTCCCTGACCACCAATGCACTTGGTATCGTGGACTTGAACGTATCGTCCCAGGAAGGCGCGGAAGAAGCTCTCGCCGTGTTGGATATGGCCATCGACAAGGTGTCCAACGTCCGTGCGGAAATGGGCGCGACCGTGTCCCGCCTCGAATACCGTTCCACCCAGCTGGAAACCAGCATCGAAAACCTGGAAGCATCCGAATCCGCGATCTCCGACGTGGATATCGCCTCCGAGCAGGCTCATCTGTCTGCCGCGAGCGTGAAGGTGCAGGCGGCTGTTGCCGCTGCTTCCCAGGCCAACCAGATGCCGGAAAACCTGCTGAAACTACTGCAGTAATCTTAAGTAGCCCGGGCCGCCGCAGTTTTCGGCGGCCCGGGTTCTAGTATCAAGGTGAGGCCTGACCATGGCGACAACTGACAGTGTAACGTCTGCAACGACCACGACCACGACGGCTAGCACCTACTCGTATACGTCGTCTTCCTCATCATCAAATTCCTCCTCCAACATCGACTGGAGCGGGCTCATCGAGGCCGCGGTCGCCCAAAAGACCACTGCCGCCACAACGATCGATCTCAAAGTCGAAAACAACGAAGCCAAAATCGCCGCCTACGAGGAAATGCAATCCTTGATGCAGGGCATCATGGATGCCGCAGGCACCATTCGCGGCACAGCCAACAGCCTGACCGCAAAAGATGACGCATTTTCCCTACGCGAAGCCTATCTGACCGGCTACGGCAACGTCTCCGCAGCGTCCGCAATTGTCGTGACCGCCGACGCCGACGCCGACTTGACCTCTTACGACATCGAGATTGACCAGCTCGCCACCTCGCAAAAGGTTGCCGGATCCTCCTATGAGGGCAAAACCGACGACCTCGGCTTGAGCGGAAGCATCTCACTCGGGCTCGAAGGCGGTGATGCCGTCAACGTCAACCTCAACGCCAGCATGAGCCTGTCGGAAGTGGCAGAAGCCATCAACCTGAAGAAGGGCTCCAGCGGCGTCTCCGCATCCGTCCTGGAAGTATCTCAGGGCAACTTCCGCCTGATCCTCAGCGCGACGGAAACCGGCAAGCAAATCGAGATGGGCGATCCCTCCGGCGACGGTCTGGGCGAGGCGCTTGGTCTTGTCGATTCAGAAGGCGCCTGGACCGAAGAACTGCAGGAAGCCAAGAACGCCATCATCCGCATTGATGGCATCGAGGTGACCCGCTCGAGCAACACCCTTGATGACGTCATCGATGGCGTTTCCTTCTCGATCTACCAAAAGACCGAAGACAACGCGACGATCAACGTCGAGATCGCAAATGACCTGACGACCATCAAGAGCGCGATTACAGGTCTCGTTGAAGCTTATAACAGCTATCGCGAATGGGCCCTGACACAGTCCGAAACAGCCACATCCGGTGGTGCGTCGGCAGATTCCGTCCTGTTTGCCGACAGCACCCTGCGGGCGGCCAACTCCGCCGTTGCGGATGGCCTGTCGACGATCATCGGCAGTGAATCCATGGCGCTCCTAGGGCTCAGCTACGACGAGAGCAACTTCCTCGAGCTCGACGAAACCACCTTGAACGAGGCTCTCCTTGAGGACCTTGATGAAGTCGAAAAACTACTGTCTTTCACCTCGACCAGCACATCCGACGATGTCGCGTTGCTGGCTCGTAACGACAACATGCCCGAAGCGCTTTCGTTGGATATCGAAGTGGATGAAAATGGCACGCTGATCTCAGCCTCGGTTGACGGCAACAGCGACCTTTTCACAATCAACGGCGCACGTATCAAGGGCAAGGAAGGCTCTCCCTATGAGGGCATGACCTTCGTCTTCACAGGCACTGAAAGCCAGACCGTCGACATGACGTTCTCCTCCGGCATCATGGAAAAACTCTTCAACTCGATGCAGGGCTATACGGATACCGATGACGGCATCCTGACCAATCTGGTTTCAGGCCTGACGGAAACCAATGAAGCGCTGGAAGAGGAAGCAAGCAGCATCCGGACCCGCGCCAAAGACTACCGCGCCACTTTGACTGCGCGATACGCCGCCTACCAGGCGCAGATCCAGGCGGCTCAATCCAGCCTGGATTATCTCGAAGCACTCCTGAAAACTGGGAACGACTAAGCAATGAGTTATGCGCTCAACCACGCTATTTCCGCGTACCGCCAGGCCACAACAACTGTTCCGCCGACAGCTGCCGTCACGCTGCTTCTGGATGAAGTGCTGAATGCGATCGCGCTTGCCGCCAAGCACACACGTAACAGGGAATTCGAAGAAGCGTTCCTGCGGACCAACCGCGCGATCGGCATTCTGAAGGGTCTTCGACAGAACCTGGATCTGGATGCCGGTGGCCAGATCGCCGAGCAAATGATGACAATGTATTCATCAAACATCCGCGCCTTGACCGCCGTTACTGGAAAAACAGACGCCATTGTAAGATTTACCAAGATAGCGACTGGGCTCCTTGTGTATCGCAATGCCTGGGCGGAAATGACGACGTTGAGTGAGCGGGCAGAAAAACCACTTCTAGACGACATCAACGGCTCCACCGACTTATCGAACGCTGGGTAAGTCGTAGACAGGAAATATTCAGACATGTACTCTTCTGTTTCCTTCCGTAGGGGGATTCGCATGTCTGCTTCCGATGTGGCAATGACACTGGACGACTTTTCCGACGCTCTTGATGAAAAAGGGCCGGATCTTTCGTCGTGGCAGCCAAGTGAGCAAATCCGGGCAGAAGTACTTCTCAAGACTTCTCCGAGAGCCCGGTTTCTCTTGTCCGAAGCAGAACGTCTGGAGATGATTCTGAAACTTGCCCCACGGCCAACAGCGCCACGCGGGCTGGTTGATCGCATCTGCAGGACTGTGCGCGCAGCCGAAGGCTAACCCCCTTCGGCGGCCCCCTCCCTTTCCAAAATACCGATAGAATAAGCCTCCTCACGTTGAGTTGAGAGCACTGTCCACACGTTTGACGCGGCTTCTCTCACGGGTTCCCAGCCCTCGGGCGCGCCAGAAATTGCCTCCCCAAACCAAAATTTCACCCTAGGTTGTTTTACCGGTGCGCAGTGCTCCTGAAGCATCTTCCTTGTCAAAAGTGACATGTTTGCGATTTGCCAGGTTCTGCTGTTCCGAGCTCCAAGATTGCACTCTGCTACCTGTACCATTCGCTCTTCAGCGGCCTGCGGCATCACGTTGCCGCCTGTCACTTGGAGCGGCCAGATTTTCCCCGGTAAAAGGCGCGCCACGCCGACTTGGGCGGTTGCAGCAGTATTCGTCTGGCACTGTCGGATGTTCACTGACGTGAGCGGCCCCCAGGAAGACCTCTCCGGCCCCAAGGGCCAGCGTCGGATGGCAGGGCAGTTGAGCCAGCCGGCAAAAACTTGCCATTTTTCTGCTCGGCGATAATTGCCTAGGGATTTATTTCCAAAACATTGCTGACTTCAGATTCCGGCGCAATTCCGTCCTTTCCTGAAAGCCAATTTGCGAAACCTCCAGGCAATAAATAATCGGCAGTTTTTACCTAGATTTTCGCCGTTTTTTCACCGCCTGATTACGTCTTCTCAGCCGTTTGTCTTACCGAAGCGGATTAGTTGGCGCGTCCACAAAACAGGACGATTAAAACTGCTCCTCAAAGCCGGGACAAAGGGGTGCTGGAGTGACTATTTCGACTGTCAACTCAACAACAGCGACAACAACAACTACGACTGCAGCAAGCAACAGCAGTTCCCTGGGCATTTCCAGTGAGGATTTTCTTTCGCTGATGGTCGACCAGCTTATGAATCAGAATCCACTCGACCCGACGGACACGGATTCCTATCTCGACAAGCTGGTGAGCTACGCAAGCTACGATACCCAGACCTCGATCAGTGAAGATCTGGGGTCCGTGGTCGACACCATCTCCTCTTCCCTGTCTTCCCTCGGCATTGGGTATGTCGGCATGACCGTTTCGGCCAGCGGCAGCACAACCGCTCTTCAGGACGGTTCCGCCGATTGGACCTACACCCTCGACAGCACAGCCGAGGACGTGACGATCAATGTGCTCAATGAGAGCGGCAAGGTCGTCTACAGCGAGACCGGCAATGCCGCCTCCGGAACACACGACTTCAGTTGGGACGGCGTCGGCAGCGACGGCGAACAGCTGGACGACGGCGGCCTCTACACACTCTCCGTTGATGCGACCAACAGCGCCGGCAAAGACGTCACCGGCTCTACGACCGTCTCCGGCCTCGTAACCGGGGTCGATTTTTCAGACGGCGAAACCGTCCTGAACATCGGCAAGGCGGCGATCTCCATCGACAAAGTACTTAGCGTTCTCTCTTCATAAAGGTAGTCAGTCATGAGCTTGATGGGCGCCCTCAATTCGGCCATTTCCTCCCTCCACGCAAACAGCCAGGCACTGTCCAACGTCTCGGACAACCTCGCCAACTCCAACACCACTGCCTACAAGTCGACCTCCACAAGCTTTTCAAGCCTGGTGGCGGGTTCCGCCAACACCTCGAGCGGCGGCGTTATCTCGAACAGCCGTTCGAACGTCACCCAGCAAGGTTTGCAGGCCGCGACAAGCAACGCGACTGACCTGGCCATCGAAGGTGACGGCTTCTTCGTCGTGACTGACGGAACGATGAGCTACTACACCCGAAACGGTGAGTTCCAGGTTGATGAAGAAGGCTACCTGACCAACGGCGACTACTACCTGATGGGGTGGGCGACCGATGAGAACGGCAAGATTGCCGGCGGCACCAGCGAAGATTCCCTGCGCACGATCGATATTGATTCCCTGCAGAGTTCCGTCGACCCGACTTCTGAAGTCAATATGCAGGCCAACCTGCCGGCTGACGCCAACGGTCCGACGACGACCAACACTGCTGCAACAATTACAACCAGCCTGAACTCCGCCATCAGCGCGGATAGCGGTCAAACTGTCGCCTTCGACATCAACGGCACGACAATCACACTGACGGGTGGCGCGGGCAACACCATCGAAGTGGCCGACATTGTCACCGCAATCAATGCGCAAACGGCAACGACCGGCGTCACCGCCTCAACTGACGCAGATGGCAACCTGACGCTGACCAGCTCCGCCACAGGCTCAGCCGCAGAAATCACCATCGATAATGTTACAGGTACAGGTGCTTCTGTCGCAGGCTCCAACCTCAGCACACTCGGCATCACTGATACCGGCGGTGATAGCACAGAGACGGTCAACGGCACATCCACGACCACCGACGGTGATACCTACGAGACCACGTTTGAAGTCTTTGACAGCCTTGGCACTTCCAGCACCGTCACCGTGACGTGGGAAAAGACGGCCGCTAACTCCTGGCAGATGACCTTTGGTGATCCGGTCGGTGTCAACGGCAATGTTATCGGCACATCGTCGACCGATCCGGTGACTGTGACCTTCAACAGTGACGGGACGCTGGCCTCGACATCAGCCGACCCAAGCTTCTCCGTGTCCGGATGGACCACGGGCGCCGCAGACAGCACCATTGATTTGGGCCTTGGCACAGTGGGCAATTCCGATGGCCTGACCCAATACGCCTCGGATGAGGACGACCCTCAGATCGAGGTCAAGTCCATCATTCAGGATGGTCAGGCTTACGGCTCCTTGAGTTCCGTGGAGATCGGCGACGATGGCTCCGTCACGGCCTTCTTCGACAATGGTGAAGAGCGCGTGATCTACAAGATCGCAGTGTCGACCTTCCCCAACTCGAACGGGCTTTCGGAAAAGAGCAACGGCATCTATGCCCGCTCCTCCTCCTCCGGCAACAGCACACTGCATATCGCGGGACAGGGCGGCGCAGGTTCGATCAACGGCGGCTACCTGGAATCCAGCACGGTCGATACCAGTCGCGAGTTCTCCAGCATGCTCTCCGCTCAGCAGGCCTACTCCGCCTCATCGCAGATCATGTCCACTGCCAGCTCGATGTTCGACAAACTGCTCGAAGCCGTCCGGTGATCTAGATGGAAAATAAGCTTCCAGATCACACCAACGCTCTCCGTCGCCTGACCAACGAGTTGCATCGTTTGGAGCAGGCGCCGGACGAGCCCTCCAAGAGACTTCGCATGCTGCTTCTGAAGCGCGATTTCGAAGATCTCCTGAAGGAGATGAAGGATGCGCAGGAGGAGGTCTCCGAGACCATCTCCCGCTCCGGCGCCACGGCCCGCGCCGCCAGCGCTTACATCACCCAGGCTGCATTCCTGGCCCGCAATCAACGCTCATAGCCTGCCAGCAGGCCGCTTAAGGAAACCGACATGAAAGTCAATCTGACACCCGAGATGATTGCCCAACTCGACGGATCCGTGATGCGGATGATCGGCGTTGCAACCGAATTGACCTCCCTCGCCATCGAGGAGACCGAGCGTCTGCAGGCCGGCAAGCCTGAGCCGATTGACGACATTCTTCTGCGCAAGCGCGAACTCGTTGACGAGTACGAAAAGTGGATCAAGACCATGGCCCGCCAGCAGCAGATTCTGATGCATGCCAATCCGACCCTTTTCGAACAGCTTCTTCAGTGCAACCGGGAACTCACCGAAGCCCTGTCCGAAAACAAGGCAACGCTGAAGAAGGCCATGACCGTCAGCAAGCGTCGGGTTGAGACCATCATGCGCGCTATCCGCGAAGAAAGCACAGTGCCGACAGCCTATGCCAACAACGGCCGCTACGCTGCGAACACCGCTTATGCCTCGTCCCTGCGTCCAGCGCGGGAAATCTAAGCTTTACTGACCTCACCGGGCTACATCGTATATGACCACCCTTGCAACATCCGCGAAGATCGCCACCAGCTCGCTAGCCGCGGTGCAGGTGCAGTTGGGCGTCGCCTCGTCCAACATCGCCAACGCGGATACGAAGGGCTACACTTCAAAGTCGGCGAACGCGTCGACCGCGATGACCTCCGGTGTCGGGACAGGCGTCTCTGTCGAGACAATCACCTCCAAGGTGAGCCAGATCCTGATCAAGCAGCTTGCATCGGCAACCTCCGAGACAGCCGCTGCCGACAAGATCGCATCCTATATGGACCAGCTGCAGACCGCGATGGGACGCACAACCGGCAGTGACGACGCCGGGACCTCACTGTCCAACAAGATTGCCGATGTGGAATCCGCGCTGGCGGATCTGATCAACACGCCGGAATCGGCCACACTGGCGCATCAGGTCCTCGCGACGCTGGAAGAGTTGACCACCGCAGTCTCCGACCTCTCTTCAGATGTCCAGAGCCTCCGCAGCCAGGCAGACAGCGATATTGCAGCGAATGTCGATGCTGCCAACGATTTGCTGAACCAGTTGGACAGCCTCAACACGGAAATCCAGTCCATGGAATCCCGAGGCATGAGCTCCGCCAATCTGGTGGATCAACGCAATCAAGCGCTGGTCGAACTGTCCGAATATATCGATGTCACAAGCTTCACGGGATCGAATGGTTCGCTGAAGGTCTACACCACCACCGGTCAGGTGCTGCTGGACAGTTCCGCGCATTTGCTGACCTTCAAGGAATCCTCATCCGTCTCCGCCGACCGAACGTTTGATGGCACCAACTCGGGCCCGTCCGGCATCAGCATCGACGGCAACGATGTCACCAATGAGTTTCGCTCGGGTTCCATATCAGCGCTGGTTGAACTGCGCGATGAGACGCTTCCCGGTGTGCAGGACATGCTCGACAATCTGGCCAGCAACCTGATCACCTCGTTCGATGCCATCCAGCCTGGACTGCTGGAGGGCACAGACGCCACCGATATCAAGGTCGGCTCGACCTTTCTCGCCGATGTGTCCCTGCTGGTAGACGACACTTCGGGAACACTTACCCCTTCGGAAGTGGCCGACGGCTTGCTGAAAGCTCTGCAGGGCGACACCAGCTTTGGTACAGCAGGAACGCTTGCTGCGCGCGAGACGGATTTCGCCAGCTACGCTTCGGACATTCTGTCCAGCGTGGTCAGCTCCGCCAATTCCGCCACATCTCAGCTGGAGGTGGCACAGACTGAGCTATCCGCCGTCTCCGACACCATTTCTTCGCTCTACGGCGTCAACGTGGACGAAGAAACCGCCCGGCTGTCCGAACTGGAACAGCTTTATTCCGTCGCCTCCCAGATTCTCAGCATCCTCCAGGAGATGTTCGACGATCTGATAGCGGCCGTGCAATAGAAAGCGGTAGTTTAAGATGACTATGCGTGTCTCCACCTTCGGTCAGTCTTCCACCGTGCTGTCCAACGCGATGAACACCCAGGCGAAGCTGGCCCAGAAGCAGGAGCAGCAATCGACGGGTCTGGTGTCGATGAACTATGGTGGCCTCGGCGCGGATGCCGGGTCTCTGGTCAACCTGGAAGTCTCGATCGCCCGCGCCAAGTCGACAATCAGCGCTTCGGAAACCGCACTCAATCGTGTGCAGACCCAGTATTCTGTCCTGGGCTCCATCAATGATGTGCTGACCGAAATGCGCTCCGAGCTGGCCTCTGTTTTGTCTTCGGAAGACATCAACACTTTGCAGATCGCCGCCAAGGAAATGCTACTGGAGCTGGGCTCGCTGGTTAACACCCAGTACCAGGGCCGGTATCTGTTCGCCGGCAGCGAGACAGAGACCATGCCGATCGACCTGTCTGCCTATGCCGCTGCGGACATCGACACGGTCGACAGCAGCTACTACCAGGGCGATTCAGAGATCCAATCCGTGCGGCTGACCGAAGATCGCGCCCTGACGTATGGTGTGACCGGAGATAACAGCGGGCTGGAGCAGGCGTTTCGCGGCCTGTCCTATGCCGCGAACACGGATCCAATTTCAAGTGAAGATCTGCAGAAGGTTGCAGCCCTGCTGGTTTCCGCACAGGACGAGGTGATCGCGCTGCAGAGTTCGATGGGCTACAAGGCCGCCACGCTGGAAAATGTCATCGAGAGCAAGGATGAGTACATCGTCAGCGTGGAGTCGATCGTGACCGATCTGACATCGGTGGATATCGCCGAAGTTGCCGTTCAGGCCGCCACCTACAAGACCCAGCTTGAAGCCAGCTATTCGGCCCTCGGGACGCTCTCGTCCCTCAGCCTCCTCGATTACCTGCGCTAGAGGCCCAACGGGCCCCGGAGCCTTAGCTCCGGAACGCGATAGCGGATTCGCGAATGGCCGAGGTCGCCACATCCACTTTGTGGGTGGCGTCGGAGATCTGCGAAATGCTGTTGGAGATCGTCGTCACGCCTTCGGAGGCGAAGTGCATGTTTTCCGAAATCTCGCGCGTCACCGACGACTGCTCGCCCATAGCCGCAGAAATTCCCGTCGAAATCTCGTTGATGTCGCGAATGATCTTCATGATCTCGCTGATCGCCCCATCCGCCTGGGATGAAGATGTCTGAACCGAATTGATCTGCTCGGAGATCTTTTCCGTCGCCTTGGCGGTCTGCGAGGCGAGATTCTTGACTTCTGAGGCAACAACCGCAAAGCCCTTGCCGGCCTCACCAGCGCGAGCTGCTTCAATCGTGGCGTTCAAGGCAAGCAAGTTGGTCTGATCCGCAATGCTTTCGATCAACTCGATGACTTCACCGATCTGCTGCGCGTCCTTGGATAGGCCTTCCATGATTGTCATGGTGTCTTCTGCCGACTTCACCGCCTTGTTGGCAATTTCCATCGCCTGACTGACCTGACGGGAAATTTCTTCAACCGAGGCGACCATTTCCTCTGCCGCAGCCGCGACTGTCTGAACGCTGGACGACGCTCGGGCAGAAGAATCCGCAACGTTTGCTGCCTGGCTGCTGGCGTCCGAGATCGACTGGGATACTTCATCCAGGTCGTGTTCGATCTTCAGACCAGCGGCCTCAAGCATCTCGCGACGTTTGACGCGTTCGGTGATGTTGGTGGCAAACTTAACGACCTTGAAAGGACGACCCTTGTGATCGAGGATCGGGTTGTAGCTTGCCTGAATCCAGACGTCCTCACCGGATTTCGCGATACGGCGGAAACTGTCTGACTGGAACTCACCGTCTCGCAGCTTGTCCCAGAACTCGACGTAGGCCTGACTTTTCGCATCTTCGGGAGCGACGAACATCACATGCTTTTTCCCGACAACTTCGTCACGGCTATAGCCAAGCGTGCCGAGGAAATTCTCATTGGCGTCGAGGATCGTTCCATCCAGAGCAAAAGAGATCACCGCCTGAGAGCGCTGAAGAGCGTCAATCATGCCCTCACGCTCAAGCGACAGCATCTTCTCTTCAGTGATGTCCGTGGCGATCTTGACGATGCGCTCGACCTTGCCGCGTGAATTGATGACAGGCATATAGGTCGCTTGCAGCCAGACCTCCTCGCCACTCTTCTTCAGACGCGGGATTTCACCAGCGACGTTCTGACCAGATCTAAGCTGCTCCCAGAACTGCGCATACTCCTGGCTCTCACGCATATCTTTGTCGACGAAGATTGAGTGGTGCTTGCCTTTAACCTCACTCAAACTGTAGCCGGCAACCTGCAGGAAGTTGTCATTGGCGTCGACAATAGTGCCGTCCGGCAAGAACTCGATAAGTGCCTGCGACCGGGAGATCGCTTGGTAAATCGCCTTTTGAGCGCCATTGAAGAAGGTAGCCATGACCCATCCGAAGCTAGAAGTGCATCTAGCCTCTGACTTAAATGCTTATTTCTTTAAAAATGGTATTCTCCGGCTCAGAAACCCCGTCCATTTTCTGTTTATAGCGATTTCTACTTATGGGAATAAACTTCAAAAACGCACCTTTCAGGATTTAAACTTATAAACCTGAGCCTCCCCAGGGAATTCGCGCGATTTCACTTCTTTCGAATATTTCTGAACTGCTTCTTCAATTTGACTACCAAGCGTTCCGTAGACTTTCACGAACTTGGGAGGAGCCGGGTTGAGCCCCAGCATATCTTCCAAAACCAGAATCTGACCATCGCACTCCACCGACGCACCAATGCCGATTGTCGGTATGTCTACCGCCTTGGTGACACGGGCTGCCAGCGGCTCCACCATGCCTTCCAGAACCAGAGCAAAGGCGCCCGCTTCGGCAACCGCCCTTGCGTCATCTTCATGGGATTGCCAGCTGGCTTCGTCCCGGCCCTGGGTCTTGAACCCGCCCATGACATGGGTCGATTGAGGTGTCAGACCCACATGCGCCATCACCGGAATTCCGCGATCGGTCAAAAAGCGGATGGTTTCCGCCATGCGCTTGCCGCCTTCCAGTTTCACCGCCCCGCACTGGGTTTCCTTCATGATGCGAACCGCATTGCGAAAGGCCACAGCCGGGCTTTCCTCATAGGAGCCGAATGGCATGTCCACGACGATGAGCGCCCGCTGCGTGCCGCGGACCACCGCCCGGCCATGCATGATCATCAGATCGAGGCTGACGCCGATGGTCGACTCCATGCCGTGCATCACCATGCCGAGGCTGTCGCCCACCAGAATGAAGTCGGCGTATTTGTCGACGATTGCTGCCGTATGCGCATGATAGGACGTCAACGAGACGATCGGCTCTCCACCCTTGCGGCCTGCAATCTGCGGCGCAGTGATACGGCGAACGGGTTTATGCGTGCTCATCGTGTCTTCCTCAGTGTTTCCAAAGCCCGCGCTCCACCTTCTGAACCGAGGGGCTGCGGGCAATCTATATCGTTATTGAGTTTCGTGCGTTGCGGGGCCTTGTCCGTCTCGATCTTCAACCCGGTTGTACAACCTTTTGATCGATCAACAGAACCTCTCCGAAGCGAACCGCCAGGAGTATCGCCACAGGCGTCGTCAAAGAGCCGGAGACAGCTTGCAATGTAGCTGCATCCAGAATGTCAACGCTTTCCACCTTCGCGCGTGGCACCTTCGCCAGCATGGCACGAATTATCGTGCCGATGTGCTCGGCATCGGCACCTCGCGCTGCCTCTTGCTCAGCTGCCACCAAGGCTGCATGCAATACCGGCGCCGCCGTGCGATCTTCGGATGTCAGCCGAACGTTACGCGATGACATGGCAAGCCCGTCGGTCTCGCGTATCGTTGGATAACCGATGATCTCAATGGGGAAATCCAGATCGCGCACCATCTGACGGATCAGAGCGAGTTGCTGAAAGTCCTTCTCACCGAAGACTGCCACATCCGGCTGGACGATATTGAAGAGCTTGGTGACCACGGTCGAGACGCCGCGAAAATGCCCCGGCCTGAGCGCTCCCTGCAGAATGCCGCCAAGCTCGGGCACCTCAACGAAGGTCTTGCCGGAGGTGCCATACATCTCATCAACGCTCGGGGTAAAGACCGCCGCAACGCCTTGCTGATGCAGCAGATCGCAATCGCGCTCGAGCGCACGCGGATAGGCTTCAAGATCCTCGTTCGCTCCAAATTGCGTCGGGTTGACGAATATCGAAACAACGACCTTGTCGCCACGGGCTGCGGCCGCACGCACCAGAGCCAAATGGCCGTCGTGAAGGAACCCCATGGTCGGAACCAGGGCGATCACCTGTTCTTCTCGACGCCATGCCGCAACCGCTTCGCGCAGGCCTGCCTTGGTTGGGCAGATAAGCATTATCTTACACCTTCTCCCCAGTCCTCTCTCCGATCATCTCCCTGACCGAACGAAGCACTGACTTCGGGCGCCTCTTTACGGCATGGTCGGCTCCGGGTCCAGTCTTCCCCGCCCAAGGCTGGCGATATGCAGCTGTGCTTTTCGCAAAAGACTCCATAGTTTCAGGCTATCAATTTTACTAATTTCATAGAAATTTGATCAAGCTCCTGCAATGGGAAAGGGATCAGAAGCTCATGATCGGATCCTTTCTACAAAGGGCCCTCGCCGCAGGAGAAACGCATGTTGCACGCAAGCTTTGATCTCGCCGTTGTCGGTGCAGGAATCGTCGGGCTGTCTCATGCACTCGCCGCAGTGCGCAGAGGCAAGAAAGTTGTCGTGATCGACCGGGACGCCGCCGCCAATGGCGCCTCCATCCGAAACTTCGGGTTCGTCACCATCACCGGACAGCAGGCAGGTGATTGCTATGAAAAGGCACGGCGATCCCGTGAGATCTGGGGCGAGGTGGCAGAACAGGCGAGAATTCCGATTCTACACGAAGGCCTGACGGTGACCGCCCGGCACCGCGAATCCGAAGCGGTCATCGACGCGTTTCTGGAAACCGAGATGGGCAGCGAATGCCACCGTCTGACCCCCGCACAGGCCGTGGAGAAGGTGCCGCAGCTGCGCTCCAACACAATCACCGCCGGGCTTTATTCCCCGCATGAGATCCGGGTGGAATCCAAGGATGCGCTACCCCGCCTGGCCGCCTGGCTGGAAGAGGCTCATGGCGTTGCGTTTCTGTGGCAGACAAGCGTGCGTCACGTCGAGACCCCGCGTGTCGAAACATCGCGCGGAGAGATCATCGCTGAAAGTGTCATCATCTGCCCCGGTGATGACAGCGTGTCGCTGTTTTCCGATCGCATCAACCGTTTTGGCGTCAGCCGCTGCAAGCTGCAGATGCTGCGGGTGATGCCCGACAAGCCGGCGCCTCTTGGTTCCGCCGTCATGTCTGATCTCGGTCTGGCGCGCTATCTGGGCTATGCCGAGTTGCCTGAGGCGGAGGCCTTGAAGGTCCTGCTGGACGACGTCCAGGCGGAGGAACGTTCAAACGGCATCCACCTGATCGTCGTGCAATCGGCGGATGGATCGCTGATCGTCGGCGACAGCCATCACTACGGGGCCACGCCGGATCCGTTCTCGTCGAAACACGTTGACGACCTGATCCTGGCAGAGATGGACCGGGTGCTGGACCTCGGCCCCTACAGTGTCAGCGAACGCTGGATCGGGACCTATGCCACGGCACCGGACCGCTGGCGCCTGACCGATGCGCCAGACCCGGCTACCCGCATTGTCGTCGTGACAGCCGGCTGCGGTGCTTCGACTGCATTCGCCATTGGCGAAGAGACAATTTCAGACCTCTACAGCTAGGACCAACCGCCATGACCCGTTTCAAAGCCGTCGTTTTCGACTGGGCCGGCACGATGATCGACTTCGGCTCCTTCGCGCCGATGGGTGTTTTCGTGAAAGCCTTCGCTCAATTCGGCATCACCGCCTCCATTGCGCAAGCGCGCGCGCCGATGGGCGCTCCCAAGTGGGACCACATCCGCGCCATGATGGATGATCCGGACATTTCCACCCAATGGACCGCCAAGCATGGCGCCGTACCAACCGACGACGATGTCGACCAAGTGTACAAAATTTTCGTCCCGATGAACGAAGAGGTCGTCGCGGATTTTGCCACGCTGGTGCCGGGCGCCAGGGATCTGGTCACCTGGCTGCGGGCGCGCGACATGAAGATCGGTTCGACGACGGGCTATACTCGTTCGATCATGGAGCGGGTTTTGCCAGTTGCAGCCGCTCAAGGCTACGAACCGGATAATCTGATCTGTGCCGACGATCTGTCTGAAGGTCGGCCAGGACCGCTCGGCATGTATCAGTGCTTCGTCGACCTCGGCGTTTATCCGCCAACTGCGGTTCTGAAGATCGATGACACAGCTCCCGGGATCAAGGAAGGTGTTGCCGCCGGATGCCCGACCGTGGGTGTGGCCTTGTCGGGCAACACTGTCGGCAAGACACCAGAAGAGCTTGCGGCGCTTTCGCCCCATGAAATCGAGGGTCTTCGTCAGAAAGCGACGGCCGAACTGAAGGCCGCAGGAGCCGATTATGTCATCGACACAGTTGCCGATCTGCCAAAGTTGATCGAGGAGCTTGAAGCGCAATGAGCCAACGGCCCAACATCCTGCTGATCACCGCAGACCAATGGCGCGGCGATTGCCTCGGCATTGCCGGACATCCGCAGGTGCAGACACCGAACACCGATGCACTGGCGCGGGAAGGAACGTATTTCTCCCGCCACTATGCCGCCACTGCCCCCTGTTCGCCTGCCCGGGCCTCGCTCTACACCGGTCTCTACCAGATGAACCACCGGGTTCTGGCCAATGGTTCGCCTCTGGATGACCGGTTCGACAATGTTGCTCGGGCGGCAAGGCGGGCGGGATATCTGCCCACGCTGTTTGGCTACACTGATACGTCCGCCGATCCCCGCTGCCATGACCCGCAAGATCCGGTCCTTACAAGCTATGAGGGCATCTTGCCGGGATTCATTGCCGGACAGCTGCTGCTGGAGGACGACAAGACGTGGCTGGCCTGGCTGAAGGAACGCGGGTACACGTCCGAACAGCTTGCACGGATCCACCATGTCGAACAGCAGGGCGAGGAGCGGATATCGCTCGCACCGACCCTGTATGGTGCTGACGAGACACCGACGGCTTTCCTGACCGGCGCCTTTCTCTCCTGGCGAGACCAGCAGAGCGCAGATCAACCATGGTTTGCCCATGTTTCCTATCTGCGGCCCCACCCACCAATCTGCGTGCCCGAACCCTTCAACCGGATGTATGAGCCGGATGCCTCCGCAGACTTTGCAGGTGCGCCGACGCCGGACGAAGAGGCCGAGGTTCATCCGCTTCTGGCTGCGTTGCAGACATCACAGAAGCTCGGTCATCACATCCCCGGCGCAGATGGCCCGGTCCGAGATCTCACCCGGAAGGACCTGGCCCGCATTCGGGCGCTGTATTACGGCATGATCTCGGAAGTGGACCATCAGCTTGGGAGGCTTTTGGAAGGCCTGAAGGCAGCCGGTGACTATGACAATACGCTGATCATCCTGACCTCAGACCACGCCGAGATGATGGGCGACCATTGGCTTCTGGGAAAAGCCGGCTTCCATGAGCAGAGCTATCATGTTCCGCTGGTCATCAAAGCACCGGGCGAGAGTGGCGGACATGTCGTTGATGCTTTCACGTCTGCAGTCGATGTGTTTCCGACGTTGCTGGATGTTCTGGGTATTCGACCAGGGCACCAGCCGGACGGATGCAGTCTGTTGCCGTTTACAGGTGGGGAAACCCCGGAGGATTGGCGCGATGCCGTCTTGTGGGAATACAGTTACAGACAGTTGACGGTGGAGGGCACGCAGATGAACGCTCCGGGCAAGTCGCTCATCTCCCTGCGCGCCGAAGCCTGGCAATATGTCCATTGTCCCGAGTTGCCCGACCTCTTTCTGGCTGGACTACCCGGTGCGCCTCTGGAGCCGGTGCCACTGGACATGGTGCCCGCGGCCAGGCGCATCGAGTGCATGGAACGCCTGTTGGCAGCACGGATGACCTTGCAGGATGAAACTCTGTGCCACGCCATGGTCTGGTCATTCCACGCCGATCGATAGCCGCTGTCGCAACGCTATCCCGCCGTCTCGGAGAATTCACAGGTCGCAATGACTTCATTGCCGCACCCACGATACTGCAGGTCGTCAAAAGCCAGATCTCTGGCCAAAACGATACCACGCCCGTTCGACCGATCGGTGAAGGCCTCTCGGTCGACAAAGGTCTGGTAGTCAAACCCACCTCCCTGGTCGCGGACAACCAGGCAGTTGCGTTCCGATGTCCGGCAGAACTCGACCTCGACAACCCGGTCTCGAAACACCGGTAACCTCAGGCGACGCTCAATCTCTTCTTCCAGACTTCCAGCAGCAATGAAGATAGACTTCTCCTCATTATTGATGCCAAGATTGCCATGCTCAATGGCGTTGACGATCAATTCCCAGATGCCCATCTCCGCAGTATCCGGATCGGGATACCACTTGCTGAGGGCCTGCGCGGCAACCCACCCTTCCTGCATGGTGCGAAAGCTGAATCGAAATCCCGGTTTCAACCCCTCAAGCGCCTGACGCAGGCCTTCATCGTCCCAGAGCCGTGGTGGAATCGCCGTCTTTGCAGGCCGAATTTCAGGGCTGACAGATGCGGCATCAGGCTTATTCGAGTCAGACTTCTTCACGCGCACCCTCCTGCCATTCCACAAAGACCAGGGTCAGATCATCGTCCAGGCCTTTTTCGGAGACCTCCATCAAGCGGCTGAGAAGACGCGCCGGTTTCGAAGCCAAGTCGCAAGTGAGAGCGTCCAGACTGCAGACAAGGTTTTCCGGAGTGAACAGTGGGTCATCAGCACTTGGCGTTTCAGTCAGGGCGTCGCTGTAGGCAAAGATGCTGTCGCCGGGGCCCATGTCCCGCACGGTGACACCGAATTCGGCGCGCTTGGAAATACCGATCGGCATGCCGGAAATGTCAATCAGCTCATGTCGCCCGGCGCGCCTTAGGACCGGCTCCGGCGCGCCGGCGGAGGCGAATTTCACCTTGCCGGCCGCAAAGTCGATATCGCAACACAACAGTGTTGCGAACTGGCCAAGCGGCAGCACATCGCAGAGGAAAACATTCAGCGATGCGAGCCAATCTTCGGGTGACTGGTTGGGGTTCACCTCTCTGGTCCGCACAAAAGTATTCAGCCGGAAGGTGTTCAAGGCAGAGCGAACTCCGTGACCGGTAAAATCGGCAGCCCACAGCCGGATACTGTTCTCGTCCAGCGCCCGCACATCCCAGATATCACCCGCCAACCCCTGACACGGTTGACTGTGCCATGCGAAACGCGCTGGATAGGTTTGCTCCAGCTGCGCGATCAGATTGTCAGCAGGAAGCAACTCCATCTGCATGGCTTTGGCCGCATCCAGTTCCTCACGCATCTGATTCCGATAGGCTTTCAGACTATCGATCAGCCGGATACGCTCCAGATGAACAATCAGGCGGCTCAACAACTCCCTGGCATTAATCGGCTTGGTGATCAGATCGGACGCTCCGGCCTCAAACACATCGCCGCGCAAGGCGGGCGTATCAGACGAGGTCTGGACGATGATCGGGGTCTCATGAAACTCAGGGAGCCGCCGCAGATCCTTGCAGACATCAAAGCCGCTTTTCACGGGCATGAAGAGATCGGTGATGATGACTTCCGGAGACCACTCGATGGCCATCCGAACGCCTTCTGCGCCGTCAGCCGCGCAGCGCAGATTGTCGAAGCCGTAGTTGGACAGGATCGCAGTGATTGTCTTGCGGGCGAAGCTGCTGTCCTCGATCAGCAAGACCCGTGCATCACCAACCCGGTCGACGCCGAGCTCGCGCAAATTGCTCGCAGGAAGCGGCGTGGTCGAGAAATCCGACTTGGTGAGAAGGGAACCAACCACGCGCCTACTCTCCGCTCGGGTCCGGAATGACGGTCATCAACTTGTCGAAACGGGAAAGATCCAGAACCTTGCGGACTTGGCCCTTGACGCCGCGCAGGACAATTTCCCACCCGTGGGTCTCGGAGTTGTCGGAGGCGATCACCAACATGCCCAATCCGGCGGAGTCGATGGCCGTCAGCTGGCTCAGGTCAAACACGCAATTGCGAACTTTGGCCGCGTTGATCTCCTCGATCAACCGCCGGAATTCGGTGTTATCCTGGTATTTCAGCTGTCCACTCAAGAATGCCGTGAACTGATTTCCCTGATGTTCGGTCGTTAAGTCCATTGTTCGCTCCTAGAATAGTTCGATGTCATCGTCGTCCGCCGAGGAGGCGTTCGCTGAACTGGTGCTGCCTTCGTGCTCTGCCTGCAGGCCGAACTGAACCGCGTAAGCGTCTCTCAGCTCGCCCAACTTGAAGACAGCGGCGATTTCCCTGGCAACCGCTTGTCGGAAATCAGGGCTGAGGGCTTCCGGCGCTGCATCGGCGTCGGGGCCAGCCTCCTGCACGAGTTGCTGCATGCGGATGATTGCGTCGTTGACCCCTTCAAGTCGCTGCTTGACCCGATCCTGAAACTGCAACTCGACGATGGAGCTGCTGATCTGACGTTCAATCAGCTGACTTGCTTCGGTGCTGCGGTCGAGGGCCTCGGTCACTGCCTTGCCCTGGGCAATGAACCCGCTTGTCATCAGCTTCAGACGCGCGTGGGTCTCGATGTTCTCGTCGGAGAGATCGACGGTGGCGATGTCGCGGATGATCGCATAGCCACCTTCCAGGCCTTCGGTGACCTGAGTGGTCTGGGATTTCAGATCATTCGACAGCTCGTTGACGGAATTCGCCAGAACACGGACCTCGTCGGCGACAACCTCAAAGCCCTTGCCGGCATCTCCCGCCCGAGCGGCTTCAATCTTGGCGTTGAGAGCGAGCAGGTTGGTCTGCTTGTTGATCCGCTCGATTTCGCCGATGCTCTGCTGCATTTTTTCCAGCACCTTGAACATATCGTCCAGGGTGTAGGACATTTTCACGCCGCGCGAAGACAGGAAGATCACCTTCTTGAAGAAGTCCTCCAATCCGGCCATCAGGCCTTCGGCGAGAGATTGGGTCGAGATCCGGTCGTCGTTGACCTGCACATACATGACATCATCGGACAGGGACTGGACCACTTGCGACAAGTCCCGGGCGGAGACGGCCATCTCGCTGAAGCGCTGAGTCAAGCTGGCGGAGGTATCTTCCACGTCCTGAGAGGTGCCCTCAATCTCCCCCATGAGAAAGCGCAGGCTCTTGTCCTGAATGGCACTGAGCTCAAGCAACCGGGTCCGTTCATCCAGTTCACTCGCGGCATCGGCAACCGAGCGCAGCGGTTCGGCATCGTCCTGGATGACGGAATGCGCGTCCTCAGGGTCCACGTCCGGATCGGCAGCCGGATGAGCAAGAACCTCATCCTGCTCAAGATCTTCGGCGAACAACAAGGCGTCATCGTCGTTGTCTTCATCTTCAAACAGAAAGACATCCGTATCTTCATCTTCCAATATTTCGGCCTGGTTACTCACTACCATGTCGGCACTCCATATTCCGGTTCACAGGCCCGATCTAAATCCGGACCGCCTGTTGTCCCTTGGCCGCACAGGCATCCAGGATCGCTTGGGCAACACCGGACAATGGAATCTGTCGCTCCACTGCCCCCATTTCAAAGGCAACGCGCGGCATGCCATAGACAACGCTGCTTGCTTCGTTCTGACCCAGGGTCGCGCCGCCCGCATCGCGGATTGCCTTCAGCCCCGCAGCTCCGTCGCGCCCCATACCGGTGAGGATTACCCCCACCGCGTTGACGCCGATGTTTTCGGCTGCGGAGTGAAACAACACATCGACCGAAGGGCAGTGGCCACTCACCAGCTCGTTGCCAGCAAGACGACAAACGTAGTTCGCCCCCGACCGGTCAATCTTCAGATGCTGATTGCCGGGCGCCAGATAGGCATGACCGGGCAACATCCGCTCTCCTCCCTTGGCCTCTGCAATCCGGATGGCGCAGATGCCATCCAGCCGCGCCGCAAATTTTGCGGTAAAATTGGCCGGCATATGCTGGGTAATGGCGATAGCGGGGGAAGCACCGGGCAGCATTCTGAGGACATCTGCCAAGGCTTCGACACCGCCTGTAGAGGCTCCGATGCAGACCACGCGCTCCGTCGTCTGGTAATGCGCTGAAGCCAGCTTCTGGCTTGCCGTATTACCGCCCTTGCCTCGCGCCCGAACCCGCGCACCGGCAGCCGCCTTTACCTTGGCGATCAATTCGGCCTGCAGGATCGGGAACGACTCCTTCAAGCCAATTGTCGGTTTGGCGACGATTTCCACCGCGCCCAGTTCCATGGCGCGCAAGGCAGCATCGGCTCCCCTTTGGGTGAGAGAGGACACCATCACCACCGGCATCGGCCGCAATGTCATGATCTTCTCGAGAAAATTCAGCCCATCCATGCGTGGCATTTCAACGTCCAGCGTCAGAACGTCCGGATTGAGATCCTTGATCATTGCCCGGGCAAACAGTGGATCCGATGCACTGCCGATCACATCAATCTGCGGATCGGCCGAGAGCATCTCGCTCAACATCTGCCGAACCAGCGCGCTGTCATCCACTATGAGAACTCTTATCGGTTGTGCCATGACATCCTCATTAGAAAAGCTCGACGCTGCCGGACGGCGCATTGCTGACCAGTGCCTTGGCGTAGTCGCGCTCCTGGCGGGCGACTTTCCGGTGCTGATCTGTGCGAATGTAGAATTGCCGCACCACCCCGGTGGACGGCTTGTAAAACAACCGTCGGCCATGGTTTCCGCCCAGATCAAACGCCGTCAGATGCAGTCCTTCGGCTTCCAGATAGCCGAGAACGAAGTCGGAGTTCTTCTCACCAACGCTGGCATTGTGGAAACCGAGGTTGGCGCCACCAAAGACCTTGATCTCAAGATCCTCCCGGCGGCATCCGGTCTTCAGGATTTCATTGATCAGCGCTTCCATGGCGTAGTTTCCATAGCGCAAGGCAGCCTCTTCGCCGTTCCACTCACCCGTCTCGCTTTCCGGCAACATGAAGTGGTTCATGCCGCCAAAACCAGTGCGTGGATCGCGGATGCAGGCGGAGACACAGGACCCCAGAACGGTCATGAGGATATAATCCTCATGGACCACACTGCGGGTCTCTCCGGGCAGCACGCGCACCCGATTGGCAAGATCAACGTCTTCCAGTTTCGGTTCAGGGGCGCGCGCCTCTGCGATCGGGCGAGCTACGGTCATCATCATGAGATTTTCCTGTAGATCGTACGGCCCATCGGCTCGAAGAGATTGCGCTCTTCGAGAATGGTCTCCGAATGTCCGATATAGAGCCAGCCCCCCGGCCCCAACGCTTCGTGAAACCGGGACAGAAGCCGGCTTTTCGTCGGCCCATCAAAATAGATCATGACGTTTCGGCAGAAGATGGCATTAAAGGTGCCGGTCATCGGCCAGGGCCCGAGCAGGTTGAGCTGCTTGAAGACGATCAGATCCTTCAGCTCGGATTTCATGGTGAAGTATGGGGCCTCTTTCGAGCGGTTGCCCCATTTGGCAATCTGTGCCTTGGAAAGCCCGTCCGTTTCCTTCACCGGATAACGCCCGCTGGCGCCACGACTGACCATGTCGCTGTCCAGGTCGCTGGCAAGAATACGGAAATCATGGCCGCGCAGACTGTGGCAATGCTCACTGACCGTCATGGCAATCGAATAAGGTTCCTCACCCGACGAACAGCCTGCCGACCAAATCCGGAAACGGCTTCTTGGTCCTGCCCGCGACAAGCTTTCCTGGGTGGTCTTGGCAAGATGTTCGAAATGATGGGACTCGCGAAAGAACCGGGTCAGGTTAGTCGTGATCGCATTGATCAGCTTTCCAAGCTCATCTCCCCCCTCCGTGCTCTCCAGCCGGCTGCAATAGGCTTCGAAACTGTCGAGTTTCAACTCGCGCAGGCGACGCACAAGGCGGGAATAGACCATGTCCTGTTTGTGGTCCGCGAGCACAATACCGGTGTTCCTTCTGATCAGATCAGCCAGATAGTCGAACTCTTGTTTCCTGAACCGGAACTCGCGTTCGCGATCATTTTCCGTCGATGCCAGCATCTCGTGTCACTCAATACTTTTCGTCGACCGAACAGGCTCCCGCGTGGGAGCCTGTTCCTGCCAGCGATCCTTGGTTTCTAGAATTCTTTCCAGTCGTCATCCTCGTGGATTGCCGTCGCGAGGTTCTGTTGAAGTGCGAGCGCACCGCTCGATGCGGGGGCCGCGTAGCGTCCGCCTCCGCGTGAGCCACCGCCCGCTCCGACTGCTGCAAGCTTGCCGCCGGCGACTTCCATTTCGGCTTGTGGTTTCGACCGCGCTGCGACCTGAGTTCCCGAGGTCTGGAAGAAGGCCATGCGGCGGGTCATGTTCTGTGCCTGGCTCTGCAGCATCCGGCAGGCGGCGGCGTTTTCTTCAACCAGCGACGAGTTCTGCTGGGTCATTTCGTCCATCTGACTGACCGCCTTGTTGATTTCCTCAACACCGGTCGACTGTTCGCGGCTCGCTGCAGCGATCTCGGAGACGATGTCCGCCACCTTTTTCACGGAGTTGACGATCTCATCCAGCGTCTCGCCGGTGTTGTTGACCAGGCTCACCCCGTCTGTGACCTGACCGCCGCTTTCGACGATGAGTTCCTTGATGTCCTTCGCAGCCTCGGAAGACCTCTGGGCCAACGAGCGGACCTCGGAGGCAACCACCGCAAAGCCTTTGCCGGCGTCTCCGGCGCGGGCGGCCTCGACCGCTGCGTTCAAGGCCAGAAGATTGGTCTGGAAGGCAATTTCGTCGATGACCCCGATGATGTCGGAGATCTTCTGGGACGACGATTCGATCCGGCTCATGGCGCTGACCGCTTTGGTCACCACTTCGCCGCCACGGGTCGCCACCTGATTGGCACTGGCCACCAGCTGATCGGCCTGCTGAGCGTTTTCCGCATTCTGGCGAATGGTCGCAGCCATTTCCTCCATGGAGGCTGAGGTTTCCTCCAGGCTGGAAGCCTGCTGTTCGGTCCGCTGTGACAGATCCGTGGTGCCTGAGGTGATTTCCGCCGATGCATTGCTGACTTCCGCAGCACCATTGGCCACCTCCGTCACAATTTCCGACAGGCGGTCAGCTGTGTCGTTCAGATTGTTCTTCAGCTCCTCGAACATCCCCTCATAAGAAGCCGTGACCCGTACCGTCAGATCGCCCTGTGACAGTTTCAGCAGCTTCTCGTTGACGTCATCCAAGGCGGAGGCCGTCATCGAGCAGAGGTTGTTGATGGCTTCGCTGAGGCGTAGGACGAAGTCCTTCTTGCCTTCCAGCGGGAGCTGCGCCCGAAGGTTTCCGGCAACGGCTGCCGTAACCAGATCCGCTATTTCGCGCTCTACCCGCTTTTCTTCCGTCAGATCGGACCATTCGACCACCGACCCGAGCCGATTGCCACGGGAATCCAGAACCGGGTTGGCGACCAGGCCGAACTCGCGCCCGCCAACCGAAATCTCGGTTTGGAAGGTGGCATTCAGACGTTCCAGCATGGAGCGCTGGTGCGCCGGGTTCTTGTGGAAGATGTCGATGTTGGTGCCGATGAGTTTGCTGGCGTCAAAACCGGAGAACTCGCTGCGCAGGTCCTTCTCGGCATTCTTCAGCATCGCCTCGACTGACTTGTTCATGTAGGCGATGTGACCGTCGGTACCGGCGACCATCACATTGGTCGTACAATTGTCGAGAGCTACCTTGATCCGCGTGTTCTCGACCAACTGTTCTTCCGCGCCGAGTGCCGTCTGGCGGAAGCCGTCGATTTCATCAGCCAGATCTCCCAACTCGTCGGATCGATCCAGATAGGGAACCTCGGCATCCAGCTCGCCACCTGCGACGCGCTTGGTCACCTCGGTCAACCGGATCAACGGCGTGGCCAGGCTGCGACCGACAAGCCAGGCGAAGCCGACAGCAAGGAGCAGAGCAAATACGCTGGCGACCAGATTGACCATGAACGCCAGGAAACTGGCAGAGTGAGCCTGAGCCGCCGTGGTGCGGGTCTCTTCCAGAACAGTTTCCACGAGGGCCAGCAGATCCGCCTCAATGACACCAGTGATTGCCGGCAGAACGGTTGTCAGCTGGTTTTCAAATGCGCCCTTCAGGCCAGCTAGATCACCGCTCATGGCTGCCATGGAACTGAGCTGTCCGGACAGGCGGGTTGCGCGCGACTTGACCAGGATGTTGCTGCTGGCCGACATGGTCGACAGCATGACTTCGCCCTTGGCAAAGGCTTCTTTGGCGGCATTCGTGGCTTGCTCATCGCCGCTGGCGATGGCTCCGGAGGCAATCTTGTCACCAACCGAAAAGTGATTGCGCAGGTTATTGGCCTGGGCCTGAAGTGTCTTGTCACCGGATCGGTTGGCGGCTTCCACCGTCAGGTTAACCTGCTCGGCAATGCTTGCTTGCAACGGGGCAAATTGCCCGTCGTTCAACTCGAACCGCCGCGCCTTCAGCTCGTAAGTCTCCTTGTAGGCCACGGCAAATTCGTGCAGATCGGTTTCGATCTTCTTGAAAGAAGCCTCCAGACCAAGCTGGTCGGTTGCTGCCAGACGCTGAAGTTCGACAGCCAGTGCGTCCACCTCTTCAGCGATATGATTTTCCGTGTCGAGCCGGTCCCGAAGCAATTTGGCCAGACCGTCACCTCTGAGAACCAGGAACTCCTGTTCGAGCTTGGCGACTTCGCCCTCAAGCTCGGCCGCAGAGGAAAGCTGATTGAGCGAACGGTCAATGCTCCGGTAATTGACAAAGGACAGAACCCCGATCACCAGCATGGTCACGATCAACAGACATGCGGTGAGATTGACTTTCTTTCTGATCGACATGCTGCCTCGTTTTTCCGAGCTCGCAGCATTCCTGGAATCACTCGACTTCATGGCTCTCTCCTAACCCCGTAGTGTGGGTCAAATCGGTCCGGCCCAACGGCCGCCGGTTTCAGTTGAACAGTTCTTTCAAAGACAGAACGACGACCATGCCGTGATCGGCATTGATGATGCCGTTCAGGTAGGCCTCGCTGCCGGTTTTGTCGTTTTCCGGCACTGGCTTGATCTCTTTCGGCTCGACCGTGAGAATGTCGGACACCGCATCCACCAGAATTCCGAAGGTCCGCTCTCCGACATTGACGATGATCACCACGTGCATCGGGGTGGTCTCCGTCAGCCCCTGGCCGAAGCGGCTGCGCAGATCGAGGATCGGAACGATTGCGCCACGCAGGTTCAAAACCCCGAGGACATGCGGCGACTGATTGGGCAAGGGGGTGGTATGGGTCCAACCCTTGATCTCGCGCACCGCCATGATGTCGATGGCATATTCATCCTTGCCGAGCGTGAAACTGATGAACTGGCAAGTCTCTGGTGAAGCCTCCACCTGATTGGCATCAGCCGGCATTCCGAAGCCTGCGGGGGCTCCGCCGTTGGCTGGAAGCATATCGGTCTGCATGATCTCAGCTCTCCTCAAATCTATTCTGCTGCCACGATGGCACCGCCAGGCAGCACACCGAGCTCCCCGGCAAAGTGACGTCCGCCGTTGCTGGCGCGCATGGCAGCAAGTTGCTCAATGTCCAGGATCAGGGCGACCTTGCCGTTGCCGAGAATGGTCGCGCCCGAAATGCCTTCGACCGGATCGAAATTGTCGTTCAGACTCTTGATGACGATCTGCTGCTGGCCGATCAGCTCGTCCACCGTGATCCCCACCTTGCCGCCCCCGGCAACCTCGACGAGAACCACCAGACCGCTGGCCGGATCGCGAACAGCCTTGTTGATGTTGAAGAGGTCACACAGCTTGACGATGCGGATGAATTCACCGCGGATCGAGACGACCTGGGTACGGTCGTCGAGAAAGCGCAACTGCTCGCGTTCTGGCCGGAAGCTTTCGACGATGCTGGTGATCGGCAAAATATAGCGCTGGTCGCCTACTGCGACGATCATTCCATCGAGAACGGCAAGCGTCAGCGGGATCAACAAGTTGAAGCGCGTGCCGCGACCGGGTGTCGATGTCACCTGAATGCGTCCGCCAATGCCCATGATATTTCGCCGCACAACGTCCATGCCGACGCCCCGGCCAGAAATGTCGGTGACTGAATCGGCGGTTGAAAAGCCCGGTGCGAAGATCAGCTCGTCAATCTCGTGTTCGCTCAAGTGCGCGTCCGGCGCGACAATGCCCTTTTCAATGGCCTTGCCCAGTACACGCTCGCGGTTGATGCCCGCGCCGTCGTCCATCACGCTGATGACGATGTTGCCACCAACATGAGCCGCCGACAGGTCAATGGTGCCTTCTTCCGATTTGCCCGCAGCCACACGATCGGCCGGCATTTCCATGCCGTGATCAATCGAGTTGCGGATCATATGGGTGAGCGGATCGGCAAGCTCCTCGATAATGGTCTTGTCGACTTCCGTATGCTCGCCAGCCATGCGCAGGTTGATCTTCTTGCCGAGTTTTCCGGACAGGTCGCGCACCAGACGGGGCATGCGGGCGAAAACGGATTTGACCGGCTGCATGCGGATAGCCATTACGCATTCCTGCAACTCCCGCGTCAGGGCGGCGAGCTGTTCCTGGCCGGCGATATGTTGCCGACCGGTGTGTTCCGCCAGCTCGGCCATTTCCTCCGACAGCATGGCCTGGGTGATCACCAGTTCCCCCACCGTATTGACCAGCCGGTCGATGCGGTTGAGATCGACGCGAATGGAGGAGGCCTGGGGTGGTTTCGACTGCGATGTCGCAGCGCCGGGACCGGTAGGTTTTGCGGCAGCAACAGTCTGCGGCGTTGCCACTGGCTCAGCAGTGGCCGGTTCTGGTGTCGCTGCGGGCTGGGTATCGGGTGCAGGACTCTGTGCATCGGGGTTAGCGGCCTGAGAGCTCTGTGTGATCTCGATCAGGCATGTGTCGTCAACAAATTCGAAAACCTCTTCAATGTCTGCCTTCGTGCAGTCTGACACCAGAGTGAAGGTCCACGAGAGATAGGACAGCTCAGGGTCCATCCTGCGCAGGCTGGGCAAGTTTCCGGCATTGCATTCAGTGGAAAGTTCCCCAAGACCGGCCAGTTCCCGGATCAAGAGCAGCGGTTCTGTCGCATTCTTGAAGAGATCCTGACCGGGCGTCACAACGACCTGCCAGGTTGCCGAACCTGAGCCAGTCGCCGTATCCGGTGCGGCGTCTGTAACCGAAGCCTCAGGGGAGGCATCAGTGGCAACTTCACCTTCCTGAAGAATGTCCTGGATATCCGCCAGTGTCGCGGCTGCGAAGTCTTCGGGAAGCTCTCTTTCTTCCTGAGCAGCGGCTACGAGTTCGGCAAGATTGTCCCCGCCCCTTATCAGAATGTCGGAGATCTGCGGCGTCTGTTCCAGAACGCCATCGCGGAGCTTGTCGAGCAGCGCTTCAAAGGAATGGGTGAAGGTGACGAGACGGGTGAAACCGAAAGCGCCGGCGCCCGCCTTGATGGAGTGCGCCGCGCGGAAGACAGCATTCAAGCCTTCCACATCCAGAGCCTCCGACTGGAGCTGGGTCAGATGGACTTCAAGGTCCGCGAGGATCTCGTTGCATTCCTCGAAAAAGGTTACGCGAAATCGGTCAAATTCCGATCCCGAAGAGCCATCGCTGCTCATGTTCGCCCACCCTCGGTAATTGAGTCCATACGGCGGGGCTCGGCGACATGTCCCTCATGCCACTTCCCCGCCAACTCCGTTTCGCCCCCCCAAAACGCGGCCGCGAGGCCGCGTCGTGAGGATCAGGGACAGACTTTGTTCACCACCGACAAAAGCTTGTCAGGTGCGAACGGTTTGACGATCCAGCCAGTGGCGCCTGCCGCCCGGCCGCTTGCCTTCTTGTCATCCCCGCCTTCGGTCGTCAGGATCAGGATCGGGGTCGACTTGAATTCCGGTTTGGCACGCAACTCCTTGACCAAAGAGACGCCGTCCATGTTCGGCATGTTGATGTCGGTGATCACGACATCCACCGTTTGCCCTTTCAAAACGGAGAGCGCGTGAACGCCGTCTTCCGCTTCCAGAACGTCGAACCCAGCGCCTTTCAAGGTGAAGGCGACCATGTCGCGCATGGTCTTGCTGTCATCCACTGTCAGTGCACGTTTGGCCATTTTTACTCTACTCCCAGATCTTCACGTTCTGTGCGAGGCCAAGGTCCTCGAAACACTTGAGAAATGCCGGTGTCATGTTCCGCACATTCATCTTCCCTCCCTGATCATCGACCTCCTTGGAGGCCGCGAGCAGGATCTGTGCGACGGACGTGCTGCAACGTTCGACGCGGCCAGCGTCAATCTCCAGAACCGGCCCGCTCAACAACTCCACCAAAGTGGAATGAACCAGCGCTGCGGCTGCAAGATCGCACTGTTCCGGAAGGCTGAATACAGAGCCTTCATCAGCAATATTATCAGTGTTCATACTGCAAATACTTTCTAACTCACCCCACAACATGAGTTGCGAAACGAATACATTGCATCCCTTAAGTAAGGATGAACCGTTAGTAAGGTTAAATATTAGTTAATGAGTGCACGAAGCGTAGATATCGATAAACAATAATTGCTAATCAACAAGGAAACGATGCCTAAAAAATACTCCAAATCTAATTAAATTACTTAAGTTGATCAAATAATATAAAAGAAATTTCGCCAGACAATCTTGAATCTAACGTTTAGACGACAAGTAATACTCGTTATTAATATTATTATATTGTCAAAATTACGCATAATTACGCTATCGTCTGCACACAAACGCAGTGTCATTACAGCATATATTAATTGGAATTTTTACTTGATTATGACAATTTATACTTGCGTATAATTTACCCTGAACGGCAGTTGCCGCGGCCCTACTCACGCCTGACAATGGGCAATCAAACGCAGTGATTCTCTCGGGCGCCACAGGAATTGACGGCACCCCTGACCCGTTTTAAAAACCATTGGCAACTCTCAGGCCAAGTCGCCGATAGAGCTAGAAGCGTCCATCGTAGGCCCGCTCGGGAATCCGGCAAGCAAGCAGCGTGAAGCCTGGACGTTTCAGCGCGGCATCCGCCTCCGCTGTCAATGCGACCGTATTCTCCACCCAAATCCCATGTCCACCATAGGCTCGCGCCACCGCAGGGAAATCCGTTTCGGGAAAGTCCACACCGACATTCTTTCTGCCTGATGAACGCTGCTTCAGCTCGATCAGCGAGAGCGACCGGTCGACCAAGACGCAGACGATCACCGGAATGCCGAGATCACGCAGCGTGGAGAGCTCTCCAAGGCACATTTCCAATCCGGCGTCCCCAATGAAGGCAATAACCGGTGCAGCCTGCGGATCGGCATGGCGGTGCCCTATCGCCAACGGCAGGGAGCAGGCCATGGTGCACAGAGCCGATGATTGCAGGAGCGTGCGCGGCGCCGGACAGAGCCAGATCTGGCTCAACAGGATGCGGTGGGCACCACTGTCGGCAGTTGCCACTGTTTCTGCAGGAAGGCATTGACGCAGGGTGTGAAACACCGTCGCCGGGCCCCAGCCAGTGTCTTCAGCCCGAAATTCCGCGTTCAGCCGGACTTTCGTTGCCTGCCAGCTGCCACAGGCCCAGGAAGGGCTTTGTGCGTCCCGACTTGAGGTCAGGTTCTCCAACGCGGGCGCCACGGCAGAGCGTAGGGACAGAGCGACCTCATGCATGCCGTGAGTTCGCAAGACCGGCGTAATTTCAATGACGGGGGCCTCTGCGGGCCAGGGATTGCGCCAGTTGATGCGCATTTCGATGGGGTCATAACCGCACAACAGTATGCAGTCGCTTTGCGCCAGCAGCGGCAGCAAGTGCGCATCGGCTTTCGGCGACAGACCCGCTCCGCCCAGCGCAAGAGGATCGCTCTCGTCCAACAATCCCTTGCCCTTGTAGGTGGTAATCAGCGGGATCTGAAAGCCTTGGCAAAACGCTGTCAGGGCCGGACCCGCTCCTTCGTTCACCGCATCCACTCCAGCCAGAACGATAGGCCGCTCTGCCTTGGCAAACATCTCCTGCGCCTGCGCGAGAGCCGCCTCTTCTGCCGTAAATTGGGCGGGCCGATAGGCCTCGCTCCCCCGCAGAACCGGCGCTTCCGGAGTTTGACCTTCCGCAACAGTAATCGGAACATCGATGTGCACTGGCCCAGGCTGGCCTTCCAGCGCGATGGCCAGCGCCTTGTCCATCATGGTCGACAACGCCCCCGGCCGGGCAGAGAAGGACGCCTTGACGACGGGGCGCAGCAGGGCCTGATGATCAAACACCTGATGGGTGTAGCTCTCCGACTCTGCGGCATCGACGCAGCCGGTCAGGAAGATCATCGGAACCCGATCCTGATAGGCATTTGCCACGACATTGACCGCGTTGGCGACACCCGGCCCGAGCGTTGCCAACAGCACGCTGGGCGCGCCCGTTGCATGCCAGGCGCCCTCCCCCATGAAGCCACCCGCATTTTCATGCTTGCTGAGGGTGAAATTCAGCCCGGCCTCCGTAAGCGCCTCGAGCAGCGCCAACACTTCACCGCCGGGCATACCAAAGACATGGCGAAAGCCAGCGTCGGCCAGTTTTGCGGCAATTACATCCGCACCGGTTTGGGTAAGCTTCTGCCCGATCATTGGGGTGTCTCCGTCGAAACTGGACCGCGTCCAATGACGCCCGCCTCCTGCAAGTCATTCAATTCAGATTGGCTTAGCCCGAGATACCGGCTCAGCACGTCTTCCGTCTGCTCGCCCAGCCTGGGCGGCGCGTGACGGTAGCTGACCGGTGTTCGGGACAGGTTCAGCGGCGAGCCGATCAGGTCAACGGTACCGCTATCTGGATGGGGCATGGAGATCTGCATCTGCCGGGCACGCACCTGCGGATCGGCGAAGACCTGGGCCAGATCCTTGACGGGACCGCAGGGGACGCCGACAGCCTCCAGAGACGTGATCCAATCATCCGACGTGCGGGTGATCGTGATCTGCCGCAGCAGAGGGATCAGTGCCTTACGATTGCGCACCCGATCCGCATTGGTCTGAAAGCGCGGATCTTCCGCCAATAGTTCACAACCCGCACAGACGCAGAATTTGGCGAACTGGCTGTCATTGCCGACGGCGAGTATGAAATCTCCATCGCTGGCGGGAAACGTTTCATAAGGCACAATGGTCGGATGACCGTTGCCCAGACGGCCTGGCACATCGCCTGATACCAGATAGCCCACCCCCTGATTGATCAGCCAGGACACCTGAGAATCGAGCAGAGCAATGTCGATATACTGGCCTTCGCCCGAGGCATGCCGCTCGTTCAACGCCGCGAGAATCCCTGTGGTGGCGTACATGCCGCACATCACATCGGCGATGCCGACCCCGGCCTTTACCGGCGTGCCGCCCTCGTCATCCGGCATGCCGGTCAGCGACATGATCCCGCCCATGCCTTGAATCAGAAAATCATAGCCGGCGCGATGGGCATAAGGCCCGGTTTGACCGAAGCCGGAAATCGAGCAGTAGATCAAACGCGGATTGAGCGACTTCAGGCTCTCATAGTCGAGACCCCGGCGTTTCAGATCGCCAACCTTGAAGTTTTCGACCAGAATGTCGGCTTTCGCTGCCAACTGGCGCAGCAGGCTCTGTCCCTCGGGAGCCGCCAGATCAACAGCCACAGAGGACTTGTTGCGGTTTGACGAAAGGTAATAGGCGCTTTCCGCCGTGGACTTTCCAGCTTCATCCTTGAGGAAGGGCGGTCCCCAGCCGCGGGTGTCGTCTCCCTTGCCCGGACGCTCGACCTTGAGCACTTCCGCGCCCAGATCGCCGAGGATCTGCGTGCAAGTTGGCCCGGCGAGAATGCGCGACAGATCAAGCACGACAAGACCACTCAATGGACCGGGCGTTTTTGCCGTGTCGGTGTGTGAAGAAGTGGACAAGAGACACAAACTCACTCTGGCTGGACCATGCAGCGCCAGGGATGGGACGCCGACCATTCACTTTGGGTCAACGAAGCCTTTTCGCGAAAGCGGGTCAAGCGGCTCCCCGTCACAGTTGATGCTTGTCCGCTCACCAATTTGTCAGAGGAGGTCTCCCTCAGCACGCATAGGGGGCCTGTTTCAGCTTGTTTCCCGCATTTGCAGCGCCAGCGTCCCTTGCGGCATCCGCGGCCTTTGTGCAGCTCGTTGTGACGCCAACCGTTTGCGGAACAATCCAGCCCCGCTCCATCCCCAGGCGCACCCAGGCGCGCTTCAACCACTGCGCCCGCACGCTGTGCCCACCGGAGTGAAGGCAGAGTTCCAGCGCGCCTTCCTCGGGCCTCCAGGTTGTGCAGTTCAAGGCACCCTGAGTGATTGTCTTGCCATCTTCCAGCGTCAGGCCAGCAGCGCGCAGCCAAACCTCAAAGCTCTCATAGACGTCGCCTTGCTGGTATTGCCCTCCCCCCAGCGTCCGTCCCGCCAGCGGAACGACTTTGTCCGAGGTGCCATGCACATGATACAGGTAGGGCGTTGATGTTGGGCAAGCCTCTGGCAAAGGCTCCCAGAACGCGCCGGCAATTGGCGCATATCCGGCAAAGCGTTGCGAGTCATCGCAGGCCAGGTACCAGGTCATGAAGGCTCCCGACGAAAACCCCGACAGCATCAGCTTGTCACGATCGACGGGAAACCGCGTCGTAAGGTCCTCTATCACTGCATCAAAGAAAGCTGGCTCATCGCGCAAGTCCCGAGGCGACGTCGGGAATGACCAGCTGCCCTGAAGCCCGTCCACAGCGACAAAGGCTACGCCCAGAACATCTGCCAGCTTGCGGAAGGATCCGTTTCGGATCTCATTCAGCGCCTTGCCACGATGGCCGTGAAGAAAAAAGATCGCGCCAACCGGCTGTTGAGGCCTCACATCGTCCGGCAGGTAGACATAGTAAGTGCCACTGTCGCGCCCGCCGGACATTGGTCCATCCACCTGACAGGCGACCTCACCACCGCAATCCGGGTCGGCCCTTGTCGCCGTTGCCATGCCCAGACACGCCACGATTCCGAGAAAGACCGCAGAGAAAGAACCTGCAAGTCCAGACGGATGGATAGGGTGAGCGACTGACATCGAAAATCCTTATTGTCCTGGTGCCCCCACCGACACGTGCTGCCTGAATGCTATCTGGTTTCATCCTTGCCGATGACGGAAAAACGGCAGATCGCTCCGTGCAGGCGATCAAATCGGCGTGTCAGCTCCACTCCCCTTCCGTCGGGATGTTCAGCAGAAGCCCGCAATGCTTGCAGTGCACCGCATCCGGATCATGCCGGTTCAGGCCGCAATCCGGGCAGGGCAGAATCACTTTTGTCGGCCGAAAGATAGTCTGGACCAGCCGCAAGAAGAGCGCCACGCCGAAGATCATGATCACCACAGTCATCAGCCGACCGACGGTATCCGTCATGGTTATATCGCCGAAGCCTGTTGTGGTCAGTGTGGCGACGGTAAAATACAGCGCATCGAGATAAGAATTGATATCTGGATTCTGGTCGTCCTCGACCACAAACACCAGTGCGGTCACAACGAAAATGAAGACCACAAGGTTGATCGCCGACTGGATGATCTCTTCGTTCGTCCGGAACCATTTGGAGGCATTCCGCAGCTCTCTCAGCAAGTGATAGGAGCGCAGCAGCCTGAGCATGCGCACCACCCGCAGGAAGCCGAGGTTTTCCGCCAGTATCGTTGCAATCAACGAGGCGATAACGACGACATCCATGAGACTGGAGAATGTCAGAACCTCCTTAAGTGGGCGGGCCGCAGCGAAGATCCGGGCAACATAGTCGAGAGACAGAAGGCCTGCGACCACGAGATCAATTGTGTGGTTATGAGCATCAGGCTCAAGCAAGGAAGAGATGATGAAATAGACGATCGTCGCAATATCGAAGATGAGCAGGCCATAACGCCAAAATTGCGCAGTCCGCGAATTGCCGTAATAGAGACCATGAAGACGCTTGCGCAGAGAGTTCGTCGCTTTTTCCATCGCGCCAGAATGGCAAAAGCTTTCCAAAGTGCAAGATGTCCTGTCCCCAGACGTTCCGCTTTGTGGGGAATGTCGCATTTTTGCCAGCTCTGACGATCTTTTCCTTGGGGCGGGGACTGGCACGAACATCAGCCAATCCCTAAACAAGGGAAAAGGGTGTCACAGCACCAAAGCAATCAGGGGAACACAGCCATGCCAGATTTTTCCAACAAGACCGTTTTCATCACCGGAGCGAGCCGTGGGATCGGCGAGGCTGCTGCCCGTATTTTCGCCGGTTATGGCGCCAATGTCGTGCTGGCCGCCCGCAGCGAGGGCGACATTTCCAGCATTGCCGAGGAGATCCGGGCAAACGGCGGCAAGGCTCTGGCCGTTACTTGCGATGTCGCCAATTTTGCTGCCGTCGAGGCCGCCTTTGCCAAAACCCGAGAAGCCTTCGGTGGCCTGGATATCGTGGTCAACAATGCCGGGATCATCGAGCCTATCGCCCGCCTAGAGGATGCCAATCCGGCAGACTGGGCCCAGGTGATGGACATCAACGTGATGGGCGTGGTTCACGTGATCAAATGCTCCATCCCGCTGATGCGCGAGACGGGGGCTGGCACGATCATCAACATTTCCTCAGGCGCTGCCACTGGTGCGCTGGAAGGCTGGAGCCACTATTGCGCCTCGAAGGCGGCTGTTCTTTCTCTGACGAAATGCGCCCATGTAGAACTGGCGGATCAGGGCATCCGCGTGATGGGCCTGAGCCCAGGCACGGTGGCGACTGAAATGCAGGTGTCGATCAAGGCATCCGGCATCAACCCGGTCAGTCAGCTTGACCCGTCGGTACACATTCCAGCCAGCTGGGTTGGCGAAGCGCTTGCCTGGCTGGCGGGTCCGGCCGGAGACGCCTATGCGGGCAACGACTGCTCGTTGCGCGACGACGATGTGCGCAAGGCTGTCGGTCTGATCTGAGCCTGAGCGCAACCTGATACCCACCCCTGAACGCAAAGAAGGCCGCGCGAGCGGCCTTCCCATGAGTCCGGTTGACCCATCGATCCGGAAAAATCCCCGGTAAAAGGCTACGACGCCAGAGGTTGCTCCACCGTCACCGTCTTCCACCCAGACATCAGGGCCAACTTCGGTATCTCATTAGACATGGGCACACCTCCTTTCGAGTTGTTGATAACAGAAAGAGCCTAGCGCGATTTTTGGTGTCCGTAAATCGGCAATCCGGTCGAAATTGTCGCAGGGTCTGCTTATTGTTTTGGCTGCCATCCAGCGTCCAGAACCCGATCTGCAATCGCGGCAAAAACGCCATCCAATTTGGTCGCCAGCGCCTCCAGATTCGCTCCACCTTGGTCCATGTAAGGGGCGAAAACGCTGCGAGCGCGGCAATCGCCAGGTGTACTGCAACGGCAAGAAGCATCCGCTTGCGGGCAATACCGGCAGCCGATGGCAGCAAAGGCTCGCGCATTCGGCAGATCAGGCAAGGCTCGGACTCCAATTGTCAGGCGTAAAGGTCAGACTGGAACGACAGTAGGCTTCAGGGACGGACGAAGTGTGACCCACGGCCTCACACTGCAATCAACAACCTGTGCGCTGGGTACCGGATGCACACCCGCCGCCAAATTGCATACCAATTTCGAGCATCAAAGCCCCGAGCGCTACTGCGACACCGAAGGGAAAAAAGAACCTATTGACCCGCAGGCCGACGTCCCCACCCCGGGCGATAAGCGGAAAGGAGATGGCGGACGTCAACAGGTGAACCAGCACCTGTGCTCCCACACCCTGCCCCCGGCGCTGCGGCCAAGCATCGCAACGCTTGGCAGCGCGGCGAGAGCCCGTAGAACAATGGACAACTGCGCCCCCCGGAGATGTCGCATTCTGATTGTGCGAAACTTCTTCCCATGCCGTTCGCCGTGAGCTGCCAGTTGACCGCGGCAGCTATGGTAACAAGCGGAAGCACCTCTCGTTTCTGCAGAAACGAGAGGTGCTGCAGACACAGGCGAAACACCATTTTGTGTGTTGCAGTTCAACCGGGGGACGCGTCAGCATGAATGACGAACTTTCACACTCTTCGCTGAAGCCCGTTTGTGCCGCCCTCCCCGCGCCGCAGGCACCAGACCCCTGATGGAGGCTTGCAATGCGCCATTGCGATCAGTTCGGCTACGACCTGACAATCAACACTCCGAACGCCGTGAGCGCCTGGGACGAGGCAGTCTCTGCATTTTTGGCTCATGGCCGCGAAACGCCGGTTCATCTGGAAGTGGCGCTGACCACAGACCCGCGCTTCGTCCTCGGCCATGCCGCCCGTGGCTTGTTTTGTCTGCTGCTTGGACGCAAGGAGTTGAATGATACGGCCCGTGATTGCCTGGCACTGGCTCAAAAAGCCGCAGCCGAGGTTGGCGCAACCACGCGCGAAAAGGCTGTCATAGGAGCCTTGTCCGACTGGTTGGATGGTTGGCCGTCCCGGTCGGCAAACCGTCTCGACCAGGCCTTGCAGGACCACCCGCGAGATGGCTTCCTGATGAAACTGGTCCATGCCATTCGCTTTGTGCTTGGCGATGCCGCCGGCATGCGTGCCTCTGTCGACAGCGTCGCCAACCATTACGACAGCAGCCATCCGTCCTATGGCTATTTCCTCGGCTGCCGGGCCTTCACCCTGGAGGAAAGCGGCGACTACCGGCAGGCGGAAAAGCTCGGTCGCGCCGGGCTGGAGCATTCCCCTGACGATGCCTGGGGCCTGCATGCGGTAGCCCATGTCCATGACATGACCGGCCGGGCGGAGGAAGGCATCGGCTGGCTGGAAAGCCGTCCGGAGAGTTGGAAACATTGCAACAACTTCGGCTATCACGTCTGGTGGCATCTGGCCCTGATGCATCTGGACCGGGGCAACATCGACAAGGTACTGCAGCTGTATGATCAGGAAATCCGCCGCGACCGCACCGACGACTACCGCGACATTTCCAATGCCACCTCACTGCTGGCGCGGCTGGAGCTGGAAGGGGTCAATATCGGGCATCGCTGGGAGGAGCTGTCCCAGATCTCCGACAAGCGGGCGGAAGACGCCTGCAACGTCTTTGCCGATCTGCATTACCTGCTCGCCCTGCTCAATGGTGGCCGACGCATGGGGGCAGAACGTCTGCTTAACTCGATGGCGCGGCGCGAGGCCGACAGCGGCGATGTCGGGCGGGTCAGCTCTCACCCCGGTCATTCCGCAGCTCTGGGGCTGGAGCAATTCCGGAAAGGCAACTACGGCTCTGCATTTCATCTTCTTTCGAGCGCTCGAAGTGACATGCCTACGATCGGCGGATCACACGCCCAGCGCGATGTGTTTGAGCGAATGACCATCGATGCCGCACTGCGCGCTGGTCTGGCCGATGCCGCAGAAGTCATCTTGAAGGATAGAGGCAGAAAACGCGGTGGACTGGACCAATACGCAGAAACTCGACTTGCCACTGCAGAGAAGATGAGGAGCGCCGCGAAAATCATGCTAAATCAGGACCTGCGCGTCCCTCAGGCATGAGGGCGCGGAAACCTTAGGTAGCCTCCCTCTCTGCGCAGAATGCGCCAGGACCGACAACTTTGAACGCCAACGCTCACACGTCTCTGCCCCTAACCCGTCAGAAAAAACGCGACCCTCGCCTCGACTTCTTCCGCGGCCTGGGCATGTTCATCATCTTCGTAGCTCATCTGCCCGCCAACTGGTGGGCGCTCTGGATTCCGGCTCGCTTCGGCTTTTCCGACGCGACGGAGATCTTCGTCTTCTGTTCCGGCATGGCCTCAGCCATTGCCTTCGGCAAGATCTTTGACACCCACGGCCTTGGCATGGGAGTGGCGCGCATTGCCCACCGCATGTGGCAGGTCTACTGGTCGCATATCGCCCTTTTCCTGGCCATCGCCGCCGGGCTGGCTGGCCTGCATGAAAGCGGGCTTCTCACAACCCTCGGCAACAACCGCGACTATGTCGGCGGACTGAATCTCTGGCATTTCTTCACGAAAACAGAGATGACCCTTCCAGGGCTTCTAACCCTGACTTATGTGCCGAATTACTTTGATATTCTGCCGATGTATATTGTCATCCTCGCCCTGATTCCGGCGGTGATGGCGCTGGCGCGCCTGCATCTGGGCGCCGTGGCGGTGTTCATGATCGGCCTGTGGCTACTGGCGACATTTCGGATGATCGATCTGCCCGCGGAACCCTGGTCGGACCGTCGATGGTTCTTCAACCCCTTTGCATGGCAGCTGGTGTTCTTTACCGGATTTGCCTTCATGCGGGGCTGGCTGCCACGTCCGCCGGTGCATCCGGTGCTGATCGTTCTGGCAGCTCTGATCGTTCTCGGTACCGTGCCGTTTGCCTACTTCCGGGTGCTCAACACATCGGAATGGCTTCAGGACGTTCGGGCCACTATCGAGCTGCTGTGGATCAAGTCGGAATTCGGTATTCTGCGCTACGTCCATTTTCTGGCACTGGCCTATCTGGCCTGGGTCGCAGCCGGTCCAAGTGGCAAATATCTCTCCTACGGGCCAGCGCTGTGGCAAGGCTTCGTTCGCGTTGTGCAGAAGGTCGGCCAGCAATCGCTTGCCGTGTTCCTTGCCAGTCTCGTCGTGGCACAGTCCATCAACATTCTCAGGGATCTTCTCGGCGACCGATCGGACTGGATCTCGCAGATGCTCTCGAACCTGGTTGGCTTTGCCCTGCTGATTGCCGTGGCCTACACGGTCTCCTGGTTCAAGTCACAGCCCTGGCGCGCACCAAAGACCAATCCGGCGAGCCCGCCAATATCTCCATCGGTCGACAAGCTCTGAAGCTTTGAGACCGACCTGATATCCGGGCCGACACCTGGACATGATCAAAATAAAAAACCGCCGGGCTTCCTTATCGAAACCCGGCGGTCTGGTCTGTCGTCTCGCGGCGCATCAGGCGCCACATCTCAGTGCACGCTGGCCATTTCCAACTCGTACTCAAACGCATTAGCCAGGGCCGCTTCGCGGCTGTCGGCCACCACGATCGGCGTGCCGTCGGCATTCAACAACGCCCAGAGGCTCGTGACATGGGCGGTATCCGGCATATCCGGGAACAGGGTTCCCATGTCCTCCGGGTTGAGCTTGCGAATGTAGGCTATGGTGCCGGCGCCAAGTTCAGCGAGAACATCCTCGCTCATGGCTTCGAGCATTTCAGCGCGTGACAGGGTAGCGAGACCGTTGGTATCGCGCGTCATTAAATCTCCAGTCTTCTGACCAAGGCAGCGGGGTGGGTTATTCGCCGCCTGTTATTTCTATCTTGCGGATGACCTTTTCAGGCTCCGGTCGCGCCAGATCTATGGACAATAGCCCATCTCGTAGATCAGCGCCCAATATTTCGATGCCTTCCGCCAGGACAAAAGCGCGCTGGAACTGGCGGGCAGCAATGCCGCGATGAAGATAATGGCGGGTTTTGTCGTCTTCCTGCCGGCCGCGAATCACGAGCTGGCTTTCTTCCAGGGAGACGTCCAGTTGTTCACGGGTGAAACCCGCAACCGCAAGGGTGATGCGGATAACATCCCCCTTGTTATCGTTCTTCGGCAGGCGTTCAATATTATATGGCGGATAGCCATCATTTGCAGCCTTGGACACTCGGTCCAGGACACGCTCAATGTCATCGAACCCGAGCATAAACGGGCTGGAAAACGCTGACATGCGAGTCATCGTTCAAGTCCTTGTTTCAAGCGACCTAGTCGCCCGGACCCTGAAGAGGCATCCGAGCTTGGGAAGGCTCTTCCCTGTTTCCCAACGAATATGGCGCTTGGCGTCCCGTGTTTCAAGCTATGGCTTGACGGCACACAGGTTTGCGAAAACAAGGTTAGCGGCAATCCTGACCGAGTTCGCGCGCCTGCATGAAACCAAAGCGGGCTCTTGCGCTACAATCCTGACGGAGCCCGACATGACCCGCGCCGACTTCGATGCCTATTGCGCCAGCCTGAAGGCCACAACCCATGTCATCCAGTGGGGCAACGCTTCCGTGTGGAAAGTCGGCGGCAAAATCTTTGCCATCTGCTCCAACTGGGGCAGCACAGCCGAGGCAGCGCCAGAAGGTCCATACATCAACTTCAAGTGTTCCGATCTCAGCTACCAGATTCTGACCGAGCAAGACGGTATTGTACCTGCACCTTATCTGGCCCGGGCCAAATGGGTTCAGGTGCGCAGAGGCAGCAGTCTCAGCAATGACGACATCAAAACCTATATTCGCACCGCGCATGAGATCATTGCCGGGAAGCTGACAAAAAAACTCAGACAAGAACTTGGATTGCAATGACGTCTTCCTCCCACTCCGCTTCGTGGAAATGGCCTTCGCTGTTTTTGCTCATGCTGGCCGAAATCTCCGGGATGAGCCTGTGGTTCATGTCCTCCGCAATTCTGCCGGATCTGATCACGGAGTTTGATATTTCCGCGACGCGGCAAGCCGCGCTTGCCAGCGCAGTGCAGATTGGTTTCGTCATCGGCGCAATCGCCTCCTCCTGGTTCGGGGTCGCCGACAGGTTCGATCCCCGGCGGGTGTTCTCCACTTGTGCGGTTGTAGCCGCCCTTGCCAACGGTGCCCTGCTGGTGCTGGAGCCAGGCGGCAACCTGTCTATCGTGTCGCGCCTGATCACGGGCGCCATGTTGGCGGGTGTCTATCCGGTCGGCATGAAAATCGCCGTCGGCTGGGGCAAGGCCGACCGAGGGCTGCTGGTCGGGACATTGGTCGGTGCGCTGACCTTCGGATCAGCCGCGCCGCACCTGCTGGCCCTAAATGGCGGCACCGATTGGCGCTGGAGTGTGCAGGCAGCGTCGCTGGCGGCAGGGCTGGGCGGCCTGCTCTGCCTGGTCGCGCAACTTGGGCCCTATCACAGCAGGGCTCCGATGTTTTCGCCCCGGACGATCCTGCAGGTCTGGACCAACCGGAAAATTCGACTGGCCTATGCCGGCTACCTTGGCCACATGTGGGAACTCTACGCCATGTGGGCATGGATCGGTCTTGCAGCAGCGCAGACGTTTGCCCTCAGCCTCGATGAAGCCAGCGCTTTGTATTCCGCCCGACTTCTGGCCTTTGGTGCCATCGCTGCCGGCGGCGTGACGTCGATTCTCTGCGGATTTTGGGCTGACCGGGTAGGCAAGGAGAACATTGCACTTGGCGCCGTCGTCATCAGTGGCACGGCAGCGCTGGCGACAGCAGCCAGTTTCGGCGGTTCGCCGTGGCTGTTCGCCCTCTGCGCGCTGATCTGGGGGGCGGCGATCCTACCGGATTCTGCTCAATACTCGGCACTGGTGGCAGACTTCGCACCGGCCGATCAGGCAGGGTCTCTGATGACTTTCCAGACAGCGCTTGGTTTCGCCCTTACGTTTGGCACTGTGCAGGTAACGCCGGTTCTGGCGAATGCGCTCGGCTGGCCGCTGGTGTTTGCCTTGATGGCGATAGGTCCAACGGTTGCCGCTGTTGCCATGCTTCGCCTTAAAAAATTGAGGTGAAATCCGGCACTCGCTTGAACGCAGAAAGCCGCCAACATGTGGCGGCCTTCATCTCGTCTGGGAGTGAGCTCAGCTTTCGATACGACGGCCGGTCTCGGCGTCGAAGTAGTGCACATCCTTGGCTGCTGCATGCAGGGTCAGAATGGCGTTGATGTCGTAGGTCTGATGGCTCTCGATCCGAATGACAACCGGCGCCCCACCGCCATCAATGGTGCCGTAGATGTAGCTTTCCGCGCCAACCGGCTCCAGCACATTGACCTTGACCGTCAGAGTCAGGCCATCGCCAACCGGCGTACCGGCCTCGACCACCTGCAAGTGCTCCGGACGAATGCCGACCGTACAAGCCTGAAGCCCGCCAGGGTTTCCCCCCTGAAGTCCGGTGCCTGCCTTTGCCTTCAAACCTCCTGCATCGGACACAGTCTCGATCAGGTTCATGGCCGGGGAGCCTATAAAACTGGCGACGAATGTCGATGCCGGCTTGTCATAGACTGCGATTGGCGCACCGATTTGCTCGATGTTGCCACCGTTCAGCACAACTAGGCGGTCCGCCAAGGTCATCGCCTCCAGCTGATCGTGGGTGACATAGACGCTGGTGGTGCCTAGCTCCTTCTGCAGACGCTTGATCTCCACGCGCATTTGCACGCGCAACTTGGCATCCAGGTTGGACAGGGGCTCATCAAACAGGAAGGCGGCCGGTTCGCGAACGATGGCTCGACCCATGGCCACACGTTGGCGCTGACCGCCAGACAAGGCACGCGGCTTGCGATCGAGGTAATCGCCGATCTCGAGAATATCTGCGGCTTCCTTGACCCTACGGTCGATCTCGGATTTCGGCATGCCCCGGTTGGTCAGGCCATAAGCCAGATTTTTGTAGACGCTCATATGCGGGTACAGCGCATAGTTCTGGAACACCATGGCAATGTCGCGGTCGGCAGGATCAACCTTGTTGACGACGCGGTCGCCAATGCTGATTTCACCGGAGGAGATATCCTCCAGACCGGCGATCATCCGCAGCAAGGTGGACTTGCCACAGCCGGAGGGGCCGACAAGTACGATGAACTCACCATCTGCGATATCAATGGAGACGCCCTTCACGGCCTCCACATTGCCCGCGTAAACCTTGCGGACTTGATCGAGAGTAATATTAGACATTGGATTTCCTTACTTATCGCTCTCGACGAGCCCTTTGATAAACCAGCTTTGGAAGATGACGACGATCAGAACCGGCGGGATCATGGCAAGTATGGCCATCGCCATGGCCTGATCGTAATCCGGGATCTGCGCGCCTACCCAAACCTGCAGGATCTGCTTGATGCCACGCACCAGGGTGAAGAACCCTTCGTCGGTGGTGATCAGCGTCGGCCACAGGTACTGATTCCATCCGTAGACAAACATGATGATGAAGATCGCCGCGATCATCGTCTTCGACAGCGGAACCAGGATATCGATGAAGAACTTCCAGGGACCGGCGCCGTCGATGCGGGCAGCTTCCAGAAGCTCATCGGGAACTGACATGAAAAACTGACGGAAAAAGAAAGTGCCGGTCGCCGAGGCGATCAGGGGCACGATCAATCCGGCGTAGGTGTTGACCATTCCGAGGCGCTGGACAATCTCGTAGGACGGCAGGATGCGCACTTCCAACGGCAGCAGCAGCGTGCAGAAGATCACCCAGAAGCACAGCGAAGCCATGGGAAAGCGGAAGTAGACAATGGCGTAGGCCGCCGCCATCGAGATCACGATCTTGCCGATGGCAAAGCCGAACCCGAGAATGAGCGAGTTCTTCAGCATCACGAGACCGTTGACTTCCTTGGTGAAGCCGCCAGCCTTGGTCAGAACCGTCTCATAGGCCTTCAAGCCCTGGTCGCCAAAGCCGAACTGAAGCCCTTCCCGGTAGACCGTGACCGCATCATGGGTCGATGTGATGAACGCCAGCACCACCGGGAACACCATGAAGAAGACACCGAGCAGCAAAACGATGTGGTCGCCAATACGCAGCTTGTTCATCTGAGGCCCCTTAGCTGTAGTGCACCCGCCGCTCGATCAAGCGGAACTGGATGATGGTGAGGATGAAGACGAAGAGCATCAGCAGGACCGACTGCGCCGAGGATCCCCCAAGATCGTTGCCGCGGAAACCGTCGAGATAGACCTTGTAGACAAGGGTCACCGGGTTGTTGCCGGGCTCGGTCTTGAGCACCACGTCGATGATGCCGAAGGTGTCGAAAAACGCGTAGGTGACGTTGATGATCAACAGGAAGAAGCCGGTAGGGGCCAGCAACGGGAAGGTGACCGTCCAGAAGCGCCGGAAACCGGAGCGACAGTCAATGTTGGCCGCCTCCTGTACCGATCTGGAAATTCCCTGAAGTCCGGAGAGGAAGAAGATGAAATTGACCGGGATCTGCTTCCACACCGAAATGACGACCATGGCGAAGCTGGTGTCGAAATAGTTCACACCGATCTGCATCTTCCAGCCGAACAAAGCGGCGAAATCAACGAGCGGGCCGACATGCTGGTCGAACAACAAAATGCCGATCAGGCCTGCGACCGGCGGTGCGACCGCATAGACCCACATCAGCAGGGTCTTGTAAGTCGAACCCGCGCGCAGAACCTTGTCGGCTTTCACTGCCAGCAGCAGCGCCAGGGCGAGTGAGAAGAAGGTAACGAGAACCGTGAAGACCGCGGTGAACTGCGCCACACGGGCGTAATTTGAGGACGTCAGCGTGTCAGTGAAATTGTCGAAACCGACAAAGGTCGAACTGAAGCCGAAGGGATCTTCCAGGTAGAAGGAGGAGCGGACAGCTTCTGCCGCCGGCCAAAGAAAGAATATCGCGACGATGGAGAGCTGCGGCAGCAAAAATGCATACGGCATCCATCGGGAGTTGAATTGGACTTTTTTCATGGTGTCACCGCGAACATGCAAATGGCAGATGTGCGGAGCAGAGCCGGCACACCTGCCATCGCAAGGAAAATGGGGGCGCATCACACCCCCATCATGAAGGTCGCCGAGCTTACTGTTCGACGGTCTGGGCGAAACGAGCGAGAAGCTTGTCGCCTTCTTCCTTGATCGTGTCGAAGGCGGTGTCCACGTCAGTTTCGCCGGAGAAGACCTTGCCGAGTTCGCGGTTCATCACGTCGCGGATCTGAACGTAGAAGCCCATGCGGTAGCCCTTGGTCCACTCGCCGCCTTCCAGGGAAAGCTGCTGGATGCCGACTTCGGCAGCCGGAGTGGTTTCGTAGTAACCGTCCTTCTTGGCCATGTCGTAAGCAGCTTCGGTGATCGGCACGTAGCCGGTTTCCTTGTGCCACATGTACTGAACGTCTGCGGATGTCAGGTACTCGAAGAAGGATGCTGTGCAGTTGTTCTCTTCGTCGGATTTTCCGGACATGGCAAACAGAGCCGCACCACCGATGAAGGACGCCTTGTTGGCACCTTCAACAGATGCCCAATAAGGCAGGTACGTTGCGGAGAACGGGAACTCAACTGTTTTGGCGATGCCGCCGAAAGACCCTGAGGAGCCGATCCACATGGCAACCTTGCCTTCGTTGAACGGCGCCTGATTGTCAGACCAGCCGGTGCCATAGTAGCCGAAGTAACCCTTATCGAGCCATTCCTTCATGGACTTGATGTGGTTGCGGATTTCAGGACCGAAAACCAGTTCAGTGCCTGCTGCGCCATCGTAACCATTGTTGTTCGTGGCGAACTGCAGGTTATGACGTGACATAAAGTTTTCGACGAATTCCCACGGCAGGTGAGACTGCACGAACGGAATGTAACCGGCTTCCTTGAGCTTCGGAGCAATGGCTTCGATCTCTTCGTAGGTGGCCGGAGTTTCAACACCGGCTGCCTTCATGGCATCGTCGTTGATGTAGAGGATCGGCGCGGAGGAGTTGAACGGCATGCCGATCATCTTGCCTTCGCTATCGGCGTAGAAGTAGCGAACGCCTTCGATGTAATCTTCAATGTTGAAGGCGACGCCAGCGTCTTTCAGCAGATCTTCAACTGGAAGAACGGCACCCTTGGCACCGATGATGGTTGCGGAACCAGCATCGAAAACCTGAATGATGTTCGGCTGTTCACCAGCGCGGAATGCTGCGATGCCGGCTGTCAGCGTGTCTTCGTAGCCGCCCTTGTAGACCGGGGTCAGGTTGCAAGTGTCCTGGCTGTCGTTGTAGCCGGCTGAAATCGTGTTGACGACTTCACCCAGGTTACCGCCCATGCCGTGCCACCAGGAAATCTCAGTGGCAGCATTCGCGCCGCTCGTTGCCGCAAACAGTGCGACGCCAGCCATGAGGCCGGATACAATCCGCTTGGCCATAATAGTAACTCCCGTCCGTAGGGCGACTGACGCCCGGTACGTGATTGAACTCGTGTGCAAATCTCAAACAAGGCTGCAGGCCAGATGGCTCAGCGCCTCGCACCGCGTTCGTATTGGTTTCGGGTGAAACTTTTGTGACGCGCATATGAACTTTAAAAAACCACCACACGAACCCTGAACCGGGAACGGGACAGCATTTCCCCAAGCGTTCACTTGGATTTGCAAATGAACGAAATGAATGTTCGTATAATTTTCAAATGAACTTTTCAGAATACTGAAGACGCCGAGCGACATCAATCGGGATCAAAGAAACCCCTTCACCAAGCCGGCAACGATGACATAGCGGCCGAGCTTGGCAATCGATACCAGCAGCAGAAACATCGGGAAGGGCTCGCGCAAAATGCCCGCGGCCAACGTCAGGGGATCGCCGATGAAAGGTGCCCAGCTCAAGAGCAGGCTCCATTTGCCATAACGCCGATACCAGCCTGAGGCCTTTTCCAGCGAGGCCTCGCTCGCCGGAAACCATTTTCGTCCACGAAAATGCTCTATCCAGCGCCCAAGCATCCAGTTGATGCACGAGCCGAGGGTGTTGCCGACGCTCGCCACCAGCACAAGGACCCAAACCGGCGCGCTTTCAGCCGCCAGAAGTCCGGCCAGAACGATTTCCGACTGAGCCGGAAGAATGGTCGCGGCCAGAACCGAAATTGTAAAAAGGGAAACAAGAGACAGGATCACATTACCACCATACCTGCTTCGCTGCCCAAAGTGCAGGGATAGAAGCGCCAATGGACGTCAGACGACTAAGCAGCTGAAAACAGACACTGATGTGTGGAAATGGTGATTCGAAGGAATGGTGGAGCCAAGCGGGATCGAACCGCTGACCTCCTCGCTGCCAGCGAGGCGCTCTCCCAGCTGAGCTATGGCCCCTTATCCATCAGCCGGATTGGGTGTCCGGCGCCTTGTTCTGCAGAAACCGTCATGACGGTTCTCAGTTTATCTTCTGTCAGGCAAAGTGTCTTCTGTCAGAAAGACATCCTGTCAAAACGGCCTACCTTGGCAAACCGAAATCGTGGATGGTGGAGCCAAGCGGGATCGAACCGCTGACCTCCTCGCTGCCAGCGAGGCGCTCTCCCAGCTGAGCTATGGCCCCTTTATCCAAGCCAGCCGGTGCGGGACCCGACTTTGATGTGGGGCGGAACATAGTCGCGCACCCGACTCCAATCAAGCAGAAATTAGGCTCATCCCAAATTCTCCCTGTGGAAAAAATGCGAGGCTAATTCGCCCCGCATTTCCAAGCACTTAGGTTTCGTCTTCGTCAATTTCAACGCGAATGCCAGGAACAGCCTCTTCGTCTTCTTCCTCATCCTCGATGAAAACGTCGTCATCAGCATCGTCATCATCGTCGAGATCATCATCTCCATCGATGTCTGGCACGTCATCGCCATCCGTGCCTTCTGCTTCCGCGTCGGCTTCTTCAAGGCTAACGATTTCCGGACCGGAATCGTCCTCTTCGTCATCATCGTCGTCCGTCTCGGCGACAACCTTGGATGCTTTCGCTGCCCGGGACGTCTGGACTGCCCGAGTTGCCTGGACCGCTTCGAAAACGGTTCCACATTTGGGACAGACAATCGGATCGCGATTGAGGTCGTAGTATTTTGCGCCGCAGCTCGCGCATAGCCGCTTCGTGCCAAGTTCAGGTTTTGCCACCGTGCTAACCCTTCGTCTTTTAGAATTGAGGCGCCCCATAGCCTTATTGGCGCCCTGCTGTCAAAGCCAAATCGCTTCAAATTCCATTCAAGGCAGAAGTTCTGCACGAAGGGATTTAAATTTCAAGAACGCTCGGGTTTCCCCGTACGATTCCGTCGTGGAGGGAGATGACGGGCGGCGCAGCCCGTGCTAGCTAAAGGTCCCTTTTTTCTAGACGACGTAAAATTCGGAACACAGTCCATGTCCCATGGCGCTTCGCCCTCTCCGCTGTCCGCCCATTCCGCCAAGGCCCTGACGGGCACGATCCGTGTGCCGGGAGACAAATCAATCTCCCACCGCTCGCTGATGTTCGGCGCCCTGGCCGTCGGACGCACCACCGTGCGCGACCTGCTGGAATCAGAAGATGTGCTGGCAACCGCAGACGCCATGCGCGCTGTCGGTGCCAAGATCGAAAAACATGCCGACGGCAGCTACACCGTTGACGGCGTCGGCCTCGGCTCGCTGCTCGAACCGGATCGTGTCATCGATTTTGGCAATGCCGGCACCGGGGTCCGTCTGACGATGGGGATTTTCGGCACCCATGATATTGCCGCCACGTTTGTCGGCGACGCCTCCCTGTCCGGCCGCCCGATGGGTCGTGTGCTGGATCCGTTGCGCCAGATGGGCACAAATGTCGTCGCCCGTGACGGCGACCGCCTGCCCGCTTCCGTGCGTGGCGCCAAGGACCCGGTTCCGCTGACCTACCGAGTCCCTATGCCTTCAGCCCAGGTGAAGTCGGCCGTGCTGCTGGCCGGACTGAACTGTCCGGGCGAAACCACCGTGATCGAGCCGATCCCCACCCGTGACCACACAGAGAAGATGCTCGCCGGATTCGGCGCAGAGATTTCCGTCACCCTCAACGAGGCAGGCGAACGGGTCATCAAGCTGCAGGGTCAGCCTGAGTTGAAGCCGCAAAACATTGACGTTCCGGCCGATCCATCTTCTGCGGCCTTCCCGATTGTTGCGGCACTGATCGTACCGGGCTCTGACGTCACCATCGAAAACGTCATGCTGAACGAGCACCGCACTGGCTTGATCACCACGTTGATCGAAATGGGCGGCAACATCGAGCTGATGAACAAGCGTAGCGCCGGCGGCGAGGAAGTTGCCGACATCCGGGTCCGCGCCAGTCAATTGAAGGGCATCACCGTGCCCGCCAAACGCGCTCCGTCGATGATCGACGAGTATCCGGTTCTGGCTGTTGCCGCCGCATTTGCAGAGGGTGACACCTTCATGCCTGGCCTGGATGAGCTGCGCGTCAAAGAATCCGATCGTCTGGCCGCTGTGGCCCGTGGACTGGAAGCCAACGGCATCCCCTGCGTCGAGACAGAAGACACGCTGACGGTCACAGGCGGCGCCAACAACATCGGCGGCGGAACGGTAATCACTCATCTGGATCACCGCATTGCGATGTCCTTCCTCGTACTTGGAATGGCGGCGCACAAGCCTGTGACAGTGGACGACGGCGCGGTGATCGCCACCAGCTTCCCGACGTTCAAATCGCTGTTTTCCGGCCTGGGTGCAGACTTCTCAAAAAACGGGAGCGCAGCTGCATGATCATCGCAATCGACGGACCCGCAGCTTCCGGCAAAGGCACGCTCGCCCGCCGCCTCGCAGCGTATTACAAGCTGAACCATCTGGACACCGGCCTGACCTATCGTGCGGTGGCCGCAGCCCTGCTCGCCAAGGGATTGCCTCTGGGAGATGAAGGTGTCGCCATTGATGTGGCTCGCAATCTGGATCTGGCGAAGATGGACAAGAGCGCTCTTGCCGCGCATGAAATCGGTGAAGCAGCTTCCCGCGTCGCGGTCCTGGGTGGTCTGCGCGAAGAGCTTGTGCGGCTGCAGCAGTCATTCGGCAACAAGGCCCCCGGCGCCGTTCTGGATGGACGCGACATCGGCACCGTCGTGTGCCCGGATGCCAAGGTCAAACTGTTTGTAACAGCCACATCGGAAGCGCGCGCCAAGCGCCGCACGAACGAGATGCTGTCGAAGGGGCAGGAGGCGGAATTTGAGTCCGTGCTCGACGATCTGAAGCGCCGGGACGCCCGTGATAGCTCACGCAGTGTCGCTCCAATGAAACAAGCTGACGATGCCCACTTGCTTGATACGACGGAAATGGATATAGAAACGGCGTTTCAGGCGGCTGTGGATATCATTGATCGTGCCCTGGCGAGCTGACCAGCTTTCCATCATGGGTTCGCATCATTTCCTATCCGCCAGATCGGCTTCGACCCCGAGGACCAGCGTCTTTATTCAAGACTGACTGACCACAAGGTGAGCCGAAAACGGGCCCATGTCAAATGACAGACGTGGAATAACCCCTAGAGATACATGCGTTATCTGCCCTGTGTGGAAAACGCAAGACGAGAGACAGGACCTTCCGTTTCCTGCCCCGCCGGCCCGGTTGTTCAAGGACGAATGCGTCGTTGGAGACCGGCAGAAAGACTCGTTCAGGCCCCTGCCTGAAGAGAGTTGATCCGGGGAAGGGTAGGTCCTTCATGTGCAACACAAACCCGCCGGCGGCCGGCCAGGATTGGCATCAGGAGTTTTTATGTCTGAACTGAACCCCTCCGTTGAGGATTTTGCAGCTCTTCTCGAAGAGTCTTTTACCCAGACCGATCTGTACGAAGGTGCAGTGGTCAAAGGTATAGTCGTCGCAATTGAAAAAGACCTCGCCGTCATCGACGTCGGCCTGAAGGTTGAAGGTCGCGTGCCGCTGAAGGAATTCGGCGCTAAGGGCCGCGACGGCGAAATGGCTGTCGGCGACGAAGTCGAAGTTTACCTGGAGCGCGTCGAAAATGCGCTCGGCGAAGCCGTCCTGTCGCGCGAAAAAGCGCGCCGCGAAGAAAGCTGGGTTCGTCTCGAAGTCGCTTTCGAAGCTGGCGAAAAAGTCAACGGCCAGATCTTCAACCAGGTCAAGGGTGGCTTCACTGTCGACCTCGACGGCGCAGTGGCGTTCCTGCCGCGCTCCCAGGTTGATATCCGTCCGGTTCGCGACGTCACACCGCTGATGCACACTCCGCAGCCTTTCCAGATCTTGAAGATGGACAAGCGCCGCGGCAACATCGTGGTTTCTCGTCGTGTCGTTCTGGAAGAGACCCGCGCAGAACAGCGTTCGGAACTGGTTCAGAGCCTCGAAGAAGGCCAGACAGTCGAAGGCGTCGTCAAGAACATCACCGATTATGGTGCGTTCGTCGACCTCGGCGGCATCGATGGTCTGCTGCACGTCACCGACATCGCGTGGCGCCGCATCAATCATCCGTCGGAAGTTCTCACCATCGGCCAGACCGTCAAGGTGCAGATCATCCGTGTCAACCAGGAAACGCATCGTATCAGCCTCGGTATGAAGCAGCTTGAAGCTGATCCGTGGGATGGCATCGAAGCGAAGTACCCGATCGAAGCCAAGTTCACAGGCCGCGTGACCAACATCACCGATTACGGCGCCTTCGTGGAACTGGAGCCAGGCATCGAAGGCCTGATCCACGTTTCCGAAATGTCCTGGACCAAGAAGAACGTTCATCCGGGCAAGATCGTAGCAACTTCTCAGGAAGTTGAAGTGATGATCCTGGAAGTCGATCCGGTCAAGCGCCGCATTTCCCTGGGCCTCAAGCAGACCCTTCAGAATCCTTGGGATGCGTTCGCTGAACAGTATCCGGCCAACACGGAAGTTGAAGGCGAAGTCAAGAACAAGACTGAATTCGGTCTGTTCATCGGCCTCGACGGCGATGTTGACGGCATGGTTCACCTGTCCGATCTGGACTGGAACCGTCCGGGCGAACAGGTCATCGAAGAGTTCAAGAAGGGCGACATGGTCAAGGCCGTTGTCCTCGATGTGGACGTCGACAAGGAGCGTATCTCCCTCGGCATCAAGCAGCTTGGTTCCGACCCAATGGAATCCGGTGCCGCTGGTGAAGTCCGCAAGAACGCTATCGTGACCTGCGAAGTCATCGAAGTTAAGGACGGTGGTCTCGACGTCAAGATTGCAGACAGCGATCTGGTTGCGTTCGTACGCCGTGCTGACCTGTCGCGTGAACGTGCGGACCAGCGTCCTGAGCGCTTCTCCGTCGGCGACAAGTTCGATGCTCGCATCACCCAGTTCGACAAGAAGACCCGCCGCGTTTCCGCCTCCATCAAGGCACTGGAAATTGCAGAAGAGAAAGAAGCAGTCGCTCAGTACGGCTCCTCCGACTCCGGCGCATCCCTCGGCGACATTCTCGCCGCTGCGATGAAGAGCAACTCCACCGACGACTAATATCGTCGACGAGTGTTCGCATTGAACCTGGAAAGCCCGGCCATTTGGCCGGGCTTTTCTGTTTTGCGCCGCAGCCCGACGTTTTGACATTTCAGCTGAGTTCGTTAGGTTGTCCGCGCACCGAGGAGCACCCGTGATTGGAAACGGCCTCCGAAATTCACCATCCCAACGTTCCAAACAGAATTGAGAGACACGCTATGGCTGAAGTCAAAGCGGGTGATATCGTCCATATCCACTACAAGGGCACCTTGAACGACGGCTCCATCTTCGACAGTTCCGAAGGACGGGATCCACTGTCCTTTACTGTTGGATCGGGTCAGATCATTCCGGGTCTCGACAAGGCCCTGCCTGGCATGCAGGTCGGCGACGAAAAGACTGTGAACATTCCTGCTGAGGAAGCTTACGGTCCGGTCAATCCGGCCGCCAAACAGCCGGTGCCGCGTGATCAGTTCCCGGACAACATTCCGCTGGAAGTCGGAACCCAGCTTCAGGTTCAAACCCAGAACGGTCAGACCATGCCTGTCGTCATCGACACGGTTGAGGACGACCAGGTGGTGCTCGATGCCAACCATCCGTTGGCGGGCAAAGACCTGACATTCGAATTCTCGGTCGTCGGCGTCGATAGCTGACCCTGCTGGACTGGGGGCAGAAGGCGACAGCGCCGAGCGGCGTATCCCCCTCCTCTCCCAGTCCACGCCTGACATGGGCACGCCTCAATGGATGTCAGGCAGCAGCTGCGATCCTGCCATTTTCGTTTCAGGCAGACCATTCCTCCGAAATTTAAGTTTATTGCAGAGCGCCGCCTGCATCTTTTCGACGGTCATTGCCTTCAGATCATTTGCATTTTCAACCGTAGCCGTCCTATTTAAGAGGCGTGCGGATCCACGACGGATCTAGCAGACGGGAGAAAATGTTCCTCATGTCCCTGGACCTGGATACCGTACTCGACAGGCGCAAGCTGCGCCGAAAGCTGACCTTCTGGCGCATAGCTGCCGTCGTAATCGCCCTACTGGCGATCGGCATTGGCAGCTTCTATTTGCTGGGTGGCAGCAACATGGCCCGCACGTCCTCCCATATTGCCCGCTTGCCAATCGAAGGCGTCATCCTGGAAAACAGGAAACAGCTGCAGCTGATCGAAAGCCTGGGTGAGAGCGAGAGCGTGAAGGCGGTTATCGTCTCCATCAATTCTCCCGGCGGCAGCACCACCGGCGGCGAAGAGCTCTACAATGCACTGCGCCGGCTAGCCGAGAAGAAAACCGTTGTCGCGGAGATCCGCACCGTCGGTGCTTCTGCAGGCTACATGGTGGCACTGGCCGGTGAACACATCTTTGCCCGCTACAACTCCATTACCGGCTCCATCGGCGTACTTTTCCAATACGGCAATGCTGCCAAGCTGATGGACACCATTGGTGTGGAGATGGATGCGGTCAAAAGCGCGCCTTTGAAAGCCGAACCCGATTTTTATTCCAAGGCTTCACCGGAGGCCCGAGCCGTGCTGAAAGACGTCGTCGACGACAGTTTTGACTGGTTTGTCAGTCTGGTGGCTGAACGGCGAAATCTGGAGCCTGCAGCGGCAAAAGCGCTGGCGGACGGTCGTATTTTCTCCGGCCACCGGGCCTTTGAAAACGGCCTGATCGACAGCATCGGCGGCGAAAAGGAGGTTGTGGCCTGGCTGACGGAAAATAAATCCGTCGACGCCGATTTGCCGGTCGTTACCTGGGAGCTCGGGCGCGAGACAGACGACCTGCCGTTTGCTCTGAAGATGTCAAAAGGCCTGGGCTCAGGTGTCGCAGAAACAATACTTGAGCAGAGTGGAGTAGCTAACCGGCTGATTTCTCCCGGTTTTATGCTTGACGGCCTCGTGTCTGTTTGGCAGGCTTCCGAAACGGAAATTGATAAGCGGCAATATTAGGGGGCGGAAAATGATTAAATCGGAATTGGTTCAGCAAATCGCTGAACAAAACCCGCATCTATATCAGCGTGACGTAGAGAATATCGTCAATGCCATCCTAGATGAAATCACGGAAGCCTTGATGCGTGGCGACCGGGTTGAGCTCCGCGGTTTCGGGGCCTTTTCGGTAAAGAACCGTCCGGCACGCACCGGCCGCAACCCGCGCACCGGCCAGAAGGTCGAAGTGGAAGAAAAATTCGTCCCCTTCTTCAAAACGGGCAAAGAGATGCGTGTCCGATTGAACGATGGTGTGGACCACGGCGAGGATTAAGTTCAACGCCCTTTTCCGTCTTCGGCCTCAGGCCTTAAGATCCGGAATGCGCGTTCGCTTCGTCTTGCCGCTATAACCGGAGATCAGCATGATCCGTTTCGTCAAAAACGCCCTTCTCGTCACTGTCGCGATTGTGTTGATCCCGCTCTCCGTGTCCAACCGACACCCTGTGACGCTGGCGCTGAACCCGTTCGACCCGTCCGACCCGCGCTTTGCCATTCCGAACATCCCCTTGTTCTGGGTGATCTTTGCCAGCCTTGCCGTCGGCATTGTTCTGGGTGGTGTCGGCGCATGGGCCAAGCAAGGCAAATGGCGCAAGGAAGCGCGCCAGAAGCGCCGTGAGGTCAAGAAATGGCAAGGTGAAGCAGAGCATCTGCGTGAAATCACCGAACCAAAAAGCACAAGGCCCGGACTTCCCTCACCCAAGAAGCGCACAGCCGCTTAGGAGACCGAAGAGCCTCCTCATCGCGAGCATGAACTGACTCAAGATGCCTCCGTCCCCGGTGGAACTGCAGGATGGAGCTGTCGGCCACTCAAGCTCAACTCTGGCAGCCTTTCGTTCTGTCCCGCAGGATGGAAGGCCGAGGCTCCCGGCACGCACTCTGCTGCGTTTTGAAACCACCTGGCGCAGAGGAACATGTGAGCTAGCCCCCGCATACGGCGAAACAAGCAGGGATCGAGGCTCTGCGAAGCTGTCGCTATTTGTCGACGGTCGATTTATAGCCAGGAAGTGACCAGTCCGCGACGATCGCGCCGCCGCGCAGGATCAGGGCGAAACTGGCTGCAAGTCCTGCCGCCACCCAGCTGTCCATCTCCGCCATCCGCAGGCCAACATAAAGAGCAGAGCCTGCCAACGCCGCGCTGACATAGATCTCCGGCTTGAGGAAAGAATTCTTCTCCCCCGCCACGATATCGCGCAGAACGCCGCCAAAGGTTGCCGTCATGGTACCCATGAGGATTGCGACCATCGCGGATTGCGTGACTGCGAAAGCCTTTGCCGCACCCATGACGCAATAAGCCGCCATGCCGATAGCATCCGCCCACCGCAACGGCTTGCCCAGCCTCTCGACCAGAGGGCCGGCAAACCACATCAGGGCGCTCATGCCGGCACAGACCATCAGGTAGCCGTCATCCAGCGTCCAGAAAACCGGAACCCCTAGCAGAAGATCGCGGAGGGTACCCCCGCCGATGCCCGTCATCGTGGCGAAAAACAGAAACGCCAGACCATCCAGCCCCTTGCGGGAGGCGACGATTGCGCCGGTCAAGGCAAACACGGCCACGCCGATATAATCCAGAAATTGCAACAACATGGCAGTGGTCCAGGCTTTGGATCGCAAAAAGGCTGCCCGCCCACTGGACGAACAGCCTTTAAAGGTAAAGGTCCGGGCCAACTTGTAAAGCGGCGCCGTGCCCCCTGATTATCAGGCGCTCTTGTCTACCGTCTGGCCGGAATCGCCAGCAGCAGCAGTGTCAACGGCGCCCTCCTTCGGGCCCCCCTTCGACACGCCGACCATGGCCGGGCGCAGAACCCGTTCGCCGATCCGGTAACCAGCCTGAACCACCTGCACAACTGTGTTGTTCGGCACTTCCATGTTTGGAACCTCGAACATCGCCTGGTGGAAATGCGGGTCGAACTTCTGACCTTCCGGGTCAAGTTTCTTGACGCCATTCTTGTCGAGCTGGTTCAACAGATCGCGCTCGGTCATATCGACACCTTCGATCAACGACTGAACGCCAGCATCCGCGTTTGTGCGACTTTCGTCGCTCAACGAGTCGAGTGCACGACGCAAATTGTCGGAGACACTCAGCATGTCGCGGGCAAAGCCGGTCACTGCGTAGGACCGGGTGTCCTTGATTTCCTTGTCCGTACGTCGGCGCAGATTTTCCATCTCAGCCATGACGCGCAGAACGCGGTCCTTGAGTTCGGCATTTTCAGCCTGAAGGGCTTCCAGCGGGTTGATCTCGAGGCCTTCGAAGCCGGCATCTGCTTGAGCGCCGCCGGAAACTACCTCATCGGCAGGGGCCTGAGTAGCCTCGGGGTCAACGCCTTCCGGGTTTTTGTTTTCGTCGCTCATATTTGGTCCGTCGGTTATCGCTTAGAAAAAGGTTAGAGCGGTCATGCTTGTGCATAGCCGCTCCAGCCGGTCAAGTTTTTGCTGGTCGTCCGGCCGCTGATTCCCTTGTTTTTCACGGGTACAGCACCGGAGAACAAGATCAAAGGGCGCTTTTGATCCAATCGGCGAGCTTGCCCTTCGGCGCAGCGCCCACCTGAGTTGCCATCGGCTCGCCGTTCTTGAACAGGATCAGCATCGGAATCGAGCGCACGCCATACTTCATGGCCGCGTCCTGATTTTCGTCGATGTTGATCTTGGCGATCTTCACCTGTCCGTCCATTTCGGTGGCGATTTCTTCCAGCGACGGAGCAATCATCTTACAAGGACCGCACCATTCTGCCCAAAAGTCGACAACAACCGGCGTGTCGGAGTTCAGCACATCGCTTTCAAAGCTGGCATCGGTAACCGTGTTGGTAGCCATCGTTCTATCTCTTCCATAAATCTGTGGCAGCGGGATATACCGCTTGTCTTGTTGCGCAGAAGGTAGGAAGCCTCCGGGCATCCGTCAAGATATCGCGCCTTCGCTCTTCAACCCGTTCAGAGTTTCATCGAGCAGTGCTTCCCCCACCATCATCAAGCTGGGAGTTGCCGTCCACAACAGCGCGGCGCGCACTGGACGGTCAGGATAAATATCCTGCAGGAGACGGCGATAGACTGCCAACTGCGCCCGATATTCCAGCGGCACAAGATCCACAGTCTCTGGAGGAACCTGATTGGTCTTGTAATCGACGATAAGCACCTCGTCATCACGCACCAGCAGACGGTCAATCTGGCCTGAAACAGCAACTGTTTTGCCGTCGGCGGCCGTGACTGTGCCAACCAGCGAAACTTCTGCTCTGCTATCGGAGTGGAACATCGGCGCCAGATCTGGAGACGTCAGGATTGCCTGAACATCCCCCAGAAGCGCTGCTTTATGCATCTTGAAGGCCGGGTCAAGGCACCGGCCCACGAAACGCTCGGCTGCAGCCCTTCTCTCGCCTTCAGGAAGGTCGGGCAGGATCTCCAGAAGCTTGTGCAACAGCCGTCCGCGCTCCAGTGGCCAGTTTCCGGGCTGGCGACGTGCACTCAGTCGATTGATGGCCGGCACGGGCTCCACGCCCTGCTTGTCTTCCATCGCCTCGAATGCTTTGGACGGCTGCAAGCGCGTCGGACGCTGATAGGCCTGCACCGGTGTGGTCAACCAGGGAGGCATTGGGCTTGGGGCTGCCCGGCCAGCGGCCGCACCTGAAAAAGCGTGTGCCGGCGTTGCAGGGGCTGCTGCTGCGGCCTTGGCCTGTTGCCAACGCCAGGCCATCACTTCGCCCGTTGCGTCCTGCTGTTCCGTCGCCTCCGGCTTCAGGGCATTCGCAACCAATGAGTACCAGCAATCTTCTGCAGGGCCACGCGCCGGCTCCCAGCCACAGACGACAAGCCGGTCTTCTGCTCGCGTCAGCGCCACATAAAGCAGGCGCCGGTATTCTTCACGCTGCGCATCCTGCAGGCCTTCCAGCCCCGCCTGATGAAGCTCCAACCTGTCGGCTTTGGTGGGCAGCCACAACAAGGCGGGCGGCGCCAGACTGCCGCGCTCCACCGGCAAGAAAGCCGGGTCATGCTGGGAGTGAACCGGGGCGGAGCAGGTATCGACCAGAATGACGATCTTGGCTTCCAGCCCTTTCGAGCCATGTACGGTCATGATGCGGACAAGACCGTTGGTGGTCGACAACTCACGCTTGATCTGGGTGGGCGCGGCACTCATCCACGCCAGAAAGCCTTCCAGCCCCGGTGTGCCGACCTGCTCGAAATTCATTGTCAGGGCAAGGAACTCGTCCAGCACATCGTCAACCTCGACACCCAGCCGTTGGCGGAACGCCATACGGCCGCCATCGCCGGACAACAGACGGGCATAGAATTCGAACGGCGGCATGAAGTCGGCGCGAGACCGCCAGACTTCCAGTTGCTCCTGCACCTGCTTGAGCTTCGGATCTTGCCCTGCCTTGCGTTGCAGGCATTGCCAAAGCGTGCCCGAACGCGGCTTGCTGTAATCCTGCCGCTCGACAAGCCCGAACAGAGCCTCATCATCAAGACCGAGCAGCGGACTTTTCAGCACCGCAGCCAGAGAGAGATCATCTTCCGGCAGCAGAAGAAACCGTCCGAGTGCCGCCAGATCCTTGACCGCGATGTGATCGGTCAGCACCAGGCGGTCGGAACCTGCCGCCGGCACGTTCAACAGCTTCAGCTCCCGGTTCAAAGCATCGACAAACGGGCCGCGTTTGCGCAGCAACACCATCACGTCGCCGGGATCCGCCTCGCCATGGTCCATCCAATCACGAATGGTGCGGGCAATCCGGCGGGCGACCCGGATCATCGGACTGTCGCCGCCGATGCGATCCAGCGGTTCGCGCCAGTCTTGTGGCTCCTCAACTACGGCCGGTTGCTCCAGAGGCCAGAGATCGACGATGCCGGGGTCCTTGCGCAGCGCCTCATGCACCGGCGCCTTCAGCTCCTGCGACAGCCCTTTGTGCGCTGTCTGCGTGGCGAAAACCTTGTCGACGGCGCCCAGAACATCTCCCGTCGAGCGGAAGGACAGCTGCAAGTCGACCGAGTGAAACAGTCGGTCGGCCTGACTGGAGCGCTGAGCGAAACTGCGACGCATCTCATCGAAATAGGCCGGCACCGCGCCCTGGAACGAGTAGATCGACTGTTTTTCATCGCCCACCGCGAAGATTGTCCGCAGTTTGTCGCTCGCCCCGGAGCCGGAGAAGAACTCCTCCGCCAGGGACTGAACCACCTGCCATTGGCGGGGCGATGTGTCCTGGGCCTCGTCGACCAGAATATGATCAAGACCCTGATCCAGCTTGTACTGCACCCATTGGGCCGCATCGGAGCGCGACAGCATGGTTGCAGTGCGAACCACAAGGTCTTCAAAATCAAGAAACCCCTGGCGAGCCTTGGCAGCTTCATAGCGCTCGGTCACGCCATGGGCCAATGTCAGGAGGGCTGCGGTCCCCTGAAAGGTAACAATGCCTGCCCGGTCCTTCAGCAAGGTCTCCAGCCGCGCTTGCTCGTCGAGCAAAGCCTCGACCATGGCGGCGTATTTGTCGGCGATCTTGCCCGTTGCCAGCTTCTTGCGTGGTGCCATTGCCGCGGTGAAAAAGATCGGCAGCCAACGGGCCTTGAACGCCGCCGGATCCGGCGGCGTGAAAGCCGCGACGAGATCATCGCCACGCTGCACATCCGTCTTGCCGCCCTCGCTCAGGGCTTCCCGGTAGGCGAGCGCTGCATTGCGATCGATCGGGCACTCCAGCAGAATCCGAGCTTCGAGATCTTCCAACGTGGCTGAAGAATCGATACCCAGGCTGCGCGCCAGCGCTGCAAGAGCTGTCTCAAGACCACCAGCATCTTCCAGCCAGCGACGCAGGGCGTCGCGGCTGGAAATAAGTTCGTTCAGCCCCTTGTCGAGGCCTCCATCCGACATCAGCGCAATGACGGTGTTCAAGGCGCGTCCATAGGTGCTGGAGGAATCCGCCTCGGCCTTCTGCAACACGCTGTCGCGCGCCTCGCCCATCAGTTCGCTGGCAATGCGCTCGTCCAGCACGGTAAAATGCCCGGCGACATTGGCCTCCAACGGAAACTGGTGCAGCAGCGCTTCGCAAAAGCCGTGGATCGTCTGGATTTTCAGTCCACCCGGCGTCTCGAGCGCACGGGCAAACAGGCGCCGCGCCATCGCCAGCCGAGCTGCATTGGGCCGCTGTCCTTCGATCTCTTCGAGTTCATCGGCCAGCCTGTCGTCTTCCAGGGTGACCCAGTCTCCCAATATGCGGAAAACGCGGGTGGCCATTTCAGCCGCCGCTGCCTTGGTAAAGGTCAGGCAAAGCAGACGCGACGGATCTGTACCTGCGAGCAAAAGCCGGACAACGCGGCGCGACAAAACGAAGGTCTTGCCGGAGCCGGCGTTGGCACTCACCCAGGCAGAGGCTTCCGGCTGGGAGGCCTTTTCCTGGCGTTCACGGGTCAGTTGCGGGATCTGGAAACTCATTCCTCGCCTCCCCCGCCGACGGACCATTCCTGCACGCGGGCCAGATGATCATACGGGCCGTCCGTGTTGCCCTCCATCATGACGCGCGCGCGCGACAGATATCCGTTGTCCTGAAGGCTGTAGTGGGCAATCAAGCCTTCCAGCTTGGCATAGGCTTCATCGGCCAATTCGCCCAGATCCTTGTCTTTCGGTGTTCGGCCAACTTCCAGCAGCGGGTCTGCTCCGCCCTTCAGCTGAATATACAAGAGTTCGGAAATCGGATGGGTTGAGGGCACCCCGTCGAAACCACCGCGTGTGACCATGGCCGCCTCAAGTGGCATCTGCGGCGCCAACAGGGTTTCCACCTGCTTCATGCTCGGCGCCTGACCTGTCTTGTAGTCGACGATGGCAACAGAGCCATCGCTGAGAAGATCAATCCGGTCGGCACGCCCCGTGAGGCGGAACTCCAGCCCGGGCAAGATCAACACCATCCCGCCGGAGATCTCCAGATAGCGCTTGTCCAGCTTCTGCACCCGCTTGGCCTCAAAGCCGATGAAGGCCTCGGCAATTCTCAAGAAACGTGGCCACCACAAAGCCCGAACGGCCGGAAAAGCCTCCAGCTTGGCGAAATGCCGTTCACCAACCTCGATCAGCCGATCCAACGCGTCGACATCGAAAGGCCCTGTCCAGGCTTCAAGGAACTCCGCCAGAACATCGTGGATGATGGTTCCCTTTTCAGCCGCACCAGGCTGCCCACCAATCGGATCCACAGGCTCCAGCCCGAGAACATGCCGCGCAAAGATCGCATAGGGATCACGGACCAGCCGCTCGATCTCCGTCACCGACAGCCGCTTGGGCCGCGCCGGAACCGGAGGCTTCGGGTTGGGCCGTTGCGAGGTACGAACCGGGCCGGGAGACTGGTCGAGGCGGGCGGCGAAGTCGCGATAAACCGCGCCACGCCCCATCATTTCCTCCGTGATTTCCGGTCCAGACAGGGTCACCAACCGTTGCAGCCAGCGCGACATCACCGACGGCGCTCCGTCCACGCGGGCCGCACGCGACAAGATCACACGCCGAGCACCGAGACCTTGAACGAAATCATGCGCGGCAGCGCCCAGACGACGCTCCGGCGGCTCCAGCCCGATGTCCTGCTTCATCGGCCGGTTAAGCCAGGGATCATTGCGGGTCCGCTGTGGCCACACGCCCTCGTTGAGGCCTGCGAGGATCATCAGGTCGGGCGACTGAAGGCGCGCTTCCATCGGCCCGAGAATTTGCACACGGGGGTCGCCGGGCAGCCTGCGCCTGACGGAGGAATTGGCCATCAACGCCGGTTGAACCGTTGCCCAGTCGCGCGGCCGGATCTCCAGATTCGCGCGTTCAGCTTCCAGCAAATTGGCGTAAAACGCCGCCAGAGCATCTCCGGTCTCGCCAGAATAAAGCTCGGCATCCGAGCCAGAGGGATCGCGGGCAATCCGGTGCAAGACTTCGACCTGGGCCTTGGCCAGCTCAGTGACCGGGACTTCATCTGATCGTGCCTGCAGCACTTCAAGCGGCTCCAGCGCCTCCGCCAGACGCTCGACCAGGTCAAGGATTGCTGGCCAGTCGTCATCATGGATCTTCTGCCAGCGTGACAAGCGTTTGGTACTCTCCTGATGGTCCTTGCTGGCCAGAACGGCCTCGCGCAGGCCAGACGTTCCGGCCTTTGCCCGCGGGCCACGCAGAACACCGCGCTCCAAGGCACGGGCAGCAGAGCGCACGTCCTTGAGCGAGAGGCCGAGGCGGCAAAGCGGATGCTTCAAAAGCGATAGAAGATCTATGGGGTCACATCCGTTGACAGCCAATTGAGCTGACAGGTTGGCGAGAATTGCCGGTGGGGTCTGGTCGAGCGGCCGTCCGGCACTGTCGTCGACCTGGACTTTCCAACGGGCCAACTCGACGGCGACCCGACGCGCCAACAATCGGTCAGGCGAGACGAAAGCCGCGGTCTCGCCGCGCTCCAGCGCCTCGCGCAGGGCAATCGCTGCCGCAAGCGCTTCATCAGCCTCGTTGCGGGCAACGACCATTTCCACCCCGGCCAGCGCCGCACGTCGACGCTCTACGGGAAAATCCTGCAGAAAACGCATCCAGGCGTCGGATGTTTCCGCTGGCCGAAGCGCCTCCGACACCAGCCGCTCGCGGTCGACCATGGCCTGATCTTGCAAGGGAGCCAGATCCTGTACGGCGTCTCGTGATAGATCCAAACGATCTAGCAATTGCCGCAGCCCATATTGCGGATGCGCCGGGACACCGAGAACAGCATGCCCCTTGGTCTTTGCCGCGGTCGGTTGTCTTGCCAAAGCACTCCAGGAGGCCGCGTCCAGACCGAGGTCCAGCCCGGGCAGCACAAGAACGCCCTGAGGCAGGCCAGCGGCGGCCTTCAGAAGCTCGGCGGTGGCCGGAACCGAGCCAGTGACGCCAGCAACAATAACCGGCCCCTGTGGTGGTCTGGAGCGCATCTGTGCTGCGGCCTGCCTAATGAGGGCAGAGCGTCGCGCCTTGGCGTCCATTGTTCCGGTTTCTGCCAGATAGGCCGGCCAGCCTTGTTGCACGATGCTCAGGAAATCGAGGGTAATTTGCCAGTAGCGGGCGTAGTCATCCGGCACGAGGTCGGCCAGCTGGGCCCAGTCGGCTTCTTCCGTTTCGATCTCGTCCATCAGCGTGGCAAGATCGCCTGCCAGCCAAGCCGCATCGGCTGCGGAAGCCGGCACACCGAGAGGTTCATCCACCCCAAGATTGAGAACCTCGCGCCGAAGTGCGCCCTTCCACGCCATAACCAGACGGGTCAGCGCCAGATGACGCTCCATTGCCGGCATCGCCGGAGGAAGATCATTGCCATCCTCTTCGCCGCGCAACAGCAGGTCATCCTCCTCCACATCACCGACTGGCAGGATCTTCGGCAACAACACCGGACGGCCGTCAAAAAGTTCCTGAAAGATGTCCGGCAGCAGACGCGCAGCCCGTCGGGTCGGCAGGTAGAGCGTTGCCTCTGCAAGCTGCAGAGGGTTTTTGCGCGGGCAAAAGCCCGGTACCAATTCCCCCTCGACCAGCGCGGAAGCCAGGGTTTTCAAAAACGGAACGGAGGGCGAGATGGAAAAGACGCGGGAGGCGGAAGATGGGTCATCTGCCATGCCTTATGCCGCGCTTTCAGCCACGGCATATTCTGCTGAGCGAATGGCTTCCGGCGTACCGACATGTAACCAGATGCCTTCCATCTGCACACCGAACAACCGTTCGTTCTCAATTGCCTGATTAAACAGGGCATTCATGGAGAAAGCCCCCTCCGGGGCATTTTCAAACAGCCTTGGGTGCAGAATCGTCACGCCTGCATAGGCGAAGGCGCTGACACGGCGCTCAGGCCGACGGGTCAAACGACCGAATACATCCATATCGAAATCACCCAAACCATTGTAGCCGACGGCATTGACCGTCTCGGCGACCAGCAGCAGAGCATCCATGCGTTCCGAATCCCAGGCCTCAATCATGTGCTCGAGGTTGGGCTTCACCCCTTCTATCCAGTAGGCGGTGTCCGCATTGAGCTGGAAAAATGGCTCGTCGCCAAGCATCGGCAGGGCTTTCTTGATGCCACCGCCGGTCTCCAACAGCTCTCCCCGCTCATCGGAGACAACAATCTCCATGTCGCGACGGCGTTTGACGTGGACTTCCACCAGATCAGCCAGATAGTGGACATTGACAACGCAGGTCTTCACGCCAGCGGATGCCAGACGGTCCATGCCATGATCAATCAGCGACTGACCATTGACCTCGATCAGCGGCTTGGGTGTCGTCGCTGTGATCGGACGCATGCGCTTGCCCAGACCGGCAGCGAGAATCATGGCTTTGGACGGACGGAACGGCAATGCCGACATGAATTATCCCAATTACTCTGTCCACGCCCGCTCACCGGGGCCGATGGAGATCAAACCAGTGCTGCAAATCCGACAAAACAGGATCCCTCAGGGCCCGGTCAAGATAAGCATTCATGCGTGGTAAATGACTTAGATACGCCGGTTTACCATCGCGTTTTGCCAATCGGACGAAGATCCCGAGGATCTTGGTGATCCGCTGTGCCGCGTAGACCGAATAGGCGGCCTTGAAAGCCATCTGATCAAAGGCATCGTCCTGTGACTGGCGCACCTTCAGATAGGTGCTCAGCAACTCCTGTTCCAGAACCTCCGGCACTTCAACCCTTGCATCAAACAGCAATGATCCCAAATCATAGGCGGTCGGGCCAATCATCGCATCCTGAAAATCGATCAATCCCACACGGGCGTGCCCGGAGCGTTCGCCACGCCAATGCAGATTGGGCGAATGATAGTCGCGCAGCACCCACCCGAGTTCGGCATCACCAACCTTGTCAAACACCGCCGACCAAAGCGATCGGAATTCCTGCCGCAGCGCGTCGGACGCCGCATTTCCGGAGACCTCCGGCACGTACCAATCCAGAAACAGGCAGACCTCAGCCAGCAACGCTTCGCGGCTAAAATCAGGGAGCACATAGCTGTCACCATCTGGCAAAGTCAGATGTCTTGGCCACGTCCGTCGGTGCATCTGGGCCAGAACATCGGTTGCCGCGTGGTACCGCTCGGGCAATACGTTGCCGGACGCGTCGAGCATCCCTTCGCTCCCCAAATGCTCCTGCAGCAACAAACCCTGCTGAAGATCCGACGCAAAGATTTCCGGCGCAGCAAAACCCTGACGCCGCAATTCCTGGTCGACAGCCACGAAGGATCTAATGTCCAGTGCCAGATGTGCCGAGCGGGCATAGGCGGCCAGAGCCTCGCCGTTCTCCAGAGTTTCCAATGCAGGTGCATTCATCAGGATCATATCCTGACCCTCGGTCCGAATCAGCTCATAGGCGCGGGCCGAGGCATCGCCCTTCAGATAGCGCCGGAGGGCATTGGCGTGGCCGGATGCGGTCAGGAAGGCGCGGATGGCGAAAGATCGGGTCATCCTGTGCGGAGTGAGTTCGCCCTCCAGCTTGATTGACGCGACCCGCTTATCATCATCACCACCCTGCAGGCTGATCCAGATGCGATTTCGGGGGAGTTCACCCTCCCCCATTTCCGGCCACTCGACCAGGGCAGCTCCGCTTTCCAGAAGCTCATCAAGCCCCAGTTCCTGAACTTCCTCCGGCTCTTCCAGCCGGTAGAGATCGAAGTGGGAGATGGCAAAACGAGGCAGCTCGTAAGTCTGCACCAGGGTAAAGGTCGGACTCGGGACTTCCAGTTCGTCATCATCAGCAAACGCCCGTAGAAGCGCGCGGGCCAATGTGGATTTGCCCGCTCCCAGATCACCGGAAAGGCAAATGAGATCGCCCTGCGTCAAACAGGCAGCCAGGTCTTCGGCCAATGCGACAGTTGCCGCTTCGTTGGCCAGAGAAATAATGAAGTCAGGATTCTCGACGTCTCGCAGCAGCGCTTCGGACATGCAATGCCCTCCAAAGGCTATTCGGCAGCTAGTGTACCCGTGGCCTTGGGACGCGCGGGAAAGGTACAGATCACCGTCGTGCCGTTGCCTTCCGAAGAGTCGATGTCAACATGGCCACCGTGAAGCTCGACAAAGCTCTTCACGATAGAGAGACCCAGTCCGGCGCCCTGGCGCTTGTTTCCGGCATCGTGGCCGACGAAGCGGTTGAACACCTGCGACAGGATTTCAGCCGGAATGCCAAGACCATGATCCTTCACCTCAAAGACCACCTCGTCGTCACCGCGATTGCAGCTGACATCGACTACGCCGTTTTCTTCCGAATAGCGAATGGCATTGGCGATGAGGTTGAAGAGCACCTGACGCAGGCGCTTCTCATCGGCGACAATCGTACCAATATCATCGGGAACATGTGTGTTCAGGCTGATCCGAGCATCTTCAAGCCGATCCTTCAGGCCTTCAGCGGCTGCGGCAACCGTTGCAGCCACGTCAACTTCGGCCGCTTCCAGCTCCATGATGCCTGCATCTATGGTCGCCAGATCGAGAATATCGTTGATGATCGCCAGCAGTGCAGAAGACGAGGTCAGAATGTAATTGGCGTATTCGTCCTGCTTGACCGAGAGGTCCCCGAACTTCGGATTGGTCAGCAGTTGCGCGAAACCAATGATATTGGTCAGTGGCGAACGCAGCTCATACGACACATGCTGAATGAAGGCGTTCTTCAGCTGGTCGGCTTCTTCCAGTGCTTCGTTCTTTTCCAGAAGCGCGCGTTCGACGTTCACGCTGTCCGTGACATCGACGAACGTGACCAGCGTGCCACCATCAGGCAACGGGACAGTGGCATAATCGAGAACGGCACCGTCGTGGCGCTCCATTCGGCCAACCGCCTGTGTGCGGTTATCCAAAAGACCGGTCACATTGCTGACAAGCTCTTCCCAGGCAACACGCTCATCTTCCACCAGAGCGCAGGAGTCGACCACCTGGTTGATGTGAGGAACCGTTTCCAGCTGCTCTTCGCGCAGACCCCAGATCCGACCGAATGCCGGGTTCCAGAGGCGCAGGCGTCCGTCTGATCCGAACACCGCAACAGCTTCCGACAGATTGTCGAGGGTTTCACCCTGCACACGGGTCAGAGCGTTGTAACGGCTTTCCAGATCCAGCTGCTCGGTAACATTTTCGTAGATGTAAGTGACGCCGCCATGCGGATTCGGGTTGGCGATCACCCGCAGGGTGCGACCGTCGGGCAGATGCCACCAGCTCTCACGTGCTTCGAGCGACTGATAAGCTTCGAGCATGTTCTTGCGCCAGACGCGGTAGTCCACCTGCTCGGGGATCTTGCGCGCGGTGCGCAGCGCATCAAGTATGGCACCATCTTCCGGTTTGGCTTCCAGGAAGCCCGGCTCCAGGTCCCAAAGCTGACGATAGGCAGCGTTGTAGAACTGAAGGCGCCGATCTGATCCGTAGATCGCCACTGCGGTGGCCAGCTGATCGAGAGTTCGACCGTGAAATTCCTGAGCGCGGTTCAACTCCTTGCGAACCTGCTCCAGCTCGCTGATGTCGATGGCAAGTCCAGCACTGCCGACATTTGCGGACACATCCGTCACATCGAAGACCCGGCGCTCGCCAGCTGCGACCAACGGCAAACGGGCTCGGAAGCAGCCATCCTCGTTGCGGTCCCGCTCCATGGCGGTCCGGCCAGTTGCATCCATGAAATCCATGGCTTCACGGACCGTTGTCGCCGTATCTGGTGCGTCAACAGCCTGAGCATAGGCGCGATTGGCCCAGATCAAGGTGCCTTCCGCATCGCTTTGCCACGCAGGGGCAGGCATGGCGTTCAGCAGGGCATGTAGCATGTGCAACTCGCCGGAAATCCGGGCGTTACGGGCGGCCAACTCGGCCTGCATCCGACGCTCGCCGGTGAGGTCGCGCAAGCGCAGAACAACAGCACCGCCAGTCGTCCGGCCTGCCGCTTCCACATAGCTGCCAAGAGATGTCTTCAAGGTGCAGCAAAAGGCTTCGCCGGAAGTAAACAACTTGTCGAGATTGCGCTCAAGATCCGCCGCATACCGAGAGGTCAACCACGATCCAAATGCCAGCAATCGCGAAGGCGCCTTTGGCACACCGCTCTCTTCAGGCAGGACGCCCCAGATTTGCGGCGTTTCGCCATTTCCGGTCCAGACGATAACCCGCTGCTCATCCGTATTCAGAATCGTCTCAAGCCGATCAAGACTGAGGTTGAGACCGGCGTTCTGACGACCCAGCTTGCGCAGAGCCATGCTTGTCTTGCGAGACTGGCGCAGGAAAGCCAGTGCTGAAACGACCGCGAAAGCGCAGACGCCGCCGAACAAGCCAAGCCATGCCATGGCAACCGCATCAATGGAAAATGAGAAGAAGGAGAAGCCGTCGGTGCTCATGGCCGTCGCAGCCATCGCCTGACCGCCAAGGCCAGTCACGATTGCGGCGCAGGCTGCCGTTAAGGTTAATGCCTGCCGAATCCATCTACGCCACGTCGCGCCGTTGCGCGCGCCGTTCAAGCCGATCACCGGCATTTCCACGATCCCCTTAAAGCCGCTCTTTTACCCCGGCACCCCGGGAGAATTCAGGGACTTGTGCCTCATGGCCCCTGATTCGTTAAAACCATAACCTTTTTGGGAATCGCGAAGAAGAGTCTGTTTCCGAAAAGTTAACGGGATCCTCCAAATTGAAGAATCCCGTTAACATTTATGTCCGCAATACGACCTATGATGCCACTAGATATAGTGGCAAAAGAGGCAAATATCAGTACTTGTAGTGCTCACCCTTGAACGGTCCGGTCTTGTTAATCCCCAGGTAATCAGCCTGCGAATCGGACAGCTCCGTCAGTGTCACGCCAAGCTTTGCCAGGTGGAGACGTGCGACTTTTTCGTCGAGGTGCTTCGGCAACACATACACTTCGTTCTGGTACTGCTCGCCCTTGCTCCAGAGTTCGATCTGCGCCAGCACCTGGTTGGTGAAGCTGGCGGACATGACGAAGCTCGGGTGGCCCGTGGCATTGCCCAGGTTCACAAGACGGCCCTGGGAGAGCAGGATCATGCGCTTGCCATCCGGGAACTCATACATATCGACCTGGTCCTTGACCGGACGACACTTCGTGTTCTTCAGAGCGGCGACCTGGATCTCATTGTCGAAGTGACCGATGTTGCAGACGATCGCCATATCCTTCATGCCCTTCATATGATCGAAGGAGATGATGTCCTTATTGCCTGTGGCGGTAACATAGATATCGCCTTCCGGCAGCGCCTGCTCGATGGTCTTGACTTCATAGCCGTCCATCGATGCCTGCAGGGCACAGATCGGGTCGATTTCGGTGACGATGACGCGGGCGCCGGCGCCGGCCAGGGATTGGGCAGACCCCTTGCCGACATCGCCGTAGCCACACACGACCGCAACTTTACCGGACATCATGACATCTGTGCCACGGCGAATACCGTCGACGAGGGATTCGCGGCAGCCATAGCGGTTATCGAACTTCGACTTGGTAACACTGTCGTTGACGTTGATAGCCGGGAACGGCAGCAGGCCCTTCTTCTGCATTTCGTAAAGGCGCATCACACCGGTGGTCGTCTCTTCAGAAACGCCCTTGATCAGAGCCTTCTGCTTGGTGAACCAACCCGGGTTGGCAGCCATACGCTTCTTGATCTGAGCAAAGAGGACTTCTTCTTCCTCTGAGCCCGGGTTGTCGAGCAGGCCGGTTTCACCAGCTTCCACGCGCGCGCCGATGAGGATGTACATGGTGGCATCGCCGCCATCATCCAGGATCATGTTCGCGCCATCATCAAAGTCGAAGATCTTGTCCGCGTAATCCCAGTACTCTTCCAGGGTCTCGCCCTTGGTGGCGAAAACCGGAATGCCGGCGGCTGCGATGGCGGCAGCAGCCTGATCCTGGGTCGAATAGATGTTGCAAGACGCCCAGCGAACTTCGGCACCCAGCGCAACAAGGGTCTCGATCAGAACGGCTGTCTGGATCGTCATGTGCAAGGACCCGGCAATGCGGGCGCCAGTCAACGGCTTGGACGTGCCGAATTCTTCGCGGCAGGCCATCAGGCCCGGCATTTCATGTTCCGCGATCTCAATTTCGGTCCGACCCCAAGTGGCCAGCGAGATGTCCTTGACGATGTATTCGCTCATGAAACTGTCCTGATTTCTGAGCCATGCCGCAGTCTCGGCGAGCGGGCAAGGCAGTTGATGCGGGCAAACGGCAAATGCCGCTCGTTATCTGGAACAGCATCCACCTTACTCAAGCGCCGTTATAACGCGGCACTCACCATCATTCAATAAGGATATAAAGATTTCTTTATGTCAAAATCTGTCGAAAATACGGAGCGTCTTCAGCCGAATCCGATCAACAGGCCCTGCGGAAACAGGCCGAAGCCAAGGGTCTGGTCGTAGATGAGCAGAAGAAGATAGACGCCAACCGTCCAGACGAGACTTGCCAGGGAACCGACAAGAAATCGTTCGGCCGTTCTGCGATCATCTAGCTGCTTGAACCGAGACACTGACTTTAAAGCGATCACAGCAGCGAGAACTTCCCATCTTCCTATCAATAAGCCCCCAGCGATGAGAAATCTTTCCAAGGCACCAACGAGCGCACCAGCAGATTTATCAATCCGTGAATCCTCGCACTGATTAATGAAAACAGAAAAAGTCCACTCTTTTGGCTCCTCTGGGTGCAAACCCATAATGAATTTTACGAATTCACTTCCTGGAAAATATAGAAAACTAAAAATGACACAGTAGAAAATGCAGCTCGTAAAATAAAAATATTCCATAATAAGCCTATCGTTAATTAACCGATATCAGATGCCAGTGCTTGATAAAATGAAACAAGAATCCCAATGGCACACAACAGACATGCGATCCATTTATGGCTCACAAACAAATACTGACCCTTAATTGGGTCAATCAATGGAAATGTATTGAAAAAGGGTCATCAGGGCATCGGCGTGAAAGAGACCCAAATCAGTCCCGTTCACCGAAGCCGTCCTCGACAAGGTGGGAAATTGCGCCCAGTGCGGCATCGGCCTGGGGACCGCTGACCTGAACGTGAATGCTGCAGCCCGGGCTGGCCGCCAGCATCATCAGCCCCATGATAGACGTACCACCGACGCTTTGACCATCCTTCGAGACCACGACCGTTGCCTCAAAAGTCTCCACCAGCTTCACCAGCTTGGCGGAAGCACGCGCGTGCAACCCGCGCTGATTGACGATGGTCAGGTCTTTTTCCAGAAACTCGTTCGCGTCCACCCGTGGCCTCTTGTTTTTAAGTACCGCCGCCAAAGCGGTCCCCGCTCAGCTCTGGCCCGAGAGCACCTGGCTGGCAACGGAGATATATTTTTGTCCCGCCAGGCGGGCTTCCTCCACCGCATCGACAAGTTCGCGGTCCATCCGCACGCTGGCCAGCTTGACCAGCATTGGAAGATTGACGCCAGCGACCACTTCGATGGTCTTTCCGTCCATGACAGAGATGGCAAGATTAGAGGGAGTGCCGCCGAACATGTCGGTCAGCAAGACAACGCCCTTGCCGGTATTGGCCGCTTCTACAGCTGCCAGAATATCCAGCCGCCGCTGTTCCATGTCGTCGTCGGGACCGATGCAGATGGTCTCAACCTGTTCCTGTGGACCCACCACATGCTCCAACGCCGACTTGAATTCTTCGGCGAGCCTTCCGTGGGTAACAAGCACTAGTCCGATCATATTTTCGCGCCCTGACTGGGAAAACCCTTCGAGAAACTCATGTTTCCCGAGGCTGCACTCTCGGCAACCGCCCCGTGACATGCAAGCAAAAAGACAAATACGGCCTTAAACATAGTCTGGGCTATTGGGGAAAAACCGCCTCAAGCCCCAACGGGTTATCTGCAGCGCCACAGACATTTCGCCAGCCGGCAAGAAAATCCTTGGCACCTTCACACCCAGGAATTCTACACTCAGGCTTTCACAATCGGGTAACCGCTCCATCTCATCGCTCGGAATCAAATCGCACATCATCCTCACCCGGACGCAGCGTTCTCCTGTCAGTGCAGCGTCCGCTGACAAGCCCGATGCGCCGTCGGCACCCGAGCGCTGGCAGATGCCCAGGCCGTAAACTTCCTGCAAGCCTGCCAACGGGGCCGTCGCCTGAGCCAGGAGGCTCCCACCTCGACTGACAAGCTCTGTCCGATCATCTGCAACGACCTCGGCAAAGTTGCCTTTCGCCCTTGCAGCTTCCACCAGACAATCGGCAAGCGTCGATTTACCCGCGCCAGAACTGCCTCGGATCAAAACCCCCAAGGGACCGAGCGCAATACATCCGGCGTGAATGTTCTCCACTCAGGCCCTCCCGGCAGGCAACGTGATGTTGAAACGGGCACCGGAGGTCACAGACTCACCGGTTTTCTTGTTCAGCTCAAAACGGTTCTCTGCAGTAATGCGGCCGCCATGCGCCTCAATGATCTGGCGTGAAATCGACAGGCCGAGGCCGGAGTTGTTGCCGAAGCCTTCGCCGTCGGGTCTGTCCGTGTAGAACCGCTCGAAAATCCGGTTGGTATCTTCCGCACGGATGCCGGGCCCATCATCATCAACCGTGATCCGCAAACGTTTGCTCTCACGCGCCAGACCGATGCGAACCGTGCCATCCGTGGGAGAGAAGGATCGTGCGTTATCCAACAAGTTGGCAAACACCTGACTGAGACGCGTGTCATGGCCTGCGACCCAGAACGCCTTGTCGCCCGGACCATCGGCAATGGTTAGAATAACTTCAGCACCTTCCTCCCTCGTGCGCTCGTTTGCGGCCTCGACCAACCCCCGCAGCAGATCGGCAAGGTCAAAGGTTTCAGCCTGGGCGCGGGCCAGTTCCGCATCAAGGCGCGACGCGTCGGAAATATCAGAGATCAAACGATCGAGCCGGCGTACGTCATGCTGAATGACTTCCATCAGACGTTCGCGGGCATTGTCGGACTTGGCCAGAGGCAGTGTCTCCACCGCGCTGCGCAGGGATGTCAGCGGGTTTTTCAGCTCATGCGCCACATCTGCGGCAAATTGCTCAATGGCCTCGATCTTGTTGTAAAGCGCGTGCGTCATGTCCCGGAAGGCCTGCGCCAGATGACCAATCTCGTCCTGACGATCCGCAAACTCGGGAATTTCGTCGCGGGATGTCGATCCCATGCGCACGCGTTCGGCCGCTGCAGCCAGACGGCGCACCGGACCAGCAATTGTACCCGCCAACAGGATCGACAAAAGAATGGTGACGGTTGCTGCGACCAGGAACACTCGAAGGATGGCGATCCGCTCGGCCTGAACGATGGCGTCAATATCGCCGCCCTGGGTCGACAGCAGAAGGGAGCCGAGCACCGCACGAAACCGCTGGATCGGAACAGCCACCGACACGATCAACTCGCCTCGACTGGACACCCGAACCACGGAGGCAGGTGCACCATTAAGCGCGGTTGCGACCTCCGGATAGGCCCGGCCATCGCCACTGCCAACTTCCTGATAGACTGGCAGATCGCCCCGGCGCAGCCACAGCTTGATCGACTGCCACAGCTGTCTGAACATGCTTTCTTCTTCCACCGTCTGCGGCGGAAGATTATAGCGCAGGATCTGCGCGCTGGAATAAAGGTGGCGGGAATCGAGAATCAGGATGCCGTAAGGATCATAGATCCGCGCGCGCGTTTTCGTCGGAGAGATCAGACGCCGCAGCACCGGGCCCACACGTTCCGGGTTGATGGGAAAGTCGAGGCTGTCCAGATCTTCACTGCTCGGGCTGATGCTTTCGCCCGCCTGAAGCTGCAGTAGCCGCTCCGGATCAACCGTGATGGCACCGGTGTCCAGTGTCGCCGATGCCGCGATGGCCCCCGCGATGATTTCGCCCTGGGTCAGGAGGCTCTGCACCCGGGCATCAATCAACCCTGCGCGAAACTGGTTGAGATAGAGAATGCCCGAGAGCAGCGCGACCAGGCCGACCAGATTGATGGCCACGATGCGTTTGGTCAGCGAAGACAGCATGTAGGTGCTGACAAGGCGGCGCACACGGCCAAGGACACGACGGCGTAACCGCCGGTTTCCCAGCAGGCGCAGCTGGGTACGCGCTTCACCCAGTGGCGCGGCGTCCTCCAGCGGCGATCCGTCTCTCTCCGTATCCCCTGCCATGAAGTGAGGTTTTACACCTCCCGGAAGCGGTAGCCAACGCCGTAGAGCGTTTCGATCATGTCAAAGTCGTCATCCACGACCTTGAACTTCTTGCGCAGGCGCTTGATGTGGCTGTCGATGGTGCGATCGTCCACATAGACCTGATCATCGTAGGCTGCGTCCATCAGGGCGTTACGCGATTTGACGACACCCGGCCGCTGAGCCAGCGCAGAGAGAATGAGGAATTCCGTCACCGTCAGCGTGACGGGCTTGTTGCTCCAGGTGCAGGTGTGCCGCTCCGGGTCCATCACAAGCAGGCCACGTTCCAAAAGCTTTTCACCTTCTTCGCGCGGTGCAGTGGTGTCCCGGGTCTGGGCACGGCGCAGGACGGCGCGAACACGCTCGACCAGCAAACGCTGAGAGAACGGTTTGCGAATGAAATCGTCGGCGCCCATCTTCAAGCCGAAGAGTTCGTCGATCTCGTCGTCCTTGGAGGTGAGGAAGATCACCGGCAGATCGGAGTTCTGGCGCAAACGGCGCAGAAGCTCCATTCCATCCATGCGCGGCATCTTGATATCGAAAATCGCGAGCTCGGGCGGGTCACTCAGAAGACCATCGAGCGCCGAGGTGCCGTCGGTATAAGTCTGCACCCGGTAGCCCTCCGCTTCCAGAGCGATGGATACGGAGGTCAGAATGTTACGGTCGTCGTCGACAAGAGCAATAGTCGGCATAAGGCTGATCCAAGGTCCCTTTAAATGAAACGAGCACCGGAAGGGCAAAAAGTGATCTTAGCCTATGCCGGTGAAAATGCGCATAAAATAAGGCAAATGTCGGTGGAAGGCCAAATCAGTAGACCGGAACCGACAAACACCTCTGCGTTGTCTCGATTTGGGTCCATGTAGGTCCGCCAGGACGGCTTTGCTACCCCCGCCAACCATCAGACAGCCCTGCCGCGTCTCCATAGCGCAAGCTGTTGGGTAGAACGCATCTCGACAGAGAGCCAACGCGCGAACCTGAAAGCAGTCAGTTTCGCGCAAGTGCGCTTTTAGATCCAAACGCGCATTATGTCGAAATAACCGAAATACAACTGGATGTCATCGCCTTCACCGCAGGGATACATTTTCGTAATTACGGAGTTATTCTCAGCCAAGATCATTAATTTGAACTCCGAATTAAACAAACCTCCGAACACTCGTCTTTTCAATCGATTAAAATACTTTAGACCCTCCCACGATGTCTTGTTGTCATAAATTACATACACTAGTGTCCGTCGCGCCGGTCAATCAGATGCAACAAAGCAAGCCGGTTCAATTACCCAACAGAATTCACAAGGACAGTGGGACGATGAAAGAAGTAGGTGTCAGGAATCCTGCCTTCGGTGCCGAAACCTTTGGTTTGAGCGGCTTGAAGGCGCTTTATTGGAACCAGACCGAGCCTGCCCTTTACGAGTATGCCCTGACACGTGGCGAAGCCCAGCTGGCGGCCAACGGCCCACTGGTCGCCGACACGGGCAGCCACACCGGCCGCACTCCGAAGGACAAATTCGTCGTCAGAAACGCCGACACGGAAGATCAGGTCTGGTGGGACAACAACCAAGCCATGAGCCCGGAGCATTTTGAAGTGCTGCTGGAGGATTTCCGCGAGCACGCCAAGGGACTGGAGCTTTTCGCCCAGGATCTTCATGGCGGTGCGGAGAAAGCCTATCAGCTGCCGGTACGCGTCTACACAGAATATGCCTGGCATTCCCTGTTCATCCGCAACCTGCTGCTGCGCCCCGACCGTGAAGAGCTGGCCGGATTTGCGCCGGACATGACCATCATCGATCTGCCGAGCTTCCGAGCCGACCCGAAGCGTCACGGCTGTCGCACGGAAACGGTCATCGCCTGCGACCTGACCCGTAAGATCGTATTGATCGGCGGTACGTCCTATGCCGGGGAAATGAAGAAATCCGTTTTCACATTCCTCAACTATCTGCTGCCGCCCCAGGGCGTGATGTCGATGCATTGCTCCGCCAATGAAGGTGACGCAGGCGACACAGCCATTTTCTTCGGCCTGTCGGGTACGGGCAAAACCACACTGTCGGCTGATCCGCAGCGCACGTTGATTGGTGACGATGAGCACGGTTGGGGCAAAACCGGTGTCTTCAATTTCGAAGGCGGCTGCTACGCCAAGACCATCAAGCTGTCGGAGACCTCCGAACCCGAGATTTACTCCACAACCCAGCGGTTTGGCACTGTTTTGGAAAATGTGGTTCTGGACGAAGACCGGATCCCGGACTTCAACGACGGTTCAAAGACCGAAAACACCCGTGCCGCCTATCCAATCCACTTCATCTCCAATGCCAGCAAGACCGGTACGGCGCCACAGCCGAAAACCATCATCATGCTGACTGCGGATGCCTTTGGCGTCATGCCGCCGATTGCCAAGCTGACACCGGCTCAGGCGATGTATCACTTCCTTTCCGGCTACACTGCCAAGGTGGCAGGAACCGAAAAGGGCGTCACAGAACCGCAGGCGACTTTTTCAACCTGCTTCGGCGCGCCTTTCATCCCGCGTCACCCGTCTGAATATGGCAACCTGCTGCGCGATCTGATCGCCGAGCACAATGTTGAGTGCTGGCTGGTCAACACCGGCTGGACCGGTGGCGCCTATGGTGTTGGAAACCGGATGCCGATCAAGGAAACCCGGTCGCTGTTGCATTCGGCCCTCGACGGCTCGCTGAAATCTGCCGAATTCCGCACAGACGCAAACTTCGGTTTCGCGGTACCTGTCGAGGTTCCCGGCGTCGACACGTCAATTCTGAACCCGCGGGAGACATGGACCGACAAGCAGGCCTATGACCAACAAGCGGCAAAGCTGGTGCAGATGTTCATCGACAACTTCCAGGCTTTTGAGGATCACGTCGATGGCGATGTGCGCCAAGCAGCGCCCTCCATGCAGGCAGCCGCCGAGTAAGCTCCGGCACCACTGCTGACCAACTGTTGAGACAGAACAAGGCGCACCGGGAAGCCTCTCGGTGCGCCTTTTCTTTATGTCCGGCTTTCGCAAGGCCTGCGACTTCTTATATGCTCCGCGAATGCCATCGGAGGGAGGCCCAATTCATGCAAGAATATCAAGCTCGCATTGACGGACCCGTCACTGGTCTGGACGTGCTTTCAACGGCTGAAGACTGGGCTTCTGCCGGTCGCAAGGCAGCCATTGCGACCGTCATCGAAACCTGGGGCTCAGCTCCTCGTCCCGTCGGCTCTCATCTGGTTATCGATGCAGATGGAAACTTCGAAGGCTCCGTTTCAGGCGGCTGTGTCGAAGGTGCCGTGGTGACCGAGGCGCTAGATGTTATTGAATCGGGCGCTCCGAAGATCCTCGAATTTGGCGTGGCCGACGAAACCGCCTGGCAGGTCGGCCTGTCGTGTGGCGGCCGGATTCGCATCTTTGTCGAACCGCTGACGGGAGCTGCCGGCTGATGGCATCGCTTGAAATCCTGATCGCCTTTCTTGGTGCAACGCTGATCTTTGCCTATTTTCCGGGACCTGCCCTGCTTTACACCGCCGCGCAGACGCTGGCACATGGACGGCGGGCGGGCTTCATGGCTGCCCTTGGCATCCATCTTGGTTGCTATCTCCATGTCATCGCCGCCGTTCTGGGTCTGTCGGCGATATTCACGCATGTGCCAGAGATCTATGCTGCTCTGAAGATTGTGGGCGGGGGCTATATGATCTGGCTTGGCATTCAGCTGTTCCGCCAAAAGGCACAAGAAGGACATGTGCCTACCGCAGGAAAGCCAAGAACGGCGCGCCGCGCCTTCCTCGACAGCATGTTGGTTGAAATTCTCAACCCGAAAGTCGCGCTGTTTTTTATCGCTTTCCTGCCGCAGTTCGTTTCCGCAGAAGCCGCCCTGCCGATCTGGGCGCAGTTTCTCATCCTTGGAACGGTCGTCAATCTGGCATTTTCGTCAGCTGACATTATCACCGTGCTGTTTGCCTCCAAACTCAAGACGGCGCTTGGCAAGCGCCAACGATGGCAGAACGTCGGCTCCAAGGCTTGCGGTGCGTTGCTCATGGGCCTTGGCCTCAAACTCGCTATGGACAGAGGCTGAAAATGGACGTCGGACTGCTACAAACCCTCAACACCGAACGAGCAGCGCGGCGCGCAGCCATTCTCGTCAGCCCACTGGACGGCCGGCCACAGCGACTGATCAAACATTCGGACAGCTGGCAGGACGATCCGCTGGCCGAGGCGCTTGAACGCCGTTTCCGCTCAGGCAAATCGGGAATCGTGGAGATCGCAGACGGTCCTGACCTGTTCCTGACCGTACAAGTACCACCGCCACGTCTTGTGATCATTGGCGCCGTCCATATCTCCAAGGCTCTGGTGCCGATGGCCCAGATCGCAGGGTTCGATGTGGCGGTTATAGATCCACGTGGCGCCTTCGCATCCGAAGCGCGTTTTCCGGCCGACATCCTGCATGCGGACTGGCCCGAAGACGTTTTGAACACCGCCCCTCTCGATCCCTTCACAGCCCTTGCAGCCGTAACCCACGACCCGAAGATCGATGATTATCCGCTGATCTCGGCCCTGAAATCGGACTGCTTCTATGTCGGAGCGCTTGGCAGCCGCAAAACCCATGGCAAACGGGCCGAGCGGCTGCAGGCCGCCGGATTGACCACCAGCCAGATCAACCGGATCGACGCGCCCATCGGACTGGACATCGGTGCCGCCTCGCCCGAGGAGATCGCCGTCGCGGTGCTGGGTCAGATCATTTCTGCTTTGCGCAAGCCGACGGAGATTGGTGAATGAAATTTGCATCGGTTGCGACTGCAGAGGCTGAAGGCTGTCTGCTGGCTCACAGCACCCGAGCAGGCACCAAGACCTTCAAGAAGGGGCGGGTTCTGAGTGCCGGCGACCTCACGGCGCTTCTGGATGCCGGCCTGGTCACGCTCACCGTGGCTCGTCTGGAGCCCGACGACCTGGATGAAAACGTTGCGGCGCAACGCCTGGCCACGGCGGCCATGTCGGATGGACTGCGCGGCGAACCGCCCTTTACCGGACGGGTCAATCTGCATGCAGAAGTCGCCGGGATCTTTGTGGCCGACAAGGTCGCCATCGACCGCATGAACCGCATTGACCCGGCCCTCACAATCGCCACCTTGCCAAATTATTCCCGCGTCGAGGCAGGCCGTATGGTGGCGACGGCAAAAGTCATCGAATTTGCGGCATCTGCTAACGCCGTGGCCCAGGCCGAGGAAGCCGTTACGACCAGCCTGCAGGTTCACCCCTTCACCGCCCGTCGCATCGGCCTGATTGCCACGCGCCTGCCTCACCTTAAAGAAAGCACGATGGACAAGACCCGCCGGGTCCTGGATCAACGGCTGGACGGAACCGGCAGCAAGATCACTTCAGAAATTCGCATCCCGCATACGGTCGAGGACACCGCTGCCGCCTTGCGGCAGGCGCATCAGCATGGCTGCGAGATGTTCATCCTTTTCGGCGCCTCCGCTGTGGTCGACCGCGATGACGTCCTGCCCGCCGCCGTGCGCCATGCCGGAGGAGAAATCCAGCGTTTCGGTCTTCCGGTCGATCCCGGCAATCTGCTCTTGCTCGGAAGCTATGGCGGCTTCCCCCTCATCGGGGCGCCCGGCTGCGCCCGCAGCCCCAAGGAGAACGGCTTCGACTGGGTATTGGAACGCACCCTGGCAGGCGTTGCACCGTCCGTTGAGGAAACAACCGGTTGGGGCGTCGGTGGCCTGCTGATGGAGATCCACACCCGCCCTCACCCACGAGAACTAATGCCGCAAGCCCAACAGCCCCCGCAAAAGGTACCGGTTTCGGCGGTGGTTCTGGCGGCCGGTCTCTCCAGCCGAATGGGGCCGAACAACAAGCTTCTGGCAACGATCAACGGAGAACCGCTCATACGTCGAGTGGTGAAGGCGGCCATTGCCAGCCCCTGCGACCCCGTGATCGTTGTCAGCGGTCATCAGGCAGACGGTATCGCTGCAGCACTCGAGGGGCTCGACGTCATCCACGTCCACAATCCGGACTATGTCGAAGGCATGGGAACCTCGCTGCGCGCTGGCGTTCGCGCGCTGCCGGAAGACGCGGTGGGGGCATTGATCCTGCTGGGCGACATGCCAGAGATCGGGGCCTTGCAAATACAGCAGCTCGTCGACCGATTTGTGTCCTCACAGGCGCACAGCATCGTGGCCGCCGGCACAAATGGCCGCCGGGCTAACCCGGTCTTGTGGCCGAGTTGCTTTTTCCCCCGGCTCAGCGAGCTGTCCGGTGATATCGGCGCGCGCGCGGTTCTGGAAGACAATCGAGAGCTATTGGAAATCGTCGAGATCGGCGAAGCGGCCCGCCTTGACCTCGACACCCCTGAAACGCTGCGTTCTTACCTTGGGTCATCAAGTGATTAACAAGGATTAACTTTTTCGTCTACTAACGCGCATCTTCATCTTTCTGCATGTTTCTCCAGATCGACTTAACTAGAATTCCGGATATGCATGAAAAGCAATGCCGCCATGCAGCTTTATATATTGCAATCTTGTGACAGTCAGACTACCTAATTCTTCGCGTTCGCTGTCGAGCGGTTCCGCACGGCCCATTGGTTTGGTTGAACGCAACTCCATCAGCAAAACACCGTTTTCTGTTCGGATCCTCCTCCCTGGATGCTCGAACGAAGGATGTTTTGTTCAAAAAGACAAAAAGGAAACGACCAATGGATAAACTAAGCTTGCCCCGTCCGGGTTGCTGCAAGTGGGCTGAAGGTGATTCTGGAAGCTACACATTCCCGTGTGATGCTCGTATCGAACCGGGTGTCTCTTATTGTGACGACCACGCCGCAATCGTTTATATTCCGCCGGAAGAACGCCGCCGGAGCCGTTCGAGCGGAAGTGGCATGAGCCTGTCTTATCGTCGCGCCGCCTGATCAGAAGCCAATATGCAGTTGTTTTAAACCCGGCCTTCGAGCCGGGTTTTTCTTTATGCGCGGACCGTAGCATTCATTTCGCTCAAAAAATTGTGAGACACCATAGCACTACACAATCTCACTTACATAACTACTTAGTTTTGAGTAGAAAGGCCTCCATAATTGGTAATCTTACTTAGATAAAAGCAGAAATATTGGACAAATTACGAGTTGTTCATAACTTAAATCCTATTCTACCTATGTAATTTGTCAGCGTCCCTATCCGTTATCGCTTTGGAGAGTGCACCTGAAATGGCTGCGAGAATACCAAACAACGAGACTGAGCGACTACAGGCGTTGAGAGAACTCAACATTGTTGGATCCGATCCGACCCCGGAGTTCGAGGCAGTAATCGAGGCTGTGCGAGCAATTTTCCAGGCCCCAATCGCCCTCGTCAGCCTGGTTGAAGACGACTACCAGTGGTTCAAGGCAAAGTGCGGCCTGGACGCTGATTCGACACCCCGTGATGTCTCATTTTGCGCACATGCCATTCATGGTAACGACATCTTCCTGGTACCCGATGCGACGCTGGATGACCGCTTCAAAGACAACGCCCTGGTGGTTGGCGGCCCTCAAATCCGGTTTTATGCCGGCTACCCTTTGGCGGTCGACGGTGTCAATCGACTGGGCGCATTGTGCGTTATCGACACGGTACCGCGGCAGCCGACAGTTGAGCAGTTGGCACAGCTTCGACGACTTGGCGTTGTCGTCGAAGGCTTGATCAAAGCCCATCGGAGTCAAGAAGAGCTCTCCGCTTCGCTGGAACTCATCCGGACAGAGAAAAAGATAGCCGTTTCTAACGGTCAATTGCTGGAAAAGGTCGCCGATGTCTCAGGTGTCGGTGGGTGGGAGCTGGATCTCCAAACCAGCGAACTGACCTGGACCAGACGCACCCATGAAATTCACGACGTGCCCTATGATTTCATCCCAACCCTGGATGAAGCTCTGGAATTTTACCCTCCACGCGCCCGCCCAGTCATTACCGAAGCCGTCAGCAAGGCCATTGAAAGCGGCGGAAGCTGGGATCTTGAGCTTCCCTTTTTGACAGCCCAAGGCAGGCATATCTGGGTTCACGCCGTCGGTAGTACACTGTTGGAAGATGGTAAAGCGGTCCGGCTGGTTGGCGCGTTCGAGGACATTACCGACCGCAAGCTTGCTGAAGAGGGCCTGCGGAACGCTGAAGCCGTTCAGCGCACGACATTGGAGACCCTGAGTGAAGGGATCTTGCTGATTGATCACGATGGCCTGATTCAATCGTGCAATGCCTCCGCTGCGGAGATGTTCGGCCTCGACCGGCAAGCCCTCATAGGGTGTAATGTCGCGGAAATCGACGTTGATATCATGACGCTCAACGACGATGACGACTCAATATCCAATCCTCTGGTCATGGCCAGCATGTTCCCGGAAAAGGTGCAGCAACAAGAAGCGCGCCTGATAAAGGGACCTGAAGGTCATCGCACCTGGCTTCGCGTGAATGCATCTTCGGTAGATGATAATAACGAGCTTGGCCTTGAAGGCGTCGTTGTTTCGCTGATGGACATCACCGAGAGCCGGCGTCAGGCCAATACGGTCTCAGCCCTGTTCGACAATTTCCCAGGCGGCCTCGTCTACTGGGACGAGGACATGCACCTTCAGGTGTGCAATCAAGAGTTTTCGGATCTCATGAAGATTCCGCAGGAGATGATCGACCAGAAGCTTCATCTGCTGGAATACATGACCTACAACGCCGAGCGTGGGCAATATGGCGAGGGCGAACCCTCCAAGCTCGCCAAGGGCCGGTTTGACGCTCTGGAAGTCGACAAACCTTACATGTTCGAAAGGGAAACGCCGGAAGGTAGGGTGCACGAGGTTCGCGGATCGCCTCTGCCCGATGGCGGATTGATTGCCAGTTTCTTTGATGTCACAGATCGCAAAAAGCTTGAAGCAGAGATCCTGGCGAATGAGCGGATCGCGCGTCGACGTTCCAGCGAACTTGAGACAATTCTTGCCAACATGCGTCAGGGTGTCAGCGTTTTTGATGCTGATGGCAAATTGCAGCTGTGGAATGAGCTTTACGTCGAGATCTTCAACAAGCCGGAAGGCGAAGTGAAGGTTGGCGCAAGCCTTGAGGAGCTGCTTTTGGCCGAACAGGCCCGAGGAGAGTTCCAAGGGGATGTTGATGAACATGTCCGCGAACTCAAAGCCCAGCTTGCGAAAGCCGAAGTCGTTCGCTCCACCTTCAAGCACCCGTCAGGCCGGATCATCAGTGCTGTGCATGCTCCCATGCCGCAGGGCGGATGGATCGGCACGCATGAAGACGTCACCGTACGTGAGTTGGCTCAGGAAAAGATCACCTATGCCGCCTCTCATGACACGCTGACCGGCCTAGCCAATCGGCTGCTCTTCAACACCGAGCTGGAAAAAGCCCTTGAACGGGCCCAGAAGAACGGAACCGAGAGCACGCTTATTCTGGTCGATCTCGACCATTTCAAGCCGATCAACGACACTTATGGCCACGACGCTGGCGACGCAGTGCTCAAGGAAGTGAGCGTGCGCTTTCAAGACAGTGTGAGAAGCTCAGACATCGTGGCTCGGCTGGGCGGCGATGAGTTCGCCATCATTCTGTCGAATGCCAGCCCTACCCTTCCCGCAACAACGGAAGTCATCGAACGGTTGGTGAAGAAGATCGCCGCGCCAATTCGCATTCCAGGAAACTGCGTCACGGTTGGGGCAAGCATTGGGGTTGCGACAGTGTCGGACCAATGTGCCAGCATCAATACACCGATCAAACAGGCCGATCTAGCTCTGTATGAAGTCAAGCGTAGTGGCCGCAACGGCTACCGGTTCTACACTCAGGAAGTGAGCGACAAGCTGCACGCCTGAGCCAATATCTTACGTTGCAGACCCCAAAAACGCGGCCCTTTTTCAAGGAGCCGCGTTTTTTATCTTCAACCGTCTTGGCTTAAGCCTTTTGCACGTCAGGCCGCCTTCACCTCGCCAAGGAAGTCTTCCACAACGTGGCGCATGCGAGACGACTGGGCGCCTACGTCACGGGCAGCGTCCACAACGGATCTCGCAGCGGTATCAGTTTCGGCTGCCGCATTCGAGACCTTCACGATGTTCTCACTTACGTCCTGCGTCCCACGGGAAGCCTGCTCCACGCTTCCGGCAATCTCATTGGTCGCGGCAGACTGTTCTTCGACTGCCGAAGCGATTGCCGAAGCCACACGGTTCATCTCCTCGATGATTGAGGAGATCGAATGGATCCCTTCAACGGCTTCCTTGGTTTCCGACTGGATCGCACTGATCTTCTCCGAGATTTCCTCGGTTGCGCGTCCGGTCTGGCTTGCCAGCTCTTTCACTTCAGCCGCAACGACCGCAAAGCCCTTGCCCGCTTCACCGGCGCGCGCAGCTTCAATCGTCGCGTTCAATGCAAGCAGATTGGTTTGTTCTGCGATTGACTGAATGAGAGCGATCACCTGACCGATGTCATCGGCGACGGTTGCCAGATTGGAAATCTGGTCATTGGTCTTCTGGGCTTCGGTTGAAGCCCGGCCAGCAATACCAGCCGAATGCGAAACCTGAGTGCTCACTTCACGCAGCGAGGCAGAGAGTTCTTCCGCAGCGCTGGCAACCGTCTGAACATTGGTTGTCGCCTCCTCGGAGGCACTGGCAACATTGGTTGCCTGCATGCTAGTATCCTGGGCTGTCCGGGTCATGCGCGTCGCTGTGCCTTCCAGCTCACTTGCTGATGTTGAGACACTGGAGAGCATCGCATTGACCTCCTGGTCGAAGGTCGCCAGAGCCACTGCAATCCTCTGACTACGTCTCTCACGCTGCTCCTGTTCAGCCGCCTGTTCTGCCTCCAGACGCTGACGATCCAGCACGCCATCACGGAAGCCGGCGATCGAGCGGGCAACATCACCAAGCTCATCATTGCGTGAGGCTTCCTTGAACGCCACTGAGGTGTCGCCTGCGGCCAGATTTTCCGCATCGCGAACAAGGCGGGAGATGGGGCGGGAAATGCCGAGTGAGATAATGGAAGCGAGTGTAACAGCCAGCAAGAAGGCGATGGCGGTCGCCACACCCAATTCGATCTCGCTGCTGATCACATTCGAACGCGTCTCTTCACCAAGCCTCACAGCGTCTTTGGCTGCACTGTCCTTGAGGTTCCGCGCCGCGTCTGAGATCTGCTGGCCAAGGACGGACAGTTGCTCATCACGAATGCTGTTACGTTCGTTGATAAGCTGGCCCAGTTCACCAGCTGCCTTGACGTATTCATCAACAGCAAGCCCAACTTTTTCGGTCAGGCTGACGGCTTCCATATTGATGAGGCTTTCACTCAAGACCGCCAGGCGTTCGAGGAGGATCTTTTCCTCTTTCTTGATGATATCGAGCTCACTCTGGCTATTGGTATTCAGGAACTTCTGAAAGTTCAAACGAATGGCCAGAAAATGCTCCTGAACTTCCGCTGTCAGATTGGCAGACTGATAGTCAGCGTCAACCGTCGCCAGTTGATGGATCTTGGAAAGCTGCTCACGTGCCGTCGGCCCCAAGACATCGATGCTTTCTTGAACCATTTTATCCCGGCGCTGATACAGCGCGACCACCTCAGCCAGATAAGTCTCGAATTTGCCGATGTTGTCGGCGATCAGATCGCGCATCACCACACGGCTCGGCGCGTTTATTTCCCCTTTGGCGATTTCCACGCCCTCCTTGACTTCGCCAATATACTGGTGAGCCAAGGTAAGATCCGCAGTATCCCGTGAGCGCATGTAGCGGTTCGCATTCAGAAGCGCCTTGGCCATGTCGGCGTTGAGCTCCGACGCCAGGAGTGCGTCCCCATTCATATCCTCAAGAGCGAGGATATCCTTGCTTGTTGCGTTAAAGTTGTAGAGTGACCAAGCAGCTACTGCCAACATTAACAGTGCAAGTGATCCGAAACCCGCGATTATTTTAGTTTTTACGTTCATGGAAGCACTCCAAGGGCTTAATTGATCATGGAATACTTGATTTTAGTTAATTAGTCATAAATCGGAACTAAACCTGAGGACGAAATTTCCGCCGCGGTATGCGTCAAATAATTGATTAACAACAAAAAACGCGGCCCCCAAAGGGAACCGCGTTTTCGATACAGTCAGAGGCGTATGTCTCCTGGCAGTTATGCCGGGATGATAGCGTTCTGCACGTCATTGAGTTGGGAAAGAAGATCCGAAGCCTTCAGACGGCTGTCGTCGTCCTTGGCATCCTTCAGATCCTCTTCAGCATTCTTGATCTGCTGAGCAAGTTCGTCACGATCCAGATCGGCTACTGGAATGGCCTGCTCGGCCAAAACGGTAAGACCACCCGGAGCAACATCGGCAAACCCACCGCGCACGAAGTATTCCGTCAAAGCGCCACCGTCCTGAGCACGGACCTTCAACAGGCCGGGCTTGATGGTGGACATGAACGGGCTATGGTTCTTCAGAACGCCAAACTCGCCTTCGGTGCCCGGTACGATCACTTCCACGACCTGTTCGGACAGGAGCTGGCGCTCCGGCGAGACCAACTCAAACTGGAACAATTCAGCCATTTGGCGTCTTCCTTGTCAGTCGGGTTGAAGGCGGGGTACCCCGCCTTTCACGCCAGTACGGGTGCCCTTGTCTTGAAAGGCACCCGACTGAAGAGAGCTTTAAGCGGCTTCAGCAGCCAGCTTCTGAGCTTTTTCGATGGCTTCATCAATGGAGCCGACCATGTAGAAGGCCGCTTCCGGAAGATGATCGTATTCACCGTCGATCAGGCCCTTGAAGCCCTTGATGGTGTCTTCCAAAGGCACAAGCTTGCCTGGGGAACCGGTAAAGACTTCAGCCACGAAGAACGGCTGGGACAGGAAACGTTCGATCTTACGAGCGCGCGCAACACTGAGCTTATCTTCTTCAGACAGTTCGTCCATGCCGAGAATCGCGATGATGTCCTGAAGCGCCTTGTAGCGCTGCAGTGTTACCTGCACCGCACGGGCGGTTTCGTAATGTTCATCACCAATGATGTGAGCGCTCAGCATCCGCGATGTGGAATCCAGCGGATCCACAGCCGGGTAGATGCCCTTTTCCGCGATCGAGCGGTTCAGAACCGTCGTTGCATCCAAGTGAGCAAAAGTTGAAGCAGGTGCCGGATCGGTCAAATCATCGGCAGGCACGTAAACGGCCTGAACGGATGTGATCGAACCCTTGTGTGTCGTCGTGATCCGCTCCTGCATGGCGCCCATATCGGTTGCCAAGGTCGGCTGATAGCCCACAGCGGACGGAATACGACCCAGGAGGGCGGATACTTCGGAACCAGCCTGCGTAAAGCGGAAGATGTTGTCCACGAAGAACAGAACGTCCTGCCCCTTGTCGCGGAAATCTTCAGCGATGGTCAGACCGGTCAGCGCAACACGGGCACGGGCTCCGGGAGGCTCGTTCATCTGTCCGTAAACAAGCGCTGCTTTGGAGCCTTCTCCGCCGCCTTCCTTGTTCACGTTGGATTCGATCATTTCCCAGTAAAGATCGTTACCTTCACGGGTACGCTCGCCAACACCGGCGAATACGGAGTAACCACCGTGCGCCTTAGCGATGTTGTTGATCAGTTCCATGATCAGAACGGTCTTGCCAACGCCGGCGCCGCCGAACAGACCGATCTTACCACCCTTGGCATACGGTGCGAGAAGGTCAACGACCTTGATGCCCGTTACCAGGATTTCAGCTTCGGTGGACTGCTCGATGAAATCCGGTGCTTCCTGGTGGATCGCGCGCTTCTTGTCGTGCTGGATCGGGCCAGCTTCATCAACAGGCTCGCCAATCACGTTCATGATGCGGCCCAGAGTGCCTTCGCCCACCGGAACCTCAATCGCGGAACCCGTGTCGACAACTTCCTGACCGCGAACCAGACCCTCGGTGGCATCCATCGCGATTGTGCGCACTGTGTTTTCGCCCAGATGCTGAGCAACTTCGAGCACAAGACGTGTGCCGTGGTTGTCAGTTTCAAGAGCGTTCAGGATCAGCGGCAGGTGGTCATCGAACTTGACGTCGACAACGGCGCCGATGACCTGGGTGACCCGTCCGACTATTTTGTCAGCCATAATCCCTAAATCCTCGTCTCGATCCGGTTCAAAGCGCTTCCGCGCCCGAAATAATTTCAATCAGTTCCGTCGTGATCTGAGCCTGACGCTGGCGGTTGTACTTGATCGTCAACTTGTCGATCATGTCGCCTGCATTGCGCGTCGCATTGTCCATTGCGGACATACGAGCACCCTGTTCGGAGGCCGCGTTTTCCAGAAGAGCCCGGAAAACCTGGACGGAGATGTTGCGTGGCAAAAGATCTTCAAGGATCTCTGCTTCACCCGGCTCATATTCGTAGACAGCGCTCGCAGACGCGGCTTCCGAAGCTTCTTCCGCGACCGGAAGATCAGCAGGAATGAGCTGCTGCGCAGTCGGGATCTGTGCGATCACAGACTGGAAGCGTGAGTAGAAGAGCGTGCAGACATCGAACTCACCGGCGCCATACATGGAAAGGAGTTCCTCTCCAATGGTATGCGCGTCGCTGAATGCAAGTCGCTTGACGTTGCGAAGCTCGATCACCTTGACGACGTGGCTGCCAAACTCGCGCTTGATGACATCGTAGCCCTTCTTGCCGACGCAGATGATTTTCACCGTCTTGCCGTCTGCGAGCAGGCTGCGAGCATGGTCGCGCGCGAGCTTTGCAATGTTTGAGTTGAAGCCGCCACAAAGCCCACGTTCGGCGGTGGCGACGACCAGGAGATGGACCTGGTCGCTGCCCGTGCCGGACATCAGCTTCGGAGCGTCATCACGGCCATCAAAGGCGACCGCGAGGTTTGCCAACACCTCACCCATGCGCTCGGCATAGGGACGTGCGGCTTCCGCTGCTTCCTGAGCACGACGCAGTTTCGCCGCGGCCACCATTTGCATGGCCTTGGTGATTTTCTGCGTCGCTTTCACGGAAGCGATACGGTTTCGTAAGTCCTTCAGGCTCGGCATGGCCGCCCCTGCTCCTTATCCCGACTGCGTTTAGGCGAAGTTCTTGGCGAATGTGTCGAGCGCAGCTTTGAGCTTGCCCGTCAGATCCGCATCGAGAGCCTTCTTTTCCCAGATCGTGTCCAGGAGTTCCTTGTGCTCACCGCGCAAGAACAGAAGAAGACCTTCTTCAAATTCACGCACCTTGGAAACCGGCTGCGCATCAAGATAGCCGTTCACACCGGCATAAATGACTGCGACCTGCTCTTCGGTCTTCAGCGGAGAGAACTGCGGCTGCTTCAGAAGTTCCGTCAGACGTGCACCACGGTTCAGCAGACGCTGAGTGGTGGCATCCAGATCGGACCCGAACTGAGCAAACGCTGCCATTTCGCGATACTGAGCCAGCTCACCCTTAATCGGGCCCGCAACCTGCTTCATGGCCTTGATCTGCGCCGACGAACCCACACGGGACACGGACAGACCAACGTTCACGGCCGGGCGGATACCTTGATAGAACAGATCGGTTTCCAGGAAGATCTGACCATCAGTGATCGAAATCACGTTTGTCGGAATAAACGCGGAAACGTCGTTGCCCTGGGTTTCAATGACCGGAAGAGCAGTCAAAGAGCCGAGGCCATTTTCTTCATTCAGCTTGGCTGAGCGCTCCAGAAGACGGGAGTGCAGGTAGAAAACATCACCTGGGAAAGCTTCACGTCCTGGCGGGCGACGCAGAAGCAGAGACATCTGACGGTAGGACACGGCCTGCTTGGTCAAATCGTCATAGCCGATCACTGCGTGCATCGAGTTGTCACGGAAGTACTCGCCCATCGCACAACCGGCGAAAGGAGCCAGATACTGCAGCGGAGCCGCATCGGATGCGGTCGCGGCAACAACGATGGAATATTCCAACGCGCCGGCGTCTTCCAGTGTCTTCACAAACTGAGCGACTGTGGAACGCTTCTGGCCGATTGCAACATAGATGCAATACAGCTTGGCGTTTTCGTCGTCACCAGAGTGCAGAGCCTTCTGGTTGAGGAATGTGTCGAGGAGAATGGCGGTCTTACCGGTCTGACGGTCACCAATCACCAGCTCACGCTGACCACGACCAACCGGGATGAGGGCATCAATCGCCTTCAAGCCAGTGGACATCGGCTCATGAACAGACTTACGCGGCAGAATGCCCGGAGCCTTCACGTCAACGCGACGCTTTTCAGTGGCTTCGATCGGACCCTTGCCGTCCAGCGGGTTGCCGAGCGGATCGACAACACGACCGAGCAGGCCTTTCCCAACCGGCACTTCAACGATGGCGCCGGTCCGCTTGACCGTATCACCTTCCTTGATGGTGCGGTCGGACCCGAAAATAACGACACCAACGTTGTCGCTTTCCAGGTTCAAGGCCATGCCCTGGATACCACCAGGGAACTCGACCATTTCACCTGCCTGAACATTGTCCAGACCGTAAACACGGGCGATACCGTCACCGACGGACAGCACCTGACCAACTTCAGAAACCTCGGCTTCCTCGCCGAAGTTCTTGATCTGGTCCTTGAGGATGGCGGAAATTTCCGCGGCCCGAATATCCATCAGCCGACCTCTTTCATCGCGAACTTAAGTGAATTGAGCTTGGTACGCAGCGACGTGTCGATCATGCGCGATCCCATCTTGACCACAAGGCCACCGATGAGTGCAGGATCCACCTTAACTGCGAGATTTACGGTTTTGCCCCGGGAAGCTTCGAGCGCTTCCTTCAAGGCAGCGACTTGATCGTCGGACAGCTCAGCTGCCGCCGTGACTTCCGCCGTTTCCACACCACGCTTTTCAGCGAGCAGGGCACGGAAAGCCGTGATCATGCCGGGAAGAACGAAGAGGCGCCGATTTTTGGCGACCAACTTCACAAAGTTTGCTGCAAGGCCAGAAATCTGAGCCTTGTTGAGCAGCGCAGTGAGCGCATCAAGCTGCTCTTCCGCGCTGAACGCCGGGCTATAAACGAGACGCTTGAGATCCGCGCTTTCTTCGAGGAAGCCCTCGAAAGTAGCCAGATCCCGTTCCACGTCGGCAATCACACCAGTTTCCTCGGCAAGGCCGAGAAGGGCGGACGCGTACCGTTTAGCCACGCCGGATACAAGAGATACGTTGTCAGTCACCAGGTCCGAGCTTTCTGACGCATTCCAGCGCCCCGCGTACATAAGCGCAGCAAGGCGTTGAAAAAATTAATGAATTCAGGGTCATAAGGCAAGACGGCAGAACCGTTCCCCCAAAGCCGCGCCTCAATTAGCACAGGGTTTCACCATGTGCAACTTCGCCTAAAGGCGGTAAAGCGCCATTTCTTGCTGTTTTTTCTAACATTGGCACAAAAAAGCAGGGTCGACAGTCCTTGCCATTGCCCCAGATCACGCAGCGCTCAAGGGCGGAATCCCGTAGACTCGCCTAGGTTGCCGCCCTTCCCGCACCCTATGGATATCTAACCAGAAGAGCAATCTAGAAACACCGCGAAAAAAACTGCACCAAGCTGGCTTATAAAAAATGTTGCGGGTCAATATCGAGCTGCACCCGCAATCCCCGGTTCGGTTTCGGACCAACATCCAGCCAATGGCGCAAATACGCCTGCAGATCAAACTGACGCGGCGCGATCAGCAACAGTCGGTAGCGGTGTCGACCCCGGACCATGGCAAGGGCTGCCTCCGCCGGCCCCAGAACGGTGACAGCGCGATCCGGCGGCGCCACCCTGGCCAAAGCGCGAGCGAAGCCTTCTGCCGAAGGTTTATCCGGCCCCGAGATAATGAGAGCTGCCATCCGGCCGAAGGGCGGGAGCCCGGCAACCTGGCGCGCTTCGATCTCTGCCTTGTAGAAAGCATCCTGATCCTGATCCATCAACGCTTTTAGAACCGGGTGTTCCGGGGCGTATGTCTGCAGAAACCCAAGGCCTCCACCGGTAACACGGCCGGCACGACCGGTGACCTGCGCCAGAAGCTGGAAGGTTTTTTCCGAGGCGCGCGGATCGCCATGGGCCAGCCCCAGATCCGCATCAACGACACCGACGAGGCGCATCTTGGGAAAATTATGTCCCTTGGCGACAAGCTGTGTGCCGATGACGATATCTGCCTCGCCTTCCTCGACCAGCTTCATTTCCCGCTTCATCCGCTCGGCACCGCCGGGCAGATCAGACGAGAGAATCAGCGTGCGTGCCTCGGGAATCAGGCTCTGCACCTCTTCTGCAATGCGCTCGACGCCAGGCCCGCAAGCCACCAAAGACTGCGTGGATGAGCATGTCGGGCAGGTTTCGGGCATTTTTTCGAAGTGACCGCAGTGATGGCAGACCAACCGGCCCTGGAACCGGTGTTCAACCAGCCATGCACTGCAATGCCGGCACTGGAAGCGATGTCCGCAGGTGCGGCACAGGGTCAGTGGCGCATAACCGCGACGGTTGAGGAACAGCAACGACTGCGCCCCATCTGCCAGGGCTGTCTTCATCGCCTCCAGCAGACCAGGCGCCAGCCACCGCCCGCGCTCTGGCCCCTCACGACGCATGTCGATGGCGCGAATCTGCGGCATTTCCGCGCCGCTGGCCCGCTCGGGCAGCAGATACCGAGCGTAACGGCCGTATTCCGCGTTGACCCGGCTTTCCACTGAAGGTGTCGCGGAGGCAAGAATCACTGGAAACCGTGAAATATGTCCGCGCACGACCGCCATATCGCGAGCTGAGTAAGGTACGCGGTCATCTTGCTTGAAGGCCGCATCATGCTCTTCGTCAACGATGATCAGACCGAGGTCGTCGAAGGGAAGGAATAGCGCGGAGCGGGCGCCGATCACCACCCGCACGTCGCCGGAAGCCACGCCGCGCCAGACCCGCCCGCGCTTCTTGGGGGTGATTTCGGAATGCCATTCGGCCGGCAAAGTGCCGAAACGCTGCTCGAAGCGGCGCAAGAACTGCGCCGTCAGGGCAATCTCTGGCAAAAGAATCAAGGCTTGTTTGCCGCGTTCCAGAGCTTCGGCAATCGCCTCGAAATAGACTTCGGTCTTGCCAGAACCGGTCACCCCGTCGATCAACGATACGCTCGTTCCCTTGTCAAAGGCCGCCCGCAAACCATCAGAAACCTCTTTCTGGGTCAGGGTCAGTTGGACCTTGGCAAAATTCGGATCGGGTTTCGCTGCTGGCGGCACCGCTGGCAATTGTACCTGCTGCAGCACGTCCTGCTGCAGCAGGCCGTCGATCACCGAGACACTGACGCCAGCCGCCTGGGCAAGACCGGACTTGGGCCAAGCCATTCCGTCCTCGACCAGAGCCAGAACTTTCTTGCGGGCCGGCGTCTGACGATCAGGTTGACGCCCCTCTGCCCAGCGCACTCCGGTAATCGGCGGCTCGTCTTCCAGCGCCTCTTCAGAGCGCAGAACCATGCGCAGAACCATGCCGGGCGGCGCCAGCGTCCAATTGGCGACCCATTCGACAAAGCGCCGGAGATCCGGTTGAAGTGGACGCGCCTGCTCAAAAACGCGAGTGATGGTTTTCAGTTTTTTCGGGTTAATTGCAGCGTCCGGTTCGCCGTCCCATACAGCGCCCAACACCTGGCGTGGGCCAAGTGGAACCTGAACGATTGTGCCCGGTTCGACATGCAGACCTGCCGGAACCTTGTAAGTGTAGGCCATTGGCACGGCGACCGGCACAAGAACGCTGACAATGGTCTCACGCTGATTTTCCGAAGTTGGAAACAGGTCCTCAAACACCGAAACAGACTTTCTTTTCTTCAGGCACTTCTTCAAGCTTTTCCGCGGGGCGGAGAGATGCCGGGACGGCGAGCTGCTCGTGAGGTACGTACCCCAAAATACCAGCCTTGCACGAATCGGGGGTTCTTCTGCGGCGCATCCTACGGTAAAGAGACCTCGACTTGGAATTCAATCGGGTGCCCGTCCCCTGAGGATGGCCACCCGGATCGCGCCACATATCGGGTGCATATTAGGGAGCACAACCCATGAAGTTTTTCGTCGACACTGCCGACACCGCAGAAATCCGTGAGCTGGAAGACGCAGGTCTCCTCGACGGCGTGACCACCAACCCGTCGCTGATTGCCAAGTCGGGCCGTGATTTCAAGGAAGTCATCGCTGAAATCTGCGGCATCACCAAGGGCGATGTTTCCGCCGAAGTGGCCGCGACAGACTTCGACGGCATGATGAAAGAAGCTGCCGAACTGGCGAAGATCGCTGACAACGTCGTCATCAAGCTGCCGTTGACACTTGAAGGCCTGAAGGCTTGTAAAGCTCTGACCGACAAGGGCCACAAGACCAATGTGACGCTCTGCTTCTCGGCCAACCAGGCGCTTCTGGCTGCCAAGGCCGGCGCAACCTACATCTCGCCGTTCATCGGTCGTCTCGACGACATGAACATCGACGGCCTGGAGCTGATTCGTGAAATCCGCGTGATCTATGACAACTACGGTTTCGGCACCGAGATCCTGGCTGCGTCCATCCGAACCGCCAACCACGTCAGCGAATGTGCGCTGATCGGCGCTGATGTTGTCACCGTGCCGCCAGCAACCCTTAAGGGCCTGGTCAAGCACCCGCTGACAGACAAAGGCCTGGCCGCGTTCCTGGCAGACTGGGAAAAGACCGGTCAGAAGATCGTCTAAGGCACAGCGCCTTAGTGGTCTTGCCGGATCCGATCAGGGCATGACCATGGAAACCTGAAAGAATGAAGCCCGGCCTCTTCGAGCGCCGGGCTTTCTTTTTCAAGACCCATGTCTCCCTCATGCTTGCCACAGTTTCCTGTGTCACCTAGACTTGCTCGCAAGGCCCTGGGCGGGGCCTCCGGTCCGCGGAAAGACGTTTCACGCCTTTGATTGACTTGCCGGTGCCAGAGCAGCCTTCGCTGCAGGCACCAGGACATCCGATTCCCGCTCGATCCGGAGAGGCGGACACTGGACGACAACCGAGCCCGGGGGTCCCCATGACTGACAACTTGCGTTCGACGCAGGATATGCCGCTGCTTTCCGAAGCCGATCTGTCGCTTTCCCTGCACCGCCAGCGTAAACGTGCCAAGGAGCTGCGGGATGCCGTATGCTCCGGCGCACCAGAGGCCCTGGCACGCCTTAAGAAGCATCACCCACACCCCGACCGACCCGATCCAGCCCGTTTCAAGCTGTCGGATGCCCAGTGTATCGTGGCGCGGGAGGCCGGAGTGTCGAGCTGGCCGGCGCTGAAAACCCATGTCACCCAGTTGGAACAAGCAAAAGCCGCCATCGAATCGGGTGAAACGCTTCCCGACGATGACCTTCCCACTTTGCACATTCGCTGCGGCAACGACATCGAGCGCCCATTGCGCCGAGCGGGTTTTTCCGGCGACTTTCTGATGATTGCCGATCCGATTTGTCAGGGTCCTGTCTCCGCCGGATTGGGCGCATTGGAAACCCGCGCGCGTTTCCTCAGCAGCGATTATCCAGGCCAGGACTTCGACGATTCCCTGACCAAACTTCAAGCTTCAGAAGACAGGCTCAACCGAGCGCATGAATTCGCCCGCGTCGCGCTTTGGTTCGAGCATGATTGCTACGATCAGTTGCTGTTGTGCAAGGTGCTGACGAGCCTGCGCGCTTCCGGCGCCGATCGTCGGCGGGTGGAAATCATTACCCTCGACAAGTTCCCCGGCCATCGGAAGTTCATCGGTATCGGTCAACTCTCTCCAGCCGCCCTGCGGCATATGTACGCTCGTCGCATAGTCGTTCCCGAAGAGGCTTATGGCATCGCCAGTCGGGTCTGGGAGGCGCTTAGCGCGCCTTCGCCTGAATGGCTCGGTGCTTTGGCGCTGAGTGAAAACAAGACCCTGCCGTTTCTCGCGAGGGCGCTTCAACGTTATCTCGCCGACCTTCCCGGAGTGGGCGATGGGCTGTCCTTCACCGAGCGCGCAGCCTTAGGCGTCCTGACAGAGGGCCCCCTGCCGTGGGCCGAAATCTTCCGCAAGTTCATGCGCGAGCTTGATCCGCTTCCCTTCCACGGAGACCTGATGTTCTACGCTGATCTGCTTCGGCTAAGCGGCGCCGGCGACCCTCCCCTTCTCGCCGTGCCCGCCGACACCGACCTCGCTTGGGGAAAACAGGTTTTCCAACTCACAGACACTGGCCAGCAACTGCTTGCCGGACAGAAGGACTTCAAGAGTTGCAGGCCCCTGCCGCGTTATCAAGGCGGCGTCACCTGCTTTGCCGCGCCGGACTGGCGCTGGGATGCCAATCTGCAAAAACCTGTGGCCTTGCCGCTTTAGAGTTCGCAGCAATTAACGAAAAACTGGGAGATCTCGTGGCACGACAGAGGCATGGCATCTTCCGCTTCCACCTCCGCCGATACACTTCTGATCATCGCCCAACCGGACCTGAACCAGCGTCTTGGTCTGTGGCTCGATCATCTGGGTGACGAACGCCGCCTCGCCGACAAGACACTTGTCGCCTATGAGCGCGATATCCGCCAGTTTCTGCGGTTTTTGACCGATCATCTGGGTGGTGCGCCTGCGGTCAAGGATCTGGCAGATCTGAGGCCAGCGGACTTTCGTGCCTATATGGCCCGCCGCCGCCAAGGCGGTGCTCAGAGCCGGTCTCTTGCTCGTGGGTTGGCTGGAATACGCTCGTTCCTGTCGTTTCTGGAAAGGCGCGGTGAGGTAAATGCTGCCGCGTCCTCCGCTGTCCGTCCTCCGCGACAGGGGAAATCCCTGCCCAAACCCGTGTCAGCACCCGAAGCAATGGACCTCATCAGCGGCGATCTGGCGCTTGAGTCCGAGCCCTGGATCGAAACGCGGAATGCGGCCGTGATGACACTGCTTTATGGCTGCGGCTTGCGCATTTCCGAGGCACTGTCTCTTACTGTGGCTCAGGCCCCGACCCCAGATGCCAGAACTCTCAGAATCAAGGGTAAGGGCGGAAAAGAACGGCTGGTTCCTCTTTTACCCGCTGTCGGTGAGGCCGTGAGTACCTATCTCAAGCTTTGCCCGCATCCCTTGTCCGGCTCAGATCCGCTGTTCGTCGGCGTACGGGGTGGCCCCCTGAGCCCGCGCATTGTTCAGAAGGCGATGGAAAAACTGCGCAGCGCGATGGGCTTGCCGAAGTCGGCGACCCCTCACGCCTTGCGGCATTCCTTTGCCACGCACTTGCTGGCAGGGGGAGGAGATTTAAGGACCATTCAGGAACTGCTCGGACACGCCTCGCTTTCCAGCACGCAGATCTATACAGAGATTGATAGTACCCGCCTGCTTGAGGCATATGACAAGGCGCACCCTCGCCACCGTGGCTGACTCTGGACAACCCAGCGAGAAAGCAGACTGAAACCGCGAATTTTTGCGTTTTTCGCGGGAAAGGGGGTGCATTCTGAAAAAAAGCTGATAGGGTCGCGCGCTCATGGGCCGGCCCCGTTTCATGCTGTGTAAATGTGGTGTTCAGCGCCCCCCCGATTAACCCGAATTCATGCCAAAGGAGACAACTTGCAAGTTCTCGTCCGTGACAACAACGTCGACCAAGCCCTTCGCGTTCTCAAGAAGAAGCTGCAGCGTGAAGGCGTTTTCCGTGAAATGAAGACCCGCCGCGCCTACGAGAAGCCGTCTGAAAAGCGCGCTCGTGAAAAAGGTGAAGCTGTTCGTCGCGCCCGCAAGGCAGCGCGTAAGCTGGCTCAGCGCGAAGGTCTGATCGCAGGCGCTCGCAAGCGCTAAGTGGTTTGGGGCAGTCGTCCTGACTGCCCGTCTGGCCCCGATTTCGAGATCCCTGTTCAAGCTTTGAACCATCTCACTCCGGGCCCCGCGGGATATCCCGCCGCTTTCTAACAAAAGCGAAATGACAATGACGCCGCGGCTTTTTTTGCCGTCGCGGTGACTGGAGCTGATGCCAAGGCGTGGAATAAAGTCCCGCCTTGGCCTCCCCCTCCCCTTGCTGCCGAATGCCGCTCGCACGGCCGCCCAACGCTTTCCCCACATCGCCAAGATACTAACCCGGCCTCGCATCACTAAAATGCTTACCGGAGTGTTAACGCTTCCTTCACTGGAGGTTGGCACTGTTTACGCACGGAGCATCTCCATGCGAAATTTCTGCCTGCTTGTCCTATCTGCCCTGCTCACCATGTCCGTCCTTCCGGGCCTGACGCCCTCGTCTGCTGTGGCTCAAGGACGGATCTATTGCCCGCTGCCGGAAGATGGCACCTGGGTCAACAAAACCGCCGCCCCGAAGCAACTGACCCGGCTTGAAGTTGAAACCCGCTGTGAGAACGACAAGGTTCTCGCTCGCATTCGCGCCTTCACGTCCTGTGTGCCGCGTGACTGCAAGTGGGGATGGACGAAAGCGGAAATTCGTGAAGGCGGTGGATTCCGGGTGCTTCTGATCGGCTTTCTCAGCGCCAAGCTGATTGATATCCGGGCCATGGGAGACAGCCTCGATGCCTATGTCACCGAAATTTCCCACGACCCGGCCCTTCCCGACGACGTAAAAAGCTACACGCTGCAACGGCAGTAGATGCAGCTAGCGGATCGTGTCCGCCTCGGCGTGGTCTTCATGCTCCGTATGCCTCTCATCGTCATCACTGTGCTCATGCGGGGAATGCGCCGTTTGCTGACGCACCTCGACCAATGACTGCCGCAGAATCTGCCAGGCAGAGGACAGGAACAGTGACGCCATAAGGCCGGCGACGATCAGATCCGGCCAGCCGGTGCTGGTGCCCCAGACGCCCAGTGCTGCCAGCATCACCGCCACATTACCGATGGCATCATTGCGCGAGCACAGCCAGACGGAGCGCACATTGGCATCGCCGTCCTTGTAGCGCATCAGGATCAGCACGCTGGCCAGATTCGCCGCCAAGGCCATAGCCCCAACGATGCCCATCACCTGAGCCCCCGGCACGCCAACATAGAAGACCTGATACAGCGTGCTTCCTGCCACCCACAGCCCCATGGCGAGCAGGCTGACGCCTTTTGCCAACGCCGCAGTGGCCCGCACCTTCAGACTGGCACCGATAACCGCGAGCGAGATGCCATAGGTCAGCGCATCGCCAAAGAAATCGAGAGCATCTGCCTGCAGTGCCTTCGACCCAGCCGCCTGACCGGCGACCATCTCGACAACGAACATCGCCGCATTGATGACGATCACCGCCCACAGGCGGCGTTTGTAGTCCGCCGAAACACCTTCAAAAACTGCATTGTGATCATGGCCGCAACCCGCACCCATCTTCGCCTCCTTGAACATCTGAATTTATCACTTAAATGCAAGATAGGTGCTCTAGCCACTAGAGGTTCAAGGGGTTCGCATGCATTTTTCCATCGGAGAGTTGTCCAAAAAGACGGGCGTGAAGGTTCCCACCATCCGCTATTATGAGCAGGAGGGGCTAATCGCACCGCCGATCCGGACGGACGGCAACCAGCGGCGCTATCAGGACAGGGACCGGGAACGGCTGGCATTCATTCGCCATTCCCGCGACCTTGGCCTGACGATGGAAGCTATTCGCGATCTGCTCAACCTGTCTGCCCACCCGCAAGCCCCTTGCGAGAATGTCGACCGGATCGCCGCGGATCAGCTGGAGGCCGTACGGGAGCGAATTGCCCGACTGCAGCGTCTCGAAACGGAATTGGCGCGCATCGTCCGCAGCTGCGACGGCCATCATCCGATTGCCGAATGCAACGTCATGGCAGCGTTTTCAGATCATGGAAAATGCGATGGCGACCATTGAGCGCGATTGCGCTATCGCCGTCTGATCATGTGCGATTGACGTCCCCACCGCCGACGTTTGACCAGGATCACCAGCAATGCAATGACTACTGCGAGGCAAAGCAGGCTCTTGGTAATCATCTCCATGGTGCCGACGATCAGCAGGGCATGAACCACGCTGCCGATGACGATCACCACCGCAAGGCCGGTATGGATCTGTTGCCAGCCCCACAGCGCAAAGCTCAGGCGTGTGCGTAACGTCACCAGCAAGGCGGAGGCAAAGACAGCCCACATGGCGATGACGCCGAAATAGGAAAACACGGTTGGCGAGCGAAAGAGCAGCGCATCGACTACATCCGGCGGGCTGGTTACCCACAAACCGCCGACATGAACGATCACCAGGACGACCAGGCTGCAGCCAATCCAGCGATGCAGGCGACGTGCCTGCGCGCTGGACACGCCGGGCAAGTAGCCGCCGGCCAGGAGGGGCTGCAACAGCAAGAGCGACATGGCCGCGACACCACTGAACCCGGCCAGGATGTAGATGCCAACGCGCCATTGCAGCAGCGGGCTGCCGGCAGCGAATCCAATCGGCACCACAAGAAGAAGCGCGAGCACGGCCCAGATCGCGACGCACAGAAACGGATGTTTGGGCCAATCTGCCAAGTGGATCAGGCCGCCTGCAGAACGAATTGCGCTTCCAGACTGGTATCTCCGGGGCTCCGCATGACCGGCCTCAGAAAGACCGTTTCGAAGTCGCCGCTGTCATAGGCCAGATGGGCATGCGGCTGGCCGAAGGTGGGCACGATCTGCGGCATTTCCAACCGGAAGACACCATCGGCATCCGTGAGCGTCGCGCCATGTGAGCGCGCATCACGCTCGCGGCCTTCGGTGGTGTGTGCCCAGATCTGGATGCGCTGGCCTGCCAGCGGCGCTCCGTCCCCGGCCCTGCGAACCGTACCCGACATCCAGAAGCCGCCGTTGCCGATCCTCTGCACGATGGGCGCGCCAGGACGATAGTTGTTCGCCCCACCCCGCATGGAGCGCGTCGGCGCAACACCCGCCGCCTGTGCGGGCACCATCAACCCGGTCGCCGAGGTGACCAGAGCGGCAGCACCTGTGACAAGAAGATTTCGGCGGGTGATCAACTCGCGGGTCATGCTTTGTCTCCTGTCGGTCTCTTCGCCCTCTCACCCGCCTAATCTCCTGTTCCCTTCAGCGGAAAGCAGATACCCGGGGTATGGGCGGTTTTTCAGCATACACCTAAGCTAGGGTGGACAGTGCCTCTCTCAAAGGGACTTCACCGCTTCGTGATAGATGAGCCCCTCACCATGCCCATCCCTTCGATTTTCGGGTTCCAGTGGAGCCGGATGGTAGGTTCAAACAAAAAAGGCCGAAGCATCACTGCTCCGGCCTTTAAACTGCGATCCTGAAAAATCGATCAGGAGTGAATCGGCTTGCCTGCGGTCGCCATGGCGGCTTCCTTGACGGCTTCCGACATGGTCGGGTGCGCATGACAGGTGCGGCCGAGATCTTCCGAAGACCCGCCGAATTCCATCAGAACGGCTGCTTCGTGAATCATCTCGCCTGCACCGAAGCCGATGATGTGAACACCGAGGACCCGGTCGGTCTCGGCATCGGCCAGAACCTTGACGAAACCGTCGGTCTTGTTCATTGCACGAGCACGACCATTGGCGTTGAAGGTGAACTTGCCGGTCTTGTAGGAAACGCCGGCGCTCTTCAGCTCTTCTTCGGACTTGCCGACGGACGCAACTTCCGGCTGGGTGTAGACCACGCCCGGGATCACGTCGTAATTCACGTGTCCAGCCTGGCCTGATAGCATTTCGGCAAGTGCAACGCCTTCATCTTCAGCCTTGTGCGCCAGCATCGGGCCAACGATCACGTCGCCGATGGCGTAGATGCCGTCAACGCTGGTCTTGTAGTGACCATCGGTCTTGACGCGGCCACGCTCGTCCAGTGCCACGCCAGCCTCTTCCAGGCCTAGGCCTTCGGTGTAAGGCTTGCGACCGATCGCAACGAGTACGACATCGGCTTCGATTGTCTGCGCATCGCCGCCCTTGGCAGGCTCAATGGTGACTTCCAGGCCCTTGCCCTTCTTCTCGACGCCAGTGACCTTGGTCGACAGCTTGAAGTCCACGCCTTGCTTCTTCAGCATGCGCTGGAAGGTCTTGGACACGTCTGCGTCCATCGGACCAAGGATCTTGTCCATGAACTCGACCACGGTAACTTCCGATCCCAGGCGTCCCCAGACGGATCCAAGTTCCAAACCGATGACACCACCGCCAACGACCACCAGCTTGCCCGGAACCTTTTCCAGTTCCAGCGCGCCAGTGGAGGAGACGATCTGCTTTTCGTCGATCTCGACACCCGGAAGCGGCATCACGTCGGAGCCGGTGGCAATGACGATGTTCTTTGCTTCAACCGTGGACTTCGATCCGTCCTCGGCGGTGACTTCAACCTTGCCGGCAGAGAGGATCTTGCCGGTGCCGTGAATGGCTTCGATCTTGTTCTTCTTCAGCAGAAAACCGACGCCGTTCACGTTGGCATCGATCACGTCCTGCTTGTGCTTCATCATCGTTTCGAGATCGAGCTTCGGCTTGGAAACCTTGATGCCGAGCTGTTCAAAACCGTGCCCGGCTTCTTCGAACATTTCGGAGGCATGCAGCAGTGCCTTGGACGGGATACAGCCGACGTTCAGGCAGGTGCCACCATGGGTCTTGCGCTTTTCGATGACGGCAGTCTTCAGCCCGAGCTGCGCTGCCTTGATAGCGCACACATAGCCACCAGGGCCGGATCCGATGACGACAAGATCATATTGGGACATTTCGGTCGCCTTTTGCCTTTTTAATCAATGTGCCGAGCCGCCTTGACGAAACGGCCGGGGAACCCTGTCCCCCGCAAATACTCGCGGACATGTCCCGGAACGCGGAGAGATCGCTCTCCGCGTTCCGGGACATCAGTTTCACGTCACTCAGAGATCCAGAACCAGACGCTGCGGATCTTCCAGGCTTTCCTTGATGCGAACCAGGAAGGTTACGGCTTCCTTGCCGTCCACGACGCGGTGGTCGTAGGACAGAGCCAGATACATCATCGGACGGATGACAACCTGACCATTGACCGCCATCGGGCGTTCCTGGATCTTGTGCATGCCGAGAATGCCGGATTGCGGTGCGTTCAGGATCGGCGAGGACATCAGCGAGCCATAGACACCACCGTTGGAGATGGTGAAGGTGCCGCCGGTCATGTCGGCCATGCCGAGCTTGCCGTCACGCGCCTTGCGGCCGAGGTTGCCGATTTCCTGTTCGATTTCAGCAATCGACATCTGATCAGCATCGCGAACGACCGGTACGACAAGGCCCTTGTCTGTGCCGACGGCAACGCCGACATGACAGAAGTTCTTGTAGATCAGGTCCGTGCCGTCGATCTCGGAGTTGACTGCCGGGATTTCCTTCAGCGCATGGCAAACAGCCTTGGTGAAGAAGCCCATGAAGCCGAGTTTGACGCCGTGCTTCTTCTCGAACAGCTCCTTGTACTGCTTGCGCAACTCCATGATCGGGCCCATGTCCACCTCGTTGTAGGTGGTCAGCATGGCGGCCGTATTCTGGGCGTCCTTCAGGCGGCGCGCGATGGTCTGGCGCAGCTTGGTCATACGAACGCGTTCTTCACGGCTCTCGTCATCAGCGTTGATCGGGCCGCGTGGAGCGGCCTTGGACGCGGCCGGAGCGGAGGTCACGCCAGCCGCTGCGGCTGCGATAACATCGCCCTTGAGGACCTGTCCGCGCTTGCCGGAACCGGCAACCTGCTCGGCAGAGATGTTCTTTTCAGCCATCATCTTGGAAGCGCTAGGAGCAGGCGGCATGGAAGAGCCGCCTGCAGCTGGTGCTGCAGCCTTAGCCGGGGCAGAAGCTTCTGCAGCCGGAGCAGCTGCTGCGTTCCCCGATGGATCAATCTGACACAGAAGAACACCAGGCTCGACAGTGTCACCGGTCTGAACTGCAATCTTGATCACTGTACCAGCAACGGGCGCCGGAACTTCCTGGGCGGCCTTGTCGGTTTCCAGCTCAACGAGCGTATCGTCAGCCTTGACCACATCGCCAACCTTGACGCTCCACTCACCGACTTCGGCTTCCGTCACGCTTTCACCAGCGCTCGGGGTCACGACGTCGACCAGTTCGGCCTTCTTGTCGCCGGTCGTCTCAGACGCGGCTGCCGGAGCTGCTTCCTTCGCTGCAGGAGCTGCTGCGCCTGCACCTTCGGCGATCAGGCCGAGCAGAGCGCCAACTTCGACGGTATCGCCTTCGTTGACGACAATGCTTTCCAGCGTACCAGATGCCGGAGCAGGCACTTCCACAGTCACTTTGTCGGTTTCAAGCTCAACAATCGGCTCATCCACCTTGATGGCGTCACCGGGCTTCTTGAACCACTGTGCAATAGTGGCTTCGGATACGGATTCACCCAGCGTGGGGACGCGAATTTCGGTTGCCATGGTCGCCTTCTCTTAAGTTTTCCTGGCCATTTCCGGTCATGACGGTGGCCGCTAAGCAGCCCCCTCACACTTATTTACCAAACGCCTCGTCGAGGAACGCCTGAAGCTGCGCAAGGTGCGCGGACATCAAGCCCGTCGCCGTTGAGGCCATTGCGTTACGGCCCGCATAGACAGGGCGTTTCACCTTGGCACCAATCTGCTCCAGAACCCATTCGATGTAGGGCTCTACGAAGAACCAGGATCCCATGTTCTTGGGCTCTTCCTGACACCAGACCATATCGGCGTTCTTGAAGCGGTTCAGCTCATGCGCCAAAGCCTTCTTCGGGAACGGATAGAGCTGTTCAACACGCAGCAGGTAGACATCATCGATGCCGCGCTTTTCACGCTCATCCAGCAGGTCAAAGTAGACCTTGCCCGAGCACATGACGACGCGACGGATCTTGTCATCCGCCACCAGCTTGGTTTCGGATGATCCCATTTCGGCATCGTCCCACAGCAGGCGGTGGAAGGTGCTGTCCTGGTTCATCTCGCTCAGCTTGGAGACAGCTCGCTTGTGACGCAGAAGCGACTTCGGCGTCATCAGGATCAATGGCTTGCGGATATCACGGCGGATCTGACGGCGCAGGATATGGAAGTAGTTTGCCGGCGTCGTGCAGTTCGCGACCTGCATGTTGTCTTCTGCACACATCTGGAGGAAACGCTCCAGACGGGCTGATGAATGCTCTGGTCCCTGCCCTTCATAGCCATGCGGCAGAAGACAGACGAGACCGGACATGCGCAGCCACTTGCGCTCACCCGAGGAGATGAACTGATCGAACAGAACCTGGGCGCCGTTGGCAAAATCGCCGAACTGCGCTTCCCACAGGGTCAGTGCATTCGGTTCAGCCAGCGAATAGCCATACTCAAAACCAAGCACGGCTTCTTCGGAAAGCATCGAGTTGATGACTTCGTAGCGGGCCTGATCGCTGGTGATGTTGTTCAGCGGAATGAAGCGGCCTTCATTTTCCTGGTCATACAGAACCGAATGACGCTGGGAGAATGTTCCACGCTCACAATCCTGACCAGACAGGCGAACCGCATGGCCTTCTTTCAGGAGACCTGCAAAAGCCATGGCTTCTGCTGTCGCCCAATCAAAACCCTCACCGGTTTCGAACATCTTCTTCCGGTTATTTAGGAACCGGTTGATGGTGCGGTGGACGTTGAAGCCGTCTGGAACAGTGGTCAGGCCCTTGCCGATGACCTGAAGCTCATCATCAGTCAGACCGGTGGACCCACGGCGTGGATCTTCTTCATCAGCGGCACGCTTCATGCCAGACCATTTGCCGTCGAGCCAATCAGCCTTGTTCGGCTTGAAGGCATTACCAGCTTCGAACTCGCCGTCCAGATGCGTCCGCCAGGCGGCTTTCATCTTGTCGACTTCCTCGGCGCTGACGACGCCTTCTGCAACCATGCGATCCGAGTAGAGCTGCAGTGTCGTCGCGTGCTTGCGGATCTTTCGGTACATGATCGGCTGTGTGAACGCAGGCTCGTCGCCTTCGTTATGGCCGAAGCGACGGTAGCAGATCATGTCGATCACGACCGGACGTCCGAAGAGCTGGCGATATTCGATGGCGATCTTTGCAGCAAAGGTCACAGCTTCCGGATCATCCGCATTGACGTGGAAGATCGGTGCTTCGATAACCTTGGCCATATCGGATGGATACGGCGAGGACCGCGAAAAGCGCGGATTCGTCGTAAAGCCGATCTGGTTGTTGATGATGACATGCAGCGAGCCGCCTGTGCGGTGGCCACGCAGGGCCGACAGACCAAAACACTCGGCAACCACACCCTGTCCGGCAAACGCCGCATCGCCATGCAACAGCAGCGGTAAAACCTTGGAGCGATCGACTTCCGTCGTATCGACCCATTGGCCATCAACTGCCGACAGCTGGTCCTGCTTGGCGCGAGACTTGCCGAGAACGACCGGGTTGACGATTTCCAGGTGCGACGGGTTGGCGGTCAGCGACAAGTGAACATCATTGCCGTCGAATGTGCGGTCGGAGGAAGCCCCGAGGTGATACTTCACATCGCCAGACCCTTCGACGTCATCCGGGGCGGCAGAACCACCCTTGAATTCGTGGAAGATCGCCCGGTGTGGCTTGCCCATGACCTGGGAAAGCACGTTCAGGCGGCCACGGTGGGCCATGCCAAAGACGATTTCCTTCAGGCCCAGCTGTCCGCCGCGCTTGATGATCTGTTCCAGAGCCGGGATCAGCGATTCACCGCCATCCAGTCCGAAGCGCTTGGTGCCGGTGTACTTCACATCCAAGAACTTCTCGAAACCTTCGGCTTCGATCAGCTTGTTCAGGATGGCTTTCTTGCCTTCCTTCGTGAAGGCAACCTGCTTGTCCGGCCCTTCGATCCGCTCCTGCAGCCAGGATTTGGCCGCCGGGTCGGAAATATGCATGAACTCGACGCCGAGCGTCGAGCAATAGGTCCGCTTCAGGATGTCCATCATTTCGCGCAGGGTGGCGTATTCCAGACCCAACACGTTGTCGATGAAGATCTTGCGGTCCCAATCGGCATCTACGAAGCCGTAGGAAGAAGGGTGCAACTCTTCGTGATCACCCGGAGCTGACAGCTTCAGCGGATCAAGATCGGCATGAAGGTGACCACGCATGCGATAGGCGCGGATCATCATCAGCGCGCGAACGCTGTCGCGCGTCGCCTGGTGCACTTCAGCATCCGACAGCGAGGCGCCCGCGACGTCCGCTTTTTTCTTCAGCTTGTCGTTGAGCTTTTTCTCTACGGGTGCCCAATTGCCATCAAAGGCATTGATCAGATCGCCGTCAGCAGCAAGGGGCCAATCCTTGCGCTTCCACGGAGCTCCACGCGCCTCGCGCAGGACGTCTTCTTTCTCGTCCTGGAAAGCATTAAAGAAATCCTGCCACTCGGCGTCAACCGACGAGGGGTTCTCTTTGAACTGAGCATAGAGATCTTCGATATAGGCTGCGTTGGCGCCGTAAAGCAACGACGTCAGTGCGAATACGTTGTTCGCGTCCTGCCGTGCCATGTCCATCCAGCGGAGACAAATTCTCCGCCCTTGTTTTGAAGGCCGAACCCAAAAAGCCGGTTCGCCCTTTTCGGTTTGGTGTTTGAGACCGACGCTGTTGCCCGGTCCCTCGAAAAGCCGGTCGAGGCGCAATGACTGCGTCTCGACCTGATCGTGGCATCATGCCTAGCGAAACGTAAAGAAATTACGTCGCGCAAGTGGCATTAAATGCATTAGCCCTTGAGAACTTCAAGAAGCGTCTCGCCAAGCTTCGCAGGAGAAGGCGACACCTTGATGCCAGCTTCTTCCATGGCTGCGATCTTGTCTTCCGCGCCGCCCTTGCCGCCGGAGATCACAGCACCGGCGTGACCCATGGTGCGGCCAGGAGGAGCGGTACGTCCGGCAATGAAGCCAGCCATCGGCTTTTTACGGCCCTTCTTGGCTTCGTCCATCAGGAACTGAGCTGCTTCTTCTTCTGCAGAACCACCGATTTCACCGATCATGATGATCGACTTGGTTTCATCGTCGGCCAGGAACATTTCCAGGATGTCGATGAACTCCGTGCCCTTCACCGGATCGCCGCCGATGCCGACAGCCGTGGTCTGGCCGAGACCTGCGTTGGAGGTCTGGAAGACCGCCTCGTAGGTCAGCGTGCCGGAGCGCGAGACGACGCCAACGGAGCCCTTCTTGAAGATGGAGCCCGGCATGATGCCGATCTTGCATTCTTCAGGGGTCAGGATACCAGGGCAGTTGGGCCCAAGCAGACGAGACTTGGACTTCTCCAGCTTCGCCTTCACCTTGATCATGTCGGCGACCGGGATACCCTCGGTGATGCAGACGATGAACGGAACTTCCGCATCGATGGCTTCGATGATCGCAGCGCCAGCGCCTGCCGGCGGGACATAGATCACGGAAGCATCTGCGCCGGTGGCTTCCTTGGCTTCGCCAACGCTGGCAAAGATCGGAAGTTCAGCCGAAGCATCAACCCCACTGGACCAGGTGGATCCGCCCTTTTTAGGGTGTACACCACCGACCATCTTGGTGCCGTAGTACTGCAGAGCCTGTTCGGTGTGGAACGTGCCGGTTTTGCCGGTCAGGCCCTGAACGATGATTTTCGTGTCTTTATTGACGAGGATGGACATTATGCGCCCCCCTTCACGGCCTTGACAATCTTCTGGGCGGCGTCGTCGAGGTCATCGGCTGCGATCACGTTCATTCCGCTTTCAGAAATGATCTTCTTGCCGAGTTCAACGTTGGTGCCTTCGAGGCGGACAACCAGGGGCACCTGGAGACCGACTTCGGTGACAGCAGCCAGAACACCTTCCGCGATCACATCACAGCGCATGATGCCACCGAAGATGTTGACGAGGATGCCCTTAACGTTCGGATCGGAGGTGATGATCTTGAACGCTGCTGTGACCTTTTCCTTGGTGGCGCCGCCACCAACATCAAGGAAGTTCGCCGGCTCGGAGCCGTAGAGCTTGATGATGTCCATAGTGGCCATGGCGAGGCCGGCCCCATTGACCATGCAGCCGATGTCACCATCGAGTGCCACATAGGCCAGGTCGTACTTGGAAGCCTCGATTTCCTTGGCGTCTTCTTCGGACTCGTCGCGCAGGGCGAAGATGTCGTCATGACGGAACAGGGCGTTGCCATCGAAGGAGACCTTGGCGTCGAGAACGCGCAGGTGGCCATCTTTCATGACGATCAGCGGGTTCACTTCCAGCAGCGCCATGTCCTTTTCCACGAAGGCCGTGTAGAGGATCGGGAACAGCTTCATGCCGTCTTCGCGAGCAGCGCCGGTCAGTTCCAGCCAATCGCAAAGCTTGCCAGCATCTGCGTCCGTTACACCCGTATCCGGGCTGATCGGCAGATTGTGGATCTTTTCAGGTGTCTCTTCAGCAACAGCCTCAATGTCCATGCCGCCTTCTGTGGAGACCACGAAAGCAACCTGGCCGCAGGTACGGTCCACGAGGATGGAGAGATAAAGCTCGCGCTCAATGTCGGCACCGTCTTCAATATAGAGACGGTTGACGACTTTGCCGGCATCACCGGTCTGCGCGGTCACCAGGGTGTTTCCGAGCATGTCCTTGGCGTGTGCCGTCACTTCCTCAAGAGAGAAAGCAAGGCGAACACCGCCCTTGGCATCGGGGCCGAGTTCCTTGAACTTGCCCTTGCCGCGGCCACCCGCATGGATCTGGGACTTGACGACCCAGAGCGGTCCGGGAAGCTTCTTGGCAGCAGCTTCTGCCTCATCGGCTGAGTAGATGGCGATGCCTTCAGCAACCGGCGCGCCAAATTCCTTCAGAACCGCTTTGGCCTGATATTCATGGATATTCATAGGTTTCCCCCGTTGTCGGAGGACCGCCGCGAGGGGACGCGGCGATCACTTTTAAGTACGAGCGGACGCGTTAAAGCCGTTAGGCCAGCGCCGGCTGGATCTTTTTACAAGCCTCGACCAGCCCTGCGACGGATGCAATGGACTTGTCGAACATGGCTTTTTCATCGGCAGTCATGTCGATTTCGATGACACGCTCTACGCCGCCTGCACCAATAACCACAGGGACACCAACGTAGGTGTCTTTCAGGCCATACTGACCGTCAAGGGCAGCAGCGCAAGGAACAACCCGCTTCTTGTCCTTGAGGTAGCTTTCCGCCATCGAGATGGCAGCCGATGCAGGTGCATAGAATGCGGAGCCGGTCTTCAGCAGACCGACGATTTCAGCACCGCCGTCACGTGTGCGCTGGACGATTTCTTCCAGACGCTCAGCCGTGCACCAGCCCATCTTGACAAGATCGGTCAGCGGAATGCCCGCCACTGTTGAGTAACGGGTCAGCGGAACCATGGTGTCGCCGTGGCCGCCAAGAACGAAGGCCGTCACGTCTTCGACGGAGACCTTGAACTCATCCGCCAGGAAGTAGCGGAAGCGGGCACTGTCGAGCACACCAGCCATGCCGACCACCTTGTTCGCCGGCAGGCCGGAGAACTTCTGCAGCGCCCAAACCATGGCGTCGAGCGGGTTGGTGATGCAGATGACAAAAGCGTCGGGGGCATACTTGGCAATGCCAGACCCGACCTGCTCCATAACCTTCAGGTTGATTTCCAGCAGGTCGTCACGGCTCATGCCCGGCTTGCGCGGCACGCCGGCAGTCACGATGACAACGTCGGAGCCTGAAATGGCTTCGTAGTCGTTGGCACCTGCCAGTTTCGCGTCAAATCCGTCAACCGGGGATGATTCCGCCAGGTCGAGCGCTTTGCCCTGCGGGACACCTTCCGCGATGTCGAAGAGAACAATGTCTCCGAGTTCCTTGAGGCCAGCGAGATGAGCGAGTGTTCCGCCGATCTGTCCAGAGCCGATCAAAGCAATCTTGTTCCGCGCCATGTCCGAAAGTTTCCCTTTACGTAAGATGGAACCTTATGCCATCCGGTGATGACTGCGGATGGCACTACTCTCTTTAACGAACCCACGCAACCTTACCACAAGGATATTGCGCAGAATCCGCGTTTGCTTCGCCTTTATTCCATTTCCCATAGTTGACCTATTGGGAATGCAACTTAAGCGTTTTGCTGCCTGACATTACCTGCCAGGTAAGCTTCCGACCGCATTTCGATCAATCGAGAGATCGTGCGATCGAATTCGAATGACTCCGTTCCCCCTTCGCCAACATACAGGCTCGTGGGCTCCGCCTCAGCAGAAATGACGAGTTTGATACCATTGTCGTAGAGGGCGTCGATGAGATTGATAAAACGCTTCGCCTCATTGCGACGCGCCTTGGACATCACCGGGACATCCTCCAGAAACACAGTACCATAGGCATGGGCGATGCGCAGATAGTCGGCCGCACCCAACGGTCGGGCGCACAGTTCCTCGAAACTGAAGCGTGCCGCGCCGGCGGCCGCAACTGCCACCGGGATCTTGCGCCCCTTGGCTTCAAGCTCTTCCGGCCTGGCCTTCACGCCATGGGTAAGCTTGCGCCACAATTCGTTCATGCGCTCCTGAGCATCGCCACCAAGTGGGCTGATGTAGATCGGCGCGCCAGCCAGCTTCTCCAACCGGTAATCAGTCGGGCTGTCCAGCATCACCACATCAACGTTCTGCTGCAGAAGTTCGACGAAAGGAAGGAAGAGCTGTCGATTGAGGCCATCTCTATAAAGATCCTTCGGATCGACGTTGGATGTGGCCACGACCACCACCCCCAATGCAAACAGCTGAGTGAACAGACGCCCCAGGATCATGGCATCCGCAATATCGTTGACGGAGAATTCATCGAAGCAGAGAAGCCGTGTCTCTTCCGCCAGCTGGGCGGCGACAGGAGCAATCGGGTCATCGCCCTTGACCTCCCCGCGTTTCAAAGCCTGGCGATAGGCGTGGATACGCTCATGCACATCGGCCATGAACTCATGGAAATGCGCTCGGCGCTTGCGTCGCACAACAGCCACTTCCATGAACAAGTCCATGATCATGGTCTTGCCGCGACCGACACCGCCCCAGAGATAAAGCCCCTGGACGTGCTCCGGTGTCTGCCGGTTGCGCTTGAAAAGCCAGCCCAAGGAGCTTTTCTTCGTCGCCAGACGTAATTGGGAAAGGTCAGTGTTCAGCTGATCGAGGCGGCGGACAATGTCCAGCTGGATCGGATCCTCGGAGATTTCTCCCGCGGAAACGAGGGCCTCATACTTATGCTGCAGGGCCCGGCTGACCGGCAAATCGACTTTCAAAGCTGACGCTCCGTGGTTGAGCGGACGTCCGAGATCCATGGGGTCAGACTCAGGACAATCAATCGCTCATCGTGGGCGGCATAGGACTAATCGACACGTTATGCAAGGACTTGCCCGCCGAGACTGACCGGGAAAATCGCCGTGAACCCTTTTAAATTGGTTTAAAAGCTCACGACTTTCGTCAGATCACGGGTGACGGTGCCCAACGAAGCAGCCGACAGCAGCCCCACCGCCCTTCCAACGAACCTGACGGGTAGACACCCAAGCCATCCACCGGAACACATGCTTTCAGCAGAACCGTTCAGAGCGACAAGAGCTTCTGACCTCGGCCGCTCTGGCGTTCTTGCAGCAATAAAAGCTGGGCAACCATACGACGTTCCTCAGCGAGGGCGAGATCGGCCTTCCGGCTCTGGCCATCCGCCAGAAGCCAGGCATTGCCCGGTTGCAGCATATGCACTTCCATCGCACTGCCAGTTGCGGCAGGAATACCCGAGAACAGCTTCTTTTGCCCCGCCGTACTGGCAGCCAGACTGCGCAGCGCTCCGATCGCCTGCCGCAACCGACCACAGCTGATCAACACGGATGCCGGATCATTCTTTTGAAATGCCACCATCCGCAAAACGGTCGCCTCATCATTGATCCAGTCAGCCGCATCGGACAGCTCATCCAGAATGCCGACCATAGTCCATTGCGCCCGCAACGTGACAGTCACGGGCTGTTCGAGGAGTTCATGCTGTCTGGAAAGATCAGGTGCAGCTTTCGAACGTCTGGCGGTTGTATCCTGCGCGATGGGCTCAGGAGAACGGGAAGTCACCACCCCACGCACATGAGCTCGTCGAAACATGACGGCCCCGCGCGCAAGATCCGCTTTATCGACCCGCCAGCCAGCCTCCAGCCAGGCATTCTGATGGACCAGATTACCGCCCGAGTTTGCCCACCATGTGCGGTGACGAACTGCACTGTTGGGGAGCCTGGACCCCAAGATCGATTCAATCTCGACGAGCTTGGCTGTCCAGGTCAGTCCCTCCAATTGCACGAGGTGAGCGCGCAAAGGTTCATATTTTGCCATTGTAAGTACCCCCTAAGGCACAATAGCAATTCCCTCTTTGCGCGCAATACGTGCAATCATTTATTTAAAGTTGCTATCGGTTCAATGAAACCGGAGCGCCTGTGGCCGTCTGGCCGTTGAATTGAACATCCGATGCCGCATAGAGCGTCGCGACAGCCTGACCGTCGGCGTTCTTGAGAATCACCTGCTTGCCGGAAATGTTCCACGCCGAAATGCTCGACAATTCGACGCTATTGCAACCACGGGTGTTGGCGCGATAACCGCCCGACCAGGACGTCAGTGCCATGAAGGCCATGCAGCTGTCGTTGCTTGAGACCAGCTTCCAACCGCCTGCCATGTCGGACCGGCTGACATCCTTGGCGCCTGTCGGTTCAATCGCTGCCACCTGCGTTTCACCGGGCAACGGCTCCTGGCTGACCTGACCGACACCTGGGGTAGCGAGCGGATCAAGTGGTTGCAGTGCGCCCTGGCCAACCGGGGTCGTCGGCGTCGCCGGAAGAGGCGCCGCGTAATTCCGGTTTGAAGAGAAGCGCTGACAGGCTGTCACCGACAAGGCCAAGCCCAGCGCTACCGTCAACGTAATCATCTGTTTCATCTGTCGTCCCATCCCTATACCGCCGCAAAACTGTTTCAACTCATACCGCAGGCTTCACAGGAAAAGCAAAAGCCCAGGAACAGCGATACATAGTTATTGAATTAATTTGTCGAATTTGCGTATAGTTTCGCAGCTTGGAGGAGCAACGGGAGGATCTGTTCTAGAATCTGGAGCACGTCACGTGTCCTTGCCTCGTTTCCCTCTCCCGGATTTCTCGTCGGTGTACCGTCGATTGTCTTCCGTCGTGACCTTCCTGACCAACAAACTCGCAAAGAATTTGCCGCATGTTGACCTGTGCTGGTTGTCGCCCGACGCGTCTGGCCAGGTGCATCAGGATCTGCATACGGCTTTCCACGACGTCCGCATTCGAAGACTGACCAGCGCCGATAAATCCGAATTTCTTGGACATCTCCTCAGGCTCGACCCGGAAGCCCGCCGCAATCGCTTCGCCATGATCGCCAGCGATGCCTTTCTGCAAACTTATGCAGAAACAGCCTTCTCGCTCGACTCCGTGATCTTCGCCTATGAAGAAGAGGGAGCCATTCGCGCTGCCGGAGAACTGCGTGGTCTGCTGGCCCAGGACAACGGCTTGCATCAGTCAGAAGCCGCCTTTAGCGTCGAAGCCGATTGGCGGCGAAAGGGCATCGGCACCCGACTGATGGAACTGACCTTGCTGGAGGCCGAAGCCCTCAACGTGCGCCTGATGTATGTCAACTGCCTCTCGACCAACCGCAGAATGCAGGCGCTGGCGAAGAAATTCGGAGCCAATCTGAGTTTCGAGCGCGGCGATGTCATCGGATTGCTGAGCCCGAACGCATCTTCCGGATTTCGGCGTGTTAGAGACGAAACGCGTGAGGTCATTCGGATCTGTGCCGCCGTCTAGTCACAAACGAAGTCTACTGGCGCCAAACAGTATCCAGACCAAAGGTCAGGCGACGCGGGTGGACGGATAAGTCTCTCGCGGCCCGGGCTCCAGCACCCGATCTACTGCGTTGCGGATCCGGCGGAAATATTCTGCTGCAGCGGAATAGGAGCGGGGATATCCAACCCCTGCGGCCACGCACCAGTTATGAACCGGAACCTCCCCCTGCCACGGTTTTGGCAATTCCGGCAAAAAGCACCCGTCCAGCACGATCAACCGGTCCGGCAACGGAGCGTGGGCCATTGTAAAGACTTCAAAGCTTTTCGGCCCGAGCCCATCGACCGACATTCCACGCGCGCACAGGAGTCTTGTCACATTGCTGTCGAGTTCATCGACCGGATCAACGCCAGCTGAAAAGGAGCGGACGAGACCACCGCCCTGCCGATTAAAATAGGCCTCGGCGAGCGGACCCAACAACGCATTGTCCCTGCAAAGGAACAGGACCGTGGTTTTCGACACGTCGATTTCTCCAAGTGAGGATGCCGATCGATTCGACTGCGGGTTTTGTACCTGCAGGAGTCGGCACACATATGACAGGCAGGTCTCAAACGCAGCTCACATGCAAAAGATCCCAGGAGATGGGAAATTCAGCGGATGACGCATTGACCTCAGTTACTTGCGGGCCGCATCGCATTCAGACCGCCTCTCCCAAGCGGCTGCGACTTGTCTTTGACATGAAGGCAAGGCAGCCTTGTGGCAGACGCCTGAAGTCCCCTGTGAACAATGCCAACTCTGGATTACGCCGTGACCATGCCCATCGCCATCTGGTGCCTCCTCGCCGCTGCCATTCTGCCCATGGCCACCCTTTTTCCGGCAAAACTCAATCGGGAATTCAGCAACCGCACACCACGGGACCCCGACTATTGGAAATCCGGATTCCGATCCCGCGCCCTTGCAGCGCATGCCAATGGCTTTGAGGTTTTTCCATTTTTCGCCGTCTCGGTGATCGTAGGTCTGTGGCAAGGTGGTAATCCCGACTGGATCGATAAGCTTGCCATGCTGTTTCTATTGCTGCGGTTGATTTACATCGGCTGCTATTATGCTGACCGCCCGACACCGCGTTCACTTGCGTGGACCGCCGGATACATCAGTGCGGTGGCCATTTTCACATCGCCGCTCTGGAGCGTATAGAAGGGACGCGGGTGATCAAAAGACCAAGCACCGCCTGAGCCGATCAACCTGTAACTGTCCAGCTGTCCTCCTGGCGATAATTGCAAGTCTGCCCTGACTGGGCTAACGATCTGTCTGACGTGTGGCAGGCAAACATAAAGGACCTCGAGTGGCCCTCTCCACCTCTTCTGCGGCAAGCATCAGACACAAGGGCCGCACCAAACCGGCCACAAACGCGCAAGAGACCGTCGATACGCTAATCTATGAGCGTGGGCAGAACGTCATGCACCAGCCCTGGTGGCCGCTTTTGCGCCCGCTGGCGTTCAAGGTGCTGCGCTACCGGGAGGCCGTCGATATGGCCGGGGCGATTGAAGCGCTCCCCGCGCAGGAGGTGTTTGAATACCTTAGTGCCTTACTGCAACTTAACCTGACTGTGCGCGGACTGGAAAATGTCCCGGAGACCGGCCCAGTTGTTCTGGTTTGCAACCACCCCACAGGTATCGCCGACGGTATAGCCCTTTTCGATGCCATCAAAGCCCGCCGCAAGGATCTCTCCATCTTTGCCAATCGGGATGCCATCCGCATCAATCCGCGTCTCTCTGACATGATTGTTCCGGTCGAATGGCGCGACGAATTCAAGAGCCGGCAGAAAACCCGTGAGACCCTGTCGCTGACTGCCCGAGCTTTCACCGAGGAACGGGTCGTGGTGCTCTTCCCCTCTGGTCGTCTGGCCTATTGGAACGAAGGCAAACTCACAGAGCGCCCCTGGATGACATCGGCCATTGCGTTGGCGCGCAAAAATGGCGCGCCGATCATTCCAATGCATATGGGCGGGCGCAATTCCGGCCTGTTCTACTTTCTCTCTCGCCTTTCGACAGACCTGCGTGACATGACGGTTTTCAACGAGCTGTTAAACAAGAAGCAGGCGAAGTTCCTGGTGCACTTCGGCAGACCGATCGAAGCCACGGACCTTCAGGGCAACATCAACACGCTGGCGGACAGTCTGCGCGTCCATTGTGCCGAAACGCTGGGCAATGATGCAAATGCTGTCTACCGGCCCTGAAGCTGATAGATATCCCCGTTTGCATGGGGGCGAAGCTCTGACATCCATAGGCTAAGATTGCCCTTCTCGTGCAAATCATGAAAGGTGGCGAGAGCTCAAGGGATCAGCCACACATGCCAGCCTCGCAGCCGCTTGCCGCGGACGCCGTTTTCGATTCGACCTCTAAAGACCCGTGCGACGTGTTGCGCACCGTGTTCGGCTATCCTGAATTTCGAGGGCGCCAACGTGAAGTGATTGACACCCTGATTGGGGGTGGCGATGCCGTGGTGTTGTTTCCGACCGGCGCGGGCAAGTCTCTCTGCTTCCAGATCCCTGCGTTGTGTCGCCCGGGCATCGGCATCGTCATCTCGCCGCTGATTGCCTTGATGAAAGATCAGGTCGGCGCCCTGGAAGCGGCCGGCGTGGCTGCAGCAGCTCTGAACTCGAGCCTCACTCCCCAAGAGCAGGATGACGTGCGGGCCAGGGCGCAAGACGGAAGTCTGAAGCTGCTCTATGTGACACCCGAGCGGCTTTCCAATGAAGGTTTTCGCCGCTTCCTGGACACATTGAACATTGCCCTTTTCGCGATCGATGAGGCTCATTGCGTCAGCCAATGGGGCCACGACTTCCGCCCCGAATATCTCTCACTGGCCACACTGGGCGCGCGCTATCCCGGCGTTCCCCGCGTGGCTCTGACTGCGACCGCCGATCCGCACACCCGCGACGACCTGATCGAGCGTCTGCAGCTCAACACGGCCGACATCTACACCACAAGTTTCGACCGCCCGAACATCCGCTATGAGATCGTCGAACGGCAGAACCAGCGTCAGCAATTGCTCGATTTTCTGAAGCGGCACACGGACAAGAGCGGCATCGTCTATTGCCTGTCTCGCGCCAAGGTCGAGGACATTGCCGAATGGCTGAAGGCCAAGGGCTTCAAGGCCCTTCCCTATCATGCCGGCCTGCCGCCGGAAGTGCGCGCCGCCAATCAGGATGCCTTTCTGCTTGAAGAAGGCCTGTGTCTGGTGGCAACAGTGGCTTTCGGCATGGGTATCGACAAGCCTGATGTGCGCTTCGTAGCCCATCTGGATCTGCCGTCTTCCATTGAGGCATATTATCAGGAAACTGGCCGCGCGGGCCGCGACGGCGCGCCATCAGAGGCCTGGATGTCCTATGGCATGGCTGATGTGGTGCAGCGCCGACGAATGATTTCGGAAGGCGATGCCCCCGAGGAGGTCAAGCGAGCTGAGAACGGCAAGCTGAACGCTTTGTTGGGTATTTGCGAGACGGTCGGATGTCGTCGCCAGTCCCTCCTCGCCCATTTCGGCGAGACCTATCCGAAGCCCTGTGGCAACTGCGACACTTGCCTGTCACCGGTGGAGACCTGGGACGGAACGGAAGCTGCGCAGAAGTTCATGTCGGCTGTCTACCGCACCGGTCAGCGCTTCGGAACCGGACATGTCGTCGATGTTCTGCTCGGCAAAGAGACCGAAAAGATCGCTCGGTTCAGCCACTCAGACCTGAGTGTCTATGGCATCGGCAAGGAACGCTCTCCGAAGATGTGGCAGTCGGTGGCACGCCAGCTCGTCGCTGCCGGTCTGATGGATGTGGACCACGCCAACTTCGGCGCTCTGATCCTGACAGAGGGGGCCCGGGCTGTTTTACGCGGCGAGGAAACCGTGCGTCTTCGTAAGGACCGTGCAGCCTCCAGTCTCAAGCAATCCCGTGGCGAGCGCTCCGCCGGCCTGGCCGACGAACTCGATCAGGACGACCGGCTGTTGTTTGAGCGCCTGCGCCGGATGAGAACGCAGATTGCCCGCGAAAATGAAGTGCCGCCCTATGTGGTGTTCCCCGATGCCACGCTGGCCGGCATCGCCAAGGCCCGGCCGACCAACGACGACGCCCTGCTTGGAGTATCCGGCGTTGGCCAATCAAAGCTGGAGAAATACGGCCGCGAATTTATCGAACTGGTCGAGGCGTTCGAAGCCGGCGTCTGAGTATCCGCCTTCAACTCACGGCCGGTTCAATCGCGTCGGTCCTCACGACTGACTGAGCTTTGTTGCGCAGATATCCAGCCGCTCTCGTGCCCATATAGGTCGCAGGCAAGGTGATCAGAACTGCCATCATGAATTGCGCCTGCGAAGTCAGCAAGGCCCCCGGTTCCAGCGCCTGGAGCACACCAGTGATATAATGCCCGATGAATGTCATGGGGATCAAAAGGGCCGCAAAAAAGTCACGCCCTGTCTGTAGCCGCCCATTTCTCAAATGCTGAGACACCGGGCGGGTCATCAACAATGCACTCCACGCCAGCACGAGCCCGGTGAAACACCCAAGCCAGAATATCGGCGCGTGACTGCCCTGAAGTCCCCGAGCCACGGCAAGACAACCGAAGATGGCTGGGACTATCAGCACCGTCAGTGGCCGGACCTGCCGCACCCTCAGTTGCGATATTGCGGCATAGAGGCAATAGACCAGCAAGAGCCAGACACCTGAGGGGGTATGTCGGATAATTTCGACATAGAAAGTCATATTGCAATTCCAATGGCTGAGAATGTTACGCTATTTCTAGGCCAAGGAAGGCAGTCTTTGAGCAGACCGGGCAACGCGACATGAATGAAACACACCAGAACTTCGCAGATGGCAGACCATTGCAACTGGCGCTTCGTGAAATGCACGGGCTGCTGAGTGATCGGCGAACCTATGCCATTGTGGGAGGAGTCATCTGCATATTGACGCTGTCGGGCCCCTTCGGCACATCGGACGACATGACGCTGCTGCCCAGACTGCTGTTTTGGAGTTTGATCGTCGCAAGTGGTTTTGGGATCGGCAACTTGACGGGTTCAATGGTCGGGCACACGCTGAGGCTCGCCGGTCTCGCCCGACCGCTCTGCTACGCTCTTGCCGGGTTTGCTGCCGGGTTGGCGGTATTGCCTGCCATCCTCATTCTAAACCTGATCTTCTTTCAGGCGGACCTGACAAATACGGGCTACCTGCTCCGACAATTCCTGAACTGTCTCATCATTGGCGGAGTGGTGGCCCTCAATCTGGCCATTTTTTCTCGTAACTCGCGGACATCGCCTGACCCTCAGAACAGCTCTGCGGAGGCATCATCGGTGCTCGACAGGCTGCAACGAAGGTTGCCCGTGGAAAAGAGATCGCCGCTGCGTTGGCTTTCCGTCAGTGACCATTACGTCGAAGTTGCCACCGTGAAGGGACGGGAGCTTCTGCTGCTGCGATTGAAGGACGCGATCGAGGAAATCGATCAGACAGACGGGCTGCAAATCCACCGGTCTCACTGGGTTGCGAAAAATGCCATCGAAAAAGTAAGCCGCGAGAATGGCAAGACGCTCATTCACACAAGCGACGGCCCTATCCTTCCCGTCAGCCGGACCTATCTGCCTGAGCTGAAAGCGCGCGGACTGTTGCCTTCCAGCCGCTAAGGTCTGTTGATTAGGAGCCGTGTTTGGCAACGCCCTTGAAGGCTTCTTCACCCCAGACTTTCTTCACCCGCTCATCGCGTCCGCAGGCCTTGCGATAGCCCTTGTAGGCAGTGGCACGAGTGACATAACCAAAGCGGGTTAGGGTTCGCGCATCGGATTTGTAATAGCCTTGGTGATAGGCCTCCGCTGGCCAAAACAAAACGCTGCCTTCCACCGGCGTGATGATCTTGTCACCCAGCACCTTCTCAGCATCGGCTACCGCTGCCCGAGCAGTATTAGCCTGGGCATCGGTCAGAGGGTAAATCGCCGAGGAATAGGCATGCCCGCGATCGCAGAACTGGCCTTTGGCATCTGTGACATCAATGGTGCGCAGGAAAATATCAACCAGCTGACGGTAGCTCAGCTTGCCCTCGTCAAAGTCCACCTGAACCACTTCCCTATGGCCGCCGTCTTCATAAGTCTTGTAGGTCGGGTTCTGGCTCATCCCACCCGCGTAGCCCGAAACGACATCGCGAACCCCTGCGACCGTTTCAAGGTCAGATTCAACACACCAGAAACAGCCCCCCGCCAGGATCGCGGTTTCAGCCTGGGCCGCAGGTGTGACCGCCAGGGATGAGGTCAGCAAAAGCGCGGTTGCGACGACGTGTTTCAACATGAGTGCCTCCAAAGTTAGCTTGGAAACTAAGAGCCCCCCGCCGAAAGGCAACTCAAGTCGCTACACAAAATCGAGATTCCGGCGTCACGAGAGGTTTCTTGAACCGCAGTCAATGCTGAGAAGACCGAGAACTGGGCCTGGGCCTGAACCGAAGTGAAACACCCGGATACCCCTTCTCCTTGATTTTGTCGCTGTGGCGACCACGTAGAGGACAGCCGCGCAAGACAGTTCTCCCAGAACCCACCTTCAGGGCAGTACATTTGCCCGCTAAGATTTCCAGCAAGGAGCTTTGACAATGGTTGAGCAACCAATGATCACCTTTTCAGATGGCAACGCCATTCCTCAGGTTGGGCTCGGAGTCTATCAGACGCCGAATGACGGCGCTTCAGCTGCAGTGCAGGCCGCGCTGAATGCCGGATACCGACATATCGACACGGCTGCGATCTACGGCAACGAGGAGGGCGTCGGCAAGGGAGTTCAAACCTCGAACGTCGCGCGGGAAGATATCTTTCTGACCACCAAACTCTGGAATGACGCCCAGGGATATGAAGCGACGTTGATGGCCTTCGAGGAGAGCTTGAAGCGGTTGGGCACCGACTATGTCGACCTCTACCTGATCCATTGGCCCGCGCCGAAAATGGACCTCTACGTCGAGACATGGAAAGCCTTCATCCAGCTTCAGAAGGAAAAGCGGATCAAATCCATCGGTGTCTCGAATTTCAATCCGGACCATATCGACCGGCTGGTGTCGGAAACCGGCGTGAAGCCGGTCATCAATCAGATCGAGCTGCACCCGGACTTTCAGCAAACAGAGTTCCGTGCCTTTCACGACAGCCAGAACATTGTCACTGAAAGCTGGAGCCCGCTTGGGCAGGGCAAGCTGATGGACAATGGCGTGCTTGTCGAGATTGCCACGAAGCACGGTAAAACACCGGCTCAAGTGCTCATCCGCTGGCATATCGACATGGGGTTGGTGACCATCCCGAAGTCCTCCAACCCGGAGCGGATCAAGGCGAATTTCGACGTCTTCGATTTCAAGCTGGATCAGGACGACCTGGCGGCATTGGCCAAGCTCGACGATACCAAGAACCGACTCGGGCCAGATCCCCTGACGGCGGATTTCTGATTTTCGGTGTTTCCGACTTCGCGCGTCATACGAAGCGGTGTGCGTCATTGCCGGACTCGATCCGGCAATCCATGCCGTAAACCCACTTCATCGACACCTTAGGCTGTCGAGATGCAACAGCATGGATGCCATGGTCGAGCTATGGCATGACGCGGCAGGGTGATACTTTTTGTAACTTTGAACCAGCAAGCTGAGCCGAGACCAGACTTCAAACAAAAAAGCCGCCTTTTTGGGGCGGCTTTTCTAATTTCAATTTCCATCTCGAAAAATCAGACGCGACGTTCGACCAACATCTTCTTGATCTCGGCGATTGCCTTGGCAGGGTTCAGACCCTTCGGGCACGCCTGAGTACAGTTCATGATGGTGTGGCAGCGGTAGAGGCGGAATGGATCTTCAAGATCATCGAGACGCTCACCGGTTGCCTCATCGCGCGAGTCGATCAACCAACGGTAAGCCTGAAGCAAGATGGCCGGGCCGAGGTAGCGGTCGCCATTCCACCAGTAGCTCGGGCAGGAAGTCGAGCAGCAAGCGCAGAGAATGCACTCATAAAGGCCGTCGAGCTTCTGCCTGTCTTCGTGTGACTGGCGCCATTCCTTCTCAGGCTGTGGCGTCGTCGTCTTCAGCCATGGCTCGATGGAGCGGTGCTGAGCATAAAAGCGCGTCAAATCCGGGATCAGATCCTTCACCACCGGCATATGCGGCAGCGGATAGATCTTCACAACATCACCAGCAACCTCATCCGTACCTTTGGTACAAGCCAGGGTGTTGGTTCCGTCGATGTTCATCGCGCAGGAGCCACAGATGCCTTCGCGGCAGGACCGGCGGAAGGTCAGGGTCGGGTCGACCTTGTTCTTGATGTAGATCAGGCCGTCGAGAACCATCGGGCCGCAGTCATCCGTATCGACGAAGTAGGTGTCGACACGCGGATTGCGTCCATCATCCGGGTTCCAGCGGTAGATCCGGTATTCCCGCAAGTTGGTCGCACCGGCAGGTTTGTCCCAAACCTTGCCTTCCGTCACCTGAGAGTTCCGGGGAAGCGTCAGCTGAACCATTTTTCATCGCTCCGCGTTTGGGCCCTGGGTTCGCGTCCGGGCCGCTAAAATCACCGATCCCTAAGAGCCGAGCTCGAAGACGGTGTTGTCTGTTGTCGATCCGGCAGCGCGGTACCCGAGGATTTCCAGTTCGGAAGTACAATCCTCGACCCAATGCGGCCGGCAGTTGGTTTCAAGCATGATGACACGAGGCCACAAGACCCGGTCAGCGGTGCGCAAGAAAGGAAGAACCACACGATCCTCGAAGCCTTCCACGTCCACCTTCAAAACGTCGATACGCTTCAGCCCCTTGTCCGCCACCACATCGGCAAGCGGGCGGACAGTGACCTCTTTCGGTGTCCAGTCACCCGCCCATTCGCCGGTGGTCAGATCCTCAACCAGCGTGGCAAAGCCGCAATTCGACGGCTCTGTCCAAAGAGACAGCGTTCCTGCCTTGTCGCCAATCGCCACTTCCGCCAACTGCACCCTGCAGACGTCAGTGGCAAGACCGTTGGCCTGAAGGTTGAACCGCAGCTTGGCAGCCGTTTCCGGATTGGCCTCGACCGCCAGAACCTCAGCCCCGCAGCTGGCCGCAAAGAGCGTGTAGCTGCCGATATTGGCTCCGACATCGACGAAGACCGAACCAGAGATCAGAAAAGGCTTGAGAAGCTTGTGCTCCGCCCGTTCCGGCAGTCGACCTTTGGCCAGAATCTTGCGGTCATCATAGTTCTGGCCCGGATAAATCCGGAACCGGAGACCGTCGACTTCCGTGTCATACGGCCCCTTGAAGACCCGCGACACCAGAGCACGGATCCGCTTGCGCAGAGAAACGGACAGATCATGACGATCCGCCAGCTGCCAGGCATAGCGGACCAGTCCCTCGGCCTTGTAGGTGCCGAAGGGACTGACCGTGTCCATGAGGGTCGCAGATACGCTCAAGGGTCTTTCCGTTCCTTAGTAGACGCGCGCTTTTGGCGCGATCTTCTTCATGTCGATGCCGCCGTCCTCGAACTTGGTCAAAGGCTCGGTGACAACCGCACGGTAATCCAGCTTGACGTCGCCGGCGTCATTCACCCAGGCCAGGGTGTGCTTGCGCCATTCGTCATCATTCCGGCCACCGAGCGGGCCATCCTTGTAGTCCTCACGTGCATGGGCGCCACGGCTTTCCTTGCGGGCTTCCGCGCCATAAACCGTCGTGATGGCGTTGGCCATCAGGTTTTCCAGCTCGAGAGTTTCGACAAGGTCGGAGTTCCAGATCATTGAGCGGTCGGTGACCTTCAGATCCTTCATCTCTCCCCAGATCGCGCTCATGCGCTTGCAACCCTGCTCCAGGCTTTCCTGGGTCCGGAAGACGGCAGCGTCTTCCTGCATGGTGCGTTGCATCTTGTCGCGCAGATCTGCTGTCGGCGTGGAACCATTGGCGTTCCGCATATTGTCGAAACGATCCATGATCTTTTCGCAGGATGCGGCGTTGGCAGTCGGGACAGCGGTCTTCGGATCCACGACTTCACCGGCACGGATGGCTGCAGCACGCCCGAAGACCACAAGGTCGATCAGCGAGTTGGAACCAAGGCGGTTGGCACCATGCACGGAGGCACAGCCGGCTTCACCGACGGCCATCAGCCCCGGTACGATCCGGTTGGGATCATCCTTGGTCGGGCTGACGACTTCGCCCCAGTAGTTGGTCGGAATGCCGCCCATGTTGTAGTGAACCGTCGGCAGAACCGGGATCGGCTCCTTGGTCAGGTCGACACCGGCAAAGATCTTCGCCGATTCCGAAATGCCCGGAAGGCGCTCATGCAGCAAGGCTGGATCAAGGTGATCCAGATGCAGGAAGATATGATCCTTGTCCTTGCCGACGCCACGGCCTTCACGGATTTCCATGGTCATGCAGCGCGAGACAACGTCACGCGACGCCAGATCCTTGGCCGATGGCGCATAGCGCTCCATGAAGCGTTCGCCTTCGGAGTTGACCAGATAGCCACCTTCGCCGCGCGCGCCTTCGGTAATCAGACAGCCGGAGCCGTAGATGCCGGTCGGGTGGAACTGAACGAATTCCATATCCTGCAGAGGCAGCCCTGCGCGGGCAACCATGCCGCCGCCATCACCGGTACAGGTGTGAGCAGAGGTCGCAGAGAAGTAGGCACGGCCGTAACCGCCCGTCGCCAGAACCACGGACTTGGCCGTGAAGCGATGGATTGTTCCGTCGTCGAGGTTCCAGGCAATCACGCCCTGACACACGCCGTCGTCGGACATGATCAGATCAAGCGCGAAATACTCGATGTAAAACTCGGCGTTGTTGCGCAGGGACTGACCATAAAGCGTATGCAGAATGGCGTGGCCCGTCCGGTCGGCAGCGGCACAGGTACGCTGAACGGGGGGACCTTCACCGAAGTTCTGCATGTGGCCGCCGAAAGGACGCTGATAAATGCGCCCGTCTTCCGTCCGCGAGAAGGGCACACCATAGTGCTCCAGCTCGTAGACTGCTTTCGGGGCCTCACGGGCCAGATATTCCATGGCGTCGGTGTCTCCGAGCCAATCGGAGCCCTTCACCGTGTCATACATGTGCCATTCCCAGCTGTCGGGCGTCATGTTCTTCAAGGAGGCAGCGATGCCACCCTGAGCCGCGACGGTGTGGGAGCGGGTCGGAAATACCTTGGTGATGCAGGCGGTGCGCAGGCCCTGCTCGGCCATGCCGAGGGTCGCACGCAAACCTGCGCCACCAGCGCCAACCACCACTACATCGTAGTTGTGATCGACAAACTCATAAGTCTTGGCCATTCGGGTCAGCCTCCAAAGCCAATTTTCAGCACGGCAAAGATGCAGCCGAGCCCAACGCTAACGCAGAAGAATGTATTCGCCATCAAGGTCAAGAACTTGAGGCTTTCGCCGTGAACGTAATCCTCGATGATCACCTGCATGCCGAGCTTCATGTGGAAGATTCCGGAGAGGATCACCAGCAACAGCAAGATGGACACCAGCGGATTTTCAAGCGTCGCAAGGACGCCTTCATAGCTGTCGCCCTGCATGGAAATCACGAGGATCACGAAGAAGGAGATCAGGAACACGTTGGCAAATGCCGTGACGTGCTGTTTCCAGAAGTGATCTGTGCCTTCCTTCGCCGAACCAAGGCCGCGTACCCTGGAGAGCGGAGTGCGTAAATCGGACATGACGTTTCCCCTCAACGAACCAGATAGCCGATGATCCAAAGAAGGATCGTCAGTGAAACGGAGCTGATGATGGTGATGCGCGCCATCCACTCGGCGAACTTGAGTTCAAACCCCTTGCCCAGCGACCAGATCAGGTGGCGAACACCACTCAGCATGTGATGCACCAGGGCCCAGGTGAATCCAAACAGGATCAGTTGGCCGATGATCGAGCCGTAGATCGCGTTCACGAACTCAAAGTACTCCGGGCCAGCTGCGGCTGCGATCAGCCACCAGGCCAAAAGAATCGTTCCAAAGTAAAGGGCGGCACCGGTGATGCGGTGGACGATCGACACCACCATCGTGAGGATGGGCTTGTAGATCTGAAGATGGGGCGACAGGGGGCGATTGCCCCTCAGGTCGGCATTCGACATGGATTTCTCTCCCGTCCGACGCCAGTCTTACGTTAACGTAAGCGTAAGCAATACAAGGCGTTGTCTAGAAGCGTTCTAGCGCCAACGCTTCGGTTCGTCAAAGCATCCTAGTGGCGAAATCTAAACGAGTTCTCCGATTAGCAGTGAATTTTTGCCGCACTGCATCGTAAAATCCAGTCAATTGCGCCCTTTAATTCGATTAGATCGCAGCATGGCGCCTAGTGTCGCAAAATTTCAAGAAACCCACCCAAAGGCTAATCCTTGAAAAATTAACTGCCACGACTGCGGATCCAGTCTCGCCGTCAGGCAAAGACAGACCATCCGGTTTCCCGTACCAACAGTTCAATGGCCTCGGTTCCTAGTTTGGAATTGCCGTATTCATTTAAACCGGGAGACCAGACCGCAATCGATGCACGGCCAGGCGCAAACGCCAAGATACCGCCACCGACGCCGCTCTTGCCTGGTAAACCCGCCCGGAATGCAAAATCGCCGGACCCGTCGTAATGACCGCAAGTCATCATCAGAGCCGCCATACGCCGCCTTCGCTCACTGGAAATCAGGCGCGGCATTCCGGGCCCGTTGATCAGGAAACGCCCGGCCAGGGCAAGCTGCCTGCAATTCATTTCCACGGCACACTGATGCGAGTAGGTACCGATAACCTTCTCCACCTCGGCATGCAGATTTCCGAAGGAGGCCAGGTAATGCGCCAGTGCGCGGTTTCTGTGGCAGGTCGCCACCTCAGACGCGGCAACTTCATCATTGATATGAATAGTATCATCGTCTGCGGCGGAACGGATGAAGCGCAGTAACTGACCCAGCGCCTCCCGCGGTGACGACTCGCCCAGATAGGTATCTGTGGCGACCAGTGCCCCGGCATTGATGAAGGGATTGCGCGGGATGCCATTCTCCCGCTCCAGCAACAGCAACGAGTTGAAGGACAGCCCAGAAGGCTCCCGCCCCACCCGCTTCCACAAGGCGTCTCCGACCTTTCCAAGCGCAAGCGCGAGGGCGAAGACCTTGGAAACAGACTGAATGGAAAACAGCACATCCGCATGACCGGCGGTAAAGACCTGGCCATCCACGGTCGCCACGGCAATTCCGAAGTGCCCCGGATCAACCTTGGCCAATTCGGGAATGTAGGTCGCGACGTTGCCACGATCCGGAGATCCGCCAAGTGCTGTGTGAATTTGGTCGAGAAGGTCTTTCATAACTCCCTATGTGCCACATCTGGAGGCCTCGACGGAAGGGACACCTTCATGTCTCTGGTCTGCCGGCACTCAGATCCTCCTGCGAGACAAAACGGCATGACACTTGCTTAAATTTTCTCCCTGACCATTGAAGGAACCCAGATGATGGCGATCACCGGAACGGGCCTCGGGCGGTTTGCTTCACAAGCCCAGGAAAACAGCCAATCTTCTCCTACAAACGGTTCGTCCAGGAGCTGGATAGCTGAGTTGGAGAAGGCGGTAAAAACATTCGCACACCGGGAAAATGCTACCACCCCCGACGTAAGCTCATCATCCGCTTTGTCGGAGATCATGTCGCGATACGACCTCAACAACATTTCACCCAGGGAGATCGATCAGCTTGCTGATGAGCTTTCAGAGGCCGGCGGCGTCAGTTTTGATGGATTGGGCCTGCTTGTAACACGCGGTGAGAAATTCCGCATGCACATGATTGAGAGCCTTGGAGGAGATCCAAGCACCTTCGACCCGACGAGGCGGTCCGACCTTGCCGGATCCATGGCAGAACAAAGAGACTTCGCCGCAAAGCGGGGCGATCCCCTAGAATGGTACGACCAGACGCTTGCCCTGTTCGACAGACTGCAGGAAGCCAGACAAGAAAATGCCACGCGGCAGCCCGCCGACACGATGGCCCTTCTCGACCTTCAGTCGATCTAGACCTGACTGTCCGGGACGCTGTCTTTAGACGGCCTGCCCTGCCCGGACACGTTTGAACAGGTGGATCATGAAGATGGTGGCGAAGATCGGCGTGATCAGGTTGAGGATCGGCACCGCCAGCATACCGGCAATGACCAGTCCCCCCATGAAGACCGTTCCGTTGCGCGACTTGCGCAAGGCACGCGCCTCTTCGACCGGCATGAAGCGCGACGCCGCGAATTCAAAGAATTCCCGCCCCAGCAAGTAGCCATTGACCAGAAAAAAGGCGACCAGATTGATGCCTGGGATCAGCAAGAGAAGCAGTGCGAAGATGTTCCCCAGGATGACCACACCGGTGAACTTGATGGTCATCAGGATCGACGGGAAAAACGGTATCGCCCGTCCCTGCGCTTCGTGGGGGTAGTCCCGCGCCTCGACCAGTTCGGCGATCTGATCCTGAAACAACCCGGCCAGCAGCGCCGAAACCGGGGCAATCAAAAACCCGAGCACGAAGATGGCACCAACACCGGTGAGAATGGAAAGCGCTGTCTCCATCCATGGGTAGGGCAGTTCGAGAAATCCGGCCAGCACCGCCTGCAGCCCTACCCAGATTGCCAGCAATATGCCAAGTGTCAGCCCCAGCATCTTGAGAAAGATCGCCCGAAACGGCGGCTCGAAAGCTTCAGAGATGGCACGGGAGGCGGCAGAGAACATTCAGAGCCCTAGCGTTTCAGGTTTCATATGGTTTTGAGATAGGCGGCAGAGCCGTTCACTGCAAGGCCCCCGTCCTCCGCTCTCCGTCACCGCCTGACCTGATCCGCGCTCTCTTTGAGGCGAGGGATCGGCATGGATGCCATGATCAGGTCATGGCATGACGGCGGAGCTTGAGGTCACCGCAGAGCTTAAAACTGCGTCCGGGCCTTGAGGGCCTGGGCCAATGTGCCCTCATCGAGGTAATCGAGCTCGCCGCCAACGGGTACACCGTGGGCCAGGCGGGTGACGTTGACTTCGATACCGGCGAGGCGGTCCATGATGTAGTGCGCTGTTGTCTGGCCTTCGACTGTAGCGTTAATTGCCAGAATGACCTCGGAAATATCGCCAAGACGACAGCGCTCGATCAGGCTGTCGATGTTCAGGTCTTCCGGCCCGATCCCATCGAGCGGTGACAAGTTCCCGCCGAGAACGTGATAGCGTGCATTGACCGCAGCGGCCCGTTCCAGAGCCCAGAGATCGGCAACATCTTCGACCACGATCAGCATCGATTGGTCGCGCCTCGGGTCGGTGCAGATGGCACAGGGGTTGGTGGTATCCACCGTGCCACAGGTTTCGCAGACGCCGATTTTTTCCACGGCCACGCCCATGGCCTCGGCCAGCGGCACCAGCAACTGCTCTTTCTTCTTGATCATCTGCAGTGCTGCCCGACGCGCCGAGCGCGGACCCAAGCCCGGCAGACGCGCGAGCAGCTGGATCAAACGCTCAATCTCGGGACCGGCGACTTTCGAATTGGCCATGAAAAGGTAGCTATCCGGTTTGGCTCAGAAGGGCAACTTCATGCCGTCAGGCAGGCCCATGCCGCCCATCAATTCCTGAGTCTTTTCCTGCATCTGGGCTTCCGCCTTGGTGCGGGCCTCCGTATGAGCCGCGATGATCAGATCTTCGAGGATCTCGACATCGTCTTCCTTGAAGAGCGAGGGATCGATCTTGAGTGCACGCAGTTCACCCTTGCCTGCAATCGTCACCTTGACCAGACCACCGCCTGCGGCACCCTCGGTCTCGATATCGGCAAAGGCTTGCTGCAGGTCGCCCATCTTTTCCTGCATCTGCTTGGCCTGTTTCATCATCTTGAGGAAATCCATAGCCCACAACTCCATTTACGCCTGAGGCTTCGGCACTCCCGAAGCCTTTGTGTTCTGCCTTAGTGCAGAGCTGCACAGCTGACAATCCAATACTCGTCCGGCTTAATATCGGTACGATTTACAGATCTTCCAGATCGTCCTCGCCCAAAGCTTCCGCCAGCAGAGGATCAATGAGGCCTGCATCGTTGCCTTCGTCTTCCTGCACCCGGATATCAACGATCTTCGCGCCGGGAAATTGCGCCAGCAAGGCGGCAACAGTCGGGTGGGCCTTGGCATCGGAAAGAAGCTGTTGCTGATTGGCCTCTTCCTCTTCATGCAAGGTCGGGCGGCCGGGAGACTGGCTGACGACCACGACCCAGCGCGTGCCGGTCCATTCGGTCAGCTTGCGGCCAAATTCGCCGGCAATGTCAGGCTGAGCGTCTTCGGTGGTCTGGATCTCGATGCGACCCGGCTCGAACTTGACCAACCGCATCTGACGGTTGATGGCGACCTTCATCATGATGTCGCGCTTTTCAGACGCAAGCGCCGCGCAATCGCGCAGGCCGTTCAGCTGAAAGGCCGGCGCATGAGCTGGTTGAGGGGCCGGACGGCTCGCCGTTTGGGGAACGCCGCCCTGAATGGTGGAAAGCTGTGGTCTCGGCTCAGCCTGAGCGCCGACAGCCATCGCGCGGGGCCCGCCAGTTCCCCCGCCAGACGGAATGCCATGCGTGCCGTAGGCCTGAGCACCGCCAGACGGACCTGATGACCCGGAGCTGCCACCCTGCCCGGGTGCGCCAGGACCAGAAGCCCCACCTTGGCCTGAACTAGCAGGTGTCCCGCCGCCCATGGGCAGAGTGCCGTTTCGCAGTTGCGCCAGAACTTCACCGGGATCCGGCAAGTCAGCAGCATAAGACAAGCGCACCAGCACCATGTCGGCAGCAGCCAAAGGCTTTGGTGCCGACTGGACTTCCTGAATGCCCTTCAAAAGGATCTGCCAGGCGCGTGACAGCAGACGCATGGACAGCTTTTCGGCGAATTCCTTGCCGCGCACGCGCTCGGTCTCCGTGACGGAGACTTCATCACCGGCCTGAGGTACGACTTTCATGCGGGTGACCAGATGGGTAAATTCCGCCAGATCCGTGAGCACCACCGCCGGATCGGCACCGACGGCATATTGTGCCGCCAACTCATCCATCGCCCCAGCCAGATTGCCGGAGATCAAATGTTCGAAGAGATCGATGACCCTGGCGCGATCGGCAAGCCCGAGCATGAGACGCACATTTTCGGCCTCAATCGCACCCTGACCATGAGCCATGGCCTGGTCTAGCAATGAGAGGCTGTCACGTGCAGAGCCTTCACCGGCACGCGAAATGAGGGTCAATGCCTCATCGGTAATTTCAATGTTTTCCGCGTCAGAGATCCGGCGCAGTAGTCCGACCAGCTTGGGCTGATCGATCCGGCGCAGATCGAAACGCTGACAGCGCGAGAGCACCGTGACCGGCACCTTACGGATTTCCGTTGTGGCAAAGATGAACTTCACATGCTCCGGCGGCTCTTCCAGAGTCTTCAGAAGACCGTTGAAAGCCGCATTCGACAGCATGTGCACTTCATCGATGATGTAGACTTTGTAGCGTGCCGTCGCAGGGCGATACCTGGCAGCGTCGGTGATCTCGCGAATGTCGTTGATACCGGTGTGGGAGGCCGCATCCATCTCGATCACGTCGACATGGCGACCTTCCATGATGGCGCCACAATGAACGCCTTCCTGTTCCAGGCGAACCGTTGGCTTGTCGGCCACTCCGGGCACTTCATAATTCAGGCCACGCGCCAGGATACGAGCTGTCGTCGTCTTGCCGACGCCGCGCACCCCGGTCAACATCCAGGCCTGAGCTATCCGCCCCGTATCAAAGGCATTTTCCAGGGTCTGGACCATCGGCTCCTGGCCAACGAGGTCCACGAATGTCTGGGGGCGGTATTTGCGCGCAAGAACCCGATAGGCGCTGTCCGTCTTCGGCGTTTCAGCAGCACTTTGGGAGGGTTCATTCGGGCTGAAGGTCATCTCGTCCATAGCCGTACCTTACTTGCTTTTTCCCGACCATGCGCGCTTGGGACGCAAAAAAATCGGCTCATCCAAGGCGGAATCGCCGCTTGTCACAAACGATGATCGACCTGATGCAGAACATCATGACGAATGCCCCAGAAAGGGGATGCCAACAAGCGGGAAATGCAAGGAGAGTGGGTGGAAGGCTGGCACGATGACCCGTGCCGGATCTCGTTAGGGCTGCTTCCTTCCGGACCTGACCCGATTGGCGAGTGGCTCGTCCACCACCAACCTTCCGAGGCCCTTATATCAGCAAGAGGTGGGGTCTTGGCAAGAGGTAACCCGAAGAATGTTTGCCGGTTGGCAAGGAACGCCCGTGTATGAAGATTGTCCGACCTTCTCGACGCCCCGAAACCGACAGGACCAGCATGACGCGCCACCTCTTGAGCCTCGACCGCCTGACATCAGACGAATTGCTGCAACTTGCCGACCGGGCCAAAACCCTCTCCGATCTTTGGGCAGAAAACCGCTCACCGCAGTCTCTGACCTCAAAGAAGGTCGCATTGATCGAGGACGACAGTGGGTGGCGCAATCCCAGCGCCCTCGACCTGGGTGTCCATGCCCTCGGTGGACTGTGCACGCGTGTACCCGTGTCCCTGATGGGAGGCGAGGCAACCGAAGATCTGGCGGCCTATCTGGCCAACTGGTTCGATCTCATCGCGATCAGAACACCACAAATACGTCACCTGCAGAAACTGGCTGATCACTCTTCCATTCCCGTCTTGAACCTGAGGACCCGGACCAACCACCCTTGTGAAACGCTTGGTGATCTGAGCTATCTGCGAGGGGCTCGGGGATCTTGGGAGGGGCTGACCATTGTCGCCGTGGCCCCGGTCGGGAATATCCTCAACTCCTGGATTGAGGCCGCACGGGTGCTGCCGATCAAGGTCATCCAGGTCTATGATTATGATTATCTGTTGGAGCCGTCCTCGCTGATCGAGGACCAGATCGAGGCCACCGACAGCATGTCCGCCATCGCCGAAGCCGATGTGCTGATTACCGATTGCTGGCCGAAGGATGGAAACGCCGAGTTGCTGCGGCGCTATCAGGTCAGTGCAGCACGTCTGGACGAGGCAAAGCCTGGATGCACCTTCATCCCCTGCCCGCCTGTGACCCGCGGACAAGAGGTGAAGGCCGACGCAATGCTTCATCCAGCCTATCAAAGCCCGGCTGCAAAGGCCTATCTGCTGCACGCCCAGAATGCCTATCTGGAGTGGGCCTTGGGCGACCAGACGGCCGATTGAGAAGGCCCGACCTGAACACTTGTCTGACCGAGGAAACATTTTGGCCAGCGGCCGGGATGGAATTGACCTGAACTGGCTCTATAGTCTGGCACTCAGACTTTCGGTACAGGATATTCCATGTCTTCGTTTTCCATGACACCGCGGCTCGAGGGCGACAGCCTGGCGATCGCCGACCTGCCATTGTGCGCCCTGCGCCTGATGAAGGATGCCAATTATCCCTGGGTGATGATGGTGCCAAAACGCAACGACATGATCGAGATCACCGACCTCAGCGAGCCTGACCGACAGCAACTGATACGAGAAATCTGCCAGGTAAGCGACGCGCTGAAGGCCGTCACCACCTGTGACAAGCTGAATGTGGGCGCGCTCGGCAACATGGTTCCGCAACTGCATGTACATGTGATCGCCCGGTTTCAGAAGGACCCGGCCTGGCCAGGCCCTGTCTGGGGCGCTGTCCCGGCCAAACCCTACACCGATGAAGACGCTGACCGCCTGATCGGGCGTTTGCGCGAAGCCCTTGCCATCACATAATCAGGATTTCCCGGCCGCACGCCCCATGCGACGCGCCAAGCGAGCCTGCCCGCACCAACATACGCCCAGCCAAATGCCACGGATGTATTCATGACCGCCCAAGATTTCTCCCTGATGCCAACCATGCGTTTTTGCGACAACCTGCTGGACCGCTGCTCCGACAAGCGGAGTGATGATGCGTGGATCGAAAGCCGGATGGCTGCGGAAGATGCCGCTGTCGTCCTTTGCACCTCTTCGCAAATGTTGTTGCGCGGCCGGCAGACGCCCGGTGTTCGCCATACGTTCGCGCAAGCTGAAGACCTCGGAGCCCTGCGCCGGCAGATGGTCTTCCTCGGTCAAACGATGGATGGCAAGCAGCCGCTTTTCGCCGCCCCGCTGGAACTCACTGACGAAGAGACGGCGGAGCTGGATGATGTCACTGCCATCGATCTGCGGACGCTATCCATCCAGAACCTCGTCTCAGCGGCGGACCTGAGCGCCTTGTCGCAAGCTCGGGCAATGTTGCATTGGCACCGCAGCCACCTTTTCTGCGCCCGATGCGGAACCAAATCAGACATGCGAGAGGCCGGCTATCGACGCGAATGTCCATCGTGTGGCGGACAGCATTTTCCACGCACCGACCCGGTGGTGATCATGCTTGTGACCGACGGCGACCGCGCACTCCTTGGGCGCCCTCCGCGCCTCGCCGAAGGCATCTTCACAACGCTCGCCGGCTTCATGGAGCCGGGGGAAACGATTGAGCAAGCTGTTCGCCGCGAAACGATGGAAGAAGCCGGCATCTCCGTTGGAGAGGTCAGGCTTCTGGCCAATCAACCATGGCCTTTCCCCGCCAATCTGATGCTCGGTTGCCTAGGCTATGCGACCTCCGGCGAGATCGTCATGGACGACAAGGAACTTGAAGCCTGCCGTTGGTGTGATCGCGACGAAGTTCGCCAGATGATCGACGGGACACACCCGAACGGCGACAAGGTGCCCCCGTCCATCTCCATCGCCCACCATCTGATCACCGGCTGGATGGACGGACGCTATTCATGAGCTTCTGCATCTATTTGACCCACCCGCATGTCCAGATCGAGCCTTCCGTTCCAATTCCGCACTGGGGGTTGTCAGACAAGGGCCGAGCCCATGCCGAAACCGCTACAGACCAATCCTGGGCCGGGGCTATCCGGCACGTCATCTCCAGCCATGAGCGCAAGGCGATCGAGACCGCAGAGGTCTTTGCCGATGCCCAAGGCTTGAGCGTGCGGCAGGTGACTGCTCAGCACGAAAATGACCGCTCCGCCACAGGCTATCTCCCGATGGAGGAGTTCGAGGCTGTCGCCAATCAATTCTTTGCCTCGCCCGACACCAGCATTCGCGGGTGGGAGACGGCAAGAGCTGCCCAGCAGCGGATTGTTGCCAGCGTGAGCGACGTCCTGGGCACAATTCCAGCTGATGATGCGGTGCTTTTCTGTGGTCATGGCGCCGTCGGCACCCTGCTGAAGTGCCACCTGATGAACACACCTATCGACCGGTGCCATGATCAGAGTTGCGGCGGAAACTGGTATCGTTTCGAACGCAAGGACTTGGAGGAGCAGGCCAGCCCGCCTCTCCCTTGGACCCTTCTCTAGCAAAGGCTTCAAAGTTCAACGGCCGATGGCTTCGTGTTAGACTGAACAGATGATTTGCTTTCACGAACTCTGGATCTCTTCCTTGCCTAGACTTCTTCACCGCCTCGCTGTTTCCCTCCTTGCCGGCATGGTGTGCCTGCTTGCGCCTCTCTTGTCAGCGGCACAAGCTCGCGACTTTCAAAGCTTCCTTCAGAACGACATCATTCCCGCCGGAAAGGCGGCTGGCATCAGCGATCGCACCCTGCAAAGAGAGCTCTCCGGACTGACCCCGGACACCAAACTCCCGGGACTGACAGGCTCGAAAACCCCGCAGATCAACTTTCAGGCAGAGTTCCGCAAACCGGCTGGCTATTTTCGAGACAGCCAGTTCAATGGCTTGGTCGCAGCCGGTCGCCAACAGTCGCAAAAGCATGTTGTCGCCCTGCGCAAGATCGAAGCGCGGTTTGGTGTTCCGAGCCGCATATTGCTGGCGATCTGGGCGCGAGAATCCGGTTATGGCAAAGCAAAGATCCCGCATGATGCCATCAGGGTTCTGGCCACGCGCGCCTATATGGGGCAACGCCCGGATTTCTTCAAAGCCGAGCTGATAGCCGCCTTGAGAATCCTGCAAAATGGCGACATCAACCGGGCCGGGATGAAAAGCTCCTGGGGTGGCGCAATGGGGCAGCCCCAATTCATGCCATCAAGCTTTGAAAAATACGCCGTGGATTTTGACGGCGATGGACGGCGCAACATCTGGACTTCAGAAGTGGACACGCTCGCCTCGATCGCCAACTATCTGGACAAGCATGGCTGGAGGCCAGGGCGTGACTGGGGCTATGAGGTCTTCGTGCCCGACACAATTTCTTGCGCCCTCGAAGGCCCCGACAATCGGCAAGCCATCTCACAATGGGTTCAGGCCGGGATCAAACGAGTCAGCGCCCGCCCCTTTCCTTCCAATGAGCTGAGCCAACCGGGAAATATTCTGATGCCTGCAGGGCGCTACGGCCCTGCCTTCATTGCAACAGAAAACTTCTACGTCCTGAAAGAATACAACGAAAGCGACACCTACGCCCTGTTCGTTGGGCACCTCGCCGACCGCTACAACTCCAACAAGGGATTTGTCCAGGCCTGGAAGCCGACACGCGACACATCCCGGGGCGCTGTGAGGACACTACAGAAGCGGCTGGAGGCCGAAGGGCATGATGTGGGCGGCTCCGATGGACTGATTGGCTACAAGACCCGCCGGTCCATCGGCAAGGATCAGGAAGCCAACGGATATCACCCGACCTGCTGGGTGGGGTGATATCCTGCTCACTGAGCTTGCAGGTATCCTGGTGCCCGGGCCGACTGCCCTACTCTCCCACCACACCCACCGGCGCGGCTTCCATGTTGAATGCTGCGGCCATCAGGGCCTTGGTGTAATCGGTTCGGGGTGCATCGAAAATATCGACGGCACGGCCCTGCTCGACCACTTTGCCGGACTTCATCACCACGACATCATTCGCCAGAGCCCGAACGACCTTCAGATCATGCGAGATAAAGAGATAGGCCAGGCCGTGTTTCTTCTGCAGAGCCCGCAGCAGGTCAACCACCTGCGCCTGAACGCTCATGTCCAACGCTGACGTCGGCTCGTCGAGCATCACGAACTTCGGCTCCAGCACCATCGCGCGCGCAATAGAAATACGTTGACGCTGACCACCGGAGAACTCATGCGGATAGCGGAACCGTGTCGAGGCATCGAGGCCGACTTCCTCAAGCGCCGCTGCGACCTTGGCATCGCGTTGTTGAAGGGTGAGGTCGGGAAAATGCACTTCCAGGCCCTCACCGACGATGTCTGACACCGACATGCGCGGACTGAGAGATCCGAATGGATCTTGAAACACGACCTGCATGTCGCGGCGCAAGGGCCGCATGTCATGCCAGCGATGGTTCTGGATTTCCTTCCCCTCGAAACTGATTTTTCCGGTTGAGGAAATCATGCGCAGGATCGCCAAGCCAAGCGTCGTCTTGCCGGAACCGCTTTCCCCAACGATGCCAAGCGTCTGGCCTTGGCGAACCGTAATGTCGATGCCGTCGACGGCTTTAATGTGATCGACCGTCTTGCGCAGGAAACCGCGCTTGACGGGAAACCAGACCTTGAGATCGTCGGCGTGCAGCACAATCGGCGCGCTGTCGTCGTGTACCGGCGGCTGGCCTTTCGGTTCTGCAGCCAGAAGATGCTGGGTGTAGGAATGCTGCGGGTTGTCGAAAATTTCGGCAACTGGACCGGATTCGACGATTTCGCCCTTGGTCATCACACAGACCCGGTCGGCGAACTTGCGAACGATGCCAAGGTCGTGGGTAATGAAGAGCATCGCCATGCCCTCTTCTCTCTGAAGTTCCTTCAGCAGCTTAAGGATCTGTGCCTGCACGGTCACATCAAGAGCTGTTGTCGGCTCATCGGCAATCAGCAGGTCCGGTTCGTTGGCCAAAGCCATGGCGATCATCACGCGCTGACGTTGTCCACCGGACAGCTGGTGCGGATAGGATGCAAGGCGGGTTTCCGGCTCCGGAATGCCGACCTTCGTCAACAGGTCCAGGACGCGCTCTCGGGCCTGCCTCTCCCCCATGCCGCGGTGCAGTTTCAGCACCTCGGAAATCTGCCGTTCGACGCTGTGCAGCGGATTGAGCGACGTCATCGGCTCCTGGAAGATCATCGAGATCTTGTTGCCGCGCACCTTGCGGATCGTCTTGTCATCGGCTGCGAGCAGATCTTCGCCCTTAAACAAAATCCGGCCTGTTGGATGTGACGCTGGTGGATAAGGCAACAACTTGAGAACCGACATGGCGGAGACAGACTTGCCCGAGCCGCTTTCGCCCACCAGAGCCAGTGTCTCGCCCTTGCGGATAGCAAAGGAAATCCGGTCGACAGCCAGATTGGCCTTTTCGCCACTGCTGAAAGCAACGGACAGGTCCTGAACGTCGAGGAGGGGCTGATCTTGGGTCATGTCACTCATTGGTCAGCCTCACTGAAAGCTCTTGCGCGGATCAAAGGCATCGCGCACCGCTTCACCGACAAAAATCAGCAGCGACAGCATCAGGGAGATCACGATGAAACCGGTAATCCCCAGCCATGGCGCTTGAAGATTGTTTTTTCCCTGAGCCAGCAGCTCGCCAAGAGAGGCCGAGCCGGGCGGCAGACCGAAGCCAAGAAAATCCAGCGCCGTCAGGGTGGAAATCGAGCCATTCAGAATGAACGGCATGAAGGTCAGCGTCGCGACCATCGCATTGGGTAGCAGATGCCGCCACATGATCGTTCGGTTTGAAACGCCCAGCGCCCGTGCAGCCGAGATATATTCGAAATTTCGCCCGCGCAGGAATTCGGCCCGGACGACGCCGACGAGTGCCACCCAGGAGAATGCCAACAGAATGGTGAAAAGCGTCCAGAACCCGGGGATCAGCACCGACGATACGATGAGGATCAGGTAAAGCGTCGGAATGGCCGTCCAGATCTCGATAAAGCGCTGGAACAGAAGATCCACCCAACCGCCGTAGTAGCCCTGAACCGCCCCTGCCGCGATGCCGATGATTGAAGAAGCAAGTGTCAAAGCCAAGCCGAAGAGAACCGAAATGCGGAAGCCGTAGACAAGCCGCGCCAGCACATCGCGTCCCTGATCGTCCGTGCCGAGCCAGTTCCAGTTTCCGACAACGCAATTGAGATCATCCGCACCATCCGTGTATTGCGAGCAACGGGTTTCCTTGTCCAGCATCCAGGATGGCGGCGCCGGGGCCGGAACCGGGATCTCGTTGTTCACCGTGCGATAGGAATAGCGTACCGGCGGCCAGAGCATCCAGCCATTGGCATTGACCTCTTCCTGAATGAAGGGATCACGATAATCCGTGACAGCCAGAAAGCCGCCGAACTTCTCTTCCGGATAATCGACGAAAATCGGCGTCAGGATTTCGCCCTTGTAATTGACCAGGATCGGTTTGTCGCTGACAAGGAATTCCGCCAGCATGCTGAGGACGAAAAGCAGCAGAAAGATCCAGAGTGCCCAGAAGCCGCGCCGGTTCGCCTTGAAATTGGCAAGACGGCGCTGATTGATCGGCGACAATCGCCCTCTAGGCAGCGGGCTGGCCTGATAGGCGGTTTGGTCGGTGTGAGCGAGTGTGGTGTCCATCATCAGACCTCCCTGCTCTCGAAATCGATGCGAGGATCGATCCACGTGTAAGTCAGGTCGGACAGCAAGTTCACCAAGAGGCCCATCAGCGAGAAAATGTAGAGTGTCGCAAAGACCACTGCGTAGTCCCGGTTGATCACAGATTCAAAGCCCAGCAGACCCAGTCCGTCGAGAGAGAAGATTGTTTCAATCAACAGCGAGCCGGCAAAGAACGATGAGATGAACGCTCCGGGGAACCCGGCGACGACGATCAGCATGGCATTGCGGAAGACGTGGCTGTATAGAACCTTGCGTTCGCTCAGTCCTTTGGATCTTGCGGTGACCACATATTGCTTGCGGATCTCATCCAGGAAAGAATTCTTGGTCAGCAGAGTTGTGGTAGCAAAAGCCGACAGCACCATCGCAGCCAGTGGCAAGGCAAGATGCCAGAAGTAATCCAGGATACGCGCAGGCCAGGACAGGCTTTCCCAATTCTCTGAAGTCAGACCGCGCAGGGGGAAAAGATCGAGGAACGAACCGCCGGCAAACAACACGATGAGCAGGACAGCGAATAGAAAGCCGGGAATTGCATAGGCAATAACAATCACCCCGGACGTCCAGACATCAAATGTCGAGCCATCGGAGACCGCCTTGCGGATCCCCAGAGGGATCGAGACCGCATATGAAATCAGCGTCATCCAAAGCCCCAGCGAGATGGAGACCGGCATTTTTTCGGCGATCAGATCGATGATCCGGATGTCGCGAAAGTAACTCTCGCCGAAATCGAAACGGGCGTAGTCCCACAACATTCCGAGAAAGCGTTCCACGGGAGGTTTGTCGAAGCCGAACTGCGCCTCAAGCTCCTTGATGAATTCCGGGTCCAGGCCCTGCGCCCCACGATACTTGGAGCCGGCGCTGTCCATGCCGCCACCGGAGGCGTCATGGACAGCGCCGGGCGCCATGTCGCTACTGCCACCACTGATGCGCGCCGTCGCCGACACGTCGTTGCCCTGCAACTGCGCAATCACCCGTTCCACCGGACCACCGGGAGCGAACTGAATGATGAAGAAGTTGACAGCCATGATACCGACGAGCGTCGGGATCATCAGGAGAAGACGTCGAAGAATATAGGCGCCCATGGAGCTTCCGTTTTTGCCTCTTGTCGTGCGCTTAGCCGGCCATGCCGAGCTTTTTCGCCTTTTCCGCGTCGGACCACCAGGTGCTTTCCACCGGGAAGACATCATAAGACGCCTGCTTGTCGGGATACCCGAAGATATCCCAAAGCGCGACTGTATGAACCGACTTCGTCCACTGCGGAACCCAATAGTGCCCGGCTCTCAACACCCTATCGAGGGCGCGCGCAGCAATTGTCATGTCTTCTCGCGTTTCAGCGGCCAGGATCTTCGCAATCAGCTCATCCACCACCGGGTCTGCGATGCCAGCCAAATTGTTCGATCCCGGCACTGCCGCTGCTTCTGAGCCCCAGAGCTGCTTGATGTCGTCTCCCAATGTCGCAGAGAGCGCGAAACGTCTGCTACAGACGTCGAAGTCGAAATCATTCAGCCGCGCCTGATACTGCGTCGGATCCACAAGTCGAAAACTTGCAGAAATCCCCAGTCGTTCCAAATTCTTTATGTAGGGAAGGACAATGCGTTCAAATCCCGGAGAGTTGTTCAGAAACTCAATCGTCAACGGCGCACCGCTTGCATCGACCAACTTGCTTCCGAACCGCTCAAACCCGGCTTCGGTGAGAAGATCCAGCGCCTTGGCAAGAAGCTTCCGATCAAAGCCAGACCCGTCGGTGACCGGCTGCAGCTTTACCTCGCCAAAGACCTCTTCCGGCAGATCAGCTCGATGCGGCTCCAACAATGACAGTTCTGGTGCCGAAGGAGAACCTTTCGCCGCCATGTCAGAGTTTTGGAAAAACGACTGAGTTCTCTCGTACATGTCGAAGAACAACGACTTGTTCGCCCATTCGAAGTCAAAAGCCAGGCTGATCGCCTGACGCACCCTCGGATCCCGGAACTTCTCGCGACGAGAGTTGAAGAACCAGCCTTGCGCGCCGGCAGGCCGATCGTCAGGGAACTCCTTGCGCAAAACCTTGCCATCGCTCAGAGCTGGAAAATCATAGTCCGTCGCCCATATCTTGGAGCTGAACTCCTCGTGAAAGGTCACCGCACCTTTCTTGAAAGCCTCGAAGGCAACCTGATACTCGCGGAAAAAGTCGAGCCGGATCGTGTCGAAATTGTTGTGGCCTGCCATCACCGGCAGATCCTTGGCCCAATAGTCCTTCACACGTGCATATTCGATATAGCGCCCCACCGCATGATCACTGACCTTATAGGGACCGGACGACAGCGGCGCTGTCAGGGTGGTTTGCTGAAAGTCATAGGCGGTATAGTAGCGCTTCGACAGGATTGGCAGCACAACGGCTAACAGCGGTGCCTGTCGGGTCTGCTTGCCAGTGAAGACCAGCACCACGCGGGTTTCATTGAGCACCACTGCGTCTCGCAGCTCCGCCAGAATCTGGCGGATAAACGGATGGGCTTTTTCCTTGAGCAAAAGCATGGAAAAGGCGACGTCTTCGGCGGTCAGCTTCGAACCGTCGTGAAACCTGGCTTCATTGCGCAAATTGAAGGTGTAGTAGTTGCCATCCTCCGAGACTTCGACAGTCTCGGCCACCAACCCATAGACCGCATCAGGTTCGTCATAGGCGCGCACCATCAGGCTATCAAAACACATCTCCATACGCGGCGGCGCATCGCCCTTGAGGATCAACGTGTTGAGTGTGTTGAAGGTCTGCGGATTCTGATTGTAGTTCCAGCTTGGCGGTCGAAATTTCAGCGCGCCTCCCTTGGGAGCGCCTGCATTGGCATAGGAAAATCCACTGAAGTCCTTGGCGTGCTTCAATTCGCCGAAGACCGAAAGTCCATGAAGAGGGCCAGTCCCCCCCGCCAAGGCAGGTCCGGGCGCCAACCCGGGAACAAGCCCAGAGCACATCGCAGCCACGCCGGAAAGCTTCAAAACCATGCGGCGGCTCAGACCGAGTTTCGGCGTGCCAGAGCTGCTCATTCTGCTGCTCCAGTCTTTGCGGCCTTTGCTTCATCGTACCACCAGACCGTCGGGAAGCCGTGGGTGTACTCGGGAATGGTGTCTGGATGGCCGAAACGATCCCAGCGAGCCGTGCGGTCATAGTCCAGATACCACTGCGGGATAAGATAGTGATGATGGATCAAAACCCGGTCGAGGGCACGGGTTGCCGCCACCAGGGTTTCTCGATCTTCGGCAAATATGATCTTGTCGATCAAAGCATCGACGCCTGCATCAGCAATACCTGCATAGTTCTGCGACTGGGGCTGGTCGGCCGAGCCTGCCCCCCAATAATTACGCTGCTCGTTCCCCGGCGACAGGCTTTGCCCCCAGAGCAGAGTTGCCATATCGAAATCACGGGATCGAATGCGATTGACGTATTGCGGCGTATCGAGAATGCGCAGGTTCAACTCGATACCGATCAGTCGCAGGTTGTCGGCAAACGGCAGAACTGTCCGTTCAGCGCTCGGGTCGGATGCCAGATATTCGATCACAAATGGCTCGCCGGTCTTTTCGTTGACGAGCTTCTTGCCCTCCAGCTTCCATCCGGCTTCCCCCAGGAGCTTCAGCGCCTTGCGGAGATTGCTGCGAAGCTGCTTCGGTGATCCACCGACCGGATTTTCATATTCTTCCGTGAAGACGCTTGCAGGAACAAGATCCCGGACGCTTTCCAGGATCTCCAGTTCCTTGCCTGTCGGCAGACCCTTGTGCGCCAACTCCGTCCCGGCAAAAAAGGAGTTGATCCGCTTGTACTGCCCGAAGAACGCCGTGCGGTTCAGGCTTTCGAAATCGAAGGCATAGTTGAGAGCTTCGCGGACGCGTGGGTCCTGGAACTTTTCGCGACGCAAGTTCGGGATGTAGGCCTGCATGATGCCTGACCCGTGGTCCGGGAACGTCTCCAAAATGATCCGTTTGTCGGTTACTGCGGGGATGTCATAGGCCGTTGCCCAGTTCTTGGCGACGTTCTCCGTCCGCCAATCAAACTGGTCGCCCTTGAAGGCCTCCAGAACCACCGCCGCATCGCGATAAGAATCATAGCGCAGCTCGTCGAAATTGTCGGCGCCGACCTTTACCGGTAGATCGCGACCCCAATAGTCCTTGACCCGCTCATAGGTAATGCTGCGATTGAACTCGAAATTCTTAATCCGATATGGCCCGGATCCGAGGGGAATTTCCTGAAGTCCGGCGGAGATGTCGCGTTTCTCTCCCTTGGCATTGGTGCCTTCCCACCAATGCTTCGGCAGTATCATCAGCTGTCCCAGGATATGCGGCAGCTCACGATTGTTCTTGATGTCGAATTCGAAGCGAACAACCCCTTCCGTCGGCGACGTCGCCGCAGTGACATTCTGATAATAGAACTTGTCCCGTGGACTGATCTCGGTGGCCTTTTCGAAGGACCAGATCACATCTTCAGTCGTTATCGGCTCGCCATCATGCCAGCGCGCTTCAGGATTGAGGCGATACTCCACCCACGAGAAGTCCTCCGGGTATCTCATCTCTTTGGCAATCAGCCCGTACATGGCGCTGATGTCCAGCTCGTCCAAGGATGACTCCATCAACGTGTCGTAGATCAAGCTCAACCCCGGAACGACGTTGCCTTTTGGCAGGATCGGATTGAACGTGTCAAAGCCACCGGTCGTGGAAAGCCGGACCAGCCCGCCCTTCGGCGCATCCGGATTGACGTAGTCGAAGTGTTGGTCATCGGCTTCGTACTTCGGAGTTCCGGTTAAAGCCGTCGAAATATGCCACTCCGGCTCGTCAGCGGCTCGGGCTGGGGCGGGCACGGCCAAAGCTGCGGCAAAAACGACCGCGCAAGACGCCATGATGAGTTTCTGGCCCAAGCCCCCAATGCTTTTGGCTCGCCCAATAGAAAATGAGAAGCGATCGGTCAGGACTTGAACCATGCAAGAGCCTCCAGGCGTTGGCAATCAATAGACACCTCCCGCTTCACGACTCAAAGCGGGACTTACAGCTAAACACTATGGAGGAACTGGATGGCCGTCACCCCGCTGGCGACGATATGACAGAAATTTAACCTGCCGATGGTCTTTCAGTCGACCTTCTGTTGGCTTGACCGATGAGGGGCATGACCTTTTCAGCAGCCGACTTGGTGCGCTGAGGCACGGCCGTGCGTTTATGGCGCCCACCCTTCATTTCATACATTCGGCGGTCCGCCGAGCGCAGGACCTCCTGAGCGGTCTGACCGTCTTCAGGAAAGGTCGATACTCCGACGCTGACGTCAACGGAGATCGTACGGCTGGCCGCTGCGATGGGAGCGCGCACAGCGTTCCGCAGCCGTTCCATGAAAGCTTGGCGATGCGCATCGTCCATCGTGTTGCTTGTCAGGATGACAAATTCGTCGCCGCCCATCCGTGCTGCCGTATCAGCGGTCCGGATTTCCCCCTTCAATCGCCGGGCAACTTCTTTCAGCACCAGATCGCCAGTCTCGTGTCCATAGGTATCATTGATCGGTTTGAAGCCGTCGAGATCGAGCCAAAACAGGTGATAACCCCGGTCTTCACGCTCAGCGATACGGCTGAGATGATTGATGCGATCTTCCAGAAGGCGGCGGTTTGCCAATCCGGTCAAAGTGTCCTGAAGGGCCAACCCCCGCACCTGGAACACCTCGTGGATCAAAAAGAAGCTCAGCACCGAAATCACCAGGGTCGCAGCGATTCCAAAGATGTGGGAGAGCATCGCTCCAAGCGCGATCTGGCCTGGTTCCAGCTTGTTGCGGTAATATACGATTTCCCAAGCTTCAAGCGTTGGCAGGCTGACTGGCAGTCGGGCCTCTTCGACGATCCACCTCCTGTCCTCCAGAGGCTCACCTGCCACATACGCGTCTGACGAGGGCGCTGCGGAATGGGTCGCCATCTCCAGATGCAAGCTGTAATCCTTTGAGTCTTCTGAAAGGCCAGCTCCGTGAAACAGGGTGACCTTATCCAGGGCAAGGCTGGCCACGCCCCAATATTGCAATCTGGTATTATCCGGGCTGCCAATATTGCTCCCCCCTTCGGTCTCGGCGCGCGCCGCAGACTTCGTATAGATGGGGACCCTGACCACGAGTGCCTCGCGGCCTGAATTGAGGACAGCAGGTTCCGAGACGAGAATTTGCCGACTGCCCATCGCTTCTCGAACGGTTGGCCACTGCTTTGGATCGGCATCCAGCTTCTTGCCGAGGATGTCGCTATACTCGCGGTGTGGGTAAACGTATTTGATCTCGTTGTCCGGAGCGAGACTGACTGCGCGTATCTCGCCATGCCCTTCAATCAGTCGAGCGCTGAACGTGGCGAACTCTTCGTCTGAAAGGGCCGGGTGGAGAGCAACATAGGCCTGCAGACCCTTGCCAAGAGAAATCGCCTCACGGATCCGCCCCTGGAAGCGCGCCTCAACTTCCTTGACGCGCTGCTCTACGGAGTTCCGATCTCTGTCAGCCTCGGATTCCTCGACGAGGCTGCCGACATAGCTGGTGATCCAAAGCCCGCAAACCAAACAGAAAAAAGCCGCCAGGGTCGCAGGAAAGACCCCGTTGCTAATATCTCCTCGCCCTGGTCTGAAACGACCTTGCACTGTCGGAACCCTTTGCTGAATTGGCCTTGATACCGAACAGAATATCGACTTTTACTATTTAAAATCTGGTATAAATTTAATTCAACCAAATCGGTTATTTAAATATCGGAAAAATTGATTAAATAAAATTCCATACGCAATTGATGCATGGATAAATTTACTAAGTATTCTAGGATTAAATTAAAACCCGACCTTTCCGATACATGAGAAAACTGGTCTGCCTATACCTTCAACGATAACAACCTTGAAAAAGGAAAGACTGGAAAGCTGCAAGGTTGGCTGAAACAGCACCGCGTGTGGCCGCACAATTGGGCGCCGGCCAGTCGACGGGGATTACACGGCGATACCGAGCGTCCTCGTTTTTCTGTCAGGGGTTGCCAGATCACGCTTTCGGGTTTTTTCCATGTACATGCGCGTATCAGCAACACGTCGCAGCTCCGAAATTGTTTCCGCGTCGTCCGGATAGCTCGCGTGCCCCACGCTTGCCCGCACGACCAAGGAAATGCCAGATACCTCGATGACGTCATCCAGGTAAGCATCAAGGCTGGTGCAATAGGCCTTTCGCGCGTCCTCCGGCATGGTCTCAGAAACCATGATGATGAACTCATCGCCACCAATCCGGGCCACCGTGTCGCCAGGTTTGGCGAATTTACAAAGTCTGCGACCAACTTCAGACAGAAGGAGGTCACCAATGCCATGCCCATAGGTGTCATTGATTGGCTTGAATCCGTCCAGGTCAACAAAAACGATCTCGAAGCCTCCCCCGCCCCGCTCCTCCTGCGTGACAAGCTGCTCCATACGCTGATCCAGAAGCCGGCGATTGGGCAGGCCGGTGAGCGCATCATGCAGTGCAAGGGAGCGCACGCGAAAGAGTTGGTAAAGGACCAGAAAAACAACGCCGGCTCGCATCAGCGAGATGCCCACGCCCACAAGGCCATTCAACCAGACTTCCCGATTATAGCCCCCCAGACCAGTGACCTTCGGCCGTGCATTCAGCACCCATCCGTCGGCGCCCGGCACGTCGACTGGCAGCGAGAGCGCATCGGTAGAACCATCGAAACGTCGGCCAAAGATATGCGCTCCCGGCTGCAGCGCAGCGTCAGCAAACGTCAAGCCCACCGAAAAATCATCGTAGCTGTTAATCAGGCCGGCAGAGGCAAAAACGCGCGCCTCATCAAGCACCAATGTCGCCACGCCCCAATATGCCCATTCAGGGATCGGTTGACCGGAGTAGCGGGGGGAAAAAATCGGCACTCTCACCAGCAAGGCACGCCCGCCCTGCACCAGGTCTACCGGACCGGACACAATGGTCTTGCGCTCCAACATTGCACGCTCGATGTCGGGCCATTGATCCGGTACCTTGCGATAGTCCACACCGATGGCCGCCTCGTTTCCTTCAAGCGGATAGATGTGCTGCAGGACGTTGCCATGCGCCAGGCCGATCGAACGCAAGTTCTTGTTTGCATCAAGGAGGTTGGCGCCGAGAAACTCGAAATCATCTTCGGACAGGTCAACGTGTCGGCTGACATAACTTTTCAAGCCATCACCGAGGGCTGCGGTCTCCAGGAGGCGGCCTTCCAGGCGGGCCCGGATCTTGGAAAGTTCTGCCAAAACCTGCTGTTCCTGACGCCCTTTGGCGCCGTCGGCGACCAAGCCACTGACATGCGCGGTCAGAAGCAGAGAGGCAAACAAGACGACTCCGGCCGCAGCCAGCGAAATTCCGACGCTGACTCGCCTGCTGATTGTCCCCTGCATGATCTGCCGAAAACTCATTCCGTAATCCTCAAAGCCACACGTCGTGCTGCAACCTATCGTGTACAGCGTTAACAAGTGCTTCAAAGCGCAAAAGCCGCCCCTCGAAAAGGGCGGCTTTTACATTGTAAAATATACCTATTTGTCGCTATCGAAAACGACAGCTTCACTCCGGAGCGGCTTCGCCTTCAGGAACAGCTGCGGTTTCCGCAGCAGCCGGCTCTGCAGGAGCCTCTGCTTCAGCCGGAGTTTCTTCAGCAGCAGACTCACCTGCCGTGTCCTCAGCTGGTGCTTCGCCAGTCTCAGCGGCCGCCGTCGGCTCCGGCAGCGGAACAGGATCGCTGGCCTGCTCGCGCAGGTAAGCAATGATGTTCGACCGGTCGTCAGGCTTGCGCAGTCCGGCAAAGCCCATGGTGGTGCCCGGGATATGGTCCTTCGGCTTGGTCAGGAAATGATCAAGCTGCTCAAACGACCATTCCGGATGCTCTTCACCAAAAGCAACCATGGCAGTGGAATAGGCAAAGCCCTCGTGAGCGCCGGGCTTACGGCCGACGAGATCCCACAGCAGCGGGCCAACCTTGTTGGCGCCACCTTCGTTGAAGTCATGACAAGCGGCGCATTTCTTTGCCACCTTTTCGCCGTCCGCAGCGGAAGCCGAAGCCAGACGCACAGCGATCGGCTCAACAGCATCCTCTACGGCACCACCACCTGCCTCACCTGTGCCCTCGGTCGCAACCGCAATGGCATAGCCAGGGGTTTCAGGTTCCGATGGTTCAAAGATGATATCAGATACAATGCCGACACCCATGGTCAGGATCAAGACCATAAGAACCGCCCCTGCGGCCTTGTTCAGCGTGAAGGAATCCATTCTCTCCGGCTCCAAGCTATTGCGCGTCCAGGCCCGCAATCGCACAAACGGACCCCTAAAGCTTCTCAATATGTCGCGGACCCTACAAATTTTTTGACCTCTCTGTCCATAGGTATAAAAGGACGGGACCTACGACAAACAGCCGCATTAATTCCCGAGCAATCGGGTGCTTTTCTCCGGAGACACTTTTGACTTCCCCACTTGTCCTGATTCCGGCCCGTTTGAATGCCACCCGGCTGCCGCGCAAACCGCTTGCAGATATTTGCGGAAAACCAATGATCGTCCGGGTTTGGGAGCAGGCCCTGGCCGCTGAACTGGGGCGTGTGGTGGTTGCTTGTGACCATGAAGATATTGCCCAGGCTGCCCGCGCTCACGGTGCGGAAGCCGTACTGACCTCACCTGACCATGCGTCCGGTTCTGACCGTATTTTTGAGGCAGCAAACCTTGTGGATCCCGGTCGCGCACATGAAATTGTCCTCAATCTGCAAGGGGATGTGCCATTGATCGCTCCGAAAGCGATTCGTGCGGCCTTCGCGCCGCTCGACGACCCGAAGGTGGATATCGGCACTATCATGACCGAGATTCACGAGAGCCGTTTCCGGGATGACCCAGGTTTCGTCAAGACAGTTGGTACGCCAGTAAGTACCTCGCGCGTTCGCGCGCTCTATTTCACCCGTGCGACCGCCCCATCCGGCGACGGACCGCTTTTCCAGCACATTGGCGTCTACGCCTATCGACGCAAGGCCCTGGAGCAGTTTGTCGCTTTGCCGCCCTCTCCATTGGAGCTGCGCGAAAAACTCGAACAGCTGCGCGCACTGGAAGCCGGAATGCGGATCGATGTGGAAATCATCGACAGCGCCCCGATGGATGTGAACACTGCAGAGGACCTGGATCGGGCACGCGCCGCCATAGCCGCGCAATGACGTGCTGCCCCTCCCGCCAATCAACGCCCGCAATACAGGCCATAGAGACAAGATATGAGTGACCGAAAGAAGATCGTTTTCCAGGGTGAAGACGGCGCCAATTCCCATATGGCCTGCCAGAACGTTTATCCTGACTATGAGCCGATTCCTTGCGCAACCTTCGAGGACTGCTTTACGGCGATCGAAAATGGCGAAGCCGACCTCGGCATGATCCCGATCGAGAACTCGGTCGCCGGACGGGTCGCAGATATTCATCATCTGCTGCCGCATTCGAGCCTGCACATTCTCGGCGAATACTTCCTGCCAATCCGATTTCAGCTGATGGCGCCAAAGGGTGCCACCGTCGAGGGCTTGAAGACTGTGCAAAGCCACGTGCATGCACTGGGCCAATGCCGCAAGATTATTCGCGAGCTCGGGCTGAACGCTGTTGTCGGGGCCGACACAGCAGGTTCTGCGCGTCAGATTGCTGAATTGGGAGACCTGAGCGTTGCCGCTCTCGCCCCCGAGCTTGCGGCAGAGCTTTACGGTCTTGATATCCTTCGTCGAGACGTCGAAGACGCCGAGCATAACACGACCCGCTTTCTCATTCTTTCACCTGAAGACAAGAAGGCGGCATACACAGGTCAGATGACGGTCACATCGTTCATCTTCCGTGTTCGCAACGTGCCAGCTGCCCTTTACAAGGCGCTTGGCGGGTTCGCGACGAATGGGGTCAACATGACGAAGCTGGAGAGCTATCAACTCGAAGGCCAGTTCTTTGCCTCGATGTTCTACGCCGACATCGAAGGTCATCCGGACGACCCAAATGTCGCACTCGCCCTCGAAGAACTACGGTTTTACTGCGCAGAACTGAAGATGCTTGGCGTCTATTGCGCGAGCCCGTTCCGCGAAAAAATCCGCGAACCGGAAGCCAACCGCGCCTTGCGTCCGATGGCCACCTCCTGATCCTCCCAACGAGAGACTGCAGTATTCCATGACCGATATCCGTTTTGACGCCCTGTGCATTGGGAACGCCATCTGCGACGTCTTCGCCCATGTGGAGGAAGACTTTCTGCAATCCGAACAGCTGACCAAGGCGTCCATGCGCCTGATCGACACTGAAGAGGCTGTTCGCCTCTACGGCAAGATGGGACAGACAGTCCGTATCAGCGGCGGAAGTGCCGGCAATACCGCAGCCGGCATCGCATCTCTGGGTGGCAAACCGGCTTACTTCGGCAAGGTGGCTGATGATGAGCTGGGCGACAGCTATGCCCATGACATGAAAGGCACCGGCGTTCACTTCGACACGCCTCGTCTGGTTGGCGACGTCCCGACAGCGCGTTCCATGATCCTGATTACGCCGGACGGCGAGCGCACCATGAATACCTATCTCGGCGCCTGCACCAAGTTCGGGCCATCCGACGTGGATCCGGACGTTGTGGCCGCTGCAGCCGTGACCTACATGGAAGGCTATCTCTGGGACCCGGAAGAAGCCAAAAAGGCGTTTCTGGAAGCCGCGAAGATCGCTCATGCCAATGAACGACAGGTTGCCATCACCCTGTCTGACAGCTTCTGCGTCGACCGCTACCGCAGCGAGTTCATCGGAATGTTGAACGACAAGACCCTCGATCTGATGTTTGCCAATGAACACGAACTCAAGGCGCTCTACGAGACGTCTGATCTCGGCACTGCCGTCGCTGCAGCCAAGGCAAGTGGGGCGCTGACAGCCCTCACTCTTGGCGCCGATGGAGCGATGGTGATCTCTGCTGAGGGCGTAATAAAGGTTCCGGCAGTTGGCATCGACAGTGTCGTCGATCTGACCGGTGCGGGCGACCTTTTCGCCTCCGGCTTTCTTTTCGGCCTCGCACGTGGCTTCGATCACAAGACCTGTGCCGAACTTGGCTGCCTGTGTGCGTCAAACGTCATCACCCATGTCGGTGCACGCCCGGAAAAGCCACTGCTGCGATTGGCTCAACAGGCTGGTTTCAAGCTCTAAGGGGTATCCCCGGAACCAAAAAAAGGCGGCCAAATGGCCGCCTTTTTTATGCGTATCCACTCAATATCAGCCTGCGAGATCTTCAACACTGAGAACATTTCCGTCTTCATCCAGCCGGTAGATGATCGGAGTTCCTGTGCCCAATTCACGCTTGAGGATCTGCTCTGGTGTCAGTTTTTCCAGATCCATGATCAGGGAGCGCAGCGAGTTGCCATGAGCTGCAACGATGGTGCGCTTGCCTGATAGGACCTGCGGCAAGATTTCAGCCCGGTAGTACGGCAGAACCCGCTCAGACGTCATCTTCAGGCTTTCGCCACCAGGAGGCGGCACATCGTAGGAACGGCGCCAGATGTGAACCTGTTCTTCACCGAACTTCTCGCGTGCTTCATCCTTGTTCATACCTGTGATGTCACCGTAATCGCGCTCGTTCAGAGCCTGGTCCCGAATGGTTTCCAGATCCTGCTGACCAAGCTCTTCAAGGATCAGCCCAAGGGTCTTCTGCGCACGCTGCAGCACAGACGTGTAAGCCAGATCGAATTCCAGCTTCATGTCCTTCAGCTGCTCGCCGGCGGATTTGGCCTCGGCAACACCTTGCTCCGTCAGGTCCGGATCCTTCCAGCCTGTGAAGAGATTTTTCAAGTTCCATTCGCTCTGACCGTGACGGACAAGCACCAGAAGGCGTTCCATGGTCTTTCTCCCTAAAGTTTCAGATCAATCGTTCAGGCCAAGAACATCGGCCATTGAGTAAAAGCCTGGGGGCTGGCGATGGGCCCAGAGAGCCGCCTTCACTGCGCCATTGGCAAAAAGCTGGCGATCTTCAGCCCGGTGCGTCAGCTCGATGCGCTCGCCTTCGCCAGCGAAAATGACAGAGTGTTCACCAATCACCGAGCCACCGCGCAGCGTGGCGAACCCGATGTCACCGGCGTCGCGGGCTCCTGTGATGCCATCGCGAGAGCGCACAGAGCGCTCGCCAAGGTCGATGCCGCGCCCTTCGGCTGCGGCTTCACCGAGAAGCAGCGCGGTGCCTGAAGGCGCATCCACCTTGTGTTTGTGATGCATTTCAAGCACCTCGATGTCGAACTCTTCGTCCAACGCCTCGGCTGCCTTTTTCACCAGTGCAGCCAGCAGGTTGACGCCAAGGCTCATGTTGCCCGACTTGACCAGGGGGATGGAACTGGCAGCCACATGCAACGGCGCATCCTCCCCATCCGACCAACCTGTCGTCCCGATGATATGGGCAGCCCCTGCCTCAGCGGCGAGTTTTGCAAAACGGATCGTCGCCTGGGGAGCGGTAAAGTCGAGGACACCATCAGCGCCGGAAAAAGCTGCGGTAGCATCGTCCGTAATGACGACACCGAGAGGGCCTACACCGGCCAATTCGCCAGCATCCTTGCCCAGAGCCTCCGATTCCGATCGCTCAACCGCAGCAACAAGCGTCGCACCTTTCGCTTCCACCACGGCCCGCACCAGAGCCCGCCCCATACGGCCGGCTGCACCGACAACAACAAGACGCATTTCACTCATCTCAGTTTCCGTTTGCCTTGAACATCTCGCGTGGCACGAACGCCCATGCCACCTTGTCTGAAGGGCTTACACCGGGTTCCCCCCAAAAGAAAAGGGCAGAGACTGGTGTCTCTGCCCTTATGTTCATTTCGGTCCTCAGAAAGCGATTACGCTTCGTCTTTCTCGAGTTCCTTGCCAGTTTCCTGATCAACGACCTTCATGGACAGGCGAACCTTGCCACGCTCGTCGAAGCCCATCAGCTTGACCCAGACCTTGTCGCCTTCTTTGATCACGTCAGTGACCTTGGCAACTTTCTTGGGAGCGAGCTGGGAAATGTGGACCAGGCCGTCCTTGGCGCCGAAGAAGTTCACGAATGCACCGAAATCGACGCATTTCACGACTGTACCTTCGTAGATCACACCAACTTCTGGCTCAGCAGCAATGGAGTTGATCCAGTTGATGGCTGCCTTGATGGCCTTGCCGTCGGAAGATGCAATCTTGACGGTGCCATCGTCTTCGATGTTGACCTTGGCGCCTGTCTTTTCGACGATCTCGCGGATGACCTTGCCGCCCGAACCGATGACTTCACGGATCTTGTCGACCGGGATCTTCATCACTTCGATGCGCGGAGCATGTTCACCCAGCTCGGCACGGCCTTCGGTGATGGCATTGGCCATCTCGCCGAGGATATGAACACGGCCGTCCTTGGCCTGTGCCAGAGCGACCTTCATGATCTCCTCGGTGATGCCCTGGATCTTGATGTCCATCTGCAGCGCGGTGATGCCGTTTTCGGAACCCGCAACCTTGAAGTCCATATCGCCCAGGTGATCTTCATCGCCGAGAATGTCGGATAGGACTGCGAAACGGTCGCCTTCCTTGATCAGACCCATGGCAATGCCGGCCACCGGAGACTTGAGCGGTACACCAGCATCCATCAGGGACAGAGATGTACCACACACAGTCGCCATGGAGGACGAACCATTGGATTCAGTCACTTCCGAAACAACGCGGAGCGTGTAAGGAAACTCGTGGTGCGGCGGCAACATCGGACGAATAGCGCGCCATGCCAGCTTGCCGTGGCCGATTTCGCGGCGTCCCGGGGAGCCCATACGGCCGGTCTCACCGACTGAGTAAGGAGGGAAGTTGTAATGCAGCATGAAATGCGCCTTGTAGGTGCCTTCCAGTGCATCGACGAACTGCTCGTCTTCGCCGGTTCCCAGCGTTGCAACAGCAAGCGCCTGCGTTTCACCACGAGTGAAGAGCGAGGAGCCGTGTGCGCGGGACAGAATGCCGACTTCGGAGTTGATTGCGCGAACCGTGGACAGATCGCGCCCATCGATGCGCGAACCGGTGTCCAGGATGCCGCCACGAACGATTTCAGCTTCGAGCTTCTTGAACTCGCCGCCCAGAACCGTTGCTTCCGGAGCGTCTTCACCACCGTTGGTGATCAGCGCTTCGACAACTTTCGCCTTGGCCGCATCAACAGCTGCCTTGCGCTCAGTCTTAGCAGTGATTGCATAAGCCGCCTTGAGGTCGTCGGATGCGATACCCTTGACCTGCTCATAAAGAGCGGAGTGATCAGGCATGCTAAATTCGCGCGGCTCTTTGGCTGCGGTTTCGGCCAGCTTGATGATCGCGTCAATCACTGGTTGGAAACCGGCATGACCAAACATGACAGCGCCGAGCATCGTGTCTTCGTCGAGTTCCTTGGCTTCGGACTCAACCATCAGGACGGCATCACTGGTACCGGCAACGATCAGGTCGAGCGCGGATTCAGCCATGTCGTCGACTGGCGGGTTCAGGACGTATTCACCGTCGATCATGCCGACGCGTGCGCCGCCAATCGGGCCCATGAAGGGAACACCCGAAATGGTCAGGGCAGCAGAAGCTGCAACCATTGCCAGAATGTCCGGTGCGTTTTCCATGTCGTGGGACAGAACCGTGATCACGATCTGAGTGTCGTTCTTGTAGCCATCGGCAAAGAGCGGACGGATCGGACGGTCAATCAGGCGAGACGTGAGGGTTTCATGCTCACTCGGGCGACCTTCACGCTTGAAGTAGCCACCCGGGATCTTACCAGCGGCGAAGGCCTTTTCCTGGTAGTTCACGGTGAGCGGAAAGAAATCCTGTCCCGGCTTCGGGGACTTTGCAGAAACCACAGTGGCAAGCACTTTGGTTTCGCCGTAGGTCGCCATAACGGCACCGTCGGCCTGACGGGCAACCTTGCCCGTTTCGAGGACGAGAGGACGACCGCCCCACTCAACTTCTACACGATGGATATCAAACATCATATGTCCTTACAGCTTGGTCCCGTGGCGCGACGCACGAACGCATATGTACGGCGCACCTCAAGATCAGTTCCGGTCGGCCCCGTATGGGCCGGTTGCCGGACGGACGAGCCACGGGCAAGACGACGAGCGACTTTCTAACAGCCGGAAAAGGCGCGAAAGTGGCCGGCAATCCTGCCCCATGACAGGTCACATGCTTCCTATAGTAAAACGCGGCGGGCAAATCCACCCACCGCGTTCACTTGAATTTTGTCTTAGCGACGGATGCCGCAACGCTTGATCAGGTCCTGATAGCGCGCTTCGCTCTTGCCCTTGACGTAGTCAAGAAGGGAGCGGCGCTGCGCGACCATCTTCAGAAGACCGCGACGCGAATGGTTGTCCTTGTCGTGAGACTTGAAGTGCTCGGTCAGGTTGGTGATCCGCTCTGTCAGAACTGCGACCTGGACTTCCGGAGAACCGGTGTCGCCTTCCTTGATTGCGTATTCCTTGATCAGCTCGGCTTTACGCTCAGCAGTAATCGACATCGTGTATCCTTTCAGAGATATAGAGACCTTTGAGGTCTATTGTTTTTATGACCGGTTGCCCGGTCCCCTTTTTCGTCACCAGAACCAAGATGTCGTCCAGCAAAGGTTCAGCAAAAAGGGATCAGGCCGGGTCCCCGACCTAATGGGCGCGAGTTATGACGGAAAACGCCAGCCAAAGCCAGCATTTTTAATGACAGCCCGGTTTGCCGGTCCATCACAGGTTATTAGAGATTAAACACCCGGGTTGGCTGGAAGCGGCCTTTTTCAATCGCGCCAATCGCAACCGGGACACCAGCATAACTGGCGAAGACTTCATCCGCCTGCAGCGGAGCGTCTCTCCCAAGCAGAAGAATTGCCATTCCACGACGAATTTTACCGGCATCATCTTGGCTGACCGGCAGCTCGACGAGACTTTCCAGTGCTTCCCGGACCGGAAGGATGAACTCCTCGACGAGGCCCTCAACACCGGTCCCCTCTTCGTGAGCATCCGCGGATTCCTGAAGTTCTTCGAGCGTTACCATGTCCTCTTCGCCGAAAGGACCAACGAGCAGGCGACGCAGCTCAGTCACGTGACCGCAGGTGCCAAGCCGACGCCCAAGATCGCGCGCCAGTGAGCGCACATAAGTGCCTTTGCCGCATTCTGCTTCAAAGACTGCTTTTTCCGGATCGGAAGCCTCCACGAGGTCGAGCCGATGCACATCAATCGGACGGGCCTCCAACTCGACTTCTTCGCCGCCACGCGCGAGGTCGTAAGCGCGTTCGCCGTCGACCTTGATGGCCGAAAATTTCGGTGGGATCTGCATGATGGTGCCGACGAATTCACTCAGCACCGCCTGGATATCCGACGCTGCGGGACGCACGTCTGAGGTAGCGATCACCTCGCCCTCGGTATCGTCTGTATTGGTTTCCAAACCCCAGGTCACTTCGAACCGGTAGATCTTGCGACCATCCATCATCAGCGAAACGGTCTTGGTCGCTTCGCCAAATGCCAACGGAAGGCAACCGGAGGCGCGCGGGTCCAAAGTTCCGGCATGGCCGACTTTTGCCGGAGACAGGATACGCTTGACCCGACTTAGGGCGTCATTGGACGTCAGCCCGTAAGGCTTGTCGAGGACCAACCACCCGTTGATCGTGTTGCGGGGACGTTTTTTCTGCTGCTGACGCGCCATGGTTTTTATCCGTTTATCAGGCGTTCTCAAAACTGCGACGACGAGGTCGTTCCAGGCTCAGTCGTCGGTTTTCTGATCGTCTTCCGTCTCCAGATCGCGTGCAACTTCCGAGGCATCCAGCAGCTGATCGATGCGCGAGGCGTCGTCAAAGCGGGTGTCGTGAACAAAGCGCAATTCGGGCATGTATTTCATGGTCAGACGGCGGGAGATCATGCCCCGCACGAACTTGGCCGTGCGGTTCAGCGCCTTGGTGATCTTTTCGCCTTCGCCGCCGCCAAGCGGCATCACGAAACATGTCGCCAGTTTCAGATCGGAGCTCATCCGGACTTCCGGGATCGTGACGATCACGCCGCCCAATTCCGGGTCGGCCAATTCGCCACGGGTCAAGATGTCCGACAATTCCTTGCGGACCAGTTCCCCGACGCGGAGCTGGCGCTGCGTTGGCGCTCTGGCGCCTGATCCTGAAGTACGTGCCATTTTCGATTGTCCTTCTCGGCGGGCGAAACCTCGATCGGTTTCTGCCGCGCGCCAAATGCAAACCGCCGGCGCTGCTAGGTGTCAGCAGCGCCGGCGACTGTATTGCTTAAACGAATGCTACCCTTAGAGGGTACGCGTGATCTTCTCGACGCGGAAACACTCGATGATGTCGCCAGCACGCATGTCCTGGTAATTGGTGAAGTTCATGCCGCATTCCTGACCGGAATTAACGGATTTGACTTCATCCTTGAAGCGCTTGAGCGTGCCCAGTTCGCCTTCGTGGATAACCACGTCGTCGCGAATAAGGCGAACATTTGCGCCACGTTCCACAACACCTTCGGTGACGAGACACCCGGCGACCTTGCCGACCTTGGAGATATGGAAAACCTCCCGGATCTCGGCGTTGCCGAGGAATGTTTCGCGCAGCTCCGGAGAAAGCAGACCAGACATTGCAGACTTCACGTCATCCACGAGATCGTAGATGACATTGTAGTAGCGCAGTTCGATGCCTTCTCTCTGGGCAGCTTCACGGGCCTGCTTGTTGGCACGCACATTGAAACCGATGATCGGAGCCTTGGAGGCCGCCGCCAGAGTGATGTCGCTCTCGGTGATACCACCAACGCCGGACATCAGGATGCGGGCGCTGACTTCGTCCGTGCCCAGCTCATTGAGGGCATGCACAATTGCTTCCGCAGACCCCTGAACGTCGGCCTTGAGGACCATCGGGAATTCCTTGCGGCCCGTTTCCTGCAACCGGTTCATCATCTGCTCGAGCGAGCCACGAGCGCCGGATGCAACGACAGATGCCTTTTCGCGGATCTGACGCTGACGGTAGTCAACGATCTCACGAGCGCGCGCTTCGTTCTCAACCACTGCGACCATATCGCCGGCTTCAGGCGTGCCCTGGAAGCCAAGAACTTCGACCGGCTTGGACGGGCCGGCTTCCTTAACCTGCTTGCCGTCTTCATCGAGCATTGCACGAACACGGCCCCACTCGGCGCCGGCCACCAGGATATCGCCAGTCTTCAGCGTACCCTTCTGGACCAGGACGGTGGCGACTGGGCCACGACCGCGATCAAGCTGGGCTTCGACAACGATACCTTCAGCGGTCCGCTCCGGGTTGGCTTGAAGTTCGAGAACCTCAGCCTGAAGCAGGATCATTTCCAGCAACTTGTCGAGGCCTTCACCAGCCTTGGCAGAGACTTCAACATCAATGACGTCACCGCCCATGGCTTCCACGACGATCGAGTCGTTCAGCAGTTCGGTGCGAACCCGGCTTGGGTCGGCGCCCTGCTTATCCATCTTGTTGATGGCGACGATAATCGGCACTTCCGCCGCCTGGGCGTGCGCAATGGCTTCTTTCGTCTGCGGCATGACACCATCGTCGGCAGCCACAACCAGAACCACGATATCCGTCGATTTTGCACCACGGGCACGCATCTTGCTGAATGCAGCATGGCCAGGAGTATCGATGAACGTGATCTTGTTGTCGTTGTGCTCGATCTGATAGGCGCCGATATGCTGCGTGATACCGCCGGCTTCACCGGTGACAACCTTGGCATTACGGAGCGCATCGAGAAGCGATGTCTTACCGTGATCGACGTGACCCATGATCGTTACGACCGGAGGACGCGGGCTCAGATCGGTGTCTTCATCCTTTGCGGAGAAGAGACCCTCTTCAACATCGGCCTCGGAAACACGCTTGACGGTATGACCCATCTCAACAGCGATCAGCTCAGCCGTATCGGCATCGATCACGTCGTTGATCTTCAGCATCTGACCTTGCTTCATGAGAAGCTTGATCACATCCACAGCACGCTCGGCCATACGGTTGCCGAGCTCCTGAATGGTGATGGCTTCCGGAAGGATCACTTCACGAATGACTTTTTCACGAACAACCGGCTGCTGGCCGCGTTTTGCCTTTTCCTGGCGACGACGCATGGAAGCCAGCGAACGGGACCGCGGATCTTCACTGCCTGTTGCAGCAGAGATCGTCAGCTTGGAACGACGACGGTTGTCATCCGCACCACGTGTACGTGCCGGGGTCGGAGCTGCCTTAGGCCGCTTGACCGCCCGAAGGCTCTTGTTACGGTCATCGGCTTCCGCATCACCTGCAGGAGCCGCATCCTTACCGCCACGGGCGGCGTTCGACTTGCGTGACGCAGCACCCTTGTCGTCCTGACCTGCCCCGGCCGCAGCCTGAACATCAGCTACGGAAGCAACAGGCTGTGGCTTCGGCTTCGGTTTTGGCTTCGCAGCTTCTTCTGCCGCAAGCTTAGCCTCTTCAGCCTCGCGAATTTTACGCTCGGCTTCTTCACGCTGCAGGCGCTCAGCTTCTTCTGCTGCGCGCTTGGCATCTTCCTCGGCGCGACGCTTGGCATCGATTTCACGCTGTTTGCGTTCCTCGACCTCACGGACCTGAGCCATCTTCAGCGCAGCCGCGCGGGCCGCTGCTTCTTCCTTGGTCAGGGTGCGCAGCACATTGCCGCCCTTTTGGCGGGGGCCGCCACGACGGTTCTGATCAGGCTGGGGCTTGCGCGGAGCAACCTCGGTCGGCTTGTCAAGCCGCTGGGTCTGAAGAGCCGGCTGCTGCTCTGGCTTCGACTCTTGGCCGGGCACCACAACACGACGCTTCTTTTTCTCCACGACGACAGCCTTCGACCGGCCATGCGAGAAGGATTGGCGCACCGTCCCCTGGTCGCCACCGCCACCCCGCTTGAGGCCAAGCGTCTTACGCTCAACACTGATAGTTTTGTCGCCTGGATTTTTTGTATCGCTCATATTGCCTTCAGTCCTGCGCAACTGCACTGTCTGCGTTGCTTGTCATTTCAAGGGCGGAGTTGGAGCGAAACATCTCCAGTTCACGCACCCGCGAAAGGAAGTTTCTGCTCGCCGGCCCCGCCAGCAGTGCAGCATGTATCACATTTGACCGACCCAATGCCAAATCCATTTGAGTCGAATCGAACAAACGAACGGTTTGAAGCTCGTTTGCAGTTTCATTTCGAGCCGCGGCCACAGCCGACAACTTACGAATGCCATCCGGAGCGGCATCCGCCGCGTGGATCAGCCCCTCGAGCGGCTCCCGTTTCAAAGCCGCTTCGACCTTGGTAAAGCCTGTTACAAGCTCTCCCGCCTTGCGAACTATCGACAGGGCGTTCAGGGCTGCTGTTTCCAGCAGGTTGTCAACCTGATCAGCCAGTCCGGCTTCAACCTGAGCTTCACCCTTGAAGCCCCGACCAAATACTTTGCGCCGATCCTTTACAGCGCTTTCTACCACGGAACGGGAGGCCAGAAGCCATACACCACGTCCCGGCAGATTTCGTTTCAGATCCGGGACCACCTGGTCTTCCGGACCTAATACAAAACGGATCAGGCAGTCCACCGGATAAACGTTCCGGGAAACGGCACAGAGCCGCTCCGTTGGCTCGTTTTTCTTTGGCACCAGCGGACCTCCAAACCAGTGAGCTACGCCATTCTTGTAGATGGCGTAGCTGTATTTCTTCAGCCGTTCAAAATTGCACCGGACGGGGTTTCTTCCGTCGGCTCTGCTGCAACTTCGGCTTCAACTTCTTCGTCGACGTCGCCATCAGCATCGACCTCTTCGGCAACAGCCAAATCGGCTTCACTTATCCAGCCTGCCGCTACACGGGCAGCCATAACCATGGCCTCCGCATCAGTGCGGGAAATGTCGAAGCCAGACAGCGCACCGTCGAACCGCTTGACTTCGCCGTCCTTGCGTTCGGTCCAGCCGATGAGGTCGTCTGCAGCACAGCCGGCCAGATCTTCCATCGACTTCACATCATCCTTGCCGAGGGCAACAAGCATACCAGTGGTCAGGCCGTCAATGGCCTTTAGATCATCAGAGACACCCAACTGCCGACGTTCTTCGTCCAGCTTGGCTTCCTCTTCTTCAAGGAAGTCTTGCGCCCGAGCTTGAATTTCTTCAGCCGTATCGGCGTCAAAACCTTCAATCATCGAGATTTCGCCGCGATCGACGTAGGCCACTTCCTCAACCGAAGAGAAGCCTTCCGTCGCAAGTAGCTGACCAACCATCTCGTCGACATTCAGCGAATCCATGAACAGGTTGGAGCGTTCCTGGAATTCCTTCTGGCGACGCTCGCTTTCTTCCTGTTCGGTCATGATGTCAATCGCCCAGCCAGTCAGCTGAGACGCCAAACGCACATTCTGACCGCGACGGCCGATGGCCAGCGACAGCTGTTCGTCTGGAACGACAACCTCAATCCGCTCAGCATCTTCATCAAGCACGACCTTGGCGACTTCCGCCGGCTGAAGTGCGTTGACGATGAAGGTCGCGGGATCTTCATTCCACGGAATGATGTCGATCTTCTCGCCCTGCAACTCACCAACGACGGCCTGAACACGCGAACCGCGCATACCGACACAGGCGCCGACCGGATCGATCGAGCTGTCTTTGGAGATCACGGCGATCTTGGCGCGCGAACCCGGGTCACGGGCCACTGCGCGAAGTTCGATCACACCGTCGTAAATTTCCGGTACTTCCTGAGCAAACAGCTTCGCCATGAACTGCGGATGGGTCCGCGACAGGAAAATCTGCGGGCCACGCTGTTCGCGACGCACATCGTATATATAGGCGCGAATTCGATCGCCGGTACGAAAAATTTCGCGAGGGATCAATTCGTCGCGGCGGACAATGCCCTCACCACGTCCCAGATCGATAATGACGTTGCCATACTCGGCACGCTTGACCACGCCGTTGATGACTTCACCGACACGATCCTTGTATTCGTCATACTGATGGTCGCGCTCAGCTTCGCGGACCTTCTGCACAATAACCTGCTTGGCGGACTGCGCAGCGATACGACCGAAATCCAGCGGCGGCAGCGGCTCGGCAATGAAATCGCCAAAGTTTGCTTCCGGGTTTCTGGTCCGCGCATCTTGCAAGGCAATCTCAGTGGAGACGTTCTCGACCTGCTCGACCACCTGCAGAAGGCGCTGCAAACGAATTTCGCCCGTCTTCGCGTTGATCTCAGCGCGGACTTCAGTCTCCGTACCGTAACGGGACCGGGCCGCTTTCTGGATCGCATCTTCCATGGCACCGATCACGATGGTGCGGTCAATCGACTTCTCCCGAGCAACCGCGTCAGCGATCTGAAGCAGTTCCAGCCGGTTCGCACTGATAGCCATTCAATCCACTCCTCTCGCGCGGCTTTTCGTTCGGTTTGCCTGCGCGTTGTCACATCCTAGCCGAGCTTGCCTCAGTTAGGCTTGTCGTCCCCGTCATCCAATTGGTCGCGCACTTCAAGCGCGGCTTTCTCAGCCTGCAAAGCTGCGGTAATCAGATCATCGGTCAGCACCAGCTTGGCTTCGCCAATATCGGCGATCGGCAGGGCAACCGTATCTTCTTCACCTTCCCGGACATCCGGCAGGCGCAGCATCGCCGCATCTCCCTTGACGCCGAGCAGAATACCACGAAAACGCTTGCGTCCGTTCTGTGGGACGCTCATTTCCGCTTTTAGCTCATGACCGGCCCAGCGCTCGAAATCACCGACGCGCACCAGCGGACGATCGATGCCCGGCGATGAAACTTCCAGATGATAAGCGCGGTTGATCGGATCATCCACGTCCAGCGCCGGGGAAACCCCACGACTGACCGCTTCACAATCTTCGACTGTCATTGTGCCGTCGGGCCGCTCAGCCATGATCTGCAGCGTGCACCCATTGGCCGCGCTGATCTTGATACGCACCAGACGACAACCCAGGTCCTCGATGACCGGCTCGACGATAGCTGCGACACGGGCCTCAAGCCCTTGCTCCACGACGATGCGTGCTTCGTATTGGCTCACGCTAAAACTCCTTACTGACAGCACTGACGTCTGTCCGCATTCTCTCCGCGACCGGTATGTTGAAGCAAAAAAGAGCGGGTCCCTTCGGGGCCCACTCTCAAACCGCCAACCAGCCGATGAGATGAAACACGGGCTGTATACAGCCAAACCCCCAAAGAACGCAAGCGCAAAGCCGAATGCGGACTCCATTGCTGCTAAAACCAGTCGATCAACAGCCTTTCTAAGCCCGGCTTTTCAGCCGCTTCTCAACATCCTGCGAAGGGCGACTGCGCTCTGCTCAACGCCGCAGGAAAGTAAGATATCGAGGCACCCGGTTCTCGCGAAAGGCCTTGGCTTCGTACCGTGTGCCCGGCCAGTTGGCCCAGGGCTGTTTCCAGTCATCGGCAACTTCCGCGGTCCACTCAAAGTCAGGATGCGAGCGGATATGACGCAAGGTCCAATCCACATAGGTGTCAATGTCGCTGGCGAAGCGAAACTCACTGCCGGTTTTCAACACCCGCGCATAGCGATCCAGGTTCTGCTCGTTGATGAACCGCCGTTTCCAGTGCTTCTTCTTCGGCCACGGGTCCGGGTACAGTTGATAAGCCAGATCGAGCGAGTTTTCCGGAAGCCAGTCGAGCACTTTCACCGCATCATCATCATACAGACGAATGTTGCGTATTCCCTGATCAATGACAGAGGAAATCACCTTGGCCATGCTCCCAACAAAGGGCTCAATGCCAATGAACCCGATCTTCGGATTTTCGAGCGCCCGGTGCAGCAGGTGCCCGCCGCTGCCGAAACCAACCTCCAGACACACAGCGCCAACCGGAACCGGAAAAAGCTCTTTCAGGTCATCCGGCGGAGCTGTCGCCAGATCAAGGGCGAAGTCGGGCAGCACGTTCTCCATCAGATCCGTGCGGCGCGGGCTGAGCGGCTTGCCTTTTCGGCGGCCGAAGAATGAACCTTCGTAACGTTCAGTCATGGTTTTCAATGAACAGCGCCGGCTCTCCTGGGGTCAGGGGCCGGCGCCACTTTCTCTTATCTGGTGTCCGGTTTGCGGGCCTTATCCCGCAATCGACCGCAGTGCGTCAACCAGATCTGTCTTCTCCCAGCTGAAACCACCATCATCTTCCGGCTCACGACCGAAATGACCATAGGCTGCGGTGCGTTCGTAGATCGGATTGTTCAGCTGAAGATGACTGCGAATACCGCGCGGGCTCAAAGACATGACATCCCGCAGCGCTTTTTCAAGCTTGGCTTCGTCACAGACGCCTGTGCCATGAAGGTCGACATAGACCGATAGGGGCTCGGCCACGCCGATGGCATAAGACAGCTGGATCGTGCAACGCTCCGCAAGCTCGGCTGCAACAACATTCTTCGCCAGATAGCGCGCCGCATAGGCTGCCGACCGATCGACCTTGGTCGGATCCTTTCCGGAGAAGGCACCGCCGCCATGCGGGGCTGCACCGCCGTAAGTATCAACGATGATCTTACGTCCTGTCAGACCAGCATCGCCATCCGGACCACCGATAACGAAGGTTCCTGTCGGATTGACGTGCCAGACGGTCTCCTTGGTGATCCAGCCTTCCGGCAGGCTTTCCAGAATATACGGTTCAACGATGGCGCGAACATCGCGGGAGGTCAGGCTGGCATCGATATGCTGTGTGGACAGGACGATAGAGGTCACACCAACCGGCTTGCCGCCAGCATAGCGCACCGTCACCTGGCTCTTGGCATCCGGCCCGAGAACCGGCACTTCACCCGACTTCCGGACTTCAGCCAGACGCTTCAGGATCTTGTGCGAAAAGAGAATCGGAGCTGGCATCAGCTCTGCGGTTTCGCGGCAGGCATAGCCGAACATGATACCCTGATCGCCAGCGCCCTCATCCTTGTTGTCGCCAGCATCAACGCCTTGCGCAATGTGGGCTGACTGTGCATGCAGATGCACAGCAATATCGCAGGTTTCCCAATGGAAGCCGTCCTGCTCATAGCCGATGTCCTTGATCGCCATCCGGGCGATATGGGAGATGTAATCCTTGGTGATCTCTGCAGGCCCGCGTGTCTCGCCGGCGATCACGACGCGGTTCGTCGTCGCCAGAGTTTCGCAGGCAACGCGGGCTTCCGGCATTTTGGTAAGATAAGCATCGACGACGGCATCAGAGATGCGGTCACATACCTTGTCTGGATGCCCCTCGGAAACGGACTCGGAGGTGAACAGGTAATCTTGACGGGCCATTGGCTATCGTCCTTCTGGGAAAGAATATGACTGGAGCGGCGAATGTGCCGCCGCTCCAACCCCATCAATCTAAGAAGAACCGGAAGACGTCAACCATTTAAGGTGCGTCAGGACAGCCTATCAGTCGTCACCAGCCAGAGCGCGGACGAGATCCACCACCCGACGGCGGACCTTTGGATCCTCAATACGGACAAAAGCCTTGTTGAGCGACAGTCCTTCGGAAGAGGACAGGAAGTCCACCACGTAGGAGGTCGGCTGCATTTCACTGAAACCTTCACCGGCGTCCGGGCTGCCTGGAGCATCTTCAAAAAAGAAGGCAACCGGCACCTTCAAGATTGTGGCAATGTGCTGCAAACGGCTGGCGCCAATACGGTTGGTGCCTTTTTCGTACTTCTGAATTTGCTGAAAAGTGATACCAAGACCTTCGCCCAGCTTCTCCTGGGACATACCAAGCATCATCCGACGCAACCGTACACGGCTGCCGACGTGGATATCGATGGGATTGGGAGCCTTTTTACTGGGCATAGGATGCGAACTCTCTTCGTTATTGCGCTTTTCGCGCTTGGGTTGGCCTTTTGAACGGCCAGCCAGCCGGTTGCAAACCGGCTCTGCTCGGGCAGCCCCATCCCCTGAGCCGTTCCTTCTAAGACGCTATCCTCAGCGACTTCGCTGGTTGTAACATAGAGAGCAAACAAACCCAAGGCGAAATATCAATTATAACGCGAACCGCGGTTGTATTGGCAGTACACTGAAAATATTGACAGTAAAAACAGCATTAGAGCGTAAGCATAACCACCGATACGGGAGAAAATTGTCGAACTCAACGCTCGGCTGAGAGCAACGTCTTCTATACCCTTTTCCTCAAGCTCTACTCTTGCAAGATACCGCCCTTTTGCATCAAAGACAGCCGACACTCCGGTGTTGGCGGCTCTGACCAGCGGCAATCCCTGCTCGATCGCCCGCATGCGCGCCTGCGCCAAATGCTGGAAGGGTCCTGCCGTGCGCCCGAACCAGGCGTCATTGGTGAGGTTCAGCAGAAAGTCCGGGCGCCTGGATTGTACGTTGGAGTAATTGGAAAAGATCACTTCGTAGCAAATCAAGGGCAAGAACGTTTCGCCGCCTTGCAATTGCAGACTGCGGCGGCCATAGCCTGATGAAAACGCCCCTGGACCCTCGACCAGCTTGCTCAAACCCAACGCATCCAGCCAGTCAGCCAGCGGCAAATACTCTCCGAAGGGCACAAGATGCACCTTGTCGTAGCTGCCGACGATGGTGCCGTCCGGACCAAAGAGGAAAAGACTGTTGTAATACTGCGTCTGCGCCTCAGTCGCTTCCGCTCGGATGGCTCCCGTGACCAACTGGTGCTGATCATTGAGCAACGCAGAAATTGCCACCAAGGCCGAAGGGGTCTGAGTCAACAGAAACGGCAAGGCGCTTTCCGGCCAGACAATCAGCCGGCGAGCCCCGACCCGACCACCTTCGGTTTGCGGGCGCGAGCTCAGATCCAGGTAGTCGGAGAAAATGCGGTCCCGGTTCTCGGGCTTCCACTTCTCGCTCTGGGCAATGGCAGGTTGAACCAGACGAATATCAAGCTCCGAGAGGCCCGGATCCGGCATGACTTCAAGTCGCCAGACACCGAAGCCCACAACACCGAGGGTCGTCGCCAGTGCTACAGCACCGATCCGCCACTTCTGTCGTCCAGGTTCCGTCAGTACGGCAGGTGCTGCAGCGATCAGCAAGACTAGCAGCCCCAAACCATCCGCGCCGGCGACACTGACAAATTGCGAGATTTCCAGACTGCCAGACACCGCCGCCCCGAAGGTGTTCCAAGGAAACCCTGTCAGCACATGGCCCCTCAGCCAGTCAGAAGTGGATAGGAAAATGGCCAGAACGGCAATTCGATGGGCGCCGTTGCTCCAAAGCAGCGCCGCACAGCCACAGGCAAGACCATGGAAAAGAGCCAACCCCATCGGCATCGCCAGCACGGCCACCGGCAAAAGCCACGCATAGCGCTCACCGTCCACGAGGAAGGCCGCGCCAATCCACCACAGTCCGGCGAGAAAATAACCAAGCCCGAAAAGCCATCCCAGACCGAAGCCCAGCCGCAGTCGCCTGAGCGCACTCGCCTCGCCGCTTCCGACGGCTCCATCGAGCAACCAGACCAGACACGGCAAGGCGAAAGCCAAACTGAGAATAAAATTCACCGGTGGAAGCGCCAGCGCAGCGATTGCGCCAACAATCAAGGCATACAGGCCCCGTCGCCATCCCCAGGCCAGCAGGCAAGCGTTCGGAACCGCGTTGAGGGCGGCAATCACAGTGTCCATGTACCGGAAATCCCGTGCGAATCGGTCTCGTCGAACAGTGCCAACGACAGCCGAGCGCGGTCAAGGCTTTCGCAAAACACGAGCCTTGTCCACTTGCATGCCAGTGCCGATCAGCAGGCCCGGCCTGAACGCCTACTGCTCTGCGTGGCTTTCGTCGGTCGACTGAGCGCTCTCGGGACGTTTCACTCGCCGCCGCTGGTCCGCAATGCGCGCATCCAGCCGCTTGCGACGAATCCTCAGCCGCTTGATGCGACGTGGGTCAGCATCCATGACTTCAAATTCGAAACCAGGAACGTCGGGCACTAGAAGCAGCTCGCCTCTTACCGGTACCCGACCGACAGACACATACAAAAGTCCGCCAAGCGTATCCACGTCCTCGCTTGCTTCAGATCCCGACAGATCTGCTCCGAGACCTGCAGTCAATTCTTCGAGAGGCAGACGCGGATCCGCAGTCCATATCCCGTCAGAGACAAGCTGCAGCATCGCCTCTTCGTCTTCGTCGTGTTCGTCTTCGATGTCGCCAACAACAGTTTCGACCAGATCTTCGAGCGAGATCAGACCGTCCGTACCGCCGTATTCGTCAATCACCAACGCCATCTGGATCCGGTCGGCTTGCATTTTGGCCATCAGATCAGTCGCAGGCATGGAAGGTGGGACGAACAACAACTGACGGATCAACCCGACGTCCTTGAGGGAAATCGAAAGATCGACAACCCCGAGATCCAGCTCCTGGGAATTGCCACCGGATTTCGTCAGATCGGAATCGTCGGGAACAGCAGTAGAGCCGTCGGCTTCAGGGCGACCCGTCCTCGAACCGTTCTCAGCGATGAAAACCATCAAGTCCTTGATGTGAACCATGCCACGCGGATCATCAAGAGTCTCCACGTAGACGGGCATTCGCGAATGCCCCGACTCCTGAAACAACTCCATCAGGCGACCGAGTGTCGTGCCGGCTTCCACTGACTCAATGTCGGCGCGCGGGATCATCACGTCATCAACGCGCAGCTCGCGCAAGCGCAAGATGTTGCCGAGCAGCATGCGCTCTTCCGTGGAAAAGACCGTATCGCCTTCACCGTCGCGCGCCAGCTCGTTCTGCAGATTTTCTCTCAGGGTTGCCGTGCCGTGCCGCGGGAACAGGAAACTCTTGAACCGCTCCATGAGGGCTCGTTTCTCCCGCGGCCTACTCGGCTGCGGTTCTTCGTCCGGCGCGTTCTCTGCAGGCGCGCTCTGCGAGGCACTTGCCTCGTTCCGCCTGGTCTCTGGAACCATCATCATCATGCGCTACAAACAGACTTTCTCGATTTATCGTGCAGCCCCGGACGGCCAAATGACCTAGTCGGCATCCGCCTCAAGTGGCCTATCCGCATAGGGGTCCGCAATATCCAGGGAGGCCAGAATGCAACGTTCCAGCTCTTCCATCACTTCAGCTTCTTCGTCATCCTGATGATCGTAGTCAAAAAGATGAAGAATTCCATGAATCACCAGATGGGTGAGATGCGCGTGGAAGTCAATCTCCAGCTCCACGGACTCGCGCTTTACTGTCTCCAAAGCGATAACAATGTCGCCGAGGAGCGGCCCATACAGCTCTCCATCGGGGTCGCTTCCGGGAAATGACAAGACATTTGTCGGCTTGTCCTTCTGCCTCCACGTCCGGTTCAGCTCGCGGATCGCTTCGTCATCGGTGAAAACCAGAGAGACTTCCGAGCCAGGAACAGCTTCCAGTCCCGCCTGCCGAAATGCGGCTGTCAGCGCGGAAACACATTGCGACCGCAGATCAGCTTCCGTAGGCCAACCTTCGGTCGCAATGGTAATGTCGATGGCAAAGTCTTTCGGCAAGCTGACCTCACCAGCAGCCTCGCGCCAAGTCATTCGATCAACTTTCTTCCGTTTCCAGCGTCGGGCGGCGCGACTTCTCCGACCGTTCGGCATACCGCCGCTCGCGGGCTTGCGAGGCTTCGCGCGAAGCATTGTCATAGGCCGTCACGATCCTTGCAACCAACTCGTGGCGCACCACATCAGTTTCGGTGAAACGCACCGTGGAGACGGATTCCACACCGTCGAGCAGCCCCAGAGCTTCCCGTAGGCCAGAGATCTGCCCAAGCGGCAAGTCGACCTGGCTCGGATCGCCTGTGACGATCATCTTGGAGTTCTCGCCCAGACGGGTCAGGAACATCTTCATTTGCATGGAGGTGGTGTTCTGGGCCTCATCCAGCAGGATGACGGCATCAGAGAGGGTTCGGCCACGCATAAAGGCAAGTGGCGCGACTTCGATCATGCCGGAGGTGAGCCCCCGGTCCACCTTTTCCGGCGGCATCATTTCATAAAGTGCGTCGTAAAGTGGACGCAGGTAAGGATCGACCTTTTCCTTCAGGTCCCCAGGCAGGAATCCAAGACGCTCACCCGCTTCGACAGCCGGACGCGAGAGGATCAGCCGGCTTGCATCGCCGCGCTCGATGAGTGCGGCCGCATAGGCGACCGCGAGATAAGTCTTGCCCGTTCCGGCCGGCCCTGTTCCGAAGGTCAGATCGGAGCGATCCATAGCCCGAATGTAAGCATCCTGCGTCGCCGTGCGGGCCACGATGGTCTTGCGTCGGGTCGAGATTTTGGCAAAGGCAAGGCGCGACCGTGGTTCCAGGGTCGGCAAGGGCAACTGAGCTTCCGCTGAAGCCGCCAGACGCAAGGCTCCATCCACATCACCGGGATGGATTTCGTGACCTTGTTGCAGTCTTTGATAAAGCGTTTCCAAAGCCGTCCGCGCCTGGGAACACCCGGCAGGAGAGCCTTTGAGGGTAACCTGATTGCCACGCGCAATCGCATCGATACCCAATTTCTGTTCGATAAGCGCGAGGTTCTGGTCGAATTGACCAAACAAATCGCCGATCAGCCTGTTGTCTTCAAACGCCAAAACAATGTGCGTCAGATCAGATGCCGCAGCCTGGGCTTCACGCGTCAAATGCCGCCTCCTATATGGCGCCGGGTCACTGCCCGACCACATCATGATGCCCCGGCTTCAATTGCCCGAACAGTGAATTTCTGCCGATCTCAAGGATTTCCACCGGTTGTATCGTTCCGATGAGATCTTCAGAAGCATCAACCTGCACTGGCTGCAGCCAAGGAGATTTACCGACGATCTGCCCTGGCATGCGACCCTTGCGTTCAAAAAGGACGCCGAAGGTCATGTTGATGCGCGAGGCATTGAAGGCCGTCTGCTGCTGAGCAACCAGCTCCTGCAACTCTGCCAGACGAGCGCTTTTGATATCTTCATCAACCTGATTGTCCATCAAGGCTCCAGGAGTGCCTGGGCGCTGGCTGTATTTGAACGAGAAAGCCGAACCGAATTCCACCCGACGAATAAGATTCATGGTGTCCTGAAAATCCTGATCCGTCTCGCCTGGAAACCCAACGATAAAATCACAGGACAGAGCAATATCGGGAGCGGCCTCGCGAATCCGGTCGATCAGACGAAAATACTCGTCCCGTGTATGTTTACGGTTCATCGACGCGAGAATGCTGTCGGACCCGGACTGAACCGGCAGATGCAGGTAAGGCATCAACGTCTTGAGATCTCGGTGCGCCTGGATCAGTTCATCATCCATGTCGCGGGGATGGCTTGTGGTGTAACGCAAACGATCCAGCCCGTCGATTTCCGACAGCCGGTACAACAGTCTGCCCAGCCCCCAGGAATTGCCGTCTGGTCCGGCACCATGCCAACCGTTGACGTTCTGGCCCAGAAGCGTGATTTCGCGAACACCGGCAACTGCCATCTGTTCAGCCTCCGTCACGATCTGTTCGACAGAACGCGAGACTTCCGCTCCGCGTGTGTATGGCACCACACAAAAAGTGCAGAACTTGTCGCAGCCTTCCTGAACGGTCAGGAAAGCCGACGGCGCGCGCTTCAAAGGAGGTCGGGCCGCCCGCTCGGAGAGATGCTTGAACTTGGCATCGATGTCGAACTCGGTTTCAACAACCTTGGTGCCATCCCGCGCCGTCTTCAAAAGTTTCGGCAACTGGTGATAACTTTGTGGACCAATCACCAGATCGACAATCGGGGCGCGGCGTGAAATTTCCTCGCCTTCAGCCTGAGCAACGCAACCGGCCACGCCGATCATCATTTCCTTGCCCTGGCGGGCACGCTCTTCTTTGACCTTACGAATACGGCCTAGCTCCGAATAAACCTTTTCGGCAGCCTTTTCGCGGATGTGACAGGTATTGAGGATGACGAGATCGGCGTCCTCCATGTTCTCTGTGGTGGTGAAGCCTTCCGGCCCCAGCACATCGGTCATCCGGTCGCTGTCGTAGACGTTCATCTGACAGCCATAGGTGCGCATAAACACCTTCTTCGGCTGCAGGGCCGCGGAAGCGCTCGTATCGGTCTTGGAAGTCGTGTTGTCCAAGGTTGCCTCGACGGGCTCGCCAACAACTGCCATATCCTGGTGTTGCGTCATTCCGGTCCTCATTGCCGCTGGTGGTCTTCGGCATCCTTCAAGGTGCGCCCTCGGCAGGCTGCAGCCTTTTCATGTCTGTCTAATCAGGGCCGCCATCGCCGGCCAAGTTTGCCCGGCCCTACATCGCATTGCGGAACGCGTCAATTGCACAGTGCCGCTTCGCCTGATCAGGCGCCAGCTTTACCTGCTTTTTGTGTGCTTGAGAAGAACGCTGCGTCGGCTTCTTCAGCAACCTCCGGAGTGACCTCTTCGAGAAGCTGCCCTTCACCACCGCGCAACGCTATTCCCGTCATTTTGCGAACGCTGTCTTCCATCTGGCGGGTCAGGGCTTTTCTGTCGGTCTTGGCATTGACCAGGACCGGCTCCCCCCAGGTAATCTGCACATCCATGGGACCACGGGTCAGTACGCCCCAGAGATGGTCCGCCATTTCCATATCGCCATACCATGCCACATGCGGCCGGAGCTGACGTCCCATCGGGACACCATGCAACGCCAGATAGGCGACAGACATCGGCTGAACCCAAACTTCCTCGCCCTCGCCGACGGCGCGGGTCGCAGCCCCCAAAAGGGCCGAGCGGAACGGAAGCACGGAGTTCCCATCGTTGGAGGTGCCTTCAGCGAAGAGCACCATGGCGTCCCCCTGACTCATGCGTTTGGCAATCTCGCCTGCGACTTGTCCGGTCTCGGACCGTTTGGTGCGATTGACGAAAACCGTTCTCTGCAACCTGGCGAACAGTCCAAAAACCGGCCAGCCGGCAACTTCGGACTTGGCAATGAAAGAGAGCGGCTTCAAGGAGCCAATGACCGTGATATCCACCCAGGATGCGTGATTGGCAACAATCAGCAAAGGGCGGCGCATCTCCGGTTTACCCTGCTGACTGATACGGATGCCAAGCAACGAGGTTGCTGCACGGTGCCAGAGATAAGGAAGCTTGCGCTGGACCTTCCAGCCGAATTTCATCGCCAGCCACTGCGGCGGGATCAACGCAAAGGTAATCAGCGACAATAGAAAAATCGTCCAGAACGCCTTAAGTCGGGTCATCATCTGACCCCTGCGGTCGATCTCCGGCATAGGTCGGCGTAGCCTGTTTCTGGTCCTTATCGGACAGCGGAACGGCGTAAAGCTCAAGGCGATGGTCGACCAGCTGATATCCGAGTGTGCGAGCAATTGCTTCCTGAAGGGCTTCAATTTCCTCGCTGCGAAACTCGATCACCTGACCGCTGCGCAAATCGATCAGATGATCATGATGCTCGTCCGGCACGGTTTCGTAGCGGGAGCGACCATCACGAAAATCATGGCGGGCGATCATCCCCGCATCTTCGAACAGCTTGACGGTCCGATACACGGTCGAGATTGAAATGCGTGCATCGACTTTCACGGCACGACGGTACAGCTCCTCCACATCCGGGTGTTCCTCGGATGCCTCTTCCAGAACGGCTGCAATCACCCGGCGTTGTTCGGTCATGCGCAGACCTTTCGCCGCGCAGAGTTCTTCAAGCGCCGTTTGCCGTTCGTCCGTCATCAGTAATCGCCAGCCTTTTCGATCCATTCCGACGCGTTGTCGCGTGCAGTCACCGTGCGATTAGCGAAGATCAACCCGCATGACAAGCGCCGTTCCATCGCCATCACCGGAGCTGTAGTAGCTCTTCCGTTCCCCCACTTTGCGGAAACCAAGCGCCTTGTAAAGGTGCAGTGCCGGCGCATTTGCGGCATCAACCTCCAAAAAGAGGCAGTCGCAGCGATCCGAATACAGCTGAAAAAGAGCATGCTGCATCAGGGCTCTCGCCAATCCTCTGCCACGATGCTCTGGATGGACGGCCAGGGTCAACACTTCTGCCTCGCCTGCAACTGTGCGGATCAGCACAAATCCTCGCAGACTGGCCGAACGATCCTGGCCGGGCGAGCGTGCAACCAGCATCAGTGCGCCGCTTTCCTGCATCATGCGGTGCAGCTCATCGCCGTTCCATGCATGCGCAAACGACTTGGCATGGATGTCAGAGAGAACCGCCAGGTCCTCAGATAGCGCTGCTTCGACTTGAAAAGGCACTGATTTGGGGCGGGAGAAAATCATAGGCGGGCGATCTTTCCCTTTTTCTGCGGCGCAGCGTCAGGCGGGCGCAAATAAAGCGGTACAGGCCTCGCCTGCTTTGGGTCAGCCAGAACGCCCAGGCGCGCAACATCAGCCACATCCGGGCAAGCAGCCTCACTCAAGATCCTGTCCGTTGATGCGCCGACGGCTTCCACAACCCGCCTCGAAGAAGCTCCCACAAAGCGGGTCTCGGGCGGCAGCGTTTCAGACAGCTCCGACAGGCGACGAACTTCTGCCGGGCTCCTGGGCACTCCCTCAGCACCAAACAACTGGCAATAGATTTCCTCGCCCTTACCTTCCATCGAGACGAAAACCGGATGGGTCTGCACCTCACCCAGAAACGGCTTTGCCATCGCCGCCAGAGTCGTGATGCCGACCACAGGCTTGCCGAGAACCAATCCGAAACCGCGCGCCACCGACAAGCCGACACGCATCCCGGTAAAACTGCCCGGACCGGTCGTGACAGCAATGCGGTCAAGGTCGGAGAAGGCACAGGAGGCTTCTGCCATGGCCTCCCCCAGCATGCCGGTCAGACGTTCCGCATGTCCTCGTCCAATGGTCTCGCAGAAGAGAACCGGAGGCACGCCAACGCCGTCGCTGTCCCAGACGGCGACGGCGCAATTCACCAAAGCTGTATCAATTGCCAGAATTCGCATGGCTTAGGGAATTACCCGGCCTTTTCATTTCTGTCGAGATAAGCTTTGGACTTACCCCGAAGTTCAACCTGCTCTGCCGCGCAGACACTATGGCAATAAAAAAGCCCGGACAGAGCCGGGCTTTTTTATTGGTTTCCGAGCAACGCTGCGATCAGATCGGGCGAACTTCTTCAACCTCTGGTACGAAGTGACGCAACAGGTTCTGAATGCCGTGCTGCAAGGTCGCTGTCGACGACGGGCAACCGGCACAGGCGCCGCGCATGGACAGATAGACCACGCCTTCCTTGAACCCCTTGAAGGTGATGTCACCACCATCCTGGGCAACGGCAGGGCGCACGCGCGTCTCGATCAGGTCCTTGATCACAGTGACTGTTTCCGCATCACCTTCGTCAAAGAACTCGCCCTCCTCGATGTCTTCGGCCTGCGATGTCGCCATGACAGGCTGACCGGACATGAATTGCTCCATGACCGCGCCAAGGATAGCCGGCTTCATGTGCTGCCAGTCGGTATCGTCCTTGGTCACCGTGATGAAGTCATGGCCGTAGAAAATCGCAACCACACCTGGAATGGTGAACAACTTTTCGGCAAGCGGCGAAGCGCCAGCTTCCGATGCGGAGCGGAAATCATAAGTGCCTTCCGGCAGCACAACCCGGCCTGGCAGGAACTTCAGGGTCGCCGGATTCGGCGTCGCCTCTGTCTGAATAAACATGGGTCGATCTTTCGTTGCTTACGGCGCTGCTTCGCGCCTTTCATCGTCGCTTGGCGATAGATGTAGCTCAGGACTGGGTTTTTTTAAACCACCGCCCTCAATCTTTACATTCTCAATATATGGGAAGTCCGGACCGAGAAGGAAAGGGTTACAAGACTTCTGATCTTATCGGTCTGCCCGCGACACAAACTTCGAAGTGCCCTTCAGGCAAGTGCCGCGATGGATTCATCATCCAGATTTCCTGGAACGATCGTCACCGGGATCGGAAAGTTTCCGGACGACTTGCCTGCGATGGACGCCACTAGAGGGCCTGGGCCCTCATTGCTGAGCCCCGCAGCCAGAACCAGAATAGCAACGTCCGGATCCGAGTCGATGATGTCGAGAATGACTTCGGAGGTATTGCCCTCTCCCACGATGCACTCCGGCTCGGTTCGGGCGACGGACCGCCCACGGTCGGCGGCTTTTGCCAAGGTTTGATCGGCCTTTTCCTTCGCCTCGGCGCGCATGATCTCTTCGACGCCGAGCCAATGTTGAAAATCACCTTGGGCAATCACATACAGCAGGAGCAGAACGCCGCCCGTACGCGCGGCACGTTTGGCGGCGTAAACAATTGCCCGATCGCATTCCGGCGTATCATCAACGATAACCAGGAATTTGCGGCGATGGCCTTCCTCGTTGCTTTTTCTGATCGCTACCATGAGTGCACTCTGCCTTGAATTCAGCGGCGGGTGACCAGCCGCAGGTAAAGGGTGGTTCGAAGACTAGAGAATGAAGCGGGAGAGATCCACGTTCTTCGCCAATTCCCCGACGTTCGAGCGAACATATTCCGCATCGATGGTCACGACTTCTCCTGGCTGATCCGGCGCCACGAACGAGATCTCGTCGAGAATCCGCTCCATCACCGTCTGCAGCCTGCGCGCGCCGATATTCTCCACCGTGGAATTGAGATCGACCGCCACCGAGGCAATTTCTTCAATGGCATCATCGGTGAAGATCAAATCGACCTGCTCGGTTTTCATCAGGGCGACATACTGCTTGATGAGACTGGCTTCCGGCTCCGTGAGGATCGCCTTGAAATCATCGCGGGTCAGGGCCTTCAGTTCGACACGGATCGGCAACCGTCCCTGCAGTTCAGGCAGCAAGTCAGATGGCTTGGCAACGTGGAAAGCACCAGACGCGATGAACAGGATGTGGTCGGTCTTGACCGGACCGTGCTTGGTGGAGACCACAGTGCCTTCGATCAAAGGCAACAGGTCGCGCTGAACGCCTTCTCGCGAGACGTCGCCACCACTACGCCCTTCGCGAGCACAAATCTTGTCGATTTCATCAAGGAAAACGATCCCGGCATTCTCAACACGTGAGATGGCTTCCTGAGTGATTTTCTCCTCGTCGAGAAGCTTGTCGGATTCTTCCTCGATCAATAGGCCATAGGACTCGCTCACCTTGACCCTCTTGGTCTTGGTCTGGCCACCGAAGGCCTTGCCAAGAAGGTCGGAGACATTCATCACGCCGACGCTGCCACCCGGCATTCCCGGCATGTCGAAACTCGGCATCTGCGCCTGAGCGCGAACTTCGATCTCGATTTCCTTCTCATCCATATCGCCCTCGCGCAGCTTCTTGCGAAAGCTGTCGCGGGTCGCGGGGCTGGCGTTTTTCCCCACCAGCGCATCAAGAACACGTTCCTCGGCTTGCAGATGAGCCTTGGCCTTCACCTCATCGCGTTGCTGGGTGCGCACCATGGAGATGCCGGATTCGACCAGATCACGAATGATCTGTTCCACGTCGCGGCCAACGTAGCCGACTTCCGTGAATTTGGTCGCCTCGACCTTGGAAAAGGGCGCATTCGCCAGTCTGGCTAATCGGCGGGCGATTTCCGTCTTGCCGACACCGGTCGGGCCAATCATCAGGATGTTCTTCGGCAGAACTTCCTCGCGCATCGGGCCTTCCAGTTTTTGCCGGCGCCAGCGATTGCGCAAGGCAATGGCGACGGCGCGCTTGGCGTCATTCTGGCCAACGATGAAACGATCGAGTTCGGATACGATTTCGCGGGGCGAAAAGTCGGTCATTTAAGGTCTTTCACTCGGACATAACAGTTTGACGTACAGGTCTAGTTGGGTGCGGGGACAAAGCGCAGCAAGGGTGTGTCAGCAAAAGGCTTCAGCAAACCACGGCGCAGGACCTGCCATGCAGAGCCAATCAGCAGGATGAAACACCCCAGCACGAGCATGGTCACCGCAATCGCGGTTTCCTCGGAGACATCAGCCTGAATGATCAGATACCCGATGGCAAACCCGAGGTAACTCATGGCGGACACAAGCAAGGCCCGGCGGTCGACGATGAGGGCAACTGTTGCGAGGATCAGAAACAAGGCGATAACCACTGTGGAGTAACTGGTGGATTCCGTTCCTGACGCTTCGCTGACCATCGACAGGATAGAGTGCACGATCAGCGGTGACGCCATCAAATGCAGCCAGAAAGCCTTGTCCGAGTTCAACGTGACCCGCTTCGGATCCCGACTATCGAACCCCATCGCCAGCGCGAAAATTGACAGGCCGACAACCAGGAAAAACGCAGCCAGATTGCTTTCGATGATACCTGGAACAGCCAGATCAAACAGAAGCGCCCCGAGAAAGAGACATCCGGCACTGATGGACGCCACCCCAACGGGCACCCGAAAGCGCAGGTAAAACAGAACGGCTCCGATGATTACCAGAACGGTTGCCGGAATCACGTCCAACAAATCGCCGGCTGGAAGCCACTTGTTCGAGTCCAAGGACGGCATATCGCCCTCGAGAAACCAACCAACGCAAGCGATAAAAAAGAAGGGCGTGAAGGCAATGCTGAGCAGAAAGGAGGGAAGTGCCAGGCGTTTCCGCCGCGCAAAGAGTTCCGCCAGCCCCCAGATCACGACTGCAGAAATGCCGGCAACCAGCCAGTCGTCCACCCATCCATGCAGGCCGAAGACCAGACCAAACATCAAAACCACCAGCCCGATGCTGATGAAGATGTCATGAAATCCGCGCACAAAGCGCACTTCTTCCCGGTCGGCATGGGTCAGTCCGGAGGCTCCGCTCCCCTGAGGCATCACCCAGAACTCTGTCAGTTGATCGGCCTGATGTTCACTCAGGATTCCGGCCTCAACAGCAGCGGCCAGCCGATCCGGCGACAGCGCTTGCGGATCTGGTACCCCATCCGACGTCGTCGTGGTCGTCACGCGCTGCTCTCCAGAGTTTCGACCAGGACATTACCATTTGTGTAGACACAGATGTCGGCTGCAATCGCCATGGCCTTGCGCGCGACCGTTTCGGCGTCCGCCTCGGTATCGACCAGAGCGCGCGCTGCCGCCAGTGCATAATTGCCGCCAGAACCGATACCCATGACCCCGCCCTCCGGCTCAAGCACGTCGCCATTGCCGGTGAGCACCAGCGACACATCCTTGTCGGCGACGATCATCATTGCTTCGAGTCGACGCAGATAACGATCGGTTCGCCAGTCCTTCGCCAGTTCGACACAGGCTCGCATCAACTGGCCAGGGTATTGCTCAAGCTTGGCCTCCAGGCGTTCAAACAGCGTGAAGGCATCTGCCGTGGCTCCGGCAAATCCAGCAATCACATCGCCTTGCCCAAGCGGCCGGACCTTACGGGCGGTGCTCTTGATCACGGTATCGCCCAGCGACACCTGGCCATCACCGGCGACAACCACCTTTCCGCCCTTGCGGATCGTCAGGATCGTCGTGCCGTGCCAGCTAACGGGTGCATGGGTGTCGCTCATGAAAACCTCTCTCGCGAAGATAATGGGAATGGACAGAAAGCCACTCCGTTTCGAGACTTATGTAAGCCGCCCCATCGCCAATTCCAAGCCGAAGGCCGACGAGACCGGCAGTCTCAACCGACAATCCGCATTCTGGCAAAGTTCATCAGAGCATCCATAGTTTTTTGAAGCTGCTCAGCGGAGCGCTCATTGACCAATTCGCCTTTTTCATCGAACGCCTGACCAGCATTTGAGACGCTGACCATCTGCGGCAGCACGTGAGCTCCGAGGCCAACCTCCAGAATGGTTCGGATACCAATCAGCCCGCGCATGCCACCGAAAGCGCCTGGAGAAGCTGCCCCCAGCGAAAATATAGGCTGTTTGAACGCCAGCACACCCGGCCCATCCGACGTTGTCGCACGGCTGATCCAATCGAGTGTGTTCTTCAGCAAAGGGGTAATGCCGGCATTATACTCGGGGCAAGCGATGAATATCGCATCCTGAGCCAGGAACAGCTTCTTCAGCTTCACCGCGTTATCAGGCGCTCCTTTGTCTTTCTCCAGATCCCCATCGTAAAGGGGAAGTGGGTATTCCTTCAGGGAAATGCGGGTGACTTTCGCATCGGCCAGAGCCAGTTTTTTGGCCGCGAGCGCAGCCAGACTGGCGTTGTAGGATCCCGATCGAGTGGAGCCCGAAAACAGAAGTACCTTCGGCTGACGCATGAAACCTCACAATCTGACAAGACGAACTGGCGCCAGCATACCGACCCAACCGAACCAGAACCAACTGGGCCGTTGCTCATTTCTCAGGAAACTGTCCGGCGGTAAACGAAGACCCTCGCAGGCGGAAAGTTTCGCCAGATCCAGCCCGACGTGCTCATCGTCACGCCTTTCGGCAACATTCGTATGGGTGGGGCGAGACCATAGGAAAACTGGATGAAGGGCGCACCGGGAGCAAGGAACTCCAACGCCGATTTCAGAAGTTCCAGACGCGCCTCTTCCGGTCGATTGAGCATGGGTAAACTGGAAACAATGCCATTGAGGCCGAGGGGTAGAATGCCCTCTTGCGCCATGACGCCCTGAAGATCATAGGCATCGCCACGCCGGATGCCGACGCCTGGAAACCGCTTCTGCAGGAGATCGCAGAATTCCGGACAGAATTCGACCAACTTCAAATCGGCCGGGGCGACACCGCGTTGCAGAATGGCAGCCGTAACGGCTCCCGTCCCGGGGCCCAATTCGACGACCCGCTTGCCCGGCTCTGGGGAGAGGTAAGACGCCATACAGGCGGCCAGCTCAGGTCCTGAGGGACTGACCGCCCCGGTCTTGAGCGGGCTCTCCAGCCAGGTGCGCAGGAACCTCAGTTCATCCACCGCCTTGGCGCGGACGGCAGAAATGCGTTCTGCTTTACACGTTTTGATGCCCGGGTCCCGAATATGCTTCATCCTTATCGTCCTCTCCCTCTTCAATAAGGAGAGACCAATCCGGATAACAAGGGCGCCTATGCAAAGATCAGACTTCAGACTGTCTCAGGCTTGCATATGTCCTAGCTGCCGTGACTGGCTATAAAGTCTTTCAGCTTTGAGAAGAAACCTTCCGATTCCGGGTGGTTTCCACCGCTGCCTTCCTGGTCAAACTCAGCCAGAATTTCGCGCTGTCTTTTGCTCAAATTTGTCGGTGTTTCGACTGTTACCTGCACATACATATCGCCATGCTGGGTCGAGCGCATGACCGGCATGCCTTTGCCACGGAGGCGGAACTGCTTGCCGGTCTGGGTGCCCTCCGGCACTTTGACACGACTGGTCGCGCCATCCAGGATCGGCACGTCAAAGGCGCCGCCGAGTGTCGCCGTCGTCATCGAAATCGGAACACGGCAGTAAAGGTCGGCACCGTCGCGTTGAAACAGGCTATGCGGTTTCAGTGAGAGGAAAATATAGAGATCCCCCGAAGGCCCGCCGCGCAAGCCTGCTTCTCCCTCGCCAGCAAGACGGATGCGTGTTCCGTCTTCGATGCCGGCAGGGATGTTGACGGAAAGCGTGCGTTCCTGGGTTACCCGACCCCCTCCACCGCATCTGTCGCATGGGTCAGAGATGACCTGTCCCTTGCCCTGACATGTAGGGCAAGCACGCTCTAGAGTGAAGAAGCCCTGCGCCGCCCGCACACGACCTGCTCCGCCACAGGTGCGGCAGGTGGTCGGGCTGGTTCCCGGCTTTGCGCCGGAGCCGCTGCAGAGTTCACAGGTGATGCTGGTGGGCACCTCGATTTCGACGGTCTTTCCGTCGTAGGCTTCTTCCAACGAGATATCGAGATTGTAGCGCAAATCCGCGCCGCGCTCACGGCCACCCGAGCGGCGCCCGCCGCCACCGCCGCCCATTCCGAAGAACTCCTCGAAAATGTCCGACATTGTGGATGAGAAGTCAGGGCCATGCTGGCCGCCGCCACCACCGCCGAAACCGCCATTTTCAAAAGCAGCGTGACCAAAGCGGTCATAGGCAGCCCGCTTTTGCGGATCCTTCAGAGTGTCGTAGGCTTCGTTGGCTTCCTTGAAGCTGGCTTCCGCAGCGGCGTCCCCCGGATTGCGGTCCGGGTGATACTTCATCGCCATCTTTCGATAGGCGCTTTTCAGCATCTTCTCATCCGCGTCGCGGGCGACGCCCAGAACTTCGTAGAAATCAGGCTTGGACATTCTCGGTTACTCGTCTTGGGTACCGGAGATCGAAAGGAAACTTGCGGTCTGTCCGGTATGACAACCGCTCCATGTCGTGCCCTGCACTTGATCTGGTGGGAGTGCTCCTGAGCCATGCAGCTCAACGTCAGCCAATACACCAGAAAGAAACGGGGCAGGAGATGCCGCGGTCGGAACGATCCGGCCTCACACCCTTGAAAGGATGCAAGGCCGGGTCTCATTCAACTGATGTTAGGCGGACTTCTTGTCGTCGTCTTTGACTTCTTCGAAGTCAGCGTCGACGACATCGTCTTCCTGCGCCGTGCCTTCAGCAGTGCCTTCATCGGCACCTTCATCAGCTTCAGCTTCAGCCTGAGCCGCCTGATACATGGCTTCGCCCAGCTTCATGGAAGCTTCCATCAAGGTCTGCGTCTTGGTCTTGATGTCTTCCAGGTCTTCGCCTTCCAGCGCAGACTTCAGGCTTTCGAGAGCAGTCTCGATTGCGCCCTTTTCATCGGCAGACACCTTATCACCAAAGTCCTTCAAGGACTTTTCGGTGGAGTGGACCAAAGACTCACCCTGGTTCTTGGCTTCCACGAGCTCCTTGCGGGTCTTGTCGGATTCGGCATTGGCTTCCGCATCCTTGACCATCTGCTCGATGTCAGCGTCGGACAGACCACCAGACGCCTGAATGCGGATCTGCTGTTCCTTGCCAGTGCCCTTGTCCTTCGCGGAGACATTAACGATGCCGTTGGCATCAATGTCGAAGGTCACTTCGATCTGCGGAACGCCACGCGGTGCGGGCGGCAGCCCGGTCAGATCGAAACGGCCAAGAGACTTGTTGTCCGCTGCCATCTCGCGCTCGCCCTGGAACACGTTGATGGTCACAGCCGTCTGATTGTCTTCCGCTGTCGAGAATACCTGACCCTTTTTGGTTGGGATCGTCGTGTTGCGGTCGATCAGACGGGTGAAGACACCACCAAGAGTTTCGATGCCGAGAGACAGCGGGGTCACGTCAAGCAGCAATACGTCCTTGACGTCGCCCTGCAGAACGCCAGCCTGAATGGCGGCACCCATGGCGACCACTTCGTCCGGGTTCACGCCCTTGTGAGGCTCCTTGCCGAAGAAGTTCTTCACGGTTTCCTGGATCTTGGGCATGCGCGTCATGCCACCGACCAGTACAACCTCATCAATCTGACCAGCAACAAGGCCGGCATCTTTCAAAGCAGCCTTCATCGGCTCGATGGTGCGCTTGACGAGATCATCCACGAGGGATTCAAACTTGGCGCGGGTCAGCTTCAGTGTCAGGTGCTTCGGACCAGAGGCGTCCGCCGTGATGAACGGCAGGTTAATTTCGGTCTGGGAAGACGAAGACAGTTCGATCTTGGCTTTTTCCGCGCCTTCCTTCAGGCGCTGCAAGGCAAGCTTGTCTTTCGTCAGATCGATGCCCTGATCTTTTTTGAATTCCTTGGCAAGATAATCGACAAGAACCATGTCGAAATCTTCACCGCCCAGGAATGTATCGCCGTTGGTGGACTTCACTTCGAAGACACCATCGCCGATTTCCAGAACGGACACATCGAACGTACCGCCACCAAGGTCATAGACAGCGATGGTCTTGCCATCGTTTTTGTCCAGACCGTAAGCCAGAGCAGCTGCGGTCGGCTCATTGATAATACGCAAGACTTCAAGGCCGGCGATCTTGCCTGCATCCTTGGTTGCCTGACGCTGAGCATCGTTGAAGTAGGCCGGAACGGTGATAACCGCCTGGGTCACTGTCTCGCCGAGATAACTCTCAGCGGTCTCCTTCATCTTCTGCAGAATAAAGGCAGACACCTGGGACGGAGAATATTTTTCACCGCTGGACTCAACCCATGCATCCCCATTGTCGGCCTTGACGATCTCGAAGGGAACGAGCTTCTTGTCTTTGGCGACAGTCGGGTCGTCGTACCGGCGACCAATCAGGCGCTTGACGGCGAACAGGGTGTTGGTCGGGTTGGTGACAGCCTGGCGTTTGGCCGGCTGACCAACGAGGCGTTCGCCATCGTCGGAAAACGCCACCATTGACGGCGTGGTGCGAGCACCTTCCGCGTTTTCGATTACCTTGGAATCTTTACCGTCCATGACGGCGACGCACGAATTGGTCGTGCCGAGGTCGATACCAATGACCTTTGCCATTTTAAGCCTCTCTTAGCTAGCAAACCGGAACGACCCTTGATGGCATCCTTCCGGCTCCTCTTCATGAAATGTTCAAACCAACGGCTCAAACGTCGCGACGAGCGCGTTGATCGCTATATAGGTGGATGATCCTGCCGCTGCAAGACAGGTTTGCAGCCACTTCCTTGATTACCCGGTTTGGTTTCCAACTCGTTACCAGGCGGAAGGGTCCACTTGAGAATTCGAAACCCATGGAGCTCTGGTCTTGACCGACGGCAACTCTCCCATCCCGAACGGCCTAAAGATACTGCCCGGATATTTCGACAAGGCAGCTCAGTCTGAGCTGGTTGAGGCGCTCCGAGGCATCCTGAAAGACGCGCCACTGTTCCGCCCCGTGATGCCGCGCACGGGCAAAGCGTTTTCCGTCAGAATGAGCAACTGTGGCCCGCTGGGTTGGGTCTCCGACATCAAGGGATATCGCTACCAAGCAATCCATCCGGAGACCGGCACCCCTTGGCCCGCCATGCCAAAAGCATTGATGGATCTATGGCACGATGTAGCGCCCGAGGCACCTGAGACGGAAGCGTGCCTGATCAATTTCTATGAGACCAACGCAAAGATGGGGCTCCATCAGGACAAGGATGAGGAAACCTTCGACGCACCGGTTGTCTCCGTCTCGCTGGGAGACACCGCGACTTTTCGCGTCGGAGGAACAACGCGCGGCGGCAAGACATCGTCCTTTCGCCTCGCGTCGGGCGATGTCGTCGTGCTCGGCGGCGCGGCACGCCTCGCCTATCACGGCATCGACCGGATTTTTTCCGGCTCGTCCACGCTCCTGAAAAACGGTGGACGGATCAACCTGACTTTAAGGCGGGTGACGAAGTGCTAGGCTTCAGGCCCGCAATCACTGCATTACAGAACATATTTTATCGCGATTGCGGCAAACGACAGTGCCAAAATCCAGAGAGCAATTCGCCCGGATCTGGCGAGACGTGACTGCTCGCGTGCGATTTCCTTCGCCGTGTCGATGTCAAACCGCAGGCCCTTTTGGACCATGGACTCCATTTCCGCCGACATTCGCCCAATGCGGTCGGCGAAAATTGGCAGGTCATTGGCGATCCGCAACATGGAGCCAAGCGCACTTCCTGCATCCCGCATCTTTCCAACCGGACCCAGGTTGTCCTTGATCCAGTCGCCGACAACCGGCTCTGCAGTCTTCCACATGTCCAGATGCGGGTTCAGCGTCCGCGCGACACCTTCCACCACAACCATCGTCTTCTGCAACATAATCAGCTGGGTCTGGGTCCGCATCTCGAAGATCTCGGTGACTTCGAACAGCTGGGTCAGCAGCCTGGCCATGGAAATTTCGCTGGCATCATGGCCGTGGATCGGCTCTCCGATGGCGCGGATGGCCTGCGCGAACATGTCAACATCCTGATGAGCGGGCACATAGCCTGCTTCGAAATGCACTTCGGCGACGCGACGATAGTTGCGAGTGATGAAGCCGAACAGAATTTCTGCCAGGAACCGCCGCTCGCGCGGGCTCAGACGTCCGGTTATTCCGAAATCAACCGCGACCAAAGTACCGTCAGTTTCGGCAAACAGGTTACCCTGGTGCATATCCGCATGGAAAAAACCGTCCCTTAGCGTGTGACGGAGGAAGCTCTGGATGACGAGATCCCCGAGTTTGACGAGATCATGCCCGTCTTCGCTCAGGCCTTCGACATCGGACAGCTTGCGACCGGCAATCCATTCCATGGTCAGAACGCTTTTCGCCGTTCTTATCCAGTCGACTTCCGGTACCCGGAAGCCTGGATCCTCAACGGTGTTCTCGCCCATTTCCGACAGCGCTGCCGCTTCGAGGCGGAAATCCATCTCCATGGCGACAGATTGCGCCAGCGTATCAACGATGGCGACCGGGCGCAGACGCCGGGATGGCGGATGGAAGCGCTCGACCAGTCGGGCCACCATATAGAAACTTTGAAGATCACGCTGAAAGCGGCGCTGCACATTGGGACGCAGTACCTTGACGGCCACATCGCGCAGCGTTCCGTCCTTGTCTCTCACCTTGGCCGGATGAACCTGCGCAATGGACGCTGCCGCAACGGACTCACCGAACTCCGCATAAAGGGCCTCGATAGGTTGCCCAAACTGATCCTCGACAACCTTTCGAGCAGCCTGATGATCAAACGCCGGCAATTGATCTTGAAGGGCAGAGAGTTCCTTCGCCGCTTCCTTGCCCACGACGTCCGCTCGCGTTGCCAGAAACTGGCCGAGTTTCACATAGGAGGGACCCAAGCGGTTCAAGGCGTCAGACAAGCGTCGATCAGCACTCTTGGATTTGACAGACCCGCGTTCAAACAGCCGGGCGAACCGAATGGCCAGTCGTGGACCAGTCGGCAGATCCGGCAAGTTGGCCAGACCGAACACGCCCTCGCGGGCCATAACGAACCCCGCCCGAGCCAGACGAAGTAACGGCGTCACGGCAAACCCCATGGATCAGTATTTCCAGCCCGTATGCAAAGCGGCAATGCCACCTGAATAATTGCGGTAAGTGACGCGCTCGAAGCCCGCCTCACGGATCATCCGTGCGAATTGTTCCTGATGCGGGAACTTGCGGATGCTCTCCACCAGATAGCGATAAGGCTCACCGTCACCGGTGACCATCTTGCCCATCGCCGGGATGGCATTGAATGAAAACGCATCATAGACCTTGTCGAGCATTGGCACATCGACCTCGGAAAATTCGAGGCACAAAAACCGTCCGCCGCGCTTCAGGACACGATGGGCCTCACGCAAGGCCTTGGGAATGTCCGGTACATTGCGGATCCCGAAGGCGATTGTGTAGGCATCGAAGCTTTTGTCGGGAAAAGGCAGATCCTCGGCATTACCCTGGGAGAAACGGACCAACTCGGACAAGCCAGCCTTGGTGGCACGATCCTGACCGACATTCAGCATCGAGTTATTGATGTCGCAGACAACGGCCTTCACGCTCTCATTGGAGCGCCGCACCACCTTGGTCGCAACATCGCCGGTGCCGCCTGCCACATCGAGCAGCGTCCACTCACTGGCCGGGGTTTTCGGCGGAGCGAGGACGGACACCATGGCGTCCTTCCAGACCCGGTGGAGCCCACCCGACATCAGGTCGTTCATGATGTCGTAGCGTTCCGCAACCTTATGGAAGACGTCGTTGACCAGCCCCTGCTTTTCGCCCTCCCCAACGGTGGAGAAGCCGAAGCTTGTTGGCATGTCATCAGGCGAGCGGCCAGATGAAGGTCGGACGGAAGCCGCGTCTTGCGCCATGGTCACTAGATCTCCTTGGGTGCGGACATTTCCGCGAGACTGCCGGCAGCGTATGCCCGCAGAAGCTTCGGACAGAACATCCTTCTTGGCCGCTTTTCACACCGGGTGGAGGCAAAATGCAAGCCAGAGGAACGACAATTCCGCCGGGCGACCATAGAACAACCGCTTCAGCGTGGCTATGTTCCCCATAACACGAACAGAAGTGGACCAATGCGAATGCCCGAGTTGCCTGAGGTGGAGACCGTCCGCCGCGGCCTTTTGTCCAGTTTTGAAGGGGCCACGATCACCGAGGTGGAGCAAAGACGTCCGAATCTCCGCTTTCCCTTTCCTGATGATTTCATCGCCGGTCTCGCCGATCGCAAGATCATCTCGCTCTCCAGACGTGCCAAATATTTATTGGCGGATCTCGACAGCGGCGCGGTGCTGATCATGCACCTTGGCATGTCCGGCTCCTTTCGGATCGAAGCCGGCAGCACCGACCCGCTGATGCCCGGTGCATTCGCTCTCGACCGCTCCAAGGACGACAAACACGATCACGTCGTCTTTCATCTGAAGACCGCCAGCGGTGCCCCGACCCGGGTGATCTACAACGATCCGCGCCGTTTCGGTTTCATGTTGCTGGCAGCGCGAGCCGAGCTCGACAGTCATCCGCTTTTCGCCGCCATCGGGCTTGAGCCTCTGGGCAATGCACTGGACGGCGCGACGATCTCCCGACTTTTCGCAGGCAAGGCCGCGCCGTTGAAGGCTGCTTTGCTCGACCAGAAGCTGATCGCCGGACTGGGCAACATTTATGTCTGCGAAGCACTGTGGCGCTCCGGACTCAGCCCGAAACGCCAGGCTGGATCGATTAGCGGAAAGTCAGGCAGAACAACCCAGCGAACAGAAAACCTCGCCCGGCACATCCGCGAGACGCTGGAGGAAGCCATCGAGGCAGGCGGTTCGAGCCTGCGCGATCACCGGCAAGCCGACGGCACGCTGGGCTACTTCCAGCATCGCTTCAAGGTCTACGACCGAGAAGGCGAGCCTTGCCAGAAGACGGAGTGCAATGGAATCATCACCCGAATTGTCCAGTCCGGGCGCTCGACTTTCTATTGTCCGACCTGCCAACGCTAGGCCGTTGCAAGCCAACAGTCCTTCAGCTACGGCTTGTAACAGCCTCAGACGGCGCCACGCCGCGTCATCGGCACCCAAGACAGATGGAGCAAGCCATGGGTTATGAGCATATCCGGGTGGAAACCAAAGGCCATGTAGGGGTCATCACCCTGGACCGACCGCAAGCGTTGAACGCATTGTGCGCAGCGCTAATCGACGAAGTGAACCAGGCGCTCACCCAGTTCGAGACCGACGACAAGATCGGCTGCATGGTGCTGACCGGGTCGGAGAAGGCCTTCGCGGCAGGGGCTGACATCAAGGAGATGGCCGAGCTCAACTTCATCGATGCCTACCTCAGTGACTTCATCGCCAGTTGGGAACAGGTTTCTCGCACCCGCAAGCCGATCATCGCCGGCGTCGCCGGGTATGCCCTCGGCGGTGGCTGCGAGCTGGCCATGATGTGTGATTTCATCATCGCCGCCGACACCGCCAAGTTCGGACAGCCGGAAATTTCCCTGGGCGTGATGCCTGGTGCCGGCGGCACGCAACGCCTGACCCGATTGATCGGCAAGTCCAAGGCGATGGATCTGTGCCTCACCGGCCGGATGATGGACGCCGAGGAAGCAGAACGCAGCGGTCTTGTGGCACGTGTCGTTGCGGCATCTGATTTGATGAACGAAGTGTTGAAAGCGGCCGACAAAATCGCCGGTTTCTCGTTGCCGATCGCGATGATGACCAAGGAAAGTGTCAACCGCGCCTATGAGACCACCCTGACTGAGGGCCTGAGATTCGAGCGGCGGCTGTTTCACAGCATGTTTGCGACGGAAGACCAGAAAGAGGGGATGACAGCCTTTATCGACAAGCGGAAACCGCAGTTTGCCAACAAATGACTCTTTCCTGCGCGCTTTGGCGTTGACGGAGGCAAAATCCACGACTATAAGCGGCGCCCAACCGGTGGCGGAAAATCTGCCGCCGTTGTTTTTTAATCGGAGCCGTATCTTTCCTCCGGATTGATGTCAGTTTCGACCTATAACTGGACTTACAGTTCCACCTTTGGATCAGGATTGAGCCCATGGCCAACACACCCTCGGCCAAGAAGGCGGCCCGCAAGATTGCCCGCCAGACGGCCACGAACAGAGCTCGTCGGAGCCGCGTGCGGACATACCTGCGTCAAGTCGAAGAAGCTATTGCTTCCGGCGACCAGGCTTCCGCGAGCGAGGCACTGAAGGCTGCTCAGCCGGAAATCATGCGTGCCGCGTCGAAAGGCGTACTTCACGCAAATACCGCTTCCCGCAAGGTGTCTCGCTTGAGCGCCCGCGTAAAGGCGATCAGCGCCTAATTCAGCGCTGCATTGACGGTTAAAGAACCCGGCTGAGAAGCCGGGTTTTTTGTTAGCCGGGCATTAATGACTAGGTAGAAACCTGATCTTTCGCATTCCTGCTACGGAGTTTTGCCTAACCTCCAGAATGGCAGAATTTTAACCTATTTTTCAAATACTTACACCTATGTGCCAAAGCACATAGGCGCAGATGCAGGATTCGAATTGAGTCAAGAAAAATCAGATAGATTTTTTTTCATCCTCACAGCTTAACGCTTGAGCAGATGCGTGAAGCCGAAAATCCGTTGCGAGCAAAAGGATTTGCCGCGTTCTGATCGAATTTCAGCGCCGACCTTCCCCTACGTCCGTTTTCGACATGCCACGGATTTGTTCATCAGGGCTGCTTGCTGCGTTTAGCCAGCCTGTATATGTTTAATGGACCCGGTTGGAAGTGATCGCGGCAACAAATAAACAAGCAAGAACACTTGGGCTAGATATGATAAATTTGCAAAAGAATTATTTAATGTATCCACCCAGGACTCTCTGGAGCGAATACAGTTCTGTATTCTCACTCCAGCCCGTTTGACTTTAGACTGACGTAGAACCCCCAACAAATTTGCTCGAATTTTTCACCGGATCTAGCATAGCGCTATTTCCAGGAGGTCTTTCTTTGTGCCATCGCCGGAACATATTGGGCAGCTATACAAGCTTCACCACTCCAGCACTGGCCGGAATGGCTCGCTCTCTGAGCATGACACGTCCGACGGGTGGTGGCGCGAAGGCTGAAAGCAAAAATGAGCAGGTCATCAACTCAAACGGGGTTCGTGCGGTCGAAATTTCGGTCGGCAAAAATAAAAAATTCAGGCCCAGTGAGCTGGGAGTCTTGCGGAATTTTACGACACGCGAAATTTTCCTCAAGAAAGGACTTGACCTAGAGCCCCAGATCGACGTTTTGTGCCGCTCCAACCGGCGGGTTCCGAGGTCCAAAGACGGAGCCAAAATCGCCTGGTCAGCTACCTTGAGCGGCAGCGACGCAACCACACGGGTTGCGCCCCGAGAAGGTGCCAAGTCTGCAGACTTTACCCGGCTAACCCGGACAGAACCGGCCCAGTCCATTGGGCGGGATCAGGCTGCGGTATGTGAGAACATATCCAATCAGCTCCCCAAGTGGAGCAAAACAAGAATGGCCCCAACTCATGGGGCCGCATAACAGTCACATAAGTGGCTAGGGCAAAGCGGAGCGGCTGTGGCGGATCGCTCCAACAAACAGGAGGCGGAAGATATGCAGGTTCAGGAGGCAGTAGGCTCTGAACACTGGAACCGTGTGAAAAAACGGCTCCGCGCTGAACTGGGAGAAGATGTCTTCTCCAGCTGGTTTGCACGTGTAGACCTGGAAGACCACAGCGACGGCACCATCCGTCTGTCGGTTCCCACTCGCTTTCTCAAGCAGTGGATCCAGTCCCATTATAACGATCAACTCGTCGGTCTCTGGAAAGGCGAGTGCGAAAGCGTCCATCGGATAGAACTGACAGTGCGTGGCGCGATGCGCCCCCGTCCGACGGCAACACCGGCTACCAAGAGCCTTTCTGCTCCCAAGCGCCCGAAAATTCCAGGATCAGAGAACCGCATGGACGGCTATACGCCGATCAATCCGGTTGTCGATGCGCAGGCTGCGACTGCGGCTGTCGGCGTCGGCCGGATCGATGCCAGCAGCGACGCCGCACGCGACGTTTTGCAGGGCGCTGCTCTTGATCCGAAGTACACGTTCGAAACCTTTGTCGAAGGGGACTCCAACGGCCTTGCGCTTGCCGCTGCCCGACAGGTTGCCTCTGGCAGCCCCGTCACCTTCAATCCGCTTTATCTGCATGCGTCCGTCGGACTAGGCAAAACCCATCTCATGCAGGCCGTTGCCGCCAAGGTTCGAGCATCTGGTCGCAAGGTGCTCTATCTGACTGCCGAGCACTTCATGTATCGGTTTGTTGCGGCTCTAAAGGCTCAGTCCGCCCTGGCATTCAAGGAAACCCTGCGCACTATCGATCTCCTCTTGATCGATGACATGCAGTTCCTGCACGGCAAGCAGGTACAACAGGAATTCTGCCACACGCTGAATGCGCTCATCGATGGTGCACGCCAAGTCATCGTTGCTGCCGACCGCACCCCATCCGAACTCGATACCCTTGACGACCGGGTACGCTCACGCCTCTCCGGTGGTCTGGTCGTCGGCATCCAGGAACCTGACTTCTCGCTTCGCCGAAACATTCTCACGACGCGCGTTTCGCAGACCCAGCGGACTTATGCCAATTTCGAAGTACCGGAGAACGTACTCGATTACGTGGCCCGCCACGTCGTGTCCTCTGGTCGGGATCTCGAAGGCGCCCTGAACCGTCTGATCGCCCATAATCAGCTCACCAATCATCCTATTACCCAGGATATGGCCGAACTGACCTTACGGGACCTTATTCGCTCCAGCGAACCACGTCGGGTAAAAATCGAAGACATTCAGCGCGTCGTTTCCAAGCACTACAATGTGACCAAAGCCGACCTGCTGTCGGCCCGTCGGACCCGCACCATCGTGCGTCCGCGCCAAATCGCAATGTATCTGGCCAAAGTAATGACCCCGCGTTCGCTGCCGGAAATCGGCCGTCGCTTCGGCAACCGGGATCACACAACGGTTCTACATGCAGTTCGCAAGATCGAAGAGCTGGCTCGTACAGACACCGGACTGTCGCAGGAGCTTGAGCTGCTGAAGCGCATGCTGGATGCGTAAAATAATCCGGAATTATTAGAAAAATCAGAGGGCGTCTCCTGGGACGCCCTCTTGCATTTGACCGGACTACGGGGCAGTGTCTTCCCCCTCGTTCCCCTTCCGGAACATCGTTAAATTCACGTGGCCGGGCTTCCCCGGCCCCCCTGAGTACGGACCATGCGTATGAAAGCGACCCTCGAGCGGACCGACCTCCTCAAGTCCCTGACCCACGTGCATCGGGTTGTCGAGCGCCGTAACACAATCCCGATCCTGTCCAACGTTCTTCTGCGGGCAGAGTCTGGCGCGCTCAAGCTGAAAGCCACGGACCTGGATCTGGAGATTCAGGAAACCATTCCGGCGATGGTCGAGCAGCCGGGAGCGACGACCGTTCCCGCCCACATGATCTATGACATCGTCCGCAAACTGCCGGACGGGTCCCAGGTGGTACTTGAGACGACCAGCGACGATGCCACGCTTGAAATTCGGGCCGGTCGCTCAAGGTTCCAGCTGCAGATGCTGCCGGAAACCGACTTTCCGGACCTGACTGCCGCGGAGTTCACCCATACATTCCCGCTGACAGCCGGCGATATCCGCAAGCTCATCGACACAACCCAATTCGCCATTTCCACTGAAGAGACCCGCTATTACCTAAACGGGATCTACATGCACACGGTGGACACGGAAACCGGCAGTCGCTTCCGGGCCGTTGCAACAGACGGACACCGCCTGGCGCAGGCTGAAGTGCCCGCACCATCAGGCGCTGCCGGCATGCCGGGCATCATCGTGCCGCGCAAGACGGTCGGCGAAATCCAGAAGCTTCTGGAGACGCCCGACGCCGAAGTACAAATTGAGCTGTCGGAAACCAAGATCCGCATTGTCACAGCCTCTATCGTTTTGACCTCAAAGTTGATTGATGGAACGTTCCCAGACTATGGTCGGGTCATTCCTCAGGGCAACGACAAGGAACTGCGCGTAGACCGGGACGAGTTCAAGGAAGCCGTCGACCGCGTGTCGACCATTTCCTCCGAGCGTGGTCGGGCTGTGAAGCTGTCTCTCTCTGAAGGACGCATGGTCCTGACCGTGAACAACCCGGATTCAGGCAGCGCGACGGAAGAACTCTCCGTCGAGTATGACTCTGACAGCATGGAAATCGGCTTCAACTCCCGCTACCTCCTCGACATCGCCAATCAACTGAACAGCGACACAGCCCTGTTCCGTCTGGCGGATTCCGGCTCTCCGACGCTCATTCAGGACAGCACCGTCGATGAGTGCCTGTTCGTTCTGATGCCGATGCGCGTCTAGTCACAAATGATTGCCATGTTGCTGCCATCGGCTGCGGCATGGCCTTCTACTTCCTTTCAAAAACCGGAGGTGGGTGGTGTTAACCCGCCTGACACTGACCGATTTCCGAAATTACGAGCAGCTGGACCTTGCGTTTCATCAGCCTCTGGTCGCCTTTGTCGGCAACAATGGGATCGGCAAGACCAACATCCTGGAAGCCATCTCCTTTCTTACAGCTGGACGCGGCCTGCGCCGGGCCACGCTCGCAAGCGTCGCCCGCATGTCTGGACCGGGCGGGTGGAGCCTTGCTGCGCGGGTCGACCGGGATGGCTACGAACACCGTGTCGGCACTGGCCTGGCGAGCGGCGAAAGTGGTCGCCGCGTCCGCATTGACGGTGAGGATGCCAAGTCTTCCGAAGCGCTGCTGGATTACCTGCGCGTGCTTTGGCTCGTGCCTTCCATGGACGGTCTGTTCACGGGCCCCGGCGGCGATCGCCGGAGATTTCTTGACCGCCTGACGCTGTCGTTGGACCCAGCTCACGGGCGACGGGTCACCGACTTCGACAAGGCTTTGCGCCAACGCAACAGGCTGCTGGAACAGGGCGGCCGAGCTGACGTTTTAAGTGCCATCGAGCGACAAGTCTCCAGTCTCGGCATGGCGGTTTCTTCTGCCCGTAACGAGACCGTTCGACTTTTGAGTGCGACCCTGGCCGAGCAGGAACGGCCGCAAATTGCCTTTCCACGCGCATCGCTCTCGCTGGAGGGACAATTCGAGGCTCAGTTTACAGCGATGCCCGCGGTAGACGCGGAAGACCTGTATATGCAGGCGCTGAGTGATGCCCGCCCGCGTGACAGAGCTGCGGGACGAACGCTTTTGGGTCCACACCTGAGCGATCTCGCCGTACACCATGCGGCCAAAGACATGCCTGCCGCTCAATCGTCGACCGGCGAGCAAAAAGCGCTGCTCATCGGACTCATCCTGGCCCACGCCGACCTGACGGAGCGCATGACCGGGCAAACTCCCGTTCTCCTGCTCGATGAAGTGGCCGCGCACCTCGATCCGGAGCGTCGAAAATCCCTGTTCGACACCCTGTTGAAATTGGGCGGACAGGTGTTCATGACAGGCACGGATGCCAGCCTTTTCGAGGCGCTGCCGCCGCAGAGTTCAATCTTTCGGATCGATGATGAGGGTGCAACCGCGCTAACCTGGTCCTGACGAAGCTGAGACAGGTCAAAAATAACGGCTATATCGCTGGGTTTTCCACGATTTTAAGGCCGCTCTTACCACCGCCACTTTTGCGTGGTTGAACACCCTGACCAACCCCTTATAACGGGTGTTTAATTCCAAAGACCCATGAGTGACCGATTCGCATGAGCGACACCTCCACGCCCGACACCACCCCGTCCGCAGACGCACAGGTTCCCGCCGAATACGGTGCGGACTCGATCAAGGTCCTAAAAGGTCTTGATGCCGTCCGCAAACGCCCGGGGATGTATATTGGCGATACGGACGATGGCTCCGGCCTGCATCACATGGTCTATGAGGTGGTCGACAACGCCATCGACGAAGCACTTGCAGGTCACGCAGATCGGGTGACTGTTGCCTTGAACGCAGATGGCTCTGTCACCGTCAACGATAATGGTCGTGGTATTCCGACCGACATGCACACCGAGGAAGGTGTGTCGGCAGCGGAAGTCATCATGACTCAGCTGCATGCCGGCGGAAAATTCGATCAAAATTCCTATAAGGTCTCAGGCGGCCTGCACGGTGTTGGGGTCTCCGTGGTGAACGCCTTGTCCGTTCGGCTCGACCTGCGCATCTGGCGCAAGGACAAAGAGCATTTCATGCGTTTTTCTCACGGCGACGCCGTGGGACCGCTTGAGGTCGTCGGACCGGCGAATGGCAAGCAGGGGACGGAAGTCACGTTCCTGCCGTCCTCCGACACATTCACCAAGACTGATTTCGACTTCAACACCCTGGAGCACCGCTTGCGCGAGCTGGCGTTCCTCAACTCCGGCGTTCGCATCCTGTTGACCGACAAGCGGGGCGTCGAGGAGCGCGTGGAAGAGCTCTACTACGAGGGCGGACTGGAAGCCTTTGTACGCTATCTTGACCGCGCCAAGCACCCGCTGATCGAGACACCCGTGACACTGCAGGTCGAACGCGACGGCATCACGGTTGAAGTCGCCATGTGGTGGAATGACAGCTATCACGAGCATGTCCTTTGTTTCACCAACAATATCCCCCAACGCGATGGCGGAACACACCTCGCCGGCTTCCGTGGGGCACTCACCCGTCAGCTGACGGGATATGCCGAGACCTCCGGCGTGTTGAAACGGGAAAAGGTCTCCCCCACGGGCGAAGATTGCCGAGAAGGCCTGACCTGCGTTCTGTCGGTCAAAGTGCCGGATCCGAAATTCTCGTCTCAGACCAAAGACAAGCTGGTGTCGTCCGAAGTTCGCCCGGTTGTCGAAAACGCCGTTTCTCAGGCACTGGGAGAGTGGCTCGAAGAAAACCCGGCTCCAGCCAAAGCGATCATCGCCAAGGTTGTTGAAGCTGCCAGCGCGCGCGAAGCCGCCCGCAAGGCACGTGAACTGACCCGCCGCAAAGGCGCACTGGATATTGCATCCCTGCCCGGCAAGCTGGCCGATTGCCAGGAGCGGGACGCTTCCAAAGCCGAACTGTTCCTGGTGGAGGGTGATTCCGCTGGTGGCTCTGCAAAGCAGGGTCGTCACCGTGAGAACCAGGCCGTTCTGCCGCTACGAGGCAAGATTCTCAATGTCGAGCGTGCGCGCTTCGACAAGATGCTGTCTTCCAACGAAATCGGCACGCTGATCACAGCGCTCGGCACGGGGATCGGCAAGGAAGAGTTCAACGTCGAGAAGCTGCGCTATCACAAGATCATCATCATGACGGATGCCGACGTCGACGGCGCCCATATCCGGACACTGCTGCTGACCTTCTTCTTCCGACAGATGCGCGAATTGGTCGAAAACGGCTACATCTACATCGCCCAGCCACCGCTCTACAAAGTGAAGCGTGGCCAGTCCGAGCAGTATCTGAAAGACCAGAACGCCCTGGAGAACTACCTGATTGACACCGGCCTGGATGACACGTCCCTGACCCTTGCCAACGGCGAAGTGCGCAATGGTCAGGACCTGCGTCAGGTGGTTGAACGGGCTCGCACAATCTCCGGCATCTTCGACGGCCTGCACTCTCGCTATAATCGGGATGTGGTGGAACAGGCAGCCATCGCCGGTGCCATGAACGAAGATGTGCTGAACGACACCGAGAAAGCCAAGGAAGCTGCCGACTACATCGCGCGGCGCCTCGACATTCTAGCAGAAGAATTTGAAAAAGGCTGGGAAGGCGAGGCCCGTGAAGACGGCAGCCTGGTGTTCAAGCGCACCGTGCGTGGCGTCGACGAAGTGGCCATCATTGACCCTGCCCTTCTGGCCTCGACCGACGCACGACGGCTCGATGCCCATGCGCCGCATCTGCAGGAAATCTACGGCAAGGCTGCGAACCTTCGCCGCAAGGATACCTACCAGGATATTCGTGGGCCCCGCGCCATGCTGTCCGAAGTTTACAAGTTCGGCCAGAAAGGCATCGCGCTGCAGCGCTACAAAGGCCTGGGCGAAATGAACCCGGATCAGCTTTGGGAAACAACACTCGATCCGAATGTCCGCTCTCTGCTGCAGGTGAAAATCCGTGAAGCCGATGATGCCGACAGCATCTTCACCAAGCTGATGGGCGATGAAGTCGAGCCGCGTCGCGAGTTCATTCAGGACAATGCCCTGAACGTCGCAAATCTGGACATCTGATACAACTCAGGCTTCACTCCACCGAATTGCAAAAGCCGGCCCTGTTAAGGAGCCGGCTTTTTCGTGCGCCGTCGGCGAAATCGGGTTACCCCTGGCGCAGCTCGAAGCCGCCGGTCCATGGGCTTGGATGTCCAATATGATAGCCTTGGCCACCCCACACGCCAATCTCCTTCAGGGCTTCCAACTCCTGCAGTGTTTCCACATGCTTGGCGACAACCTTGACGCCCAGCTCGTGTAATGCGCCGACCATGCAGCGCAAAAGCACCAGCTTGCGGCGCTGACCAAGTGCTGCCTTGGTCAGGCTCGGGTTCAGCTTTACCCATGAAAACCGAAGTCCGATCAGCCGGTCCATGCTCGACCAATGACCGCTGAAATCATCCAGCGCCGTCTGGAACCCCAACTCGGTTACCTGCTGGAGAAAAGACACCATCAAGTCCGGCTCGCGCAGAAGGTCACGTTCTGAGACCTCAATGCAAAGGCGCCCTGCGAGGAGCGGGTTTCCCTGCAGTCTGGCTTGCAACAGATCCCGCAGACCCTCGCTGCTAGCCGCCGCGGCGGAAACATTCACTCCAACCATACTACGTTCACCACCCGCCGTTGCCGTGTCGATCACCTGATCCATGATCCAGGTATCCACCTGAGCAAGCCACCCCCGACGATCCGCCATTGCGAGCAAACGTCTGGGAGAGGTCTGCCCCAGATCCTCTTCCCGTCGCCTCAGGAGAACTTCCAGTCCGACCGGCCTCAGGTCTGCGAGACGCACGATGGGCATGGCGTGAAGCTCAAGGTCTTCCAACTTCAGGTCGATGAAGTCCGGAACCATCGCCAGATCGCTCAGCTGCGGAGGCACAGCAGCAGGCGCCCCGTCCATCGACGGCAACTGCGGAACCTTCCTGAACCACTCCAGCGCAGTATTGCCGCCGCCATTGTGTTTGCCACGCAAGCATATGGAATCCGCATGATGCAGCAAGTCGGGCACTTCTACGCTGGCTGCTTCCGTATTTTCTCCAAGAAGCGAAACGCCGACCGAGCCGCCCACGGTGAAAATGCGCTCACCCCGTGTCAAAGCGATCTCAGACAAGCCTTCACAGATCGATTGAGCCAACTCGATTGCATCGGCTTCCGTCTCCACCCACGCATAAGCGGCAAACTCATCGCCTCCGATGCGCGCAGCCTGTCCACATTTGACCACCAGTCGGTCGAGACAGCGGGCCACGAGCTGGAGCATCTCATCCCCGGCGGCGTGACCGCCCAGGTCATTGACCTTTTTGAACTCGTCCAGATCAATGCAGAGCACCGCAAGAAGCGAGTTTCCCTCAAGTGCCTTTTCATCCAGCTGCTGCTCGAGCCCGGACAGAAAAGCGCGTCTGTTGGCCAATCCGGTCAGGCCATCCTGATAGGCGAGACGGCGATTTTCCTCAATCTCTTGCGGGCAAGGCACATCCGGGCGAACGGCCGCCCAGACCGGACAGCGCCCGCCCCCTTCGCCGGGGAACAGGCGGACTTCCGTGCATAAGCAGCCTCTGTCCGGGGCATGGTCCACACCATCCTGACGCAGATAGAATGTCCGGGTATCGCCTTGGCGAATGCTTTCCATGACCTGTTCAAGCTGATCCTGCGGAACCTGCTGCCCCGTGACACTCACCAGCTTCCGGCAACACAGCGCTGGCGTCTCATCGCGCGAGAACGAAATCAGTTGATCCGGAAACCCTTTGCTGGAGAACGCGAACTGCGTCTCCGCATAATCGTCCGCCGCAGCATCGCGCAATTGCATCAGCACAAACGCTTCGTCCACGCCGGGCAATGGCAAGGGATTGAACGTTGCCTCCCCAGCCACTGGCACGCCATCGAGAGAGGAAAAGACCCCGATACATTCCGAAGGCTGCCCGCCGACGGCCAGGAGCACACCATGCAGCAATTTTTCATGGGAGGCGGCATCAAACAGGTCGGCCATCGCCGAAGGCGCACCGAGGGACAACGGTCGCTTGAACCGATCCAAAAGGGCATGGTTCGTCGCAATGATCTTGCCCTTCTGAGTAAATATACCCGCAGCGATCGGCAGCCCCTCCAGGAGAGAAGTGTAGATGGCAGGCAATAACTCATGATTTGAACGAGCGCTTTTTGACGACTCGTCAAAAGTAGATTGTTGCCTGACTTTCATCAGACCACCCCCTTTTGAAGACTTACCGCATCAAATAGCGCTCAATACAAAAATACCATCAACGCCATTAACTATTGGGGGAAGTACTAACATATTTACAGGCGCTTTTTGCATCACATGATTTCTTCCCACAAGCCTATGATTTTGTATGGTTAACAAATATTAAACACTCCAATATTGCAAAATGCAGGTCACATGAAAGATCAGATACTTGCCCGAAATCGAGCGATAAGCCCTATCTTATACCTTAGGATAAGGCGTGGATTATTCCGTCTGAGACGCGGCAAATTCTCGTCGCCCCAACGTCCTTAACGTCATGACAGAATGCGGAAAACTGCACCCGAGGCACCGTTCATAGACGCACGCAGGCAGACGGAGATAACTTTTGCGGTCTGATAATGACATAGGGGTAATATCCGGTTACACTTGCGCCGTGGTCGATGGGGCCACGTGCACTTTTACTTAGCGCGCGGGGTTCAGCCCCCGCGCCTTATTTTTTTGTTCCTCAAATTTTTACATCTCCCTGCTCTTTCTCCATCGATCTGCTGGGCAGCGAGATTACATTCCCCAGGGTTTGCGCGAGCTCTCCGCTCATTCTGATCAAGCCACACATCGCTTTCTGCAGTGCATCCCAAAAATGCCCGGCTCCTCTGCACGACGTGTACGTTCGACATGAGCGGATGGATTGTATGCGTCGCCGTTCATGTGCTCCAGACCGTGGCCCGTCTTCTGCCTTTCGTCCGGATAATCATTGGCATCCGCTGTGTGCAAGCCGCAGTTTCTTCAACGGACAGACTGGCCGGCGTCGCTTAGGTTCGCCTCCGCCCAGCATTGCTGTCCAAAAGAGAAAGAAAGCAATTGATGCCGATCGGTCTTTGCGCTATCAGGTCGGAACATTGCGCCGGGAATATCCCGAAACGCACGGCAAGCACCCGTAGCTCAGCTGGATAGAGCGCTGCCCTCCGAAGGCAGAGGCCACAGGTTCGAATCCTGTCGGGTGCACCAAATTCTCTCAGAGATATAATTGCGCCTGACGACATGAACTGTGCTGTGGTTCTCATTCCGTGCCAGTTCTGCGCAGCAGTCAGAATCTGAGGCCGGCAATCGTCATTGTTTGCAAAGGAATTACGGTTAAGGCTGAGGTCTCTTTAAAGACTTTCGGATGTTGCATGCGCCCTTTTCTGTCTTCAGTTCTGCTTTTGATCCTTGCCTTCTCCCTGCCGGGGTGTGCCGTCGTTGCCGTGACCGGTGCCGTGGTCGGCACCACGGCGAGCGTCGTCGGCACAACCGTCTCCACCAGCACCAAGGTCGTCGGCGGGGCCGTCTCCATGGCAATCCCCGACGGGGAGGATGACGACGACCAACAGTGAGCAACGCCACAGGCTTGCTGGACGGGCTGATCTGCCCACGCTAGAACCCGTTGTATGAGCTCAAATATGACCTGCCCTGTGCGCGTAGGCTGCGCGCCATGAAAGTTGCCATTGTTCTGCCGCGCGGCATGCACTTCGGCCCCAACGGCGCGACTTCCATCGACATCGTGGCACATGACTTGTGGCAGACCAGTCGGTTTCGCGACCAGACCTATGTGCTCGGCGAAAACCTGGATGCACCCTTTGAAGGCGTGGATTTTCGCGCTGTCGAAGGCCGCTCACAACGACAGCTGACCTCCGGTTTCGTCAAGGCTCTGAAGGCCGACAGGCCGGACGTGATCATCGTGCACCAACATCCGGAGACGGCCGCCAGGATCGCCAAGGCAATGGCCCCGATGCCTGTCATTTTGCACCGCCATGGGCTGCTGAAACAACAGAGATCCGCCTTCTCACGCTGGCTCAAAGAGCTTCAATTTCAAAGGTTTCGCCGGATCATCTTCGTTTCGGATTTCATCCGGGATCAATTCCTGCTGCAGTTTCCTCAATTCGAAGCCAGCTCGCAGGTCATTTATAACGGCGTCGATACGCGTCATTGGTGCCCCTTGGAGAAATCCCTCCATCTGATCTACGTGGGCCGCGCCCGCGAGGACAAGGGGCTGCTGCCGCTGATCAACGCCTTCGCTGACCTGTCAAAGCACCCTGATGCCATGGGCTGGCGGCTAAAACTGGTTCTTGGGGTACAAACCGAGGCGGAGCAGGTGTTCGCGCGGCATCTGACAGGCGTGACGAAACGCATCAACGGCATTGATATCCTGCAGAACCTCACATCCGAGCAGGTACGGTTCGAGCTCGGCACTGCGTCCATCGCTGCCCTGCCCTCGATCGTCAAGGAAGGTTTCCCCCGCGCTGTGGTCGAGGCCATGGCTTGCGGCTGTGCAACCATCGCCACGGCGCAAGGCGGAACCCAGCAAGCGGCGGGGAATGGAGCTCTGCTTCTCGAGAACCCAGACGCAGACGATTTCAAGGATCGGCTACGACAGGCCATCCTGCAGCTAATGAGCGATGATGAGGCTCGGGCTTCCCTGGCTGCCGCAGGGCGAAAACGAGCTCTCGATGCGCTTCAGATCGCAGTGGTGTCCGGTGAAACCGACGACCTGCTGGTAAAGCTCGCCGGCGGCCAGTAGAACGCATACAAGATCTCCCGACCCGACTTCCAGGCAAGCAATCCGATGACAACTTCCCCCTCTCGTATCGGCATTATGGTTTGCACGGCAGGCAGGCCCCAAATGCTGGTCCGCTGCCTGCGTTCTCTCATCGCCCAGCCAATCCAGACAGGCTGGAGCGTTGAAATCTGCGTGGTGGAGAATGATACCGAGCCGCGATCCCTACCGGCAATTGAGGCCCTTCAAGTAGAGACGCAGATCCCTATTCATCACGTTCTGGAACCCAAACGCGGCATTCCCTTTGCTCGCAACCGCAGTTTGCGAGAAGCCAAAAACCATGGCTTCGACTGGATTGCGCTGATCGATGATGATGAAGTGGCTGATGAGGCTTGGCTGGGCAGCCATATGGCATCAGTTACACGTCATTCCGCAGATGTCAGCTATGGTGCAGTCACCAAGGACTATGAAGCCCCTCAACCCGATTGGTGGCCGCGTGACACGGGCTCAAGCGACCCGGACGGCACCGTTCTGTCGCGGGCATCGACCAACAATGTGCTGTTCTCCCGAGAGCTAATCTCAGGTTCTGCGCCGCTGCGGTTCGACGAAGACTTGCGACACGGCTACGAGGATCTCGACTTTTTCGAGCGCGCCAGCGGGCGCGGCCACAAGATTGTCTGGACCCCAGCAGCCAGTGTCGAGGAGACCGTCTCAGCCAATCGCGTTCGGCCGGAGCGCTTGATCCAGATGGTTCATTCTCAGGCAGCAGCCCACGCGCAAGTTGCCTGCAAGCGATCGGGCTTTGCCAGGGCATGCCTGAAGTTCGGCCTCAAGGGGCTGCGCCGTATCGTTGGCGGAAGCCTTCTGTCGGGATTTCACTGGCTCGCCTGGAAAGTCGGCAATGAGAACGCGCAGGGCCGCTATTTTCGCGCGCGACTGCGCCTGGCTCGTGGGGCTGGCAACTGGTATGGGCTCACCCGTGGCCAGAAGGGCTTCTACGACCAACTCGATGGTCATTGATTCCGAACAATACGCCTCAAAGCAGAACCCAGTCATCCGGTATCAAATCGAGGACATAATTCTTGCGCAGGGCCTGGGGTGTAAACCAGTAGCGCGGGGCAACAACTGTCTGCGAAGTGTGAGATGCCAGTGCCGCACCCCACCAGCTGAAGCTGCTGTTTGCAATGATGTGATGTCGGCACCGGCTCATCAGGGCGAGATCCTGTTCCTGCCTGCGCCGGTCCATGAATGTGGTGTTGGGCCAATGACCCAAAGCCTCGCGCGCAAGCGCCGTGTCATCTGAAAACACCAGGTAGCGCGTTGGCGCTTGCGCCGCGTCCATCAGAGTGCGGGCCCGTTCGTAATACTCAGGCCCAATGATGCCGTGGACCGCCAATGCAGAAGGCTCCTTCAGGTAGTCACCCCGGCGGATATGAACACAAACCGTATTGCCCTCCTCGACAAGAGCCTGGGCTTCGGGCGCGACTGTCTGCAAGATGCCGTTGATGTCGATCAGCTCATTCACCGGGCAGGTCAGCTTCTCCAAATATTTATGGCTCTGCCAATAGCCCGTCAGAAGACAGCCGGCTTGCTGATCAAACAGGCCATCCCAGTAGTGAAAGTGAGGCTCGCGCACCGGGGTCACAGGCCACAGTTTCAGAGTGCTGCGGACAAAATCCATCGGCAAACTGTCACGACGTTTGCGGCCACGCCGGATCATGTAGTCTGGGAGGGAAACATAGGCGGGGGTAAGGCCCACCAGCTCCAGCTGTGACGCATGCACATTGCCCTCGTCGACAAGACAATAGAGCGGCGCGGCGCGAAGATCGGAAAGGGCACGGCCCGCCATGTACTGGAAGATCTGGTTTCCCAAGCCGCCCTGCAGCTTGACGATGATGGCCTTGCGCAAATTGGGCGATGCTACGGTCTGATCGGTCATCTCAATTCAGCCTTCTGAAGGCTTCTTCCAATGCTGCCAGGTCCACCTGCGTGCTGGCGGTAAAATCGCGGCCACGCGGATCTTCGGTCATGAGACTCTGATACGTAAAGCCCAGCTCTTTGGCGAGCATGTAGTAATGCGGCGACCCCATGGAAGGGCTGAAAAGCTCGATGATATGGCATTGGGTACCAGTACGAAAAATCAGGTTGGTTAGTCCTGCCCCATGGGCGCCTGCAATCACGACGGCCTCGGAAAAAATATCAGCCTGCTCACGCAGGCTCAGATGACCAGGGTCGATCAGCTCAAAGCCATGTTGGACTGCAAGCGTATTGACCTCTTGCTGATTGCGAAACTGACGTCCATTAGCCGCCGACTCACCGCGCAAAACGAAGATCCGGCGACGCGCCTCCGGTCGTCCGCCGGCCCGGAGACCCTGGCATATCCAGTCGTAGTAGGGCCGATGATTGAAGAAAGCCCGCACCACATAGGCCGTCTCGACTTCGACAACCTCCTGTTTGCCCTGCACGATAACCTTCCGGTCTCCAAAGACGCCAAGTTCCTGAGCCTGATGAAAAAAAGCCGTCTGCGCCGTTCGAGCAGGCACCAGCAGGGGAACATTCCCTGGCACGTCGTGAAGATCGGCAACGGCCGCCTTGCTCAACACATAGAGAAAGAAATGAAAGTAATTGTCGCCGTGCACATGATGCAGAAGGATGGCCGCGGGGAAGCGCCGCGCCGGGGCCTTCACATGAGAGAAGAAGCGCGGGTTGCGCTCGCGCTCGGGCTGGTCGCTGGATCCCCAGAGCACGCGGCCTTGAGAAAAGAGGATCCCCATCTTCGGGTCGACCGTGCACGGCCGAACCATTCGATAGACAGCCTCTGTATCCTCTCGGGTCGCCCACTCGCGCAGGAACGTTTTCGCCTGATCGGGCAGGATAGCCGGCCCTGCATCGGAAGCAATGGGTTTGCGAAGCTCCTGCAGCGGATGGGCCAGCCGGGCAAAATCATTGCGCGGCCAAAGGCCGTTCAAGACTCCGCCCAGCGCTTTGCGGGTGCGATGGTAGTGATCCCGAAAGGGGTAACTCATCGTGGAAAAGCCTCACTGCGCCGGTCAGTCCGGCATCCGCTCTGGCCTCAAGACCTACCCGCCAATCTTGATTTCGACCAGTGCCTGGGTGCGATTTTCCTCAATGTGACGGATGGCATCGGCCAGAACTTTCGGCAACTCTAACGGATCCGTCACAGAGGCTGTCCATGCTCGGCTTGCTGCCGCCACTTTGGTGAAGTCCGGGCTCGGGCTCAGATCGACCAGTGGCATATCGTTGGATTTGGCTGCATAGCCATCGGGATAGATGCCCGTAACTGAATGGCGTACCGCACCCCACTCTGCATTGTTCAGCACCAGCAGAAGAAGCGGCAGCCCGAGGCTCTCCGCAATCTGATGACAGGCCACGGGATTGGCGAACATGTAGGACCCGTCACCCAGCGTCGCGACCACAAGGCGCTTCTTGTCGGCCAGCTGATAGCCCAGCGCACAGGGGAATGACCAGCCAAGGCCGCCAGAATGAGGCTCCTGGAACCAGGCTCCATGCTCTTTCAGATCGAGCTGCGCCATGGGGCAGCCAAGCTCCGACAGTACCGTCGTCGGTTTGCCCTGGATCGCATCGGACAGACATTTGGCGACATAGGCCTTGGACATCGGATCACGCCCGCCTGCTTCTGCAGCCGCATCAACCTTTACCAGCAGCTTCGCCGTGTGCGCAGCAACAGAACTGCGCCGCTGAGCCCGCACATCACTCGTTCCCTCCACATATGGGCTGAGGGCCTCGCTCAGAGCGAGGACCGCGTCGGCGGTCTCTGCCATGATCGTCAGATCACTGCGGAAGTTACGAACCGGGGAGCGAGAATAGAGGGGGTTCTGACCGATCTGAATGACCTTGGTACCCGGCTTAAGCTTGTGCGAGTCCGGAGCCCAGGGCGCGAGACAATCCAGTACCACGATGACGTCTGCTTCCGAGATGTAGGGCTCAAGATCGGCACCCAGATTCATCGGGTGGCGAGTTGGCAGGGCAAGCTGGACCGCCCAATATTGCGAAACGGCAATCCCCCAATCATCGACCAACTTGGAAAAGACGTCGAAAGCCTCCGCAGAGCCAGTGCCGCGTTGCGCGATGATCAGCGGCTTTTCCGCATTTGCAATCAGCTTTGCCGCTTCGGCAATCGCTCCGGCATGGACGCCGACCTGCGCGCTGGCCATGGCAGGCGCGCCAGCCAGCTCAGACACCGGGCAAGGCTCGCAAAGAACCTCACGCGGCAGGCTCATGTAAACGGGGCCCTTGGGCGCGGACGTGGAAATCGCATAGGCACGGTCGGTCATCTCGGCGACCTGCTCCGGGAACCGCAATTCGTAGTCCCACTTCGAGGCTTCCCGCACGAGCGCTGCCTGGTCGCGCATTTCCTGGCCCCAGCCGATAGGTACAGTACGGGCGCCAAGGCGGTCACGCTCGACAACAGGTGTGCGGCCCGAAAACAACAGCATCGGCACGTGGTCGGTCGCAGCATTGATTGCACCGATGGCACAATTGGCCAAGCCAACATTGGTATGCGCCATCACCGCTTGCGCTTTGCCAGTAGCGAAATAATAGCCGTGCGCCATGCCCATCGCAGCATGTTCATGCGGCATGATCAGTGCTTCCGGCAGGTCAATCTGCTTGGCGCGGGCTTCGGCCAGACCTTCGATGATCGGCGGAAAATCGGTGCCGGAGTTAGCGAAGATGTAGTCGACGCCCAATGTCTTGAGCCGCGCCAGAAGGGCGCCCCCGGCGGTCATGGTCTCTACGCCCGTCGCCGAACCTTGAGCTTGAAGCGTATCCTGCGGAGTGGTCGACATGAAAAATCTCCTGAAGGCACGCCATGGCAGCGCGCGAACCTGTAACTGTTGGCTCAGCCCATACAGGAGAGAAATGATTCCACGAAGGCCTCGGAACAACTCGTGCCGCCAAGTGGCACAGCATTCCCGCTTCTGAACCTCTCCTAAGGTCGGCGAAAATTCAGCGCGCCGGGCAATACGGCGATCTCAAAGCGATTGGCCTTCAAGGGCTCGCCATCCAGGTTAAGCTGCAAATCTTCGTCGCCTTCCATGAGAAAGCTGGCCGCCCTGTGGGTGATCATTCGCCGACGCAAGCCTTCTGGTCCGCCCTCAACCAACTCGCCGAAAAGCTCAGAGACTTCGCCACTTTCCGGAACAGGAAGCAGTGCGAGGTCAATCAGGCCATCATCGAATTTCGCATTCGGGCAGAGTTGAACCCCTCCACCCGCCTGGCGGCCATTGCCCAATGCCAGGGCGACAAAGTTTCCCTGCCAGTCAAAACCGTCAGCGGTGATGCGACCGGAACAGGCCGACATCTCCCCCACCCTCTGCAGGCCAGCGAAGAGATAGGAAACCCCTCCGAACAGCTTCTTAAGTCGCGGATCTGTCTCGGCCGTCACCCGGGCACCAAAGCCCCCCGTCGCCATGTTGACGAAGTACGAAGAGTTCACGCGGCCAATGTCTAATGGGCATGCCGTACCTTCGGCCGCATACCTCAGGCAGCCATCGATATCAGCCGGATCAATGCCGATGCTGCGGGCAAAATCATTCGCCGTTCCGAGCGGTAGAACCGCAAGGTCAAACGGTGGTGCGCCATCGGTGACCGCACACACGGCGCCTGCGACCTCGTTCAGCGTGCCATCGCCGCCTCCCGCCACCAGCACATCAATGGCTTCGATCTCAGCCTCCTGCACGGCCTCACGAGCCAAACGTGCTGTGTCTCCGGCTTCATAGGTCACCCTGACGGAAACATGATGCCCCTGCTCGCGCAGCTTAGCGATCGACAGGCGGATATCCTCTCGGGCAGATGCCTTGCCATGCAAGATGATACGAATGTTACTTGTAGACGCTGTTTCAGACGCCATCCGGTCAGACTCCCAAGGTTGCGCTGGCGTCAGCTGGGAAGCATGGTCTCCGGATCGGTTCGCTCCGTTCGTGCTTCTTCCAACAACCAGTTTCTAAAGGTGGAAACGACCGGACGTAGCGTCCGGTTCTCCGGATAGACAAAATAATATGCGGAGCGCTGCGCGATGGATATGTCAAACAGCCGGATCAGACGGCCTGCGGCCAATTCGTGCCGAACAAAAAACTTAGGCAACAGCGCAGCCCCGAGGTGATTGATCGCGGCCTCCGACATCATTCCAAACTGGTCGAATCGCGAGCCCTGAAACGCTGTATCGGCTGCAACTCCCGCCTGATCGAACCACTGCCGCCAAGCCAAGGGCCGGGTCGACAGCTGCAGACGCGGCGCCTTGACCAAATCCGCTGGTGTCGCAATATCATGGCGGTCGCGAAACACCTTAGAGGCGACAGGGATCATTTCCTCGTCGAACAAAGGCTCGGCAATGGCGCCCGCCCATACCGGGTCGCCATGATGGATTGCCCCATCAAAGGGCTCTGCCCCGAAGTCGAAGGGCTGAAGGCGCACGCTGATGTTCAAGCCCGCCTTGGGAAAACGTTTCTGGAAGTCGCCGAGGCGTGGCGCCAGCCAACGGGTTCCGAATGTCGGCAGAACCGCAAGATTCAGCACATCTTCGCTGCCAGCGTAAGACATCACCTGACGGGTCGCCGCCGTCAGGTCCAGCAGCGGACCGCGAATTTCGTGCAGGTACAGCCGTCCCGCATCGGTCAGCACAATCCTCTGCCGCACCCGGCGGAACAGCTCGACACCTAGACGATCCTCAAGCTGACGAACCTGTTTGGAGATCGCGCCCTGGGTCAGATGCAATTCTTCCGCAGCTCGGGTGAAGCTGCCGTGTCGGGCTGCAGTCTCAAAAGCGATCAGGGCGTCGGCGGGCGGGACAAATGCGCGTTTCATGGGAATCTTGCGGAGGTCTCATGTTGGAGGGCAGGAAGAGTCCGTGAGACCAACCACCCTTTCATTCCAGTTAGGCATGAATAGAGGATCATTTTTCTCTTTTTTGCAAGGTATGAACGAGACAATATGACGATAAGTAATCATTGAAGTGCCCCGGGGAAGACAATTATGACCGCTAAATCTGCATCCTCACCCTCTGGTGGTGGAACCTTCAACTGGGAAGATCCCTTCAATCTGCGCGATCAGCTGAACGAAGATGAGCAGCTGATCCAGGACAGCGCCCACGCCTATGCTCAGGACAAACTGCTGCCGCGCGTCATTGAAGCCTACCGAGAAGAGAAGACCGACCGGGAAATCTTCAACGAGATGGGCGAACTCGGCCTGCTCGGCGTCACACTTCCGGAAGAATACGGCTGTGCCGGTGCGTCTTATGTTTCTTACGGGCTGGTGGCGCGGGCTGTCGAACGAGTTGACAGCGGCTATCGCTCGATGATGAGCGTGCAGTCGTCTCTGGTGATGTATCCGATCTACGCGTTCGGCTCCGAAGAGCAGCGCCAGAAGTATCTGCCGAAACTTGCCAGTGGTGAGTTCGTCGGCTGTTTTGGTCTAACCGAGCCGGATGCAGGATCCGACCCGGCTGGAATGCGCACCCGCGCCGAAAAGATCGACGGTGGTTACCGTCTGACCGGATCCAAAATGTGGATCTCCAACTCTCCCATCGCCGACGTTTTTGTCGTCTGGTGCAAGTCGACAGCTCATGACGGAGCCATTCGCGGCTTTATTCTGGAAAAAGGCATGAAAGGCCTGTCAGCACCGAAAATCGGTGGCAAGCTTTCCCTGCGCGCTTCGATCACCGGCGAAATCGTGATGGACAACGTGGAAGTCGGCGAAGACGCGCTACTACCGAATGTCTCCGGCCTGAAGGGACCGTTCGGCTGCCTCAACCGCGCCCGCTACGGCATCTCCTGGGGCTCCCTCGGCGCCGCAGAAGACTGCTGGATGCGTGCCCGCTCCTATGGCCTTGAGCGCGAGCAATTTGGTCGCCCGCTGGCCCAGACCCAGCTTTTCCAGAAAAAGCTGGCCGACATGCAGACCGAAATCGCCCTCGGCCTCCAGGCTTCCTTGCGCGTCGGCCGCTTGTTCGATGCCGGCAAGGTGGCCCCGGAGATGATCTCCATCGTCAAGCGCAACAATTGCGGCAAGGCATTGGATATCGCCCGTCAGGCCCGCGACATGCACGGCGGCAACGGCATCCAGGAAGAATATCACGTGATGCGGCATGCCCAGAACCTGGAAACGGTCAACACTTACGAAGGCACGCATGATGTTCATGCGCTGATCCTTGGCCGGGCCCAGACCGGGCTGCAGGCTTTCTTTTAAAGACATACCCCCCTGGCGGAGGGATCTTCGGATCTCTTCGCCCTTTTTCTTTCGGTTTGCGTTGGGGATCATCAAACGTGGGCAGTCGGAATGCAGATGTCGTCATCATCGGAGGGGCCGCGATTGGCTCTTCCGTCGCCTATCATCTCGCCGCTGCACGCTCCGGCCCAATGCGCATATTGGTCATTGAAGCCGACCCGACCTACCAGACCTGCGCCTCCGCGCGCTCCGCAGCCTCCATCCGACAGCAGTTTTCAAGTGCGATTAACATCGAGATTTCACTGCATGGCATCGACTTTCTAAGACGTGCTGACGAGTTTCTTTCTGTTGATGGCCAAGGCCCGCTGATCGAGCTGAAGGAAGCTGGCTACCTGTTTCTGGCGACGCCGGACAAACAGTCGATCCTGCAGACGAACCACGCGCTGCAAACAAAGCTTGGCGCCGATACCCGGCTGCTGGATCAAAGCGATCTTTCAAAGAAATATCCCTGGCTGACGACGCAAGACATCGCCTTCGGATGCCATGGCACGACAGGCGAAGGCTGGTTCGATGGCTACGGTCTGATGCAAGGTTTCCGACGCAAGGCTCGCTCGCTTGGCGTGGGGTATGTCTCCGCAAAAGCCCAGACCATTCGCCCGGAAGGCAACGGCTGGTGCATCGAACTGTCGAACGGCGACGTCCTCAGCGCCGGTGCTCTGATAAATTGTGCGGGTGCATCAGGCGGCGCGTCTCTTTGCCGTCAAGTTGGCCTCGACCTGCCCATACACACACGCAAACGCTGCGTCTTCACTTTTGAATGCCGCGAACCTCTGCCCGATTTTCCGATGCTGATCGACACGACAGGCACCTACGTGCGGCCAGAAGGGCCGAATGGCTTCATCTGCGGTTCGGCGCCTGCTGCAGGCGATGATCCCGATGTGGCAACCGATGATTTTGACGTCAATCACACCCTGTTCGAAGAGCATATCTGGCCAACATTGGCGGAACGCGTTCCTGCCTTTGAGGCCATCCGTCCGGGTCGGGCCTGGGCAGGGCATTACGACATGAACCTGTTTGACTACAATGCCTTCATTGGCGCGGCCCCCGGCCTCGATAACTTCTACCTGGCGTTGGGATTTTCAGGCCATGGGCTTCAGCAAAGCCCCGCCGTAGGGCGCGGGTTGGCAGAGCTGGTAAGCACGGGAGGCTATCAGTCCATGGATCTTTCATCTCTTGGTCTTCAGCGCTACTTCGACAAACAGCCGTTGATAGAACGTAACGTCGTCTGAAGCGCTTCCAAATCTAGCCCAAAAAGACCGTCAGACGCCTGCCTTGTGTAAGACCGCCTGGCTTTCGACCTTTGCATGATCTTCGCCGTCCGAGGGGGCTTGCCCTGTATTGGACTGAGTGCGCAGCCGAATGCGTGTGGAAGCGCCAGCCGGGATACTCGAAAGGGAGGTCAGACCGGACAGGCCAGCAAGCTCATCCAGCGCCTGACCAAAGCCCGTGCCAAGAGCGGATTCGGACTGGCTGGCAGCCTGCATCATATCGCGCGTCCTGGCCCAGTCACTGCAAGCAGACATCACTTCGAGCAAGACCTGGCGCAGCCGCGACACCAAACCACGATCCGGTTCGAAGGGCGGGCTTTCGTGACGCAAGTAGGCCGCCTGGGAGACCTGCATGGTCATGGCGTTAATGCCGCGTTCAGGCTGACCATAGCGGCTAGCAATATAGCCGCCGGTCACAAAGCGGTTTGCATCCAGGCTGAGCTCGCTGGTTTCCTTCAACGACCGCTCAAATCGACGACGCAAGCTCACATCGCAGCTGGTGTCCTGTCGCGTGCCGAGACAAACGGTCGGCAAAGGCTCATCGCGGATGCCGCGCAGTCTCGAGCGCGTCGACTGACAATCGAACACGACAACCGTATTATGCAAGTCGCGCAGTCTCGCGACCTGCTCGGCAAGAGCCTGATGGAACGGCGCATGATAGAGAAGCCGGCGCTCTTCCATTTCCACAGGACCAGGCTCTTCACCTTCCTTGTAGATACGGCGCTGATCCAGTGTCATTGCCGGGCAGAGTGCTTCACCAACCCGAATGGCGTTGACGGCCTCAGGCTTGCCAGGGTCGACGTCGACGTCGATCACCAGCCGCGACGTCGGCTGACGCACGATGGTGGCATCCAGTTGCGTTGCAATGTCGAGCACCTGCTCCAGACGCCAGGACAGATCCGTCTGCAAACGGCCTGTCGCGCTGAAGCGCCCCCCCACAGCGGCATGCATCTGCTCACCGGAGTGAGGCAGACATAAAAGCAAAGGACTTCGTCCCATGTGGGTAACGATCATGCCGGGGTCCGCTCGTCGTGCCGTTGTGATCTCAAGGGGCTTTTGCCCTCATAGTTTTGCTGCTTACCGTTGCATCGACAAGACGCACCAGCATCATGGTCAGCCACTTTGTGACTTGAACTGCTCCAGGCCGACTTCCAACGCATGAGAAAGTGACATCAAAGCAGTCCGATGGGCAGACTGTCGAAAGCCAAAAGCCGGTGAACCCAAGCTCATCGGGACAGGTCAGGCCGGATACTTAACGGTTGCTTAACCACAGTCCTTAGGCTGATTTGCCCTGATGCCAAACCGCTTTCTGGGCCCAACGCACAAATTAATCTTGTGACTTGGCATTACTACCAATCCCAATTATCAGGCATGCTCAACAATCCATCAACAGAACCGACGCGACGTATCAGGATTTGTGATTTTTTCGTCCCGATGAATTCGCCTAGATTGAGCTTCACTCCTTTGCTTCCCCGCGTGCGAAGCGTTTTCCACCCCAAGAGGTCTGTTCATGACACTTCGCAACGGCAAAGAATTCTTGATGATCCCGGGTCCGACAAACGTCCCCGATGAAGTTTTGCGCGCCATGCATCGCCCCGCCGTCGATATCTACGAAGGTCCGCTGGTCGAAACCACCGAGGTCTGCCTTCAGGGCCTGAAGACCCTCTTCCGCACATCCGGAACACCCTACATCTACGCCGCCAACGGTCATGGCGCCTGGGATGCGGCGTTGACCAACACGCTGTCGCGCGGCGACAAGGTGCTGGTTCTGGAGTCCGGTCGATTTGCCCTAGGTTGGGGTGAAGCTGCCTGCATCTCAGGACTGGAGATGGAAGTATTCCCTGGAGATTGGCGCAAGCCTGTCGACGTAGCAGCGCTCGAAGAACACCTGCGTGCCGACAAGGGCCATTCGATCAAGGCCATCCTGGTCGTGCAGGTCGACACCGCCTCTGGTGCTCTCAATGATATTTCAGGTATCCGCCGCGCCATGGATGCGGCCTGGCACCCGGCTCTGCTGATGGTCGACACCATTGCTTCACTCGGATGTGTTCCCTTTGAGATGGATGCCTGGGGCGTCGACATTGCCCTAACCGGATCGCAGAAGGGACTGATGACGCCCCCCGGCCTGTCCTTTGTCGCTGCTGGACCGCGCGCTATTGAGGCTCACAAGACCGCCGACATGCGCGTAAACTACTTCGACTGGACCTTCCGTAACGGGCCCGAGCACTATCAAAAATACTGCGGCACGCCGCCGGAACATCTGCTGTTCGGCTTCCGTGAAGCCTTGAGGATGATCGAAGCGGAAGGCCTGGACGCCGTCTGGCAGCGTCACAGGTTGTTGGCGGAGGCCACCCGTCGTGCGGTCGCGGTCTGGGGCGGCAAGGGCGCGCTGGAGATGAACATCCTCGACCCAGCCTCCCGTTCCGACAGCGTTTCGGTCATTCGTTTCAACGATGCGGATCCCGCACCGGTCCGGGCTTTCGCCCGCGAGACCTGCGGCGTGACGGTCGGCGGCACGATCGGTGAACTGGCCGGCAAGGGCCTGCGCATAGGACATATGGGGCACGTCAACGCGGTCATGCTGCTCGGTACGCTCTCCTCTCTGGAGTTGGGCCTGCTGCAAAGCCGCGTTGCCTGTGATCGCGGTGGCGTTCAAGCGGCCATCGACTATCTGAACGATGCGCTGACGCCTGTCTGATCCCTCCCGAGCCCTTGCCATCGCCCTGGAGGGAGAGCTTAAAGCTCTTCCTTCAGACGGTCGCAGATCGTTTGTAGAACCTCCACCCGAGCGTGGCGCTTGTCTTCGGATGAGACCAGTTTCCATGGTGCGTCCCGCGTCGAGGTGCGGTCGATCATGTCACCGGCTGCGATGGCATATTGGTCCCACTTCAACCGGTTGCGCCAGTCGTCATCAGTGATCTTGTGCTGCTTGTAGGATGTCTCCTCGCGCGCCTTGAACCGCCGCAGCTGCTCCTCGGCGCTGATCGACAGCCAGAATTTGCAGACGAGGTAGCCGTGTCCGACCAGCTCAGCTTCGAAACTGTTGATCTCATCATAGGCGCGCAGCCACTCTTCATGGCTGGCATAGCCTTCAACCCGCTCCACCAGCACGCGCTCGTACCAGGAGCGATCGAAAATCGCGACATGCCCACGCCGGGGTAGTCTGCGCCAGAACCGCCAAAGGTAAGGCCGGGCCTTCTCTTCATCGCTGGGCGCGGAAATGGGATGCACCTGATAGATCCGTGGATCCAGCGGGCGGATGACCCGGCGAATGGTCCCGCCCTTGCCGGCTGCATCATTGCCCTGAAACACCAGGACCATGCCACGTTTGGCAAACTTCTTGGTATCGGAAATCTCGGAGAGCATTTCCTGCAGGTCGTCGCGCCGTTTTTCGTAAGTCTTCTTGTCGAGGGAAGCACTGAGGTCGATGGCATCCAGCGCGCTGCGCTTTTCCAGACCGCCGACCACCGGGGGCGCTGCCACCTGCTTTGCGGTGCCATCGGCCAGCTTCAGGTTGATCGATCGGGTGATCGTCTGCGCCAGAGCTGCATCCCGATATTCCGCATCTTCTGACGGGATCACGAACCACGGCGCATAGCCCTTGCTCGTCGCCAAAATGATTTCTTCCCCGGTTTGGCTCGCCTTGTCACGGTTTTTCAGTGTCGACCAGTCAGCCAGCACATGCCGAGCTGCCTTTTTCTTCTCGATTGCCTTGAGGCGCTGTTTCTGCACATCGGCTGGCAGAACGTACCAGAACTTGAGGATCAGCACGCCTTCGTTGGCCAGCATTTCCTCAAAGCGCCGGACCTTCATCATCTCGCGCTGGAAACCATCGTCATCTAGCTCGCCGTAGATCCGTGCCCGCAAAATTGGCTGATACCAGCTGCCGAAAACCACGGCAGTTTCGCCCTTCGCCGGCAGATCGCGCCAGTAGCGCCAGAATGGCGGATGCTGGCGTGCTTCCTTGCTCGGCTCACTGTAGGCATTGCAGACCAGATGCCGGGCTTCCATCCAGCCGTAGAGCCGGGCAATGGATTCGCCCTTCCCCGCGCCGTCCAGGCCATCCACCAGGATAATCACCGAAAAGTCCTTCCGTTCGATCATCTCGAGTTGCGCCTTCAAGAGATCGTCGCGCAGCTGCGGCTCCAGCTCCTTGAAATCCGACTTGTCGAGTGTTTGCGGCAATTGGGCGGAAGCGAACATCAATGAATTTCCTTTAAAGGCCGACGATCCCCGTCGCGAAATGTGAGATCCCTTAACCCGGAACTTTGCCGGTAGCTTATGTCAAAAGCGAGTGCGGATGAGAATAGTTCCGCAACATTAGCCATTCGTTCACCATAACCGGGCACAGAGTGTTGCATAAAGTGGTCGCAAGTCGGGTCCCCGCTGCGCCCTTTCAGGTCGGCGGAACAATCCGCCTCGCTTCCTCTGTTGAGGCGGAAGATTTCTGCCTATATGAAGCTCACTTCATAGTCCTCAGGACCCGCCCGCTTTCTCATCGTCCGAGAGATCCGGCCAGCGACGCGAGCTTAGATTTCCTTGACTGCGATTCTCGAAAATCTCGTGAATTTCATCGGCGACAATCCCGGTCTCGCCGGGATCATCTGTTTTGCCGCCGCCATGGGCGAAGCGCTCTTCATCATCGGACTGGTGGTTCCCAGCACCGTGGTACTGGTCGGAGCGGGAACACTGATCGGATTGGGCAAGCTCGACCCGCTGTCGATCTTCATCTGGACCACTGTTGGCGCCACCCTCGGCGACGCAGTCTCCTATTGGTTCGGGTATTTCTACAAGGATCACGTTCGCAAGATCTGGCCGTTGTCACGCTATGGCAGCCTTCTGGATCGGGGCGAAGAGTTCTTCAAGCTCCATGGTGGCAAGAGCGTCTTCATCGGCCGCTTCGTTCCCGGCGTGAAATCCGTGGTGCCGGGGATCGCCGGCATGGTCGGCATGAATGCCACCCGCTTCACGCTCATCAATATTGCTTCGGCGTTGGCATGGACATTGGCGCATCTCGGGCCGGGAATTCTGGCGGGATCGGCTCTCGATGCAATTGGCCAGGTCAGCGGCCGACTGGCCTTCGTCGTTGGTGGCCTCTGTGTCGTGACGTTCCTGGTCATCATGCTGGGCCGCTGGCTGATCCTGATCATCATGCCGCTGTTCCCCAACGCACATGCGGCGATTGTCGGCTATTTCTCTCGACGTTCTGACCGCCTGTCTCAATGGATCGCAGAGGTTTTCGATCCTCAAAACCCACGCTCCGCCGGCATGCTCATCTCCGCGGCCTTTCTGCTGGCGTCAATGCCGCTGTTCTTCTGGTTTATCGGAGAGATAGCACCGGGCGAACCGATGGTGCGTGCCGATGTCGCCATCCTGAACATGTTCGACAGCCTGCGCTCTCCCATCGGCGACAAGCTGATGGTGACCATCACCCAGTTCGGCGACGGCATCGTGGTCACCCTCGTGGCCGCCGTGATCACCGCCTATCTGTTTGCCCGCAAGGCCTGGCGGCGCGGCACTGGTTTCCTGATTGCCATGGCCGGAACCGCCCTGTTCGTTCCTGTGGTCAAGGTGCTTTTGCAAAGATCCCGACCGATGGACCTTTATGCCGGGGCGGAAATGCTTTCCGTTCCGAGCGGACACGCCACATTAAACACGGTTCTCTTCGGTATCTGCGCCGTCCTCATCGCCCATGAACGGAGCCGCTGGGCCAAGGCCGGTATTTTCTCGCTAACGGCGATCTACATCATCGCCATCGGGTTTTCCCGGGTCTATCTGGGCGCGCACTGGCTGTCGGACGTCCTCGCGGGATTGTTGTTCGGCACGGCGATGGTTGCGGCCTTTGCTTTTGTCTTCTCGCCCATTCACAACGAAAAGGTAGGGCGGCTGACGCTGACCGGACTGATTGTCGTTTCGGTCGCTGCAATCGGCACCTGGCATGCGATGGCGACGCTGCCCAGCGCGCTTGAGACCTACGCCCCGCGCAGCGAGCGAACCTTGATGACAGCAAGTACCTGGCGCTCCTTCGCCTGGGCACAGCTGCCTGCCAAACGAATTGAGCTAAGCGGTGACACCCAGGAACCGCTGGTCATTCAATACGCCGGCGATCCGCAACGACTTTCCGCAGTGCTGCAGCGCAAGGGATGGCGTGAAGCACCCGAGTGGTCGCTGACAAGTGCGTCAGGCTTCGTCGTCGGGCAAACGCCCGCCGAAGACCTCCCCGCACTGCCCCGCACTCAGAACGGCCGCCAGCCGGAATTGACACTGATCCGCAAGGATGACGATGGCGTGCCCAATGACAGCCGGTGGGTCCTGCGGCTTTGGCCGAGCCGCTATGCGGTGCTTGATGGCCCACGGCTTCTGCCCCTGTTCACCGGCTCCGTGCTGCATGAAGAGATCGTGCGGCCGATGGGGGAATTCTCCGGACCGAAGATCGACCGGCAGGCGCCCGACCTGAAGGACAACCCTGTTGCCGATCTTGACGGCGCATTGACCCGTGAAAGAGAAAACGGAACCGACGTGGTCCTGGCAGTGGAACCGCCAAACAACACTCTGCCTGCTCAGTAAGATATTTTACGAAAAAAGTACTCCACACACGACATTCGCCGTTCGTGCTTGTTTGCCGAACCAAACATGTGTCACTAACAAAAGCGACAAAGCAGAATTAAGGGAAGGACACGAGCATGGATCCTAGAAAGATCAACGAGGACTTGACCGTCAGCCCGCAGATCACGCTGGCGGATGTCGCCCAGATCGCGGCCCTTGGCTACAAGTCCCTGATCTGCAATCGTCCGGACGACGAGGACCCAGGCCAGCTTTCCTTCGACGAGGTCGCAGCTGCGGCCAAGAGCGCCGGTCTTGAAGTCCGGCATCAGCCGGTCGCCTCAGGCATGGTGCTCGATGAGGACGGCAGCGCGTTTCAGGACCTGATGGCCGAACTGCCGAAACCCGTCTTCGCCTATTGCCGCTCGGGCACCCGCTGTACGATACTCTGGTCCCTGAGCCAGAGCGGACAGAAGCCTGTAAATGAAATCCTCGAAGCTGCGGGACGGGCTGGCTACAACATGGCTGGCATCGCGCATCGGCTGGAAGAGTAAGTCCTCCTGACGGCCCGTCTTGATCATCGAATGCACCCGGGCACAAGCGGCATTCTCGTCGTTGTGTTTTCCCAGGTCAGAATTCCTGTAGGTAAGTTCGGGCTAGAACGGCTGTTTGGGCGCACCCGCCATAGCTGTCTCTTCCTCAATGATGCGCAGGGCACCTGGTACGTCGGGCTGGATGCCGAAATCGATCAGGCGATCGATGAAGCCATACGGCTTTTCGCCCCTGACCGTATTGTTTTTTATGGCTCATCCATGGGCGGGTATGCTGCCTTGAGAACCGGATTGCGCCGAAAAGATGGTACCGTGCATGCCTACGGCACGGAACTGCGGCTCGGACAACCGGGCTCGCGCAGCCTGGAAGCAGGCGTTACCCCGCAAACTTCTTTGGAAATCTCAGGGCGTTTTGCCGGGACGGGAATCGACCTTCCCGTTCCAGACAAGGGTTCTGCCCCGACACTGCCATTTCACCTGTACTGGGGATGCCTGGACCCGGTGGATGCAGGCAATGCGGCTTTGGCGCAAAAGCACCTGCCATTTGCCCAGATACACCTACTCTCATCCTCCCACGGTAGCCATGACCACCTCTTCAGCCTCAATCTCATTCGCCGTATCATCATGACCTTCGAGAGAGACCCGGCACATGAGCTGACGTCCAAGGGGATCCTTCGCCAAGACGGTCGCGCGGATCTCGCGGGTTTTGGCGCGCTGTTTGTTGCTTTCACCAATTCAGAACCTCTGACCGCCGAGGCGGTAACATCGCTTGCCGGATTTGATGAAAATCCGGGCATGCAGAGACTGGCGGCGGAGGTTCTTGCGCGAGATGGCCAGCTGGAAGAGGCTGTGGCCATGCTGGAGCGCGCGGAAGCTCAGGTCACTGCCGACCCTGTTCTTGTCACCGTGCCTAAGCGCTGGCGCAAGCAACTGCCATTTCGACGCGCCACCTGGCTGGCTGCCTCCGGGCGAACTGCGGAAGCCCGAGAACTGCTTCTCGCCAGCAGTGAGATTTTCGCGATTGATCCGAGCATGAATGCATTGGCCGAGGAACTTGGATGTTCTCTTAACAGATCCTGATTTTAGGTTCGCGACGGTCAAAACCCCTGCCACAATCACTTACGTAATCTCCTCAGTTTTAGGCTATCTCGTTAAAACTTTTCCGGAACATCTTGCCAAAAACGAACAAATAGAGAACCAATAGGGAATGAACTCGACGTTTCCGCCGCCTTCGAATCGTTTGACCCTGGACGACCCGTTAACAGACGGGCGGCAGTCCGAGATGGCGCTGAAAATCTGGCGCGGAACCGCGCGGCTCTTGCGCAGTCTCGACTTTGCCAGCCTGTCTGAATTGACACTTGCCTCAGGCCGCCGCGCCGATCTCATCGCCTTGGGGCCAAAGCACGAACTCTGGATTGTGGAAGTGAAATCGTCCGTGGCAGATTTTCGAGCCGACACCAAGTGGCGCGAGTACCGTCACCATTGCGACAGACTGTTCTTTGCCACACACCCGGATATGCCGATGGATATCTTTCCGCCCGACGCAGGTCTGATTGTCGCCGATGGGTTCGGGGCGGAGATCCTGCGGGATGCGCCCGAGCACAAGTTGCCAGCTGCCACACGCAAGTCAGTCACACACCGTTTTTCACGCCTCGCCGCCACACGTCTGCAGGATCTCGCCGATCCGGACGGGCGAACCTTCTACCGAGGCCTCTAGGCGCAGGTAGAAAGTCTCTCATCGGCTAGCGGCGCACGGCTTCCAGATCGCTCATGATGGATTCCGACCAGGCGATTGCATCTTCGCGGCACAGCCGCTCAAACATGATCTGCCAGCGGTCCCGGCGCTCTTCCAGTGGCATGGTGATCGCCGTCTGCAGCCCGGATGCGACTTCCTCTGCCGAATGCGGATTGACCACGATGGCTTCCTTCATCCCCTCCGCCGCCCCGGCAAAGCGGGACAGCACCAGGACACCCGGATCTTCGGACCGCTGGGCAGCGATGTATTCCTTTGCCACCAGGTTCATGCCGTCACGCAAGGGCGTGACGAGGCAAACGCGGCTGGCGCGATAGATACCGGCAAGCGCCCGCCGCGGGAATGACCGGGTGAGAAAGCGGATCGGTGTCCAGTCGAGGTCGGCGAACCGCCCGTTGACATGTCCGGTCAATTCATCCAGCTCGCGACGGATGTCGATATAGGCATCAAGCTCGGCGCGCGATGGCGGAGCAATCTGCATCAGAGCCACCTGCCCACGATTCTCCGGATAGTCTTCCAGCAGCCGCTCAAACGCCCGGAAGCGCTCTGGAAGCCCCTTAGAATAGTCAATACGGTCAACACCGATAATCTGCTGACGACCGCCCAAAAGCTTTTCCAGGCGCGCCATGTTGCGGCGTGCTTCCGGGGTCATGGCGAACTTGGAGAAGGCTTCCGCGTCAATGCCAATGGGATAGGAGCGCGCGGTGACCTGACGGCCATTCACTTCCAGCTTGCCGTCACCAAGATCAATTGCCCCCAGTTCCTCAATGGCAAAGCGACGGAAGTTATCTGCGTCGCGCACTGTCTGAAAGCCCAGAAGATCATAGGCCAGCATTGAGCGCACGACAGATCCGGCATTGGGGAGTGCGGCCAGGATTTCAGGCGCAGGAAACGGAATATGCAGGAAAAAGGCGATCGGGTTGTTCACTTCCATCGCCCGCATCTGGGCGGCGAAGGTGAGGAAGTGATAGTCATGCACCCAGACCACATCGTCCGGCTCCAGCAGGGAGCGCAAGCGAATGGCAAAGCGCTCATTCACATGGCGGTAGCCCTGCTCGTAGCGCCGGTCGAACACCGCCAGATCGAGTCGGTAGTGTAGAACCGGCCAAAGGGTTCGATTAGCATATCCGGCATAAAAGTCGTCATAGTCGGCCTGCGTCAGATCAAGCTGAGCCATCTGCACTTTGCGACTTTTCGTGGTTTTGAGCTGGCCGAACGTGCCCTCTTCAGAGATCTCTCCCGACCAGCCGAACCAGAGGCCTCCGCTTTTGGTGAGTGCGTCGACGAGGGCCACCGCCAATCCCCCTGCCCGGCCCGTGTCCTTGAGTGGTCCGACACGATTCGATACGACGACAAGGCGTCCCATGGTGGCTCCCTTTTCAAATCTGGTGTGAACGCAGGATGCGCTCTGATTTTTCACTGTGGCGTGCGGGCTATTGCGCCCGCCGCCCACCTCGTGACGCGTTAGATAACGCTCTCCCAACCCTTGCTGAGCCGTACTGCTCCGTTGATGATCCCGACCATCGAGTAGGTCTGAGGGAAGTTGCCCCAAAGCTCACCGGTCGCAGGCGTGGTGTCTTCCGACAGAAGCCCCACGTGATTTCGACACGACAGCATGGTCTCGTAGATCTCTCGGGCCTCGTCTGTGCGTCCGATCCGGGCAAGCGCGTCAATGTACCAGAAGGTACAGATATTGAAGGCGTTTTCTGGCGCGCCAAAATCATCAGCAGCATGGTAGCGGAACAGGTGATTGCCGCGCCGGAGCGTTTCGCCGATCTTGTCGACGGTAGCGATGAACCGCGGATCGTTGGGCGGAAGAAACCCGACTTCCGCCATCAGCAACAGGCTGGCATCAAGGTCGTTGCCCTCGAAGCTCTCGACGAAGGCATTCTTCTTTGCGTTCCAACTGCGCTCGCAGATGGTTGCGTGAATCTGGATGGCCCGATCGTTCCAGTAGTTGGCGCGGTCATTCAGACCGAACTGCCCGGCGATCTTGGCCAGCCTGTCGCAGGCAGCCCAGCACATCAACGATGATGACGTATGGACGCGGGCACGAGTCCGTAATTCCCAAATGCCGGCATCTGGCTGATCGTGCATAGCGTAAGCGCGCTCGCCCACCAGCTCCAGGCGTTGGAAGTCATCGAGCCCCGGCTGATGCAGCAGGCGTTTGTCAAAGAATGCCTGCGACGCAGCCAGGACGATCTGGCCGTAGACATCGTGCTGGAAATGCTCATAAGCCTGATTGCCGACGCGGACAGGACCGTTACCCCGATAACCCGGCAAATCGACGAATTCCTCGACGATTTTTTCTTCCAGGCCGATGCCGAACAACGGCTGAACGTGGTCGCCACCGGTCACCGCCACAACATTGTTGAGGTAGCGCAGGTAGTTCTCCATCGTCTCCATTTCGGAGAGCGAGTTTAGCGCCCGAACCACGAAAAACGCATCCCGGATCCAGCAATAGCGGTAATCCCAATTGCGCTGGCTGCCGGCAGCCTCCGGTATGGAGGTGGTTGCGGCAGCGATGATCGCGCCGGTCTCCTCATAGGTGCAGAGCTTCAGCGTAATTGCTGCCCGGATTACAGCTTCCTGATATTCCAATGGCAGTCCGAGACGGCGAGTCCAGTGGCGCCAGTGGACGTCTGTGTTTTCCTCGAAATCTCGGCACAACTTTTCAGGGTGGTCCGTCAGGCTTTCGTCAGGGCCGAGATAAAACGACAGGGGTCCATCAAGCAAAAACGGCGTTTCCTCACGCACGTAGGTGATCGATGCATTCGTTGTCAGCCGCAAGATGGAACCGTTTCCGACCCAACGCACATGGTTGGAGCCGAAGGTCACATCCGGGTCACGTTTGCCCCAGGCAAATTTAGGGCGGCAACGCACTCGAATCCGCGGATGGCCCGATAGGGTGCGAACCCGGCGGACAATCGCATTGGGGCGGAACATCCGGCCCTTTGTCGTGAATCTGGGGGCGAAATCGGTCAGCTCGATGCCGTTTCCGGCGCCGTCGAAGATGCGGGTTTTCACAATGGCCGTGTTCGGAACATACTCCTGTTCGGAGCGCACTGCGCCGTCCAACTCAATGGAAAACTGGCCATCGCCCTCTTCACCCCGAGTACCAAGCAACGAGTGGAAAACCGGGTCACCGTCGAACCGCGGCAGGCAACACCAGACAAGGCCGCCCATTTTGTCGATCAAGCCTGCGTAAGAGCAGTTGCCGATCATCGCGAGGTCCAGGGATGCCTCAAGCTTTATCGGTGGTGTCCAACCCATATTTCTACTCTCCGACTTGTTCAGATGCCTATCAATGACTTGCCGGCCAACCAGGCAAGAACGGCTGTTACATCCTTCAGCCGATAGCGAGCGCAGCTGGCGCTGTCTCCAACCTTGATGCCAAAACCACCAAGTGTCTGGGCTGCGGCGATGCCGTCCTCATCGGTCACGTCATCCCCGACGAAAACGGGGCGACGCCCGGAGAATGGCGGGTGCTCCATGAAATGGCGCAAGGCCACGCCTTTATCAGACGCATCCGGCTTGGCTTCGATCACCATTTTACCGCTGACTTTGTGCAACAGGGGAAGATCCTGCAGAGCTTCTTCGACAAACTTTGCGAGATCGCCTTCCAGCTCCGGGTGCGACCGATAGTGCAGGGCAAGGGTCGGGCCCTTGTCTTCAAAGAAAACACCGCGCTCCAGCAGACCGCTCGCCAGGGTGCGCTTCTTTAAGGTCTGGATCTCGTCGGTCTCGCCTGCCTTGATGATGTCGGAGCCGAGGGTCTCGCGATGCTCCAACCCATGCAGTCCCGCCGCCGGCAATTGCAGCGGCGCCAGAAATTCGTCGAGCTGGTCAATCGGACGGCCAGAGACCACGGCAAGCGCCCCGCCGAGTTCGCCTTGAAGACGTCTCAGGGTCGAAATTACATCCGGGCCCACGCTGACGTCCCCAGGACGAGCAGCCAGTTCAGCAAGTGTGCCATCGAAGTCAAGGAAGAGAGCCATGTTCGGCTCAAGAAGCGGCGCGTCGATCATAGCGTTCACCCTAGAAATTATAGGTCGAAAAAGAAAGGCTTACAGGGACGCGAAGAAAGCCAGGTGCTGCAAAAATAAGTGGCAACTCCAAACAAAAAAGAAACCGCGCGGCGAAAATTCCACCGCGCGGTTCTGATTGTTAAGCCCTTGCCGGATCAGACGTAGCGATTGACGACGTTTTCAAGGTATTCCTGACGACCCGATACCGGCTCCGGGTTGAGGTCGTCGGCCAGAACACGGGCTTCGATCTCTTCCAGACTAACCTTGCCGTCCAGCATCAACTTGGCGCTGTCTTCAGACCAGCCCTTGTACCGGTCGTCGATAAACGACGTGATGACGCCGTCTTCCAGCATCTTGGCAGCAGCCTTCAGTCCACGCGCACAGCAATCCATGCCGCCGATGTGAGCAATCAGCAGATCCTGCGGATCGAGCGACTGACGACGCAGTTTGGCGTCGAAGTTGGTGCCGCCCGTGGAGAAGCCGCCGCCCTTCAGGATCTCGTAGTAAGCGAGGGTCATTTCCGGAACGTTGTTCGGGAAATGATCGGTATCCCAGCCAGACTGGTAGTCGTTGCGGTTCATGTCGATGGAACCGAAGATGCCGAGAGCGTTGGCAAGATGCAGCTCATGCTCGAAGGAGTGACCGGCAAGGATTGCATGACCCTGCTCGATGTTGACCTTCACTTCGTTTTCCAGGCCATGACGCTTCAAGAAGCCATAAACCGTTGCGACGTCATAATCGTACTGGTGCTTGGTCGGCTCCTGCGGCTTCGGTTCGATCAGGATTGTGCCCTTGTAGCCAATCTTGTGCTTGTACTCGACGACCATGTTGAGGAAGCGGCCAAGTTGCTGATCTTCGCGCTTCATGTCTGTATTCAGAAGCGTTTCGTAACCTTCACGACCACCCCAGAGCACATAGTTTTCACCGCCCAGTTTCATGGTGGCGTCCATGCAGGTCTTCACGGTTGCTGCACCGAAGGCGAAGACATCCGGGTTCGGGTTGGTAGCCGCACCAGCCATGTAGCGGCGGTGAGAGAAGAGGTTCGCCGTTCCCCAAAGCAGCTTGATGCCAGTGGCAGCCTGCTTCTCGGCGAAGTAGTCGACGATCTCGTTCAGGTTGCGGGTGTTCTCCGCAAAATTTGCGCCTTCGGGACGCACGTCGGCGTCGTGGAAGCAGTAGTAGGGAACGCCGAGGGCGGTGAACATTTCGAAGGCTACGTCGGCCTTGAGCTTTGCCAGTTCCATGGAATCGGCCGGGAACCAGGGGCGCTCAAAAGTCTGCCCACCGAAGGGATCGCCACCCGGCCAGGCAAAGCTGTGCCAATAGGCAACAGCGAAACGCATGTGGTCTTCCAGGCGCTTGCCCATGACGATTTCGTCCGGGTCGTAAAAGCGGAAGGCCAGTGGGTTGGTGCTGTCCGGGCCCTCGAAAGGGATATTGGTAATGTCGCCGAAATATCCGGTGCTCATGATTGTCTCTCCTTAGAAACCAGCCTGTTTCAGGGCTGGGTAGAGGTTTTTCCAGCGGGCATAGGCGTCCGCATATTTTTTCTTCAATTCCTCGCGGGGGGCGACGCTGACCTTGATCGGTGGAGGCGTGAAAATGCCTTCGGTTGTCCCCATAGCTGCTGCCTGCCCAAGACGGGCTGCGCCCAGGGATGCGCCGAAGTCGCCGTCGGCGGGCACATCAATGGTCACATCCAGTAGGCTGGCGATGATTTCCAGCCAGGCATTGGAACGCGATCCACCGCCGACAGCAGTCAGCCGTGCGGCCGATGAACCGCCAGCCTTGAGCGCTTCCATGCAGTCCATCAGCGCGAAAGCCACGCCGTCCATGACCGCATGGGTCATGGCCTTGCGGTCCGTGCCGTGTGAGATGCCGTAGAACCCGGCTCGAATGCCGACGTCATTGTGCGGCGTACGCTCTCCTCCGAGATACGGCATGAACAGAACCTCAGATGGTCCCGAGACGGACCCCAGCTCCGCGGTCAGCTCCGCCGGGGAAGCATCGAGCGTCTTGGCCAGCCAGTTGAGACTGTCTGTCGCCGACAGGATCACGCCCATCTGATGCCAGGTGTCGGGCACCGCATGACAGAAGGCATGGACTGCGCTTTCAACGTTCGGCGAGAACTTGTCATTGGTGACGAACACCACGCCGGACGTGCCGAGAGACACAAAGCCGGAGCCAGGTTCCACCGCACCAACACCACAGGCTGACGCTGCATTGTCACCGCCACCGCCGGCTATCACCGGAGCCGACTTCATTCCCCAACGCTGGCAAAGCTCCGGCAGCAGGGAACCAGAGACTTCTGACCCTTCGACCAAACGTGGCATGTGCTCCCGGGTGAGGCCGGTTGCGGCCAGAAGTTCGTCCGACCAGTCGCGCTTGGCGACGTCGAGCCACAGCGTTCCGGCACAATCCGACATCTCACCGACGTAGTCGCCAATCAGGCAAAGGCGGACGTAATCCTTTGGCAACAGAACCTTCGCAACCTTGGCAAAGATCTCCGGCTCATTCTCGCGAACCCATTGCAGCTTCGGCGCGGTGAACCCCGGCATGACCCGATTTCCGCCCAACGACAGGAACTTCGGCTCCCGCGCTTCCAGGTCCACACATTGGCTGGCGGAACGGCCGTCGTTCCACAGAATACACGGACGCAAAGGCTTGTCGTTTGCATCGATCAGAGTGGCGCCGTGCATGTGGCCGGACAGACCAATGCCCTGGACTTCAGCCATGGCCTGTGGAACCTGCGCCGCAATCTCGTCCATAGTTTTCAAGCAGCCATCCCACCAACTTCGGGGATCTTGCTCCGACCAGGAGGAATGCGGACGTTCGACGGTCAACTCTGCGGTCGCCTGGGCCACCAGTTGCTGGTCTGCCGACAATAGAATGGCCTTGACCGAGCTGGTGCCTATATCGAGACCGATATACATGAGGTGCGTTCCTCAAAAAGAATGGAAAAAAATGCCGGACGGGATCCAGCACTCGAAACGGACGCTGTTGCCGTAACGCAAAGACCGGGGAGCGGTCAACCACTCCCCGGCTTCAGATCATCAGGCAGCGTCGGCGCTGCTCAGCGCACCAGGTCCGGGGATGGCGCCCTTCGGACACTTGCCGAGAATGATCATGCCAAGCACGTCATCATCGGTGACATCCGTGGTCTTCGCCGTGCCGACAACCTGACCGTTTTTCATCACCGCCAGACGATCGCAAAGCGAAAAGACGTCATGGATGTCATGACTGATCAGGAAGATACCGAGGCCTTGCGCCTTCAGCTCCTGGATCAGTTCCGACACCATCTGGGTCTCATGCGGACCCAGAGCTGCCGTCGGCTCATCCATGATCAGTATGCGGGCATTGAAGTAGACCGCACGCGCAATCGCGACAGACTGGCGCTGCCCACCAGACAGAGCCTTTACCGGCGAATGGAACTTCTGGAAGTTCGGATTCAGCTTGGCCATGATCTTGCGGGTTTCCGCTTCCATGGCATGCTCGTCAACGAAGCCGAACGGCGTCGTCAATTCGCGACCAAGGAAGAGGTTGGACGAAGCGTCCAGATTGTCTGCCAGGGCAAGTGTCTGGTAGATGGTCTCGATGTTATGGCGGCGCGCGTCACGCGGACTTTCAATCTCAACCTTCTTGCCGTCGACGAAAACTTCTCCGCTGTCTGCCTTATAGGCACCGGAAAGGATCTTGATCAGCGTCGATTTGCCCGCGCCGTTGTGGCCCAGGAGACCAACAACTTCACCCGGATACAAATCGACCGATACGTTGTCCACGGCACGCACCCCCCCAAAGGAGATGCTCATGTCTTTCATTTCGACGAGAGGAGTAGCCATCGGATCAGTCTCCCGTCCGCTTGCGATAAATGATGTCGACGAAGACGGCGAGCACGAGCACGATGCCAACGACGATGTTCTGAAGCGGTGCATCCACACCGACCATGGCCATGCCTGACTGCAGTGACTGCATGATCAACGCACCGAGAATGGCACCGTAGATCGTGCCGACGCCACCTGCCAGTGCAGTTCCACCGATCACGGCAGCAGCAATGACGCGAAGTTCGTCAAGCGTGCCAATGTCGTTGGTGGAGAAGCCGAGACGGGCAGAGCCGACCACGGCGCCCAGCGCACAGAGGCCGCCCATAATGGCGAAAACCTTGACCGTCAGGAATCGGGTGTTGATGCCCGAAAGTTCAGCAGCATCAGGGTTGCCACCGGTTGCGAAGATATAGCGTCCCAGACGGGTGCGTTGAGCCACGATTGTCATGACCACTGCAACAGCGATCAACAATAGGACGGAATAGGGAATTCCATAGCCCGCGACGAGGCCGTCCGGCATGATCTCGCCACGCGTTTCAAACATGCGTTCAAGGCGGCGGGTCGGAATTTCATAAGCATTCAAAGTGGCGACGAAACCGAGAATCATGGCGACCATCAGGCCCGATATAACACCTTCAGCCCAAAGCGGCTTGGTCGGGAAATCATGCGCCTGCGCGCGTTTGCGCCCATTGTACTGCATCGCCAGAACGGCGATCGCGGCCAGAATACCGACCACCCACGACCAGGTCGTTCCCAGGGTGCCGCCGATACCACCAATTTTCTTGAAGGTCTCATCCAGCGGGCCAATGGTCTGACCGGACGTGATGAACCAGGCAACGTTGCGCCAGACAAGCAGGCCGCCCAAAGTCACGATAAACGCCGGAATGCCGAGATAGCCGACCATCCACCCCTGAAACGCGCCAATGAGGACGCCAGCCAGCAGGCCGACCGCAATGGCGGCAATCCAGATCAGCGGGTTGCCAAGCTCGAAGCCGAGCCATTGCGGCATGAACTGGGTCTGGGTCACGGCCATGATGGCCGAACAGGTTGCGAGCAGTGCCCCAACAGACAGATCAATGTGCCGGGTGACAATGATGAACACCATCCCGGTTGCCATGATCGCAACGGATACCGTCTGAATCGTCAGGTTGAAGATGTTGCGCGGCGTCAGAAAGTTGCCATTCACAAGCGCCTTGAAGATGTTTCCGTCGCCGGTGAACACTTGGAACGTCAGGCAGATAAAAACAAACGCGCCAATCATGCCGAGAAGGCGCGTGTCCAGCTGCAATGCATTGAAGAGATTGCGTGCTGTCGGGGATTTCGCCCCGGACAGGGTGTCATCAGACATTAGGAAACTCCTGTTTGGAGACCAGCCACATGTTGTTATTTTTTGGTCAGGACTTTCGCATGCCGCCAGCTCTGTCACGGGGGCGCGAAGAACTGCCCCGGCCCACTTGGGGGCCGAGGCAGAAGCTTAATGCAAGGGTCCGATTAGTTACACGGAGCCGGGCCGTTGGAAACGCCCTGGCAAAGTTCTTCCTTGGAGATCCAGCCAGCATCAACCACGACGGACAGGTTGTCCTTGGTGATCGGAACCGGCTCCAGGAAGCGAGCCGTCAGCTCGGTGCCTGCAGGAGATGTCCAGGTTGCGGAACCTTCAACGTCCGACAGCTCATTGCCATCAGCCAGGGACACAGCGATTTCAGCAGCAGAAGCGCCGAGGTCGCGGGAGTCTTTCCAGACGGAAACAGTCTGGGAGCCCTTGGCAATACGGTTCAGAGCCGCGAAGTCAGCGTCCTGGCCGGAGACTGGAATGCCGTCCATGCCCTGAGCTGTCAGTGCTGCAACGGAACCGCCGGCAGTGCCATCGTTGGACGCCACAACTGCATCCACTTCGTTGTTGTTGGCAGTCAGGATCTGTTCCATGTTGCGCTGTGCGTTGGCCGGGAGCCAGCCATCGGTGTAGGCTTCTGCAACGATCTTGATCTTGCCGGCATCAATAGCTTCCTGCAGGATTTCCTGCTGACCACCGCGCAGGAAGTCTGCGTTCGGATCAGTCGGGGAGCCCTTGATCATAACGTAGTTGCCTTCCGGCTGCAGCTTCAGCACTTCACGTGCCTGCATGCGGCCGACTTCAACGTTGTCGAAGGTCAGGTAGAATGCGCGCGGATCTTCGATCAGACGGTCGTAGCCGACAACCGGGATACCTTCATCAGCAGCAGCTTGAACTGCCGGGCCAATTGCCTGTGCGTCCTGCGCCAGAATGATCAGTGCATCGGCGCCCTGTGCAATCAGAGCTTCAATGTCGGAGATCTGCTTGGCAGAAGAGCTCTGCGCATCAGCGGAAATGTAAGTAGCACCAAGCTCCTCCAGCTTGGCCTTGATCGCCGCTTCATCTGTTTTCCAGCGCTCTTCCTGGAAGTTGGACCAGCTTACGCCAACTGTGATGTCAGCAGCAGCTGCTGCGGTGATAGCGGTGGCAGACAGCAGAGCGCCGGCCAGAATAGTTGCAACAAAACGCATAATGTTTCCTCCTGAGAATACCAGCACAGCAACGCCGGTAACCGTTCTCGTTGTTGTGAGAGCAACGAAATCGCCCTCCCGCGGCCTCTATATCATTATTTTTTTCGAAGCCCGAAAAAAAGTTGCTCAAAACGGGCCCGCCTGTCAACATAGTTTTATAAAACAGTTTCCGACAGGGAGCATAACCTGGATGGAAAAGTATAAGTTCGAGAAAAATCGGACGTTTGAGGAAACACCTTTGAGGATGCGCGGAGAGGGATGAGTAAAAAGGCGGACAGGGATCATATAAGGCGTCAAAATCGAAGTAATATTCTAGAAGCGCTGCGCCGAAGCGGGCCAATGGCTCGCATCGACCTTGGGCATATTACTGGCCTTAGCCCCGCAACAGTCACAGCAATTACATCCGACTTACTTGAGCAAGGGTTGATCGAGGGGCTTGAGGCAGCGGAGCCCAAGGTCCCGCAGACCCGTGGGCGGCCGCGCTCATTGCTGAGGATCAATCCGCAGTCGGCCTGCGTTATCGTGCTTCGAATTACGGTCAACAAGATCGATCTCGCGCTGGCCGATTTCGCCGGCGAATGTTTTTTATCTGACCAATTGCGTTTCGACAGCGCCACCGCTGATGCCACCAGCTTTCCAGCTCTGCTGATTGAAGGCATTCGCTCCTTCATCTTGCGTGCAGGCATCGCCCCGGAGCTGGTTCGGGAGATCGGCATCGCTGCGCAGGGCGTCGTCGAACTCGACCGCGGACGCGTGGCCTGGAGCCCAGCCTTTGCCTCCGGTGCCATTCCGATCGTCGAACCCCTAAGCCAGGCTTTCGGTGTCCATTGTCGCTTGTCCAACGACACCAACATGATTACCTCGGCGCTGAACTGGATGGATCCGGCGAAATACAACGGAACGTTTGCCGTCGTGATGCTCGACTACGGCGTCGGGATGGGGCTTTACATCGACAATCAGCTGTTTTCCGGTGCCAGCGGCACCGCAGCCGAGTTTGGTCATGCCAACCACATGCCGAACGGTGCCCTTTGCCGCTGTGGCAAACGCGGCTGTATGGAAGCCTATCTCTCCGACTATGCGTTGATGCGCTCTGCCACCGGCCTGCCGGACACCACTGATCCGCGCGATATCGTTGCCGGGGTCGCGGGATTGGCAAGCCTCATCGAGAAAGCCAATGATGGCGACCGGCGTGCCCTGGAAGCCTTTGCCAATGCAGGCGAAGTGCTCGGCTACGGACTTGCCCGCCTGATTGCCATTCTCGATCCCAGCCGCATCGTGCTCACTGGTGCCGCCGTACGCGGCTACCGCTTCATGGAAAAGGCCATGGGCGATGCGCTCGAAAAGGCGCTGGTCCGTAATCTCCGGCAGAATTTCGTCATCGATGTGATGCCATGGGAAGAGGACTTCATCCGTCGCGGATTGATTGCCCTGGCGATGGAGCGTCTCGACCAGACCTATTCCGGCCAGGATCAGAACATCATCCGACCCATCCGGACCACCACTGCCCAGGAGTTGACCCGCTGATGGCCCGCCCCTTCACACTGACTGTCGGAAGTTTTCTCAGCGCCCTTGTTCTGGGCAGCTCCGCATTCGCCGGTGGAACTGGCTTCAACCCCTGGGATGAACGGGTCATTCGCGAAGGTATCGATTATGATGCCTTGGCCAACGATCCAGAGTTCTCCCTTGAAGCTCTGCGCGACAAGGGTAAGGAGCTGTTTGAGGGGCGTTTCATCAAGGACGAGGGTGCCGGTCGCCCGAACGCGACGCAAGCCATTGTTCCGACCAAACGCCGACGACCGGCGGGGCACATGTTCCTGCGGCTCTCCGGCCTGGATGCCAACTCCTGCCAGAGCTGCCACGCCATGCCGGTGAGCGGTGGGGCGGGGGATTTCACGGCCAATGTCTTCGTCTCCGAAGGCTTTGAGAGTGCCGACTTCGACACAACGGATCCGCAGTTTTCCAACGAGCGTGGCACCAATCATTTGATGGGTGCAGGGCTGATCGAATTGCTGGCCCGCGAAATGACAGCCGATCTGCGCGCCCAACGCAGCAAGGCAGTGGTGGCTGCACGCGAAAACGGTCAAGCGGTTACTCTACAGCTTGAGACAAAAGGCGTTTCCTTTGGGGTTCTAACTGCACAACCCGATGGACTGGTCGAGACGTCTGGACTGGAGGGGATCGACAGCGACCTGACCTTGCGGCCCTTTGGGCAGAAAGGCGTTTTCGGGTCTCTCCGCCAATTCACGGTAAACGCCCTGAACCAGCACAGCGGGATGCAGCCAGCTGAACGCTACGGTGTTGCCTGGACCGGAACGGCCGATTTCGACGGCGACGGCGTCGATAATGAAATTTCGATCGGGCAGGTCTCTGCTATGGTCGCCTATCAAGCCACCTTGCCTGCGCCTGGACGGAAAACGCCGCTGCCCGACATCTGGGTTGAGGCTGCCAAGCATGGCGAACACCTGTTCTCTGAAGCAGGCTGCGCCAGCTGCCACCGACCTTCCCTGCCCCTTGAAAGCCTGGTGTTTCAGGACCCCAACCCGTTTGAAACCGCCGGAACCCTACGCCCGAGTGATGTGACGACAGCCCTCAAGCTGGATCTCGGTACGCTCGACTGGGTCAAGGCCCTGCCGAAAGATGATCAGGGCCGCACTCTCGTGCCACTGTTTGGCGACCTCAAGCGACATCGCATTGCCGATGCGGCACGCGATACTTTGGGCAACGAGCTGCTGAGCCAACGCTTCGTGGCGCGCGACGTCTTCCTGACTGCTGAACTCTGGGGCGTCGGCAATACGGCGCCTTATGGCCACAGGGGCGATCTGACCACCTTGCATGAGGTGATCGATGCCCATGGTGGCGAAGCAACGGAAGCACGTAAAGCCTACACGGCACTGCCTGAAAACGACCGGCAAGCAATCCTTGCCTTTCTGAAAAGCCTGGAGATTGCAGAATGAGCCGGCGGATTGAGTTCTCTCGGGCGTTCCTGATTGCCCCCATGCTGGCCTTTGCCGCAAGCGCGCTGACGAATACACCAAGCCAGGCGCAGGACGAAACCTTACGGCAATCTTCACTGGCACCGGTGCCACATTTTGTCGAGGAGGCCCATGCGGCGGGCCTTGATCACAAATACGAAGGCCCGTGGGAGTATTTTGTCGGAGGCGGTGTCGCCATCTTCGACTGTAATGGCGACCGACGCCCCGATCTCTTCGTCGCCGGCGGTCAGAATGAAGCTGCTCTCTATCGCAACGACAGCTCGCCCGGTGGCGCACTGGCTTTCTCCAAAACCGCAACCGGCATCAGCGACCAGCGGCTGACCAAGGTCCTCGGCGCTTACCCGATCGATTTCGACAATGACAGCATTCAGGACCTCGTGGTTCTGCGACTGGGCGAGAACCTGCTGCTGAAGGGCAAGGGCGCGTGTCAGTTCGAGCTGGCCAACCGGTCGCTCGCCTTTGAGGGCGGGCGAGAGTGGTCGACTGCCTTCTCGGCAATCTGGGAGCAAGGGGCGACTTACCCAACGTTGGCCTTCGGCAATTACGTCGACCGCTCTGCCCCGGGCGCGCCTTGGGGGGCCTGTCACGACAACTTCGTTTTCCGGCCTGATGAGGGCGATGCTTTGAAATACGCGCAAGTGCTGCGGCTCAGCCCCGGCTATTGCACGCTGTCGATGCTGTTCACCGACTGGAACCGCTCCGGCGAGCCGGCGCTTCGGGTTTCCAACGACCGTCACTACTACCGTGGCGGCGAAGAACAACTGTGGGCTCTGTCGCCCGGCCGCCCTCCCCGGCCCTACCGCCGCTCGGATGGATGGCGACACCTGAAGATCTGGGGAATGGGCATTGCCTCGATCGATCTGAACGTCGACGGCTTTCCCGAATACGCTTTGACGAGCATGGGCGACACGAAGCTGCAGATGCTGGACGACGAAGCCGACGAAAGCGTGCCGGTCTATCGGGACATCGCCTTTGAGCGTGGCGTCACCGCCCATCGTCCCTACACCGGCGAAGACTTGCGGCCGTCCACTGGCTGGCATTCGGAATTCCAGGACGTCAATAACGACGGCTTGTGGGATCTCTACATTGCAAAGGGCAACGTCGAGGCAATGCCCGATTTCGCAGCTTTCGATCCAGACAACCTGCTGATCGGCCAATGGGACGAGAGTTTCGTGGAAACCGGCGACATTGCAGGCATCGACCTGGATCGCCGCGGACGCGGTGCAGGTCTTGCCGACTTCAACATGGACGGTCTGCTGGACCTGGTCGTGATCAACCGTAGCGCACCCGTCAGCCTGTTCCGCAATGTGGGCTCGGGCACAGCCGACGCGCCACAGCCGCTTGGCAACTGGCTCGGTGTCGAGATTCGCCAACCTGGTGTGCCCAATCCGTTTGCGGTGGGGGCCAAGGTCAGTGTGAAGATCGGTAACCGCACCATCGTGCGCGATGTGCAGGTCGGCGCAGGCCATGCCTCCGGACAGGCTGGGTTCCTGCATTTCGGCCTCGGTGTGTCTGAGCGGGCGCAAGTGCGTGTTCGTTGGCCAGATGGCAGCTGGAGCCACGGCTACCGGGTGTTTGCCAACCATCACGTCATCATCGACCGTGGCGACGAGGCAGCCAAGCTCTGGTTTGCCAACTAAAAAACAGGATGGGTCGCGGGCTTTGTTCCAAAAGGCGCGAGCCATCCCGCCCGCCTCTTTTTGCTGCCCCAAAGCCCGCTCCAACGCCCCTGCCAAAGGCACCCTGCATTAAAATCGGATGCGGTTGCAGCTGCCGTTTCTACCAGACGTTCTGCCTGGTTTCGTGCGACTAGCCTCGCCTTCAGCTCAAAAATTACCCGCTTTTGGCTGAAAATTGCCTCTGGTGATATTTTCATCAGACTGCCTATTTCTAGTATAAATCCATGAAATCTCTTGCCTTTTAAAACTGATATTTTTTCTCATGTTTTTAAAGGCTTATAAAATAATTTGACTAATTGGTCAGTTTTTTCTCCACTCTATTCTGCAGCCTCTTCAAATCAAGAAAAGAGGCGCGACAGATAATAATCGCCATTCCTTCCGGAGGTCTGAAATGACCGAGTTGAACGCCACTCCTGACGTTGCAGCCGGACGTCTGAAGACAGAAGAATACGCTGATAACTTCAGCGACCTGCATCCTTTGCTTGAGCCGCATGAAGCCTATGTCGAGGCAGATCGCTGCTACTTCTGTTACGACGCTCCCTGCGTGCAGGCCTGCCCGACCAGCATCGATATCCCGCTGTTTATTCGCCAGATCTCGACAGGCAATGAGATCGGCTCTGCCCGTACGATCTTTGATCAAAACATTCTGGGCGGCATGTGCGCCCGCGTCTGTCCAACCGAAACCCTGTGTGAACAGGTTTGCGTACGCGAAGTGGCCGAGGGCAAGCCGGTCAAGATCGGCCAGCTTCAGCGCTACGCGACCGATCACTTCATGAATGCCCGTGACAAGACGCCATTTGAACGCGCCCCTTCTACCGGCAAAAAGGTTGCTGTCGTCGGCGCCGGTCCTGCCGGCCTTTCCTGTGCGCACCGTGTTGCCGTTCACGGCCACGACGTCACGTTGTTCGATGCACGACCCAAGCTGGGCGGCCTGAACGAGTACGGCATCGCCTCCTACAAGTCGGTCGATGACTTTGCCGCCCGTGAAGTCGATTTCATTCTCTCAATTGGCGGCATCACCGTCGAAACCGGTAAACGGCTGGGCGAAGGCCTCGACCTGGCAGAGCTTCGCGCCACCTATGACGCGGTTTTCCTTGGCATTGGTCTTTCCGGTGTCAACAGCCTCGGGCTGGAAGGCGAAGACAAGGACAATGTGATCGACGCGGTCGATTATATTTCCGACCTCCGCCAGTCACAGGATCTCGGCACGCTGCCGGTCGGGCGCAACATCGTCGTGATCGGCGGCGGCATGACAGCTGTCGACATTGCCGTGCAGACGAAGCTGCTTGGAGCGGATGAGGTGACCATCGCCTATCGCCGTGGGCAGGAGCGGATGAACGCCAGCGAGTACGAACAGCACCTGGCGCAGACCAGCGGCGTGCGGATTCTCACCTGGGCACAGCCCCATGCCATCAAGGGTGAAAATGGCCACGTCAGTGCCATCGAGCTGGAGCGCACGGCAGAAACGGAAGATGGCAAACTCGCTGGAACCGGTGAAATCGTCACACTGCCTGCAGACATGGTGTTCAAAGCCGTTGGTCAGACACTCGTGCAATCCGACCTGAACGGCACCGTGGCTCCGATCACCGTTGAGCGTGGACGCATTGTGGTGAGCGACGAGCGACAGACCTCCCTGCCTGACGTGTGGGCCGGTGGGGACTGTGTATTGGGCGGCGAGGACCTGACGGTTGCCGCAGTCGAAGACGGCAAGGTCGCGGCAGAAAGTATCAACCGCGCCCTCTCGGCCTAACCCCTTTCGTCTGGAGATCCCGCTATGGCTGATCTGAGAAACACATTTGTCGGCATCAAATCGCCGAACCCGTTCTGGCTGGCCTCAGCGCCGCCAACTGACAAGGCCTATAATGTCGTCCGCGCCTTCGAGGCTGGATGGGGCGGCGTTGTCTGGAAAACCCTGGGCGACGGCGACCCGGTCGTCAACGTCAATGGCCCCCGCTACGGCGCCATTCACGGCAAGGACCGGCAATTGCTCGGCCTCAACAACATCGAGCTGATCACTGACCGTCCGCTGGAAGTGAACCTGCGCGAAATCAAGCAGGTCAAGCGCGACTGGAAAGACCGCGCGCTTGTCGTCTCCCTCATGGTTCCTTGCGAGGAAGAGAACTGGAAGACGATCTTGAAGCAGGTGGAAGACACCGAGGCCGATGGCGTCGAGCTGAACTTCGGCTGTCCCCACGGCATGTCAGAGCGCGGCATGGGCTCGGCCGTCGGCCAGGTGCCGGAATACATCGAGATGGTCACCCGCTGGTGCAAGCAGCACAGCCGCATGCCGGTGATCGTCAAGCTGACGCCCAACATCACCGACATTCGCAAGCCGGCCCAGGCCGCCCACGCCGGTGGAGCTGACGCCGTCTCCCTGATCAACACCATCAACTCCATTGTCGGTGTTGACCTGGACGCGATGGCCCCGACCCCGACGATTGACGGCAAGGGTGCGCATGGGGGCTATTGCGGCCCGGCCGTCAAGCCGATCGCCCTCAACATGGTGGCTGAAATTGCCCGGGATCCGGCCACGCATGGTCTTCCGATCTCGGCGATTGGCGGCATCACCACCTGGCGCGACGCGGCAGAGTTCATGGCACTGGGTGCCGGCAACGCTCAGGTCTGTACGGCTGCAATGACCTACGGCTTCAAGATCGTAGAAGAGATGATCGAAGGTCTCAGCGACTGGATGGACAAGTCCGGCTACAGCTCCATCGACGAGTTTGTCGGTCGTGCGGTGCCCAACTGTTCAGATTGGCAGCATCTCAACCTGAACTACATCGCCAAGGCGAAGATTGATCAGGATCTCTGTATTAAGTGTGGTCGTTGTCACATCGCCTGTGAGGACACATCGCACCAAGCCATCACCAACATGGTGGATGGGGCGCGCCATTTCGAGGTCATCGACGAGGAATGCGTGGGCTGCAACCTGTGCGTCAACGTCTGCCCGGTCGAGGATTGCATCACCATGGAAGCAATGAACCCCGGCACGATCGATCCCCGCACCAAGAAGGTCGTGGAGCCGACTTACGCCAACTGGACCACTCATCCCAACAATCCGATGTCTGTCCGCGAGGCAGCTGAATAAGCGGTCGGCAACCAGTCATGCAGTAAAAAGCCCCGGTCATCGGCCGGGGCTTTTTTATGATCATTTTCAGGCAGAAGTCGCAAGCACCTGCTTCTGGCGCCCTTCATCGGGAAACGGCTCAGGCTTGCCGAAGTAATAGCCTTGCAGGTAGTCGCATTGCGCTCTGACGAGGAATTTACGCTGCTCGTCGGTCTCGACCCCCTCGGCCACGACGCGCATGCCCAGCACCTTGGCCAGGCCGATCATCGTCCGGATGATGGAATCGGCTTCTCGATCGACACCGATACGCGCCACGAAACTGCGGTCAATCTTCAACTTCTGAAACTGATACTCATGCAGGGAACTCAAGCTTGAGAAGCCCGTGCCGAAATCATCAATGGCGACGGCAACACCGGATTCAGCCAGCCCAACGAACAGATCCCGGATCTGATCGGAGCGGTCCATCATCATGGATTCCGTGATCTCCAGGATCAACCGCTCGTGTGCGAAGTTGTACTTGGTCAAAAGCTCCTCGACCCGATGGGAGAAATTCTCATCCCCCAACTGGCACGCACAGACGTTGACCGACACGCCGGTACCCGGCCGCCGCGACATTTCCGAGATTGCGCGCTCCAGCACCCAATCTCCAATTTCGTTCATCATGCCTTCCTGCTCGGCAACAGAGAGGAACATGCCCGGCGGAATAAGCCCCCGCTCAGGATGACGCCAGCGGATCAGCGCTTCCATGAAGACCATTCGGCAATCACTTGCCGCAACGATCGGCTGATAAAACAGCTCAAATTCATTGTTAGACAGAGCGCGCTTCAACCCATCACGGATATAGCGCCGCTCTTCCAGAACCTGATCCATGACCGGATCGTAGAAGCGATATTGCCGTCGCCCCTCCGACTTGCAACGCTGCAGAGCCAGATCGGCGCGCCGGGTCAAAGTTGCCAGATCATAACAGCTGGTTCCATTCACCGGGTCACTCACCGAGACACCAAGGCTGCAGCCAACCTCCAGACGCATACCTTCCAGCTCGATAGGCTTGTTCAGCTCTGCGGAAATCTGGGCAATTTCTGCCTGGGTCGTCTGGTCATCTCCACGGTGCTCCAGAAGCACCAGAAACTCATCCCCGCCGATCCGGCCGACAACGTCGTTCGGGCGCAAGAAGGTTTTCAACTTTCGGGCCATGCATTCCAGCACTTTGTCGCCTACCACATGCCCGTATTGGTCATTCATCTCCTTGAGGAGGTCCAGATCAATGTAGGCAAGCGTCACTGGCGTCTGCACCCGCCCGGACTCGGCCAACTGCTTGTCCGCGAGACTGGCAAATTGCGCCCGACGGCAAAAGCCCGTCAGCATGTCGTGATTGGCGGCATAAACCGCCTGCTGTTCACGCAATTTCAGATCCTGTGCCGCGCGCAGATTTTGATAAAGCACATAAAGGATGGCTCCCGCGATCAGAGACAGTGACGCCAGAAGCAACGGCAGATTGGCCAAGATGGCCTTAGATGCACGGTCGATCGGTTCCCAAGCGAAATACGCCAACGTCTCCTCGCGACCATCTTTGATCGGCGTCCCGACATAACCATCCGGAATGGCCGGCACGACCTTCAGTTCGTCCATCGCCAGAGAGCGCCCCATCATTGCCAGATGCAGCTCGTCCAGAATGTGAACGACCACCAGGACGTGCGGTGGCTTGTTCTCCATCGGGATCCCGCCGGGATCTGGAACAATCGCATTGACTGCCACCATCCCCACCGTGTCGCCAAGCTGTGCCATCACAACGCCGGACAAGTCGCTCAGCTGACCCGTGAAGGCGAGGTTGCTCTCGTCAGTTGCCAGCAGCCCAGCCAGAAACCTGGACCGCACTTTCTCGATCAGCTGAATAACGTCATCGTTCATCAGTTCACCCAGCAAGACCTCGGCCGAGAGCTTGCCATTGCTGGTGATGAAGGAAGTTCGATTGGCCTTGTCCAGAAGCAGAATCGCATCATGCGTGTAGTCGCCGGCCATATCGTCGCCGAACCGCTGAGCGACCCAGTCCTCATCGAAAGCGGCTTCAATCTTCTGATAGGCAGTGTTGGATGCTGAGTAGCGTTCGATCTCGGAGAGAATGATCCCCTGATAGGTATCAAAGACCCGATCGACCGACCTGGCATCGCGCTGCTCGGCACCGCGCTCAAACTCGAAAATAGCCGACATGACAAGGATGAAGGAGCCAGCGACAAGCACGACCATAGCAGCCACGAGCGCGGCTGATGTGATGGGACTATGGATTTTTTTCCTCGCTGCCATAAGGCAAGCTCCAGTATGCACGATGCTGTTTTTGTCTCCGCAACAACAACACTCCCGTCGTCATCGAGGACACAGCCTGTTCGCATTGTTGAACAGGAAATCTTAAGATTCCCCAGCTTGCAGCATGAGGAAAGGGACATTGGGCAAAAGCACCTCACCAAAAAATAAAAGGCGCCGCAAGCGACGCCTTTTAAGTGATTTTAATCAAATAGTTAAGTCGGTTCTCGCGAGCTATGAATTTCGCGCACGTAAGAATACTTACATACCGTCAGTCACGACTGTGGTGGTCGCCCCAGACGGTTCTTTCGTGATCACCGGATCAGATCCACCAGCCAGAAGCGTGTCGACTGTGCGCTGATAGGCGTCCATGTCCAGAGTTCCATCGGAGCCGTCCACCAGCTTGGCGATTTCTTTCACCATACGGATTTGGTGCTCTTCGGTCTGAGCGCCTGTCGCATCGTTCTCAAGAACGATATCGGCAGCTTCTTCCGGGTTTTCAGCTGCATAGGACCAGCCCTTCATGGAAGCGCGCACGAAGCGAGCGTATTTATCGACCATCGCTGCATCACTAAGGCTGTCTTCCAGCACATAGAGACCATCTTCCAGCGTCGCGACGCCCTGGTCTTCATATTTGAAGACAACCAGATCGTCTTCCGAAATGCCTGCATCGATGACCTGCCAATACTCGTTGTAGGTCATGGTCGAGATGCAGTCCGCCTGCTTTTGCAGAAGCGGATCGACGTTGAAGCCCTGCTTCAACACAGTCACACCGTCACCGCCGTCAGTGGAGATGCCGAGATGGCTCATCCACGACAGGAACGGATATTCATTTCCGAAGAACCAGACGCCGAGGGTCTTTCCGTTGAAGTCGTCCGGCGAGGTGATACCGGTTTCCTTGCGGCAGGTCAGCATCATCCCGGATTTCTTGAACGGTTGGGCAATGTTGACGAGTGGAACGCCCTTCTCTCGAGATGCCAGCGCCGACGGCATCCAGTCGATGATGATATCGGCACCACCGCCAACGATGACCTGCGGCGGAGCAATGTCCGGGCCACCTGGCTTGATCGTCACATCAAGGTCTTCCTCATCGTAGAAGCCTTTGTCCTTGGCAACATAATATCCGGCGAACTGGCCTTGCGTTACCCATTTCAGCTGAAGCGTCAGCTCGTCTGCCGCCTGGGCCGAGGCGCTGGCAAAGCCGGCGACAAGCATGCCCGATACGGCGAGAGCCTTTACTGTATTAAGTACCATTCCCCTACTCCTTCGGTCGGCTCCGCGCGAAACGGCGGGCCTCTGGATTGGTGACCAATTGACGTCGATAGCCTGACCCGCAAAGCATGTGGCAGGTCGAAGGACTTCGCATCAGGGGTCGGCGCCGGACGGGGGATTCTGGTCCCTCTTTGCACGTTTCTAAACGCCTGACCATTTGGTCAAGAAAGCGTATGAAACTGCCAATGGAATGGTCAAGGCGTTTTTTTAGTCAGCACGCTTCTGACTGGATAAAAAATCCGATCACCGTTTTGTCTCAAGTGCTTCCTGCTGATACAGATGAACGTGAAACACTTCGTTTTCGTGCTGCTGCAGAAACTGATAAACTGCGTCTTGATCAGTTGTCTCTAGCCTCCGCCAAAGACGACCTGTCGTGCTTTAAGGAAGATTGAATGCCGCCGAAAGCCTTATACGTCGATGACGAACAAGACATCTGCGAAATCGCGAAAATGTGCCTCGAGATGAACGGCGACTTCGAAACGCGCTATGTCTGCTCAGGCGCAGAAGCGCTGACCGTCGCAAAGGAATGGCGACCTGACGTGATTCTGTTGGACGTTATGATGCCTGGAATGGATGGGCTAACCACTTGTTCGCGTCTGAAGGGCATGCCGGAGACAACCTCCGTTCCGGTGATTTTCATCACTGCCAAAGCCCTGGATACCGAACTTGCAGATCTGAATTTCCACGACGTACTCGGAGTTCTGGCCAAGCCATTCCAGGCCATGACGTTGGCATCAGACGTCAAGAAGCTGATGGACAGCGAACGCTGAGCCAGTGTTCGTTTAGTCCGGTACGGCGTCGATTTCTTTGCCTTTCGCAAGACGCTCGCGGTATTGGGAGACCTGCGCATTGATGTTTCGAACCAGAGCTTCCTGAGAGTACTTCGACTTGACGATGATGATGTCGACCCGATCATCTTCAATGGGCTGATCAATCGCCGTCACGACAATGACCGGCTTATCGCCACGGTCCGGTATTTCCGACAGGATCTCCAACCCATTACCGTCGGTCAGACCGATGTCGACAATGAAGACATCGAAGTCCTCCTCTATCAGCAATTGCCGCGCTTCGGCCAGGCTCTCGACATTGCGCAATGCAACCGAGTCCTGGAGCAAAGCGGAGAGGACGCTGGCAAAATCGTTGTCGTCCTCCAGATGCAAGCCGCGCAAGCGGTCCCCCAGCCCCTCACTGTCCAAGGCACCAGGCTTATGCGGTCGCTGCGCTTGCGGAAACTCAACCCAGAAATGGCTGCCCTTGCCGGACACACTGCTAAAGCCGACACTTCCCCCCATACCCTCCGCCAGCCGCTTGACGATGGCGAGGCCAAGGCCGGTGCCGCCGCGCTGACGGCTGATGGTGGCATCCGCCTGGGTGAAGGGCGTGAAGACAAATCGCTTGAAGCTCTCCGGGACGCCGGTTCCCTCGTCGGTGACAACCACCCTCAGATTGCTTCCATGACGTTTGGCAGAAACAGTGACCCGTCCACCCGAATTAGAAAACTTGATCGCGTTTGAAAGATAGTTTGCGGCGATCTGCTGAAACCGGTCCGGGTCAACTTCGATGCGACAGTCGAGATTCTCGCCCCCCAAAAGCAATGTGACCGAGCGCTCGAGGGCCAGACTCTCGTGCAGATCAATTGCCGGCTGCAACAGATCCCCGACGCTGCAGAGCACCGGTTTGAAGACTGTCTTCTTGACTTGCAGCTTCTCGAAATCGAGGATGTCATTCACCAAAAGGATCAAACGCTCGGTGTTCTTGCTGGCGAGCTGCAGCATATGCTCCAGGTTTGCCGGAAAGCCTGCCGGCAACAAACCCGTGACCAGGTCAAGCGAGCCACGAATGGAGGTCAATGGCGTCCTCAGCTCGTGAGACACTGTTGAAACAAACTCTGCTTTCAGTCTTTCGACCTCGCGCCGCTCCCGGATATCCCGGAACACGCAGGAATATTTTATCCGGTCCATCACCTGCACCGCATTCACCGAAATCTCAACCGGCAAATGCTCGCCGTTCTTCATCAGGAGGTCCATTTCCCGGGAGCGGCCGACCATGCTGTTTTGATCAGGGTCATACAAAAAACCATTATATTGGCCCTGTAGCCGGTCATCCAGTAGCGCGCTCACATTCGTCCCGACAATCTCTTCAGCACTGTAGCCAAGGATCTTCGTTGCCGATTGATTGAACTGCTCGATAACACCCATGGAATCGAAAAGGATCGTGCCTTCCAGCATATTGGCCAGGATCAGCTCGGCACGAGTTTCGCTTTCCATCAACTGCCGGGTGCGGTTATCAAGCGCTCGGGCCAGATCCCCGACTTCATCCTGTCGGGTAACCGGCAGATTGCGCAGAAGTTGCGACGGAGACGTGGTTCGGATGGTATCCATCAAGTGCTTCAGCGGCGCCATAAGACTACGGGCCACCAGAGCCGCCAACAGAATGCAGATGAACGTGAGCAGGCCGCCGGCGAGCAACACATCGCGTCGCATCGTGCGCGAGGGCTCCGTGAACGTTGATTTCGGCAGCTGCAGAATGATGCCGAGGCGCGGAAGGACGATGCCCGGCCTGCCGCTCACATGAATTAGATAGTCGACGTCATCGGCAAACTCAAAGAACCCTTCAGGCCGCTTTTCACTTCCCACCAGACCAATAATTGCAGGTGGCTCAACAGTGTATTCCTCATGCATCTCCAACGGGCTGGTTTTCATGTTCTCGTTAGAGGGGTCGTGAATAATGTAATCGCCATTTTGCGTGGTCACGATGGTCTTGTACTGCGGTGCCACGACCTCAAAATTGGTGTTCAACATCTTTTCGTAGTCGATGTTGATGATCAGGAAGCGCGATGGTTTTCCATTCATTCCGGCGAACGGAAGAATAGCTCTCAACGTCGGAATTTCATTAGGGTCTCGGCGCCCAAGCTCCCGATTGAACGTCAGCTCGGAAAAGAACACTTCTCCTGGGGCGGCATCCATCGCATCGATGAAATAATCCTCGGTCGACTTGTCCTGAAGATCGCTCGGCTTAACCGAACTGATTTCCCCATTCCGGCTTTCAACCCGCACAAGCTCCCGGCCGGAGTTCTCAATGCTGATCAGCCGGATCTGGAAATAGCTTCTCTCGCTCATCATCAGAGCGGCGAAAATCTTTTCCAGGCGTTCGCGCCAGTCTTCCGTCGTGGACCGGTCCAATGGATCGAGGCCGCCCGCTGCCATGGCCCGGCCAATACCATCAATCGGCGGGGTTCCGGCAAGGGTCCGGAGGTCCTTTTCTATGGAATAGAAAGCGCGCTGGAAACGAACCGATACGAGCCGTGTCTCACTCTCCAGAACGGCTTCACCCTGGGTTCGTACGACCGACGAAATGCGATAATAGGCAACGCCTCCCACCACCAACGTGCTGAGAAGCACGCTGATGCTGACAAGCAGAATGATCCGCACCCGCATCGAAGTGCGGCGTCCGGGCGGCGGAGCGGGCATTGTCGGCGTCTGGTTCATGAGCATCCGCCCTTTTTACCGTCGGGGCCCCTTGTGGGGTAGCCGTCATACTACGCAGGTGCTGCATATTCGGCGTGCACAACCACCGCAGTGAGTGCCGACCCCCGAACGCAACGGGGGATCGGCGAAGCAATTTCGCTACTGAGCCAATCGCTCGGCATGCCAGGCCAGCTGGTCCGGCATGAAGGAGGAGATGAAGTAATAGCTGTGGTCGTAGCCTTCCTGCATCCGAAGGGTCAGAGACTGGCCAACCTTTGCACAAGCAGCCTGCAACAGCTCCGGCTTCAACTGACCTTCCAGAAAATTATCCGCAGTTCCCTGATCCACCAGGATATCAGGCACCCGTGCACCGTCCTCAATCAGAGCGCAGGCGTCATATTCGCGCCAGGCTGACTGATCGTTGCCGATGTAACTGCCCAACGCCTTGTGACCCCAGGGACAATTCAACGGCGAAACGATCGGCGAAAAGGCGGAGATGGCCTTGAACCGCTCGGGATTGCGCAGGCCCATGGTCAACGCGCCATGACCACCCATGGAGTGTCCCATGATCGACTGGCGGCTGATGTCGGCCGGAAAGTGATCACCGATCAATGCGGGCAGTTCTTCTTCCAAGTAGGACCGCATGCGGTAATTCTTGTCGAAAGGCGCCTGAGTGGCATCCACGTAGAAGCCGGCGCCAAGACCAAAGTCATAAGCGCCTTCGGCATCGTCAGGCACCCCTTCACCGCGCGGACTGGTGTCCGGCGCGACAAAGATCAGACCGAAGTCTGCGCAGGCTTCGCGAAACTCGCCCTTTTCAGTGACATTGGCATGGGTGCACGTCAGGCCTGAAAGATACCAGACGACAGGCAGCTTCTCGCCATCACCGTGATCGGGAACAAAAACCGAGAACGTCATCTCCGTTCCCGTTTCGGCAGAGCGATGAGTGTAAACGCCCTGAGTTCCGCCGTGGCTTCGGACTTCCGAAACAGTCTTCATCAGAAGACCACCACAGAGCGGATCGACTTGCCTTCGTGCATCAGATCAAAGCCCTTGTTGATCTCTTCCAGAGACAAAACATGCGTGATCATCGGATCAATCTCGATCTTGCCGTCCATGTACCAATCAACGATCTTCGGCACATCCGTGCGGCCACGTGCCCCACCGAAGGCAGAGCCCTGCCAGACTCGGCCGGTCACCAACTGGAACGGACGGGTAGCAATTTCCTTGCCGGCTTCCGCAACACCGATAACCGTGGAGACACCCCACCCGCGGTGACAGGCTTCAAGCGCCTGGCGCATGACTGTGGTGTTGCCTGTACAATCGAAAGTGTAGTCCGCGCCGCCATCGGTCAGGCCAACGAGGTGCTGGACGATATCACCGTCGATTTCTGTCGGATTGACGAAGTCGGTCATGCCGAAGCGCTCGCCCCAGCTCTTCTTGTCGTTATTGATGTCGACGCCGATGATCTTGTCCGCGCCAACCATTCTGGCGCCCTGAATGACGTTCAGGCCGATGCCACCGAGGCCGAAGACGACCACATTAGAGCCCGGCTCAACCTTGGCTGAGTTGGTTACGGCACCAACACCAGTGGTGACACCGCAACCGATGTAACAAGCCTTTTCAAACGGAGCGTCCTGACGGATCTTGGCCAAAGCGATCTCTGGCAACACCGTGAAGTTGGAAAAGGTCGAACAGCCCATGTAATGGAAGACCGGCTGGCCCTTGTAAGAAAAGCGGGAAGATCCGTCAGGCATCACGCCCTTGCCCTGGGTCGAACGGATCGACGTACACAGGTTGGTCTTGCGCGACAGGCAGCTCTTACACTCACGGCATTCAGGAGTGTAAAGCGGAATGACATGATCGCCCGGCTTCAGGCTGGTAACGCCCTTGCCGACTTCGCGCACGATGCCTGCACCTTCATGTCCCAGAATGCTCGGGAAAATCCCTTCGCTATCAAGCCCGTCGAGCGTGTAGGCATCCGTGTGGCAAATGCCTGTTGCCATGATTTCAACGAGAACCTCAAAGGCCTTCGGGCCTTCCAGATCCAGCTCCACGATCTCAAGCGGCTTTTTCGCCTCGAAAGCGACAGCGGCACGGGTTTTCATTCAGTATTGCTCCCAGTCCGGACCATTTTACAAATCTCGTGACCCGTTTACCGCAGCGTTCCGCGATTTCTCGATTGGACCGCCAGCGCCGGGTTGATTCACCTGTGCAGACTAACAAAAACGCCGGGCAAAGCGACCTTTTTTCCAAGGGGAGACAGCATGGTGAGACAGCCTGGTCCAGGCACATTTGTCTTGCCTTTGCAAAAAAACCGCCGAGGTGATGCGACGGGTCTCCAGAAAGAAACATCTCTCTCAGCACTTTCTACAATGTAATAATCCTGATCAGATTCCGGCGCCAGCGGCATGATAAGATCCCATGCCTTCCAGAAACTCGGACACGAATGGCGTTGCCGGTGAACGCAGCAGATTGTTCGGCGTGTCGAACTGCTGGATCTTGCCATCGGCCATGATGGCGATCCGATCGGCAATCTCGAAAGCTTCTTCCTGATCGTGAGTAACCAGAATGGCACCTATGCCGACCTTCTTCTGCAGGTCGCGCAGCGCCCCGCGCAGCCCTTTGCGTACTTTGGTGTCCAACGCGCTGAATGGCTCGTCCAGCAGAAGCAGACGCGGCTCAATGGCCAGGGCGCGGGTCAAGGCAACGCGCTGGCGTTGACCGCCGGACAGCTGGCTCGGAAAGCGTTCGCCCAGTTCGGAGATTTCCGCCATGTCCAGAAGTTTCCGGACCCGATCGCTGATCTCGCCCTTGTTCGGACGGTTCGCACGTGGCCGCATTTTCAGGCCGAAAGCAACGTTGTCAACGACACTCATGTGTTCAAACAAGGCATAGGACTGAAACACCATGCCGAAGCGCCGAAGCCGGGCGTCTACACCGGTGATGTCCTCACCGTCAAATGACAGTCGCCCGCCATCGGCAAACTGCAGCCCGGCGATGATCCGCAAAAGGCTTGTCTTGCCGGATCCCGAGGGCCCGAGAAGCGCGATAAACTCGCCATCTTGCATTGACAGGTTGACCTGGTCGAGCACCTGGTTAGTGCCGTAGAACTTCGTGATGTCTTCTATATGCAGCGCCATGGTCATGGGCTCCAGTTTTTGCTTGAACGTCAATGCCGGTGCGGATGACGCGCTTCGATGAGAGAGCGCAGCACCAGCGTGATGACCGCAATCAGGGTGAGAACCGTCGCCGCTGCGAAGGCGCCGGTGGCGTTGTAGTCGTCGTAAAGCAGTTGAACCTGCAGGGGCAGCGTCATGGTCTCGCCGCGAATATTGCCGGAGACAACGCTGACAGCTCCGAATTCACCCATCACACGGGCATTGGCGAGGATCGCTCCATAGAGCAACGCCCAACGGATGTTCGGCAGGGTTACATGGCGGAACGTCTGCCAACCGGTGGCGCCCAGGGTCAGAGCTGCCTCTTCCTGATCCTTGCCGGAGACCTGCATCAGCGGGATCAACTCCCGCGCGACAAAGGGACAGGTGACAAAGAGCGACACCAGCACGATCCCCGTCAGATTGAACATGAGCTGGATGTTCCATTCATCCGCCCAGGAGCCGATGACGCTCGTGCCGCCGTAGATCAGCAGGTAACAAAGGCCCGCGACAATCGGCGAGATGGAGAACGGCAGCTCAATGATCGTGAGTAAAACCCGGCGGCCGGGAAACCTGTACCGGGTGATCAGCCAGGCCACGGCGACGCCATAGACAATGTTGATCGGCAGCACGATGAGTGCGGTCAGCACCGTAAGCCAGATGGCATAAAGGGTGTCAGGCTCAACGATGTTGGTCCAATAGACAGCCACCCCTTCCTGAAAAGCCCGCGCGAAGATCGCCGCGACAGGCACGCCCATGACCAGCGCCGAGAAGGCCAGGGCGATCAGAACCAGCGCCCCGCGCTTGACCTTCTGCCGGCGTTTGAAGGCGGTGACCTGCGGGTGCTCAGCAACCGATGGCAGAGTTCCGGACGCCATATCACGCCCCTCCGTTCAAGTGGCGGGAGGCACGCCCCTGCGCCAGGTTGGCCAGGATCAGCACGAACAGGGCAATGGCCAGAACAGTTCCCGCGATGGCACTCGCTGCCGGAAAATCGTATTCTTCAAGTCGGATCATGATCAGCAGCGAGGCGATCTCCGTTTCAAACGGCATGTTGCCGGCGATGAAGATCACCGCGCCAAATTCCCCCAGCGAGCGGGCAAAGGCCAGAGACGCCCCGGTGATGAAACTTGGCCAAAGTTGCGGGAAGACAATGTGGCGGAACACCTGCCAGTCGCGAGCACCAAGTGTACGGGCCGCTTCCTCAATATCGTGAGAAAGACTCTCCATCACCGGCTGCACGGTTCGAACGCCGAAAGGCACGGAGGTGAACACCATGGCCAGGGCAATGCCCCACCAGGTGTAAGCCACCTTCAGACCCATGCCGTCGAGCAATGTGCCCATCCAGCCGCTCTTGTCGTATAGCGCCACGAGCGAAATACCGGCGACGGCCGTCGGCAAGGCGAAGGGCAAATCGACGAGTGCGTCGAGCAGGCGTTTTCCGGGAAACTCATAGCGCACCAGCACCCAGGCCAACAGCAAACCGAAGCAGGCATTGAAGATGGTTGCCAGCGCCGCAGCTGACAGCGTTACCCGAAAGGCCGCCAGTGTGCGCTCAGAGCTGATAATGCGCAGATAGTCTGAAAAGCCGAGTTGCGACATCTGCCAAGCCAGTCCGGAAAGCGGCAGCAGAATGATCAGAGCCACAAACAACAGGCTGATGCCGAGGGTCAGCCCGAAACCGGGCAGCACGCGCGCAGCGCCGCGCCGTGTTGGCCCGCTCGGCACGGGACCGCTGGACAGGACTGTCGTCATGGCATGTGCTCCGGTCTCAAAACGAACAAATGGCCCGGCGATCGTCAACCGCCGGGCCGTTTTCTTCAATCACATCGCTCTTAGCGTGCGTTGAACACCTGGTCCAGAACGCCACCGTCGGAAAAATGTGTTTCCTTGGCCTCAGCCCAGCTGCCGAATACGTCTTCGACAGTCACAAGGCGCACATCGGGGAAGCGATCGGCATTGGCGGCCTTCACTTCTTCGTTGTGAACCCGGTTGTTGAAGGACACGATGATTTCCTGACCTTCCTTGGAATACAGGTAGTCAAGGTAGGCTTTGGACACGTCAAGGGAACCGCGCTGCTTGGCGACCTTTTCGACGACGGCAACCGGGAACTCCGCCAGCAGAGAGACTGACGGAACCACGCGCTGATAGTCGTCTTTGCCATATTGCGTGCGGATGTTCTCGACTTCAGCCTCAAAGGTAATCAGCACATCGCCGATTTCACGTTCGACAAAGGTCGTCGTCGAGCCACGTCCGCCTGTGTCAAAGACAGCAACGTTCTTCAACAGTTTGCCGACGAATTCACGAGCGGCTTCGTCGTCGCCACCGTTCTTTTCCAGAGCATAGGCATAAGCCGCCAGATATGTGTAACGCGCGTTGCCGGAGGTCTTCGGGTTCGGGAAAACCAGCTTGACGTCTTCGCGAACCAGGTCATCCCAATCCTTGATGTCCTTCGGATTGTCTTTGCGCACCAGGAATGCCGGCAGCGAGTAGTAGGGTGACGCGTTGTTCGGCAGATCCTTCTGCCAGTTTTCCGAGACAAAGCCCTTGTCAGCCAGGATCTGCACATCGAGAACCTGATTGAAAGTCACCAAATCGGCCTTCAGACCCTGCATGATCGCACGAGCCTGCTTGGAGGAGCCGGCGTGGGACTGCTTGATGTCGATCTCCTTGCCGGAGGTTTCTTTCCAATGCTCGATGAACTTCGGATTGATGGTGGCATAGAGTTCGCGCGCAATATCGTAGGAGACATTGAGAATTTCAGTCGGCTCTTCTGCGCGCGCAGGTGCGCCTGCACCAAGGAGAAGGGCTGCGCCGAATGCGGCGAGAACGATCTTTTTCATTGGGTATCCAATCGATCCAGTTTTAATCGTGGGATCTGATTTGCATATCTTGAGTATTATATTCAAGAATTATTCTTCTGAATTCCTGAACTCTTTCAAACAAATCATTCCAGCGGATTTCGGTGCGGGCCAGAGAAATCAGGCCCGACATTCCACCTGACTCTATTGGAATGCTCAGCCGGAACGAGGTCGCATTTTCCATTTCACCGGCATGCCGGGGGAATATTCATCTTTCGAAGCTGGCCGATCGGAGAACGGAAAATCAGCGAGATGCGGCATAACCTCTTGGGCTCACAAACCGTCTTCGGAGCGCTCGCACGTAAAAAAAGCCGTGACCTTTCTGGTGTTAAGGCAACACCAGAAAGGTCACGGCTGGGGCGTCATTATCTGACCTTCAGCAGTCGATGGGGCTGGGCTGAAGTCAAACTGTCTGGGAGACGACGCCCGACTGTTTGCTCCATGTGCTGTACCAGGTCTGGAACAGGGAGAACTGTGCTTCAAGATAGTTCCGCTGTGCGTCGGTGAGGAAATCTTCCTCGTTGAAATGCAGCGCATATTCGGCATCGCCGGTCAGAACCATCAGGTGCTTGTAAAACAGTACCAGATCCGGGCCTTCATCAAAGGTCGAGAGCACATGCAGGGCTTCGTCCAGTTCCTTGGCCTTGATCCGGGCTTCTGCGTTGCCTGCGGCTGCCAGTTTGCACAGCGCCGTCAGGTGCAGCACCTCTTTTGGCAACGCGTTGCCGATGCCGGTGATCGCACCCGTCGCGCCACAATTGACGAACCCATGGAAGACGTTGGTGTCGACCCCAATCATCAGGGTCACGTCGTCGCTCTGGGAGGTGATGTTTTCAGCCGCGTAGCGCAGATCTGAAGCGCCGCCGAACTCCTTGAAACCAATCAGGTTCGGATGGGCCGCACGCAGTTCAAAAAACAGGTCTGCGCGGGTGGCGAAGCCATAGTAAGGACTGTTGTAGATGACCGCTGGCAGGTCCGGAGCAGCCGAAAGAACTGCCTTGAAATGGGCTTTCTGTGCAGTTGCGGACGAGCCACGCGACAGAACCCGCGGGATCACCATCAGGCCATTGGCGCCGACTTCGGCAGCATGAGTGGCCAGGCTGACAGCGCTCTTGGTGTTGATGGCACCGGTGCCGACGATGGTCGGAACGCCGGCAGCAACCAGACGCGCAACGCCTTCCTTGCGCTCATCGTCCGTCAAAAGCGGCCAGTCACCCATGGAGCCGCAATAGATCACTGCAGACATGCCGCTCGCGATGAGCGCCTTGCCCTTCTTCACGAGAGCGTCGAAGTCCGGGGTCCGGTCAGCCTTGCACGGGGTCATAAGAGCCGGCATGCAGCCGGTAAAAGTCGTATCAGCCATGGGTATTTCCTTAAAACAAGTGCCGGCTTTTGTGGTTGAGGCATTCTAGTGAGCCTGACGTCCGGCAATCCATTTGAGTCCGATGGGGAATGTTCGTCGACGCTAGAAGCCGACAATCTGATCCGGCAGCCAGGTCGACAGAGGCGGATAGAAAGCCACCAGTGCCAGGGTTAAAATCTGCAGGATGATGAAAGGCACCACGCCCCGGCACATCTGACCGTAGGTCATGTCAGGCGGTGCGATGGATTTGAGATAGAAGATCGAGGAGGCCATCGGCGGGGTCAGATAACTTGTCTGGATCACAATGATGACCATCGTTCCGAACCACACCGGATCAATGCCGGTCTGGCGAATGATCGGTGTGAACAGCGGCACGCAGATCAGCACGTTGGCTGTCCAGTCCAACACGAAGCCGAGCAGGAAGACAATCAGCAGGAAGAAGATGATGATCCCTGCATCCCCCATGCCGACCGCTTCGACAGAGGAACGAATGAGGCGTGACCCGCCATTGGCGGCGAAAGTGCCCATGAACATGGTTCCAGCCGCGACGATCAGCAGGATCATCGCCGAGATCCGCACGGTAATCTGCAGAGATTCCCGCAGCATCGTGACTGAAAACCTGCCGTAGGCAACACAGAGAAGCAGAGCGCCAACGGCCCCTACGGAGGCAGCCTCGGTCGGTGAGGCAACTCCTGCCAGCAACGAACCGAGCACAGCGAAAATCAGCGCGACGATCGGCACCAGCGACGTGATGGTCAGCCGGAGCTTCTCAGCCAGCGAAATATCTTCAATTTCGTCCTGCAGTTCCGTGCGCTCGGGCGGCCACAGCGTACCGTGGACCATCAGGTAGGCAATGAAGAGCAGGACCATCACCAGACCCGGCAGCATCATGCCGGCCAGCAACTCGCCAACAGACATTTGCGCCAACGAGGCATACATCACCGCAATGACGGAAGGCGGGATCATCGTGCCCAGCGAGCCGCCAGCGCAGATGGTGCCCGAGATCAGGCTGTTGGAATAGCGAAACCGCTGCATCGCCGGAATGGCCATCATCCCGATCATGACCTCCACGGCCCCCACCACGCCGGCAGCAGCCGCAAAAACCGCGCCCATGGCAATGGTCGCGACGGCCAGGCCGCCAGGCAGTCGACCAAGCCAGATCTGCATCACCTTGAACAGACGCTCGGCAATGCCCGAGCGCTCAAGGACCGCGCCCATCAGTACGAACATCGGGATGGCAGCAAGAATGAAGTTGGTCGCAGCCGAATAAAACGAGCCATAGAGCTGGCCGAAGACGTTCGGCCCGAAAGCCAGAAGCCCAGCGCCGGCCGACACGATAGTCAGCGAAAGAGCAATGGGAATACCGGCCAGAACAAACAGAAACAGCAGCGGAAACATAAGGGCGGCAACAGACATCGGATCAGGCCTTCAGCTCGAAATCGGCTTTTTGGTTGCCGGCAAAGATGCGCAGGCCGTGAACGAAGATTTGCAGCGTGAAGGCGATCAGACCGAGCGCCAGAAGCCCATAGAAGGGCCACATCAAGGGCGCCCAGGGACTGACCATTTCAACTTCCGCCGTCGTGAAGGCACGCCAGGCGCGCTTTACCGCAAACCAAGACAGGCCGCCGTAGATCGGTGCGAGCAGCGCAACGAAAACTGTCCCCTCCATGACCTGGCGGAACCGCACCGGCAGCTTCTGCGCCAGGAAGTCGATGCGCACATGAGCATCTTCTCGCAGAGCGTAGGCCGCCCCCAGCACGAAGAGAGTGCCGGTGCACATGTAAGAGATGTCGAAGGCCCAGATTGTCGGCGCGCTAAAGACATAGCGCGCCGCAACTTCGTAGATCATCGAGGCGACCAAAATGAGAGCCACAGCCTCTGCGACCCTCGAAAGGATCCTTGAGAACGTATCAACCGCGGTGAAAATGCCGGTCATGATGGCCACCTCCCTTCCAGGATCAGTTCTGGTTCCGGATCAGATAGCTGCTTTCGGCAGACCAGCGATCCATGAAGGTGTTGTAATCGGCGAGAAGGGCTGCCATTTCCGGCTTTCCAGCTTCCTTTTCCGCTTCCGACTTCTTGGAGATCCAGTCTTTACCGGCTGCTGAAAGCTCGTCGATAAACGCCGCATCCAACGTGATGATCTCGTTCTTGCCTTTGCTGTAGGTTTCCAGCGCCTTCACATCTTCAGCGTAGAAGTGCAGCAGGCCTTGCATGGTGGTCAGCTCTGCAGCCGTCTCGATCAATGGCTTCAGATCATCTGCGACTGCATCCCAGGTCTCCTGCTTCAGAACGACTTCCCACAGGAAGGTCGGCTGGTGAACGCCGGGCACGATGATGTACTTTGCTGCCTCATGGAAACCCTCCGGGAGATTGCCTGACGGCGGACCCCATTCGATCAGGTCCACGCCCTTCCGCTGCAGAAGCGTGTAGATTTCTCCTGGCGGAACAACCGTCGGCACAGCGCCGAAATATTCGCGCATGACTTCGGCCCACGGGCCAGATGTGCGGTACTTCAGACCCTTCAGATCTGCAGCGGTTTTTACCGGAACATTGGAGTGCGCCATGATTTCGGACGATCCGATGCCGACAACGAGGCTCTTGAAGCCTTCCTTGGCGCGCAGGTCGTAAAGCGCTTCCTTGCCGCCTTCTTCGTAGATCCAGGTGATATAGGCTTCAGGACCCATACCGCCCGGGAAGCCGGCGAAAATGGCGTTGATCGGGTCCTGATTAACCCGGTAGCTCGGGGTGGAATGTCCGGCCTGAATGATACCGTCCTTCACGCCGTCATAAACCTGTAGGGCCGGCACAAGCACACCGGCGCCAAACGGCTCAATTTCAACTCGACCCTGAGTCAAAACATCGACATTGTCCGCGAACCGCTCAAGGAAGTTAATGTAAAATGGCGACCCTTCAGGCACGGAAGTCGGGACCTGCCAGGTCACTTCCTGTGCCACGGCGGGCATCGCCGCGGTGAGCAGTGAGGCGGCAAGCCCCCATGCCTTCAACCGATCAAACATGGCTTTCTCCTGTCATTGGCGCTGGTTTTATGCGCTCGCTTTCCGGAAGGCCCGCATGCCGGAAAGCGACAGGCGGGAAACTTTTGACCTGATAAAGCTAGCTCATAATATTTTTGTTGTCGACAAAGAAAATACAAGAATCGATTAGCCGGATTTTCTGGCAGATTTGACCATTCAGCCATAAAAAAGCCCGGAAGATCCGGGCTTTGCTCCATCGGAGACGGCGACAGCTCAAATGCCCTGCCTGATGGAAGAGGCTTTCAGAGTTGAATATCGGCATTCAAGCGACGGTCATCGACAATGTAACTCTGAATCTGCCGCACGATCTGATCCGCGTGCTGCTTGGAGATCCGGTCGGCGGCGTCCACATCCCCCACCTCGATGGCACGGATCATCTGTTCATGTTCATCGAGAAAGGCTTTCGGCAACTCGTCATTGAAGGAGGAGTAGTAGAAACGCAGCAGGCGGCGCCCCTCGTCGAGCAGCCGCTCGAACAGATCGCTATAATATTTGTTGCGGCCCGCCCGGGCAATCTGGGAGTGAAAATGCCGATTCACCTCGATCATCTCTGCCACATCCTTGGCTGCGACCGCTTCGGCATATCGATCTTGAAGCTGGCGGATGACCACGACATTTTCCGCCGTGCGATGGCGAGCGGCGAGGCGTGTAGTCACCCGGTACATCAGAGTCAGCGCATCATAGAAACTCGGCAGCTCCAGCAAATCCAGAGGCGCGACAATGGTCGACCGGTTCGGTAGCGTCACGACCAGACCGTCATTCGCCAGCTTGATCAATGCCTCGCGGATCGGGGTCCGGGACATGCCGAAGCGTTGGGATAGGTCGGACTCGTCAATGGGCGCGCCCGGCGCGAGTTTCAGTTCGAGGATTTCACTGCGCAGGATTTCCAGGACGGTAGAGGCGCCCTGCCCTCTGCGTGGCTTCGACACGACGGTTTCAGGCTCCGGACCCTTAGTCACCATTTGAATAACTCGCTGTTCCTGCATTTTGCTTGCTGAAGTCCCGTCAAGACACAACGTGTCGACAGATAGCGATACCTAGTCCATCTGCATCCCCCGGTCCACTCAGCTCTCCTATCCGCCAGAAAGCATCAACCGCGGAGGCATTCCGACAAGTCGTTCCAGACGGACTGGCGGCAGATGAGATTATGGGAGAGTTCGAAGCGATCGACGAAGCGAATGCCCGAGAAGGCTTGACCGTCGACCCAGCCGCCGGAGAGAAAGCCGCGACAAAAGACAACAGGCCCGTTCTCTCCCATGCAGACATCGAAACCCTCGAACGTCTTGGTGATCGTGCTGTAGCGGGTCCTGCTCCAGGCAACCATTTCATTGAGGTTTTCAAACCGGACGCCGCCCGGAAAGCTCATCTCCATGTCGTCAGATAAAAAGTGCCGAGCTCGCGCAAGATCGCGGTTTTCCATTGCCGACAGAAAACTGCGAACAATCTCCACCGGATCCGCCACCGCAGCGCCAGGCTGTTTGGTGAGACCCCCGCGCATGTAGTTGTCCGGCTTCACTTCTTCCGTCGCGACGATGATCACGTCTTTCGGCGCATCGATTACCAGACGAACCGCATCTGTCAGGACTCGCCCTAATCTGCGCCGTACTTCGGCACCATATCCCTCGATCAACAACACTCGAACCACCGGCATGACATCCCTCCGATTTTTCTCAAACCGCCTTAATTGACATAATGGCATATTGATATACTATTTAATTTGAATAAGGAGACATTTCCAATGGTTGAGCCCACCAATCTGGAGAAAGCCCGCAGCGAGCGCCCTCAAAGCGCCCGACTGACCTCCTCCGGTCCGGTGCCGCTTTATCACCAGATCTTCCTGATCCTGCGCAACCGGATCTACGGTGGCGACCTCAGCGAAGGTCATCTCGTGCCAAGCGAGCTGGATCTCTCTACCGAGTTCGGCGTCTCCCGCATCACCGCCAAACGCGCCCTCAACGAGCTGGCAGACGCTGGTCTGGTGATCCGTGAGCGCGGCCGAGGAACACGCGTTCTGAAGCGCCCGCCTTCCCCCGCTGTGACATCTTCGATTGAAGGCTGGCTGGAAAATGTCTCACTCATGGGCCTGGCAACCGAGGCATCGGTTCTGGACTTCAGCTATGTGCCGGCCAGCGATGACATCGCCCACGCACTGGAAGTCAATCCGGGCGATGAAGTGCAGCGCGCTGTGCGCGTCCGCCGCCTCAACGGCGAGCCCATGTCCTACCTGATCACCTATGTACCGGCCGACATCGGCCGACAATATGATCATGATGAGCTGAACCGCATCCCGCTTTTGCGCCTTTTGGAGCGCGCTGGGGTTGCCGTCGACGCCGCACAGCAGACAATCACCGCAACACTGGCCGATGGCGAAATCGCCGCGGCGCTGGAGACCCATCCGGGCAACCCGCTGATTGAGGTACGCCGCGTTGTGCGCGACCGGTCGGAGCGTCCAGTGGAGTACATCCGCGCCCTCTACCGGCCAGATCTCTACCATTTCGAATTGTCCATGCGTCGAGTCACGGAAGATGGCGATGCGCGATGGACAACAACAAGCTCCGCTCCGATCCCGGCCGGCGGCGGATAAAAGCTAGGGGAACACCGGGTCAATCCGATGCCGTCGGCAGACGGCCAAATCGGGAGGTTTTGCATAATGACAGATACTATGAAATCCGGCGGCCTCGGTCGTCGTCAATTCCTGAAAAACTCCGGCGTCGCGGCTCTTGGCCTTGGCGTCACGGGCTTTCCCTCCGTCCTGCGGGCGCAGGCAGCTCCGGTAAAGATCGGTCTGGTTCATCCAGTATCCGGCTTTATCGCCTTCTCCGGCAGCCAATGCCGTGAAGGTGCCTTGATGGCCATTGCCGACATCAACGCAGCCGGCGGCATCAAGTCGCTGGGTGGCGCTCAGGTTGAAGCGGTTCTTGCCGACAGCCAGGGCAAGCCTGAAATCGGCGCCAGTGAAGTTGGCAAGATGGCGGAAGAAGGCGTCGCAGGCATCGTCGCCGGCTACTCCTCTGCCATCTCTCTGGCGACATCGCAGGAAGCCGCCAAGACCAACACGCCGCATGTGGTGGATGTAGGTGTATCCGACAGCATTATGTCTCGCGGACTGGAAAACACTTTCCGCTTCGGTCCCGGCTACGGAAACATCGCGAATTTCGCGGTCGACAACCTGAATGCCATCAATCAGGCGTCTTCCTCTCCGGCCAAAACGGCCATGATCATCCACGAGGAATCCGTTTTCGGCACCGGCACAGCCAACCTGCTGTCCGAACGCCTGCCGTCCATCGGCATCGATGTGGTCGACGTGATCAAACACGCCAACCCGACACGCGACTTCACCAACATCGTGCTGCAGTTGAAGTCCAAGCAACCCGACCTCATCATTCCAGCCAATTACTACAACGAATATGTGCTTCTGGCCCGCACCATGCGCCAACAGCGTATCGAGGCCAAAGGCATCTACTCCGTGCTTGGCGGGGCAGCGTCGAACTACAAGTTCGTCAACGAATTTCCGGAAGCTGCCGACCTGATCATGGATTGTAACCATTGGTTCAACCCGAAGTCGGAAGTTGCCATGCAGCGCAAGACGGCAGCCGAAGCCAAGGGACTGATTTACACCTACGAGGTGTTCCTGGCCTACAACGCCGTCCTCGGGCTGGTCGACGCCATCGAACGTGCCGGCACCACCGACAAGGCGGCCGTGAACGAAGCGCTGGCCGGGTCCAATCTGGACATGTCCTACATGCCTTATGCGGCTACAAAGATGGAAAACGGCCAGAACATGGGGGCCGCTCCGGTCAACACCCAGGTTCAGAACGGCGATATCGAAGTGATCTTCCCTTCGGAGTTCGCTTCCGCCGAAACCGTCTTCCCGATGAACGGCTAACCGTCTGAAACCATAATAACGACCGCCGGGTGAACTCCGCCCGGCGGCGCCTTCCAGGGTGCGGTCCAAAATGCCAGATCTCGCGATTGTTCTGCCGTCCGTTCTCAACGGACTAACCACAGGTGCGCTCTACGCCCTGGTCGCCCTAGGGCTGACCCTGATCTACGGCGTACTCCACATCATCAATTTCGCCCATGGCGCTCTGCTCATGCTGGCGCTCTACGGCGTCTATTTCCTGAACACCGTGCTGGGGGTAGATCCCTATGTGGCGCTGTTCATCGTGCCACCGGTGATGTTTGCTATCGGCTACACGTTGCAGCGCCTCGTCATCACCAAGGCCAGCCATGGTCGGGATGAAAACATTCTTCTGGTGACGCTTGGTCTGGCAATCATCATCGAGAACCTGGCGTTAATGGGCTTCAGGTCCGACACACGGATCATCGATACGCCCTACTCATTCGAGGTTTTCGAAATCCTCGGCACCTTCATTCCCCAGCCCAAGGTCTACGCCTTCATTGGCGCCGTGGTCACGGCCGGGCTTTTCTGGCTGGTGATCAACAAGACGGACCTGGGCCGCGCCATCCGGGCGCTGGCCAAGGAACCCAAGGGGGCACGGCTGGTCGGCATCAACACCAACCATGTCTTCGCCATGAGCTTCGGTCTCGGCGTCGCCTGCCTTGGCGTTGCCGCCTGTCTGCTGCTCCCCACCTATTACGTCAGTCCACATGTCGGACAAGGCTTCGTGCTGGTGGCCTTCACCATCGTGGTTCTCGGAGGCATGGGCTCCTTCGTCGGCGCTCTTCTTGGCGGACTGATCATCGGAGTCGTCGAGGCACTTGGGGGGCTGTTCCTCGGCGAAAGCCTCGGCCAGATCGGCATCTTCGTCATCTTCATCGTGGTGCTCATCTTCCGGCCCACCGGCCTGCTCGGACACAAGGTGTAAGCCATGAGACAACTCGCTCTTCTTGTGGCGCTTTTCGCAGCTCTCGCCGTTGCGCCCATCTTTATCCACTCTGCCGTGTGGATGAACCTCATCATCATGGTGCTTTATGCCGCCCTACTGGGGCAGGCCTGGAACATCCTCGGCGGCTATGGTGGCCAGTTTTCCTTTGGCCATGCCGCCTTCTTCGGAACGGGCGCCTACACCATCGCCGTGCTGCAGGTTCAGCTGGGCATCAACCCCTGGGTCGGCCTGGTCGCCGGAGGCATGCTGGCCATGCTCGTCGCCGCGTTCATCGGTTTCTCGACATTCCGCTATGGGCTGAAGGGGTCATACTTTGCCCTGATCACACTGGCATTTGCCGAGGTACTGCGGATCCTGTCCAACTCCGTCCCCTTCACCGGCGCCGGTGTAGGTCTCTTGATCGAGCTGAACCCGTCTGCGGCCAACATGCAGTTTGTCGACAAGGCCAGCTACTTCTGGCTGCTTCTGGCAATCACTTTTATTGCATTCCTCACCGTCTGGTGGATTGGCAACTCCCGCTTCGGCGCCCAGTTGATGGCGGTGCGTGACAATGAAGATGCCGCGCGGGCCCTCGGCGTGGATCCGTTCAAGGTCAAGATGAGCGCGATCCTGCTCTCCGGCCTGTTTTCCGGCCTCGCCGGGTGCTTTTATGCCCAGTACTTCCTCTACCTCGACCCGTCGATTGCCTATGGATCCTCTGTCTCGGTGGAGAGCTTGCTGGTGCCGATCGTTGGCGGTCTGGGCACATTGTTTGGCCCGCTATTCGGAGCCATTGCCCTTCACACTCTGTCCGAAGTGACACGCAGCGTTATCGGCGATCTGCCGGGGGCCAGTCTTGTGCTCTACGGCATCCTCCTGGTGTTGGTGATCCTCTTCTCGCCACGCGGCCTTTCTGGCCTCATCAACTCCCTGACAGGCCGTGTCCCAGCGTCCAAGAAGAAGGAGGAAAACAATGGCTGATGCTGCCAATACGCAACAACCAATAACGCAAACTCCGATGCTGGAAGTCAAAGGCATCTCCAAGAGCTTTGGCGGACTGAAGGCCTCCAACGACATCCGTCTGGATGTTCCGGCTGGCAAGATCACCTCGCTTATCGGCCCGAATGGCGCCGGTAAGACAACGCTGTTTGCACTGATCACCGGTTTTCACACACCTGACAGCGGCAGCGTGTCGTTTCTGGGTCAGACAATCACCGGCCTCGCCCCGCAGGATATCGCCAGACGCGGCATGATCCGCACCTTTCAGATCGTGCAGCCATTCCGTGGCCAGACCGTGCGCGAAAACATCGCCGTCGGTGCTCATCTGAACATCCGTTCCCGCAGGCAAGCCCTGGAAAAGGCCGAGGCTGTTGCCATCAAGGTCGGTCTTGGGGATCGGTTGGACCGGGATGCCGCAGCGCTGACCGTGGCCGGACGCAAACGACTGGAAGTGGCGAGAGCGCTAGCGACCGAGCCGAAGTTGATCCTGTTTGACGAGGTGCTTGCCGGACTTAACCCTTCGGAGATCCGCGACATCATCCCGGTGATCCTGTCCCTCAAGGACGACGGCATCACGATCTTGCTCATCGAGCATGTGATGCAGGCGGTGATGAGCCTGTCGGAATACACCTGGGTGCTCAATCAGGGCACGCTGATCGCAGAGGGTGTCCCGCGCGATGTGGTCCAAGACCCGCAGGTCATCGAAGCCTATCTCGGCAAGGGCATGGCGGCTCGTATGGCCGCGCAATCAGCCGCCGAAGAGGAGGCGCACAATGCTTGAGATCCAGAACCTCAAAGGGGGATACGGCGCTGTCGAAGTGCTGCGCGGGGTTTCTTTTGACATAGAAGCAGGCGAGATCGTTGCTCTGCTCGGCTCCAATGGTGTCGGCAAGACCACGGTCAGCTCCATCCTCTCCGGACTGATGAAGCCCTGGTCCGGAGAAATCCGCTTTCAGGGTGAGCTGCTGAACGGCCAATCCTCGGAAGCCATTGTCGAACGCGGGCTCATCCATGTTCCCGAAGGGCGCCATATCTTCCCGAACCTCACCATCCGGGAAAACCTGGAACTGGGCGCCTATCGTCGGGCCAAGAAAAATCGGGCGCGCAACATCGAGAAGGTCACCGCGATTTTTCCGCGTCTCAAGGAGCGCTTCGATCAAAAAGCCGGCACCCTGTCTGGAGGCGAACAGCAGATGCTCGCCATCGGACGCGGCATGATGGCCGAACCGGAACTTCTGATCCTGGACGAACCGTCCATCGGGCTGTCTCCGCTGCTGGTGGAGGAGATGTTCACACTGATCGGACAGCTGAATGCCGATGGCTTGCCCGTGCTTCTGGTGGAGCAGAATGTGCTGCAGTCGATGGAAATCGCCAGCCGCGCCTTCGTCATGGAAAACGGCGAGATCTCACTATCCGGTCCAACCAAAGACCTGATGAATGATCCGGAGCTGAAACGCTCCTACCTGGGGCTGTCATGATGGCCACAACACTCGCACAAAAGATTGTCGCCCGAGCAGCTGGACTGGATCATGTGACGCCCGGTGACGTGATCACCTGCCAGGTCGATCTGGCGATGATCCACGATAGCGGCGGCCCGCGTCGGGTCGAGCCGATCCTGCAGGATCTGGGCGTTGGTCTCTTCGACAAGGACAAGGTCGTGCTGATCTCCGATCACTTCGTCCCCGGAGATACGGATGAAGGCGCGCGCATTCTTGAACTCACCCGACAATGGGCCAAACAGCGGCAGGTCACATTTCATGACGGCGAAGGAATCTGCCACGTCGTTCTACCGGAAAAAGGTCATCTGAAGCCGGGCATGCTTGTCGTCGGGGGCGATAGTCACTCACCGACAGGCGGGGCTTTTGGTGCTTACATGTTCGGTGTCGGCGCGACTGAAATGGCCGGCGTTCTGGCAACCGGCGAGATCTGGTTGAAAGTGCCGCAAACCATTCTGATCGAATGGCAGAACCAACTCTCTCGCGGCGTCACCGCAAAGGACATCATGCTGGCTCTCTGCGGCAAGCTGGGCATGGACGGCGGCCAGTATCAGGCGGTCGAATATACCGGCGAAGCCATTGCAGCGCTGTCGATGCAAGAGCGCATGACGCTTTCCAACATGGCCGCGGAACTGGGCGGACAGGCAGGTCTGATAGGCCCGGACGAAACGACACTGGCGTTCCTCAAACAGGCCGGAGCCGCACTGGATGACGTTGACTGGAGGTCTCTGAAGACCGACGCCGATGCCCCCCTGATGGCCCGTCATGTGTTTGACGCGGCAACCCTGACGCCACAGGTCGCAGCGCCGCACTCTCCGGCCAACTCGGGTCCGGTCAATGAGGCCCCCAAAACCAACATTCAGGTTGCCTATCTGGGCGCTTGTACCGGAGCGAAATACGAAGACCTGAGAAACGCCGCCGCCATCATCAAGGGCAATCGGATTGCCTCCGGGGTCGAGCTTCTGGTGGCACCATCTTCCGTTCAGGACCAAACCCGCGCCGCCAACGACGGTATCATCGGCATACTGGAAGACGCCGGCGCCAAGATCCTGCCGAATGCCTGCGGTATCTGCGCCGGCTATGGCACCCATCGGCTGGGCGAGGACGTTACCTGCATTTCGTCCACGGCACGCAATTTCAAGGGACGAATGGGAGCTGCCTCATCACAGGTCTGGCTCGGTTCGCCGTTCACAGTCGCTGCTTCGGCGGTTGCCGGATACATCACCGATCCGCGCCCCTTCCTGAAAGAGGAGATCGCCGCATGAGCTCACGGCTTTTCCTATTTGGCGACGATATCGACACGGATCAACTCGCCCCTGGACAATACATGAAAGGCGGCATTGAAGAGCTTGCCGCCCACTGTCTGGAAGGCATTCGCCCCGCGTTCGCCAGCTCTGTTTCCGCCGGAGACGTCCTGGTTGCGGGCAAGAATTTCGGCATGGGTTCCTCTCGCGAACAGGCGGCTGAGGCCCTGAAACGCCTCGGTCTTGCCGCAGTGATCGCCCGATCTTTCGCAGGTATCTTCTATCGCAACGCCATCAATCTGGGACTTCCCGTTCTGATCGCCCCTGATCTTCCAGAACTGAGTGACGGCGACATCGTCAGCCTCGATCTGGATCAGGGCACGCTGACCCTCACCGAAACAGGCCGAGTGATCCAGCTGGAACCCCTTCCTGACAATTTGAAGGTGCTGCTCGCCGATGGCGGGCTGGTGCCGCATCTCAAAAAACGCTTCTCCAAGGAGCGCAACAAGGAGCACGGACAATGTGCCTGAAAAAACGCCTGGGGGAGAAAGCCATTCTGTTGGCTCCCGGTATTTACGACCCGCTGACCGGGCTGATTGCCGAACAATCCGGTGCCGAGGCTGTGTATCTTTCCGGTGCGTCCATCGCCTACACGCGGTTTGGCCGACCAGACATCGGTCTGGTATCCATGTCGGAAGTTGCCGACACCATTGCCACTGTGCGGGATCGCATCAAGCTGCCGATCATCGTCGATGCGGACAATGGCTTCGGCAATGCGCTGAATGTTCAGCGCACCGTGCGGACGTTCGAGCGCATGGGCGCCAATGCCCTGCAGCTGGAAGACCAGACGATGCCCAAACGTTGCGGGCACCTGGACGGAAAGTCTCTGATCGCGCTTGAGGAAATGGCAGGGAAAATCCGTGCCGCCTGTGATGCACGCGCCAATGATGAGACGATGATTATCGGTCGCACCGACGCCATCGCCGTCGAGGGATTTGAGGCTGCAGTCGCGCGTGCGGAAGCCTATATCGAGGCCGGAGCCGACATGCTGTTCATCGAGGCGCCGCAATCACTGGAGCAGATGAAGGAAGTCGTCGCGCGCTTCGCCGGTCGGGTGCCGCTGATGGCCAACATGGTCGAAGGCGGCAAGACGCCCATCGTCAATGCCGCCGAGCTGGAGGCCCTCGGCTTCAGCTTTGTCATTTTCCCTGGCGGCGTCGTTCGGGCATTGGCCTGCACTGCCCGCGATTATTACGCCAACCTTCTGGCCGCAGGTTCCAACGAGGCCTTCCGCGACCGGATGCTGGATTTCGCCGGACTGAACGACCTGATCGGCACACCGGCGCTGCTCGAAAAAGGCCGCCAATACGACAAGGGGGCCAACTGATGGCGATTGATCCTGTAACCCTTGCGATCCTCAAAGGCCGTCTGGAGCAGATCGCCGACGAGATGGACGCGACGCTTTTCCGCTCCGCCTTCAATCCGATCATCGCCGAGGCGCATGACGCCTCCCATGGCATCTATGACGCGCAAACCGGCGACACATTGGTGCAAGGCAAGTCTGGCCTGCCTATTTTCGTCGGCGTCATGGCCTTTGCCGTAAAAGCCGTCATCGACAAGGCAACGGCTCAAGGTGGACTGAATGAAGGCGACGTCTGGATCTTCAATGATCCGTATGTCGGCGGCACCCATCTGTCGGACTTCCGGCTGGTCAAACCGATCTTCCGCGATGGCAAGGTGTTCTGCTTCCTTGCCTCCGTGGGCCACTGGCACGACGTCGGCGGCAACGTTCCGGGCAACTACAACCCGGCCGCCACCGAATGCTTCCAGGAAGGCATGCTGATCCCGCCGGTAAAGCTCTACGACAAGGGCGTGTACCGCTCCGACGTGGTCGATATTCTCTCGGCGAACTCGCGTCTGCCGTTGTCGCTGTATGGTGACCTCAACGGCCAGATCAACGCACTCGACCTGGGCGAAAAGCGCATGAAAGCGCTGCTCGATGAATATGGTGACGCGGTACTGGCGGACTCCCTCGGCGAATTGAAATCACGCGCTGCGGACATGATGCGCGCCCAGATTTCCGGCTTGCCGGAGGGCACTGTCTCTGCCGAAGATTTCCTCGACAATGACGGCATCAAGGACGAACCGCTGAAGATCGCCCTTGATCTGACCATCGAAAACGGCCGCATGGTGATGGATTTCACCCGCTCCTCCCCGGCCTGCGCTGGACCGGTGAACATCTCTCGCGCCACGACAATTGCCGCCTGCTATGTGGCTCTAAAGCACATCTTTGGCGATGTGCCGGCCAATGCGGGCGTACTGGAGCCAGTCGACTTCAAGATTGATGACGACAGCCTTCTGTCGGTCAAGGCACCCAAGCCGGTCGGTGGCTACACCGAGACGATCATGCGGTTGATCGACGTTGTCTTTCAGGCGATTTCCCAGCTGGCTCCCAAAGACGCCATGGCGCCTGCCTATGGCACTATCAACGCCTTGTCGCTCGCCGGGCACCGGGCCGATGGCAAGCGCTGGGTGATGTTCTCCTTCTTCGGCGGTGGCCACGGCGCTCATGCGGGCGGCGACGGCCTCAACCACGGCAATGCACCGATTTCCACCGCGACGATCCCGCCGCTGGAAATCCTCGAAAGCGCCTATCCGGTCCGCTTCACGCAATGGGCTTTGCGTCCCGACAGTGGCGGTCCGGGCACCACCCGTGGCGGCCTCGGCGCAACCTATGAGATCGAACTGTTGGAGCAGGACGCCGACGTATTCCTGTTTGGCGAGCGCGGCAAATATGCCCCGAAAGGAATTCTCGGTGGCGGCGACGCGGCCCTCAACCGCTTCACCTATGAGCAGGCCGACGGCGATCACACTCCGCCCATGACCTCCAAGATGATCGGCATCCACATCGAGCGGGGCCAAAAGCTGAAGCTTGAAACCCCCGGTGGTGGCGGCTACGGTGACCCGCGCCTGCGCGACCCGGAAGCGGTCGCCCGTGACCTCGCCCTTGGCTACATCACGCCCGAGGCCGCAACGCGCGACTTCAGCGTGGCGCTCACGGCAGATGGCTCCATCGACATGACAAAAACTGCAGACTTGCGCCGCCAGGAGGCAGCAGAATGAAAAAACCCGCATATGTGACCGGCGTCGACGTCGGCGGAACCTTCACCGACGTCTTCATCCTGGACGAGGCCAACGGCACCATCACCACCACCAAGGTTCCCTCCACCCGCGGCGATCAGTCAAAGGGCTTTATTGAGGGCATCAGCTCCAAGGTCGACAACTTCGCCGAAATTTCCACCGTCGTGCATGGCACCACGGTCGGCACCAACGCCCTGCTGGAGCGCAAGGGTGCCCGCACCGGCATCATCACCACCGAAGGCTTCAAGGACGTTCTGGAAATGCGGCGGCGCGACCGGCCGACCACATGGGGCCTGAAGGGCAGCTTTTCTCCCGTCGTGGAACGCCCCGACCGGGTTGAGGTCGGCGAACGGGTGCTGGCCGACGGCTCCGTTTTGCAGGTGGTGGACGAGGCAGAGGTCAAGGCTCAGGCCGATTTTCTGATGAAAAGCGGCTGCGAAGCGGTCTGCATCTTCTTCATCAACGGCTATGCCAACAACGACAATGAGCGCCGCGCCGTCGAAGCCGTGCGCTCGGTCTGGCCCAACCCCTATGTGACGGCTGCAACGGAAATCCTGCCGGAAATCCGCGAATTCGAACGCCTGTCCACGGCAACCCTGAATGCTTATCTCCAGCCCTCCGTCGCGTCCTACCTGGACCGGCTGGAGAATGGCCTGAAGGCACAAGGCTTCCTCGGCGACATTCTGATCGTTCAGTCGAACGGCGGGGTGATGTCCATTGACACCGCCAAACGCTATCCCGTGCGCACCGCGCTCTCCGGTCCGGCTGCCGGCGTCATCGCGGCAACGGCGATTGCAGACGCCGCCGGGTTCCCCAACATCATCACCTGCGACATGGGCGGCACCTCCTTCGACGTGTCGCTGGTCGCCGGCGGCCAGGCAGCGCTCACGGCACAAACCTCAATCGACTTCGGCATGGTCGTGCGCACGCCGATGATCGAGATCACGACGATTGGCGCAGGTGGCGGCTCGATTGCCGGGGTGGACAAGTCCGGTCTGCTGCAGGTCGGCCCTGAATCGGCCGGGTCCGATCCCGGACCGGTCTGCTACGGCCTCGGTAACACCCGCCCGACCGTGACCGATGCCAATCTCGTCCTCGGCCGCATCAACCCGGACAGGCCCATCGGCGGCAAGCTCGACCGGCTCGACATCGACGCTTCCCGTAAAGCCATCGAGGCGCATATCGCCACGCCGCTAGGACTGACCATCGAAGATGCGGCGGAAGCCATCCTCAAGCTCGCCAATGCCAAGATGGCTGGCGCCATTCGTCTGGTGTCCATCGAAAAAGGCCATGACCCGGCGCAATTCGCCGCCATGCCCTTCGGCGGTGGCGGGTCGCTGCACACAGGTGCGCTGATCAAGGAAGTCGGCCTTGGCTCCGCTCTCGTCCCGCGGTTTCCCGGCGTCACCTCGGCGCTTGGCTGCGTTGTTGCCGACATGCGTCACGACAAGGTCCAGACCGTCAACAAACTGCTCGACCAGATCGACACTGGTGCTCTGGGTACCGAGATGGAAAAGGTTGCCGGCGAAACGGAAGCCCTGCTGGAAACCGCCGGGGTCTCCTTTGCCGGTGTCGACCGGGTGTTTGAACTGGACATGCTGTATCTCGGCCAGACCCATACGGTCACGGTGTCCCTGACCATGCCCGAAGGCGACTTGACGGAGACTGCCATTCGCGGTGCTTTTGAAAAAGCCTATCAGGCTCAGTTCGGGCGCCTGCTCGACGGTATCCCCATGCGCGTGATGAACTACCGCATCGCCGTCATCGGTCGTCGCCCAGGCCTCGATATGACCCTCTTCGCTCCCACTGACGGAAAGTCAGCCGCCGAGTGCGTTCTCGGCAAGCGCATGGTCTATGTCGACGGGCAGTCACATGAGGCGACCGTCTATGAACGGCTGTCGCTAGAAATTGGCGCCCGCATCGATGGTCCGGCTCTCTTGGAACAGTCCGATACCACTATCTTTGTCGATCCCGGCCTGGCTGGTGAAGTGGACCATTTCGGCAACCTGATCATCAAGCCAGTGAGGTGACCCAATGGATCTTGCTCAAATTGATCTGTCCCGGACAGGCCTGCTGATTGTCGATCTGCAGAACGACTTTCTCGACCCGAAGGGCGCCTACGGCCGCGCCGGACAGGCCAGTACAGACATTACGGCCCTGCCGGAACGGGTTCTGCCCGTCGCCAATGCCTTGCGCGCCAAAGGAGGTTGGGTGATCTCCACCCAATTCACCCTGGTGCCCGGAAAGGCCGGTGCCCCTTTCATATCTCCCCACCTGAAGGAGCTTCGCCCGTTTCTCTCCAAGGGGGACTTCTGCCCCGGCGCCTGGGGCCACCAGCTGGTCGATCTGTTGCAGCCCGCTGACCTGACGGTGGAGAAAGTGGCCTATTCAGCCTTTTTCATGACGCGGCTGGAATGGGTCCTGAAAAAGGCAGGCATCGACACGCTGATCGTCTGCGGCATCGTTACAAACGGCGGTGTTGCCTCGACCGTGCGCGACGCCCATGTGCGCGACTTCCAGACCATCGTTCTTTCTGATGGATGTGCGGCCTTCTCCAAGGAGACCCATGACCGGGCGATCGGTGATCTGAGAACAGTCTCCAAGGTGATGAGCTGTGCGGATGCGACTGCCTTCGTGAACGGAGCGTAAAATGAGTGCGGGCGAGATTTGCAGCGACGTGCCACCGCGAATCGATGCGTCTGCGGACGTCGTCGTCATTGGTGCCGGAGCCTGCGGGCTGACTGCCGCCCTCAGGGCCAAAGCCGCCGGGGCCGATGTCCTGGTGCTTGAGCGTGACGCTTCGCCGTCGGGCTCCACCTCAATGTCGTCCGGGTTCATTCCAGCGCCCGCCACACGCTTCCAGCAGGCTGTTGGTGTCAACGACGATACGCCCGAGCTGTTTGAGGCCGATCTTCTGGCCAAATCCAAGGGCAAGTCCGAGCCGACCCTCACCTGTCTGGCCAGTCAGACCATTGGTCCGGCGCTGGAATGGCTGGCGGATGCCCATGGTCTGGAGTGGGTCGTCCTCGACGACTTTCTTTACCCCGGCCACAGCCGCCACCGCATGCATGCGGTTCCGGAAAAAACCGGCGCAGCCCTGCTGACCCGGCTGCTCTCCGCTGCAGAAAATGCTGATATTCCGATTGTCACGGAAGCTCGGGTTACCCGGCTTTATGTCGCACCAGACAGCAACGACGCCAACGACAGCACCCGCATCACAGCGGTTGAAATTACGAGGCCCGATGGACAGGTTGAAATCCTCGGCTGTTCCGCGTTGATCCTTGCCTGCAACGGCTATGGCGGCAACCGGGCTCTGGTTGCCGAGCACATCCCGGAGATCGCCGGTGGCTTGTACTACGGTCACGAAGGCAACACCGGCGACGCCCTTTTGTGGGGCGTGTCCCTCGGCGCCGACTTACGCCATCTCAGTGGCTATCAGGGACACGGCTCCCTGGCCCACCCGCACGGCATCCTGATTTCCTGGGCCCTGATGATGGAAGGCGGCATTCAGGTGAATGGGTCTGGCCAACGATTTTCCAATGAACACGGCGGCTATTCGGAACAGGCGGTGCACGTGCTGCAGCAGCCCGGTGGCATTGCCTGGAACATCTTCGATCGCACCCGTCACGACTTTGCCCTCAGCTTCCCGGATTATCAGGACGCCGTTGGCGCGGGGGCCATCCGCCAGGCAGAGAGCCTCACCAGCCTGGCACAGGTCACCAGTCTGCCGGAGGAGCCCTTGCGTGATACGCTGACACAGGTCGAGGCCTGTCAGCGCGGAGCCTCAGCGGATCCTTATGGCCGGGACTTCAGCACCAAGACCGGGCTGACCCCTCCTTATTACGCCGTCAAAGTAACGGGTGCGCTGTTTCACACTCAGGGCGGCATGATGATTGACAGAACCGCGCGTGTGCTGGATGCAACCGGCAAGCCCTTCGCTAACCTGTTTGCCGGGGGCGGGGCCGCCTGCGGCGTTTCCGGCCCGGATGTCAGCGGCTACCTCTCCGGCAACGGCCTCCTCACCGCCATCGCCTTCGGCTATCTCGCCGGAACGTTCAGTGCGAAGGTGGCGTGAGGGGCGAGAGCAGCGACTAAAAGTCCTAGAAGCAGGCAAATCAGCTGATCATAGAATTTGTTTTACAAGTTGATTTCTTGTAAGCTGCAACACCCTGATGTCTGAACGGCAGCCGCATGAAAATTCTGATTATCGCTGACGATGTCACCGGAGCTCTCGACAGTTCCGTGGCGTTCGCCGGGCGCGGCTTGTCCGTTCTCTGCGCCCTGACGCCCGACCACGTGACTGAGGCGCTCGCACGTAGCCCAGATGTATTGGCTATCTCGACAAACACTCGGGAAGGCTCTGAGCAATCAGCACAAAATGCAGTTGGCGCCGTTTGGGCCGCATGCCAAAAACTTGCGCCCTGGAGCCAGGCACTGCTTTTCAAGAAAGTCGACAGCCGCCTGAAAGGTCATGTAGCCGCAGAGCTGTCAGGGCTTGGTCCTGCACGTTCCTCCTGGCTCGTTTCGCCTGCCATCCCGCGCTTCGCACGACTTGTAAAATCCGGAACGCTCTTCGGGGCAGGCATCGCCGAGCCGATCTCCGTGGCAGAGCGCACCCAATGCCCACTGTCAGCAATCGTCGATGTGACCGAAGATGCCGATCTGGATGCTGCCGTTCAAGACCACGGAGCCGAAACGCTTTTCGTCGGAGCTGCGGGCCTTGCCGAAGCTTTGGCGCGACGCTTTGCACCGGCGCGCGTCAAAGAATTCGACTGCGATCTGCAAGGCCCCGCCCTGTTCGCCATCGGATCGCGTGACCCGATCACCCTCGCCCAGATTGAAACGCTGAAGGTTGCAGGCATCGTTCCAATGCCATTACCCAATGGACATGCCGATACTGCCGCCGCATTACCCGCTGCCTTGCAGGTTCTGCAGTTGACGCAAGGGCCTGAAACCCTTGATGGTCAGACTGTCGCTCAACAATTTGCAGACACCTGCAGCCAATTCATCGCGCGGTTCGAACCGCAAACCCTGGTTGCCAGCGGCGGCGAGACTGCCGCAGAAATTGCCAGACAGCTTGGCTGCGGGGTTCTGCAAGTCTTGGGAGAAAGACTGCCTGGCCTGCCGGTATCCACTATGGTGGACGGACGACCCGGCATGACCGTCATTACCAAATCAGGCGGTTTCGGCACACCCGAAACCCTTGTAAAACTTGCCCAGAATTTTATAGCCTTGCCCGACGCTCCGATTTGAAAAGGCCTTGATGTTGAAAAACGCGCAGACCAAAGAAACTCGCGAAAGGCCAAAGCTCACTCTGGCTGACCGGGTCTATCATTCGCTTTATAGCCGTATCACCAATGGCGAATATCCGCTGAACCAGAAGCTGCCGTCAGAACACACGTTGTCTGATGAATTCGGCGTTTCCCGTCCGGTACTGCGGTTGGCGTTGGAAAAGCTGCGGACCGAAGGGGTGATTTACTCACGCCAGGGAGCCGGCAACTACGTGCGGGCGGCGACCGCCAACCCGGTCGGCTTCGCCAAGGTGCAGAATCTGGCCGACGTGCAGCGGTGTTACGAATTCCGTATCACCATCGAAACCGCCGCCACGCGCTTTGCAGCGGAACGCCGCGACACGGCCTCCCTCGAAGAAATTCGCGAGGCGCTGGATTTGATGCGAGCCGCAACCGGCAGCCACGAGCATCGGGAAGATGCGGATTTCACCTTCCACCTGTCCATCACCAAAGCCTCGAACAATCATTATTACGAGGCGGCGGTTCGCGCCCTTCGCGAGCATATTTATGTCGGCATGAAGATGCATGGCCAGTCGCTGATGACCGACGGGTCAAAGGCCCTGGAAACCGTCCTCGAAGAACATACCGGGATCTACGAGGCCATTCGGGACCAGAAACCTGCGGAAGCCGAGGCTCTGATGCTGGCGCATCTGGAGCATTCGCGCGACAGGCTCTTCGGCAGCGGGCTGCTGGATCTGCGCATCAGAGAGAAATGAAAAAGGCGCCTCATGGGACGCCTTTTTGAGACCCGTATCTCAGGCCCAGATCAGAATCTCCCGATGGCGAGCTTTCCAGCATAATCCAGAGCAGCAAGCATATTGACGTGATTTGCCTTGCCTGTTCCGGCAATATCAAACGCGGTTCCATGATCGACCGAGCAACGGTCAATCGGTAGCCCAAGCGAAACATTGACTGCCGTATCGAAGGCAATCAGCTTGATCGGGATATGGCCCTGATCATGATACTGCGCGATAACCAGATCAAAAGCGCCTGTATTTGCGCGGTGATAGACCGTATCGGCCGAAATCGGCCCCTGAACATTGATCCCTTCGTCCTGAGCCTGCTTGACACCCGGCGCAATCTGCACGTCGTCTTCGCGCCCGAACAATCCGTTCTCGCCGCAGTGCGGATTGATACCGGCAACCGCGATACGTGGATTTTCAACGCCCATCCGCTTCAGGTGCTTGTGGCCAGTGCGAATGGTTTCCAGAACCCGCTCCGGGGTCGCCCGTCCGATGGCATCCTTCAAGGACACATGGGTCGAGACATGCAGGACGTTCAGGGTTGGCGACGCCAGAAGCATCCAGCTCGACTTGGACTTCGTCAGATGTGCCAGCATGCCGGTATGACCATCGTAGTGGTGACCGGCGGCATTCAGGGCTTCCTTGTTGATCGGCGCCGTGACGATGCCGACAGCCTGATCCGAAAGGGTCAGCTCAACCGCCTTCTCGATATAACGGAAGGAGGCTTCGCCGCAGGCCGAAGACAGCACACCGAACTTGCCCGGCAAGCCGTCCACATCGATATGGATGACCGCAAGATCACCTTCAGCGACCTTGCCCCCGTAGGGCACAAGCTTCAACTCAAGAGCGCAAGCCTTGATAGCCCGTTCGAGGGTCGGCATATCGCCGATCACCGCATAGCGTCCACGCTCCTGCGCCGGCAAGGAAGCCATAGCCTTCACCGTCACCTCGGCGCCAACACCTGACGGGTCGCCCATGGTGATGACGATCGGTTTCTGGGTCATGTCATTCTCCGGTTCGAGGATCCTGCAAGCTCATGGTTGCAGTCCTCATTCAAACGTCCCTGGCGCAAAGATCCTTGGCGTTCAGGCAGCGAACAGGCATCTCGCCTGCAATCAGCGTTTTGATATCCTCGATCACCATCAGACCGACATTTTCCAGCGCTTCCAGTGTATCGGCGCCGGAATGCGGGGTGAAGATCGCGTTGGGATGCGAAAAGACGGGATGATCAATCGCGGGCGGCTCCTGAACATAGGCGTCTATCGCCACGCCGCCTAGGTGGCCGCTTGCCAGAGCCTCCGCCACTGCGTCAAGATCCACCACTTCGCCGCGCGCCAGATTGATCAGCCTTGCGCCAGGCTTCATGCTGGTCAGGCTGTCCCGGTTGATCAGGGCAGCATTGCCCTTGCCGCCAAAAACGTGAAGCGACACATAGTCTGCCGTGGCCAGAAGCTCCTGCAAGGACAGGAACTCGAGCCCGTATTCCGCCGCGAAAGCCTTGTCCGGATACATGTCACTGGCGACAACATGCATCCCCAGACCGCGCGCGAGTTTGGCCAGGCGCTTGCCGATATTGCCAAGCCCGACGATGCCCAGCGTCTTGCCGCCCAGCTGACTTCCAACCCGACGCTCCCAGCCGCCAGACGTCACACTCCCATGGCCCTGCGGGATGAAGCGGGCCATCGAGAACATCAGTCCGACAGCCAATTCCGCGACAGCGTCCGCATTGGCCGCCGGGGTGTTGCACACCGGAAGTCCACTCGTCGTGCAGGCCGGAATGTCAATGTTATCAACACCAACCCCATGCTTGATGACGCCTTTCAGATTGCTCGCGGCAGTCAGAGTGTCCGCAGTGACAGGAACCAGCCCAACCACCAGATAGTCTGCGCGGGCAATGTGTTCGGACAATCCACCATCAGCGCGATCCTTGTCGGTACAGCGGATGAATTCCCAGCCAGCGTCCTTGATCAGGCCCGGCACCTTGCCATGTTTACCGAAGCCCGGCGACGTGGTGACAACAACCGTCATTTCAACAAGTTCCGATTCGTCAGGATTTCGGCAATCTTGGCATCCTGATCCGCATCGGGCAGCAGGGCAGGTTGGCGTGACAGCCCGACAGACCTGTCATTCATGTACAGTGCACGCTTGACCAGAGCTGGCGGGAAGCCGAGGGCGTAAAGGTCCACACGCAGACCAGCAAAATTCTCCTGAGCCGCCTTGGCGCTGTCGATGTCGCCTTCGTTGAAACCCTTGATGATCTGCGCGAGCAGCTCCGGAGCCACGTTGCCAAGACCGGATACGACACCGGCGCAGCCTTGCTCAAGGCCCCAGAGAACCAGATGGTCCGGGGCGCAATAAACTTCAAAACTGCCGACCTCCTTGGCAACTTCAAGATATTCCAGAACCGTTTCGGAGGACCCGCCGGAATCCTTGATGCCGGCGATATTCGGGTGCTTTGCCAGAACCTTTGCCGTTGCCGGCTCGATATGGTTCTGGGTGCGTGCCGGAATGTCGTAGAGATAGACCGGGGTCTTCACTGCATCCGCGATTGTGGTGAAGTGCCGGATCAATCCATCCTGCGTACATGCGATAAAATAAGGGGTGATCACCGCAATGCCATGCAGTCCGAGCCCATCAACAGCCTTGGCAAGCTGCAGGGTCTCAAACGTCGCAGGACAGCCCAAATTGGCGATAACTTTCACCCGCCCCTGAACTTCGTCCATGACCTCTTGGGTCAACCGGATTTTCTCATCGTGGGTCAGGGCGGAAAAATCGCCATTCGTACCGCAGACCATCAGATCATTGCCTGCAGCGACCTGACGGCGCACCTGCGCACGGGTCGCCTCATAGTTGATCGTCTCGTCTTCATTAAAACAGGTAACGAGGGCGACGTGGGCATTGCGGGTCATGGCTTACTCCGTGAGTTCAGGGCGCGGCCCACTCTTGCGAGCGAGCAGCTTCGCGATCAACGGCCAGCCGAGCGACAGGACCGTCAATCCGAGGAAAAGAAGTGTGATCGGACCGGACAGGAATTCGACGACATTGTCGCCTGCCTGCAGCAGTCCCCGACGCAGATTGGCCTCCAGCATTGGCCCCAGGATCAGGGCAATACATAGAGCGGCCTGCGAAAATCCGAATTTCTGCATCCCCCAGCCGAGAACACCGAAACCCACCATGGTATAGAGATCCACAGGGTTCAGATTGATCGAAAAGGAGCCGATAAAGCAGAAGATCACGATGGACATGGTCAGCAGGCGGCGCGGGATCATCAGGATTCTTGAAAAGACCGGGATCAGCGCCATGCCGAAAATGAACATGAAGATCGTCGCGATAAAGGTGCCACCGAAGATGCCAACGACGACGTCCGGGTTGGTCTGGAACAGCATGGGGCCGGGCGCCAACCCCTGGATCATCAGGCCACCCATCAACACGGCAGTCACAACATCGCCGGGGATACCAAGCGCTAGCAACGGGATCAGAGCGGCCGCACAAACCGCGTTATTGGCGCTTTCAGTTGCGGCAATGCCGGGCATGTGGCCAGTGCCGAATTTTTCAGGAGTCTTCGAGGACCGGCGCGCCTCATTGTAAGAAATCCAGGATGCCGTTCCAGAACCGGTGCCGGGGATGATCCCGATCAGAGTTCCGATCAGCGAGCCCCGAACGAGCGCGCTGCGGCTTTCCTTCATTTCAGCCATGCTGGGCCAGCGGTTTTTCACCAGGGAAACCGGGGTTTCCTTGCTGGCCATACGCTCGATCTGGGTAAAGACCTCCGAGAGCGCAAAGAGCCCGATCAGAGCCGGCGTAAAGGCAAAACCCGACGCAAACCCCTGAATGCCGAAGGTGAAGCGCGAAATGCCGGAAATCGGGTCTGCCCCAACACAGGCAATGAGAATGCCAAGCAGACCGGAAATTGCGCCCTTCAACAGGTCACCAGACAGCGAAGCAATGATTGTCAGGCCAAACAGGGCCAGTGCGAAATATTCCGGCGCGCCGAACTCAAGCGCAATGCCGGCCAGCTGAGGTGCAAGTGACGCCAGCACCACAGCGGCAATAAGCCCGCCAATGGTGGAGGCAATCGTCGCCATGCCAAGCGCCTTGCCCGCCTGCCCCTGTTGCGCCAGCGGATAGCCGTCGAGCACAGTGGCAGCAGAGGCTGGTGTGCCTGGTGTCCGCAGAAGGATGGAAGAGACACAGCCGCCGTAAATGCCGCCGATGTAGATGCCAATCAGCATGTTCAGGCCCATGACCGGTGTCATGCCGAAGGTCAACGGGATCAGCAAGGCGACGCCCATGGTCGCCGTCAGGCCAGGCAAGGCGCCAATCACGAGGCCACCTAGGGTGCCCAGGGCAATGGTCCAGAGAACATCAACCTGGAACAACGGAACGAGGTACGACAGTGTTTCCATAATGAACCGACGTGTCAGGGCGTCGCCCTTTGAGAGAAGCAGAGACCGGAGCGGCAAACCGCTCCGGTCCAGAGTTACTCAGCCCGAGGCTTAGTTGTTCATGCCCAGAAGACCGAGTTCTTCCAGAACCGTCTTGGCCATCTCGCTGTCTTTCTTGACGCGCGCTTCGAAGGCAGGACCGTCTTCATAGGTCACGAACTCACCCATTTCTGTCATCTTGGCGATGAAGGCCGGATCCGTTGCCACTTCTTTCACTGCATTGCGCAGCCAGGCAAGATCGGTGTCGGGAATACCCTTGGGCGCAACGAACCCCTTGTAGGACGACCAGGTGAAATCGACACCCTTTTCAACAGCCGTCGGAGTATCGGGGAAGAGATCGATACGCGCATTTTCCATGACGAAAAGCGGCGTCATCTGACCAGCTTCAGACGAGGCCTTGGCTTCGGCCGGTGACGCCACCATGGCATCGATATGACCGCCGATACACGCGGTGCGCGCTTCGGAAGACCCGCCAAAAGGGATGGATTCGATCTTGATCCCGGCAGCCTTTGCGAAAGCTTCAGCGGAGATGTGGTTTGCGCCACCGGCCCCGGAATTGCCAATCTGAGGCGCCTTGTCTGCCGCAGAGGCGATGAAACTGTCATAGTCGGAGAATGGCGCATCCTTGCAGGCGACCAGCACCTGAAGCGAACGGGCGAACAGGCCAACGAACTCGAAATCATCAACAGTGTAATCCGCGCCGCCAACATGCGGCAAGATCGCGATCGGTCCCTGCGCACCAGCACCCAAGGTGTAGCCATCTGCACGGGCATGAACTGCGGCCGATGTGCCGATGCCACCACCGCCACCCGGCTGATTGCGGACAACAACACGCAGTCCGTCAAACTTGGTCTCAAGCGCATCGGCGACGACGCGCATACCCAGATCCGTAGACCCGCCGGCAGAGTAAGGAACGATGACCTGAAGCGGGCGCTCCGGGAACTCTGCCAAAGCAGGTGTTGCCACTCCCAGAACCATCGCGATGGCAGCTACATTTGTCTTGAACATGATATTTCCTCCCTAGAAATACGAAATCTTCACGGCAACCAGACAGACAGCAGTTCCGTGAAACCGAAGTAGACCGCACAGGTCATCACAACCGGGAACCCGACGAGGACCCAGATTTTCCGCTCGCCGATCAGCCAAAGGCCGATCACAAAAGCAACCAAAGTCGAGGGGATGTACCCAACCGGGTAAAACGCACCCGCATAGCCAACCAGCAGGACAACAAACGCTGCAATCCTCAAAAGTGAACGCCGATCAGGCAGCGACATGGAGCGCCCCGCCCCCGCCATTTGCGCCCGTCGCAGTCCGCGAAAGATCAGACAAAGAGCCAGAACGGCGATGACGACAACCATCAACCAGGGCACGAATGAAGGCCCCGCCATAGTTGGCGAAACCACCTGCTTGATATTGAGAGTGCGCCAGGCAGCGAACGCGCAAAAAGCGCAAAGCCCGCCGCCGATCCACAAGTCAGCCTTGTATTGCCGGACCACAGTCATCGTTCCTCCCAAAAGGACCAGACATCTTTGGAGTGAACATGTCGAGCGCATGCAAACTTGTCAACTGAATTTCTGAAATATGTTCATGTATCGCGACCAGCCTTACTTCATCATAATAACCAGAGAGTGTTCAGTCCCTGCATATCTCATTCATAAACGCCAGAAAACTGCGTATTTCCTCCTGATTCGGCGAGACATCTGGGGCAAAAAAGCACGCCTCAATCAAGGCAACATCTCAAGATTACAATTGACAAATAAATTTACAAGTGACTTCATAACATCGAATTTCAGTGATCCGAAAAGCGGATTGCGTCCCCATTTCCCAGCGGAGGAACCATGCACTCACTCGACACAGCCTTGGTCATGCAGCGCCCTGCAGAGGTGCACTTTGGCGCAGGAACACTGGCAAAACTTCCCGAGTGGGTCCGCGCCAAGGGCTTCAAGGCGCCCTTCGTCGTGGCAGATCCGATCAACGCTGCCCGTCTGGAGGTGCTCGGCCTCGACGGCTTGTCCGTATTCGGCAATGTTGTCCCCGAACCCGATGTAACTAATCTAATGGACGCCGTGCAGGCAGCAGGGTCCGCCGACCTCATCATCGGCTTTGGTGGCGGCTCGGCCATGGATCTTGCGAAACTTGTTGCGGTTCTGGTCGGTTCGGACCTCACCATCGCTGATGTGTCAGGTCCGAATCGGGCGCCACAGCGCAAGGTCGGTCTGGTTCAGATCCCGACCACCGCAGGAACCGGCTCTGAAGTCGGCACGCGGGCTCTGGTTACAGATCCGGACACTCTGGCGAAGGTCGCGACCGAGAGCCTTCACATGCTCGCCGACCTCGCAATCATCGACCCGGCCCTGACCATGTCGGTTCCGCCGTTTGTCACCGCTGCGACCGGTGTGGACGCCATGGCGCATTGCGTCGAGGCCTTCACATCGAAGCGGGCGCATCCACTGATCGATGCCTATGCGCTGCAGGGCATTCAACTGGTTGGCAAATATCTGAAGCGTGCGGTGGAAGACGGAACCGATGTTGAAGCGCGCGCGGGTCTGTGCCTAGCGGCCTTTTATGGTGGAGTCTGCCTTGGTCCGGTGAATACGACAAGCGGTCACGCCGTCGCCTATCCGCTCGGCACACGCCACAAGTTGCCGCATGGCATCGCCAATGCGCTGATCTTCCCGCACACGCTGGCATTCAATGCCGACGCCTGCCCGGACAAGACGGCCGCCATCTGCGAAGCACTTGGTGTTCCTGCCAGCGGCCAGGAGAACGTCCGCGCTGCAGCCAAAAGCTTCTGCGAAAGCTTGGGCCTGGACATGCGCCTCTCCACTCACGGTGTACCGGAGGACGACCTGCCCGCAATGGCTCAGGACGCCCACAAGATCCGACGGCTTCTTGACTGGAACCCGGTCGACCTGAGCGAAGCAGACATCCTGCAAATCTACAAAGCTGCTTTTTGAACCAAAGCCTCCAGGCTGCTCCTTGGTGACCAGCCTGGACAAGGCAATTCATGCAACCCCGGGCAACTGACACAAGGGCGCTGTCGAGCGGCTTAACTGGTTTGTCCCGAAATCAGTTCGGCAGATAGTTCCACTTTATCCAGAGCGTCCTTGCCATCGTTGCGGAGTGCCAGATAATGGCCGGCAAGCAGGCCGATTTTGCGGCGAGGAGATCGGGATGTGGTGATCTGCAGGGGCAAGGCTTCGAGGAACTCCAGGCCATTGAAACTTGCAAGCGCGATGTCGTCGGGCACGCGCAGACCATTCGCCAGGCAATACATCAGACCACCTGCCGCCATATCGTCGTTGGAAAAATAGATTGCCTCAGGGCGCTCTGCAGCGGCCATCAGGCGGTCAGTCAAGACACGTCCATGCAGCATCGAAGATGGCGCGTCATCGCAGGCTTCACCCACGAACTCTCCGCCTCCGGCCACCACCGTCTCGACAAAGGCCTTGCGGCGCTTTCCGGCACGCAGATCCCGCTCGAGATTACAGCCGACATAGCCGAAGCGCCGATAGCCCTTCGTCAGAAGATGCTGCGCCATATCGGTCGCGGCCTTGGCATGGGACAGGCCGAAACACGCTGCGATCGGCTCTCCGTCAACGTCAATCACCTCCGCAACAGCGGTTGAATGCGAAGCCAGCATGGCCCGCGTGGCGGCTGTGTGCTCAAGTCCGGTCAACACCAGACCCGAGACCTGCCAGGACAGCATGTCCCGAACCAGCCGCTCCTCCTCCTGCTGATCATATCCGCTGACGCCAAAGACCGGTTTCAACCCACTCTCAGCCAGCCCCTCATTGAGACCCTGAAGGACTTCCGCAAACACAACGTTTGAGACCGCAGGCAGGATAACCCCCACCAAAGCCGCCTTCTTGCCGGCCAGAGCACCGGCAATGCGGTTGGGTACATAGCCCAGTTTTCCGGCGGCCTCCTGGACACGGGCGACTACATTCTCCGAGGCGTAACCTTTTCCGCTCATCACACGCGATACGGTCATCTGACTGACGCCAGCCAGCTTGGCCACGTCATAAGTTGATGGTCCTCCAGTCTTTTTCGTCAATTTCCCATCCCTTGGCGACACATGATTTTTTTGTATCGGAAATATTAGTTTACATATCAGACAACCACATCCCCCTAAAAAACACTTGACGAATGTTTGCGCAAACATATTGTGGCTTTCGCCGGTATGTTTGCGCAAACACACATACTGCGCCTTTGGGAGGAAAACATGAAACAAGCATTTTTCGCAGGAGCCATCATGGCCCTGCTGTCCACTACTGCCTTTGCAGCCGACACATATCGCCCCGAGTGCTATGCACCGGCTCCAGACACCACCAGCATCAGCTATCCAGCCAAGGACGGCCCCTACAAGGTGGCGTTTGTAAATGGCTTTGCCGGCAACGACTGGCGCATCGCCGCGATCCAGTCTGCCAAGGCCTGGGCCGCTCGCCCTGAAAACGCCGAGCAGCTCGCCGAGTTCAAGGTAATTTCGGTTGGCAATGATAGTGCTGCCCAGATCGCGGCAATCGACAATTTCATTGCAGCTGGCTACGACGCCATCACCTTCACCGCTGTGAACCCTTCTGCCTTCACAGGTGTGATCCGCCGGGCAGCCCGCGCAGGCACCGTTCTTGTGCCTTTCGACAATGTTCTCGACACGGACAAGATCGTTCAGGTCAACGAAGACCAGAAGGCGCTCGGCCGCCTGAAGGCACAAACCGTGATGGATCTGCTCGATGGCAAGGCCAAGAAGATCCTCATGGTCAACGGCCTGCCTGGAAATTCCACCGACCGTGATCGCCGCGTTGGCATGATGTCCGTTCTGGACAAGGTCGATGGACTGGAAATCGTCGAAGTCGTCGGCAACTGGGATACAGGTACCAGCCAGAAAGTTGTGGCCGATGCGCTGGCAACACATGGCACCGTTGAAGGTGTCGTCTCTCAGCACGGTACGGCCGGCACCATCAATGCCATGCTGGCCGCCAACCACCCGATTGTTCCAGTCGGTGGCGATGCGGAAAACGGTGTGCGGATACTGATGGCAGAAAACAAGATCCCCGGCGTCTCTGCTTCTCAGGCTCCGGCCATGTCGGCCATCGCCCTGGCAGCTGCCATCGATCTCCTCAAGGGACATCCCCTGCCGCAGACCATCTACCTGCCGATCCCCTATGTTTATGCGGATCAGCTGGCAGCCGGCGAGAACTTCTTTCCCGACCTGCCGAAGTCCTTCAACACCGGCACCGGTTACGAAGAGTGCTTCAAGCCCTTCACTCCTGAAGAGCTGATGGGCCAGTCTCCGGACAACAACTAAGTCCGGCAGTTGCCTAATCGCTCCGTCTTCGACCTGGCCACACTGGTCGAAGACGGAGGCCTGTGACCAAACCGCCATCCGGGTGGTTTGGTCACAGGCAACGACGCTCGCGCAAGGTGAACAAGGAATAATCGAAAATGAGTGACGGGAAGCGCGAACTGATCCGCTTTGAGGAGGTGACCAAGGCCTACGGGGCAACACTGGCCCTGAAGAAGGTCTCCTTCACCTGTCAGGCCGGTGAAGTCAGGGCGGTCCTTGGCGAAAACGGCGCTGGAAAGTCCACCCTCATGAAACTCATGTCCGGGGTCATTCAACCGACACTCGGCAAGATCTACGTGGACGGCCAGCCGGTCCGCCTCGAAAGCCCAGGGGCTGCCCGCGATCTCGGCATCGTCTGCATGTTTCAGGAGTTGTCGCTGGTACCCGACCTCTCGGTCCGCGACAACATCCTGCTCGGCGCCAAGGAAGTCGGAATGGGCAGGCTGAGCAAGGGCAATCTGACACGCGCCCGCGCAATCCTCGACCGCATCGAAGGCGCCCATATTCCGATGAAGCGCAAGGTCGCCGATCTCAGCTTGCCAGAACGCCAGCAGGTGGAAATCGCCAAAGCGATCTGCCGCGCACCAAGGCTGTTGATCCTCGACGAGGCGACCTCGGCTCTCAATGCATCCGTTGTGCAGAAAGTCTTTGGTCTGGTTCGCGATCTGCGCGACCAGGGCACCGGCATTCTTTTCATCTCCCACCGGTTTCACGAGGTGGATGATCTGGCCGATAGCATTTCCGTTTTCCGCAATGGCGAGCATGTCGACACGTTCCAAAAGGGCAAGCACAGCTATTCCGAGATCATCGCCAAGATGATCGGTCAGTCGCTAACGGAACTTTTCCCGCCACGTCTGTCGCCCATTCCCGACGGCGCCCCCCTGCTGAAGGTTGATGACCTCAGCTTCGGCGACACCTTGCGCGGTGTCTCGTTGGAAGTGCGGCCGGGTGAAGTTCTTGGGCTTGGCGGTCTCGACGGACAGGGACAGATGGTGCTGGTTCAGGCGCTGTTCGGCCTTTTGAAGAAAACCGGCGGGCAAATTTCAGAAAACGGACACCCTTTACAGCTAAAAAGCCCACGAGCGGCAAAGGCACCGCCCACCGGCATTGCCTTGGTCCCTGAGGACCGCAAGACGGAAGGTCTCATTCCGGAACTGTCGATCCGGGAAAACATGGAACTGGCCGCACTTGGCCGCCATCCCTTTGGATTGACGGATCTGGACAACGGCATCGATCCTGACCTTTTCACCCGCTTCACCAGTGAGATGGAGCTCGTGTGCCGGAACTTCGACCAGCCGGTCTCCGATCTTTCCGGCGGCAACCAGCAAAAAGTGGCGCTGACCAAATGGCTGGCCCTGCAACCACGCTGCTTGCTGCTTGCCGACCCGACACGCGGCATCGACGTAAAAACCAAGACCCAGATTTATCGCCTGATCCGGCAACTCGCGGCAGAAGGTGTAGCCATCATCCTGCTCTCCACAGACTACGAAGAGCTCATCCACCTCTGCGACAGCGTGCATGTCTTTTATGACGGCGCAGTGCGCCAGGTTCTGGAAGGGCCGGAGTTGACGGCTGAAAACATCATCGCGGCCAGCCTGAACGTGAATTCCGTGCCCGTGCAGGCCGCTCAAGGACACCCCGCCCATGCTTGACGATATCCGTACCAACAAGCGTGAAGTCATCGCGCTCGCCTTTCTGGTGGTGCTGGTGAGCGTCTATCTGACCACCCACCCCAGCGGCCCAACAACCTATGTTCTGACCATCTGGGCCAATCAGTGCACCGTGTTGGCGCTGGTCGCCATTGCCCAGTTCTTCGCCGTCCTGGTGCGTGGCCTCGATTTGTCGGTGGGTGCCGTCATGGCACTAACCAACACACTCGCATCGCATCTGCTGATCGGATCCTCGACGTCCATCGGCCTCGGGCTACTGGCCGTACTGGCTGTCGGTTCCCTGTGCGGTCTGGCAAATGGCCTGGCTATTGTCTATGGCCGGATCCAGCCGATTGTTGCGACGCTCGCCAGCGCATCAGTCTTTGTCGGCCTGGCACTCCTACTGCGCCCGACGCCCGGTGGCGAAATCGACTTTGACCTTGCCGACGCCCTGACCCTCGATATCTGGGGCTTGCCGACCGCGCTTGTCATTCTGACTGTCATCGTCGTCGTCTTCTGGATCCCGCTGCGGCGCACCGGCTTCGGTCTTGCGCTTTATGCCATCGGATCATCTCAACAGGCGGCTTTTCAATCCGGCACGCCTGTAGCCCGGGTCCGGCTCGCCGCTTTCGTTCTGGCCGGGTTGTTTGCCGGCGTGGCCGGGCTCTTCGTCAGCTTCATCACCACGACTGGCGATGCCAGCATCGCTCCCAACTACACATTGAACTCCATTGCAGCCGTGGTGCTTGGCGGCATCGCCCTGCGCGGCGGCGTCGGCAGTCTGTTCGGCGCCCTGATCGGTGCCTTCATCCTGAAGACAATCTCCGCCCTCATGTTCTTCTCCGGTCTGCCGCCTCTCGCCCAACCCTTCGTCGAAGGCTTGATCCTTGCCGTCGCCATTGCCATCGGCAGCGCAGACATTCTGCGCCTGCGCAACCGCCTGGAGGTTTTCGACCGATGACCGCTCGTCTTTTCAATCGCGTGCAGCTGGATGCCGATGCGCTCGTTCCCTGGATCGCTTCCCTCATCGTGATCCTCGTCGGCGCCACCGTATTCCCGAAATTCCTCTCCGCAGGCTATCTGCTGCAACAACTGCAAATCGCGTCATTCCTGGGGGTGCTCGCGACGGGCGCCATGGTCGTCATCCTCCTCGGACATATCGACCTTTCGATCCCCTGGGTCCTCGGCGGGGCGGCCATCCTGTCAACCTCCCTGGCAGGAACCGGCAACCCCGCCCTGGTGGCTCTCGCCATTCCGGCCGCTCTGGCTTTTGGCGCTCTCGTCGGGGTCATCAACGGCATCGGGGTTTCGATCTTCCGGATACCATCAATGGTGTGGACACTCGCGGTCAATGCAATGCTGCTCGGCGTTGCCGTTCTGAACACCGGCGGCTTCAACCCGAAGGGCGAGGCCAGCGCGCTGATGAGTTCCCTCTCCACCGGTTCGACCATCGGCCTCCCTCATGCGTTGATCGTCTGGCTCTGCCTGTGCCTTCTGGTATTCGCCATCCTGAAGCGCACAACCTTTGGTCGCTATCTGATAGCCATCGGAAACTCCGAAAAGGCGACCTATCTCTCCGGTGTTGAAACGCCGCGCATCGTTTTCGGCGCCTTTATGCTGGCCGGAGCTTGCTCTGCCCTCGGCGGCGTTCTTCTGGCCGGCTATGCCAACCAGGCCTATCAGTCCATGGGCGATCCGTACCTGATGCCAACCATCGCCGCCGTGGTGATCGGGGGCACCTCCATTCTCGGCGGCAAGGGGTCTTTTGTCGGCACGATCGGCGGTGCAATCTTCATTACATTGCTAACCTCAGTCCTGTCGGTCATGCAGATTTCTGAAGCCTGGCGCCAGATCATTTTCGGCTCCATCGTACTGTCCATGTTGTTGGCGCAGAACCTGCGGAGGCGGAAAGCATGACAAACCCCAGATACGCCCCCCACGACCCGCGATTTGCGCAATTCGTTGACCTAGACCAAGCGCCGAGGATCATCTCCTCCGGTCACATATGGGCCGAAGGTCCGGTTTGGGCCGGCACGCACCTCTACTTCAATGACGTCCCCAGCAAGCGGATGTGGCGTTGGAATGAGACGGATGGTTCGATCGTGGCATTGCAGAACAGTGAATTCGCCAATGGCAACACAACCGATCTCGACGGGTACATGATCTCCTGCGAACACGGCGGACGGCGGGTGGTTCGTCGCCTCGACCCGACAGACCCGGACTCGGTCCAGGTGTTGGCAGAGAACTTTGACGGCAAACGGCTTAACTCGCCGAATGACGTGGTGGTTGCCTCCGACGGCTCGGTCTGGTTCACCGACCCGCCCTACGGCATCAACTCTGATGTGGAAGGTTATCCGGCAGAGAGCGAAATCGGCGGAAACTACGTCTTCCGTCTTTCGCCAGATGGCGCATTGACGGCGGTTGCGACCGACTTCGACAAGCCCAACGGCCTCGCCTTCTCACCGGATGAATCCCTGCTTTATATCGCCGACAGTGGCGCTATCAAAGGCGCCAGCTTTCCGGGTTTCGACTACAAACTGCCGCATCACATCCGTGTCTTTGACGTTAAGGATGGGACGCTCACCAACTCGCGGATTTTTGCGGTGATCGAACCCGGCGTGCCGGACGGCTTTCGCGTCGATACGGAAGGCTATGTCTGGACCTCGGCCCTCGACGGCATTCGTTGTCTCGACAGGGCTGGAGAGCTCATCGGCAAAATCCTGTTACCGGAGCCAACCTCCAACTGCTGTTTCGGCGGGCCGGATGGAACCGATCTTTTCATTACCTCATCAAGCCATGTCTATCGCGTGAAGACCACGCGCAGAGGCGCAGAAAGCCTTAGGAGTAAAGCCAAGTGACTAAGAACATTGGCGTCATCGGTCTCGGGTCCATGGGTCTTGGCATCGCGCAATCGTTGCTGCGGGCAGGTCACTCTGTGTGGGGCACCGATCTCAATTCTGAACAGGTGGCGAAGTTCGTCGCCAGCGGCGGCCAGGCGTCTCCCCTCGCTGACGCCGCCGCATCTCTCGACATTCTGGTTTTGGTGGTTCTTAACGCTGAACAGACTGAAGCGGTCCTCTTCGGCGAAACCGGCCTGGCGAACAGCCTTTCCAAGGGTGCCAGCGTAATTTCCTGTGCCACGGTCGCACCCGACTTTGCGCGCCAGCTTGCTGATCGCGTTGAAGACCTTGGCCTGGCCTATCTCGATGCGCCGATCTCCGGTGGCTCGGCCAAGGCCGCAGCCGGCAAACTCTCTGTGATGGCATCGGGCTCCCAAGCAGCCTTTGACGCAGCAAAACCTGCGCTTGATGGCATGGCGGAAACGGTTTTTGATCTCGGCAGAGAGGTCGGCGCAGGTTCTGCCATGAAGGCGGTAAACCAGCTGCTTGCCGGGGTTCACATCGCTGCCATGGCCGAGGCGATCACTTTCGGCATGACTCAAGGTGTGACACCACAGCAGATCCTTGATGTGATCCCGCAGTGCGCTGGTACGTCATGGATGTTTGAGAACCGGGCGCCACATATCGTCGAGGGCGACTACACGCCTCATTCCTCAATCAACATCTGGCCGAAAGATCTGGGCATCATTCTGGACATCGCCCGCACGGCGAAGTTTCCTGCCCCGTTGACGGCGACGGCCTTGCAGCAGTTTCTCGCTGCCGCCGGATCGAACCTCGGGCATGAGGACGATGCAGCCGTCGCCAAGATCTATGCGCGTAATGCCGGGCTGGAATTGCCGAAGGCGAAGGCAGAAAATCTCGAGGCCGCATCATGAAGCTGGGCGCCATTGGAGACGACTTTACCGGGTCATCGGATCTCGGGCTGACATTGGCCCGTGGCGGGCTGAAGACCGTCCAATATGTCGGCGTGCCCTCGCAGCCTGCTGCTGCGGATGTGGAAGCTGGCATTGTCGCATTGAAGTCCCGCTCCCTGCCGGCGGACGAGGCCATTGCCCAGTCTTTGTCGGCGCTCAACTGGCTTAAGGAACAGGGCTGTACCCAGTTCCTGTTCAAGTACTGCTCCACCTTCGACAGCACACCAGACGGCAATATCGGCCCCGTCACTGAAGCCTTGATCAACGCGCTTGAAACAAGTGATCCGGTCATTGTCTGTCCGGCATTCCCAACAACCGGTCGCACGGTCTATCAAGGTCATCTCTTCGTCATGGACAGGCTCCTGTCGGAATCCGGCATGGAGAATCATCCGCTCACCCCGATGACCGATCCGGACCTGCGTCGGTTCCTGGGCCTTCAGACCCAATCCCCCATCGGCCACCTCTCCCATGCGGAAATCACCGCAGGAAACGCCCGCGATGGCCTGTTGCGGGAAGCCGCCGGCGGGCGTCAGATCGTTGTGTGTGACGCCATCGCCGACCAGGACCTGGTGCAATTGGGCAAGGCAGCGAAAGACTTCGCCCTGATCACTGGTGGCTCCGGCATTGCCCTGGGACTGCCGGACGTTCATGGAGCCCAACCAGGCGATCAGGACAAGTGGCCTGGCGTCAAAGGCCCGGTTCTGGCAATTTCCGGCTCCTGCTCGACTGCGACGCGCGATCAGATCGCCGCGCATAAAGTCACTGGTGGCTCGCAGTGCAAGGTGTTGGTCGATGACATCCTCTCTGGTGCTGTCACGGTCGAGACCACCCTCGACTGGGCGCAAGGTGCCGCGTCAATGCCGCTGGTCTATTCTTCCGACGATCCAGCGGCAGTAAAAGTCGCTCAGGCGCGCTTCGGACGGGAGAAGAGTGCGACCGCGATCGAGGGCTTCTTTGCCGAGCTTGCCCGGGGGGCCATCAAGCGCGGCTTTACCCGGATCATTTCCGCCGGTGGCGAAACATCCGGAGCAGTGGTCGAGGCCGTCGGAGCCGAAGCCTTGCGCATCGGCCCGATGATTGATCCGGGCGTACCTGCTGTGCAGGTTGAAGGCCGTGACTTGGCGTTGGCGCTCAAATCGGGCAACTTTGGCGCGGAAGACTTCTTTTTCAAGGCAGCTGCCATTCTGGAGGGCGCATGACCGCTGAGGCCCACCTGCGCGAACAAGTCTGTACTCTTGCCAAATCCATGTTCGACCGAGGTCTGACGGGCGGTGCGTCAGGCAATATTTCGGCCCGGCTGGAAGATGGAACCCTTCTGGTCACGCCAACAGGATCATCGTTCGGCAGTCTCGACCCCGCTCGCCTCAGCCACTTCTCGAAAGACGGTCAGCTGATCGGAGGCGACAAGCCCACCAAGGAGATGCCACTGCATTCGGCCTTTTATGAGACCCGCATGCACACTGGCGCCGTGGTTCATCTCCACTCCTGCCATTCGGTTGCACTGTCCATGTTGCCGGAGACCGATCCGGACAACGTCCTGCCGCCGCTCACGCCTTACGCAATCATGAGGCTGGGCAAGGTCAAGCTGCTGCCTGTCTTCCTGCCCGGCGATCCGGCCATGGGCGACGCCGTGCGGGGGCTTGCCGGGAAACGCTCCGCAGTTCTGCTGGCAAATCATGGACCGGTCGTGGCAGGCAAGGATCTGCAAGCCGCCGTCTATGCCGTCGAAGAACTGGAAGAGACAGCCAAGCTCGCACTGCTGACGAGAGGCCTGCAGCCACGTCTTCTGACGCCGGAGCAGATCTCCGCCCTGGTGACCAAATACAAGATTGAATGGGACTGATGAGCACGATCTACAGCTACTCCGCCAACACCGGCTTTCTCTGGAAGGACCGACCGTTTCTGCAGCGGATCCGCGCGGCAAAAGCCGCAGGTTTTCAGGCGCTCGAATTTCACGATGAAGCGCAAAGAGAGGCGCTGACTGATGTGCGTGCCGTCCTTGAGGAAACCTCACTACCCGTCTGCGGGTTGAACGTTCGAATGGGCGACACAGCGGGCTGTGCTGCCATCGCCGGCCAAGCGGATCAGGCGCATCGCGATTTCGACGAGGCACTTGTCGTCGCGGAGGCCATTGGCGCCGGCGCCATTCACGTGCTGGCCGGCCAGGCAGGGGGCGAAGCCGCTCGCGCGCAATATCTCTGTGTGCTGGACTATGCCTGCCGCCAGACCGACAAGACGGTGCTGATCGAGCCGATTTGCCGCTCCAAGATGCCGCTCTACTTCCTGCATGATGTGGATCAAGCCGCCGCAATCGTTCACGACGCCGGGCACTCCAATCTCAAGATCATGTTCGACTGGTTTCACGTACGTGATGAAAGCGGCGACGTGCTGGAGGCTTTCCAGCGGGTCAAGTCAATGGTCGGCCACGTCCAGATCGCTTCCTGGCCGGAGCGGAGCGAACCCAGTCACGGCGAACTGCGCTACACAGAGCTGCTCAAAGCCTTCGCGCAAGAAGGCTATGCCAGCCCCTTCGGCTGCGAGTACACCCCCGCAGGAGAGACAGACGCTGGGCTCGCCTGGCGGCTGTAAATCACCCCTGTGGTCTCCGCTCAACCAGGAGACGTTTCAGTGAGACGCCTCCCTTCCTCCCGAGCCCCCGCCTTCACTCCAATTGCATCCAGGCGGCGTTTTTTGCGGAGGAGCGGACGCAGGCGTCGATGAAGCGGACGCCGGAGAGGCCTTCTTCGATGCCGGGGACCAGAGAAGCGACTTGTTTGCCGGCCTGATGGGCACGGATCTGATCGGCTGCCTCGGTGTAGAGATTGGCGAAGCCTTCCAGATACCCTTCCGGGTGCCCCGGTGGAATGCGCGTCGTCGATGCGAGGCTCGCCGACATGCCGGCGCCACCACGTGTGATGATGCGAGCGGCTTCACCGAAGGGGGTAAAGATCAAGCTATTGGGGTTTTCCTGATGCCACTCGAGACCACCCTTTTCTCCGTAAACCCGGAGCTTGAGATTGTTCTCATTGCCCGGTGCCACCTGGGAACACCATAAAAGCCCCCTTGCGCCGCTGTCGAACCGCAACATCACGTGGCCGTTGTCGTCCACCTGCCGCCCCGGCACGAAGCACTGAAGGTCCGCTGCGAGACTGCTGGCGGTCAGTCCAGTGACAAAGCATGCAAGATTATAGGCATGAGTGCCGATATCGCCGACCGATCCGCCCAGACCGGAGCGAGCCGGATCGGTGCGCCATTCGGCCTGCTTGTTGTGCTGCTCAACCGTCAGCCAGTCCTGCGGATATTCCACCTGGATGACCCGGATCTTACCGAGCGCCCCCTCTTCGACCAGCTGGCGCGCCTGACGGATCATCGGGTAGCCGGTATAATTGTGTGTCAGGAAGAACAGCGCCTCGGAGGCCTCTGCAGCCTTGGCCAGTTTCTTGGCATCGGCCAGCGTCGACGTCAGCGGCTTGTCGCAGATCACATGAATGTTGCGCTTCAGGAAGGCCTTGGCCGCCGGATAGTGCACATGGTTCGGCGTGACGATCGCGACGGCCTCAATGCCGCCCTTCAACCGTGCCTCGCGCTTGGCCATTTCTTCAAAGGAATCGTAAATCCGATCGTCTTTCAGGCCAAGGGCCCGGCCGGATTCCTGCGCCTTTTCCGGTGAAGACGACAGGGCACCGGCCACCAGCTCATAGCGTCCATCAAGACGCGCGGCGATCCGGTGAACGGCACCGATGAAGGCGTCCTTGCCGCCGCCCACCATGCCAAGGCGGATCGGTCGATCGACCCTGGCTTCTGTTGCATCAGTCGTCATGGTACGCCCTCATCCAATTCCAAGCATTTTACGATTGGCAGCGTCGTCTGTGCCACCGCTGGCGAAGTCATCGAAGGCCTTTTCCGTCACGCGGATGATGTGGTCCTTGACGAATTGCGCGCCTTCGCGAGCGCCGTCTTCCGGATGCTTCAAACAGCATTCCCACTCGACAACGGCCCAGCCATCAAAGTCGTTTGCCGTCATCTTGGAGAAAACAGCGCCGAAATCGACCTGGCCGTCACCAAGAGACCGGAACCGGCCTGCCCGGTCGACCCAGGGCTGATAGCCGCCATAGATGCCCTGTCGCCCAGTCGGATTGAACTCCGCGTCCTTGACGTGGAACATGCCGATCCGGTCCTTGTAGATGTCGATGTTGTCGAGATAGTCGAGGCACTGCAGCACATAGTGCGACGGATCGTAGAGCATCTTGCAGCGGGCGTGATTGTTGAGCCGCTCGAGGAACATCTCGAAGGTGATGCCGTCATGGAGATCTTCGCCCGGATGGATTTCGTAACAGACATCGACGCCCATATCGTCGGCATAATCGAGAATCGGGCGCCAGCGCTTGGCCAGCTCATCAAAGGCTGTCTCCACAAGCCCGGCCGGCCGTTGTGGCCAAGGGTAAAGGAACGGCCAGGCCAGCGCACCCGAGAAGGTCGCATGAGCCGAAATGCCGAGATTGTGGCTTGCCGCCAGCGCCAGCTTGACCTGATCAACAGCCCAGGCCTGGCGGGCTGCCGGATTGCCACGCACATGGGGGGCTGCAAAGCCCTCGAAGGCATCGTCATAAGCGGGGTGAACCGCCACCAACTGGCCTTGCAAATGAGTAGAAAGCTCGGTGATTTCAACGCCGTTTTCACGCGCTGTGCCGGACAATTCATCGCAATAGGTTTTGGAACTGGCCGCCTTTTCAAGGTCGATCAACCGGCTGTCCCAGGTCGGCACCTGAACGCCGCGATACCCGCAATCAGCAGCCCACTTGGTAATGGATTTCCAGGAATTGAATGGTGCTTCGTCTCCGGCAAATTGCGCCAGAAACAATGCAGGCCCTTGAATCGTTTTCATGACTATTCTCGTATTTGGAGACAGGAAGGGCCGGAATTCAGATGGTCAAATCCCGGCCCCCGAATGTCCTGGACTGATTAGAAAGGAGAGTCCGGGAAGTAGTAGTTTTCAGCGTTTTCCTTGGTCACAAGCGTCGCACCAAGAATGTAGCGGCCGGCAACCGGACCGTTGGACTTGAGCGCGTTGACGGTCGCGTCCATCGCTGTCGCAATCATCGCCGGCGGGTAAAGAACATCGACGGGCATAAGCTCGTCGCCATCCATGACGCCCTTGATGATTTCCTTCATGCCGGCTCCGCCGACAACAAACATGCCGTCGCCATCACGGCCAGCCTGCTTGAGGGCAGCGACCACACCGATTGCGATGTCATCATCCTGCGCCCAGACCGCATCGATGTCGGGGAAGCGCGACAGGAAGTCCTGCATCACCTCGAAGCCGTCATCGCGGTTCCAGTTTGCATGTTTGTCATCCAAAACGTTGATGCCGGAGCCTTCGATTTCGGCCATGAAGGCATCGAAACGCTCATTGTCGATAACCGTCGGAATGCCACGCAGGATGACGATGTTGTCGCCTTCCTTCAGGCGGCCCTTCATGTAGGTGGCGGAGACCTTGCCGAGTTCCGGGTTGTTCCCGGCGACATACAGGTCCTCGATGCCAGGCTGGCTGAGGCCACGGTCAACCACCGTGATCCAGGCGCCCGACTTCTTGACGTTCAGAACCGGATCGGTGAGCGGCTCGGATTCAAACGGCAGAACCACCAAAGCGTCGATGGCATGAACAGAGACGAGATCCTCCAAAGCGCTCGCCTGAGCTCCCGGATCAGGTGAGTTCACCAGGATCAGGTCGACATCGGGATAAAGCGCTTCAAGGCGCTTTTCGGCCTGCTCTGCGTGCCAGTTCATGCCCGACGCCCAGGCATGGGTCGGTGTCGGATAGCTGACGCCGATCTTGATCTTTTCCTGGGCCACCGCAGTGCCTGCAAATGCCAGCAAACCTGTTACGGCCACTGCTTGCAATGCTCTCCTCATAAGCATTAATTCCTCCTCCACATTGTCATTTGAGCGCACCTCTCCCGTCCGGTGCGACCGGTTTAAAATTGGGGGACGGGTCCCGATGCCTTTGAACGCTTAGGTTTATGCGTCTTTTTTCTTGCCGAACGTCCAGTCGCTGCGCTGCAGCAAAACCGCAACGATGATGATCAAGCCCTGCATGGTTCCATTCAGGTAGTTCGAGATCATGTCGGTAAAATTCAAAATATTGCCGATGGTCGTCAGGATGAGTGCGCCGAGTATGGTGCCTCCAATCCGGCCATAGCCCCCCTTCAAAACGGTACCCCCGATGATGACGGCGGCAATGGCCTCCAGCTCCCACAAGACACCGGTCGTGGCCGATGCCGAGCCGAGGCGCGGCACATAGATGATGGTCGCAAAAGACACGCACAGACCCTGAATGATGTAGGTCATGGTCTTGATCCGGTCGACCTTGATCGCCGAGTAGCGCGCCACGGCCTCATTCGAGCCAATCGCCGTGCAATAGCGCCCGAATGCGGTGCGATTCAGCAAGAGCCAGCCGCAGATCGCCACCGCGATGAACACCCAGACCGGGAACGGTAGCCCGAGAAAGCCTTCGTAATAGACCGGGCGATAGGTGCCGCGGATTTCAAAGTCCAGCGACAACGTCCCGCCGTCGGCAAAGTAGGTCACGAGCGAGCGATAGATACCCATTGTGCCAAGTGTGACAATAAAGGCTTCGATCTTGCCCTTTGTGGTCAGTGCACCATTGATCCAGCCGGCGCCAATGCCCAGGAGGATTGCCAGGCCGCAGCCTGTCAAAACGGTCAGAACGCCTGTGCCGAGCGTATCGACCAGACCATCCATCACGATGATCATCACACCGGCGATAGCTGCGGCCATCGACCCGACGGACAGATCAATGCCGCCTGCGGTGATGACGAAGGTCGCGCCGACGGCAATGATGCCGATGAATGCCGACCGTGTGAGCAGATTGGTGATATTGCCCTCACTGATGAAGGCAGGGTTCAGCAAGAACCCGACAAGGCACAGGATCAACAGCGCCACTGCCGGACCGAGTGTCTTGAAGTCGGCGCTGAACCGTCTGGATTTCTTGGTTGCGGCCTCCTGCGATGCAGTCATCATGGTCACTGAATATCCCCTCGTTTCAGTCCCGCGGCATAGCGCATTATTTCGTTTTCGTTGATGTGATCGCCGGTCAGAACTCCGGTGATCTGCCCTTCACGCATCACGGCCACTCTGTGGCACAGGCCGATGATCTCCGGCATTTCGGACGAGATCACCACGACGGAGACGCCCTCTGCGGCGAGTGCTGCAATGAAATGATAGATCTGCTGCTTGGTGCCGACATCGATGCCGCGCGTCGGCTCGTCGATGATGACAATGCGTGGATCGCATTCCATCACCTTGGCCAGAAGCAGCTTTTGCTGATTGCCTCCTGACAGCTTTCCGACCACCACGGATGTATCACGTGCCCGCACATCAAATCGGCGCACCGCCCGCTCCAGCGCGTCACCTTCGGCTGACTGGTCAATCATGAAGTTGCGAATGAATTTCGGCAGGGCCAGAAGGGTCAGGTTCGGCTGCATCTGCTTTTGCAGCAGCAAGCCTTTTTCCTTTCGGTCCTTGGTCAGATAGACAAGGCCTGCATCGCGCGCATCGGCAACGCTCATTGCCCCGACGTCCTTGCCGAAGAGTTTCACACTGCCGCCTTGAATGGGCAGAATTCCGCACAATGCCTCGAACACAGCCGTCCGCCCGGCACCGATCAACCCGGAAAAGCCGAGAATCTCGCCCTTGCGCAAGTCGAAACTGACGTTGCTGATCCCGGGTGCGCTCAGGTTTTGAACCTCAAGCACACGCTCCGCATCGACATCTGCCTCGTTCATCGGCGGGTAGAGGTCGGAGAGCTCGCGCCCGACCATCATCTGGGCCATCGCGTCCGGCGTCAGATCGGCGGCCGGGCGCGTGTCAATCCACTGGCCGTCACGCAGAATGGTGACCCGATCTGCAATCTCCTGGATTTCGCGCAGTTTGTGGGAAACGAAGACGATGCCGACGCCGCTTTGCTTCAGCTTTTCGACCTGTTTGAAGAACAAGGCGGTTTCGTCTTCCGTCAGGACCGCCGTCGGCTCATCCATGATCAAGATGCGTGCATTGCGGCTGACCGCCTTAACGATCTCGACCATTTGCTTTTGGGCAATTGTCAGGTCGGAAATGCGATCCGTCGGAGAGATCGTCAGGCCGATCTCATCCAGCGCGGCCTGCACCTTGGCGCGCATCTCGGTCCGGCTCAAAAAGCCCTTGCTGACCAGCTCACGCCCGAGAAACACATTCTCCTCGACCGTCATCTGCTCTGCGAGATTGAGCTCCTGATGGATCAACACGATCCCAAGATCTTCAGCCGCACCATTGGGCGGCAGAACGACGTTGGCTCCATCAATCTGGATCTGGCCCGACGTCGGCTCATGAAAGCCCGACAGAATCTTGATGAAGGTGGATTTGCCCGCCCCATTCTCCCCAATGAGGGCATGAACCTCGCCAGGGCGAACATTCATGCTGACACTAAACAACACCGGCACGGGCCCGAAGGATTTGCTGATGTTCACAGCTTCCAGGACCGACGCAGACGGATGCGTCGCAATATTCATTTTTTCCCTCCCAAGCGCTGTCTTTCTCCCGAAGACTGCACCTCATCTGGATTTTGTGTAAACGTTTTCACGAAAGATGTAAACCTTTACATTTTGGCTTGTAATCCTTTTCATAAGGACGAAATCGGCCTATACAGGCGCACCCCTGCGAGGGCGACCGACCCGAGAATCCAAAATCGCAGAGCGCATAAGGTTTTAGGAATGAGCGAACCGATCGACCGGCCAGCAACCATTGAAGATGTGGCTAAGCTGGCGGGCGTCTCGATTGCCACGGTGAGCCGCGCATTGCGATCCCCCTCTAAAGTCGCAGAAAGCACGCGCAAAAAAGTGACGGCGGCAATTGCCCGCACCGGCTATCAGGCGAACGCCATGGCGCAGAACCTGCGCATGCAACGATCGCAGATGGTCCTTGTCCTCGCCTCTTCAATTGCCGACCCGAATTTCGCCGGCATTCTGACCGGTCTGGAAAAAGCTGCCAACGACAGGGGCTATGGCGTCCTGATCGGTAACACCGAAGGCACCATCGGCCTGGAGCAAACCTATCTGCGGTTTCTCTCCACCGGCATGGCAGACGGACTGGTGCTGCTGACCGGCCATATCCCGGTTGCCGGTGAACCGCGCACCCCGATGTCGTCCCTGCCGCCGATTGTTGCCACCGAGCGCGCCGTGAACCTGCCCGACCTCAGCTATGTCGGTGTGGACGACGTAGCTGCATCAAAAATGGCAACAGAATATCTCATATCGCTTGGCCATCGCCGCATCGTGTTCATCTCCGGCGGGACGGCGGATATCAGAAGCGATCTGCGCCACTCCGGTTATCAAATGGGCCTGCGGGAATCCTCGCGGGACCTGCGCGACTGGCGCGTTGAAGGAGACGGCACCAGCGAGAGTGGGCGTGCCGCAATCGAGCGGCTGTTCATCAAGGACGACTTGCCGACCGCCTTCTTCTGCTTCAACGACAACACGGCCATCGGCGTGATCTCTGCCCTGCAGATCCGTGGCTACCGGGTGCCGGAGGATTTCTCCGTCCTAGGCTTCGACGACATCCCCTTTGCCAACAACTTCACGCCGAGCCTGACAACCATCCGTCAGCCCCGCCAGCATATCGGTGAACTGGCGATGAACCTGCTGCTGGACCGTCTCGCCAACCGTGAGAAATCGCCCGAAACCCATCTGCTGCATGGCGACCTGATCGTCCGCGAAAGCTGCTCCGGTGTTCAACGTCCAACACCCTGACGCCACTCCCCTGCCAAACCTTCTGATCTGATAAAGTGCCTTTTCCAGTTTTCAGGCCGGCAACTGTGCCCAAATACGAGTCCGCATTGAAATATATTTCAACAAATAAGAAATATATCAAAAAATATTGACCCCTCACTCCCTCCCAGATTTACTTCACCCTACGCAATAAATTGCGTTGAGTGGGATAAATTTCTAATGGCACTTTCTGTGCCTCTAGTTCATGCGCTCTTGGGAGGAGTAAATGAGGAAATTTGCAATAGCGGGTGCTGTGGCATCCCTGGCGATTACAGCAGTTGCGGCCAATACAACGTCGACATCTGCCGCCGAAACGATCCAGTGCGAACCGGGTGAGACCTACGTCATGAACGTGATGGTCTCGTCGCATCCGTATTGGGTCCCAGTCTATCAGGGCTTCAAGCAAGCTGCAGCGGCCTTCGGATGTGAGACAATTTTTTCTGGAACGCCTGACTACGACATCACCAAGCAGATCGCGTCTTTCGAGCAGGACTTGGTGAAAAGCCCTGCCGGGATCCTTCTGCATCCAATGCAGGCCGATCCGTTTATCCAGCCGATCGATCAGGCAGTGGATGGCGGCACTCCGGTTGTGACATTTGCAGCGGATTCACCGAATTCCAAACGATCCTCGTACATCACATCCGACAACCTGGCCGAAGCCAAGTTTGCGGCTGAGGAAATCGTCAAGCAGCTTGGCGACAGCGCAGAATACGCTGTTCTGGAGAATCCGGGGCAGTCCAACCATGATCTCCGTGTCACGGCGTTCATTTCCTACATGGAAGACAACTACCCCGACATGAAGCTGGTGGGTCGTCAGGCGACAAACCAGGATAGCAACGCCGCCTACCGTGCGACCGCTTCCATCCTGCAAGCCAACCCCAACCTGGGTGCACTGTGGATACCGGAAGCCGGCTCTGCGGAAGGCGCCGTCTCTGCGGTGATCGAAGCAGGTGCAAGCCCTCTGGTCATCCATGCGGATATCACGCCGACCACCCTTGAACACATCAAGGCCGGCAACATCCACATGGCCCTCAGTCCGAACCAGGGCATGCAGGGGTTCCTGGGGTTTCTGGCGACATTCTTCGCCGTGCACTCCGAGGTGTTTGACCCGTTTAACGACTACAAGGTTTCGGGCTACACCCCGTTCCAGCTGCCGTTTGCAGACAATGGCTTTGCGGTCATCACCAAGGCCAACGCAGAGAGCTTTGACCTGAACAAGTACATGGAAGGTCGCGATCCGAACTAGGATCCAGCCTTTCTGCAGTACCTCTGGCGGCAGCGCGACATGCTGTCGCCAGATTCCGAGTTTCCGACCGCAGGCCTGAGCCATGACTGACGATGTAATCCTGAAGATCTCGCATGTGAGCAAGTCCTTCGGCGCAGTGCAAGCGCTGAATGGCGTCGACTTCGAACTGCGCAAAGGCGAGATCCATGCCCTGGCTGGTGAAAACGGCGCAGGCAAGTCAACACTGATGAACATCATCGACGGCATTCTGCAGCCCGACAGCGGTGAGATTCTTCTCGACGGACAGGTGGTGCGGATTTCCTCGCCGGCGGAGGCGCAGAAACTCGGCATCGGCTTTGTTCATCAAGAGATTTCGCTTTGCCCGGACGTCTCGGTTGCGGAAAATATCTTCATGGCCGCGACGAATGTCAGTCGCGCCTTTCTGACCGATTATCAGGCGCTGCAGCGCGACGCCGGCGTCATTCTTTCCCAGCTTGCAGATATCGACCCGTCCTGGCCTGTCCGGGAGCTGTCGATTTCCAATCAGCAGCTGGTGGAGATCGCCAAAGCGCTTACACTGGATTGCCGGGTTCTGATCCTTGATGAGCCAACCGCCGCGCTGACCGAGAAAGAAGCGCAGGTGCTGTTCCAGATCATGCGACGGCTCGCAGATCGTGGCATTTCCATCATCTACATCTCACATCGCATGGCGGAGATCTTCGACAATTGCGACCGTGTGTCGGTGTTCCGTGATGGGCGATACATCGTGACCCACAAGGTCAGAGACATACAACCCGGCACCATCGTCAATGCCATGGTCGGGCGGATGATCGATAATCTTTATCCGGCCAAAATGACAGCGGCGCAAACGTCCGACGAGATCATTTTGAAGGTTTCCAACCTTAGCGAGGCCGTTCGGTTCAACGGTATTTCCTTTGAGCTGAAGAAAGGCGAGATCCTCGGGTTTGCCGGACTGATTGGCTCCGGCAGAAGCGAGATCGTCAAAGGCATCTGCCAACTGGAAGGCACCGTCACGGGCGACACCTGGCTCAACGGGCAAAAGCTCGCCCTCAAACACTACAGCGACAGCATTGCCGCCGGGATGGTCTATCTGTCGGAAGACCGCAAGGGCGACGGCGTGTTCCTGGACATGTCGATTTCCGCCAACGTGTCAGCCCTGAAACTTGGACAAGTGTCCGGACCGCTCGGCATCATCAACACCGACAAGGAAGACGGCCAGGCAGAAAAGCTCGGCCACATGCTCAATCTGAAGCACGGCCAGCTGTCGGATCCAGTGTCGTCACTTTCCGGCGGCAACCAGCAAAAAGTCGCCATTGCCAAGATGCTCTCCGTCGACCCGAAGCTGATTTTTCTGGATGAGCCGACACGGGGTGTCGATATCGGGGCGAAAAGTGAGATCCATCGCATTCTGCGCGATCTGGCCCGGTCGGGCGTTGGCATCATCGTTATTTCATCGGAATTGCCGGAGTTGATCGGCGTCTGTGATCGCGTCCTTGTGGTTCGGGAAGGAAGCATCAGTGGCGAAGTCGCGGGCGATGCAATGACGGAAGAAAACATCATGCATCTGGCATCAGTGCTGGAAACGCAAAAGAAGACTGCCTGAGGGAGGAACAAGGTGGAAACTGCTATGGAAGTAGCTGCGCCGGAGCCGGCACGCGGCGGGGGCAACCCCTTGAAGAATATGTTTCGCATGCGCGAGACCGGACTGATCGCCATTATCGTTCTGCTTTTCGCAGTCATGTCCTTTGCATCGCCTTACTTCCTGACTTGGGTGAATATGCGCGCCATGGCCATGGCTTTTGCCGTGGAAGGTGTCGTCGTCGTTGGCATGACGATCCTGCTGATTTCAGGCGGTATTGATCTGTCCGTCGGCTCGGTAACAGCACTGGCTATGGTGATCGCCGGCTGGCTGTTCCTGCAGGGCGTTGATCCCTGGGTCGCCTCGGGGATCTCGATCGCATCCTGCACGGCCATCGGCGCCTTCATGGGGTTCTTCGTCACCCGGATCGGCCTGCATCACTTCATCGTTTCACTGGCCGTCATGGTGATTGCCCGGGGGATCTGCCTGCTGGCGACAGGTGGACGGCCACTCGGCCTCTATACGCTACCGCCAGAGTTCAAATTCATAGGGCAAGGGTCGATCGGGCCTCTCCCGTTGGTGATCATCATCTTCCTGGTTGTAGTACTAGCCTTTGATTTCATGCTGCGACGGACCACCATGTTCCGGAAGGTCTTCTACACCGGTAGCAATGAGAAGGCGGCCGCCTACTCCGGCATCAAAACCAAGAAGGTCATCTTCCTAACCACGACGCTTTGTTCGGCGCTGTGTGGATTTGCCGGCATCATCTACATGGCGCGATTCGGCTCCGCCCAGCCGACTTTCGGTATCGGGATGGAGCTGAACGTGATCGCAGCAGCCGTCATCGGCGGCGCAAGCCTGAGCGGTGGCTCCGGAACGATTTTCGGCGCGATCCTCGGGACAATCCTGTTGTCGGTGGTTTCGAGCTCGCTCGCCCTGCTTGATGTCTCCGTCTACTGGCAGGACATCATTCGCGGATCCATCCTGCTGTCTGCCGTCTCGATTGACCACTATCTCCACAAGATCAGAGCCTAGGCGAAAGGCCGGCACATGCTTGACCACAACCTCGATTTCGAAACTGCCAGGCAGATGCACACGGTGCTCGTGCTGCATTTCCTGGAAGGCCAGAAGCAGTCGGAGATCGCCCAAAAGCTCAATCTCTCGCACTCCAAGGTCAACCGGCTGATCGCGCAAGGGCGCAAGCTCGGCATGATCAAGATCCACATCGAGACGCCATTCCAGCGCTTGATGGAGCGCGAGAGAGAGCTGGTGGAAACCACATCGCTCAGCACGGCGGTGGTGACACCGACGGTTTCGGGCAATGCCGACACCAACCTCCAGCAAGTCGGAAAGGCTGCCGCCAATCTGATCCTGGAGAACGTGCGCGACGGAGATGTGATCGCGATCACCGGCGGAAAGGCCGTCAGTGCCACGGTCGACCATCTCTTCGCCGACCGAAGCTTCAATGTGACGGTGGTCCCCCTGACCGGCGGCGTGCAGGGCAAATTCTACACCGACGTCAACCATCTGGCCTCGCGAATGGCAGAACGTCTGGGGGGCAAGTCGATGCTGATCCACGCTCCGCTGTTTGCCGAAAGCAAAGCCCAGCGCGACATGCTGAAGGAAATGACCACGGTCAAGGAAGTGTTCGACTTGGCTCGGGGCGCCGATCTGGCGCTGACCGGCATCGGCTCGATCGAACCGAGCGGGTCGAGTTACTACGACCTCAACCCGGTGCCGGAAGCCGACCGCAAGATGATGGTCGGCCTCGGGGTGTCGGCCGAGTTCCTTGCACACCTCATTCTCGAAAAGGGCGGGCTGGCGAATTTCGAGTTGAATTCACGTCTGGTCGCCCTCGCGCCCTCGGAAATCACCGGCTGCCGAAATGTCATCGGCGTTGCCGCCGGACCGCAGAAAGTGCAGCCGGTTCAAGCCGTTCTCAACGGCAATTATCTGAATTCATTGATTGTAGACGAGAGCACCGTGAATGCCGTGCTCGAAGGAATGGGAAAGTCACAACATGTTGCATGAGATGCTGAAGCGTCCAATTGGCAAGTCCGGGGTAGAAGCTTCAGTCGTCGGATTGGGCACCTGGGCCATCGGCGGCTGGATGTGGGGCGGCACCGACGAAGCACAGTCCATCGACGCGATTCAGGCTGCCGTCGATGAGGGCATTACCCTGATCGACACGGCACCGGCCTATGGCCAGGGACTGGCGGAAGAGATCGTCGGCAAGGCCTTGCAGGGGCGCCGGGACAGGGTGGTTCTGGCGACCAAATGTGGTCTGGTCTGGCATACCCAGAAGGGCAACCATTTCTTCGACTATGACGGATATCCAGTGCATCGTTATCTCGGCAAGGACGGGATCATCCACGAGATCGAGCAGAGCCTGAAGCGTCTGAAGACCGACTATATCGATCACTACATCACCCACTGGCAGGATCCGACGACACCTGTCGAGGAAACGATGGAAGCGCTTGAGCTGCTGAAGGTCCAGGGCAAGATCCGCTCGATTGGTGCCAGCAACACGTCGGTTGAAGATATCGTCGCCTATGCCAAGGCCGGGCAGCTCGACGCTGTGCAGGAAGAATACAGCATGGTCAAACGCGATATCGAAGACACTCTGCTGCCGGTCTGCGCCAAGCATCGCATCTCCGCCTTGAGCTATTCGTCCCTGGCGCTGGGTCTGCTAAGCGGCAAGATCGGTCCTGACCGGGAGTTCTCCGGCGATGACCAGCGCAAGGACAACCCGCGCTTTTCGATGAGAAACCGCCAGAAGGTTGCTGCTCTGATGACCGCTATCACGCCTGTGGCGGAAGCCCATGAAGCGACGCTGGCGCAGACAGTCATCGCCTGGACCGTCCAACAACCCGGGATCACCTTCTCGCTGTGCGGAGCGCGCAACCCAAAGCAGGCACGTGAGAACGCGGCCGCCGGCCGCATCCGATTGCAGGAGAGTGACATTGCAACAATCAACGAGGCTGCAGCCAAGCATCTGACAAACCTCGACAGCTAACACATCGACCCATCTGGACATCAGCAACGCCGGGGACCGCTCCGGCGAACGGAGACCCCATGTCTGCTCAAAGACAAACAAGCTTCCAGAAGATCACGGAGAACGGCGCGTTCGACGTCGTTGTGATCGGTGGCGGCATCAATGGTCTGGGCGTTTACCGCGAGCTCTCGCTACAGGGTCTTCGTGTGCTGCTGGTGGAGCGCAACGATTTCTGTTCTGGGTGCAGTGCGGCGCCTTCGCGCATGATCCACGGCGGATTGAGGTATCTCGAAAACGGCGAAGTCGATCTGGTGCGGGAATCCCTGGCAGAACGCGATGCCCTACTGGCGAATGCGCCCCACATGGTGCGGCCACTTCCAACCACGATTCCGATCACGTCCTGGTTTTCGGGCCTGTTCAATTCGGCTGCGACGTTCATCGGCAAGACCGGCAAGCCGTCGAACAGAGGCGTTTTGCCGGTGAAAATCGGCCTGGCGCTTTATGACCGGATCACCGGCAAGCGAAGCGCATTGCCAAGGCACCAGTTCCGCGGCGCCTCTGCGACGCTCAAGACCTGGCCCCGCCTGACGCGCAAGCTGCTGTGCTCGGCCACCTATCATGACGCCTGGATCTCCTATCCGGAGCGGTTGGGCGTGGAACTCATTCTGGATACGGCACAGGAGGTTCCGACATCTGTTGCGCTCAACTATGCCGAGCTGCTGCCAGCCAACACCGATGTAGCTGACGCGTTTGAGGTCGAGGACAGGGAAACCGGTGCCCGCTATGCGGTCTCAACCCGTGTTCTGGTCAACGCGTCAGGCGCCTGGCTGGACCAAGTGAACGCCCAGATCGCCCCAACAAAGGAAGCTGTAAAGCCTCTGGTGTCAGGAACAAAGGGTTCGCATCTGATCATCAACAATGGCGACCTGTTCGAGGCGCTGAACGGCCACATGCTCTATTTTGAGAATACCGACGGGCGGGTTTGCATCGTCTTTCCATACCTCGGAAACGTGCTTGCTGGCTCGACAGACATTCGGGTGCAGCATGTGGCGAGAACACGCTGCAGCAAAGATGAAAGAGATTACATACTCGGATCCTTGCAACTGATCTTTCCGGACATTCTTATCAATCGGGACAACATCGTTTTCAGCTTCAGCGGCATTCGCCCGCTCCCGATCAGCGATCACGACTTTACTGGGCGGATCTCGCGCAATCACAAAGTGCACCGTATTGACGGCCCTGTGCCGCAGTTCTGCATGATCGGCGGTAAATGGACTACCTTCCGGGCGTTTTCCGAGCAGACGACCGATGCGGTGCTGCAGGAGCTTGGTCTTGCCCGCCTGAAAGACACAAAGCAATTACCGATCGGCGGCGGGAAAGACTTCCCAAATGAAGCCGACGTGCTTGCGACCCGCCTGATGGAAGACTTCGGAATTTCGCGGCAGCGAGCCGACTATCTGACGGATGTCTACGGCACCCGCGCCAGACTGGTAATCGCCGCGTGCCAACAGGGTTCAAACGACGAGCCGCTGGTATCGGGCCTGAACCTGACTGCGGCCGAGATCATCTGGCTGGTCGAAAACGAGCATGTCGAGCACCTCTCCGACCTCATCTTCCGCAGAACGTCCCTGGCCATCGCCGGCCACGTCACCACCACCGTGATCGAGGAGATCGCGGCGATCATGGCGACCCATCTGAACTGGAGTCCGCAACGGTTGGAGCAGGAAGGCCAGTCCGTTTTGGATGACCTTCGAGACTACCATGGGGTTTCGCTTGAAGACCTGAGACACCGAGCAATTACAAGGAGTAAAGAATGCGCGTGAGCCCGAAAGCCCGCATGAACCGGCTGTTCACCAACGGGGGCTGCCTCGATGTCGCTCTCGATCACGGAGTGTGCAACGAACCCAGCTTTCTCGTTGGTCTGGAAAACATGCCACAGGTGGTCGACACGCTGATCAAGGCAAAACCGGATGCCATCCAGATGGCCTATGGTCAAGCAGATCTGTTGCAGGTCCGCCCGGAGAAGGACAAGCCCGCGCTGGTCATGCGCATCGACATGGGCAATCCCTATAACGACCAGCGCCACAAGACCATGTGGTCAATGCTGCAAAACGCCGAAGAGCCGCTTATCGGCGCGCTGGAGATGGACGCAGCCGCCGTGGTGGTCAATCTCTTCATGCTGCCCGAGGAACCCGAGCTTTTCCGCCAGTGCGTCGAGAATATCTCCCGCATTCGCGCCGCGTGCCAAGCTTACGGCATGCCGCTGATGATCGAGCCGCTGGTCATGCTGCCGAATGAGGTACGTGGCGGATACCAGGTCGATGGTGATGCGGATAAGATCGTCACACTGGTACGACTCGCAAGCGAGATGGGTGCCGACATAATCAAGGCAGACCCGACGAGTGATCCCAATGACTTTCACCGGGTGATCGAAGCTGCCCGGGTTCCCGTGCTGGTGCGCGGTGGCGGCAAGGAGGACCTGAAGACCGTTCTGAAAAAATCCGCCACACTGATGGCGCAAGGTGCCAACGGGATGGTCTATGGACGCAATATCTATCAGCATGACAACCCGAAAGCGGTCGTCGCTGCCCTGATGGCGATGATACACGACAAGGTGGATGGAGACGAAGCGTGGGACATCTATAGCCGTGGCTGACAATAAGACGTATCTACTTGGGCTTGATGCAGGCAACACCGTGATCAAGGCGGTGTTGTTTGATCTGGAAGGTAAGGTCGTCGCGATGCATGCCCTCGACGGGCAATCGTCGTCGCCGTCTCCCGGCTACGTGGAGCGCGACCTCAACGAGCTCTGGGCGAATGCTGAGGTCGCAATCCGAACCTGTCTACAGGAAGCCGGTGTCGCTCCGTCTGACATCGCGGCAATCGGCTGTGCCGGGCATGGCAACGGTCTCTATCTGATCGATGCTGACGGCATCCCGCTGATCGGAATTCAATCGCTAGATTCCCGTGCTGCAGACCTTGCAGATGAGCTGGCAAAGCGCCACGGCGCGGCCTTCCATTCCATCTGCTTGCAAAAACCCTGGCCATCACAAACGCCAGTACTTCTCGCCTGGGTCAAGCAACATCAGCCCGAGCTTTATGCCAGGACCGCTACGGTGATGCTGTGCAAGGATTTCATCAATTTCAAACTGACCGGCGCGCGCACCAGTGACCTGTCCGACATGTCAGGTTGCGGTCTGCTGCGCATGCCGGAGTGTGACTATGATGATGACTTGCTGTCGCTCTACGGTCTGGCTGATGCCCGCGATCTGATGCCGGAGCTGATCAACCCAACAGATCTGTGCGGACACGTCAACGCGGCGGCGGCGAGAACAACCGGTCTGGCCGAGGGAACGCCGGTGATCGGCGGCTATTTCGATGTGGTCGCCAGCGCCATGGGGTCAGGTGTCGTCTCCCCTGGGGAGGCCTCGATCATCGTTGGCACCTGGAGCATCAACCAAGTGTTTTCCGAAAGGCCGGTCGAAAATCAGGATGTCTTTATGGCCGCAGGCTTCGGCCCAGGCCGCTTCGTCAACATTGAATCCAGCGCGACATCGGCGGGCAATCTGGAGTGGTACGTCCGGGAGTTTATAGAACGTGGCGGCCATCACGAAGACCCGTTCGGCTATTGCAACGACCAGGTCGCGACCGTCACCCCTGCCCTGGATGATCCGATGTTCCACCCCTTTCTCTATGGGTCCCGTCAAGGCTCCGAGTTTCGGGCCGGATATTACGGCGTCGCAGGATGGCACGGCGAAGGGCATTTGCTCCGCGCGTTGTTCGAGGGAGTGATGTTTGAGCATCGGCGACACGTCGAAGTCCTGCGCAATACCGGCGTGCGGTTTGAAACTGCAGCGCTTTCTGGTGGTGGCTCACGAAGTCCAATCTGGCCGCAAATGTTTGCCGATGGGCTAAATGTTCCTATGCGGGTTGCCGATGCTCATGAGACTGGTGCGCTGGGGGCTGCCATTGGAGCCGGTGTCGGAGCCGGGCTTTTCGACAGCTATGAGACAGGCATTCAAGTCATGACACGGGTTCGCGCGCAGTTTGTACCCGACATCCAGATGATTGACTACTACAACACCCGATACGCCCACTACCTGGCACTGCGCGACGCCATGCGTTTCCTCTGGTCAGCGAGTTGCGAATTTTGATATTTACATAATCCGCCCCAAGTCGACATCCGTTCACTGATTACTAAAAGACGTGCCTCCCCTGCTTTTTTTCCCGTCCCATTCGTCCCGTCAAACGTCAAAAAGCCCGCAGGATTTCTCCGTGCGGGCTTTTTTGTGTTTTGTATTTGGTTGCGGGAGCAGGATTTGAACCTGCGACCTTCAGGTTATGAGCCTGACGAGCTACCGGACTGCTCCATCCCGCG
>NZ_JAFLNF010000005.1 GCF_017313085.1 Roseibium limicola | reverse complement strand
ATCACCGCGTCGATCTTGCGCAACAAGTGATCTCTGGGGACAAGCTGATCGAGCGTCACAATCTCGAGCGCTGTCTGGGAAGGGCCGGGCTGCTTCAACATCAAAACAGTGAATCAAAAAAAAACCGGCAAACGCCAGAGGTTTGTCAGCAGTCTGAGGCCGCCCGGGTGGGCGGCCTTGATGTGGTTTGACAGCGATTGCGGACGGATCAGCCGCGGACGTCGTCAGTCGCCTTGATGGCTTCCGACAGTTTCAGATCACGGTCGTAAACGTCGTTGAAGAAGTCGACCTTGCCGTTGTCATCCGGCCATGCGGTGAAATAGGACACGTAAACCGGGATATTGCCGGCAACCTTGTCCTGATGGTTCTGCCCCTGGGCAACCTGACCGGAGACATACTCCCGGCTCTTGCCAAGAACAGCAGCTGCCATGGCGCGCGGATCCTGCAGACGGACACACCCGTGGCTGAGGGCGCGGGCATCGCGCTTGAACAGCGACTTGGACGGCGTATCGTGCATGTAGATGTGGTGCTTGTTGGGGAACAGGATCTTCAGCTCGCCAAGCGCATTTTGCGGACCAGGATACTGCCGTACGTTGATCGACTGCTTCTTGGAAGCCACCGCATACCAGTCAACCGAGGCCGACGAAACCTTGCGACCGCCGACAGTGGAGACTTCATATCCGGCGCGGTCGAGATAGCTCGGGTCGTTGGCCAGCTTGGGCAGCATTTCATTGACGATGATCGAATAGGGAACGCCCCAGTAGGGATTGTATTCCACCACTTCGATGGTGTCGTAAAAGAAGTTGGTCTGATTGGACTTCTTGCCAACAACCACCCGCATGGAGAGCGGCGTGGTGCCCGGCTCGTAATAGGTGGCGGTAAAGGCCGGCTGGTTGATGAAGACCCGGCGATCGCCGAGCGCCTCCGGCAGCCAGCGCAGGCGTTCCATGGCCAGTTCGACCTTGGAAATCTTGGCCGCATTGGTCTCGCCGACCATGGCGCGGATGGTGTTCTTGCCAATCACGCCATCGGCGGAAAGGCTGTTTTCCTTCTGGAAGCCTTTGACCAGAGCCACCAGCTCGGGCGTATAAAGTTCATCCCCCTGATAGGCGAGGATCGCGTCCGCGTGCTTGTCCAGCAGCTCCGGCGAGCCATCCTTGCGCACAGCGGCCAGAATATTCTTCAGCTCCGGGCTCGACATGCCGGGCCTGAGGAAGGTGTTCGGGGCGATGACGATCTGATCTTCTGCGGCATCCTGTGCCCGCAAGCGCGCCAGTTCGGCGGCCAAGGCCTGGAACTGGGCGTTGTCAGGCTGGTGTGACACCAGCTGGGCCAGCACGTTGTCCGCCCCCGCCAGGCCGTTCAGCGCAGCGACCAGGTCAATTTCGTGACGCGGCAGATCGTGGTAGCCGGAGATCCGGTCCGCAGCAACGCGGCCACGCTCGGCATCCAGCACATAGGTCAGGACAGCGGCGCTGAGTGACATTTCAAAGGTCATCAGGGCGTTGGCCCTGGCAGCGTCATCCAATCCGACGAGAAGCGGTTTCTCGACCTGATAATCCTGCGGATCGAGGCCATAGGCGTCAGCCTGGGCCAGACCGCCCATCACCGCATCAGCACGGGAATTGACCGCGCCCTCGTCGATCCAGACGAAGTTCGGATGCTCGCGGTAGAAACCGATGAGGCCTTCACCGACTTCCTTCAGGGCGCGGATCTGCACGCCCTCCAGAGCAGAGCGTGCCTTGTCGAACTCAGACAGCTGAACCGTCACCGGATCGACGGACGGCGCCTGATTGACGGCAGGGGCTGCGCCATCCGCCGCAGCGGAAGGATCCTCGGCGGAAGTGGGGGCAGAATTCGCGGTCGCGTCGGAGATCACCGTCTCGTCAACAGCCGGCTTGTCGATTGCTGCGGTCGTCAGCTTGGACAGGCTGGAAAGATCAATGGCCACCGGACGGTCCGGCTTGTAGGTGAAATATTTCGGTGCGGAGACATGTACGGTGCGCACTTTTTCGCGCAGTTTTGTGGTCTCTTGCTCTCTCAGCTGCTTTTCGCGCAGGCGATTTCCGTCCGGGTTGAACAGGCGCTGGAGAAAGCCCTGGGCATTTGCAGTGTCAGGCATTGCTGTGACGACCGGCAGAGCCAGACTGAGCGCAAGCACGCTGCAGGCCAGGCGCCGGGTCACGTATCGGGCTGAGGGACCACCTGAAAACGGGGTATCCAAATGCGGGAAACCCTTGGGAAGACGTACCATCTTGTCGAACCTGCTTGTCATAATATGTTGTCTATGCGCCCCAAATGTGCGCCGCTTTGCCGGACCATCTGACTTCAAAACGTCTGAAAGCCGAGATCCGTTGCAGCAGAAATTCACCTAGCCCTGGGGCCGATGATACCGTTGATCCGATGCCGACACCAGATGGCTCAACACAACTTCACCAGCAACGCAGCCAGAGCCCCCCAGAGCCAGCCCGCGCCAAGACCTCGGCAGACCATTTGCTCTCCTGATTCGCCCCCGGCTCACAAGCAGAAGCTTCAGAAAAGCCAGCAAATCTGCCGCAAGGTTGTATTGAAGCGACACCTTTGAAGCGTGAGCAGGATCATCGGCGATCCGTCCCAGCGTTTGGTTAACCGACGGAAAGGCCACTCTCACAATCGTGTGACATTGTCTCGCCTGATGCTCTACAGGGTTCTGAAAACGCTAAAGGCCGCCAGCAGGCACTGTGACAACGCAAAGGAATGGCTGAAAATTTCAGTAAAAAGGCCGGGGATGGCATCCCTCCCCGGCCTGTTCATTCTCCATCAAACTGTATCAGCTGTGACCTAGAACGGAATTTCGTCGTCCATCGGGCCTGCGCCGCCGCCGCCGAAGCCGCCACCAGCACCGCCGCCACCGGATCCGCCACCAAAGCCACCAGAACCGCCTGCCCCGCCGTAACCACCACCACCACCGGACCCGCCGCCGAAGTCACCGCCGGCCCCGCCGCCACTTTCGCCGCCAGCACCGCCTTCGCCGCGACCATCCAGCATGGTCAGCGTGGAGTTGAAGCCCTGCAGAACGATCTCGGTGGAATAACGGTCCTGGCCGGACTGATCCTGCCACTTGCGGGTCTGCAGCTGACCTTCAAGATAAACCTTGGAGCCCTTGCGCAGATAGCTTTCGGCGACCTTGCAGAGGCCTTCGTTGAAGATCACCACCCGGTGCCATTCGGTCCGCTCGCGGCGCTCGCCTGACCCGCGGTCGCGCCAGGTTTCCGAGGTGGCGATGCGCAGATTGGCGATCGGGCGCCCGTCCTGCGTGCGGCGAATTTCCGGATCCGCACCGAGGTTGCCCACCAGAATAACCTTGTTGACGCTGCCCGCCATGCCCAAAACTCCTGTTTTTCGATCTACTTTCGCTGCAAGGGCCTTATTTCCCCGCCTCACCCCTGCCTGCCTCCGCCTACCGCGAAACGACCGGGACGACCCGGACAGCAAGACCCCGCCGCATTCGCAGCCAGATCGTTGTCCTTGCCTGTCTTGCCCGCGAGCCTACAGCCTGACGCAAGCTTATGCCGTGCCTTTTTGGTGACGGACGGCAAATTTCCACAAGGCTCTGGCTTTCATAAGGCTCCGGGCATCGGATCACCAGCGGGACAGTCCCGCCATGAAATCGGAAACGCAGAAGCTTTTGCCTTGCCATTGCACTAATGTTCACTTTATGTTCCATAGAAAATCATGTGTCAACAGCCTCCGCTGCCAGTGACATGCATGGCGACATGCGAGCTGAAGGGTGACGGAGAGAGCAGGAGAAGCCCCCGGTGCAAGCGCAAGATTTCAGAGCCCATGAGGCCTTCCTGAAGTTCGTTCCGCACCAGATGAGAAATATTTCCGCTCTCATGTCAGGGCAAAAGCTGGCAGTGGAGGCGGAAATTGCTATATGCGATCAAGATCAATTCGCGCAAGACGCACGCATGCAGACCTGAAATTCCGGCAGCCACCGATGTGCCAGGCCCTTCCGCCTGCACCGCGCCGCCCAAGCGACCACGCAGGCAGAAGGCAGCCCGGCTGTCTTCTTGCTGCCAAGGATGAGACCGAATGACCAAGGATACCGCCCGCACCTCAGGTGCCGCGCTCACGCGCCCAGATGCCACCAAGGTCCTCAGCGTGCGGGGTGCGCGTGAGCATAACCTGAAGAATGTGGATATCGATCTTCCGCGCAACAGCCTGATCGTCATGACCGGTCTGTCGGGGTCGGGCAAATCCTCTCTCGCCTTCGACACGATCTACGCCGAAGGCCAGCGCCGCTATGTGGAGAGCCTGTCCTCCTACGCTCGCCAGTTTCTCGACATGATGCAGAAGCCGGACGTCGACCAGATCGATGGCCTGTCGCCCGCCATTTCCATCGAGCAGAAAACCACCTCGAAGAACCCGCGCTCCACCGTCGGCACGGTGACCGAGATCTACGATTACATGCGTCTGCTGTTTGCTCGCGTCGGGGTTCCGCATTCGCCGGCCACCGGCCTGCCGATCGAGAGCCAGACGATCTCCCAGATGGTCGACCGGATCCTGGAGCAGGAAGAAGGCACCCGGCTCTACCTGATGGCGCCGATCGTACGTGGCCGCAAGGGCGAGTACCGCAAGGAACTGGCCGAGCTGATGAAGAAGGGTTTTCAGCGGGTCAAGATCAATGGCGAGTTCCATGAAATTGCCGAAGCACCGGCGCTGGACAAGAAGTACAAGCACGACATTGACGTGGTCGTGGACAGAATAGTCGTGCGCGATGATATCGCGGGACGTCTGGCGGATTCCCTCGAGACCGCACTGGGGCTGGCTGACGGCATTGCTGTTGCCGAACTGGCCGACAAGCCGCTGCCGGACGCCCGTGACGGCGCCGTTCTGCAGAACCGCAACGAAACTCACGAACGGCTGGTGTTCTCGGAAAAATTCGCCTGCCCGGTGTCCGGATTCACCATTCCGGAAATCGAGCCGCGGCTGTTTTCATTCAACAATCCCTTCGGCGCCTGCCCAACCTGTGACGGACTGGGCAGCACCCTGGCCTTCGAGGCGGATCTCGTCGTGCCCGACACGTCCTTGTCGTTGCGCGAAGGCGCCATTCTGCCGTGGGCGAAGACCGGCTCGACCTCACCTTATTACGCGCAGACGCTGGAAGCACTCGCCGACCACCTCGACATTTCCATGGCAGCTCCCTGGAAGGATCTGCCGGTTGAGGCGCATCAGGCCATTCTGCATGGCACCGGCAAGGAGAAGGTCACCTTCACCTATGACGATGGCGCGCGCAGCTACAAGAGCGAGAAGCCCTTCGAAGGTATCATCGGCAACATCGAACGGCGCTGGCGCGAAACGGAAAGCAACTGGGTACGCGAGGAGCTCTCGCGCTATCAGGCCAACCACCCCTGCCCGGCCTGCAACGGTTTTCGCCTGAAGCCGGAAGCCCTGGCGGTGAAGATCAAGGGGCTGCACATCGGTGAAGTCACCGGTTTCGCCATCCGCGACGCGGGTCAGTGGTTCGAGACGATTGACGACGGCTTCACTGCAAAGCAACGCGAGATCGCGGAGCGAATCCTAAAGGAAATCCGCGAGCGCCTGCGGTTTCTGAATGATGTTGGCCTGGAATATCTTTCCATGTCGCGCGCATCCGGCACCTTGTCGGGCGGCGAAAGCCAGCGCATTCGTCTTGCCTCGCAGATCGGATCGGGCCTCACCGGCGTGCTCTATGTGCTCGACGAGCCATCCATCGGACTGCACCAGCGCGACAACGCCCGGCTTCTCGACACGTTGAAGCATCTGCGTGACCTCGGCAACACCGTCATTGTTGTCGAGCATGACGAAGACGCCGTTCTTTCCGCCGATCATGTGGTGGATGTGGGGCCCGGTGCCGGCATCCACGGCGGCCAGATCATCGCCAGCGGCACGCCAGCGGAAGTAATGGCGCATCCAAACTCGCTGACGGGACAATATCTGACCGGCGCCTTGCAGATCCCCAGCCCGCCAGAGCGCCGCAAGATCAAGAAGACCCGCAAGGTCACGGTCAAGGGTGCGCGCGGCAACAATCTGAAGAACATCGATGTGGATGTGCCCCTCGGCACGTTCACCTGCATCAGCGGCGTTTCCGGCGGCGGCAAGTCGACCTTCATGATCGATACCCTGTTCAAGGCCGCAGCCCGAAAGCTGAACGGTGCGCGCGCCACACCGGCGCCGCATGACAGGATCGAAGGGCTGGAACACCTGGACAAGGTGATCGACATCGACCAGTCGCCGATCGGGCGGACGCCGCGCTCCAATCCGGCCACCTATACGGGCGCCTTCACCTATATTCGCGACTGGTACTCCGGCCTGCCGGAATCGAAAGTCCGCGGTTACGCTCCGGGCCGCTTTTCCTTCAACGTCAAAGGGGGCCGCTGCGAAGCCTGTCAGGGCGACGGCGTCATCAAGATCGAGATGCACTTCCTGCCCGACGTCTACGTCGCTTGTGATGTCTGCAAGGGCAAGCGCTACAACCGGGAAACCCTGGAAGTCTTGTTCAAGGGCAAGTCCATCGCCGACGTGCTGGACATGACAGTGGAAGAAGCCGCCGGATTCTTTTCTGCCGTTCCCTCGATTCGCGACAAGATGGAAACCCTGGCCCGCGTTGGTCTTGGCTACATCAAGGTCGGCCAACAGGCAACGACACTGTCGGGCGGGGAAGCGCAACGGGTGAAGCTTGCCAAGGAGCTGGCACGCCGCTCAACCGGGCGGACGCTCTATATTCTGGATGAACCGACCACCGGCCTGCATTTCCACGATGTTGCGAAGCTGCTGGAGGTGCTGCATGAGTTGGTGGACCAGGGCAACTCGGTGCTGGTGATCGAGCACAATCTGGAAGTCATCAAGACGGCGGATTGGGTCATCGACTTCGGACCAGAGGGCGGCGACGGCGGCGGATCGATTGTTGCCACCGGGCGTCCAGAGGACATCGCCGAGGTCGAATCCAGCTACACAGGGCAGTTTCTGGCGGAGCTTTTGTCGCGCAGACCCATGCGCAAGACCGACGCAGCAGAATAATTGTGCAATGCAACGGAGAGGGTTTTCGTTGAATTCCCCTCCGCTTTCATCAGATTCCGCAGCGTCCGACTGACTTTTCATTCCTCGAAAATGGTGCGTTGCGTTATACGCATGACTGACATGCGGAATTCGCGCTTCTATTATTTCGAACGCCAAATTATATAGTTCTCAACACAGCGATGACGCGGCGCAATAAACAAATGCTGCAGCGCGTCACAGAAGGATTGAGACAATGATTGGCAACGTAGCACGCAAGTACAGCAACTGGGTTCAGTACCGTCGCACGGTAGATGAGCTCTCCCGTCTGTCGCAGCGTGAACTGAGCGATCTGGGCATCAACCGTGGCGACATCCGCTCGGTGGCCCGTCAGGCTCTGGTCTAATCACTAGAAATCGCGTCCCCACGAGCTACCTCCTCCCAGGCTCCAGGGACGTGCGACACGGCGAAGCATCCTCCTCCCAGCTTCGCCTAAGTCAAAAGGTCGCCTGTCACACCCTCCTCCCAGTGACAGGCGACATTTGAAATTCAGATCGCGTCCTCAGGAGCTACCTCCTCCCAGGCTCCAGGGGCGTGCGACACGGTGAGACACCCTCCTCCCAGTCTCACCATCGTCAAAAGAGTCGCCTGCTACTACCTCCTCCCAGTGGCAGGCGACATTTTGAAATTCGGATCGCGTCCTCAGGAGCTACCTCCTCCCAGGCTCCAGGGACGTGCGGCAAGGTGAGACACCTCCTCCCAGTCTCACCATCGTCAAAAACGTCGCCTGCCACTACCTCCTCCCAGTGGCAGGCGTTCGTTTTTTCAGAGCCCGGTTTTGACCCGCTCCGACAAGCCCCGAACACATCCAGCTTCCAGTTCTCCTTCCTCCGGCCGTCTTCGCCTTCCGGATTTTTGTGTTTTCTGTAGCTGAAGAAGATCACTGCCTTCACGCGGCATCCATGCCGTTCCCTCGCCGCCTCGACAGCCCCGCGTCTGCCGAAGCGCAACGGCGTGGCTCCTCGGGACAAGCCCGAGGATGACGGAGAGGTGTTTGGGGGCCGGGATTTCTGGGACTGGCGTCAGATTTCTGACCGTTCGATTCCCAGATCTTCGACGCGCGACCCATCTCCCCGCGTCATGCCATGGCTCGACCATGGCATCCATGCCGTTCCCTTGCCGCCTCGACAGCCCCGCGTTTGCCGAAGCGCAACGGCGTGGATCCTCGGGTCAAGCCCGAGGATGACGGAGAGGTGATTGGGAGCCGGGATTTCTGGGACTGGCGTCAGATTTCTGACCGTTCGCTTCTCAGTTCTTCGACGCGCGACCCATCTCCCCGCGTCATGCCGTGGCTCGACCATGGCATCCATGCCGTTCCCTTGCCGCCCTCGACAGTCCCGCGTCTGCCGAAGCGCAACGGCCTGGATCCTCGGGACAAGCCCGAGGAGGACGGAGAGGTGTTGGGGAGTGGTGTTGGGGTGACCGCCCCCGGGACAATTGACCATCAATTGTGCACCGCAATGTCCTCAATTCGGATTCATCGGACCGTTTCGCTCTTATTGGCTGTTTTGTGTGCGCAAGGCCTGCATTTTATGCAGAGCTGCACTGCAAAAAGCCCTCTTTTAAATCACCGGCCACGGGCCTATTTCAGGTCTATCGAATTTGGCGCTGCCGGCGCGGTTAAGCCCCCCGCAACGCCACAGACACACACACTTTTGGAAAGACAAGATCATGCTCGACACATTCGTGCGCAAGTACCAGACCTGGAAGCGTTACCGGACGACTTACGATGAGCTGTCCCAGCTTTCGAACCGCGAACTGCAGGACCTCGGCATCAACCGTGGCGAACTTTCCTACTTCGCGCGTTCCGCAACCCGCTAAGGCGGCTTGACTTCAGGACCACGGCGGATCCGCTGCCGCGTCCTCACCTGATCCTCTGAGGCAATCAGAGGAAAACAAGACACTCCGGGTCGCAGCAAACGCCCAGGTGTCTTCGGGAAGTACCCGCACCCTCCCACGGGGATCTTCCCATCCGCTTTAAGCGGAACCCTTAAAACGCCTGCCGGCTCCTCCCCCGGCGGGCGTTTTGTTGTTTGAGGCTCATTTTCAAGATAAATTCAGTTCAGGATGACACGGGCTTGCTCGCCATCCACTCTGTCAGAGGCTGAACGACAGGCGGCTTGCCGTTGGATTCAGGCCAGGAATCAATCGCGAAGACTTTTTTGCTCTCGACCTCGCGAATCGTTGCCGTGGCATGGGGATAGCGACCATCGAGGAAGAAGCCACGCGCGACAGGTGACGACACCTTGTGGTGTTTCAGATAGCCGTGCTTCTCAGCCACCAGCAGCAGACTGTTGGTGTTGGTTGATTCGTCGAGGCAATCCATTTGCCCACGTTTTCCGGCGTTCTGCATGTCCAGGCCGCCAATGTCATCAGCCGACCCGACCAACGGCGCCACGCGCTTTTCCTGCCAGGCAACCGCCTTGGCGACAGCCTTCCGCTCGGCTTGCGGCGAGCGGCGGCCCTGGGCGAGAATCGCCTTGAGGCGGTTCAAGTCACGCCGGGAGAAATCCACCGGGGTGCGATAGGCACAGCCGAATCCGTGGCAGACATAGACCCGGTTGCCCTTCGGCGCAGAGCGGTTGTCATTGTACCAGGAGAAGGCATCATTGTCGGCTTGGGCGGCACATCCGGCCAGTGTCCCGAGGAGCGCCACAACGGTTGCCATCTTGCCGAGACGGCGGCTGCCTCCGGTTTCAGACCGATGCCGAGAATTCTCAACGCTCAAACGCAATTGCCCCCCGGCCCCTGACAACGTCAGTCCATCTGAGTTACCCATGCAGCCCCCTGAACACATTCAACTTTTCATTTCCACAAGCTGCCAAGCTTCTCTTAACGCGCTGTCGCTGGCAAGCCCTGCCGTGGGCCAGGCCGCACGGACCATTGCGTGTTTTCACCGGACACGGTATCAGAAGCGCCAATGCATGTGCCCGGCGTGACACGGTAATCGACACGACGCGACAAGGCACGCGAGCCCCGCGACCGGACGATTTGTCCAGGGCGCCGCACCCAAACCCCGGACTGGACCAACATGACTGAGAAACACTCCCCCATCCATGTGATCGGTGGCGGCCTTGCCGGATCTGAAGCCGCCTGGCAGATCGCCCGTCGTGGTATTCCCGTCGTGCTGCATGAAATGCGCCCGGTGCGCAAGACCGACGCGCACCAGAGCGACGGCCTGGCCGAGCTGGTGTGCTCCAATTCGTTCCGCTCCGACGACAGCGAGAACAACGCAGTCGGCCTGTTGCATCATGAATTGCGACAGGCGGGCTCGCTTATCCTGTCCTGTGGTGATGCCAATCAGGTACCGGCGGGCAGCGCGCTTGCGGTGGACCGGGACGGATTCTCCCAGTCGGTCACAAAGGCGTTGGAAGAACATCCGCTGATCACCATCAACCGCGAAGAGATCGCCGGTCTGCCACCTGCAGACTGGGACAGCGTCATCGTCGCAACCGGGCCTCTGACATCGCCGGCGCTGTCTGCTGCCGTGCTGGAAAAATGTGGTGAGGAAGCGCTGGCCTTCTTCGATGCCATCGCGCCGATCGTGCATTTCGACAGTGTCGACCTGGACAAGGCCTGGTTCCAGTCGCGCTACGACAAGGTCGGCCCCGGCGGCGACGGCAAGGACTATCTCAACTGCCCGATGACCAAGGAGCAGTATGACGCCTTTATCGACGCGCTGATTGCCGGTGACACCACCGACTTCAAGGAGTGGGAAGCCAACACACCCTATTTCGATGGCTGTCTGCCGATTGAAGTGATGGCGGCACGCGGTCGCGAAACCCTGCGCCATGGCCCGATGAAGCCGATGGGACTGACCAACGCCCACCAGCCGGACATCAAGGCCTATGCGGTGGTGCAGCTGCGTCAGGACAACGCGCTTGGCACGCTGTACAACATGGTCGGGTTTCAGACGAAGCTGAAGTACGGCGCCCAGGGCGACATCTTCAAGATGATCCCTGGGCTGGAGAACGCCCAGTTCGCGCGCCTCGGCGGCCTGCACCGCAACACCTTCCTGAACTCTCCGAAAGTGCTGGACGGTACGCTGCGGCTGAAGGCTGAACCGCGCCTGCGGTTTGCCGGCCAGATCACCGGCTGCGAGGGCTATGTGGAATCCGCCAGCGTCGGCTGCATGACCGGCATTTTTGCCGCTCAGGAACGTCTCGGTCAGCCGATCACGGTGCCACCGGCGACCACTGCCATGGGCGCGCTGATCGGCCATATCACCGGCGGTCACATCAGCCGTGAGAACGAAGGCGGCGCACGGTCGTTCCAGCCGATGAATGTCAACTTCGGCCTGTTCCCCGACGTGGAGACGCCGAAGGTCGATGCCGAGGGCAATCGCATCAAGGGCAAGGACAAGACTCGCGCCAAGAAGCAGGCCTTCACCAGCCGCGCCAAGGCAGATTTCGCAGGCTGGATCACCGATCTGCAGCCCCAGGACATCGCAGCGGAGTAATTCCGTCGGCGCCAACATCAACTGAACCGAGCTGCTTTCAGCGTCATCCCATGGGCCGACCATGGGATCCATTCCGATCCCGCGCCCCACGGTCAGCCCCTCGGTGTCCCGAGGCGTCACGGCATGGATTACCGGGTCAAGCCCGGTAATGACGGAAGGGGGAGAGGTCCGTCAGCGGGAACCACACCTCCGTCATCCTCGGCCTTGTGCCGAGGATCCAGTCCTTCCCCATCGGCCAGACGGCAACCCAGCAGCGCTGCAAAAGTCTGGATCCCCGCCTGCGCGGGGATGACGGGCATTGAGGTCCTCTCTCCACGTCCCACAACCGGCATCATCCCATAGCTTGACCAATGGGATCCATGCCGATCCCGCGCCCCACGGCCAGCCCTTCGTTGACCCGAGACGTCACGGCATGGATTACCGGATCAAGTCCGGTAATGACGCGGAGGGAGGGGAGATGCCGCGGGAGATACACCTCCGTCATCCTCGGCCTTGTGCCGAGGATCCAGTCCTTCCCCATTGTCCTGACGGCAACCGACCAGCGCCGCAAAAGTCTGGATCCCCGCCTGCGCGGGGATGACGGGCGTTGAGGTCCTCTCTCCACGTCCCACAACCGCCGTCATCCCATGGCGCGACCATGGGATCCATGCCGCACCCGTGCTCCACGGTCAGCCCCTCGGTGTCCCGAGGCGTCACGGCATGGATTGCCGGATCACGTCCGGCAATGACGGGGAGAGAGGGAGAGGCCGCGAGAGACACACTGCCGTCATCCTCGGCCTTGTGCCGAGGATCCAGTCCTTCCCCATTGTCCTGACGACAACCGACCAGCGCCGCAAAAGTCTGGATCCCCGCCTGCGCGAGGATGACGGGCGTTGAGGTCCTCTCTCCACGTCCCACAACCGGCATGGATTACCGGGTCAAGCCCGGTAATGACGCGGAGGGTGAGAGGTCCGTCAGCGGGAAAAAGTAGCATCAAATCCCGGCGCCGGGTTTACGGCTGGCGCGCCAGAGCGTCCATTGGCGATGCAGCCGGGAGAGCTCAATAGGGGTCTGCAGCGGATCGTGGCCGGGCTTTTCCATGCGCTTGAGGAAAGGCTCAACCAGGGCCACCGGCAGGAAGGCGGGCTTCAACCGGGTGGGCAGATCGCTTGCGCCTTCCCGCACCCGCTTGAGATGATGGCGCGTGTGTTCGCGCAACTCAGTCAGGGCCGCCGCCAGTTGGGGCGTCGTCTCACCCTTGAAGACAGGTGCCGTATCGACGCCATGACGCTCAAGAAGATCTTTTGGCAGGAACATCTGGCCGCGTGCCGCGTGCCAGGGCAATGCCCGCATCAAGCCGCACAAGCCATAGGCAACGCCGGCGTGACCGGCGATTTCAGCGGTGTCCGGCTCATCGCCGTTGTTCAGCACCAGACAGGCAAGCTGAATGAGCGCGGAGGCGGTCTCCCCGCAATAGCCTTCCAGATCATTCAGGCTCGGCATCGGATCATTGTAGAGATCGAACACCCTTGCATCGACCATCGCCGTCAGCGCGAACCTGGGAAGTTTGTAGGTCGCAGCCGTCTGCAGCAGCGCATTGGCCACCGGATTGGCCTGAACTTCGCCATGCTCCGTTCCCTCCAGAAGATCGCGCCACCATTGCAGACGCACCTCACCAGGCAAAGGCTCGGAGACAAGCTCGCGAATGCGTCCGATTTCCAGATTGAAGGCATAGAGCGCCATCAGCCCGGCGCGTGGCTCTTCCCTGGCGAAAAGACTTGCGAGAAACCGGTCGCGATCACTGGCGTAGACCAGATCGGCGGCATGGGTAAAATCAGAACTCATGACAGTGCATATGGGGCAAATGGGCCAAAGTTTCTAGCGCTCATAGTCAACCGCCAGCAAGGCCGTGGCGACTGCCCGCTCCTCGGCCAGCATGACGTTGAAGGTGCGGATGGCAGCCCCTGTCGACATGCTGTCGGAAATGATACCCACCTCGCGGAACGCGGCTTTCAGCTCAGCCGGGATGGGACGAAGATCAACCCCGGTGCCGATCAACAGCACTTCGATGTCAGAAAACTCTTCCAGAACCTTTTCAAACGCCGCCAGGGACAAATCCGCATAGGTTTTCGGCTCCCAGCCATAGACACCTGACGGCACACACAAGATCGAGCCCTGGTGAGACATGCCAGCAAAGCGAAACCCGCCATTGCCATAGGCGTCCACTGGTGTGCGGCTGGGAAAATGTGCGTCGCGGATCTGAACCATCGGCGTCTCGGTCATCCTCGGATCAAGGGCTGAGACAAGTGCCCCAGGCAGGGCAGCACTGTCTCTTGATATGGCATGGGGCCAGAGCGGCGCATTACCCCTCCGACCCCATGAAGATTTTAGCAGCGTCAACGACACAAGTCGTCAGGCGGTGGCGCCTTTCGGCGATTTGCCGTTTTCCTTGTCGTCTTCGTCACTGTCAGCGGATTTTCCGTCGCCGCGCAGATTGAAGAGGATCAGGAAAGGTGCTGCCAGGAAGATTGACGAATAGGTACCGATCACCACACCGAAGATCATCGCCAGGGTGAACGACCGGATCACCTCGCCGCCGAAGATCCACAGCGCGATCAGTGCCAGAAGGGTCGTCAAGGAGGTGAGTGTCGTGCGCGACAGGGTCTCGTTGATCGACAGATCGAGCAGATCCGTCAAAGACATCTTCTTGTATTTGCGCAAGTTCTCACGGATGCGGTCATAGACCACCACCGTATCATTGAGCGAATAGCCGATGATCGTCAGCACCGCCGCGATGGAAGACAGCGAGAAGTCGAGCTGCAGGATGACGAAGAGACCAATCGTCACGATCACATCATTGGCGGTGGTCAGGATGGCGCCGAGGGCAAACTGCCACTCGAAGCGGATCCAGATGTAGATCAGGATCGCCAGAAGCGAAGCAGCCACCGCAATGGAGCCGGCACGTGCCAGTTCCTGCGAAACGCTGGGGCCGACCACTTCCACACGCCGGAAGTCGACGTTCTGCTCGGCGAACAGATCCCGCACGTTGGCGACAACAGCCTGCTGGGCGAGTTCACCACCCGGCTGCTCTTCCACCCGCACCAGAACCTCATCGGCATTGCCGAACTGCTGGACCTGGATATCGCCCAGATTGAGCTCTCCCATCGACGAGCGGATACCGGCGATGTCTGCCGGACCGTCGGTCTTCATCTCGATGATTGTCCCACCCTTGAAGTCGATCCCGAGGTTCAGCCCGATGGTCGCAAACAGGGAAATGGAGATGATCGCCACAAGGATGGACAGCGGAAAGCTGAACTTGCGGAACCACATGAAGCGGTACTTGGTGTTATCCGGAACAAGTCGGAGCAATGCCATATTTCTCTTCTCCCGGATCAAATTGGCAGTTTCGACGGCCGACGACGACGCACCCAGAGGGCGATCAGCAGACGACTGAAGGTGAAGGCGGAGAACACGGTGGTGAAGATCCCGATGGCCAGCGTCACGGCAAAGCCCTTGACCGGGCCGGAGCCAAGCTGGAACAGGATCACCGCCGCAATCAGCGTGGTGATGTTGGCATCAAGGATGGTTCCAAGTGCCCGGCTGTAGCCGGCATCGATTGCAGACACAGCAGATCGCCCTGCCCGGTTTTCTTCCCGGATGCGCTCATAGATCAGCACGTTGGCATCCACCGCCATACCGATGGTCAGGACGATACCTGCGACCCCCGGCAATGTCAGTGTGGCCCCGAGCACGGTCAGCGCGCCGAAGATCAGGAAGATATTGGCAAACAACGCGATATTGGCGATGACACCAAAGCGGCCATAAGCAGCAATCATGAAGGTGACAACGGCAGCCAGTGCGATGATTGACGCCAGCTTGCCGGCCTCGATGCTGTCGGCACCAAGTCCCGGACCGATGGACCGTTCCTCGATGACCGTCAACTTGGCCGGAAGCGCACCCGCGCGCAGCAGCACGGCGAGATCATTGGCACCATCGACGGTGAAGCTGCCGGAAATCTGGCCAGAGCCGCCGGTGATCGGTTCACGAATGACCGGAGCGGAAATGACTTCCTCATCCAGAACGATGGCAAACGGCTTGCCGACGTTCTGCTGGGTCACAAGACCGAACTTGCGCGCCCCGGATGTGTTGAAGCGGAAATTGACCACCGGCTCGTTGCTGTTCTGGTCAAAGCTGACCTGCGCATCAACAAGGTCCTCACCCGACAGCAGAGGCCTTTCCTCAACCAGATAGGGAATGGGCGGATCGTCGACCGAGTAGAGCACCATGGTGCCGACGGGCGGACGTGCCTGAAGCGCCTGCTGGCCGGACATGGAGGTATCGACCATATGGAAGGTCAGCTGGGCAGTCTGCCCGACGAGGGCCTTCAGACGCTCGGGATCACTCTCGCCCGGGGCTTCCACCAGAATGCGATCGGTGCCCTGACGCTGGATGTTCGGCTCGGTTGTGCCGATTTCATCAACACGACGGCGGATCACCTCGATGGACTGCTGCACGATAGAGGCCATGCGCTGATCCAGGCCATCGGACGTGTAGCTGAAGCGCACCAGACCATCGTCTGAAACGTTCAGCTCGAATTCATTGACCTGCTGGCCGCCGAAAACGCTGTTGACCAACGGGTTCACCAGATCAGCCAGACGCTCGCGCGCCTCATCAATGCGGTCGGTATCACGGACGCGGACCTGGGCCGCCTGCCCCTGAATGCCAAGACCGGTATAGCCGATGCGAGGCTGCTCACGCAGAGCGCCACGGATATCGCCGACCAGGGTCTTCAACCGCTTCTGGATGTAGTCTTCCCGGTCGACCTCATACAGGAGGTACGCCCCGCCCTGAAGGTCGAGACCCAGGACCATCTGACTTTTTGGCAGAAAGTCCGGCCAGGACTCGAGTGTCTTGGAAGAGAGGAAATTCGGAAGAGTGGTGACGATGCCGGCAAGAACCGTGAGCAGAACCACGGCAATCTTCCAGCGGGCAAAATACAGCATGTTTCGTGCGCCTGTGCTGGGCGGCCGGGCCCCAAACTTGCGTCAGGCCCGGCCAGGAAGCGGTATGCGGAAACGCGAAGGAGTTACGCGCCGTCCTTGGCAGGCTCGGACTTTGCACGAACGTCCTGAACCATGGCGCGAACGATACGGACCTTCACGCCTTCTGCCAGCTCAACCTGGATCTCGCTGTCGTCTACCACCTTGGCAACCTTGCCGATCAGCCCACCGGACGTGACGATCGTGTCGCCGCGACGCAGGTTGGAGACCAATTCCTGGTGCTGCTTCACACGCTGGCGCTGCGGGCGGATGATCAGGAAGTACATGATCGCGAAGATCAGCACGAACGGCAGCAGGGACATCAGGAAGTCTGGGCCCATGGATGGGACGCCGGACTGGGCATATGCCGGTGTGATAAACATTCAAAACTCCTAGAAGTCGCGGGTCTGTCCGTTGCCGAAACTGCCCTACGTCTTAGTGTGATTGGCGAAAATCGCCAGATTCCAAGTGGCCGGACTATACCGACGGCGCACTGGTTTTCAAGGCTCGGCTGCGCATCCAGCGTACCGAAAAGGACATAACCGCCGTTTTCCCGATTTTACGCCCGTGCTAGTGGCTGACCTCAAGAGAAAAGTCCACCGCATCCGGTTGCACCTTAATCCGCGACCGAGCATGACGGTTGACCTTGCAGATAGGTCCAGGGAGCTCGACAAGCAATGTCAAAAAAGACGGAAATCGCCAATCTGAACGCAAAATTCGACCAGTTGCTCGAACTGGTCGCCCGTGCCGTGCCCAAGACGCCATCCCGACCCGATCTTTCAGCCGCCGATGCCTTCGTCTGGCTGCCCAATCCGGGTGAGCTGCAGCCAGTGGCCAAGGTCAATCGCGTCGACATCACATTGCTGTGCGCCGTCTCGCGGGTGCGCGACCTGCTGGTCGACAACACGCTACGCTTTGCCCGCGGTCTGCCGGCCAACAACGCACTTTTGTGGGGCGCTCGCGGCATGGGCAAATCGTCGCTGGTCAAGGCCGCCCATGCCAAGGTCAATGCGGATGAGGCCAACGGCAGTCTGAAGCTGGTCGAGATCCACCGCGAAGACATCGAAAGCCTTCCCGCACTGATGGCTCAGATCCGCGATCAGGATGAGCACTTTATCGTCTTTTGCGACGACCTGAGCTTTGACAATGACGACACATCCTACAAGTCGCTGAAGGCTGTGCTGGAAGGCGGCATTGAAGGTCGGCCGGAGAATGTCATCTTCTACGCCACCTCCAACCGCCGCCATCTTATCCCGCGCGACATGATCGAGAACGAAAGCTCAACTGCGATCAACCCGGCAGAAGCGGTGGAGGAGAAAGTCTCGCTGTCGGACCGCTTCGGCTTGTGGCTCGGCTTCCACAAGTGCAGCCAGGATGATTATCTGGAGATGGTCAACGGCTACGCCACCCATTACGGCATCAAGGTCGAAGAGGAAAAGCTGCGTGCTGACGCCCTGGAGTGGGCCACCACCCGCGGCAGCCGCTCCGGCCGCGTCGCCTATCAGTTCATCCAGGACCTCGCCGGCCGCCTTGGCCAACGCCTGGACTGACGTCCCCCGCCTTACCTCCGAAATTCCTCGGGCCTGACCCGAGGATCCATGCCGTTGCATCCCCGCTCGCTCAAGACTCTCGTGGCGCCAAGGGAACGGCATGGATGCCATGGTCAAGCCATGGCATGACGCAAGTGTCGGCAGCACAAACCACAAAACGCCACGCCTCACCCTGCGGTCCCGGCCTTGAGCCGGGACCTGGGCACCGGATTTGGAGATCCCGGCTCAGGGCCGGGACAGCGGAGTGTGTGGAGCAGTCTGAGCAAGTGCTCTCCTCCCCACAGCCGTCATTCTCAGGCCTGACCCGAGGATCCGTGCCGTTGCGTCCCCGCTCGCTCAACACTCTCGTGGCGCCAAGGGAACGGCATGGATGCCATGGTCAAGCCATGGCATGACGCAAGTGTCGGGAGCACAAACCACAAACCACAAAACGCCACGCCTCCCCCTGCTGTCCCGGCCTTGAGCCGGGACCTGGGCACCGGATTTGGAGATCCCGGCTCAAGGCCGGGACAGCGGAGTGTGTGGAGCAGTCTGAGCAAGTGCTCTCCTCCCCACAGCCGTCATTCTCGGGCCTGACCCGAGGATCCATGCCGTTGCATCCCCGCTCGCTCAAGACTCTCGTGGCGCCAAGGGAACGGCATGGATGCCATGGTCAAGCCTTGGCATGACGCAAGTGTCGGGAGCACAAACCACAAAACGCCACGCCTCACCCTGCTGTCCCGGCCTTGAGCCGGGACCTGGGCACCGGATTTGGAGATCCCGGCTCAGGGCCGGGACAGCGGAGTGTGTGGAGCGATCTGAGCAAGTGCTCTCCTTCCCACAGCCGTCATTCTCGGGCCTGACCCGAGGATCCATGCCGTTGCGTCCCCGCTCGCTCAACACTCTCGTGGTGCCGAGGAAACGGCATGACGCGAGGCAATAAACAAAAAAGGCCCCGGAAACCGGGACCTTTGATGAAACAGCGGTGCGCCAAGGAATTAGCCTTTGGGCAGGTAAAGCGTCGGGTCGACAGGCTTGTTGCCACGGCGCAGCTCGAAGTGGACCTGCGGCTGACTGACAGAGCCGGTGGCTCCGGCTTCGCCGACTGTCTCACCGCGACGGACCTTGTCACCGCGCTTCACCTTAAGCTTGGAATTGTGGGCATAGGCCGAAACCCAACCATTTTCATGACGCAAGAGCACCAGGTTGCCATAGCCCTTCAACTCGTTGCCGGAATAGATCACCGTACCGTCTTCTGCAGCGGTCACCGGCGTTCCTTCAGGAACCGAGAGATTGATGCCATCGTTGCGCGTGCCGCCCGGCTTCATGCCGAATCCGGAAATCACCCGGCCACGAACCGGCCAGCGGAAGCCCTGCCCCCCCGAAGGAGGTGCGGCCTGTGCCGCAGGCTCCGAGCGATCCACGCTGGCGATTTCCTGGCGTTCGACCGGTTGGCTTGGCTGAGCAGCCACAACAGGTTCTGAACGGGACGGCGCAGCAGCCGGTGGCGTCGAGGTCGGACGGTCAGATCCGGAGTGAGCTGTCGAGCCAACGGAGCGGGTTGCCGTGTAGGTGCTTGGCTTGCGCTCAGGCGTGACTGCGACCTGGATTGGCGATGCGTCAGTTGCCGTCACCTGGCCACCGACGGCAGCAGATGAGATTTCGGCAAAGCTCGGTTGATTCCTCGGCTTGCGCCGCGGTGCGGTTGCCATGCCGAAATCGGATCCGGAGCGCGCGCTCGTGCCAGTGCTGGTGGCACGCGACGGATTGATCGAGCCGGTGACGATATCGTCACTGCTGTTGGCGCTCGGGAGAGCCTGCGGGGCAGACGCCACACCATTGGGCGAGCCTCCGTAGACATAAATCGGGATGATCAGGTTCTGACCAGGACGGACCTGGCTCGGATCTTCAATGCCATTGGTTGCGATGATGGCTTGTTCCGGCACGCCGTAACGACGGGAGAGGCCGGCCAAAGTATCGCCATTGCGCAGAGGCACACGGGTTCCGCCAGCCGCAGTCCACCCCTTCCAGTTTTTCCCTTGAGAACGGGCAGAAGGCTGCGAACGGGTCGGGGCCGGCATCTCGATGCGGCCTGGTTCTGGCGCAGGAGAGGTGTTGACGCGGGCCGTCCGCACTGGAGGCGTCCGCACCGAAGCATCCGGAACGCGCGCGGCAGGAACACGCGATGGCGCGGCGAGCGGCCTGGAAGTCACTTGCTGGAAGGAAGGCTGGCGAACCTGCTGAGCACCGACATTGGCACCCGGGCCATTGTTGGGGATCGAGGCAGTCGTCAGCGGAGCCGGCGAGCGCGTGACCGGAGACCGGGAAACGGTAGACCGAGGCGCAGACGACTGAGGCGGAAGTCCCGCCACGGTGCCGCCGGAGCCATTGATAATATCATTGTAGGAGGGCTGGCTTCCCCCGCCAGAAAGAATCTGGCGCTGGTTGTTGGTGCTGCCGGTATAAATCGGCTGCGCCTCACCAAAACGCTCCACGGCACCGCTGCAGCCTGCAAGGGCTCCTGCTGCCAAAGAAATCAGAGCGACCCGAGAAATCAGGTCACTGCGGAGTACCCGCAACCGCTTGCTCATCGCTCTACTCGAACCAATATACTGTTGATCATTATGGTTAAGAATAGGGGCAGCAAGGTTTATAAAAGGCTAAGAGAACTGAGGTTCCCCCGATCGCGGCCCGTGAACCGAACAAGTTGTGCGACAGATGAGTTTTGGCGTTGTGAACGCTAATGAGGTTGAAGCATCGCCCTTTCCGGATTGAAACGCCGAAAATGCAAGCATCCACAAGGCTTGATAAAAAATCACCACAGGTGAAATCCGGGATTGCTGTGGGCTCGGAAAGTTGTTGCCTTGCGTATTCATACGGAGGCTGAGAGCGGCTTGCAGATACTGCCCACCCCGGTCAGTCCGAACCGTCGCAGCGCTGATCCTCTTAGAGAAACTCCGCGCGCCCCCTGATCAGGGAAATGCTGCGGATCCGGTCAAGAACTTCAATCAGATCTGATTCGGACTGGTCCACCGGGGCGCGGAAACGCGTCAGCTCCTGCAGACTGGAGGTTTGCCCCACGGGCATCAACAAGATGCCCCCAGGCTTGAGCAGAGCTCGCAAGGTCTTCGGGATTTCCGGCCAGGCGCCGTTGACGATGATGCGGTCGTATTTGACGCCGGCGCCAACAGGGACCGGACGGTCCCCCTCGCCCACCTTCGGCCAGCCTTCATCATCCGGCGCGGCAAGACCATCGCCATGATACAGCGTGAGGTTGGTCAGCTTGAGGGCTGCGAGGCGTTGCCCCGCCAGATCCATCAGACCGCTGAAGCGCTCGATGGAGTGAACTTCGCCAGCCAGATGCGACAGAACGGCCGTCTGATAGCCGGAGCCCGTGCCGATTTCGAGCACCCGATGACCGGACTGCACATCAAGCGCCTGAGCCCGCCGTGCAACATCGGATGGAGCAATGGCGCTCTGACCGCATTCGATGGGAACGGCAGCATCCTGATAGGCGAGACGGTGGTAGATGGCCGCGAGAAACAGCCGACGCGGAACCCGCTCAATGGCGCCAAGCACCTGCCGGTCACCAATGCCTCGACTGCGCAATCCCAGAACAAAGGAGGCCCGTGTTTCCCTCTCTTCCAGGACGATGGCCTGCGTTTTGTCGGAATAACTGTCCGAGCCATCTTCGTTCATGCGAGCCCTGCCAATCCTCGTCAGACCGTCAGCGCTCCATTCAGCTTGCCGACAAGGTCATGCGCCGTCAGGTCAATTCTAAGCGGTGTGACCGATACATAGCCATCGTAAACCGCATGCAGATCGGAATTGTCCAACACAGATGGGGCACGATCCTGGAAACCGAGCCAGAAATACGGATAGCCGCGTCCATCCTTGCGCTCGTCGATCTTCAGACCACTCTGCTCATGGTGCCCCTGAACGGTCACGCGTACGCCCTTCACCTTTTCGGCCGGACACGCCGGGAAGTTGATGTTCAGCAGGGCATGACGCGGCAGATCGAATGACAAAAGCTGCTTGAACAGATCCGGCCCGAGCGTCTCCGCAGTGGAATAGTCCGGCTCGCGGCTGATGTCCCAGTCATAGGCCTGGGAAACGGCGAAGGAGCGAATACCGAGAATCGCCCCCTCCATCGCTCCTGCGACAGTGCCGGAATAGGTCACGTCTTCGCCGAGGTTCTGCCCCCGATTGATGCCCGAAAGCACCAGATCCGGCAATCCAGGCAGAACCTTGCGCACGCCCATGATCACGCAATCCGTCGGCGTTCCGCGCAGGGCAAAACGCTGCTCGGCGACCTGCCGCAGACGCAAGGGATCGGACAGGGTGAGCGAATGCGCCACACCGCTCTGGTCCGTCTCCGGCGCCACCACCCACACATCATCGGACAGAGTGCGGGCGATCCGCTCCAGAACATCAAGGCCCTCGGAGTGGATGCCGTCGTCGTTGGTGATCAGGATACGCATGGTCAGCCGATGACCTCCAGGCCGTTCATGTAGGGACGCAGAACATCTGGCACGGTGATGGTGCCATCGGCGTTCTGATAGGTTTCCAGAACCGCGATCAGCGCCCGGCCAACCGCAACGCCGGAGCCGTTCAACGTGTGAACATGGCCGAGCTGTTTCTCGCCAGCGATCCGATAGCGGGCATTCATCCGGCGCGCCTGGAAGTCGCCACAGACCGAGCAGGAGGAAATCTCACGGTACATGTTCTGACCCGGCAACCAGACCTCGATGTCGTATGTCTTGCGTGCGCCAAAGCCCATATCGCCGGTGCACAGCGTGACCACACGGTAATGCAGACCGAGCTTCTTCAGGACAGCTTCCGCACAGCCGAGCATCCGCTCCAGCTCGTCCAGCGACGTTTCCGGCGTCGTCACGGAGACCATTTCGCATTTGCCGAACTGGTGCTGACGCAGCATGCCACGCGTATCACGCCCGGCAGACCCGGCTTCCGAGCGGAAGCAATAGGTGAGCGCAGAGACGCGCAATGGCAGGTCTTCTTCTGCAAGGATCTCACCGGCCACCAGATTGGTCAGAGGCACTTCTGCCGTCGGGATCAGATAATGCCCGCTGTCGGCCTTGAAGAGGTCTTCCTCGAACTTCGGCAGCTGACTGGTGCCGTAAAGCGCCGTGTTGTTCACCAGCAGCGGCGGCGACACTTCCATGTAGCCGTGTTCCTGGGTGTGGGTATCGATCATGAACTGACCGATGGCACGCTCCAGACGGGCAAGCTGACCTTTCAGGATGACAAAACGCGACCCGGACATTTTGGCCGCCGTACCGAAGTCCATGCCGCCCTGGGCTTCTCCCAGCTCGAAATGCTCTTTCGGCTCGAAATCCAGAACCGGCTTTTCGCCGACAACCCGAAGCTCGACGTTGTCAGCTTCGTCCTCGCCATCCGGCACATCATCGTACGGAAGATTGGGGATGACCGAAAGTGCAGCCTCGACGGCCAGGGTGAGCTCGCGCTCCTTTTCCTCGCCGGTCTGGATGAAGGACTTGATGCCGGCGACTTCCTGCATCAGCGCCTGGGCCTTGTCTTCATCCTTGGCGGCCTTGGCCTTGCCAATTTCCTTGGACGCGGCGTTGCGGCGTTCCTGGGCTTCCTGAAGCTTGGTGATATGGGAGCGGCGGGCCTCGTCCAGCTCAATCAACCTGGCGGACGACGCCTCATACCCACGCCGTTTCAGGCCTGCGTCAAAGGCCTCTGCGTTTTCCCTGATCCATTTGATATCGAACATGACGCTTCCCGAGCAACGCTTGAAGTGATGGCTGGTCAAGCGTTGCGTATACGGGCGAACATTCTGGATACTAGGCGGTCAGTCCTCTTCGGCTTCCCGCTTGGCGTCCCGTTCGGCCCGCTGACGCTCGATCAGCCGGACAGAAATGATGGAGACTTCGTAGAGAAGGAGGGTCGGCAGCGCAAGACCGATCTGAGAGATCGGATCCGGCGGCGTCAGAATCGCCGCAGCTGCAAAGGCTGCAACGATCGCATATTTGCGTTTTTCCTTCAGGCCCTTGCTGTCCACCAGCCCGGCGCGACCCAACAGGGTCAGCACCACCGGCAACTGGAAAACCAGACCGAAGGCGAAGATCAACACCATGATCAGGCCGAGATATTCGCTGACCTTGGCCAGATGCTCAATCGCGACCTTACCGGAGCCACCGCTCTGCTCCATCGACAGGAAGAAGCCCATGGCCATCGGCATGATCAGGAAATAGACCAGACACGCCCCAATGGCGAACAGCACCGGTGTTGCGATCAGGAACGGCATGAAGGCCGAGCGTTCGTTCTTGTAGAGACCGGGCGCCACGAACATGTAGATCTGTCCGGCGACCACCGGGAATGCCAGGAACAATGCGCCGAACAGCGCCAGCTTCAACTGAGTGAAGAACCACTCCTGCGGCGCGGTGAAGATCATCTTCACGGCTTCAGGATGCGGTGCCGCCCGCAGATAGGGCACAGTCAGAATGTTGTAGATATCGGATGCGAAATAGAAGCAGACGATGAACATGAGGCCGACGGCGATGACCGATTTCAACAATCGGGAGCGCAGCTCGATCAAATGCTCGATCAGCGGCGCCTTTGAGCCGTCGATATCTTCCTGACTCATGACTTTTTGTCTTCCACTGCGGGCTCAGATGTCTTGGGAGAGGTCGCCGACGCAGATGGGGCCGGAGACGAGATCTTTTCGGCGGGTTTCGCTGGAGATGCACCGGATGTCGGCGCATTGGGATCGGGCACCGGCGCCGTGCTGTCGGCGGATTTGGCAGCTGGTGGCGGCGTGGATGCAGCCGCAGCCTTGTTACCAACCGTTGCCACCGCCTTGTCGTCCTCGATGGACTTCTTCAGGTCTTTCAACGGATTGAAGTTTGCCGCAGCCTCGACCTCAGCCTTCATGTCGGAGATATCGGCCTGCTTTTCAGCTTCACGAATCGCGTCATTGAAAGTGGATTGGAACTCGCGCGACAGCCGACGTGCCTTGCCCAGGGTCTGGCCAATGGTACGCAGCATGCGGGGGAGATCCTTGGGGCCGACGACAATGATCATCACACAGACGATGACCATGATTTCGGTCCAACCGATATCGAACATCTAGGGGGTCCAGACTGCTAAGCACACGCGCAGCGGGGGGTGGTGGTTCCTCCGCCCGGCGCAATCCCGATCCTGATCCGTTCCAGACACTGCCCTCGCGGCCTCCCTTGCCGGGAGACCCAAGCCGGGCGCTGTGCCCGACAAACGAGATGCGGCGATGACCGAACGGCGCTTGCCTGGGAGACCGGGTTCAACCACCCGGACCTCCCGAACTCACCAAGGAAGCCTCAGCTTGCCTTGGACTTGTCTTCTGCCTTTTCGGCAGCGACCGGTTCACCGGCTTGATGATCGATGGTCTTCGGGGACTCCGAGGTATCGGCGTCGTCTTCCGCCATTCCCTTCTTGAAGCTCTTGATTCCCTTGGCCACGTCTCCCATCAACTCAGAGATCTTGCCGCGACCAAACAGCAGAACAACGACCACCGCGATGATCAGGATCTGCCAAATACTAATTCCCATTACGCCAAACTCCTACTCCGGAAGGCTTTTCGAGCCCTTGACTGGCACTATTACAAAAAAGGACCTCCAGTCGCAACAAGAAGGCCGACAATTGGCATAAATGATGAATGCCGGATCCGAACGGGCTCCCGGCCCCGTGTTATTCGACAAACACCAGCGTTTCTCTTGGGTGGGCCTGCAGGCAAACACGCTGGCCGAGCTCCAGTCCGCTGCCCGGTTCCAGCCGCGCCTGTAACAATTCGTCTATGCCGTCCACGGAAACCGTGACGATATCCATCTCGCCAACGAATCGCTTGGCAACAACGTGGGCTGCGGCACCTTCCTCGCCAGTTCCGGCCAGAAGCCGAAGGCCGAGTGGCCGAACCGCTACCCTGACATGGGTTCCGGCGGGCACGGATGAAAGACCTGCGCCAAAGAATTCCGGAACCGGCAGAAAGCCGACAGGCGTTTCGACGCCATTTTCACGCACGATACCCGGCACTTCGTTCAGCTCCGAGAAGAAGCGTGCCGTGGCCAGATCGACGGGCGCGCGATAGAGATCAGACGGCGCGCCATATTGGACCAGCCGACCTTCACGCATCAGCGCGATCTTGTCGCCCATGCGCATGGCTTCTTCCGGATCATGGGTAACGACGATGCAGGAAGCCTGACTGTCGCGCAGAATCGCCAGGGTTTCCTCACGGACCGTGTCGCGCAAGCGCTTGTCGAGCCCGGAAAACGGCTCATCCATCAGCAGGATACCAGGTCGCGGTGCCAAGGCCCGCGCCAGTGCGACCCGCTGCTGCTCGCCCCCGGACAAGGCGTGCGGATAATCGCCGGCGTGAGACATCAGTCCGACGCGTTGCAGCGCTGCATGGGCCCGTTCCAGAGCTTCCAGCTTGGCCAGATGCTTCAGACCGAAGAGGACGTTCTTCAGGATGGTCATGTGTGGGAACAGCGCGTAATCCTGGAACATCAGTCCGACGCCACGCTTTTCCGGCGGAACAAACAGTCCCTCGCCGGCCATCAGCTCACCGTTGATGCGCACTTCGCCCTTGGACTGGCGCTCCACCCCGGCCGCGACACGCATCAGCGTGGTCTTGCCACAGCCCGAATGGCCCAGAAGACACAGCACCTCGCCCGGCGCAACCGACAGGGAGACGCTCTGCAGCGAAGCCGTTTCGCCGTATTGATGGCATATGTCGAGGAGTTCCAGCCCGACCCTGTCGGTTTGCCCGGTCTTGCTGGCCATGACGACCGTCTCACGCGATTGCGCAGTCACTGATACATTCACCCTTCACTCTCCGGGTCAAAACCGGAGTGGTCATCATAGTCGGCCGGATCGAACAGCATGCCCTCCTCCAGAGGATCTTCTTCCTCCCTGAGGTCGGCGCTGTCCTCCGGCATCGGCACAAAGAAGTCGGCCGGAATGGCGCTGTCCAGCAGACCGGCCCCCTTGAGCTCTTCCAGACCGGGAAGGTCCTTGACGGTTTCCAGGCCGAACTGCTCCAGAAACGCCCCAGTCGTGCCATAGGTCACCGGGCGGCCCGGTGTTCGCCGCCGGCCGCGCATACGCACCCAACCAGTTTCCAGCAGTACATCCAATGTGCCTTTGGAGGTTGAAACGCCGCGAATTTCCTCGATCTCTGCTCGTGTCACCGGCTGGTGATACGCAATGATCGCCAGCGTTTCCAGCGCCGCGCGGGAGAGCTTGCGCTGTTCTGAACGGTTTCTGTGCATGAGGAAGCTCAGATCTTCCGCTGTTCTGAACGCCCATTTGTCTGCGACCCTGAGCAGATTGACGCCACGGGTACGGTAAAACCTTTGAAGTTCCGACAAGGCGCCGGGTACATCGGCGCGCGATGGCAGGCGCTCGCGCAGCTCTTCGACTGAAAGCGGCTCGGCCGAGGCAAACAGCAGCGCCTCAACCATGCGGATCAGATCAAGATCGGGCGCAGCCGACGACTTGTGACCCGCATGCTCATCCGGACCGGAGCCTGTCTGTCCAGTATCTGTTTGTCTGGGATCGGGCCCCAGGAGATCGCCTTCCATCGGGCTCATGCTCCACTCGGGCGGGATCGAATGTAAACCGGGGCGAATGGCGCGCTCTGGCGCAGCTCGATCTGCCCTTCACGAACCATCTCCAGGCTGGCCGTAAAGGTGCTGGCGATCACCGTGGCCCGATCCTCATCGTCGTAGAGATAATCCGTCAGAAAATCGTTGATCGGCGCCCACTCGGCGATCCGCCCGACAAGCCGGGTGAGAATTTCGCGTGCCTCGGCCAGAGACCAGACGTTGCGCCGCAGAACCCGCACGGAGGTGACTGAGCGGCGCTGACGTTGTGTGGCATAGCTCGACAGCAGTTCATAGACCGAGGCCGACCAGATGCTCTTGTGCTCGACAGAGGCGTTTTCCGGTGCGCCGCGTGCAAAGACATCGCGGCCCAGCAGCGTTCCCTCAAACAGATCCGCCGCCGCCTTACGCATGGCTTCCAGACGGCGCAGGCGGAAGGCCAGCGCTGCGGCCAGTTCCTCTCCAGTCGGCTCGTCCTCGTCCTTTTGTTCGGGCAGCAGCAGACGCGACTTCAGATAGGCAAGCCAGGCGGCCATCACCAGATAATCGGCGGCCAGCTCCAGCCGCATCCGGCGAGCTTCGGTGACGAATTCCAGATATTGCTCGACCAGCGCCAGAATTGAAATCCGGGCCAGATCGACCTTCTGATTGCGCGCCAGAGTGAGCAGCAGATCGAGCGGACCTTCAAAGCCGTCCACATCGACGTGAAGTTGCGGATCGCTGGTGGCCCGGTCCTCTTCAAAGGCCGTGCTGAGCAGGTCTTGCCCATCCTGTTTCGCCATTTGCTATCCCCTCGCGACGCCCCGCTTGCGTTTCGACGCCCGCGAACCAACCGCATTTGCCCCTCAAGCCGACACTCAGTCGCCCATCAACTGGCGGAACCGCGCCTGTGTCGCCTCAAGATCGACCTCTTGTGCATCCGGCAAGCGGCCCAAAGCTTCGCGGCAGCGGCGGTCGGATATGCCGCTCAGTTCCGGCGCGGCGTCGGCCACCATCCGCATCTGATCCATTTCTCCGTTGCAGTGAAGCACAATATCGCAGCCAGCCGCAAAGGAATGCGAGGCTCTTTCCCGCATATCCCCACCCAGGGCTTCCATGGAAATATCATCGGTCATCAGGCATCCGGAGAAACCGAAGCGGCCGCGAATGACATTTTCGATGATCTCCCGGCTCTGGGTGGCCGGGTTGTGGGGATCCAGCTTGGGGAACCGAATGTGGGCGGTCATCGCCAGCGGATAGGAACTCAGAGCCTCGAACGGGGCAAAATCCACGCCGATCAACTCGTCCAGCTCGGCCTCGACACAGGGCAGCTCCAGATGACTGTCCACAGTTGCCCGACCGTGGCCGGGCAGATGCTTGAGCACCGGCAACACACCGCCTGCCAGCAGCCCTTCGCAGGTTTCCTTGCCCAGAACCGCGACCATCTCCGGCTCGACGCCATAGGCCCGATCGCCGATCGCATCCACAGTCTTGTCGGTCAGCACATCGAGAAGCGGCAGGCAATTGACGGTGATGCCCATACTGCGCAGCTGGTGGCCGATCAGACTGGCGCCAAGATAGGCCGCCTCACGCCCGCGCTGCGGATCGACCTTGTAGAGATCACCATAGCGCTTCTGAGGCGGAAACGACGCCCAATGCGGCGGACGCAGGCGCTGCACCCGCCCCCCTTCCTGATCGATCAGAACCGGAGCATCCGCGCGGCCGACGGCCTCGCGAAAGCTTGCCACCAGGGCAGTCAGCTGCTCCGGGTCGCCGCAATTCCGGCGAAACAGGATCAGCCCCCAGGGCTGCTGCTCTGAATAGAAGGAGATTTCCTCTCCACTCAACGCCTGGCCGGCGCATCCGCTAATAAAGGCTTTGATCATGGATTTGGCATATCCGCCAAGCCCTTTGCGGTCAAGCAGTCCGGCAATCCTGCGGCACAAGATCGCCAGCCTCTTGCGCTTGCCCCCTCGCCTGGGCCATTCAAGAGGTTCATGATTTTACCGCGCGCTGTTCCCACCTCAGGAGATTTTCTTGCTCGCCCGTCACGACATTCCCCAAGGCACCCTGCACCGGCTGACCGTCGAATCCGCAATCCTGCACGACAACATGCTGGGCGACCCGGCCAACCGCACCGTCATGGTCTATGTGCCGCATGGCCATTCCGGACAGGACCTGCCGCTTATCGTCGACCTGGTGGGCTATACCGCTGGTGGTCCGGCACACACCAACTGGAAGAACTTCGGTGAGAACGTACCCGAGCGGGTGGACCGGCTCATACACGACGGCGAGATGCTGCCTGCCGTCGTCGCGTTTCCCGACTGCTTCACCCGACTGGGCGGCAACCAGTATATCGACAGCAAGGCAATGGGCCCCTGGGCAACGTTCCTGACGACTGAAATGCTGGCGACGGTGGAAGGCAAGTTCGGCTGTGGCGGCTTCGGCAAACGCGGCCTCTTCGGCAAGTCCTCCGGCGGCTATGGCTCCATCGTCCATGCCATGCTGCATGCGAATGTGTGGTCGGCGGCCGCCTGCCTTTCCGGCGACATGGCCTTTGAACTTTGCTACCTGCCAGAGATGCCGAGCGCCCTCAGGGCGGTCCAGCGCAAGGGTTCCATCGAAGCCTTCGTCACGGATTTCGAGACCGGCCCCAAATTTTCCGGCGCGGCCTTCCATGACCTGATGACCTTCGCCATGGCCGCCACCTATGATCCGGCACCCGAGGCTTTCTGCGGCATCCGCCTGCCGGTCGATCCGGAAACCTGCGAAGTCAACGCGGAACTGTGGGCCAATTGGCTGAAGTGGGATCCGGTGGTGATGGCGGATGATCACACAGATGCATTGAAAAGCCTGAAAGGCCTGTGGCTGGAGTGCGGCAACGTCGATCAGTACAACCTCGTCTACGGCGCCCGCCGCCTGCACCGCAAGCTGGAAGCCGCCGGTGTCGCCCATGTCTACGAAGAGTTCGACGACAATCACTCCTCCGTCGACTACCGCATGGACCTCAGCCTGCCCTATCTGGCAAAAGTCCTGAGCGTGTAACGCTGACCTCTCCGCCGTCATCCTCGGCCGCGTGCCGAGGATCCAATCACGTCAGGTGCAAAGTCTGGATGCTCGGGACAGGCCCGAGCATGACGAAGGTCGGTGTGGGGAGAGAAGCCGAAGGGCACCGCGCAACAGACGCCATCCCGGCCAAATACCTCTCCCCTTCCACCGCCAAAACGACCAAGCACCACCCCATCCACCGTCATCCCGGCCAAGCACAGCGCAGAGCCGGGATCAGTGAGCCTAGAGGCTTGCGAAGGTATGCCGGTCGGGCACGTGGCTCACCGGTCCCGGATCTGCGCGTACCGCTTGTCCGAGATGACGATCAGTGAACTGATGGGGTTCCAAAGCATCCGCCCCCATTCTCCAGTCATCCTCGGCCGCGTGCCGAGGATCCAATCACGTCAGGCGCAAACTCTGGATGCTCGGGACAGGTCCGAGCATGACGAAGGTCGGTGTGGAGAAAACAAAAAACTCCGGCCCACGAGAGACCGGAGTTTTTTTGATCTAGGCCCTTAAGTCAGAAGACGAATGGCCTCAGTTGCGGCGCACGAAGCAGTCGCCACCGGCGGCCTGCAGGCTTTCGCAGAGCGAAATTGCCTCGGCACGTGAAGCGGATGGAATGCGCGCCCGGTAGAAGGTGCCACGGCCGTCGATTTCGGCTGGAACAATCGCAGCCTGTCGGTTGCCAAGGACCTGCGGATAGCGACGTTGAAGATCCGCATAGGTCTGAAGAGCTGCTTCCGACGAGCGTTGCGACGTGACCTGAACCACGTAGGTGCCTGCCGGGATTGATCCGGATGCCGACACCTGAGGTGTGCTGGCAACAGGTGTTGCCGGAGCTGCAGGTGCTGAAGGCTGATCGCCGCCCAGAACCAGAGGACCGGAAACGGGTGATGCGGATTGTTGCGGGGTTGCCCGAGCCACCCGCACCGGCACCGCCGGCTTCGGAGTAGGAACCATACGCGGCGCATTTGCCGCATCTTCAGCTGAAACCGGCGTTTCACTGGCCGCAGTTTCACCAGGGACGCCATCGCCGGTCTGGGTATCGGTTTCCGAAGCCGCTGCTGTTTCAGGCGCAGGATTTACAGGCTGGAAGGTCGGCGGTGTGCCGACTGTCGCTGCAGGCTGGGTGGTCGCATCCGGGGTCTGTGTCTGATTAGACCCGGGAGATGGCGCGATTACCCGCGTTGCCTGACCATTGCCTGCCTCGGAGACGATTGTGCCATCCGGGCGAACCACCAACGTGCGGACCCTTTTCGGACCACCGGGAACCAGCGGATCCGTGGTCACCACAGTATCAGGCGCAGGCCGCAGATCAGCCGGCTCCGTCTTCTCCGGAAGGATCAAACGTTCACGGCTTGTATCCGTATTGCCTTCAACTCGGTCGTAAATCAGTTTTGAGCCGGAATTGTCATCGCCTTCGGCAGCAGGCTCTGGCATCACTTTCAGTGGGCCCTGAAGCCCTGCAATCACCGGCGGCGGGCCGCTGGGGGCCTGAATGCCACTGTTGCCTGCCAGCAGCGCATAGCCGACACCACCGACAAAAACCACACCCAGAACGGCAGCGGCTGTCATCAACCCCTTGTTGCGGCCTTTTTTGGGCGCACGGGGCTCGACGTCCGCTTCAGCCTGCGAGTGCGGCGGCAGAACGCCAGAACGCCCGATTGTCGGGTCACTTTCCTGCATGGCCTGAGCCACGGCTTCCAGATCATAGCCACCGGCGGGCGGAGGCGCTTCTTCCTCTTCGCCACGGGCCGGAATGCGCGAGGCGGCCGCCGGCCAAGCCATGTCGTCTATATCGTCAGACCTGGCTGCATCATGGCTCTGTACGGAACCATCAGAAATCAACGGATCATAATCGTCGGACGGCACAGGACCCGCACGGGTCAGCGTGTCGGCGTCGCCACCCTCATAGTCTGTGTCTGCAACAGGCTGCTCATCCGGCAGCGGTTGGCGATCAAAAGCCGAACGCTTCTCGCGCGACAGATTCGTCTGCAATTGTCCCAGCTCGGCGAAAAGATCATCGAAGCCATTGCCAATGCCTTCCGGGGTCTGATCGGTTGCAGCTGTCTGCGCCGGTGCATCACTGCGCATCTGCCCGCCCAGTTGACCGGAATTCGTCGGCTGTTGCCATTCGGGTGTTGGTCTCGGCTCAGGCGCGCGCTCCGAGACAGGCTCGGGGCTGATCTCAGAACCTGTCTCCGGGGCGAAAATATCATCGACCTCGTCGGTCTGCCCCTCGTCCGTGCCGTAATCATACTCGGCAGCTGCTTCAGGCGCTGTGGCAGCCGCAAGTTCCCCAGCATAGAGGCCGCGACGGTATTCCTGTTCGGATTCGCCTGGCGTTTCCAGGCTGGAGGAAACCGTCTGGTCTGAATAGAAATCGTCAGTGGCAGCCGGGGGCTGAACCGGAATGAAGCTTTCACGCGGTTCAAGATCGGAATTGTAGCGGTCGCCGGGCTCCTGACGCCGATTGGCATCGAACGACGTGCGGAAAGCCCCGATCAACTCGTCTTCAAGGTCGGCCTCGGGCAACGCCTCGACTGAGCCATTGCCCGGCGCACCGGACAGCAGATCGTCCTCAGTCAATTTGAGATCCAGATAACCTGGCGCTTCATCCCGCAGCTCAGGCTGCTCTGCCGGAGCCTCTGCAAAACCGGTCACCTCAGGCTGCGGTGCGCGACCATGGTCAGCGGGTTCAACAGGCGCGCCACGACTTGGCACCACGCCGCCGAGATCGCCATGGCCATAAGAATCGGAGCTGGCTCCTGCAGTTGACACAGGTGCCCCCGCCTCCGGCGCAGGCCGGTCGACGTGCGGCGCAGGTCTGCCACCGATGTCCGAAAAATCATCCAGGCCAGCAAAATAGTCGGTCGAGCCAACGCGATCGCTCGCAGTAGACCCTGCCGGCTTGTTGCGGTTGACGATCCGCGCCAGTTCTACAAGCGGATCATCTCCAGCGGAGGTATCTTCGCGATTTGATGCCGTCTGTTCCGATGTGGCATCAGACGAAGTGTAGTCATTATCTCGTGCCATAGGCTTTTTGCTATCCGGCCATAGTCATCGCCCACCAAATCCTTATCAGACGTGGCGGACGCTTGCGTGCTTAGCGCATCTCTTCTGGCGCATCGACGCCAAGAATCGTCAATCCCGATGCAATCACCTTTGATACTGCACGTATCAAAGCAAGCCGCGCCAGAGTTAATTTTGGATTGTCAGCGTGAATAAAGCGTAAATGCGGCATTTCCTTGCCACGGTTCCAGTGTCCGTGCAGAGAGCTGGCCAGATCATGCAGGTAAAACGCCACCCGGTGAGGCTCATGTGTCTCGGCCGCAGCTTCGACAATCTTGGGCCAGACGGCCATCTTCGCCATCAACTCAAGTTCACCACTGTCATCGAGCAAGGATAGATCGGCGCTTCTCAAGGCTTCATCCGACAAGTCGAGATCTGGCAACTCTTCAGCCGCCTGACGCATGACCGAATGGCAGCGGGCATTGCCGTACTGCACATAAAACACCGGATTGTCCTTGGACTGCTCGGTGACTTTCTGGAAGTCGAAGTCGAGCGGCGCGTCGTTCTTGCGGAACAACATCATAAAGCGCACCGGATCCCGGCCAACCTCATCGACAACTTCGCGCAGGGTGATGAAATCACCGGAACGCTTCGACATTTTCACCGGTTCGCCTGCCCGGTACAGCTTCACCAGCTGACACAGGCGCACGATGACTTCCGACTTGCCGCCGGAAACCGCCTTGCCCACGGCCTGCAGACGCTTGACGTAGCCGCCATGATCGGCGCCCAGCACGTAAATCATCTCATCAAAGCCGCGCAGGAACTTGTCGCGGAAATAGGCCACATCAGCGGCGAAATAGGTGTAGGAGCCGTCGGACTTCTTCAGCGCCCGGTCGGTGTCGTCCCCATAGTCGGACGCGCGGAACAGTGTCTGCTCACGATCCTCCCAATCGTCCGGCAGCTGACCCTTTGGCGGCGGCAGCGTTCCTTCATAGATCAGGCCATCGCCGCGCAGGGCGTCCAGCATTTCATCGATCTTCGATGCCTGGTTATCCGTATGATCATGCAGCGTCTTTTCGGAGAAAAAGACGTCGTGCTTGACGTTGAGCTGTGCCAGATCCTCGCGGATCATATCCATCATGGCAGCGATGGTGGCGGGCTTGACGACGGCGATCCAGGCGGCCTCGTCCATTGCCTTCAGCGCGTCACCGTGCTCAGCAGCTAGCTTCTTGCCGATCGGCACAAGATAGTCGCCCGGATACAGTCCGGCCGGGATCTCGCCAATATCATCGCCCAGTGCCTCGCGGTAGCGCAGGAAAGCCGACTGGGCCAGCGTGTCGATCTGCGAGCCGGCATCGTTGATATAATACTCGCGCACCACCTCATAACCGGCATAGGCCAAAAGGTTCGCCAACGCATCGCCGACTACCGCACCACGGGTATGGCCAACGTGCATCGGGCCCGTCGGGTTGGCGGAAACATATTCCACATTGACCTTCTTGCCAGCACCCAGATTGGCGCGACCGAAGTCAGCCCCCTTAGCGACAACGTCAGCCAGAATGGCCTGCCAAACAGATGGTGCCAAACGCAGGTTGATGAAGCCGGGACCTGCGATGGAGACGTCGATGATGTCCGCATCCTGCGACAGCTTTGCTGAAAGCTGCTCGGCCAGATCACGCGGCTTCATGCCCACCTGCTTGGACAGAACCATGGCAGCATTGGTGGCCAGATCGCCATGCGCGGGATCGCGCGGGCTTTCAACGGTCACGCGGGACAGATCCGGGGCGGAGCCATCGGATGTTTTCAAGGCTAGCTGACCAAGGGCGACACGCACCCGCTCAGAGAATTCGGCGAAGATATTCATATCCATCCAACCGGCTGAAAGTCGTTTATCTTAAGGAAACTCCGTGGATGGCAGCACAGGCCGCCAGTCTCGAACACAGAGTAAAATCGAGGTGGGGCCTAACCCAATTCCGGGGTGTCGTCAAACAGTCGTCGGTGTTCGTCAATGGCGAAACGGTCTGTCATCCCGGCGATATAGTCACAGACCCGGCGTGCCAGGGCCGCTTCGCTGCATCCCTCCAGTCCCTTGTCCCACGGCTTGGGCATGTCTTGCGGACGCTGCATGAAGCCGGCAAACAGGTCCCGCACGACCCGGGCTACCTGACGGCGCACCGCCAGCACATCTTCATGACGGTAGACCCGGGCAAACAGGAATTTCTTCACCTGGCGCTCTGCAACGGCCATTTCCGGGGAAAAGTCCACCAGACAGCGGTCGGCGCGACGCACGTCGTCAATCGACTGCGGATCGACCTCCTTCAGACGCTTGAGCGCTTCGGTGATTACATCTTCGACCATGCGGGTGATCGAGCGGCGAACGATCTCGTGAATACGCCGGCTTTCCTCGAGCCCCGGATACCTGGCATCGACCTCTGCCAAGATATCGGCCAGATACGGAACTTCGCGCATGTCCTCGATAGCAAACAGTCCGGCGCGCAGGCCGTCATCAAGATCATGAGCATCATAGGCAATGTCGTCGGCAATTGCCGCTGCCTGCGCCTCGGCACTGGGCCAGGTGGCAAGCTCCAGATCGTGGCTTTCCTGATATCTGCGGATCGCATAGGGCAGCTTGGACCCGGCGAACTTGCCCAGCGGATTGCCCTGCGCATCCACCAAAGGGCCGTTGTGCTTGACCAGGCCCTCGAGGGTTTCCCAGGCCAGGTTCAACCCGTCGAACTCGGCGTAGCGCTGTTCCAGCGAGGTGACGACGCGCAGCGACTGGGCATTGTGGTCAAAGCCCTCGAAGGCTGCCATGCACTCATGCAGGACATCCTCTCCCTCGTGCCCGAAGGGCGTGTGACCAAGATCATGAGCCAGCGCCAGACATTCGGCCAGATCCTCATCCAGACGCAGGGCGCGCGCCAGAGAGCGGGCAATCTGGGAGACCTCGATCGTGTGGGTCAGACGGGTGCGGAAATGATCGCCTTCATGATAGACGAAAACCTGGGTCTTGTGCTTCAGGCGACGAAACGCCGATGAGTGGATGATGCGGTCGCGGTCGCGCTGAAACGGCGTACGAGTCGGGCTGGACGCTTCGGGATAAAGGCGTCCCCGGCTTTCAAAGGGTTTCTGCGCGAATGGTGCCCGTTCCTGAGCGCCATATCCAACGTCCTTCAAAGTCATAGTCAAACCACTCAATTCCTGATGTCGAAATCCCGGAGAGGATCTCGTTGTTCCGGGCAGCCCCACGCCAGAAAAGTGGAGTTCCCCCTTCCCCGTTGCGGGAAAATCTCGCCTCACGCAGTCCCGCCACATTGACGAGCGCGTCAACAGTTCATACCTACTATCAAGACGACCTTGCGCAGGCAGGTCCCTGACCGGACCGCTCGGTTCCCTTGAGAGCCGCTTTTTAACAAAAGTAGCGCAAGTCCTGATCTCAAGCAGAACGGCTGCACCATGAGCGAAATACTTGAACATCCGGTAACAGTCACAGATCGTGCTGCCAAGCGGATTGCGAAAATTCTGACAACCGAAGCGCAGGGAACCATGCTGCGGGTCTCCGTCGAAGGCGGCGGCTGTTCCGGTCTGCAGTATAAATATGATCTCGTGACCACGCGCGAATCCGACGATCTCGCGCTGGAGAAAAACGGCGTGACTGTGCTGGTTGACGCGGTTTCACTTCAGTATATGGGCGGATCGGAGATCGATTTCACCGATGACCTGATGGGCCAGTCGTTTCAGATCAACAATCCGCACGCGGTCGCCGGCTGCGGCTGCGGCACCAGCTTCACCATCTGATTTAACTGTTGGTCTCAGCTCTCTGATCGGCGCCAAGCCTCCTCCTTGCGCCCGTTGGCAAGCCGCGACCTGAGACGACCGGCTGCACTTGCTGTCCCCAAAGAATCGCTCCGGGCTGTCCCGCCAAAAAGGACAGGCCCGTATGAGGCTGGTATGACTGGGGACCGCTTGCCACTGGCAAGTGCAGTCTTAACCGTACTTCGGAAAGTCATCAGATGAAGATCGCGACCTGGAACATCAACGGCGTAAAAGCCCGAATCGACACGGTTCTGGCATGGCTGGACGAAGCCAAGCCTGACGTCGCCTGTTTCCAGGAGATCAAATCTGTCGACGAAAATTTCCCGCGCCAGCCCTTCGAGGACCTGGGCTACAATCTCGAAACCCACGGCCAGAAGGGTTTCAACGGCGTCGCGCTGCTTTCCAAAACACCGATGGAAGACGTGATGCGCGGCTTGCCGGGCGACGAAACCGACGAGCAGGCGCGCTATATCGAGGCGCTGGTTTCGACCGGCACCGGGGTTGTGCGTATCGGCAACCTCTATCTGCCCAACGGCAATCCGCTTGGAACCGAAAAATTTCCCTACAAGCTGGCGTGGATGGAGCGGTTGATTGCTCATGCCCGGAAGCGGCTTGAAGAGGAAATCCCGTTTCTACTTCTCGGCGACTACAACGTCATCCCCGACAGGATCGACGCGGCCAAACCGGACGCCTGGGTGGATGATGCGCTGTTTCAACCAGAAAGCCGCCAGAACTTCCGCACCCTGCTGAACCTGGGAATGACCGAGGCCCTGCGCTCTTGCAATGAAGCTCCGGAAACCTACACCTTCTGGGACTATCAGGCCGGCGCCTGGCAGAAGAACAACGGCATTCGCATTGATCACATCCTGATGTCGCCGCAGGCCACCGACAAGTTCAACGGATGTGGCATCGACAAGCATGTACGCGGTTGGGAAAAACCTTCTGATCACGTGCCGGTGTGGATCGACTTCGCAGCCTGAGGGTGCGTCACGTCTCATATTCAGATTGAATCTGATCGAGCAGCCAAGCTTGAGCGCCGGCTGCAGCTTACTCGTTGGCGGCTGTCGTGGCAGCTTGCGCGCTGATCGGCGCTTCCAGATCCGGGCGGTTACGCCGGATCCATGTGTCGGTGAGTGATTTTGCCTGACGACGAATGTCTTCGCTGGCACGGGCAAAATAAGCCTCATGCAAGGCATCGATCCAGCCATCCGGGCCGCCATGGGTCTGGCGTTGCGCAATTGACATCCACATCAGCCCGCGCGCTCTGCGGCGATCCGACTGGGCCATCTCGTAAAGTGTCTCACCGAGCCGGGCCTGGGCACCAATGTGGCCCTTGATGGCGGCCAGATTGAACCAGCGCACCGCGTCGAGATTGCGGTGATTCTGATACATCAGCCCCAGCTCATATTGAGCCTGGGAATCACCGAAGTTGAAGGCGGCGTAGCGGAAGGATTTCTCTGCACTCTGAGCATTCTTCGGCAGCACGCCATCAATGCCGCGCATGAAGAACTTGCCGAGCGCGACATAGGCACTGGACACGTAAGGCACCGAAGGCGAATCCATCCGATCGACATCGTGCTGGCGGATCACCTGAGAATAATACTGGAACGCCTTGCTGTCGTCTTCCTGAACGCCGTCGCCGGTCTCATACATCTTGCCGAGCTTCCAGGCCGCACGGGGCTCACCGTTCTCGGCTGCATACTGCAGAGAGCTCAGAGCCCCGGCCTTGTCGCCGGAGTAATATTGACGCGCGCCATTGCGCAGCGCCTGCAACGGACTGACATCGGTTTTACCGGCCTGGTGTTCAGGAATAATAGGCACAGTTGGCCGCGGCTCGCCATCGAAGGCGTAGGCCGGGGAAAGCAGGGCGAGAAGAACCCCTGAAACTGATACCGCATTCCGCATGGCGGACATGATGTCCAACTCTCTCACTCGTTCCGAAAGACCGAAGCCGGCCTCCGCACAATCTGTCGCCTGGCATCAAGGTTTTCGCCTGATCAAACGCCCAGCCTGCCGATCGAAGGCAAACCCCTTCGACACCAGCTGCTTCAGCGCGTTCCACCCTTGGCATATCCTTACCAATACAGAAGCATTGGGACAGGAATTGGGCTCAACCTTGCCGTTTTCACGTTCCCGCGAGATCTCTTAACAAGTTCTCAGATGGGACCTATGTCTTGCGACAGTCCACAAGTGATGATCAAACATGGCCGAAGCGCGGCAGCAATTGGGAATGATCAGGCGCACCCAATCTCAGCAGACCAGTGTTGCTCTTGCGCCACATTTTACCCCCTCCCCCTTGCAACGACCGCACGGCAGATCATGTGCGAGCTCTTCGCGCGCGCCGTTACTCCCTTCGACCGATGCCAAGACCCTGATTGGATTTGGCAGGGGATCCGTCCCATGGAAGCACAAGACACTTGAAATTCCGTTGCTTGGTCATCTCCCACGCAACAGCGCAAAGGACTGACGCCTGTGGACGCCTGTGTCGGAAAAGCCGGAATTTTGGGGACTTGCCTGGGGATATGTCGATATGTTCTACTTTTGTTCCAAGACAGAGGCATGAGATTCGGTAAATCCTTCTTGGCCGGTAAGTTGATCGCTGCTGTCCTCGGGTTTTCAGTCTTCATCGCGGGCTTGCATCGCATGGCAGACCTCGCCTCTTTCGGAATGCGCCGGAAGGTCACTGGTAGAGACAGCTTGCGACCTGTATGAAATGTGCCTGTCAGCCGGGCGCGTCGCGACTGAACGATGTGACGCTTGGATCCGAGCTTTGGGAGGCCACGTTTTTTTGGCGCCCAGCTTGGACGCCGTGATGAATTGGGTCGGACCCAAGGCCCCGAATACGTGACTGACCTCTTATATGTGTTGTAGCCGCTTGAGCCGTTGCAGTGCCCACCTCGTGGACGTGAGTTGAGAATGAGCGCCAAGAACGACCTTTTTGCAGGAAATGCCGCCAAGGCGGACACAGACGAGCCCCAAGCCGCGGCGCCGAAGACATCGGCTGCCCCAAAGGCCGTCCCGTCTCCTGACAAGAGTCCGTCTGCAACGGCAGCTCCTGCAGCGGCTGAGGCTGAGGCTGCCGCAACGCCTCGCGCTGCAACGACTACACCAGAGCCCCCCGCGTCCGATTCCGGTGATTATTCCGCCGCTGACATTGAGGTTCTGGAAGGGCTGGAGCCCGTCCGGCGGCGCCCGGGCATGTACATCGGTGGCACGGATTCCAAAGCGTTGCACCATCTGTTTGCCGAAGTCATCGACAACTGTATGGATGAAGCGGTGGCCGGCCACGCCACCTGGATCGACGTGGCGGTGGAAGCCGACGGCTATCTGAGCGTGACCGATAACGGCCGTGGCATTCCGGTCGATCCGCACCCGAAGTTCAAGGACAGGTCGGCCCTCGAAGTGATCATGACAACGCTTCATGCGGGCGGAAAGTTCGACAGCAAGGTCTATGAAACCTCCGGCGGTCTGCATGGTGTCGGCATTTCCGTGGTCAATGCCCTGTCGGAAGATCTGGTCGTCGAGGTTGCCCGGTCGCGTAAACTCTATCGTCAGCGTTTCCAGCGCGGCTTGCCTGACGGAGGGCTGGAGCTGGTCGGAGACACCCAGAACCGGCGCGGCACCCAAGTTCGCTTCAAGCCGGATCATCAGATTTTCGGAAAGGCATCGCGGTTCGAGCCGGCACGCCTCATGAAAATGGCCCGGTCCAAGGCCTATCTTTTCGGCGGCGTGGAGATCCGCTGGCATTGCGCTCCTGAGCTGATCGTCGACAAGGACGAGACACCGCCTGAAGCCGTGTTCCATTTTCCCGGAGGGCTGAAGGACTTTCTGGAAGAAAGCCTGAAGTCAGAGCGCCGGGTGGTGCCGGATCTGTTTGCCGGTCGCACAACCAAGACCGGCGGCCACGGCGCGGTGGAATGGGCCGTCAGCTGGTTCGCCGGAGACGGTTTCGTCAATTCCTATTGTAATACGGTTCCCACCCCGGAGGGCGGAACCCATGAGGCCGGACTGCGCTATGCACTGCTGCGCGGGCTGAAGGCCTATGGCGAACTGACCAGCAACAAGAAGGCCAGCCTGATCACCGGTGACGACGTGATGACCTCCGCCGGGGGCATGTTGTCGGTGTTCATTCGCGAGCCCGAGTTCGTCGGCCAGACCAAGGACCGGCTCGCCAGCAATGAGGCGACACGCATAGCCGAAAATGCGGTCCGAGATGCCTTCGACCATTGGCTGACCGCCTCGCCCAACCAGGCCAACAAGCTGCTGGAATGGGTTATAGACCGGGCCGAGGACCGCCTGCGCCGCCGTCAGGAAAAGGACGTGATGCGCAAGACGGCCGTGCGCAAGCTGCGTCTGCCGGGCAAGCTGGCGGATTGTTCGGCCAATCAGGCGGAGGGCACCGAGCTGTTCATCGTGGAGGGTGATTCGGCTGGTGGCTCTGCAAAGCAGGCGCGCAACCGTAAAAATCAGGCCATTCTTCCTCTGCGCGGCAAGATCCTCAATGTCGCCAACGCGGGCCGGGACAAGCTGGTGGCAAACCAGCAGCTTACGGATCTTGTGCAGGCGCTCGGCTGTGCCAGCCGCTCCGCCTACAAGGACGAGGAGTTGCGGTACGAGAAAGTCATCATCATGACCGATGCGGACGTCGACGGCGCCCACATCGCCTCCCTGCTAATCACTTTTTTCTACCGCGAGATGCCGAATCTCATTCGCAACGGTCACCTGTATTTGGCCGTACCGCCACTCTACCGCATCAGCCAGGGCGGCACGACCGTCTACGCGCGCACCGATGCCCACAAAGACGAGTTGCTGAAGACTGTCTTCAAGTCGAAAGGCAAGATCGACATCGGCCGCTTCAAAGGCCTGGGTGAGATGATGCCGGCCCAGCTGAAGGAAACCACCATGGATCCTTCCAAGCGCACGCTCCTGCAGGTGTCCATCGACGAAACACCGGAAGCCGGAACAAGCAGCGCGGTGGAACAGCTGATGGGCAACAAGCCCGAAGCCCGTTTCCGCTTCATACAGAAAAGCGCAGAGTTCGCGGAAGACCTGGACATCTGACACACAGTCTTCGTGGCCGATCATGCCCCTGCTTGCGGCTGCTCTGCGGGGCCTGACTCGCTCCCTCATTGAAGATGCAGGGTGAGGTTTCAGTCAAAGAGACAGCTTGCCGGTACGGGCTATCTATTTCAGGAGCAGATCGACATCTGGTACGGCCAGACCGAAGGGCAACACAGCTTCAGCAGCAGCAGTCGCAACGTTGTTTGCAAGTGGTCACGACCAAAACGTCTTGCGCTGACCAAGAGAATTGCATGTCACTCGCATAAGCTATTAACTCAATTCGGTTTCTTTCCTGCTGCCAGACAGAATTTCCCTGTTTTTCTGGAAGCTTGTGATTGACACTAGGCCGCATCGCTGTAGGGTGTGCGCCAAATCGCCAAGGTTATTTATACCTCTCGCGACCTCACCCTTTTCATAAACAGAGAAAATCTGGTCCCCACGCTCCATGTCATTTAATACGCTCGGCCTTAGCGAGAAAGTACTCACCGCAGTAGAGTCTGCCGGTTACACGGAACCGACTGCCATTCAGGCAGGTGCAATTCCCTACGTACTGGAACGTCGAGACGTCTTGGGCATCGCACAAACCGGGACCGGCAAGACGGCCAGCTTTACGCTGCCGATGCTCACTCTGCTGGAAAAGGGGCGCGCCCGTTCGCGGATGCCGCGCACGCTGATCCTTGAGCCAACCCGCGAACTCGCGGCACAGGTGCAGGAAAACTTCGAGAAGTACGGCATCAACCACAAGCTCAACGTTGCTCTGCTGATCGGTGGCGTCTCCTTCGGTGAGCAGGACAAGAAAATCGACCGCGGCGCGGACGTGCTGATCGCAACGCCGGGGCGTCTTCTCGACCACGTTGAGCGCGGCAAGCTGCTGCTCCAGGGCGTCGAAGTTCTGGTTATCGATGAAGCCGACCGTATGCTGGACATGGGCTTCATCCCGGACATCGAACGGATCTGCAAACTGATCCCCTTCACCCGCCAGACCCTGTTCTTCTCGGCGACCATGCCGCCGGAGATCCAGCGCCTGACGGAAACCTTCCTGCAAAACCCGGCGAAGGTCGAAGTGGCACGCACCTCTTCCACGGCGGAAAACGTCTCGCAGCGCCTCAAGGGCACCGAACGCGAGGACGCTGACAAGCGCGCCGCGCTGCGCGATCTTTTGGAAGATGCAACCGACCTGAAGAACGCCATCGTCTTCTGCAACCGCAAGCGCGATATCGCCGTGGTTTTCCGCTCACTGGAAAAGCATGGCTACAATGTCGGCGCCCTGCACGGCGACATGGACCAGCGCACCCGCATGACGATGCTGGACAGCTTCCGCAAGGGGAATATCACCCTGCTGGTTGCCAGTGACGTCGCCGCGCGCGGACTGGACATTCCGGATGTGAGCCACGTCTTCAACTACGACGTCCCGAGCCACGCTGAAGATTACGTCCACCGCATTGGCCGGACAGGTCGTGCCGGACGCTCTGGTGCCGCCTTCACGCTGGTCACCGACAACGACGAGAAGTACCTGAAAGCCATCGAAGACCTGATTGAGCAATCAATCGAATGGCTTGGTGATCCGGTCGACTTCTCCGCAGCAGCCGAAGAACGCAAGGCGCGCCGTCGCCGTGGCGGAAAGCCATCGACACGGTCCGCAAGGACCAAGGATACGTCGGATGCGAAAGCGGCCCCTCAGGATGCCGCAACGGAGCCCCCTGCTGATCCCGCCGAGCAGCAGGCGCCGCTGCCTGCCATTACTGAAGCCAAGGAGGCTCCTGTGGCTGCGGCCACTTCTGAGCCTGCCGAAACACCTGCAACACCGGATGTTGCAGCAGTTCAGGAAGAGGCGCCGCGTCGCAACTCACGTCGCCGCAACTCACCGCGGTCGGCAGCAGCCAACTCAAATGGGGCAACGCCGGCTCCCGCCTCTGCCAAACCTGAGCAGAAGCAGTCCCGCCGCGGCAAGAACCAGACACAGGAACCGGCGTTTGGCCATGGCGGTCATATCCCAGCCTTCCTGCTTCGCGAGCCCCGCCCCAAAAAGGCCTCCTGACAGTCAGGTGACTTGACCAACTGCGACAGACTCGACTTTCAAAGCCCCGCCCTCGAGCGGGGCTTTTTTGTTCGTGAGCATCAGGCAATTACTATGCAAACTCTTCCGTTAAGCGCATTATCATGCATAATTTCCCATATCACAAATTTCACGGCATACCTTCCCTAGAGGCAATTACACAGTCTTGAGATAGTTCAACAGAGCCCGAAACAACCATTTCTTGCAGTTCGTATATCGTTGCTACCCTGCAGGGTTGTCATCTAATCAAATATCACGAGGTTTCTGCTTCAGCTGGCCAATATTTAACGACACCTTAAGGCTTGCTGGCGCATTTTTTGACTTGAGATTCCTGAATAGGCTGATGATATTTTTAAGCGATTGGGTGGGGACCTATGACCGATTTGGATGCGCATAAGCGCACAGTGATTTACGGAGACAGCGCGCTTTCGTATATTAAGCGATACACGCTGCCTGCCTTACCTCGTGCCTATGAGTTTTGGTACACATACTCCGCTGGCTACAATTACGGCCTGAACAGAGCCATCAATCAGACTCTGAAGGAAAACGGCAAACTGACCAACGACGACATGGAAGGCCTCTACGGGAAATTTCTCTCTCCGTCGCGCCTCGATGATCGGTTGAACGATGTCGGTGGCCAGGTATCCAATGAGGTCGAAACTCTGGTCGACTCCATCCGCCACAACGTGGATGCCACGACCGACTACGGCGCGTCGCTGAAAGAAGGCGCCATCGAGCTGCAGTCTCTGAAGGATGCAGACAAGCTGAAGACTTTCGTCTCTCGCATGATGGATTCCACTCAGACTGCGCTGAAATCCAATCAAGCGCTTGAAGCCCAATTGCTGGAATCCAAGCGCCAGATCGAAACTCTGCAGGCGAACCTGGAAGCAATTCGTTATGAATCACTGACCGATGAGCTGACCACCCTCGGCAACCGCAAGCATTTCGACGGAACCCTGGAAAAGGCTGTCACGTCGGCCAAAGAAAGCGGAATGGATTTCACCCTTCTGCTGACCGACATCGATCACTTCAAGAAATTCAACGATACCTTCGGCCATCAGACTGGCGATCAGGTGCTGCGGCTTGTTGCCCTGGCCGTGAAGCAGAACTGCAAAGGCCAGGACACGGCCTGCCGTTATGGCGGCGAGGAGTTCGCTGTCATTCTGCCGCATGCCAAATTGCCGGAAGCCATGCAGGTTGGCGAGAAGATCTGTAACGCAGTGCGCTCCAAGGAGCTCGTCAAGCGCTCAACAGGCGAGAACCTGGGCCGCGTGACCATCTCCATCGGCATTGCCACCTTCCAGGCTGGCGATACCAGTGAGACGATCATTTCACGTGCCGACAAGGCGCTCTATGCGGCGAAGGGTGCCGGCCGGAACCGTGTCTGTACGGAAGATGATCTGAAAAACGGGCCGCGTGAAGCTGTCGCGTAGGAATGTCTTGCGTCACATCATCCAAATAAACAAAAGGCGCCTCAAACCGGGCGCCTTTTGTTTGCCATCTCTATCCCTGAGACCCAAAGATTTCTAATCCGCAGCGTTAAGGCCCATCTGCCAGAAATCCGCCTCCAGCCGGGTGGCTTGGCTGAAGATCCGGCGGACGTTGGAATAGCGGGCTTCTGTCAGATAGACGTCTGCCGTGCGGTTCATCCAGTCGGCAAAATCCGACGCTGCTTCCGCATACTCATCGCTGGCGTACTCACCAAACCAGCGTTGATAGGCAGCCGCCATCGGACCGTGTGGCGTGGCTGCCCGGTTCTGCTGGCCGATCTCGCCATAGCCCAGGATACAAGGCGCCAGCGCGACCTGAAGATCGAGCAAATCACCCCGCAGTCCGCTTTCCAGAACGAACCGCGTGTAGGCCAACGTTTCGGAGGCCTCAGGCATATGCTCCAGCTCATCTTTTGTGATGCCCCAGGTGGCACAGAGCTCGACGTGGAGGTCCATTTCCACATCCATGATGGTCTTCAGTCCTGCCAGCGCCTGACGCATGTCAGCAAGGCCCGGTGCCTTGTAGACCGCGAGCGCATAGGCACGGGAAAAATGAATGAGAAACAGGTAATCCTGTTGCAGGTAGGTACGGAACGCTGGCTGCGGCAGAGTGCCATCCGCCATTGAAGTGACGAAGGCGTGGCGGGTATAGGCATTCCATTCAGAGGAACAGTCCGTCTTCAGACGGTCAAACAGCCCTGCCATGCGTTTCAGGATCCGGGCGCAAAATTGGCCAAGTCGGCCGCCTGCAGCGAAACGGATTCACCGCAGCCACAAGCAGAGACCTCATTCGGGTTCTTGAAGATGAAGCCGGAGCGGAACTTGGTCACCTCAAAGTCCATTTCGGTGCCGAGCAGAAACAGAACTGCTGATGGATCGATAAAAAGCTTGGCGCCCTTGTCTTCGATCACATCGTCGCCGGACTGGGCTTCAGACACCATATCCATGGTGTATTCCATGCCGGCACAGCCGCCTTTTTTAATGCCGACGCGCAGGCCAACAGCGTTCTTGTCGGAATTCTCGATAAGCTCCTGAACCCGCTCAGCTGCGGCGTCTGTCAGGGACATGACCTGAAATTTGCGTGCTGCTGCCATAACTTCCTCAATCCGACGTTGCGGGACTCAGACGTCCCTTGTCTGTCTTCAATATAAGGATCCGTCAGGGGAGTTAAAACCCCTGCCCGGTCAAACCTACGGTGCGTCGGAACTCAATACCAGTTGAGCGCGACCTTGGCCTCGTCCGACATGCGCTCCGGCGTCCACGGCGGATCGAAGACCATGTCGACATTCACCGACAGGATTCCTCCGACGGTTTCAACAGCGGTTTGAACCCAGCCTGGCATTTCTCCGGCCACCGGACAGCCCGGTGCGGTCAGGGTCATGTCGATGTTGATCGAGCGGTCATCCTCGATGTCGACCTTGTAGATCAAGCCGAGCTCGTAGATGTCGCAGGGGATTTCCGGATCGTAGACCGTCTTGAGCGCGGTAATGATGTCCGTCGTCAGACGTTCCAGCTCATCCATCGGAATGGCAGAGGGAGCGGCCACTTCGGCCCGCAATTCTTCGCCAGCCGCATTATGGTCGATGGTGGTGATCTCGTCGCTCATAGTCTTACTGTGTCCCGCAGGCGGCCTGAGGCCGTCCGATGATTTCTATCTGCATCAGCAGTTCAGGCAAAGAATGCCTGGGCTTTGACCAGCGCTGTGTAGAGGGCGTCGACCTCCGCGCGGGTGTTGTACATGCCGAAGCTTGCCCGACATGTAGAGGTTACACCGTATTTTGCCAAGAGCGGCTGCGCACAATGGGTTCCTGCGCGCACAGCAACCCCGGACCGATCGATGATGGTCGACACGTCGTGGGCATGGGCGCCCTTGATTTCAAAGGACACGATGGCTCCTTTGCCTGGCGCATTGCCAAAGATCCGCAGGGAGCTGATTTCCGACAGACGCTCGTGCGCATAGGATAGCAGATCCGCCTCATGAGCGGCGATCTTATCGCGGCCGATGCTCTCCATGTAGTCAAGAGCGGCCCCTAGGCCGATGGCCTGAACGATTGGCGGGGTGCCGGCCTCGAAGCGATGTGGCGGCTCGGCGTAAGTGATGACGTCTTCGGTCACTTCGCCGATCATTTCGCCACCACCCATGAACGGACGCATGGCTTTCAGCCGCTCGGGCTTGCCCCAGAGAACGCCGATGCCTGAAGGTCCGTAGACCTTGTGCCCGGTGAAGCAGTAGAAGTCGCAGCCGATGTCCTGGACGTCGACCGGCATGTGAACGGCCGCCTGGCTGCCGTCAACCAGAACCGGAATGCCGCGCTCATGAGCAATGCGGCAGACTTCCTTGACCGGCACCACTGTGCCCAGAACGTTCGACATCTGGGTGATCGCAACAAGCTTGGTGCGCTCTGTCAGGGTTTCTGTAAAGGCATCAAGATCAAACGATCCATCTTCCTTGACATAAAGCCACTTCAAGACGGCGCCCTTGCGCTCGCGGTGGAAGTGCCAGGGAACGATGTTGGAATGGTGCTCCATAATGGAGAGGACAATCTCATCCCCCTCCTGGAAGTAATCCTCGCCCAGACCGTAGGAGACGAGGTTGATCGCCTCGGTGGTGGATCGGGTGAAGATCACTTCGTCTACGGATCCGGCGTTGAGGAAGTTGCGAACCTTTTCTCGTGCGCCCTCATAGGCATCGGTCGCGGCATTGGAGAGAAAGTGCAGCCCGCGGTGAACGTTGGCATACTCATGCGAATAGGAGTGGGTGATGGCATCAATCACCGCCTGCGGCTTCTGAGCCGATGCGCCATTGTCGAGATAGACAAGCGGCTTGCCATAGACCTCGCGCGACAGGATCGGAAAATCCTTGCGGATCGCCTCAACATCATAAGGCTTGTCGAGTTCTGACATTGCGAGCGTCATGCCGCCGGCTCCCATTCAAATATAACGAATATTATAGGTTGCGCTCCCAGCCTGGGAGCGCAAGGCCATTCTGGCATTCTGGTCCCGGCGCAAGGCCGGGGCAGCAATCATCCTTCTCCCGCAGTCATCCTCGGGCTTGCCCCGAGGATCCAGCAGCTTCCGAGGCAGAGACTGGATGCCCGGGACGCGCCCGGGCATGACGGCGGAGCAAAGAGTGTCTTACTTGCCGGCGAGCCAGTCGCGAACGCGCTGTTCCAGGAAGTCCGTCACATACTCTTCCTCAAACTCCTCGATCGCCTCGGAGAGGAATGCAAGGACGAGAAGCGTACGGGCTTCAGCTTCCGGAATGCCGCGGGCACGCAGGTAGAACAGCAGGTCTTCATCAATCTGACCGCTTGTCGCGCCATGGGCACACAGAACGTCATCGGCGAAGATCTCCAGCTCCGGCTTGTTCGCCATCTCTGGGCCTTCGGAAAGGAGCAGAGCCTGGGTCATCATTTCGCCGTCGGACTTCTGGGCATGCTGAGCAACGTTGATCCGGCCCTGATACACGCCACGCGCCTCGTCATCGAGCACCGTCTTGAAGTACTCGCGAGAGTTACAATGCGGGACCGCGTGATCGATGATCAGCGTCTGATCGGCGAGGCAACGATCACGGGCCATGGACACGCCATAGAGCTTGGCTTCGGAGTTCTCGCCTTCAAAGGCAACGAACTGCTGGTTCCGGGCAAAAGCCGGACCGGCCATGAAACCGAGGATCTTGAAGATCGCATCGGCACCGATGGTGGCCAGCGTGGTCAGCAGGCGCGCGCCTTCGGTTGCACCAACCACCAGACGGGTGGTGGCGAACTCGGCGTTGTCGGCGATCTTGTAGTCGAAGACCACGTTGGTTTCGCCCGTGCCCGTTGTGCCGGCAAAGCTTTCAAGCATTTTCAGCTTGGCGCCCTTGGCCACATTGATCCGGTTGCGGGTGACGATAGCCCCCTCAGCCGTCGACACATGAACCAGCTCAACCGGACGCGAGACGTCCGCGCCTTCCTTGACGGTGATCACGACACCGCCCTGAACGAAGGCCGTGTTAAGCGCCAGAACGCCGTCGGTGCCGGCGCTCGGCGGTGTCGCCAGGAGGTCCGCCGCCGTATCCTGATCCAGTGCCGCGGCGAAATCGGTGACGGTGACGCCTTCAGCTGCCAAAGCCTCCAAATCAGAGACCTCAGCGAGGTACGTGCCATTGGCCACGACAATCCGGAAGCGTTCGAGTTCGCCATAAGCGTTCTCGGCATCTGCAAGAGCCTTGGCCTCTGCAGCTGACGCCTTGGGAGCGAGCGGCGCGGCCGACTTCATGTAGGCGCGCAAGTCGGTGTATTTGTATTCTTCCACACGGCGGTGCGGCAGACCCTTGGTCTTGATCTGCTCGGCAGCGGCCACGCGCAGGTCGGAGACCGCGGTGGAGCCGGAGAGATCACCCTTGGCCGTATCAAAACGGGCCAGAAGGTCGCTTTCCGCCTGGGTGTGGCTGATCTGTGTTGGGGCAGTCATGGTGTGATCCACCTCCTGATCAAGCAGCTTCAATGTAGTCGGCGTAGCCGTTCTTTTCCAGCTCGAGAGCCAGTTCCTTGCCGCCGGTCTTGACGATACGGCCCTTGGAGAGAACGTGAACGACGTCCGGAATGATGTGGTCGAGAAGACGCTGGTAGTGGGTGATCACCACCATGGCGCGCTCTGGTGAGCGCAACTTGTTGACGCCCTCCGAAACAATGCGCAGGGCATCAATGTCGAGACCGGAGTCTGTTTCATCGAGAACGCAAAGGCTCGGTTCCAGTAGGGACATCTGCAGGATTTCCGCGCGCTTCTTTTCGCCACCGGAGAAACCGACGTTGAGCGGACGCTTCAGCATGTCCATGGAGACGTTCAGGTCCTTGGACTTTTCCTTGACCAGCTTCATGAAGTCCGGAATGGACAGCTGAGCCTGGCCCTTGGCCTTGCGCTGAGCGTTCATGGCCGTCTTCAGGAATTCCATCGTCGCAACACCCGGAATTTCGATCGGATACTGGAACGCCAGGAAAACGCCAGCGGCGGCACGCTCATCCGGCTCCAGCTCGAGAAGGTTCTCGCCGTGGAAGATGATCTCGCCTTCGGTGACTTCATAGTCGGACTTGCCTGCCAGAATGTAGGACAGGGTCGACTTGCCGGAGCCGTTCGGGCCCATAATGGCGTGCACTTCGCCAGCGTTCACCTTCAGGTCAACGCCACGCAGGATTTCAGTGCCGTCTTCGGCGATACGGGCATGCAGGTTCTTGATCTCAAGCATTGAGATATTCCTCGTGTCAGTCGGGCGCACAGCTGTAAAAGCCTGCGGACCCCAATCAATTCAAAACTTGGTCCAACGCGGGGCTTAGCCCACAGAGCCTTCGAGCGAGATGGAGATCAGCTTTTGGGCTTCGACGGCGAATTCCATCGGCAGCTGCTGAATCACGTCCTTGACGAAGCCGTTGACAATCAGCGCAACCGCGCCTTCCTCGTCGAGACCGCGCTGCAGGCAGTAGAACATCTGGTCATCGGAGATCTTCGAGGTGGTGGCCTCGTGTTCAAACACCGCCGAGGCGTTCTTGCTCTCGATGTAAGGTACCGTATGCGCGCCGCAATCCTGACCAATCAGCAACGAGTCACACTGGGTGAAGTTGCGGGCATTGGACGCCTTGCGGTGAGCGGAGACCAGACCACGGTAGGTGTTGGACGACTTGCCGGCGGAAATGCCCTTGGAGATGATGCGGCTGGACGTGTTCTTGCCCAGGTGGATCATCTTGGTGCCGCTGTCGATCTGCTGGTAGCCGTTGGAAACGGCGATGGAGTAGAACTCACCGACCGAGTTGTCGCCACGCAGGATGCAGGAGGGGTACTTCCAGGTGATCGCGGACCCGGTCTCGACCTGGGTCCAGGAGATCTTGGAGTTCTTGCCGCGACAGTCGCCACGCTTGGTGACGAAGTTGTAGATCCCACCCTTGCCTTCGGAGTCACCCGGGAACCAGTTCTGAACGGTGGAGTACTTGATCTCCGCGTCATCCAGAGCCACCAGCTCCACGACAGCCGCATGCAGCTGGTTCTCATCGCGCTGGGGAGCGGTACAGCCCTCCAGATAGGACACGTAAGAGCCCTTCTCGGCGATGATCAGCGTGCGTTCGAACTGCCCGGTGTTCTGCTCGTTGATGCGGAAGTAGGTCGACAGTTCCATCGGGCAGCGAACGCCTTCGGGAATGTAGACAAACGACCCATCGGAGAAGACTGCGGAGTTCAGCGTGGCATAATAGTTGTCGGTGACCGGAACGACAGAGCCGAGGTACTTCTTGACCAGCTCCGGATGTTCCTTGATGGCTTCGGAAATCGAGCAGAAGATCACACCTGCGGCCGCCAGTTCCTTCTTGAAGGTCGTGACCACGGAGACGCTGTCGAACACTGCATCGACGGCAATCCGATTCTTCGGCTCGACGCCGGCCAGGATTTCCTGCTCGCGCAGTGGAATACCGAGCTTTTCGTAGGTCGCAAGCAGCTCGGGATCGACTTCATCCAGACTCTTGGGGCCTTCTACGGACTTCGGTGAGGCCCAGTAGTAGAGTTCGTCGAAATCAATCTTCGGGTAGCTCACACGAGCCCAATCCGGCTCTTCCATCGTGTTGAAGCGGCGCAGCGCATCAAGGCGCCATTCCGTCATCCACTCCGGCTCGCCCTTTTTGGCAGAGAGAAAACGTACTGTCTCCTCACTCAGCCCTTTCGCGCCTCGTTCCGACTCGATGTCGGTGACGAAGCCATACTTATACTGGTCAACATCGATCGCTTTGACCTGATCGATCGTCTCCTGCACAGCTGGCATTTTACTACTCCGTCCTGCAGGGCAATGACACCCTGCCCTTGGTCAAACTTCGCGGAGATTTCTCTGCCGCATAAGATTTGGCGAGGTCTCCCTAGGAGAACACCCTGCCGCGTACATCTGGCGGAGCCCCATTCCGCCGAATTTCAGATCCGGTCCCTACGAACCGGTTGTGTCATGCCGCCTTGCGGCGCGCCTCCGGGTTCAGCCGGTCGACAATACCGGGCCAGACATCGAGAAAGCGCTCGATATCCGACTCAGACGTCGACCACCCCATGGAAACACGCAGTGCACAGCGTGCCAGATCTTCCTCGACCCCCATGGCCGTCAGCACATGCGAGACGGATACCTTGCCCGAGGAACAGGCCGATCCCGATGACAGGCAGAGATTGGCCAGATCAAAAGCGATCAGCGCGGTCTCCGCCTTGACGCCGGAAACGGCGAAACAGCTTGTGTTGGCCAGACGCGGCGCATTTTCGGAAAACAACACCACGCCCGGACATGCAGCCCGGACACCGGCCTCCAGCCGGTCACGCAAGCCCTGAAGCCGTACCACGTCCGCAGTTTCGGCAAGCGCCTCTTCGGCTGCAACGCCAAACCCGACCGCACCAGCGACATTCTCCGTGCCGGCACGTCGCCAGTTTTCCTGGCCTCCGCCCGTCATCAGAGCCGATGGCACGCGCGCCGTGGAGCGTACGACCACTGCGCCCATGCCCTGCGGGCCGCCGAATTTATGCGCAGACAGGGTCACCACATCCGCCTGCCATGCGTCCATATCAATCGGCATGCGGCCAGCAGCCTGGACAGCGTCCACATGCAAGAAGGCACCAGATTCGCGAACGAGTGCACCGATTTCGGCCAATGGCTGGATCACACCCGTCTCATTGTTGGCTGCCATCACAGACACCAGCGTCGGCGTGGTGTCTTTCAGCTTGTCAGCCAGTACCGACAGATCGACGATTCCATCGCCATCCACCGGCAAAACGTCCTGGGCAGAGGCCCGGAAGCGCCCGCCGGCGATAACGGACGGATGCTCTGTTGCGCCCCGCAGCAGCCGATCAAGATACTTTGGCTCGCCCTGATCGACCCACACAGGGCTCAAGGCTGTCATATTGGCTTCCGTGCCGCCCGAGACAAGGGTAACAGCGCGGGTTTTGGCGCCGCACAGACGAGCAATGGATTCGCGCGCCTGTTCAAGGCGGCCGCGAGCCTTGCGACCGGCGCTGTGAACGGAAGATGCATTGCCGACATCAGCCCAAACCGCGCCCATAGCCTCTCTGGCGCTGGCACGCAGGGGCGCGCCGGCATTATGATCCAGATAGACAAGGGGGTTCTTTGCCATCATGCGATGCCCATATAAGTCATTCTAGGTCCATGAAAGTCGCTAATCACGGGTCGCCTTCACGGAATGCTTGAATTTTTCCGTAAGGATGACGTAAACGTGCCGCAACTCGGATCGGTTATACGACCCTTGTGTTGGACACGCCGACTTTCGAATAATTCTAAACAAGGCTTTTAGAAACTCGGAACCTATGAGTCAAGTTTGGACTACACAGGTTCTGATATCGAAATCCCCAGAAAGATGGTCCCCGACGGGACCCCACAACGACAAGAAGGACTGAGCGCCAAATGCCTGAGGTGATCTTTAACGGCCCGGCCGGCCGCCTGGAAGGCCGTTTTCATCCCGCCAAGAAGCGCAACGCCCCGATCGCATTGGTGCTGCATCTGCATCCGCAGTTCGGCGGCACCATGAACAACCAGATCGTCTACCAGACATATTACATGTTTGCGCAGCGCGGTTTTGCGGTCCTGCGCTTCAATTTCCGCGGTGTCGGTCGCTCCCAGGGCACCTTCGATCACGGCCAGGGTGAACTGTCCGATGCAGCCGCAGCGCTTGACTGGGTGCAGACTGTCCATCCGGACGCGCGCGCCTGCTGGATCGCCGGCTTTTCTTTCGGCGCCTGGATCGGCATGCAGCTGCTTATGCGGCGCCCGGAAGTGGAAGGCTTCATTTCCGTCGCCCCACCAGCCAACCTGAATGATTTCTCCTTCCTTGCTCCCTGCCCGTCTTCCGGCCTGATCATTCACGGCGAAGACGACAAGGTTGTGCCACAGAAAGACGTCCAGACGCTGGTCGACAAGCTGAAGACCCAGAAGGGCATCGTGATCAACCATCAGGAGATCCCGGGTGCCAACCACTTCTTCGAGAAGCACGTCGACGACCTGATGGGTCGTTGCGGTGATTATCTCGACGAACGTCTCGGCATCACCCCGGCGGATTACATTCCGATCGATTGATTTGCTGAGATAATCCAAGACACCCAAAAGCCCGCCCTCACCCGGCGGGCTTTTATTTTGTCCAGCAGGATGTCAAACCAGACTGAAAGCGACAAAAAACCTGGAAACCGCAATGGCCACTGCTTTCGATCAGCTTACCCTCTCGCTTGCCGGTCCCGAGGATGGCCCAGCCCTACAGCAACTCTATCGCCATCTGATCGCCAACGATCTCGAGATCGACGGCGCGGCAGCCGAGGCCGCGTATCTGCGGATGATCGGTCATCCGGGCCTGTCGGTCTTTCTCGGATCTTTGCATGGCACGCCGGTGACCACCTGTACGTTGGTGATCATTCCCAACCTGTCCCGTGCGGCAGCGCCTTATGCATTAATTGAAAACGTCGTCACTGACGCGGCCCACCGCAGCCGGGGTTATGGCGCGCAGCTGGTGCAGGCAGCAATTGCGCTGGCCTGGAAAACCGGTTGCTACAAGATCATGTTACTGTCGGGAAACGGAAATGCCGCTGGCCACAGGTTTTATGAACGCCTGGGGTTTCGGACGACCAAGGTGGGCTTCGAGCTACGCGCAGAGGGCGTTCCCTCCCGCCACCCTGGCTAAAACACAAAAAAGCCCGCAACTTGCGGACTTTTATTCATTTGATTTATTAAATCAGTTACTGACCCGGCGTCCAGGCGTCATAGTCGCCTGTCACTTCCGGGCGTCTTTCTGGCGTCAGAATCGAGCCATGCGGACGATAGGCGCCCGGTGTCCCGGTCTGGTTGGCGATGTGGGCCTTCTGCCAATGTTTCGGATAGTAGGTCTCGTCAACCGGCGGTGTGTCCACCCGGCGGTGCATCCATCCATGCCAACCGGGAGGGATCGCAGAGGCTTCAGCGGGACCATTGTAGATCACCCACCGCTTCTTGCCGTTGCGCTCACGGTAATAGGCGTTGCCAAACTCGTCTTCGCCAACAAACTCACCCTTGCGCCAGGTGAAGAAGCGCGTGCCGATGGTGCGGCCATGCCACCAGGTGAAAATTTCGAGCAGAAACTTTTTCATCGTCCCGACACGTCCTTCGAGAAAATCCAGTCTTGATGCAAGCATTTCGCACTCTGTGGTGAGCGCGTCAAGCCGATGAGCGGATTTAGCCCGGTCGTGACACGGGTCTCATTCGGCAATCGACACGCGCCTCACACGGCGTTGGCAGGAACCTGACCTGCCGACCCTCATATGCTATCCGAGACCGCCTTCGGCGCGTAACGGCGCGGCAAAGCCGCGGCCGCCGCCTCCAGCCCCGGCAACCTTCTTTTGCTCAAGACCAGCTGGTGCGGAAGCCGGTACGCCAGGCAGCGAGAATTCTTTTTCCACCGCACCACGGACCTTGACCAACTTCTGCACTGTCCGGTCATGAACCATCTGGGCCTGGTCGAGGGAACGGCTGCGCTCCTTCTGCTCGTCCAGAACGCGGTTGATACCGCGGATGTTGTAGAAGCCGGAATGCTCCAGAATCATCGGACGCTCATCCGCCATCAGCCAGCGCAACCGGTTGAAGAGCGTTGACGGCGCCACCGGCTTGACCAGAAGATGATGTGCGCCTGCGCGCAGGGCCCGGTCGACCAGAGCCCGCGTTCCATGGGCGGTGACAAACAGCAGCGGGACGTAGCACAAGGGCTCCATATGCCGGTGCCTGATGAGCCGTAGCAGCTGGTAGCCGGAGGTCGGTGCCATGCGCCAGTCGGTGAGAATCAGATTGGGCGGCTCCGCCAGCATACCGCTGAGGGCTTCATCGACCGAATCGAACACCCTGACGCGTGCAACCCTGAAGCTCATGAGAATCGAGCGAAGGATCGACTGCATCGGTTTGCTGTCGTCAACGACGACGACATCCAAGTCTTCCATGGCCAGACCGTAGGCAGCGTGATTTTTCATCTTTGGCGGCTTCCTTAGCTCAACTTGAGCCAAACCCTTGCACGGGCACTTTAAAACCGGTTGAAACGACTTCCCGAGATTAGCTTCAAATTTTAACGATCCCCGTGCGCTGCGCATTTCAGCGCCTACTTTTTCGGCGTGAACTTCTTTTCACACACAAAATATAGTCGTCAGGTCCAATCGGATTCTTGAGAAACTGAGCCGGGAAACTCCGGGAAAGGCATGATCTTGCGGAATTTCCGGTTCGTAACGCCCAAAGCACCCGCTACTGGCAGCCACAATATTTAGCGTTCTGCCCATAGTTTGGACACTAGAACTGGCGGCAGAATGCTTGACGTTAAGATCTTGTTTACCCTATTTTCCCAACATATCGATGTAGCCAGTATCGGAAGCCGGCAAGCTGCGGACTTCCCCCTTCAGTACAAGTTCCTTGCGTAGCGGACCCTGATTGCCGGAGCGGCACCGGGAGAGTGATCCCACGCGCAGAGTGTGTTTGTATCGTGCTGAAGACCCCCATCACCAAGGACGACAGCAAAGCAGGGACCCGGGACTTAACGGGTCGAAAACTTGTTGATGGAAACTATATATAGTAGCCAGACACCGTCGGCATACTAGATAAAGAAATTCAGAACTCCGCGGCGGAACCGCTGCGAAGTGACACAGACCAGCGAGCGGAAGCGATTGGCAGCCGGACGGGCCCGCAGCCCACGTGCCAGACTTCAGATATTCGAGACGGCCATCTTACAACGCATTCTACCATGCGAGCGGCCAGGACGAGCACTTAAGGGGATTTGGAATGCGTATTGAGCGGCGCTACACGAAAGAGGGACAGTCTCCCTACGCTGGTGTGGACTTCCGGACCGCGACAAGCGAGATCCGCAATCCGGATGGATCGATCGTTTTCCGGTTGGAGAACATTCAGGTTCCCACTCAGTTTTCGCAGGTTGCCGCCGACATTCTGGCGCAGAAATATTTCCGCAAGGCCGGTGTTCCTGCCAAGCTGAAGCCCGTTGAAGAGAACACCGTTCCCTCCTGGCTGTGGCGGCATGAGCCCGATGATGCAGCCCTTGCCGAGGTGGCTGAAGATGCACGCTTCGGCTCCGAGATCGATGGGCGCCAGGTCTTTGATCGTCTGGCCGGGACCTGGACGTACTGGGGCTGGAAAGGCGGTTATTTCGACCGTGAGGAAGACGCGCAGGCGTTCTACGATGAGCTGCGTTTCATGCTGGCGACCCAGAAGGTGGCGCCGAACTCTCCGCAGTGGTTCAACACCGGCCTGCATTGGGCCTATGGCATCGACGGCCCGAGCCAGGGTCACCATTATGTCGACTTCCAGACAGGCGAACTGACCAAATCCGCTACCGCTTATGAGCACCCGCAGCCACATGCCTGCTTCATTCAGTCTGTTCAGGACGACCTCGTCAATGATGGCGGCATCATGGACCTCTGGGTGCGTGAGGCACGCCTGTTCAAATACGGGTCGGGAACCGGCTCCAACTTCTCCCGCGTTCGCGGCGAAGGTGAACGCCTGTCGGGCGGCGGCAAGTCCTCCGGTCTGATGAGCTTCCTGAAGATCGGCGACCGGGCAGCAGGCGCGATCAAGTCCGGCGGCACCACCCGGCGTGCAGCCAAGATGGTTGTGGTCGACGTCGACCACCCGGACATCGAGGGTTACATCAACTGGAAGGTCAAGGAGGAGCAGAAAGTCGCTGCCCTGGTGACCGGCTCGAAGATCTGCCAGAAGCACCTGAACGCCATCATGAAGGCCTGCGTCAACTGCGAGGCAGACAATGGCGAGTGCTTTGATGCGACAAAGAACCCTGTACTGAAGCGCGAAATCCGCGCTGCCAAGAAGATGATGGTGCCGGAGAACTACATCCAGCGCGTCATCCAGTTTGCGCGGCAGGGATTCACCAAGATCGAATTCCCGACCTACAACACCGACTGGGACTCTGAGGCCTACCTGACCGTCTCCGGCCAGAACTCCAACAACTCGGTGCGTGTCACCGATGGCTTCTTGCAGTCGGTTCAAAGCGACGGCGACTGGGATCTGATCGGCCGCCGCACCGGCGATGTGATCAAGACCGTCAAGGCCAAGGAGTTGTGGGAGCAGATCGGCTATGCCGCCTGGGCCTCCGCCGATCCGGGACTGCAGTATCACACCACCATCAACGACTGGCACACCTGCCCGGCGTCCGGTGAGATCCGCGCCTCCAACCCGTGCTCTGAGTACATGTTCCTGGACGACACCGCCTGTAACCTGGCGTCGATGAACCTGATGCAGTTCCGCCGTGAGGACCGCTCCTTCGACGTCGAGGCTTACGAGCATGCGGTGCGGCTGTGGACCATGGTGCTGGAAATCTCCGTGCTGATGGCGCAGTTCCCATCGAAGGAGATCGCCGAGCTTTCCTACAAGTTCCGCACGCTGGGCTTGGGCTATGCCAACATCGGCGGCCTGCTGATGACCTCCGGTATCTCCTATGACAGCGACGAGGGCCGTGCCCTGTGTGGTGCCCTGAGTGCCGTCATGACCGGCGTTTCCTATGCCACATCGGCCGAGATGGCCGGTGAACTGGGCGCTTTCCCCGGCTACGAGGAGAACGCCGAGCACATGCTGCGGGTAATCCGCAACCACCGTCGCGCCGCACATGGCGAGGCCGGAGGATATGAGGCGCTGAGCACCACGCCAGTGCCGCTCGACCACGCGTCGTGTCCCGACAAGACGCTGGTTGAGCATGCCAAGCAGGCCTGGGACAAGGCGCTGGAGCTGGGTAAAACCCACGGATTCCGCAACGCTCAGGTTTCCGTGATCGCGCCGACCGGCACCATTGGCTTGGTGATGGATTGCGACACCACCGGGATTGAACCGGACTTTGCCCTGGTGAAGTTCAAGAAGCTGGCCGGCGGCGGTTACTTCAAGATCATCAACCGCGCCGTGCCGGAAGCCCTGCGGGGGATTGGCTATTCTGAAAGCCAGATCGCCGAGATCGAAGCCTACGCGGTTGGTCACGGTTCCATCGATCAGGCACCGGCCATCAACACCGGCGCCCTGAAGGCCAAAGGCTTCAGCGATGAAAGCCTGACGAAGCTGAAGGACGGCATGAAATCGGCCTTCGACATCAAGTTTGTCTTCAATCGCTGGACGTTGGGCGATGCCCAGATGAAGGCACTCGGCGTTTCCGACGAGCAGATGGAAAACGTTGATTTCGAACTGCTGTCGTTCCTCGGCTTTTCCAAATCCGAGATCGAAGCAGCCAACACCCATGTCTGTGGCGCCATGACCCTTGAAGGTGCGCCGTTCCTGAAGCAGGAACATTATTCGATCTTCGATTGCGCCAACCCGTGCGGTCGCATCGGCAAGCGTTATCTCTCGGTGGAAAGCCATATCCGCATGATGGCAGCGGCCCAGCCGTTCATCTCCGGCGCGATCTCCAAGACGATCAACATGCCAAATGATGCCACGGTGGAAGACTGCGAGGCTGCCTACATGCTGTCGTGGAAGCTGGCGCTGAAGGCAAACGCGCTGTACCGCGATGGCTCGAAGCTGTCCCAGCCGCTTAACTCTCAACTCCTCGCCGATGAGGACGAGGATGAAGAGGATGCGGTCGAGGCACTGGTTGCCAAGCCAATGGCCGCACGCGCCGAGGTGGTGGCCGAACGCATTGTTGAGCGGATTGTCGAGCGCGCCGTGCGCTCCCAGGAAAAGCTGCCGACCCGCCGCAAGGGCTACACCCAGAAGGCCAAGATCGGCGGTCACACCATCTTTCTGCGCACCGGCGAATATGATGACGGACGCCTTGGCGAGATCTTCCTCGACATGAACAAGGAAGGCTCTGCCCTGCGTGCCTTCATCAACAACTTCGCCATCTCCGTCTCGCTTGGCCTGCAATACGGCGTGCCGCTGGAGGAATATGTCGACGCCTTCACCTTCACCAAGTTCGAGCCGGCTGGCATGGTTCAGGGCAATGACGCAATCAAGAATGCCACGTCGATCCTCGACTATGTGTTCCGGGAGCTGGCGGTGTCCTACCTCGGCCGGCACGAGCTGGCGCATGTTCCGCCGGAACGTTTCGGTTCCAGTGGTCCGGCCTCGGCGGCAGGCTCCGACAATGGCGGCAAGGACAGCGGTGTTGTCTCCCACGGGTTGGTTCGCGGCCAGACCGAGCGTTTTCGTCTGGTTTCCGATGCCCAACCTGCAGGTCACGTAAGCGAGGCTATCGCAGGCCAGACGTCGGCCAGCCCGGCAGCTCAGGTCTCTGCGGTTGCAACGGCCTTTGCCCGCGGGGCAGAAGTGCCGGCGCAGCAGATGGAAACAGCCCCTGCCCCCAGCACCCAGCCGTCGACCTCCACCGGTCAGCAAATCGCCCAGGCCCGGATGAAGGGCTATGAAGGTGAAAGCTGCCCGGAATGCGCCAACTTCACCATGGTGCGCAACGGCACCTGCCTGAAATGCGACACCTGCGGCTCCACCAGCGGCTGCAGCTAAGGCAGCTGTGAATTTGTCCATCGCAACCCCAGGCACGCATATGCGTGATCTGGGACCGGTGGAGCAGAAGCACCGTTTGTGTCGTGTTGCAGGGTCAGGGGCCAAAGTTACCGCTGATGGACGCAAACCAGGTTGTGACCACCATGCCCTCTCTCGTCCCCCTTGGTCTGTTGGACCATGAACCGGCAATCCGTCTCAGCACCTTTGTCAGCGTGTTGCTGGTGATGGCACTTTGGGAAGTCGTTGCACCACGGCGGCGGCAGGAGATCCCGCGGCTGGTTCGGTGGTCGAACAATCTGGCTCTGGTGGCGCTGGATACGCTGCTGGTGCGGTTGATCTTTCCGCTGGCTGCCGTCGGACTGGCGTTGATGGCCAAGGATGGCGGCTGGGGACTGTTCAATCTCTTGCAGGCGCCGGGATGGCTTGCAGTTGTCATCAGCCTGGCTGTGCTGGATTTCGCCATCTACCTGCAGCATGTGCTGTTTCACTCAGTGCCAGTTCTCTGGCGCTTGCACCGGGTGCATCACGCGGATCTTGAGCTCGACGTGACGACCGGCCTGCGGTTTCATCCCGCAGAGATATTGCTGTCCATGGGGATCAAGTTCGCGGTGGTGGCAGTGCTTGGGCCTCCGGCGGTCGCCGTGATGTTTTTTGAAGTGCTGCTGAATGCCAGCGCGATGTTCAACCATTCCAACATCAAGATCCCGAAGCGGATTGACGAGGTTTTGCGCTGGATTATGGTCACACCGGACATGCACCGGGTGCATCACTCGATCGACCGGCGTGAGACCGACAGCAATTACGGCTTCAACCTGCCGTGGTGGGACTGGCTCCTGGGGACTTATGTGGCTCAGCCCGCGAAAGGCCATGAGGGCATGACCCTCGGCTTTGAACAGTTCCGCACGCGGGGCGACCTGCGGCTCGACCGGATGCTGATGCAGCCTTTTCGCGGCCCTGCCTGCGGTGCAGATAGGCAAGAGGAAAGCGCGCCCTCACATTTCAGAGATCAAGAAAACGAGCCCGCTGATCCGGCGTAGGGATGAAACATTCTGACTTGTGGCCGAACCAGCGATAGCGGTTGCGCGCGACCAAATCGTAGACGGCATTTCGCAGTACGCTCGGGATCCCCATTAGAAGTCTCAGCCAGCTGACAGGCGCTTTCAGATGGGCCGCCACAGCCAGCGCTGCCTCAGACCTGGTGAAAGCCTGATTGTTCTCGATGAGCAGAAACGTTCTCTCCAGATCTTCGCAAGTAAAGCCAAACCGCCCGGCCAACTGCCGCCCACCAACCGAGCAACTGGAGGCGAAACGGATCTCGTGATGCCGCTCATGGCGCAGGATAAAGCCCACCCAAGCACCGCACAGAACACATTCCGCATCGAAAATCAGAACCGGATTTCGGCTTGCCGGTATTTCAGTTTTTGTCGCTTGGGTTTGTGGCATATGAGTTTCCGACACGGGGATCCTTCAGTCTTGCGATTTTTCTACGTCACGCTTCAAGGCCTTGCCCTAAAGCTCGTGCCTTCATCAGAACTTTCAAGTGCATCCCCGTCGAGAGCAGCGTGATGAGGAGACGCGGCTGGGGAGAGCGGGACCGCTGCTGTTTACAAGGCGGCTTTGCGAAGGCACCGTAAGGTCTTAGAATTTCAGGAAAGACTTTTAAAATGCGCTTCGTGCATGCGGCAGATTTTCACCTCGGCAAACCCTTTGGCAGATTTGACGAGGACACCCGTGCCGATCTGAGGGCGGCCCGGTTGGAGGCTCTGCGTGCAACGGGCGAGTTTGCCGTCGCCCAACAGGCGGAGTTCATTGTGATTGCCGGCGACACCTTCGACGCCGAAGCTCCTCCTCCCAAACTGGTGAAACGGGCACTGGATGCCATGGCCGCCGTCCCAGACATGCGCTGGGTCCTGATGCCGGGCAATCACGACAACCTGGGCGCTGTCGACCTGTGGGAACGCATCGCGCGCGACAAGCCGGACAACGTCATCCTTGCGACCTCAGCCGAAGTGATCGAGATCGGCAACGCAGTGGCGATCCTCCCTGCCCCGCCGGCGGTCAGAAGTCCGGGGTTTGATCTGACGGAATGGATGGAAACGGCCGAGACCGGCGACCGCATCCGAATTGGCCTGGCCCATGGCGGTGTCACCGATTTCGGATCAGAAGACGGCGGTCTGGCGACCATCCCCCCGAACCGAGCGGAAGTTTCGAATCTCGACTATCTGGCGCTGGGAGACTGGCACGGCCAGATGTCCATCGGCCCGCGTGCCTGGTATGCAGGCGCACCGGAGGCCGACGGCTTCAAGGCACATGCCGCCGCTGGTGTTCTGCTGGTGGAGATCGATGCCCGCGGCGGCGCACCGCGCATCACCCAGGTGCCGCTTGGCAAATACCAGTGGCATATCATCGAGACCAATTTCTTCGCCGGCAATGATCCTGTCGCGATCCTCGAGGAGGTTCTACCAAAAACGGCCAGAGAAACAGCCCTGGTACGGTTCACGGCGACCGGGCGACTGGGCCTTTCGGAACGCGCAGACCTGCAAAACGCCTGCGAGAAAATCGCGGACGATTTTCATTTTTTCAACGCCGATCTGATGCCGCTGGGGATCGAGCAGAATATCGATGATCTGGATTTGATTGCCGAAAGTGGGGCGCTGCGGGTCGCGGCAGAGAGCCTTTTTGCCGAAACCTCGATTGAAGGCCGCACGCAAGACGATGCCCGCACCGCACAGAAAGCTCTGGCGCATCTCTTCCACCTGGCCCGTGAGGTCGCGTCATGAAGCTGCGTAAGCTGACACTGCACAATGTCCGCAGGTTTACCGGACGCACTGCCGCTCTCGGGCCTTTCGGCGACGGCCTGACGACCATCACGGCCGAGAATGAAAGCGGCAAAAGCACGTTTTTTGACGCTCTCCACGCCCTGTTCTTTCATGATTATGGCTCGGGCAAAAAAGAACTGAAGGACCTGCAGCCCTATGCGGGGGGCGCGATGCGGATCGCGGCGGAGGTCGAGATCGAAGGTGAAGCCTATCGGATCGAAAAGGTGTTCAACCTGAAGAAAGCCGGTTCCTCGGCGACGATCACGTCTCTGGCTACCGGCACGATCCTGAAACAGGCAGATGATGCGGAACAGTGGATCCAGCAGACGATCCTGAACACCAACAAGGGACCAGCCGGACTGCTCTGGGTACGTCAGGGAACAACCGGCCTCGACAACGACCCGAAGGCCGGAGCGAAAGCCGAAGCCGAGGGCATCGAGGCACGCCGCGATATCATGTCGAGCATTCGCGGCCAGATCGATGCGGTGACCGGTGGCCGCCGAATGGACAAGATCGTTCAGCACTGCAAGCAGGAACTCGATCTCATCAGCACCAAACAGGACAAGCCGAAGGCCGGCAGCCAGTGGAAGGCTGCGGAGGACCATGCCGAGAGCCTGCGAGACCTCCAGCAAGTCCTGACAACCACTGTCGCCACTTTGCGCCGACACCTGGACGACAAGAAACGTGCTTCGAGGCGGCTGCGCGAGCTGAATGATCCTGAGCTGAGACAGGAGCGGGCTGACGCAGTGACGCAGACCGAGGCCAAACGTTCAGAAGCGCGCGAACATGACAAACATGTCCAAAGCGCCAAGAAGGACCTGCAGATCCTGACGATCGAGCAGGCCGAGTTTGAGCGTGAGATCGAGCAGATCCACCAGGCGCAAAAACAGCGCGCCAACCTGGCTGACGCCATTAAAGCCAAGCATGCGCAGGTCGAGATCGCCACCCAGGAAAAGGCAAAGGCGGGCGAAGCCCTGAAGTCCGCTCAGGCAAAAATCGCTCAGATGGAGGTGGAGCGGCGCGATCTGAAAGGCGCCCGCGAGCTTGCCAAACGCGCAGAAGGGGAAGCAGCGGGGCGCCTGCAACTATTCGCCCACTGGGAACGCAAACAGCAACTCCGGGAACCAACGGAGCAGCTGGACGCGGCTTCAAGCGTCCTGAAGGGCATCGCGATCACGCCAGAAGATGTTGAGCGTCTCGCCAAGCTGGAGACCCGCCGTGATATCGCCATCGAAAAGCGCAAGTTTCATTTTTCGAGCTTTGTGTTGCACGCCGATCAATCGAAAGCGCTGATTGACGGCAAGGAGGTTCCCAACGGCGAGCAGCAGACCCTGGACCGAGCCATGGATGTGGCGTTGCCTGGGTTTGGCTCGATCTCTCTGCGCCCGGCGGAAGGGGCAGGCCTTGCCCTTGAGAGCCCCGCAGAGCTGCAGGAGGAGCTCAATGACAGCCTCAAAGCACTTGGGGTTTCCAGCATGGAAGCCGCCAGGCAGGTGCATGAGGCCCGCAAGAGAGCCCTGCAAGCACAGCAGATCGCCCAGGCACAAGTGCGGGCCCTGGCGCCAGATGGGCTGCAGGCCCTGGAGAACCAGTGGCAATCGCTGTGCAAAGAGTTGAACCACGCTGCAGAGGAGCCCGCCCCTGCGGTGCCCAACAACCGGCAGGCGGACACTCAAGACGGCGCAGGGCCTTCCTCCGAGGCCATCGAGGCGGCCATTTCGGAGTTGGAAGACGACATCGAGCGGCAACGCCTGACCTTGCCGGCCCTGGAGACGGCGCTCGCCAAGGCAGCCGACGTGCTGACCGAGGCAGAGGTTCTGCTGAGACGGCTGAGGGATGAGGCAGCCGAACTCGCTGTACCGGCCGATGAGGCTGAGCGGCTGAGCCAGTTGCAAGCAGCCCGGCAAGAGCAGACAATCAAGGTCACCGAAGCCCAGGCCGTGCTGCAAGCTCTTCAGGCAGGCGCGCCCGACATTGCGGCATCCGAGGCCGCCTACGACAGAGCCCAAAGCGCCGTCTCAGAAGACACCCGCGAGATCCACAGCCTCGAGAAGGTCCTTGCCGTGTCGAATGCCTTCATCCAGACCCATTCGGAAGAGGCTGTCGAGGAAAGGCTGGCCGAAGTCACCGGCGAGCTCTCACGCGCTGAAGAAAGAGCGGCACAATTCGCCGATCACGCCAAGGCGCTGAAGCTGCTGATCCAGCATCTGGAGGCCGCCAGAGCCGATGCGCAGGACACCTATTTCGAACCCATCCGCAAAGAATTGATTCCACTGCTGAGCCAATTGCATGCCGGGGCAGACTTCGAGATCGACCCGGAGAAGCTGGCCGTCGGAGGCATCACCCGCAATGGGGTGTCAGACAGCGTAGACGCACTGTCCGGTGGCGCCTCCGAGCAGATCGCCCTCCTGACGCGACTGGCCTTCGCCCGTCTGTTTGCCAAGCAGGGCAATCATGTTCCAATCATTCTGGATGACGCGATGGTCCACACCGATGACGAACGGATTTCCAAAATGTTCGACGTCTTGACGCACGTCGCCAAGGACCAGCAGATTATCGTCCTCAGCTGCCGCACCCGTGCCTTCTCGGCTCTCGGCGGCGCGCGTGCCTCGATTGAAGAGGCACCCGAGGCGGGGTGAGACTATAAATCCAGTTGGCGAGGCGATCGCCTCTCCTCGAACAATTGCCACATCGCTGCCGGAAACAGACCTCCATGAAAATCACCAAACTCACCACCTATATCGTTCCACCGCGCTGGCTTTTCCTGAAGATCGAAACGGACGAAGGCGTCATCGGTTGGGGCGAGCCGGTGGTGGAAGGTCGGGCGCTGACGACGGAAGCGGCCGTCCATGAGCTTGGCGACTACCTCATCGGCAAGGATCCGTTTCTGATCGAGGACCACTGGACCGTTCTTTACCGCGGCGGCTTTTACCGGGGCGGCGCCATTCACATGAGCGCCTTGGCCGGCATCGATCAGGCGTTGTGGGACATCAAGGGAAAGACCCTGGGACAACCAGTTCATTCTCTGCTCGGCGGGCAGGTGCGCGACAAGATCAAGGTCTATTCATGGATCGGCGGCGACCGATCCTCGGATCTTGCCAAGAATGCGCGACAAGTGGTCGCCGACGGCTTTCAGGCCCTGAAGATGAACGGCTGCGAGGAGCTGCAATTTATCGACAGCAATGCCAAGCTGGACAAGGCAGTGGAAGCGATTGCGACCGTGCGCGAGGCGGTCGGTCCTGATATCGGCATCGGCGTGGATTTTCATGGTCGGGTTCACAAGCCAATGGCCAAAGTGCTGGCCAAGGAACTGGATCCCTACAAACTGATGTTCATCGAAGAACCGGTTCTGTCGGAAAACCGCGAGGCGCTGCGCGAGATTGCCCATCATACGACGACGCCGATTGCCCTTGGCGAGCGGCTTTATTCACGCTGGGATTACAAGGCGATCCTGGCTGATGGCTATGTTGACGTGATCCAGCCGGACCTTTCCCATGCGGGCGGCATCACCGAATGCCGCAAGATCGCCGCCATGGCCGAGGCCTATGATATCGGTCTCGCTCCCCACTGTCCGCTGGGCCCCATCGCCTTGGCCGCCTGTCTGCAAATCGACGCCGTGTCCTACAATGCCTTCATTCAGGAACAGAGCCTCGGCATTCACTACAATCAGTCAAACGACCTGCTGGACTACATCACAAATCCCGAGGCTTTTACCTATTCGGGCGGCTTTGTCGCCATCCCCCAGGGGCCGGGCCTCGGCATCGCGGTCAACGAGGCCTATGTCATCGAGCGCGCCAAGGAAGGGCATCGCTGGCGCAACCCGATCTGGCGCCACGAGGATGGCAGCTTCGCCGAGTGGTGAAGCGATCTTCGCTGCGCAATTCAATGCCCTGTCAGGCTGTGAACCTATAGACGCACAGTCGACTTGATCGCGAGCGATTAATCCACCTGCGATCAACCTCACGTCCCCGCCACCCCTTTTGAAGGGGCGGTGCTGCGAACATTAATTCTGACGACGGCCCTCTCCGCCGGAGCGATTTGCATTGCTTCATGACAGCAGATTGTAGAAACTGCCAGTCACATTGAACGAAATACTGAGGCCATGAACGACGCACCCCACCCGGCCAAGATCCTGCAGGATCACACGGCCTATCTGGCCGGAAACCATGATTTCCAGGCGGACATCAACACTCTCGCCAGCAGCGACACCATCCGGGTTATCCTGGAGACGGTCATGTTGGCCACAGGCATGCGCTTTGCCGCAGTGGCCCGGGTGACAGCAAAGCGCTGGGTCGCCTGCCGCACGGTCGACGAAATCAACTTTGGGCTACAGTCAGGCGACGAGATCGAAATTCGCTCGACCTTCTGCCAAAGCGTGCGCGACACCGGCCAGAACGTTCTGTTTGATGATGCCAAAACCGACGAAACTTACGGCAACCACCCGATTGCAACGAAGTTCGGCATCGGCAGCTACGCCTCGATCCCGATCTATCGCAATGACCGCAGCTTCTTTGGAACCCTGTGTGCCATCGATACGGAACCGCGCGAGGTCAAACACCCGCGTGTGCTAGCCATGCTGCATATGTTCGCCGACATCATTGGCCGGAACCTTGAGACCGAGGAACGGCTGATGGCACAGGAAGAGCTGGTGGAACACGAGCGCAAGATGGCCAAGGTGCAAGAAGAGTTCGTTGCCGTGCTTGGTCATGACCTGCGCAACCCGGTGGCGGCTTTGGCAGCCGGAACCCGGCAATTGCAAAAAGAGCCTCACTCCAGTCGGGGCGAATTGACCCTGTCGCTCATGCGCGCCTCTCTGCTGCGGATGCAGGATCTGATTGAAAACATGATGCTGCATGCCAAGTCACGTCTCGGCGGCGGAATCCGCATTGAGGCGACCACGGAAGCCCCGCTGTCCGAAGCGCTTGAGCAGATCGTGAGTGAAATTCGCGCAGCCGAACCCGAGCAGACCATCAACCTGAACCTGGCCCTGCAAGACGCAGTAAAATGCGATGCCCCCCGTGTGGCCCAGGCTGTCTCCAACCTGGTGTCCAATGCGGTGCGTCACGGCACACCGGGCGATCCGATCCAGGTCGACGCGGGCCGGCAAGGATCAGACATTGTGATCCGCGTGACCAACCGGGGCGAGGAAATCCCGGACACGCTGAAAGGCAATCTGTTCGAGCCATTCCGACGCGGCCAGCACGCCAGAGGCGAAGGTCTCGGGTTGGGACTGTATATTGCCTCGTCGATTGCCGTCGCGCACGGCGGGCGCCTGGACGTCACCTGCGCCGATGGTTTCACCACCTTCTCTTTCAGCTTGCCCGGTGGCGCCGCTTAGACAATCCCGCCTCATCCGGCTATCGCAGACTTTGCAAACCGTGCTGGAGAGGCGCCGACGTGGCGGGTAAAAGCCGTGCTGAAGGCGCTGGCAGAGCCGTAGCCAATGCGGAAGGACACGTCCGCAATGCCGTGGGAGCCCGAGCGCAGCATGTGCTTTGCCAGGGTCATGCGCCAATTCAGCAGATAGGCCATGGGAGCCAGACCGACGACCCGGTTAAATCGGGTGAAGAAGGCCGAGCGGGACAACCCTGCTCTGGCAGCCAGCTCCGGCACACTCCAGGCAGCACTCGGTGTTTCATGCATGGCCCGCAAGCTCGGGCCGACCCTTGCATCTGCCAGACCTCGCAACAGCCCGGACGTCGCATCCGGTCGTGTATTGGAGCGAAACGCCTCGATCAGCAGAACCTGCAGTAGATGTTCAACCACCACATCTCTCGCTGGTCTGTCGGCGCGGGCCTCGTCCCGAACGAGCCCGGCAAGGGTCGCCAGCCGGCCCTCCCCCTTGACGACAACCATGTCTGGCAACAGCGACACCAGAAGCTCCGCATCCGGGCTGCCAAAACTGCAATGACCGATAAGCTGCTGTACGTCAGCTGGCGGGCATGCGCCCTTCTCGTCCGGCTCCCGCTTCCGACCTATCCTGACAATACCGTCCTCTCCGGGCTCAGGACGACTGACAAGACCGGCAGGGGCTGGTGGATCGAGGCTGGAGACGGTGAAGCCAGAAACCGCAGGAATGAGCACAAAATCACCTGCGCGCACTTCCAGCGGCGGTTTTCCGTCGACCTCCAGAAGCAAACAACCGGCGAGAACCATGCAGTAGAAGACTTCATGAATATCGTCGCGGCGCACCCGGAAGGGACCGGTGGCCTCTGCCAGCTTAGAAGAGACAGCCTGCGGGCGCAGCAGAGAGATCACATCGGAGAGCGGATCAGAGTGCGCGCCAGAGCGTGGCCCAGAGAGTGATTTGGGCATTTCGGACTTTCGATAATGAAAAGCGGACTTCAGAGGATAGTTCGTCTGAGCGTTCATGTCGATATGTAGGAGGTCCAACACAAGGAGACCTTGTCATGAAAACCGTAATGATCACTGGATGTTCCTCCGGCTTCGGGCTGGAAAGCGCCCGCCACTTCCTTGCCCAGGGCTGGTCGGTTGTCGCAACCATGCGCAAACCGGACTCGTCGCTTCTGCCGACCTCCGACCGCTTACGGATCATTCAGCTGGATATTGCCAATGCCGACAGCAGGGCACGCGCCGTCAAGGAAGCCGGGCATCTCGACGCACTGGTCAACAACGCTGGCGTCGGTTTTCTCTCGGCATTTGAAGGCACGAGCGAAGAAACCGTACGCCGGATATTCGAGACCAACACCTTCGGCACGTTCGAAATGGTTCGCGCCGTTCTGCCGCAGATGAGGGCAAAGCGTGCCGGCATCATCGTCAATGTGTCCTCCAGTGTGACACTGAAGCCGTTACCTCTGCTGCCTGTCTATACCGCCAGTAAGGCCGCGCTGAATGCCTTTACGGAATGTCTGGCGCTGGAATTGGCGCCGCTGGGTATTCAGGCGCGGCTGGTGCTGCCCGGACAGGCTCCTTCGACGCGGTTCGGGGCCAATGCGATGGCGCAGATGGCGGGGGCGGAAGCGCCGCCGGAGGATTACGTGCCGTTTATCGAAGAGACCATGATTGGCTTCCGCGAACAGATCACACAGGAACCGACCAAGAGTGAGGACGTGGTGAAAGCCATCTGGCGCGCTGTCACCGATCCGTCCTGCCCGATGACCCAGGCAGCAGGAAGTGATGCCGAGGCGCTGTTCACCGCCTAAAACACAACTGGGCAGCGGAGAGGTCCGCTGCCCGGACTTCAGAGAACGAGCTGGTCGTATGGCTCGGGAAGACTATTGCCGTCTTACTGCGGCGTTGCACTGATGACGAACAGCTTGCGCATGTGTTCGTGAATCACCCACTCACCCTGCCAGCCCTGCGGCAGAACCAGGAGATCGCCCGCGCCGATATCGCGGGTCCCGCTGCCGTCCACATTGGTCACGGAGGCCTGCCCTGACAGGATGTGGCAATACTCGCCTGCCTTGGTCCGGTCGGCGGTGAAATGCCCTGGGGTGCACTCCCAAACGCCGATCATTGTGCCACCGTCGTCAGAGGTCCATAGCACGTTGGAGGCTTCCTGCTGGCCTTCGGTCAGCGTCGTTGGCTTGGCGGCGAAATCACCGAGTGGTGTTGTCGCCAGATCGGCGAAGACCTTCAGGTCGATCATGAGTTTACTCCAAGCTATTTGAATTTGGTTATCAGCCGACAAAGCGGCTGAAAAAGCAGAAGCCGATCCAGCACGTTCCATCAGATGAAACTCTGGCCAGCCTCACACAGTGACAGCAGACGACGATCAGGAAATCTTGGCAGCGATGCTCTTGGTCTTGCAATAGCTCTTCAGGCCTTCAATCCCCTTTTCGCGACCGAAGCCGGACTTCTTGTTGCCACCAAACGGAACCTCGATCCCGCCTGCAAAATACTCGTTGATGTAGATCTGGCCCGCATCGATTGTTCGCGCCAGACGATGCGCGGTCTTGAAGTCGCTGGTGTAGATCCCGGCAACCAGGCCGTACTGGCAGTCATTTGCGAGAACGGCTGCATGTTCGGCGTCCTCTGCCACCTGAACGGTCAGAACCGGCCCGAAGACTTCTTCTTGCGCCAGCTCATCATCGGCAGCGACTGCATCAACAATTGTCGGCTCAAAGAACCAGCCCGCAGCTGTCTCGGGATCCGTGGTGACATTGCCGCCGGCAACGATCGACGCCCCACGATCTTTGGCGCGGGACACGAATCCGTCGATCTTGGCGAGGTGTTCGGCAGAGTTGACGGGACCGACATTCGGGTCGCGCAGTCCGTGGCCAAGTGTGAGGGCCTTGGTACGGGCAACGAGATCCTGCAGGAAACTGTCGTGCAATCCGCGCTCGATGATCAGACGTGATCCGGCAGAACAGATCTGACCGGCATTCTCGAAGATCGCTCCCAGAACACCATCGAGAGCCGCGGCGCGGTCGCAATCCTCCAGAACAATCACCGGCGATTTGCCACCAAGTTCCAGCACCACACGGGTGATGTCTTCGGCAGCCGCCTGCATCACCTTCCGACCCGTCTGGACGGAGCCGGTGAAGGTGATGTGGTCAATGCCTGTGCTTCGGGTCAGAGGATCGCCGATCTCCAGACCGGTGCCGGTGACGACGTTGAAAACACCATTCGGCAGGCCTGCGCGCGACAGCAGTTCCGCTAGCATCAAGCAGGTGTAGGGCGTCTGCTCGGCTGGCTTGGCAACCACGGCACAGCCGGCAGCGAGCGCCGGTGCAATGCCACGCGCAGCCGTCGAAAGCGGAAAATTCCAGGGAATGATCTGGGCGGCAACCCCGACCGGCTCATGGATCGAATAGCAGATATAGTCCGGCCCGAGCGGGAAACTCGCGCCTTCCAGCTTGTCACAGGCACCGGCGTAATAGGCGAACGCACGCGCAGCGCCCTTGGTGTCGCCCATGGCCTCGTTCAGCGGCTTGCCACTGTCCAGGCTTTCAACGATTGCAAACCGCTCAAGCTCCGCCATGAGCAACTCGCTGGCCTGCTGTAAAATGCGCGCCCGCTCAACTGGAGCTGTGTCGCGCCAACTTTTCTCGAACGCCGACCGGGCGCTATCAACAGCGGCAGCTGCATCGTCAGCCGTGCCTGCCGTGAATGTCCCGAAGGCTTCACCCCTGCCCGGATCCAGGCTCTCCATGGTGCGGTTGTGGCTCGGCCTCTGAAACGCTCCGTCAATGAAGTGACCTTCCGGCAGGAAATCGAGTGTTCCGGTCTTGAAATAGGTGTCGATGAACGGATTGGCGGTGGTCATCGTGGATCAAGCCTCCAGGGTGCTGATCTTATAGGTGGATTTGGCAAGCCATTCAGGATCGATCTCGACGCCCCAGCCCGGAGCGTCAGTCACTTCGGCATGACCATCGACGATCTTGAACGGGTCGGAAGTGAACAGACCGTACTGCCAAGGGTAGTAGTCTTCTTCCTCGATCGAGAACTCCAGATACTTTCCGGCGTTGGGGATGGCCCGCAGAAGGTGCATGGTGAACAGGGTCACGAGCGAGAGGTTGGCCGCATGCGGTGTGCAAGGCAAACCGGCTTTCGCTGCCATATCAGCCACTTTCATGGTACGAAGCATGCCGCCCAAATAGCAGATATCGGGCTGTATCACGTCAACGACCCTGGTGTCGATCATCCGCTGCCAGTCCACCAGCGAGCAATCCTGCTCACCGCCAGTCACATCGATTTCGAGTGCATCGGTCACCTGCTTGGTCTGATCATAGTGCCAATAAGGACAGGGTTCCTCATAGTGAGAGATGCCATTGTCCTGCAGAAATTTTCCGACCTCAATCGCCTTGGCCGGCGAGTAGCAGGAATTCGCATCGACAAGCAACGCCGTGTCATCGGCAAAGCGCTGACGCATCATCGGCACAATCTTCTCGCTACGGCCCGGCCATTCGTCCTGATCACGACCACATTCGGCGCCGATCCGAAACTTGAAGGCGGTGAAGCCACTGGCCTCCTGATGGCGCTTCAGCCGGTCGGCCTCGTCTTCCGGCGTGATGTCGCGTTTCATTGAAGAGCCGTAGGCGCGGACTTTGCCCGGCGTGCCGCCGATCAATTCGCAGACGGGCTTTCCCTCAAGCTTGCCGCGCAGATCAAACAGGGCTGTGTCCAGACCGCCCATTGCGCGCCGCAGATATGCACCGGGAAACTTGTGCTCCCGATCCGGAATGATATCCATCAGATGAGCGATATCGAAAGCCTCTTCCCCCAGCGCATAGGGTGCAACCTGGCGATGAAGAACCTCCGCCGTGATATCCGCACAATACGGCGCAACCTGTCCCCAGCCCTGTGCTCCAGTCTCGGATGTGACCCGCACGAAGCAGACGAACTCATTGGTAAATGTCTCTATAGATTGGATTTTCATCGATATCTCAGGTTCTTGTCGCCGAGCGGTCCGATGGCCGCCAGTTTGGATCGTTTCCTCAAGTTACTGATAATTGGACTTGAGATAAGGTCCGTTTTGGGCAAACCTTCATACCAATCTCCAGCGCAACCTGCGCCGGATGGACCTGTAAGGGCTGAAGGTATTGAAACGTCACGCCGGCATGCTGCTGTCCTCGATCCGCATCGACAAGGGATCAGATCGACGGATTTCGGTTCAACTCTACATGGCCCTGCGCGAACTCATGCTGACGGGCGGTCTGGCACCGGGAGACCGACTGCCGGCCACCCGCACCCTGGCCAGCGAGATCGGTGTATCACGCACGACCGTGATTGACGCCGTGGACCGGCTTATCTCGGAAGGACTGCTGATTTCGCGGGTCGGTGCCGGAACCTATGTCAGCGAGGCCTTGCACGCGCAAAGGCCGCTGGCTCCGGCACACAAGGAGCCGGATGCCACAACGCTGGCGCCACGTCTGTCCCATGCAGCCACCCACGCGGCGGCTGACTTTGCCGTGCGCAAGCGATTGCCACACCAGTCGAAGGCCTTCACCACCGCCCTGCCCGCCCTGGACGCCTTTCCGATGGCCCAATGGGCCCGGCTGTCAGCACGACACTGGCGCGGCGGGCGGGATGAAGTGACCGGCTACGGCGAAGCCTGCGGTCACCCGAGATTGCGTGCTGCGATTGCCCGACAAATCAACGCCTCGCGCGGCATCAAATGCGAGCCTGAGCAGGTGTTCATCGTCAACGGAGCGCAGCAGGGCTTCAACCTGATTTCGTCGCTTCTGGTCAATCCGGGTGAAACCGTCTGGTTTGAAAATCCCGGCGCCATCGGGGCCAGAAACGCCTTCATCGCGACCGGCGCGATGCTCGCCCCCATCCCGATTGATCAGGAAGGCCTTTGCGTGGCCGAGGGATTGGCACGTGCCCCGCATTTCCGCCTTGCCTTTGTCACACCCTCGCATCAACAACCACTTGGGCACACCATGAGTCTGGCGCGTCGACTAGCGCTGCTAAAGGCGGCGAAAGATGCCGACGCGATGATTGTCGAGGACGATTATGACGGCGAGTTCTACTATGGCGACCAACCGCCGCCGACCCTCAAGAGCATCGATACCCAGGAACGGGTGATTTACGTCGGGACGTTTTCCAAGTCGCTTTTTCCAGCACTCCGGCTTGGCTTCGTGCTGGCACCGTCTGGACTGGTGGAAGCCTTCAACCGGATTTATCGCACCTGGCTTAGCGGCGCGCCAACCGCGTCTCAGGCAATGGTGGCCGATTTTATGGATGAGGGTCTCTTTGCCACCCACATCCGCACCATGCGGCAGCTGTACCGAAAGCGTCACGACATGCTGATGAGTGCGACCGAGCGGCTGAAAGGCCGCATCGACCTGCAGCCAACCAGCAGTGGTTTTCATGCCGTTGGCCTGCTCGCACCGGAGCTGGACGAGGAAAAAATCGTTGCGGCCGCCTTGGCCGAGGGCATCGTCACTGCCCCGCTTGGCCGATATGGCCTGACGAAGCTTCGCCAAAAAGGCCTGGTGCTGGGCTACGGCAGCTGCGGCCAGGATGAAATTGAAAAAGGCGTCGAGGTGCTTGAGAAAATCGTTTCAAATCCTCGTCTTATCTGCTCAGATAAGGCGCTTTGGGAGGAGCAGTGAGGGCCGAGACGGCATGTGCTCGGTGAGAAAACCGCGGCAGCCTGCGGAAGCCAGCTTCCGTAAGGGGCAAAATCCGGAGCGGACTGGTTTCGGTCAGATCGCGGCACCGAATTGGTCTGCTAGATTATCTGCAATGGATATATTTCGCAGTCCAATCGAGACCTAGTCTTTTTCGACTGCTCACAACGCCTTTTTCCGATTGTATTGAAAGGGAGGACGTAATGCATATGAAGACGACTGTAGCCAGCCTTTTAGCTGCGACCATGCTGATGGGGGCCGGATCCGCTCAGGCGGAAACGCTCCGGCTTCTGACCTGGGGCTCTTATGCGCCGGAAGAGCTTGTTCAGAAATTTGAAGAAGAATATCCGGACATCGACGTCGAAGTGACCTTTTCCAACAACGAGGAAATGATTGCCAAGCTGCGGGCCACTGGTGGTGCCGGCTTCGACCTGGCTCAGCCGAGCCATGACCGTATCCACGCAGCTCAGCTGGAATATGACATCTACAAGCCGATGGATCTGAGCAAGATCGACACGGATGTGATGTCACCTTCGCTGCTGGAAGGCGTCAAAGCCAATACCACCATCGACGGCGAGGTTTACGCCGTTCCACACCAGTGGGGCACCTCCGGCCTGATGGCCGACAAGAGCGTGGCGCCCGACTTTGCTGGCTGGGACGATCTGTGCGACCCGCAGTACAAGGGCAAGACATCGATGCGCCTGAAGCGCACGATCCTGCTCGGCACGGCGTTTGCCATGGGCGAAGACCCGTTCGCAGCCTACGCCGACCTCGACAAGTACCAGGAGATTCTGGACAAGGTCGCCGACAAGCTGATCGAGTGCAAAGCCAACATCAAGGCTTACTGGAAGGGCGGCGACGACCTTTCTGCCATGATGCTTTCCGGCGAGATCGTTGCGTCCGAGACTTGGGACTCCACTGCTTACAAGCTGTTCAACCAGAACGAAAATATCGTTTTCGTACCGCCGAAAACCGGTGCTCTGGCCTGGATCGACACCTTCGCGCTGCCGCGCAAGGCTAAGGCAGATGATGCCGCCTACAAGTGGATCAACTTCGTCCTGCGTCCTGAAAACGTGACGATCATGTCTGCCAGCACCGGCGCCATCGCCTCGGTCAAGGGCGCCAAGGATCTGTTGCCCGATGACAAGAAGGCTGCCGTCAATGCTGCCTTCACCGATGCGGATATCGACAACCTGAAGTTCTTTGCCAACATCCCTCCGGGAGTAGAAGACATGGAAGGCAAGACGCTGGAAAAGATCAAGGCGGCCACAGGCGGCTGATCGACCTGAATTCCTGATGTCGGACCGGACACAACCGGCTGATCGGCAGGGCGCCCCGGTGCCCTGCCTCCCAAGAAGGCGCGGACAACACGCTCTCTCAGCCCGGGTCAATTCAATCGCAGTCAATCGACATGCGTCTGATCACCCGTGAAACTTCAAAAACCTTCCAGTTGGCTTCCACTCATGACGATTACCCCTGCTTACGATCTTGAATGCATCGACATCGCCAAGAGCTTTGGCGACTTCCGCGCAGTGAAGGATGTCTCCTTCACCATTCCCAGCGGATCCTTCTTCTCCATCCTCGGCCCCTCAGGCTGTGGCAAGACGACGTTGATGCGCATGATTGCCGGCTTCGAGACCCCCTCAGGCGGCGATATCAAGATCAAGGGGGCCTCCGTTCTCGGAACGCCGCCGAACAAGCGCAACGTCAAAATGGTGTTTCAGCACCTTGCGCTGTTTCCGATGATGAATGTCTACGAAAACATTGCCTATGGCCTGCGATGCAAAGGCGTCAGCAACGACGAGATCAAGCTGAAGGTTCAGGATGTGCTTGAGCGAATCGCGCTGCCGGATGTCGGCCACCGCGAGATTCACCAGCTCTCCGGCGGCCAGAAGCAGCGCATCGCCATTGCCCGGTGCATGGTTCTGGACCCGGATGTACTGCTGCTCGACGAGCCCCTCGGCGCGCTCGACCTGAAGCTGCGCGAGGCGATGAAGATCGAGCTGAAACTGCTGCAGCACCAGTTCAACACCACCTTCATCTACATCACCCACGACCAGTCGGAAGCGCTGGTGATGTCGGACCACGTGGCGATCATGAACGAGGGGCGCTTCGAGCAGATCGGGACACCTCAGGAACTCTATCACCGCCCCAACACATCGTTCGTCGCCAGCTTTGTCGGCGACAGCAACCGCTGGAGCGGCAAGGTCGCCGACAGCGATGGCACTGGCGGCAAGGTACGGACCGAACAGGGGCTCGACATGGCCTTCTCAGCTGCTGCCGGTCAGACGATTTCAACCGGTTCCGAGGTCGACATCTTTGTCCGCCCGGAATTCATCAGGACCATCCGGGAGAACGACCCGGCAGCCGCGATATCCGATGGCGACAACCGCATGTCGGGCATTGTCGACAGCCTGCTTTTCAACGGGGCAAACAGTCGTGTTCTGGTGCGGGGCTGGTCGGGAGAGCTGATTGAGGCAGACGTCATCCTGACCGGCACTGATGACCTCGCCCCAGGGGAGAAGGTCGACCTGGTCTGGTCTCCTGCACAAGCCATGTGCTTTGAAAAAACCGGGGCGGCCTGATGCAACAAAAAGACATCAAGCGTCTGACGCTCTACCTGCTGTTTGCGCCGTTCGTGTTGTGGATCTTTCTTTTGATCCTGCTGCCGCACATCGGCATGGTGATCCTGTCCCTGCGCGAGAAGATCGCGCCCCGGGTCTATGAGTTCGGGCTGGGCAACTACATCGACTTCATCAATGAACCGATCTACTGGAACACCTTGCTGCGCACCGGGAGCATGTCGCTTCTGGTCACCGCGCTGGCGCTGATCATCGGCTTTCCGATTGCCTATTACATCGCGAAGATCGCCGGCAACAGATCACGCGGCGGGCTGTTTCTGCTCTGCCTCATTCCGCTCTGGGTCAGCGACCTGATCCGCGCCTTCGGCTGGATCCTGCTGCTGCGCGAAACCGGGGTGATTTCAACATTTCTCCTCAGCTACGGCATTATCGAGACACCCATCGAGTTTCTCTACAATGATGCCGCTGTGGTGGTCGGGCTCGTCTATACGGTGATCCTCTTCATGATCGTGCCCCTCGTCTCGACGCTGGACGGCATGGACAATTCGATGATCGAGGCGGGCTACAATCTCGGCGGCAACAGCTTCACCGTGATGCGCCGGATCATCATTCCCTATGCCATGCCCGGCATCGTCTCCGGCTGCATTGTCGTCTTCATGCTGACGGCCGGTTCCTACCTGACGCCGATCCTTCTGGGCGGCAAGAACTCCAGCTGGTTTACAGAGCAGATCTACGACCAGTTTATTACGCGCTTCAATTGGGAATCGGGTGCAGCCTTCGGCTTCCTGCTTCTCGCCTTCACTTCGATCGTCATCTGGCTCGGCTTGAAGCTCAGCGGCCAGACGCTCGCCAACACCGTCGCCAAGAGCTGAGGAGGACGCGGATGCTTATTTCCAGAAAACCCTCCCCCTTCCTGTGGGCCTATCGCGCCTATGTGTTGGCCTTTTTCATCTTTCTTGCAGCTCCGCTGGTGGCAGCGGGAACGTTTGCCTTCAACGACAGCCTGTTTCCCGCACTGCCGTGGCAGGGCTTCACGCTGGACTGGTTCTTCAACGATACAGAGCCGAAGCTCGGCATGTTTCATGACCGCCGCCTGCTGCGCGGGCTTTACTACTCCTTTGTGATCGCGGGATTTGTCGCAGCCCTTTCGGTGTTTGTCGGCACGACCAACGCGTTTCTCTTCGTACGAGGAGATTTTCCGGCCAAGAATGCGCTCTACATCCTGATGATCGTGCCGCTGGTGATTCCGGGCGTTATTCTCGGCATCTCCATTCTGGTTCTGGCGTCCGATACGGCCAACTATCTGGAGCGGACGATTGATCTGGAGCTTGAGTTCCTCCGACCAGGCATCTTCCTGGTGGTGCTTGGGCAGTTCTCTTTCGTCACCACGATCACCTCCTTGGTGATTACCGCAAGACTGAAAAAATTCGACGCTTCGATGGAAGAGGCAGCGCTCAACCTTGGTGCCACGCGGGCCCGGGTGCTGCGCACGATCACCCTGCCCTTTTTGAGGCCGGCGATGATCGCTGCAGGCATCGTTGCCTTCCTGGTGTCGTTCGAGAACTTCAACACAACGTTGTTTCTCGTCGGATCGGAAGCGCCGTTGACCATCACCATGTATGACCGAATGGCAAAAGTCGGATCCACACCGGTGCTCAATGCCGTGTCCTTCTTCCTGATTATCGGCTCGGGGGCGCTCGCCCTGATCTCCATACTCGTGCAACGCGACAAGACAGACCGGTAGCCCTGCCATGACAGAGTTTGATTTCGTAGTTGTCGGCGCGGGGTCTGCCGGCGCGGTTGTTGCCGACCGATTGTCGGAAAACGGCAAGTATACTGTGTGCCTGCTGGAAGCCGGCGGGTCTGATCGCAATTTCTGGATCTGGATGCCGATCGGCTACGGCAAGGCGTTCTACAGCGCCCCGATCAACTGGATGTATCGCACCGAGCCCGACCCGGAGCTGGACAACCGCAGCGGATATTGGCCGCGCGGCAAGGTTCTGGGCGGCTCCAGCTCGATCAATGCGATGGTCTATATCCGTGGCCAGCACGCCGACTTCGATGACTGGCGGGAGTTGGGAAATCCGGGCTGGGGCTTTTCCGAAGTGCTCCCGTTTTTCAAGAAGATGGAGACCAACGATCTGGGTGCCGATGACTATCGTGGCGGCAGCGGCCCGCAATATGTCTCGACCATGCGACGTGACCTGCATCCCTTGTGCGATGTGTTTCTCGATGGCGCCCAGGAGGTCGGCTACAAGTTCAACGCCGACTTCAACGGCGCCGATCAGGAAGGCGTCGGATTATACCAGAACACTTCGAAGAACGGCTTTCGCATGTCCACCGCCCGCGCTTATCTCGGGCGCGCACGCAAACGCAAAAACCTGCGGGTGGAAACCCGCGCTCTGGCCCAACGCATTCTTCTGAAAGACCAGAAAGCCGTAGGCGTCGCCTATATGCAGAACGGTATTGCCAAGACGGTGAAGGCGCGCAAGGAAGTGATCCTCAGTGCGGGGGCGGTCAACTCGCCACAGCTTCTGATGTTGTCGGGAATTGGCAGCGGCGACGCTCTGAAGCAACACGGTCTTGATGTCGCAGTGCATTCACCCGCTGTCGGCCAAAACCTGCAGGATCATCTGGGTCTGGATCACCTCTACCGCTCGAAAGTGCCGACCCTCAACACCCAGCTTCACCCCTGGTGGGGCAAGGCGCTGCAGGGGCTACGCTATGTTCTGACGCGGCGTGGCCCGCTGTCACTCAGCGTCAATCAGGCCGGCGGTTTCGTCAGAACCTCAGAGAAATGTCTGCGCCCCAACATGCAGTTGTATTTCTCGCCCGTCAGTTATACGCGCGCTCCTGCGGGACAGCGTCCTCTGATGAACCCGGACCCCTTCCCCGGCTTTCTGCTTGGTATCCAGCCGACACGTCCGACCAGTCGCGGCGATATCGGCTTGCGATCCGCCGATCCGGAAGATGCGCCGCTGATCCGGCCGAACTCGCTCAGTACCGAGGAAGACCGGCGCGAGATGATCGAGGGCAGCAAAGTGATGCGCATGATCGCCCAAAGCCCTGCCATGCAAGCCGTGATCGACGAAGAGATCGTCCCCGGCCCGACTGTGCAAAGCGATGAAGAAATGCTGGCAGACGTGCGCGCCCGCAGTTCGACCGTGTTCCACCCGGTCAGCACCTGCCGCATGGGACCAGATCCGCAGACCAATGTGGTCGACGCAAGGTTGCGGGTCTACGGTGTCGCCGGACTGCGTGTTGTCGATGCCTCGATCTTCCCGACCGTGACATCCGGCAACACCAATGCCCCGACAATCATGGTGGGTGAAAAAGCGTCTGAGATGATTTTGCAAGACCACAGTGCCGGCTGAAGGAGCCTCAGGTGATGACTGCCGATCTGTTCACACAGGACTTCAAGCCGGAGCCGTACTGGTGGCATGCCGCACCGCGCGGTGAAACTCCGGAGATCGGTCTGCCGAGTGAGGCCGACGTCGTCATCGTCGGCAGCGGATATACGGGCCTCAATGCCGCTTTGCAGACTGCCCGTGAAGGTCTGTCAACGCTGGTGATCGATGCGGAAGCCGCCGGCTGGGGCTGTAGCACTCGCAACGGAGGCCAGGTTTCCACCAGCTTGAAGCCGGGGTTCAGCGCCTTGTCGCGACGGCATGGCAAGGCGCTCGCGACCGAAATCCTGCGCGAGGGGCAAGCGTCGCTCGACTATATGCACCAGCTGGTGCGTGACGAGGAGCTGGACTGCGACTTCCGCCAAGTCGGTCGGTTCCATGGGGCCCACAAAGCGCATCTCTACGACACGCTGGCCAGAGACTGCGCCGACGGTCACCCGGTCTGGAAAACCGATGCCTTCATGGTGCCCAAATCTGAAATGAGCAGCGAACTCAACACCGACGCCTATCACGGCGGCATGGTGTTTCCGCGCCACTGCAGCATTGATGTGAGCAAGTACCACCCCGCCTTGCTGCAACGGGTATTGAATTCCGGAGCGCTGGTCAAAGCGCATTGCAAGGTAACTGCTCTGGAACGCTCCCCCGCTGGTTTCACCGTAAAGACTGAGAGCGGCCCCGTGCGTGCGGGCAAGGTCATTCTGGCGACCAACGGATACAGCGGGCCGCTCAGCCGACATCACCAACGCCGTATCATTCCCATCGGTTCTTATGTGATCGCCACGGAAGAGCTGCCGAGCGAGCTGGTCGACCGTCTGTTTCCGACCGACCGGGTGCTCTCCGACACGCGAAAGCTGGTCTATTACTACCGCCTGTCCCCCGACCGGAAACGAGTGCTTTTCGGCGGTCGCGTTTCGCTGAATGAAACCGATCCGAAGAAGAGCGCCGTCCGGCTGCATCAGGACATGGTGGCGCTGTTCCCTGAGTTGGCCACCTCCCGCGTCAGCTACTCGTGGATGGGGTATGTGGGCTATACGTTCGACACGCTAATGCACTGTGGTGAGGACAACGGCCTGTTCCACTCCATGGGCTATTGCGGCAGCGGCGTCGGTATGGCGAGCTATCTCGGCATGCGCATAGGACGCAAGGCAGCAGGACTGGAGAAGACGCCCTCGGCGATGGAACAGATCTCGTTTCCCACGCGCCCGCTTTACACCGGAAATCCATGGTTCCTGGCCCCCTCTGTTCTGGCCTATCGCCTGCGCGACAAGCTGGGCGTCTGAGCCGAGATTTCACCGTGAGTGGCGCGGTGTGTCTCATTGGCAAAATCATCAAGACAGACTGCATTGTGCCTGCACGTTTAATCTGTTGAACTCGTTCCCAGACAAAAAGGAACTTGTCGGCAATGGGTTGGAGGCCCGCCGGTCAAGACCTCAAAACAAGATGCCCGGCCAGGCCGGCGCGTAAATATCCCGGGAGGATAACCGCAATATGCATGTACTCGTGATTGGTGCTGCCGGAATGGTCGGCCGCAAGCTGGTTGAAAGGCTGGCGGCGGAGCCGACTGCTCTCGGCTTCGAGATCAGCAAACTGACACTCACCGATGCGCTGGAACCGCCTGTTCCGCCGTCGCTTGCCAGCATCTCCTCGGCGCTGACGGCAGATCTTGCTCAGCCTGGAGAACCGGAAAAGCTAATTACCGGACGCCCTGATGTGATCTTTCATCTTGCGGCCATTGTTTCAGGCGAAGCGGAAACGGATTTTGACAAGGGCTATGCAGTCAATCTGGATGGCAGTCGCCATCTGTTCGACGCCATCTACCGCGAAGGACGGCGCGAGGCTTACTTTCCCAAGGTCATCTTCGCCTCGTCGATCGCCGTCTTCGGTCAGCCGTTCCCGGACAAGATCGGCGATGATTTCTTCCTGACGCCGCTGACAAGCTACGGCACACAGAAGGCCATCACCGAGCTGCTTCTGGCGGACTACACCCGCAAAGGCATTTTCGACGGCGTCGGCATTCGCCTGCCGACCGTCTGTGTGCGTCCGGGCAAGCCGAACAAGGCCGCTTCCGGCTTTTTCTCCAACATCCTGCGCGAGCCGATGGCAGGTCAGGAAGCTGTCCTGCCAGTGGATGAAAACGTTCGGCACTGGTTTGCCAGCCCGCGCGCTGCGGTCGGCTTTTTCATCCATACCGCCGGAATGGACACATCAACCATCGGGCCACGCCGCAACCTCACCATGCCGGGACTCTCCGCTACTGTCGGCGAGGAAATCGAAGCCTTGCGACGTGTCGCCGGAGACAAAGCCGTGAAGCTCATTCGCAAGGTACCTGATCCGGCCATTCAGAAGATCGTCGCCGGATGGGCGCCGGATTTTGATGCCCAACGCGCGGCTTCTCTGGGGTTTGTCGCAGAGACGAGTTTCGACGAAATCATCCGCATCCATCTGGAAGACGAACTGGAAGGCAAACTGCCATGAGTGATAAAACATTCGACGTAAACGGCAGAATTGCGCTGGTCACCGGTGGCGGCACCGGGGTTGGCAAGGCAGTTTCCAGAGATCTGAGTGCAGCCGGGTGGCGCGTCATCATCACCGGCCGTCGCGAAGCCGTTCTGGAAAAGACTGCGGCCGAGCTTTCGTCTGAGACCGGCAATGAGGTCAGCTGGATTGCGGCAGATGTCGGTGATCCGAAGTCCGTTGAGGCGCTATTCAATCAGCTTGAAGAACGGTTTTCACGGCTTGATCTTCTGGTGAATAACGCCGGCATTTCAAACTCACCGGTTCCACTGGAAGAGATCACCTACGCTGAGTGGAGCGCCGTTGTTGCCGCCAATTTGAGTGGCGTCTTCCTCTGCACCCAGGGCGCATTCCGCCTGATGAAGGCGCAGTCTCCGCAAGGTGGCCGGATCGTCAACAACGGCTCGATCTCGGCAACAACACCGCGCCCGTTCTCCGCGCCCTATACGGCAACCAAGCATGCGGTCGCCGGTCTGACAAAGTCTTCGGCCCTTGATGGACGCCCGTTCAACATTGCCTGCGGTCAGATCGACATCGGCAATGCTGCCAGCGAGATGACTGCGAAGATGAGCGGTGGTGTTCCTCAGGCCAACGGTGAGTTGATGAGCGAGCCGACCATCGACCCGGGTCACATTGCCCAGGCCGTCGTCTATATGGCCAGCCTGCCGCTGGACGCCAACGTGCTGACCATGACCGTCATGGCGACAGCCATGCCATTCGTCGGACGCGGCTAAGAAAACGAAACCTCGTTGAGGCTCAGGCGCGAAACGCCAAATACGCGCCCAGGGTCTCGACGAGTGAAGATGAGCCGAAAATCAGCGGAACATTCTGATGCAGGGAGGTCGGCGTCATGTCGAGGATTGGCACTCGTCCACTCGTCGCCTGACCGCCGGCCTGCTCCATCAGGAACGCCATCGGAATGGCCTCATAGATCAGCCGCAGCTTGCCGTCCTCATAGCCCGGACGGCTGTCGCCGGGATACAGAAACAACCCGCCCTGCAGCACGATCCGGTGCATGTCGCCAACGGCCGCCGCCAGCCAGCGCATGTTGTAATCTGCATTCAGCGGCCCGCGCTTTCCCTCCAGCGCATCCTCAACAAACTGCCGGATACCCGGCTCCCAATGGCGATGGTTCGATGCGTTGTAGGCAAGCACCCGCGAGGTGTTGGGAACCTCGTGGCCTTCCTTCCACATGCGGAACTCTTCGATGCGCCAGTCGAAGACAGCCAGATGCAAGCCGTTGCCCAGGCTGAAACCGAAATCTGCAGAATGGCCGAAAGACGCATACCCGGCGGCCGCAATCTTGCGCCCGGGCTGGTAGAAACCCTCGGGGCCGGTCGGCCCTGCCGGAATGACCGTAAACAACGTGCCCAGCGGAGCGCCGGTGCCAATGCTTCCCGATCCGTCGATGGGGTCGATCGCTACATCGAATGCACCATCGGAATTGAGGGCAATGACATTTTCGGCTTCCTCCGACAGCACCTGGCGCACGCCTGCCTTGCGCAGCACCTCGACCATATAGTCGTGAGTGGCGACATCGAGCGCCTTCTGCTTGTCGCCGCTTTCGTTGACGCCGACGATGGCCGCCGGATCTCCCGGCAAGCCGCCTGCGGCGAGACGTTCGGCAATTTCAGCACAGGCTTCGGAAATCGCCCTGACAACGGCAGCAGCCGGATAGCTCGTTTCCTCGCGCCGCAAATGGTCGCTCAGGGTTTCAGCTACGATCTCGGTGTCGTTCGGCAATTTCAACAAGGCATTACTCTCCCAGGCGCGGACCGGCCACGGGCTTCATCCGCTCTCACTTGACCCGGTCGCTTGGAAACCGGCGACCTTCGGGCGCGACTTTGCCAGTTTCCGATGCCCGAGACGAGCGCTCCAGGAGATTTTCAAAAAATTTCGGGAACAAAATTTAAGCAAACGACCAACCCGCTGCGGATCCTTGTTAGGCGCTCCTCTCCAGCCCGCATCTCCTGCCTAAGGTATTCGCAACACGATGCTTTCACTCAGAAACCGTTAACCTCTGTCGCCACGTGGGTTAACACTTGAGGCAAACGGTACAGCTCCATGAACGCCAGAAGCGAGCTTTGGTTCCGTGTCGCCGACTTTTTTTGACCCTATTTCGTCTTTAGGGCTCCCATCAACCCAGCGTCCTTCCGCCCCAAAGCGCTTGCTCAAGATGGCTCACATCGAGGCAGCGGACGTCTGGAACCGGTCTCGCCTCAGGATATTCAGGCGGGGGCCATCGAAACTCATTGAGAACTCCCACGTGAGGGTGTGTCCGGCAGAAGCCGATACGCCCGTCCGGCTCAGTCCAGGAAATCGAATGCGCCTCAATACTGTCAAATGTGCCGGACTGCTGGCCACTATCATCATCGCTCTGCCGCTTGCTGCCCAGGCCAGCGCCATTGGTGATTGCGGCAAGGCCTCCTGGTATGCGCTGACCTCACGCACCGCCTCTGGCGAGATGATGGATGCCTCGAAGCTGACGGCCGCTCACCCGAACCTGCCGTTCGGCACACGCGTTCAAGTCACCAACGTCACCAACGGCCGCTCTGTCGTGGTGCGGATCAATGATCGCGGGCCTTTCGTTGGCAACCGGGTGATCGACCTGTCGAAGGCTGCAGCCAAGCATCTGAGTTTCGTCTCCAAGGGCGTCACCAAGGTCTGCTTCTCGACAGCTCTGGCAGCTCCGGTTCCGGAGCCTCGCCCAGCCGCTGCTGCCTGGACCGCCCGCAATCAGCTATATTAAGGCCGGTCACGCCGTTCATGCGGGGTTCAGGACCTTGAAAGCCTGGTTTTGACGCTGCGAGCGACCAAAATTCCACCAATCATCGCCGTGACAAACAGCACCGCGTCTCCCTGCCCCAGCCCAAGTGCGGGAAGCGAGCCGCCCGGGCAGAAGCCGGCGATGCCCCAGCCGATGCCGAAGATGGCCGACCCCGCCAGCAGCTGGCAATCAATTGAATTTTCTGCCGGCAACTGAAAGCCATCTGCCAAGAACGGTGTCTTGCGACGCCATGCCAGCCTGTAACCAATGAAGGTGACGATCACTGCACCGCCCATGACGAAGGCGAGTGATGGATCCCAGCTACCGGCAACGTCGAAGAAGTTCAGGACCTTGGCCGGATTGATCATGCCAGACAGGGCAATGCCGCTGCCGAACAACAGCCCGGCGAGAAGTGCGAAGAACAAGCGCATGATCAAAACCCTCCGAAGATGTGACGGACGACAAACACGGTGATGGCCGTGGTCAGCATGAAGGTGCCGGTCGCCGCAAAGGAGCGCAGCGAAAGCCGCGACATGCCACACACGCCGTGGCCGGATGTGCAGCCTGAGCCGAGATAGACACCGACGCCAACCAGAAGACCGCCGATGACCAGCCATAGCGGCGGAACGGTGCTGTCAAAGCCAATCGCCTGCTCGCCCGATGTCGCGATGATCAGCGCGGGGGCAAGAATGGCCCCGACGAGAAACGCTGCGCGCCACGGCCAGTCGGCATTCACGGGCGGCAAAACGCCGGTCAGGATGCCAGTCATTCCGGCAATGCGACCGTGGACGGCCATCAGCAGCACAGCGGCAAGGCCGATCAAGGCGCCGCCAGCGAATGACCAGAGAGGCGTAAATTCCGTCATGTCAGGGTCTCTCTAAAGTGTTGAATGTTTCCGGGGCGCAAAAAAGCCCATGCAAGGTCAGGATGAAGGTTTCGACGCGGGCATCGGCCAGAGAATAGAACACCTGCTTGCCGTCCTTACGGCCCTTGACCAAACCGGCCTTGCGCAGCTCTGCAAGTTGTTGCGACAGACCCGGCTGGCGGATCTTCAACAGGTCTTCAAGTTCGCGCACGGAGCGTTCGCCCTCCACCAGGGCACAACAGACCAGCAGCCGGTCCGGGTTGGCCAGCTTCTTCAAGAAGGCACTGGCGTCGGCCACATTGGCCTGCATCTCAGCCGTTTCCATTGTTTTTCCGTTTTGTTCGGGCTCACAGCGCAGCTGTCGGGAGCGCGCTGGCTTATTCGTCCACTGACCACGTGTCTGCTTCTTCACATATTATAATTACAAAAAAACGCAATCAATAAAATGAAATCGCTTAGCCGCAAACCTCCGTTCAGATCGCCTTGACCTTGCCCAAGTCGCTGCCTAAAAAAGACCGCAGTCCCTGCCGGGGTAAAGGCCGAGGGTGGCTGAAGGCCTGCCTTCACTGCCTTGACGTCGATCAGCTTCACACCATTGTCTGAAACCGATCGCAGCCTCGCCCTGACGGCCTGCGTGCACTCCCGACGCCCGTCGGACCGCCCCGCGACCAACGATAAAAAAGACAGCAGCGGCGATGCCTTTGCTGCGTGAGTACTCGGCTGGAGGCCGCAAGCAGTTCGATGCCCCTGCGCATGTTCAAGTCTCTTTCCAATCCGAACTACCGCCTGTGGGCCATGGGCTCACTGGTGTCCAACGTCGGCACGTGGATGCAGCGCACGGCGCAGGACTGGCTGGTGCTGACACAGCTGACCGATCACAACGCGTCTGCCGTTGGCTTCGTCATGGCGCTGCAGTTCGGGCCACAGCTCTTGTGCCTGCCGTGGACGGGCGTCGTCGCTGATAGCGTCGACAAGCGCAAGCTGATGCTGTTCACCCAATCGTTCATGGGGCTGTTGGCGCTGATCCTCGCCGCCCTCACCCTGTCGGGAACAGTGGAACTCTGGCACGTCTATGTTCTGGCCTTTCTGCAAGGCTGCACGGCCTCTTTCGACATTCCAGCGCGCCAGACCTATGTCGCCGAGCTTGTCAGCAAGGAAGATCTGCCCAACGCCATTTCCCTGAATTCCGCCTCGTTCAATGGCGCGCGGATGATCGGCCCGGCGACCGCCGGCATCGTCATTGCGCTGGCCGGAACCGGCTGGGGCTTTCTGATCAATGCGCTTTCATTTGCCGCTGTTCTCGCCTCCCTGTTGCTTCTGAAGCCGCCGAAAGACGCCGCGCAGGCACCGGCCAAGCAAAAGATAAAAGGCAGCTTTACCAAGGGGCTGGCTTATGTGCGCACCCGCGACGACCTGAAGGCCTATCTGGTGATGCTGTTTTTCATCGGCACTTTCGGGCTGAATTTCCCGATTTTCATCGCCACGATGGCAACGCGTGAATTCAATCTCGGCGCCTCCGACTATGGCTTCCTGTCCTCCTGTCTGGCGGTTGGCACGGTGGCCGGTGCGCTGCTGGCGGCGAACCGGCGCGAGGCCCGTGCCGAGGTGCTGGTCGGCGGCTCCTTCGCCTTTGCCTTGGCCAGCCTGGCGGCGGCGGTGATGCCCTCGTCCTGGCTGTTCGGGCTGATGCTGGTGTTCATCGGCGTCGGCGCGATCACCATCATGACCACCTCCATGGCGTTGATGCAGATGGACACCGAACCTGCCATGCGCGGGCGGGTGATGGCGATCCGTATTGCCGTCACCATGGGCGGAACACCGCTGGGCGCGCCGATCGCCGGGTTCGTCGTCGATCACTTCGGCCCGCGCTGGAGCATGGGGCTGGCGGTTGGCGCAGGTCTCGCCGCCGGTGTTGTCGGTCTGCGGCATCTGATGCGCCGACGCAGCGCGGCAGTCGCTGCTCCTGCAAGTCCTTCTGCCAGCGCTTCTGGCGGAATAGTCGATCCGCATGGCCTGACCCAGGTTGATATGCCGGGACAAAAATAAGCATATCCGCCGCAAAGCGCCCTTGATCAAGGCAGCAGCCCCTGCCCATGATCCGACACAAAGACGACCCAGAGATTCTTCTTGCGCGCGGCCAGCCTTTGCCAAGAACAAATATGACGTGGCCACTGGCCAACACTTGAGGAGTTCCCGGTTTGACCACCCTGTCCGAAAAACCCTGCATCATCTGCGTGGCCATCACGGGAAGCCTGCCGACAAAGGCCAACAACCCGGCGGTGCCGATCACCGTTGCGGAACAGGTGGAAAGCACTCAGGAAGCGTTTGAGGCAGGCGCCTCCATCGTCCATGCCCATGTGCGTAATGACGATCAAACCCCAAGCTCGGACCCGGAAAAATTCGGTCGTCTGCTGGAAGGCCTGCGCAAGCACTGCCCCGGCATGATCATCCAGTTTTCAACCGGTGGACGCTCGGGCGCGGGCCAGACGCGGGGCGGCATGCTGTCGCTGCAGCCGGACATGGCGTCGCTGTCGGTGGGCTCCAACAACTTTCCGACGCGGGTCTATGAGAACCCGCCGGAACTTGTCGACTGGCTGGCGTCGGAAATGCGCACGTATCACGTCAAGCCGGAGATCGAGGCCTTCGACCTCAGCCACATTCATCAGGCAGCAAGCATGAACCGGGATGGCCGCATTCCGGGAAACCTCTACATCCAGTTCGTCATGGGCGTGAAAAACGCCATGCCCGCCGACCGGGACACCTTTGACTATTACATCCGCACGGTCGAGCGCCTGGCACCGGGGGCCGAATGGTGTGCCGCCGGCATTGGTGCGGCGCAGATCGTTCTGAACGAATGGAGCGTGTCCTCGGGCGGTCACGCCCGCACCGGGCTGGAAGACAACGTCCGCCTCGACCGCGACACCCTCGCCCCCTCCAACGCCTCCCTGGTCGAACGGGTGACGGATCTCTGTGAGCGGTACGAGCGCCCGGTCGCCACGTGGCAACAAGCGCGGGAAATGCTGGGGGTGTGAGTTTGAGGGGTGATTGAGCCCCGAATTTTCGCGAAAGCCGAAGCCAAGCCCCCCCCCGCTCCCCCTTGAGGGAGAAAAGGGTGCGGGGCAAACACACCGTTTTTCAAGGCACGACAGCCTCAGAAGCGTGATAGACTGGGTCTAAATGCCAAGAGGTCCTCTCATGTCTGCAGTTGAAAAGATAATCATCACCGTTCCGGCTGATCTGGCACAGCGCCTGCGCCAAAGCGTGGACGGCGGTGAATATGCCTCTGCCAATGAAGTCATCAGCGAGGCCCTGCAGGAGTGGGCCATGAAGCGGGGCGCCGGGATCGAAGACCTAGAAACCCTGAAACAGGAGATCAAGGCCGGATTGGAAAGCGGCGCGCCCTTGTCCGCCGATGACGTCTTCGCCGATCTGCGCGCGCGATACGCCAAGACAAGCTGACCGGTGCCGCGCCTCGTCATTCTGCCCGCAGCCCGAGACGACCTGCGAGAGATCGGCGACTATATCGCCCGAGACAATCCGGGCCGCGCCCTGTCATTTATCAATGAAATCGAAGCTCGGCTGAGACAGGTCGCAGACCGCCCACAAAGCTTCCCCTTACGCGAGGATATTCATGCGGGCCTGAGATCAGCTCGCCATGGCCGTTATCTGATCTTCTTTCGGGAATCCCTGGACACCGTTGAGATTGTCCGTGTTCTGCAGGGGCAACGAGATTTGACGCAACAGCTTTGAAAATGACGGGCGTGACAGAAGCCGTCTCCGATGCAGCTCAGACCAAGCGGGTGACGGATCTCTGCGAGCAGTACAAGCGCCCGGTCGCCACGTGGCAACAAGCGCGGGAGATGCTGGGGTTGTGAGGGCGTTGAGGATAGGAGGGGACTGGCGGGTTTCACACATGGCTAGGCAAAACTGACGGTCACCTTGCCAGGGCCATTGGTAAATTTCGGTCCAAAGCTGTCGTTTGCTCTCGGTGCCGCGAATGACCGCTTAAGTTTTTGTACAAGCGTGTTCAAAAATTCCTAGGCACACAGTAATTTGGTACGTTTTAGCGTTCACTTTGTAGGTTGAAGAATTTGCGTACATTTTCCAACCTAACACCTAATCGGAAAGTGCTTCGTATGCGGAGACAGTGAAATGGAGCTTTTGGAACTTCTAACGGAGATTATCGGCCATCTCGCATGGCCAGTCGCCGCGATCGTTGTCGCACTAAGTTTCAAATCAGAAATCTCGAAGTTTCTGCAACGTGTGACGAACGCAAAATACATGGGCGTAGAATTGGACCTCGAAAGGGAATTTTCTGAACTCAAGGCAGAAGCTACAGATGCCGGGGTCACGATTGTGTATCCTTCATCTAGCTTTGACAGAGCTACCATAGACGGTCTGGAAAACGCGCCCGAGCTTGCGTTCATTAGGTCTTGGCAAGAAATCGAAAACGTTATCGTCTCCCACTATGGATCAGTATCTGGCCTTAAAAAGAATGAAGGCCGCTTCATTTTTGGTAAAGCGGTCAAGTACCTTCGCGAGAATGGCACAATAAACGCTGAGCTAGAGATGCTCATCCAAAAACTACGTCAGATAAGAAACTTGGTTGTTCACGGTTCCGATGTATCCGTTTCTCGCGCTGAAGCATTCGAATGGCTTGGCATATCCAAAAGTGTATTGGATAGGCTCAAACAAAAAATCGGTACAGATTGAGCCGCTCCATATTGGAGACGGGCGCCATCCACTTTCCGTGATGAATTCAATCGTTTCTTGGCGCTCTACCGCAGGCAACCCAATAGCGGTCAATGGCGGAGCCGCAGCGAATGTCCGTTTCGTCCGCAGAGCTGCCGTTCATGCAAAGTGCAGCGAATTCGCACTTTCCGCCCAACCTGTCTCGTCACTGCTTCTGCGATGAATGACGGCTTTCAGTAGCTAGGCTAAAATAATCGAACGACTAGCCTGGCCCACAACCTCCCCTTCCCACACACAAAACCATAAGCCCCCCTTGCTTTTTCTCCGCCCAACCGTTCATAGCTAGGGTCCTTCCTTCACGCCCTTCGGTGTCCTTCCCGTGCTTGACGTTCTGTCCATCACCTCCGTCATCTTCCTGCTGATTGCGGTTGGGCGGTTTGTTGTCTGGCGGGGGATTTTTGATGCGTCGGGCATGCGGGTTCTGGGCGCTTATGTGGTCAACATTGCCCTGCCCTGTCTGATCTTCAACGCGCTGAACTCCAGCCCGATCGCCGAGATCTTTCAGCCCGGCTACCTGATCGCCTTTGCGGCTGGCTCGATGATCACGCTGTTCGGGGCGTATCTGATTTCGCGCAAGGTGCTTGGCATGACCGGGATGGAGAGCACGTTTCAGGGGCTTGGCATGTCCTGCGCCAACAGCGGCTTTGTCGGCTATCCCATCCTGCACATTGCCATGCCCGCCATCGCGCCGCTGGTGCTGGCCCACAACATGGTGGTGGAAACGCTGATGATGCTGCCGCTGGTGCTGATGCTGGCAGAGCGGGCCCAGAACGCCCATCTGACCGGTCGGCGGCTGGCGCTGCAGATCGGCAAGCGGCTGGCGGCCAACCCGATTATCTGGGCGATGGCAACGGGCATCCTGTTCTCGCTCAGCGGGCTGCATCTGCCGGGGCCGCTGGCGCAATCGGCCGACCTTCTGGCCAGCTCCAGTGCGGCGGTCTCGCTGATCGTCATCGGCGGTTCACTGGGCAACTTGTCGCTCAGATCGATCAACGTCAAGGTCATCACCATTGTCGCCGGCAAGCTGCTGATCATGCCGGTCATCATGGCAGTGGTGGCTTTCAGCCTCGTCAACAGCGGGCTGATAACGGTTGCCCCCGACATGCTGACGGCGTTGATCCTTTCAGCCGGCATGCCGACGATGTCGCTGATCCCGATCCTGGCGCTGATCTACAACGCCGGCGAAGAGCCAGGCGTCGCCCTGGCGCTCAGTACGGCCCTGTCGTTCATCACGATCAGCCTGCTGCTCTGGGGCCTTGGCGTCACGGGCTAGGCAAAACGAAAATTCTCTGCCTCAAAACACCTTGATGACGTCGTACATCACCGGCTCGAAATGCTTGCACAGGGCCGACAGGCGGCGGTTGCGTTCGCGCATCGGATCGGAGCGCAGCATGGCGAGAAAATCCTCCCGCCGCTGCCATTGCGAGTAATTGGCGATACGGGTCTGGGCGTCGTTCACATGCAGTCCGGCGCCGATGAACCCCGGCTGGCTGGAGATGAAGCTGGCGTAGGCGTCCTTCAGCTCTTCCAGCAGGTCGTAGCAGGTGCCCGGTGTCACCTCGAACGTCGTGACCACCGTCTGACAGGTGGCTTGATCGGAAATTTCAGGCATGGCTTCCTCCTCCAGATGGCTCTGCCGTCGAGCCTCCCAGAAGACCACATCAAGGCCGACGTGGCCAGTTGCCAGAAATACACCTGTGCCCCCTGACCCTTATGAATTCGCTTGAAGCCGCCCCCTGCTCCTCGCTACCTTAAGCGTCACACCATCCAATCGGGATCAGGCCACGCATGGCCCTCACCTCCCCCCTTCACGCGAATGACAAGGACACACAATGGCGGGCACATATTATGCGCCGAAAGGCGGCCTTCCGCCCCAGACACAGCTTCTGACCGACCGGGCCATGTTCACCGAGGCCTATGCGGTGATCCCGAAAGGCACATTGAGCGACATCACCACCAGCTTCCTGCCGTTCTGGAACGAGACCCGCCTCTGGGTCATTGCGCGTCCGCTCTCCGGCTTTGCAGAAACGTTTTCCCACTATGTGATGGATGTGGCACCCGGCGGCGGCAGCGACCAGCCCGAGGGCGACCCGAAGGCCCAGGGCGTACTGTTTGTCGTTGACGGCACAATGACTGTCACCGTCGAGGGTCAGGCGCATGAGATGGAGCCCGGTGGTTATGCCTATCTGCCCGCCGGCAGCCACTGGACCCTGAAGAACACCAGCGACGCACCGGTCAAGTTCCATTGGGTCCGCAAGGCCTATGACGCTGTCGAAGGGCTCGACGCACCGGAGCCGCTTTTCCTCAATGAAAATTCCATTGCCCCAACGGTGATGCCGGATACGGACGGCGTCTGGGCGACCACGCGCTTCGTTGACCCTGCCGACCTGCGCCACGACATGCATGTCACCATCGTCACGCTGAAGCCGGGCGGTGTCATTCCCTTCCCCGAAACCCACGTGATGGAGCACGGGCTGTATGTGCTGGAGGGCAAGGCGGTTTACCGGCTCAATCAGGACTGGGTGGAAGTGGAAGCCGGCGACTACATGTGGCTGCGCGCCTTCTGTCCGCAGGCCTGCTACGCTGGTGGTCCGGGCGACTTCCGCTACCTGCTTTACAAGGACGTCAACCGCCACATGAAGCTGGGCTGAAGATCATGAGCCAGAGCATCAAGACTGAGCCGCTGACCGCCGAGGCCTTTGCACCTTATGGCGAGGTTCTGCAGGTCGCAGGTGAACCGGACAAGCTGATCAACCAGGGTCTTTGCGGCCGCTATCACGATCTGGCCGGGCTGGATTTCATCGGCGACGGGGCGCGGGCCGGGATTTCAATCTTCCGGTCGCAAAAACGCCAGCTGCCTTACCGGCTGGAAATGCTGGAACGGCATCCCCTGGGATCTCAGGCGTTTCTACCGATGACCCATCAACCATTTCTGGTGATCGCAGCGCCGGACGATGGTGGCAAGCCGGGTCGCCCACGCGCATTCTTGACCGAGCTGGGCCAAGGCATCAACTTTGCCCGCAATGTCTGGCATGGGGTTCTGACGCCGCTCAGCGATCCGGGCCTGTTTGCCGTGGTCGACCGCATCGGCGACGGCGACAACCTGGAGGAACACTGGCTTGACATCCCCTACGACGTCATCAGCGGTTAAACCAAAAAAGGCGGCCCCATGGCCGCCTTTTTCGATGCAAATGCAAAGTGCTTATTCAGCAGTGATGACAGACATCACCAGCTTGCCGTCAACCTTGACCGGGCCGTCTTCCTTGGCGCCCAGCGTGTACTCAAAAGCGCCGGTTTTCATGCCGCCCTCTTCACCGTGCAGCATGAGCATCAGCATCTCGCCGGATTTGACCGGCTCGGTCAGAATGGCTGCCACATCTGTGTTCTCGCCCTTTTTCAGCGGCGCGTAACCGACAACCGGGCCAGGCTTCATGTCTGCGTCCGTGCGGTGAACGACCAGCCAGCCGTTGGCAGGTGCCATGATTTCTTCCGCGGTTACCGTGCCGCCGGACACGTCCTGGTCAGATCCCTTGACCCCGTGCATGCCATGGCTCTCGGCAAAGGCATTGCCGGCAAAGAGAACGGCGGTAGCGGTGAGACCTGCTTTAATCAAATTATTCATCTGTCACTCCTGCGAAGATCGCGGTGTTGTTGAACAGAAGAAGCTACGCAGGCGGGCGTCATTTAGTTTCAGCCGATACGCAGAAAAACGTAACTTGGCGCTAAAGCCGCATTTTAGCAGAAAGAAAACGTAAAAAAGAGGCGGAGAAAACTCCCCGCCCCTTTCGCACTTCAGTCGTTCAGTTGGCTCAGGCCTGCGCCGTCTCCGCTTTGACGTTGTCGCCCTTCCTGGGCGGACGAACGCGGTAGAACAAGGCATAGAGCACCGGCGTGGCGATTAGCGTCAGCACCGTTGCGAAGGCCAATCCCCCCATGATGGTCACCGCCATGCCCTGGAAGAAGGCATCGGAAAGCAATGGGAACATCCCAAGGATCGTCGTGATCGCCGCCAGCATCACCGGTCGCATACGCGACACCCCGGCCTGAACGATCGCCTCGTATTTCTCCATGCCCTCCTCGATCAGCAGATCGATCTCTTCCAGAAGAACGATGGCGTTCTTGATCAACATCCCCGTGAGAGCGAGGAAGCCGAGGAGCGACATGAAGCCGAAGGCCGTGTCGGTCCCCAGCAAAGCCAGCGCCACGCCGTTGACGGCCATCGGCACCATGATCCAGATGATCAGCGGTTCCCGAACCGAGCCGAAAAGCACGATCGAGATGATCAGCATCACCAGGAAGCCAAGCGGCAGCTGGGCCCCCAGAGAGGCCTGGGCGTCATTGGTGCTTTCAAACTCGCCACCCCACTCCAGATGATAACCATGTGGAAGCTTGATGGCCTCGACTTGAACGCGCACCCGCTTCAGCGCGGCGTCCGCCGTTTCGCCCCCGGTGACTTCTGCCGCCACGGTCAGGGTGCGCACCCGGTTGCGCCGATGGATCAGAGTATCCTGTGGCTCCATCGAGAAGTCGCGAACGACCTGCTCAACCGGGACATATCGGTTCTGCGAACTGGAATAGACGAGGTTGTCGAGAAGCGTCCTGGTCGCGTCCAGACCTTCCGCTCGCGCCTTACGGGCGATTATCGGAATATTCTCGTCCCCATCCCGGAAGGTCCCGACCTGAACGCCTGTCGTTGCAAACTTGAGCGACGACGACAGATCCTGACGGGTGATACCGGCAATCCGGGCGCGGTCTTCATCAAACAGCGGACGCAACACCAGCTCACGCTGACGCCAGTCGGTCCGGATGTCATTCAGACGATTTTCCGGATCCCGCAGCACCGCTTCGGCCTGAGACGCAAGCTGACGCAGGATATCGGCATCAGGACCGGAGAACCGTGCCTCGATCTTGGCACCCCCACCCGGACCGAAGACCAGACGCTTGGTGAACACCTGGACATCAGGATAGTCGACGCGGATCTTTTCACGAAGATCCAGAGCAAGCTGGTCGATCACCTCCAGAGATTTGGTGCGAATGATCAGATGACCATAGGCCTTGTTCGCGTCTTCAGGGCCATAAGTCAGCATGAAGCGGGTCGCACCGCTGCCTGCATAACTTGTCACGGAGGCAACCCGGTCGTCGGCAAGTACGATGTCGCCGATTTCCTTCATATCCCGCGCGGTTGAACGGATATCGGTTCCTTGAGGTGCCCAATAATGCACGTAGAACAGAGGTGTGTTGCTGTCGGGGAAGAACGCCTGTTTGACGCTGCCGAACGCCACGAAACACCCTGCCGTGACACCGATCAGCGCCAGAACGGTGAGCAGACGTGCATGAAGGGCTGCCACCAGGAACTTGCGGTAGAACGTATAGATGACGCCCTTGTAGGGGTCGTGATCGTCTCCACCGGCTCCACTGCGGAAGAAGTACTTGCCAAAGAGCGGCGTCACCGTGACGGCGAACACCCAGGACAGCAGCAGCGAAATACCGATCACCGCAAACAGCGAGAACAGGAATTCACCGGTCGCATCCGGCGACAAGCCGATGCCGGAAAATGCCATTATGCCGATGATCGTCGCGCCAAGCAGCGGCCACATGGTCTGCCCGACCACCTTGCTCGCCGCAGGAATGGCTTTGTCGCCACGCTGCATGTTGATCATCATGCCTTCGGCGACCACGATGGCGTTATCCACCAGCATGCCCATGGCGATGATCAGCGCGCCGAGCGAAATACGCTCCATCTCGAGGCCGAAAATCCGCATGAACAGCACGGTCGCCATCACGGTCAGCAGCAGAACCCCGCCAACCACCAGACTGGCTCGCCAGCCCATGAACAGGCACAAGACTCCGATGACAATGGCAACGGATGCGGCCAGATTGACGATGAAGCCATTCACCGCCTCATCCACCACGACGTTCTGTTCATAGATCGGCTGCATCACCATGCCGATGGGCAGCTGGGTCTGAATGTCATCAATCTTGGCTTGAACCGCAGTCCCCACATCAACGATGTTGGCGCCATCAAGCTGCGACACGCCGACGGTTGCGGCGCGCACGCCGTTGTGGCGGATCACCACGTCCGGCACATCCGGCGGCAGAACCTCCAGCGTCGCGATATCCGACAAGTGGATCATCGCCGTAGACCCCGGCCGCCCGACTACCAGATCGTTGATCTTGTCGTAGGCGTCAAAGGCCGATGCAGTCATCAACTGAATACGCTTGTCGCCTGACAGCGCGGATCCGTTGGTCTGAATGGCGTTTTCGGCTTCCAGAACACTGGTAATGTCTGACATGGAAATGCCGAGATTGGCCATTTTTTCCTGAGAGACATTCAGGAAAATACGGTCCTCAGGCGCACCGGCCACCTCGACCTTCGCAACCCCATCAACTGTCAGAAGCTCGCGACGGACCTGCTTCAGTGTTTCTCGGATTTCACGTCGAGTATAGCCCTCCGCCGTGAATGCGTAATACAGGCCGAAGACGTCGCCGAAGCTGTCATAGACCGCCGGTGACTGTGCGCCGCTCGGCAAGTTTCCAACTTCGTCGTTGACCTTGCGACGCAGTTCATCCCACACCTGAGGCAATTCGCTGCCGTCATAGGTGTCCTTGATCTCCACCTCGATGCGGGACAGCCCGGGCTGGGAGACGGATTTCAATTTGTCGAGCTGGGGCATCTGCTGAATGGCAGCTTCCAGCTTTTCAGTCACCTCAAGTTCCACTTCCTCGGCGGTTGCGCCGGGATAAGCGGTGACGACCTGAGCGGTCTTGATGGTAAAGGCAGGGTCTTCCAGACGGCCAACCGTCATCAACCCCCAAAGGCCGCCGAGCAAGGCGATCAACACAATCATCCAGGTGTTGACCGGCTTCTCGATCGAATAACGGGCGATATCCACGGGTCTAGTATCCGTTTCCGTTTAGAGGGTTAGCGCAGCGGGCGGACGGTCTGGCCGTCGGTCAGATAGGAGACGCCGGCGGAGATGATCTCGTCACCGAGCTCCAGTCCCTTGGTCACCGGCAGATAATCGCCAGAGACCACGCCAACCTCGATCGGCTTTTTGGAAACCGTGTCGTTTTCAGAATCGAGCAACCAGACAAAAGTCTTCTTGGCACCGTCCACGGCCACGGCTCCGGTCGGAATCAGAAAGTCCGCATCGCCATCGGCATGGCGGTCAATATTGACCACGACCGTAGCCGACATGCCCGGCATGATCCGGTAACCGGGCTGTTGCGGCATTGCCAGGGTGAACTGATAGGTCTGGGTCACATCATCGACTTCCGTGGAATGCTCGCGGTAGACCAACGGGAATTCCTTGCCTGGAAACGCCTGAAACTCTGCGTGGATTCCCTGCACCTGGCTTTCTGTCACCTGGGCGAACAGTGCTTCTGGCACGTTGATGTCCACCTGTACTTCGGAAACATCCTGCATTCGGACAACCGCCGTACCAGGACTTACGAAGGTGTAGTTGTCGATGAGACGGCGGGTGATCACCCCCTCAAACGGCGCTTCGAGCCTTGTGTAGGCCAGGTTCTGTTCTGCGGTTTTCAGAGCTTCCACAGCCAGATCGTACTGGTTCTTCTGATCGTCGTAGGTGCTTTGGGACACAACAGAGCGTTCCCGTAATTTCTTTTGACGATCTAGCTCACGCTTGGACTGGTCAACCCGAAGCTGCGCCTCGCGTACCGCGCGTTCATAATCGGACGGATCAAGAGCAGCAATCAGACTGCCCTCTTCCACACGGCCGCTTTCCATCACTGGAAGCTGCTTCAGCTTGCCGCCGACCTGAAACGCCAGATCGACGGTCTTGACCGGTTGAACGCGACCAGTGAACCGACGTGAGCTGACGCCCGTCTGGTCGGAAACGGTGAACACCTTCGCCGGGCGCGGCTGCGCGATCAGCTTGGCCTCAGCCTGGGCGATCGGGTCTGGCCCCTCCTCCTGACAGGCGACGAGGCCACCCGCCAGGGCAGCCAGAACGCCGGCTCGCATCAATGGGCGCAAAACGGCGGAATAGGAGAAACATTGCATAGGATTAGTTTTCCTCAGTCAGAAAGGGGCTGCGGACCAGCTCACGCAGCTCCTTGAAATAGATTGTCAGTTCGGAGGTGTTGAAACGCATGACGCCATGGGCGTAACTCATCAAGAGCCCCTCCAGGGAGGTCCAGATCAGCATCGCCCGTGCAAGGTGACCGGTTTCCCGGATCATTTCTTCCCGCAACCGTTCCTTGTGCGCCAAAAAGGGCTCACATAGATCCGGAGCGCTCACGTGGGTTAAAAGTATGCCTCTCGGGCCGGTTTCGTTGCTTTTGATCCAGGTCTCGGCAACTTCAACCAGCGCTGCAAGCGTTGGACTGGGGCAATCGCCCTGTTTCAGACGCTCGGTTTCCAACATGCAGGAAAAGCGAGCGACTTCTCGTTCGACCATGCCCTGGGTGAGTTTTTCCTTGGTCGGGAAATTGTAGAGAACACCCCCCTTGGAAAAACCGGCCCGCTCGGCAACGGCTTCAATGGTCAAAGCACCAGCGCCTTTTTCGCAAACAATTTGAAGTGCGGCTTCAAGAATGGCATCGCGCGACTTGCCACTGGTGTCTGCCCTGCGGCCACGCTTCTTTGGCGCGACAGTCAGAATGCAGCGATCGTTCAAAGGCACCTCCGTAGACGCCAGCTCGGCGCGAGAAGGCGACCGGCTCACCGGGCTTTCATCTGTCTCGCGTTCCAAAGGCATCGAACGTCTCCTGAAGCGCCATCCTCAAGACGCACTTCCTCCGCACCGGGAATGTAAACTTCCACGTTTACATGGCGTATATACCGTCCAGCCGGTACAGACAATAGTGAAATCATCAACCCAGCTCTGCGTTTTCCGGGATGGCGAGATTGGGGAAATGCTTAATGAAACGCAGGTCAAGCGCACTTAATCGAACATAAGTCGAGCTTAGGCTGCCGCTTCGGCGGCTTCTGCAGCACGAGCCGCTTCATCGGCAGCCTTGCGCTCTGCCGCCAAGAGATCCTCTTCGACCTTATGGGCAAAAGCGATGTACTCGGATGCCGGCATCGGCTTGGCGAAGTAATACCCCTGAGCGGCCGTCACACCAAGTTCGCGCAGCCGATCGATCTGGTCCGGGTTCTCGACGCCTTCTGCGATGATGCCCATACCCAGATTATCTGCCAGCTCGACCATGGAATCGACAATGGTGGTCGAGCTGTCGTCATCGCCGATGTTGTCGATGAACATCTTGTCGATCTTGATGATGTCGATGCCGAGCTTCTGCAGATAGGCCATGCCGCCGTGACCCGTGCCGACATCGTCCAGCGCCACACGCAGTCCCATCGCCTGCATTTCAGCGATCATCTTGCGCGCCAGATCCATGTCTTCAAGCGGATAGCGCTCAGTCACTTCCACGACAATCTGCTGGAAGGAGATCTTGGAATTCTCATAGGTGCGCTTGAGATCACCGATGATCTCGCGGTTCTTGAAGTGTCCGGCGAACAGATTGACCGACAGCTTGAAGTCCGGGTTTTCTTCATACAGCTCACCGACCTCGTCCACCGTCTGCAGCATCATGGAACGTGTCATGTCGAAGATGTGGCCGGTGCTTTCGGCATAAGCCATGAACTGCCCCGGTGACACCATGATGCCATTCGGGCGGCGCCAGCGCATCAACACTTCACACCCACGCATCTTGCCGGTCTCAATATCCATCACCGGCTGGTAGTAGGGAATGAATTCGCCATTGCGGATCGCCGCCGCGAAGTCGTCATGTGCTTCGTTCTCCGGCCGCCAAGAGTACCAGACACCAATGGCAACAAAGAGCAGAACCAGCGCACCACAGGCTGCCGCAGAAATGACTTTCAAATCCTGAATATTGGCAATCGCGGCGGACCTTGGCGCAACCACCATTGCCGATAGCGGATAACGCTCCGACTGGATGTTTGCGACCATTGTATTGCTGCTGTCATTCTCCTGGGAGGAATAGCCACCTGAGGAATACCACAGAAGGTCGGCACCCAGCCGCAGCTCCACCCGGCGATAGGACCGGATGAAATCGGGACCGGGATCGATGGCAATGACTGCCGGTGTGATCTCGGCGAACAGCCGGTAGCCGTTGCGCAGATCCCAGCTGACGACAGCCGCACGCGCGCCGAGGTATTCACGTTCCAGCATGCCGATACCGACCAGAGGTCCATCCTGTCGCAACATCGGCAGAATGGCTTGGCCCGTCAACTTCTGATCCGGCACGATGCACATGCGCTTGCCGGCGCTGTCGACAAGACCAATCGCTTCAATCGCTCCTTCGGAGGAGGCAAGTTCTTGAAAGAGAACGCGATCTTCCGCATCACAAGTCTGGACATTATCCCTGTCCAGTCGCTGCAGGGCAGAAACCGTTTCACTGATGGTGTCCTCGGCACGTTGCACATACCGCTCACCCATCCGCTCCATTTCGAAATAGGCGTGAGAGGCGGCATGGTTGTTCAGGATCCAATTGACCACGAACAGAGGCGCAGTCGCCAAAACGAGGGCGACGAGCACTGCCTTCACGAAGAAAAGATAGCGGCGGGACAAAATGCTAGCCTAAGAACAACAATCGTTGCTGAATTATGAAACAAAGGCGTAAACAACGCCTGAACGCCTGCGAATACTGCGGATCACATGCAGTAGAAATTTGCCTGATTATCCTTAGGCTTAATTACCGATTCTGTCGATACGAGCCGTCGATAACACGCAGCGTCGCAAGGCATCAGTTGATGATTGCCTTGGCTGGACAGCAGACCAGCCCTCCACCTTCCATTGACCTGCCACAAATGGGTCATACCTATCTGATGACAGCATTTGCGGATGGGGCCTCAGGGTGTGAACCATGGACCCTGTCCGGATATTTTTGGCCCGGGCCAACAGCCTGCGCATTCATTTTCTGGGAGTTTTCGATGGCTTTTCCTACCGTGCGTCGCCGCGCTGCCACCTTCATCGTCCCTGCGCTTCTGATCGGGGTCAGCACTCTACCTGCCGCCGCGTTTGAACCAACGGGCAACACGATTGCAGATGCCTATCTAGATGTCCTCGAAAGCGGCCGCGCGAAAGTCGTCAGTATCGGTTCGGTCGAGACCACCGCACAGGTCATTGCCCTGAAGAACATCGAGATGGAGACCACTGGTCTTAAGTCGGGCACAGTTGCCATCGCCATCACCGAGTTGGTGAACGGTAGCCTCAACAAGGATGGCCGGCTGAAGGTTGATCTGCTGACCGTAGAAGGCCTTGAAGCCACTTCGGGAAAGAATGGCACGGTGCATGTCAGCACGGCGGTGGCTGAAAACATAACCCTGCCCAGCCCGGCCCAGCTGAAAGGCCCGACCGGAGACGTCAAAGACGACTATTGGCAATTCCTCTTTGATCAACTCGACGTTCAGGGTATCCGCCTGAGCGGCAATGGTGCCAGTCCCATCGACGTTCAGCAGATCAGGCTCCGACAGTCGGATATCCAGAACGGCGTCTCACTCAAGTCGGAGGTTTCCGTGGCCGGGCTGAACATCCCGGCAGATAGCCTGGGCCCAAAAGGCAGCAAGCAACTCACAGACCTCGGTTACGACAGTCTTCAGGTGTCAGCGGAGGTCAATGGCGCCTGGGAACCACTGACTGGCAAGTTGAATATCGATAACAGCACAGTCATGTTCAAAGACATGGGCGACGTCAGTGTTTCGCTCACGCTTGGCGGCTTCACCAAGGAGATTATGGCCAAACTGCAAGCCGCCGACGACGCAACAGAGCCGGAAGAGGTTCTGGGGTTGCTGCAATCCTTGACGTTTGAAAAAGCCGAACTGCGGATCGACAACGAAGGACTGTATGCCCGCGCCCTCGAGACCCAGGGCGAAAAATACGGCATGGACAGCAAGACCATGGAGATGCAAATGAGCCTGGCGCTGCCGCTGCTTCTGGGGCAATTGCAGGATGAGGCCTTCCGCACGCAGGTGAATGATGCGCTTGCAGCCTTCATCGCAAACCCGCGCGCGCTGACACTTGCTGCCAATCCGACTACGATCCCCACCTTCGGGCTGCTGGCCGGAGCCGGCATTCTTGCTCCCCAAAGCCTGCCCGGCGTATTGGGTCTAACGGTTGATGCCAATCTGGCGAAATAACTGATGCTTGCGGTCCCGCCAAGACCGCAAGCCCTGCCTGCACCAACGTCGCCCCAATGTTTCCGCCTATCCCCATTTCCCCACGCGGTCTATAGTATTGAAATGAAAAGATTATTTCCCTGCATTCATCCAGCGTCATTTCTTGCAGTGCTGGGGCTGCTGTTCTGGTCGCAGACCGGCGCTTTGGCCCAACAGCCTGTTGCAAACGCCCCTGCGTCCGATGAGGCAATCGCTGCGGCAGGGGCGACTTCGTTTGAGGGTGTATTAAAGGCCGCCGTCGGACAGTGGCCCGGCGCTACCGTATCGTTGAAAAGCATCACGCCCGTCGGGCAGCGAGGCGATTTTATCCTCAAGGGATTGCGCCTGGCAGTACCACTTGAGCTCGGGGACGCTGCAGAGGTGCGCTTTGAACTGGTGGTTCAATGCGACGCCATGCAGCTGCAAGATGCCCGAGTCGACGGCAATGCCCTGCGGTTCAAGGAACTGACATTTCAATCTCCCCTGCGCATCCAGCTGTCGGATCGCAATGACCCGAGCGCCGACCTGCTTCAGAGCGTCTCCGTCTCGGACCTGACCATCAAAAGCATCTCGGTACCACTCGGATCGCCGACGAGCGACGCTATAAGAACGAGGCCATTTGAGGTCGACCAGCTGACAGCCTCTAGAATGACGGCTCAGACCGCTTCGAACCAGACTGCAGAGACCATACAAAGCTTTCAGCTGGACGATTTGTACGCCAGCGGATTGCGTGCCGCTCAGCTTGCTGGTCTGAAACTCAACGGGCTGTCTGCTGCCTTTCCAGACAGTCGAGGCACTGCGGCTATCCATATGAAGACCGGGAGCATTGCGCTTGAGGACATTGATCTCGGCCAGCTTGTGAGGTCTCTGCTTCGATCGGCAAAGGCAGAGGGTCAACAACAGCCCGCCCAGACAGCGCAAGACGTAAAAGCCGATCTGCCCCTTGTCCGCGTAGGCGAGCTGAAGGCTTTAAGTGTCGAAAGCTCAGGAACAGCCCCTGCGCCCGAGCCAGCAACACTGGCGCTGGAGCAACTCAGTTTCCATAGCCTTCGTTTTGGCTCCAGCCTGTCAGAGGTATCGCAGTTGCGGCTTGCAGGTTTCGATCTGAAACGCATGTCCTGGGCGACCGGCGGCTTCACAGCATCGCTTGAGAGCGCCCAACTATCCGATATAGGACCAGAGTTCGCCGGTTGGACGCAAGTCGAGGGCCTTGTCGTGAAAGACAATAAGGCAGGTTCTCTCAGTCTTGAACACGCATATGCGCAGAACCTGCAGGTTCCTGACATCTACACCAGCGTCCGTTCCAGCGAGACGACGCGCATTCCCGCGCCTTCCGTTGTCGACATTCTGAAATCTCTGGCCAAAACCCCTGCAGTCTCTGTTTCCGGACTAACGCTGGATTCGCGTCCCATGACGGAAGCTTCTGGAAATACACCGGCGCGCTTTACTCTGGAGCAAGGCACCTGGCATGCGACGACCGCTCAAAGCGACATTCCGATGTCTGCTGAATTGCGGCTGAACGGGATGACGTTGCCCATTGGCCATCTAATCCCGAAAGGACTGCGAGAAGCTCTGGCGCTTTCAGATACGGAAGATCTACGGCTTGACCACATCGTGCGTCTGGATTGGGATCAGCAGACGGAGAGTTATCAGCTTGCGCCGTTGCGCCTCAGTCTCGATGGACTGATCGACCTGGAACTCACGGCACGGCTGAGCAATGTCCCCGCTATGGCGTTTTCCAGCCCAGCTCTTGCGCCGATACTGATTGCCGGCGCCCCATTGGAAGGCCTGACACTTCGCCTGCGAGCTGGCGCAGCCCTGGGTAGATATCTTGAGAAAACGGCCAAACAGAGCGGTCTCTCGGTGGAAGACTTAGCCAACGCGTGGGTCGGAAACCGCTCAACCCCGCCAGAACTTCAGGACCGCCTGGCCGAGGCGCTGCGGGCAGAACGTCCAATCAAGCTTGAGCTTACGCCAACCGAGGGCATCAGCTTGTTTGAGATTGTCCGACAGACGCGGATCGGCGCCAGTACGCTTCTGGGCCAAATGGCAATCTCAATCTCACCGGAAGAGGCTTTCGACACGGCAAAGTGAACCACGACAGCTCAGATGCAAAAGGCTGCGGCAGACTTCAAACCGGATCGCTTTTCAGGTTTGGCGCGTCTGAATCGCCAGAAGAGCCAGAACTGAATTGCAGATCATATAGTCGGCGATATGTACCATCCTGACGGATCAGATCCATGTGATTGCCCTCTTCGATGCAGCGCCCCTTGTCCATCACCACGATGGTGTCGGCATCGCGAACGGTAGCCAAACGATGGGCAATGACCAGCGTAGTGCGGTTGCGCATTAAGCGTGCCAGCGCTGATTGGACCTTGGATTCAGATTCTGCATCCAGCGCCGAAGTCGCCTCATCGAGCAACAGAATCGGCGCATCGCGCAGCATCGCGCGAGCAATGGCAATGCGCTGACGCTGCCCGCCCGAAAGCTGATCCCCGCCCTCGCCGACAGACCCGTCATAGCCACCGGGAAGCTCGACGATGAACTCATGCGCATTGGCATCCTGTGCTGCCGTGACGATTTCCTCATCGGATGCGCCCGGTCGGCCGAGACGGATGTTTTCCTTCACGCTCAGATCGAACAGGAACGTATCCTGCGAGACATAGGCAATCGATCGACGCAGCGATGCAAGCGTCACGTCACGCACGTCCCGACCATCGATCAACACCGCACCCGAGGACGGATCATAGAAGCGCTCCAACAATGAGAAGACCGTAGACTTTCCAGCTCCCGAAGCCCCGACCAGAGCTGTAGTCTTGCCCGCTTCTGCCTTAAAGCTCAGCCCGATGAGTGCAGCTCCCTCGCCATAGGAGAAAGTGACATCTGCCAGCTCGACCGCGCCCTTGGTCACGTCCAGAGACCGCGCGTCTGCTGCTTGCTTCAAACTCGGCTCTTCGTCGATCAGGTCGTACATCAGCTTCACGCCGACGAGCGAGTTGTTCAGGTTGACCTGAAGCCGGGCCAACCGCTTGGCAGGATCATACGCCAGCAGCAGCGACGTGATGAAAGAAAAGAAGGCACCAGGCTCCTGCCCCATCTCGACAACCGAATAACCGCCGTAGAGAATGACCAGCGCGACCGCAAACCCGCCAAGGGTTTCCATCAACGGTGATGTTCTGGCCGTCAGCGTGGCGATCTTGTTGGCCTGCTTCTCGACGTCATGCACGGCTGAATTCATCGCCTGCTGCAGCGAATCCTCAACACCAAATGCCTTGACGATACGAACACCGAGAGCGGTCTCCTGCAGCACGGACAAAATGCGCGTGGTGGAGACGAACTGTGACTTTGCATGCTTGCGAACCCGGCGCACCAGCAAAGACACCCCGATCACGGCCGGCGGCATGATGACCAGCGCAATCAGCGATAGCAGCGGATCCTGAATGACCATCACCGCAACCAGCGCAATGATGGTCAACACGTCTCGTCCCAAGGTCACAACAACCATATCGATCACGCTACGCGCAGCTGCGGTGTTGTGCTGGATTCGCGTCGTCAGCTCGCCCAAGGGCGTGCGGCTGAAATAGCCCATGTCCTGCTCTAGAATTCGCGTGAACAGGCGACGTTGACAGTCAGCGACAATCGCATTGCCGACCCGGCTCAGGACAACCTGCTGGCCATAGGTCGAGACACCTTTGATCGTGAAGATGGCCATCACCGACAGAGCGATGATGAGGATCATGCCCTTGTCCTGATTGATGAAGACCTCGTTGATCACGTCCCGCATGATCCAGGCGCTGGCAGCGGTCGACACGGCGACAAGCCCCATGAAGACAAAGGCGATCGCGTAGCGGCGCGAATAGGCCTTTGCGTTTTCCAGCATCAACCGGCGGATCAGCGGAATAGCCGCATCAGCTGGTATCTTTTCTTGGGACTTGGATTTCTTCGACATGATCTGTTTCGATCCGGCCTTGCTGACTGATTGGGACCGCTTTGTGCGCGATCCCGAACTGTTGAGAGCCCGACGGCAAACGGGCGCCGGAAGGATATCCGACGCCCATTTCAATTTGATGATCAATCCGGTGAGGCTCCAGACGGGAGCCACACCTGACGTGAGATCAGGCGTCCGGCAGGTTCAGGCGCAGATGCAACTCACGTAGCTGCTCCGTCATCGGCTCATTCGGCGCGCCCATCATCAGGTCTTCCGCCTTCTGGTTCATCGGGAACATGATGACCTCACGGATGTTGGCTTCATCAGCCAGCAGCATGACAATACGGTCAATCCCGGCAGCACAGCCACCGTGCGGAGGTGCACCGTACTGGAATGCATTGACCATACCGCCGAAGCGCTTGTTGACTTCCTCCTTCGGATAGCCGGCAATCTCGAAGGCCTTGTACATGATCTCCGGCTTGTGATTACGGATCGCGCCGGAGACGAGCTCATGGCCGTTACAGGCCAGATCATACTGGTATCCCTTGACCTCCAGCGGATCCCCTTCAAGCGCTTCCATCCCGCCCTGCGGCATGGAGAAAGGATTGTGTTCGAAGTCGATCTTGCCGGTTTCTTCGTCGCGCTCGTAGATCGGGAAGTCGACAATCCAGGCGAACTCGAAGCGGTTCATATCGGTCAGGCCGAGTTCTTCGCCGATGATCAGGCGCGCCTTGCCGGCGATCTTTTCAAAGGTTTTCGGCTTCCCGCCGAGGAAGAAGGCTGCATCGCCAACTTCCAGACCAAGCTGCTGACGGATGGCTTCAGTGCGCTCCGGGCCGATGTTCTTGGCCAGCGGACCAGCGGCTTCCATCGAGCCGTCTTCAGCCTTGCGCCAAAAGATGTACCCCATGCCAGGCAGGCCTTCGCCCTGAGCGAACTTGTTCATGCGATCGCAGAACTTGCGGCTGCCGCCCTTTGGTGCCGGAATGGCGCGCACTTCATTGCCTTCCTGCTCCAGCAGGTTGGCAAAGATGGCAAACCCGGAGCCGGCGAAATGCTCGGAGACGACCTGCATCTTGATCGGATTGCGCAGGTCCGGCTTGTCGGAGCCGTACCACTTCATCGAATCCTTGTAAGCGATCTGCGGCCAGTTGCGGTTGACCGGACGGCCACCGCCGAACTTGTCAAAACACCCGGCAACCACTGGTTCAAGGGTGTCGAAGATATCCTGCTGCTCAACGTAGGACATCTCCAGATCGAGCTGGTAGAAATCGGTCGGCGAGCGGTCGGCACGCGGATCTTCATCGCGAAAGCAGGGTGCAATCTGGAAGTACTTGTCGAAGCCCGACACCATGATCAGCTGCTTGAACTGCTGGGGTGCCTGAGGCAGTGCGTAGAACTTGCCCGGATGCAGGCGCGACGGCACCAGAAAATCACGTGCGCCTTCTGGCGAAGAGGCGGTGATGATCGGGGTCTGGAACTCGTTGAAGCCGATGTCCCACATGCGCTTGCGCAGATCCGCCACCACGTTGGAGCGCAACATGATGTTGTTGTGCAGCTTCTCACGACGCAGGTCGAGATAGCGATACTTGAGGCGGACTTCTTCCGGGTATTCCTGATCGCCAAAGACCGGGAGCGGCAACTCCTTGGAGGCGCCCAACACTTCCAGATCACGAATGAAGATCTCGACGGCACCTGTTGCGATGTCGGAGTTGATGGTCTCGTCGGTACGCTTCTTGACCTCGCCGTCAATGCGGATGCACCACTCGGAGCGAAGGGTTTCTGCCAGCGAGAAGGCGGCAGAATCCGGATCGATCACGCATTGGGTTACACCGTAGTGGTCGCGCAGATCGATGAAGAGCAGACCCCCATGGTCGCGAACGCGATGGACCCAACCGGACAGACGCACGGTATCGCCAACATGGGTTTCGCGCAGGTCGCCGCATGTGTGACTACGGTAGCGATGCATGAATTCCTCGACAGTTTTCTAGTTCGACAAGGCCTGCCCGGCGGATGATGTCGCTCTGGGCAGACAAGACTCGGATTTAGGAGCGCAAGCGCTTCCACTTCGTTGCGTGGAGAAGCCACGTCACCAGACAGAAGTCAAGTAAGAGGCGGGTTTTCAGCGGGTACATTGTAAATACGACCAGCCAGAACAACCAGTAAAACACAGCTGATTTCAATGCTACCGGCTGCGACCTCAATGCCGGACTTGGCCATAGCCTGTGGACCGCGTCAATCGATCGCCTGCAGCAGTGGCGTCCACTGGATCCGAAGGTTTCTGCTCGGAGCGTCACGTCGGTCAAACAGCCCCGCTCCTTCAGCTGCCAGCTTGGAATAAAGCGCCCTGTCGGCCAGACGGCAAAGGACAGGGTGCCCCTCACGCGCGAATTTCTCTTCCATGATAATCTGCTGGGCTGATTTGCGTATCATACGATTGGCGACGATGTGGATCTCCGCCTTACCCTTGCGCACCCGCTTGATTTCAGAAATGAGAGACAGGAACCGAAACGTTGCCTCCCAGTCAAAGACAGACGGCAACACGGGCACGACGATCTCCGCCGCTTCCGCGATCAGCGCCTTCGCCTGTTCGCTGCGCAATCCGCCAGGCCCGTCGATGACCACGGTGTCAATCCCGGATGTCTTGTCGAGCCCCAGCCGGCCGGATTTACTCCAGTTCAGCCCGGCAATCGGCGCCAATGTGCCAGGTGCAGCCTTGATTGCCTTGTCGCGACGCTTGATCCAACCGAGACTGGACTTCTGCTTGTCGGCATCCGCCAGCGCCACACGCTGCCCCAGGGATGCAAAATGAGAGGCCAGATTCGTCGCAAGCGTCGTTTTCCCGCAACCGCCCTTTGAATTCAAAACCAGAATTTTGCGCATATCCCGCCCTAATTCGCCCCATTCAGCGCCAGGGCTGGCACCGCCCCTTGGCAGAACGCTGCCGTTCACCTCAGATATGGCGCACTGAATGCACCCAAACAATCCTGGATAGTTAATCAGTCGCGATTTCGTGGCGACAAGGAGGCAGGACTGCGATATAGGGTTTGATTACCATGCATGTGATTACAACGACATCCGAATTAGCCGAAGCGTGTGAACAGCTCGGCGTCCACGACTACGTGACGGTCGATACCGAGTTCTTGCGCGAGAGCACGTTCTGGCCGCAACTCTGTGTCATTCAAATGGCCGGGCCCGGCCTGGCCTTTGTTATTGATGCCCTGGCTGAAGGCCTGGACCTGAAACCCTTTTTCGATCTGATGGCAAAGCCTGATGTGACCAAGGTGTTTCATGCCGCCCGCCAGGACATCGAAATCATCTTCCATATGGGACATTTGATCCCCTCACCGCTGTTCGACAGTCAGGTGGCCGCCATGGTATGCGGCTTTGGCGATTCGATCTCCTACGATCAGCTGGTCTACAAGGTGACGGGTGCGCGGCTCGATAAATCGTCCCGCTTTACCGACTGGGCTCGCCGTCCGCTGACCAAGAAGCAGCTTGAGTATGCGATAGCCGACGTCACCCACCTGCGTGACTGCTACGCTTTCCTGAACGCCAATTTGGCCGAACAGAAGCGCAGCCATTGGGTGGAAGACGAGATGAAAGTGCTGTTGTCCGAAGGGACGTACCGCACCGAACCGGAAAACGCCTGGCAGCGGCTAAAAATGCGCGTGCGCAAGCCGATCGAACTGGCCGTCATGCAAGAAGTTGCCGCATGGCGCGAACGCGAAGCTCAGACCCGCAATGTTCCGCGCTCACGCGTCGTCAAGGACGATGCTATCTACGAGATCGCAGCACAGCAGCCCAGCACAAGCGAAGCGCTCGGACGTCTTCGCACGATACCCAAGGGTTTCGAACGTTCCAAGACGGCGGAAGAGATCCTCAAGGCCGTGCGCCGCGCACTTGCCCTGCCAAAGGAAAAGCTGCCAAAGCTGCCCAAAGGGCGTCAGTCTCCGGACGGATCCGCCGCTGCGGTGGATCTGTTAAAGGTGCTTTTGAAGCTTGTCAGCGAGAACCACGGTGTGGCTTCAAAGGTGATTGCAACAGTGGACGATCTGGAACGGATCGCCGCCGACGATCACGCCGATGTTGCTGCCCTTCAGGGATGGCGCCGCGAACTATTCGGCGAGACGGCCCTGCAACTGAAACGTGGCGAAGTGGCCCTTGCCTTCAAGGACCGGCAGATTGTCGCCCTGGAGCAGCCTTTGGATCCGGAAATCGTGGATTAGCCCGGCTTCCCTTCAGATATTCAATCAAAAATGGCGCGAAAGTTTTCGCGCCATTTTTTTGTTCTGCAACAGGATTTGGAGTAAGAGGCCGACACACGTCACGCGCTGACGACAACCTCGCCCTTGGCATCGAGCATCTTGGCAAACTGGCTGAGCCGCTTGCGCAAACGCTCGCCATCAAACTCTTCCAGCTCTTTCGGCAGGGCCAAGGTGATCAGTCCATCATTCTCGCTTACCGACGTCAAAGGCAAGATGCCCGGCATTGATGCACTGAGAAGCGAGGCGATCCTGAGCAAGGCTCCAAGGAGCTTGGCCTGTTCGCGCAGATGACCGCCATCAAACAGTTTCTTGATGACAGACGACAATCCGCCATCACCCAGACCCTGATGGCGATAGAACACTGAAGCCGCCAGATAGGCGCGTCCGGCGTGGCTCAGACCGACGAAGGCCGCGTTGGAGATGATGTTGAGGCTCTGCTCGCCGCGATAATCGGGATGGGCACGCCAGCCAATATCAGACAGCAGACACGCCGCGTGGCGCAAATGCTGCTCCTGCTCGGTCTCCTCAATGGACAGCACCTTGAATATCTGATCGGTCCAGGCCACCAGCTCGTCGGCATGTTCCGGCGAGCGTGATCGCAACAGAGCCAGCTCACGAGCGGCCTCCACGACCGGGTCCTGTTCCTTCATCTCAGGCGACAGCTGTTCGTAGAGCAGTCCCTCGCGCACGCCCGTGGCTGAGATGACCAGACGCTCGGCCTTCATTGCCGTAAGCACCCGCCCCAGCACGACGGCGCCGAAAGGTACCAACGGGCGGCGTTGCTTCGACAGCACGGAGGACCCCTCCACGTCGTTCAGATCCTTGACCGAGATTTCCTTGCAGAAAGCGATGGCCTTCTCCGCCGGGATCTCGAAATTATGCATGACGTGGAGCGGATATTCGACGCGTTCCATATAGAGCCGCGCCAGGGACCGCCAGGTGCCTCCAACAGCGTAGAAAGTCCGCTCGCCCTTGGCCATCTCAGGCCATTCATAAGCTTCCAGACTTTCATCGGCGATGGCCTGGGCGCGGGAGATCTTGCCTTCGGAGGCTTCCTGAAGCCGCAATCCGCCCAGGGGGAACGTATGCCCTGGGCCTGGAGCCCCGTCTTTTACCGGCACCAGCTCAAGACTGCCGCCGCCCAGATCGCCGACGATGCCGCGCGGTTTCCAGAATCCGGCGATGATGCCCAGGGCCGAATAATAGGCCTCCTCGTTGCCGTCGAGGATCCGGACCGGCTGCTGCAGAATGCGTTCGACTTCAGCCACGAATGCCGGGCCGTTGGCCGCATCGCGGGCTGCAGCAGTCGCTATCACATGGGTTTCCTTGACGCCCAGGTGCCGGCTCATAGCCCGAAAGCGCGTCACCGCGGCAATGGCGCTTTGCACGGAGCCTTCCGCCATGTGCCCGGTCGCAGCAATGCCACGCCCAAGCCCTGCCAGAAGCTTCTCGTTGAACAGGATGGTTGGCGTACGGGCATGGCGCTCGTAAACCACGAGACGGACAGAGTTCGAGCCGATATCGATGACCGCGATGGGGCCGGTGCCGTTGAAACGGCCTCGTGCCGGAGTAAATATATCTACCATCTTACTTTTCCGGCCGCTCCCCGCGCTTGCGCCGTTTCAGGAAGGGTTGCGGGCGGTCGCTTTTCAAGGATTTACCTCGGCCGGACAGAGACGGATTTGTCATGAAGTAGCGATGGGCATTGAAAGGTTCCTCATTGGCGGCCGGTGTTACCCGTTCGTGGGAGCCATCCGGCAGAATCCGCCAGCTTTGCTGATTGTCTTTCAGATTGGCGACCATAATCTGGTCCAGAACCTGTTCATGAACCGTTGCCATGCGCAGAGGAACCAAAACCTCTACCCGGCGGTCGATGTTGCGCGGCATCAGGTCTGCAGAGCCGATGTACACATGAGCCTGTGGCGAGGGCAACCCGTGGCCATTGCCGAAGCAGAAGATACGGGCATGCTCAAGAAACCGGCCGACAATAGACTTGACCCGGATGTTCTCAGAAAGGTTGGGAATGCCCGGACGCAAACAGCAAATGCCGCGGATGATCAGGTCGATCTGCACACCCGCCTGACTGGCCCGGTACAATCCATCGATGATGTCTGCATCGACAAGCGAATTCATCTTCATCCAGATTTGCGCCGGGCGACCTGCCTTGGCGTGCGCGATTTCCGCGTCGGTCAGCTCCAGAATGCGCTTGCGCAGATTAAGCGGTGAAACCGCCAGATGCTTCATCTTGCCCGGTTCGGCGTAACCGGTGATGTAGTTGAACACACGTGCGGCTTCCTGCGCGATATCCGGATCATCGGTAAAGAACGACAGATCCTCGTAAATACGCGCCGTGATCGGATGATAGTTGCCTGTGCCAATGTGACAGTAGGTGCGCAGTCCATCATGCTCGCGCCGCACCACCATGGACAGCTTGGCATGGGTCTTCAGCTCGATGAAACCGAAGACAACCTGCACGCCAGCGCGTTCCAGATCCCGCGCCCACTTGATGTTTGCTTCTTCGTCAAAGCGTGCTTTTAGCTCAACCAGCGCGGTCACGGATTTGCCGGCTTCCGCGGCCTCGGTCAGTGCCTTGACGATGGGAGAATTGTTGGAAGTGCGATAGAGCGTCTGCTTGATGGCGACCACATCCGGGTCTTGAGCTGCCTGCCGCAGATACTGCACCACCACGTCGAAGGATTCATAAGGGTGATGGACGATGATGTCCTTCTGCCCGATCGCCGCAAAACAATCACCCCCATGCTCGCGAATGCGTTCCGGAAAGCGGGCCGTATAGGAGTCGAACTTCAGATCATCACGGTCCAGATCGACGATTTGCGACAGGTTGTTGAGCGCCAGCAGGCCATCCGCCAGGAAAATCTCGTTCTCCTGAACCCGCAGAGCCTCGGCGACGAAGTCACGCAGGGCCACAGGTGTCGTGTCCTGAATCTCCAGCCGGATCACAGATCCACGCCGGCGGCGCTTCAGGGCACTTTCATACAGCCGGACAAGGTCTTCAGCCTCTTCCTCAATCTCGATGTCACTGTCGCGAATGACGCGGAATGCGCCCTTCCCCATGATTTCGTAGCCCGGGAACAGCCGGGCAATGAACAGACCGACCACACGTTCGATGGTGATGAACCGCGTGCCACCGTCTGCTCCGTGTGGCAGCCGGACAAATCGATCGACCTGGGAGGGGATGCGGAGCAATGCAATCATGCCGCGCCCACCTTTTATCGGCGCCAGTTCAAAGACGATCGAAAAGCCAAGATTGGGGATGAAGGGAAACGGATGGGCCGGATCAATCGCCAGGGGCGTCAGAACCGGGAAGATGTAGGTCAGGAAATGATCTTCCAACCATCCCAGATCCTCATCGCTCAAATCCCTGACTGCCAGCGTCTGAACACCCTTTTCTGCGATCTCGACGCGCAGCTCGCGCCAGATAGCCTGCTGTGAGGCCTGAAGCTTGCACACGGCCTCGGAAATCTTGTCCAGCTGCTCGGAAGGGGCCAGCCCGTCTGCCGATCGACTGACCACATCGGCCCGCTGCTGTCCCCGTAGTCCGGCGACGCGGACCATGAAGAATTCGTCGAGATTGTTGGCGGAGATTGACAGAAACCGCAGCCGTTCAAGGAGCGGATGATTGCGGTTCATCGCTTCTTCGAGCACGCGGTGATTGAACTGTAGCCAGGACAATTCGCGGTTCATGAAGCGGGCCGGAGACGCAATAAGGTCTTCCGATAACACAGCTGGATCACTGGTGACCGAATTCGGAGCCCCCGCAGAAGCCTCCACGGCCTGAGACAGATCCACTGTTTCGTTCATTGCCATGCTCCTACGCTTCACGCTGAGACCAAACCACGTCCGCCCGAACTAAACAATCGGCGGATAGGCTTGTTCCATTGACAGTCCGGAGGCACCTTCTGGCCCACCCCTAGATGTGCGGCCATATCCTGCATATATTTCAAGATGGTGAAGGTTGCGCGGGTTCCTGTTGCAAACGGTCCAGAACCCGACCGACCAAGGGCTTTGAGATCTTCAGGCGCCCGGCCAGAGCTTCCCGATCGATGGCATCGACCGCCCGGCAGGCGACGCCCAGCGAGCGCTCCATGCGCACGACAAGATAGTCCACAACGGAGAGATCGACCTGCAACTGCCGGTCAGCAAACAGTTTCACCAGAACATGCTGCAAGAGCCCGTCATCCGGCTCCTGAACCTCGACCGGTGCTGCGGCCCGCAATCGCGACATAAGGTCAGGCAGTGCGATGTTCCAGGCGCTTGGCCACGTGCGACTGGTAATCAGAACATGAACATCGGCCTGGCGTGCCGCGTTCAACAGGTGAAACATGGCAGTCTCGTCCACGCCACGATGCGCATCTTCGACGACAACCACAGGAGCCTGCACCAACCCATCAACCAGGTCAGCCCGCAGATCGCCTGCATTGATGACGACAGCGCCCGTCTCAGTCTTGAACGCTTCCACCAGATGGGTTTTGCCCGCTCCGACCGGTCCGGCCAGAATAACGACCGGCGCTGGCCAATCCGGCCAACGGTCAAGAAGTTCGAAAGCCGCCCGATTGGAACTGCCAACCAGATAGTCGTCGCGGCTCAGGGCTTCATCGTGAGGCAATTCCAAAGGCAGCTGGCGAGGAGGTTCCGCCATGATTTAATTGCCTGTTTCTGTTGGGGCCGCTGTGGTGCGACCGGTCCCTGTGTACAATGGGCTCGCTAGGTACTGCTTCAGGGCGAAACGTGCAAGCACCCCGAGCATGGCGGCAACAGGAACTGCAATCAACATCCCCACAAACCCCAGAAGATACCCAAAGGCAAAGAGCGCAAACATCAGAACAACCGGATGCAGTCCGGTGCTCTCGCCCACGAGCTTCGGCTGAAGCACATTGCCTTCCAGAAACTGGCCGACGCCAAAGATGGCGCCCACGGCGATGATCATGCCCCAATCCGGCCAGAACTGCACCAGGGCAACTCCCAGTGAAATGACGAAGCCGAGTGTTGCGCCCACAAACGGAATGAAACTGACGAGGCCCGCGCCCATGCCTATGAGCAGGCCGAAATTGAGGCCGACGCTGACAAGGCCGATGGCGTAGAAGGCACCGAGCAGCAAACAGACCGACACCTGCCCCCGCACAAAACCGGAAACGGCGCCATCCATCTCACGGGCCAATCGGCGGATGGTCGGCTGATGATCCCGCGGCAACCAGCTGTCGATACGCTCCACCATGCGGTCCCAGTCCAGCAACAGGTAAAATGCCACGACCGGGGTCACCACCAGCAGGGAGACCATTGATAGCAACGCCTGCCCACCGCTCCACAGCGACTTGAAGATGCTGGCCAGCCAGCTCGCGCCTTGTCCCAGCAGATTGCCGACAGAGGATTTCAGGTCACCGCCCTGAAACAATCCCATGTCCGACAGACGCTGCCCCAGATTTGTATGAACCAGTGTCTGAAGTTGCCCCACCAGATCCGGAAGCTTTTCAACGAAGCCGGCCAACTGGGAGCCGAGAACCGGCACGATCAACAACAGGAACAGAAGCACGATAATGACGAAGGTGATCAGGATGGTTACCGTCGCCCACATGCGGCTCATGCCCCAGCTCTCCAATCGGTCCCCAACCGGATCGAGCAGATAGGCGACGGCCATGCCGGCGACGAAGGGCAACAGCACGTTGGAGAAGACAGCCATGAACAAAATGACGGCGGTCAGGGACAAGAGCCAGAAAAGAATTTGCCGGCGCAGGGTCATGAGCGTGGCTCCTGTTGTCCGCAGCGAACCTGCATATGAGGGTCCGCATGATCTGAAAACGTTCCTGCACTTAGGGACGCTGACCCCATCGGGTCAAGCATATCTGGCGATTTTACTGAGGGATAAGGCCGAAAGACCTGCGACTGCCGCCCCTAGACCTGCTCTGCGCCTCTTGTTTTCCGCCGCGCCAAGGGGTATGCGGCGCTAACAGAATTCTTATTATCGCCGATCCCTTCTTGGAGTTGCCGCCATGAGCCAGTCCTCCTCCACCGGCCAGAACGGTCTGACCTACGCCCAGTCTGGTGTCGACATCGATGCCGGAAACGAGCTTGTGAAACGCATCAAGCCGCTGGTCAAGGCCACCGCACGCGCCGGTGCCGACAGCGACATTGGCGGCTTCGGCGGCCTGTTCGATCTGAAAGGCGCGGGCTTCACCGACCCGATCCTGGTGGCCGCCAACGACGGCGTCGGCACCAAGCTGAAGATTGCTATCGACACCCATCAGCACCGCACTGTCGGCATCGATCTGGTTGCCATGTGCGTCAACGACCTGATCGTTCAGGGCGCTGAGCCACTGTTTTTCCTCGACTACTTTGCTTGTGGCGCTCTGGACGTAGACACAGCTTCCGACGTGGTCGCCGGCATCGCCGATGGCTGCAAGATGGCCGGTTGTGCCCTGATTGGCGGCGAAACGGCCGAAATGCCGGGCATGTATTCCAAGGACGATTATGATCTGGCCGGTTTTTCGGTCGGCGCGGTCGAGCGCGGCGCAATCCTGCCACGCAAGGATGTCGGGACAGGCGACGTATTGCTTGGTCTGGCCTCGTCCGGCGTCCATTCCAATGGGTTTTCGCTGGTGCGCAAAATCATCGAACTGGCGGGCCTGTTCTGGGATGATGCGGCCCCATTTGCGCCCGAGCAGTCGCTTGGCGAAGCGCTGATGATGCCGACGAAGATCTACGTCAAGCCACTGCTGGCAGCTCTCAAGGAGACATCCGGCGTCAAGGCACTGGCTCATATCACCGGCGGCGGTCTTCCGGAAAATCTGCCACGCGTCCTGCCTGACGGAACCACGGCTGAGATTGATCTGAGCGCCATCGATGCGCCTGGCGTCTTTAAATGGCTGGCGAAAGCCGGTGGCGTTGCCGAACCGGAAATGCTGCGAACCTTCAATTGCGGCGTCGGCATGGTCATTGTCGTCGAGGCGGCTCAGGCGCAAGCCATCACCGACGTGCTGACCCGCGAGGGCGAAACCGTCTTCCGCATTGGCAAGATCGGCGCTGAAGGCCCTGAATCCGTCGTCTTCAAAAACAGCCTGGGTCTGCTGGCATGAGCGAACGCAAGCGCGTCGCCGTGCTGATTTCCGGGCGCGGCAGCAACATGAACTCGTTGATATCCGCAGCCATGCACCCGGATTATCCGGCAGAGATCGCGCTGGTTCTGGCCAACAAGCCAGATGCTGGCGGCTTGGCCAAGGCTGAAGAGATGGGCATCCCGACTGCGGTGGTCGATCACCGCGACTACAAGGGTGATCGCGAGGCCTTTGAGCGTGCCGTCGACGAGATCCTGAGGACTGCAAAGATCGAGATCGTCGCACTGGCAGGGTTCATGCGTTTGCTGACACCGTTCCTGGTGAATGCGTGGAAAGACCGGATGCTCAACATCCATCCGGCGCTATTGCCCTCTTTCAAGGGCCTGGCGACCCACGAGCGGGCACTGGATGAAGGCGTGAAGATCCACGGCGCTACCGTGCACTTTGTGTCCGCAGAAATGGATGATGGCCCGATCATCGCGCAAGGTGCAGTTCCGGTTCTGGATGACGATACTCCGGCCACCCTCGCCGCACGGGTTCTTAGCGTGGAGCATCAGATCTACCCCAAGGCCCTTGCACTTGTGGCCTCCGGCAAAGCCCGCCTGCGCGACCAACGCGTCGCCACCGGGGCTGCCGACGCCTCCCAAGCCGACGCACGTCTGGTCGTTCCTTAAACGCGTTCCTCTCAACACCCACCAGCGTCATCCCATGGCTCGACCATGGGATCCATGCCGTGACGCCGCGGTGTGCTCATCACGCCGCGCGATAGAAGCACCGCAACGGAATGGATTACCGGATCAAGTCCGGCAATGACGGAGTGGATGAGAGTGGTCGGGTGGCGCACCAGCACACAATACCCCCGGTCGTCCTTCTAGGGCCTGTCCCGAGAATCAACGTCCAGTGTAGACTGTGAAGGCTGGATCCTCGGCACAGGGCCGAGGATGACAGAGCGAGCGACACGGCCCCCACCTCTCAAGCGTCATCCCATGGCTCGACCATGGGATCCATGCCGTGACGCCTCCGAAAATTCATAGGGTCATTTCTGCGGGCAGCGCAACGGCATGGATTGCCGGATCAAGCCCGGCAATGACCGAAAGGAGGAGGCAGTGCAGAACTCACCGCTCAGCACCCCTCAGCATCGAAAGCGTTTCAGGCCTTGCGAATCCAGACAGCAGTATCGTGAAAGGCGGCGCCGCCGTAGGGGGCGACCTGATCGGCACCTGTCAGGGTGTTGATGCCCTTGCCGTCAACAAAAGCATCGTTCGGCCAGATCCCCTCAGAGATCACGGTGCCCGGCGATAGCTCGCCGTAATGGCGGGCATGCAAGGTCACGACGCCGCGGTCATTGCCCATCTTGACAAGATCACCATCGGCAATGCCGAGCGCGTCTGCCTCCTCAGAACGCAACCAGGCTTCGGGCCGTTTTTCTTTCTTTTTCGACGCATCCGTCTCGTTGAAGGTGGAATTGAGGAAAGAATGGGCCGGGGCCGTCACCAGCCGGAAAGGGTGACGGGCGTCGGCCGCCTCAATGGCATCCCACTGGTCAGGAAGCGCGGGCATTTCGCTCCAGGGACCGAGCGCAACGCCGTTTGACGGCTTATTCGGGGCGGTGGAACGCCCCCAGTCGGGCTTGAAGTGGAACTTGCCGTCTGCGTGACCAAAGCCTTTGAGAAAATGCGAGGTCGCAAAGTCTGGCTGCAGGTCGATCCAGCGGTTTTTCTCGAAGTCCGCCAGAGTTCCATATCCGGAATTTTGCAGCATCCAGTCTATGTGCTGGCGCGCATCCATATGAAAGCCCGGATGATCCTTTGCATGAACTCTTTTTGCCAGCTCATTGAGAACGAAAAGATTCTCTTTAGGACCATTTTCCGGCTCAACGACCTTGGGGCCCAGAAGAAGGTGCTGCTGACCGCCGCCTTTGTAGATGTCATCATGCTCCAGAAACTGCGTTGCTGGCAGAACGATATCGGCCATCTTCGCGGTCTCTGTCATGAATTGCTCATGTACCACGGTGAAAAGGTCTTCACGGGCAAAACCCTGTTTCACCGACTCCTGCTCAGGCGCAACGGAGACCGGATTGGTGTTCTGGATCAGCATTGCCTTGACCGGCGGTCCGCCGAGAAGCGCGGTGTTATCACCGGTCAGAATGCGGCCAACGAGCGACTGATCGAGCTCGCGGGTCGGCTCATCCATGAGCTCCCGCGCTTCGATCATCGCCTTGTTCAGCTTGTAGATGGCCCCGTTATTGTGAAAGACGCCGCCGCCCTCCTCTTTCCAACACCCGGTGACTGCTCCGATGCAAGCTGCCGCATGCATGGCGACAGCACCGTTGCGCGAGCGGGTAAATCCGTAACCCAAGCGGAAGTAGGTCTTTTTCACTGACCCGATCAGCCGCGCGGCTTCCTCGATCTCGGCAACACTCAATCCGGTGATGTCGGCTGCCCACTGTGGGGTGCGGGTCTGAAGGTGTTCTTCCAGCTCTGCCGGGCAATCAGTGAATTTTTCCAGATAGTCCCGGTCGGCGAGATCATCGCGGAAAAGCACATGCATGATGGCGCAGGCAAGAGCCGCGTCCGTGCCAGGCCGGATAACAAGCCCCAGGTCAGCCTGCTTCATTGTCTGGGTTCGATAAACGTCAACAACGATCAGGCGGGCGCCGCGAGTCTTGCGGGCTGTGGTCACATGGGTGACCACATTGACCTGGGTGGCGACCGGGTTGGTGCCCCAGATGACGATCTGATCGGACAAGGCCATTTCTCGCGGGTCCGGTCCGGCGAGCAGTCCGGTACCGGCGACATAGCCGGTCCAGGCCATGTTGGTGCAGAAGCTGTCAAACTGGCGGGAGTAGCCCTTGGCATGGCGGAAGCGGTGGATGCTGTCGCGCTGCACCAGTCCCATTGTCCCGGCATAGTGATACGGCCAGACGGACTGAGCACCGAATTCGGCTTCCGCCGCCAGAAACTTGTCGGCGATCAGGTCGAGGGCGGCATCCCAGGAGATTTCCTCAAACCGGCCTTCTCCCTTGGCTCCCACGCGGATCAGCGGCTTTTTCAGCCGGTCCGGGTGGTAGAGCCGGTCTGCATAGCGCGCGACCTTGGCGCAAATGACACCAGCAGTGTAGCTGTTATCCTTCGCCCCGCTCAAACGCTTCACCCGGCCTGCATCGTCCATTTGGACGTCCAACGCGCACGTTGACGGGCAATCATGCGGGCAAGCGGAAAAGGAAGTTTGCGTCGGCTGCTGGGTCATCGGGGTCCGGCCTTGAAAGTATCCAGCCCAACTTATGAAGACCCGACCGGCAAGCCGTCAAGCACAGCCTTGTGAGCATGACAATCGGATTTGTGTGGCGCCCAGCGCCAGCCCTCCCCATCGCAAAAGGGCTCTCACCGAAAAAAGGGCCACCCGTTGCCAGGTGGCCCTTTTCAAACTCAGACAGCGAGGGCGCTGTTAGCCGACGATTTCGTTGCCAGCGAACCAGAATGCCATTTCTTCGGCAGCGGTTTCAGCAGCATCAGAACCGTGAACGGAGTTTTCACCGATGGAGAGAGCGAATTCCTTGCGGATTGTGCCTTCAGCAGCGTCAGCCGGGTTGGTTGCGCCCATAACTTCACGGTTCTTGGCAACGGCATTTTCGCCTTCCAGAACCTGAACAACGGTCGGGCCGGACGCCATGAACTCTGTCAGCTCACCAAAGAACGGACGCTCTTTGTGAACTGCGTAGAATGCTTCTGCCTGACGCAGGGACATCCATACGCGCTTCGAAGCGACAACGCTCAGGCCAGCTTCTTCGAGCTTTGCGGTGATTGCGCCGGTCAGATTGCGCTTGGTGGCGTCCGGCTTGATCATGGAAAACGTGCGTTCAATCGCCATGGGTCTCTAAACTTTCTTGTGTTCCGGTCAGGTTTGACCGCTTGACGGAGCAGGCTAGAAAACCACGCTCCCGATTCGAATTTCGCGCCTCCTATAACTTTGCTGGAACCACACCGCAAGGGGGCGTCTTCATGACAAATTTGCGTCACAGCTCCCTCGCTCACAGGCAAGATGTTCGCGTTGCTGGCACAATCCTCTTCAAAGAGGTAAACTTCGAGACCCGCCCGGCTGCCTCGTATGCCGCCTCACATGGAGTGAACCGGTGGACCGGAGTGTTTGTAAATGGGCTGTCGCCTGCAATTGCCTGATGCTGAAATTTCTCCCAAGTCTGGCCTGACCAATCGGTCGGACTTAATGCGCCTCTCCGCCCGCTCCCCGTCTCTCCGCTGGCTGAGGCATGTGCTGAGCTTTGCCATGCTGGCAGTGTTTTTCGCCTCCGCGCCTCCCCTGTCCACAGATCAAGCAACGGCTGCCACTCGTGAGGAACTTCCAGAACAGTCCGAAGAGGATCAGGTGTCTGAACAGCAGGCTCTCGTTCCTTATGATGTGATGCAAGATCCGCTGCTCACCCTGATGCAGGGTCTGGATTCGGAAACCAGCAACGAGCTTTTCGTCTTTGTCGCGGGCAACAGCTATTTCGCGGTCCACCGACAGATGGCCAAAGCGGTGATTTCCAGCTTTGCCCTATCTTCCGAACTGGATCCGAGCCGCACCCTGGACGAGATTGCGGCGGTGCAGATGTCGAGCTTCAGCGGACCGGGCATCGAACTGTTCCTATCGAACGGATTGATCGGTCGCTTTGCCCTGCAGGACGTTGCCGACAATGATGGGGCCAATGACGCGGGTAAAGTCACCTCCCCTGAGACAGATGAACTGGCAAATCGTCGTTTGCTGTGCCTTCTCGCCGGGTCCGACATGATCGGTCTTGGCGACCTGGCACTCGATCTGGGATTTCCCGCCGACAATCTCGACGCTTGCCCCGAAAGCTATCTTCAAGCCCACGACCTCTGGCAAAGCCTGACGGCGGAGCATCGGCCTGCAAATGATCAATCGGCCGACCATGGTGTGAAGGTCATTCTCGACACCTCGGATGAGGACCCCCTAGGGCTATTCATCAAGGAGAGCGGTCTGCTGCACATGATCGGGCGGCAGATCGACAAGCTCTATCAGTTCCCGGAAGGCCTAACCCTTAGCGCACGCAGATGCGGCACTCCCCGGTCCTACTGGGATGCCGAGACACGTGAGGTGGTGTTGTGCGAAGAGCTCTTGGCCAGCTATGCGTGGGGCTTTGTCAGTCTGTTTTTGTCCGATACTGTGACCGAATAAACCCTATCGTTTAGCAGTTGCACAATTAGCCAAACTTTCTGCTTGCAACAGCTTCGCGCGTCGGCCATTTCTCGCCCCATGCTGCAAGTTACAGACCTTACATTCCGCATCGGCGGCCGACTTCTCATTGACAATGCCAGTGTCACCTTGCCCCCCAAGGCCAAGACCGGCCTGGTTGGCCGCAATGGAGCTGGCAAGTCCACCTTGTTCAAGTTGCTCACCGGCGACCTGTCGAGCGAGACCGGCTCTGTTACCATTCCCAAGAAGGCCCGCATCGGGCAGGTGGCGCAGGAAGCGCCAGGCACAGAAGAAACACTGCTTGAAGTGGTTCTTGCCGGCGACACCGAGCGTGCCTCCCTGCTGACCGAGGCCGAGACCGCCACAGACCCGCAACGGATCGCCGAGATCCACATGCGACTGGCTGATATCGACAGCCACACCGCAGAAGCGCGCGCGGCCTCCATTCTGTCTGGCCTCGGCTTTGATGAGGCGGCACAGGCTCGCCCGTGTTCCGCCTTCTCTGGTGGGTGGCGCATGCGCGTCGCGCTGGCGGCTGTGCTGTTTGCGGAACCCGATCTGCTGCTTTTGGATGAGCCGACCAACTATCTCGATCTGGAAGGCACCATGTGGCTAGAAAGCTACGTTGCGCGTTATCCGCATCAGGTGCTGCTGATCTCGCATGACCGCGATCTCCTGAACAAGGCGGTAGACTCCATCGTTCATCTCGAGCAGGGCAAGCTGACCTATTACACCGGCGGCTATGACAGCTTTGACCGGCAGCGTCGCGAAACCATGATGCTGCAGATGAAGGCGAAGGAAAAGCAGGACGCCCAGCGCAAGCATATGCAGACGTTTGTCGACCGCTTCCGCTATACTGCTTCAAAAGCACGTCAGGCCCAGGCCCGACTGAAGATGCTGGAAAAGATGGAGCCGATAGCCGCTCTAACGGAAGAAAGCTCCCGCCCCATCCATTTCCCTGATCCGGTCGGTCGCCTGGCACCGCCGATCCTGAAACTGGAAGGCGTCAGCGTCGGCTACGACGGCAAAGCCATTCTCAAGAATCTGACCTTGAACGTCGATACGGACGATCGGATCGCGCTTCTGGGCGCCAACGGCAACGGCAAATCCACCTTCGCCAAGCTCATTTCCGGCCGAATGGAAGCTATGGGTGGCGAGCTGGCGCGTGCATCGAAGCTGAAGATCGCCTTCTTTGCCCAGCATCAGTTGGACGAACTGCGCCCAGCTGAAACCCCGATTGCCCATGTTCGCACTCTGATGCCACAGGCGACCGAGCCGCAAGTGCGTGCCCGTGTTGCCCGGTTTGGCCTGCCGACCGATCGCATGGACACCCCTGCGAAGGATCTGTCGGGTGGTGAAAAGGCCCGGCTGCTGCTTGGCCTGGCGACCTTCCATGGTCCGAACCTGCTGATCCTCGATGAGCCGACCAACCACCTGGATATCGACAGCCGTGAAGCACTGGTTCACGCCCTGAATGACTACAAGGGCGCGGTACTTCTGATCTCGCATGACCGCCACCTGGTGGAGGCCTGCGCCGATCAGCTTTGGCTGGTGCACGACGGCAAGGTGGCTCCCTACGATGGCGACATGGAGGACTACAAGCGCCTCATTCTTCAGGGCCCGGAAGCAGCCCAGAAGGCTCGGGAAAAGCAGGCAGCTGTCGATCAGGAAGCCTCTGCAGCTTCAAGCCAGGAAAAACGCCGGGAAGCCGCACAGAAGCGCTCTCAGTTGCAGCCCCTGCGCGCCAAAATCGACGTGGCCGAAGCCGAAATCACCCGTCTCCAGGAGAAAATCGCCAAGCTGGATCAGGCACTTTCGGATCCGGACTTCTTCCAGAAACTTCCCGATCGAGCGATGAAATACGCCAAGGAGCGGGCCTTCTGCGAAAAGAAACTGGCAAAGACCGAAGAGGAATGGCTGAAGCTTTCTGCCAAGTATGAAGCCGCCAGCTAACGGGAAGCGTCATGCCCCATTCCATCAAAACGCTCGGCTTCGATGCCGATGACACGCTTTGGCACAACGAGCGGTTTTTCCAGCTGACGGAAACCCGCTTCACCGAGCTCTTGTCGGATCATGCGGAAGGTGATCACTTGCGCCAACGGCTGCTTGCAGCCGAGCGGCGTAATGTCGGCCACTACGGTTACGGCATCAAAGGCTTCACTTTATCGATGATCGAGACCGCCATCGAAGTGACAGGCGGCAATGTCCCAGGTCATGTGATCGGCGAGATCCTCGAAGCCGGCAGAGCGATGCTGTCTCATCCGGTGGAGCCCTTGCCCCACGTGGAAGCAACGCTCAAGGTCGTCAGCACCGAGTTCCAACTGGTATTGATCACCAAGGGCGATCTTTTCGATCAGGAGCGCAAAGTCGCGGAAAGCGGGCTGGCCAATTACTTCAAAGCGGTAGAAGTCGTCTCCGAAAAAGACGATGCCACTTACGCCCGGATCTTTTCGCGTCACGGGGCTGGGGCTGACAAGGCCATGATGATCGGCAACTCGATGAAGTCCGACATTCTGCCGGCTCTCTCAGCGGGCGCTCACGGCGTCCATGTGCCCTATGAGATCACCTGGGCCATGGAAAAGGCCGACGCCCCAAGCTCAACTGAACGGTTTCACCGGTTGGCACACCTCGGGGAATTGACCGACCTTCTCGCTCAAATCGGTTAAGCTCCCAAACGCTAACCGGTCTTGTGGAAGAGAGCCCGGACGTGGGGAATGCTCCTGTCCTTGCGGGCAATCTCATACTCATGCGCTTCCATAAGCGTAAAGCCCAGGCTCTCAAAGGTTTTCCACTCAGATGGCGCCAGGGGCCAAGGTGGTCCGTCTACCGCGACACCCTCTGGTCGACATCTGGTAATCAGCAACAACTGGCCACCCGGCTTCACCAATCCCGCCAATGCCTTGAGCGCGTTCGAGCGCAAAGGCTCCTGCAAGGCCTGAAGCGTGTAGCACTCATGAACGAGATCGAAGGCACCATTCCAGTCCTCCGGCATTTGAAGCAGATCGGCCACCTGATAATCTACCGCCGTCTGCGGGAAACGTTGGCGTGCCCAGTCAATGGCGTCCCCCGCCAGATCAAAGGCGGTGGTTGAATAGCCGGCCTTGGCCATCGCCTCTGCGTTGTCGCCCAGACCGCAGGCCACATCGAGGGCCTTCTCCCCGTTGCCCGGATTGTTCTCCAGCCAGGCCAGCAAGGCTTGCTTGGGTTTCATATCTGCCCAAGGGACAGCAGCCGGATCGCCGTCTGCTTCGCGGTAGACGGTCTTAAACCAGTCCTTGCGATCCAGTTCCGTTCCTCCTTTTCCGCCGGTCAGATCATCCAGCCGCCTGCGGGCCGCATCGCGCCGCGCCAGGAACGTTGCACTGCCGACCTCCGTGTCATCCATGTCGAAAACCCTTCTTGCCTGCGCGAGTATGGGCAGCGGAGAATCTGCCGCCCGCGTTTATTCGCTCGCTTGGCGGAAACATATCGGCTTTGGTGCGTTCTCCTGTCAAAGGGAGACTAAGCATGTCCACATCGCGCAATATTATTATCGCCTTAGGTGCCCTGGCGTTGACTGCGCTCCCCATTGGGCCGAGCAGCCTGACAAGTCAGCTGAATCTGTCGACCGTCGCCCATGCGGATGGCGACGATGTAGCGAAGACAATCAACAAGATGGGGTACAAAGCCTCCAACTTCCTTGGCAAAACAATCGGCGGCGCCTTGGGGATTGAAAAATCCCGGCCGAAGACCGCGCGTCGTCCAGCAGCCAATGGTTTGAACACCAAGCAACGGGCTTCCCTGGCAACAGTCTCTATCCTCCCTCCGGAACATCCTGGTAAGGAAGCAGAGTCCCTGGAAACTGAGTCTGTCGTAACTTCAGGCGAAGTGTCGGCAGAATACTCCAAACTGGACCAGAGCTACCGCGTTTACATGACCTCGGAAGATCCGGGGCTGGAAAAGGTGCAGGCTTATATCGAGGCTTCCATTGCCCAGGATGAAGCCCGCGAGAATTTCGTAAAGGCCGACGCAGACGTACAGTCTGCCGTCGGAGCCTTCCGAACCCGTCTGTCCAAAGTCCGTTCCTATGATGGGACACCCTATGATGATGCAACGCTTGAAAGCGCGGCCACGCGACTGAGTGAGCTTAAGGCGATTGATAAGGCGACCATCAGCGTCACGCAGGCGGTCTATCTGGACGGGGAGATTGTCGATCTGACGGCCGCCCTCGACAGCCCGGAAGCAGAGAACCTTGCGGAAGCCTTGTCGGAGTACACTGCCGCGCAGGCTGCTGCCTCCAGTACTGATGCGACCGCTGTTTCCGACGCCACGCTGAAGAGCGCGATCCTGTCCGCTTCTTCGAAGCCGGGCAGTTCCGTTTCTGACGAGGACGCAACGGTGGATGAGGCCACTCTTGCGTGGGCCAAGTCTCTTCTGGGGGTTGGTGCTGCACACGGCAAGATCGATGAGATCAAGGCGGCACGCACCTCGCAGATCGTTGTTGACGAAGAAGACCGCAATGCGACGACCGAACTCAAACCTATCGAATAATCAGTTGACGACATGAGAAAAAAGGCCAGGTCCCCGTTGGGAGCTGGCCTTTTTCGTTTCCGTTTGATCTCTGCAAAGCCAAAAGCTCAAGCCTTACGTTCCCAGCCACCGGTGTCTGTCTGCTGCCAATAGGTCAGCGCATGACCGGCGTCCTTGTTGACCTTCCACTGCTGGCGCGCTTGTCCCAACGCCTGCTGATCATTGCCGTCGAACAGAAAGACGACCCGCTCGTAGGCGGCGAGCTCTGGAGGCGTCGCCTTGTCGACGAGAAAACGGACATTCGCCTCGTTCGGATTATCCACCTCATGTGTGAGATAGATTGGTTGCAGCTCGGGAAAGTCGTCTTCAAGCGTGCCATGGGGCAAAAAGCTGTCATCGGAGAACGTCCACAGATGGGCATTCAAGGCATCGCGACGTTCGCTGGTACCCGTCTGCACCGTCACGGTCCAGTCCCGCTCCAGGCACTTCAGCAGCAGTTTCGGCAAGGCTGCCTCAAGTGGCTGGTGCATCAAATGGTAAAACAGGACGTCCGTACTCATGATTCGGGCCAATCGAGTGTGGGCATTGAACTTCGTGATCGTTTTAAAGAGAGAAGTCACGACAGTCGACCACCGGCAAGACGCTTATTGACGGGCTGTTTGGCAGGTCTGACGAATCTGGTTACAGCCACCCCGCTCACACGGACTGATGAGAGTGTCTAGCTCGCGCAGGGCAGCAGCTTAACCATCTCATGTTTCAGCCCTATTTGAGCAGAAATGTTGGGAACTTATGTCAAAGTCGTGGCGTTACCCAGCCAAACACTGGTTTTGTGATGCGGTAGGGCAACAAATTCCCGCGATGCGATGCCCATGGGAAAATCCGTATAGACATTGCTTTCCCGTCATTCCATTAACCCTTCACAAATCGGGATCGCCTAACTCTGTCGTCCGGGGAATTGGTAAAAATCCTTATCTGGGCTGTTTTGAACTGCGGCTTTTGAAAAGGATGAATTGGCTAAACAGGTTGAAGCCCAACCTGTCTGCGTTGTTTTAAGGGGATGGGCATGGCTGCTCGTATTGTCGTTTTTTTCGCACTGGTTTTCGCACTTGCAGGGGCAACCGCTTCCATCGGTATGATCGTTACCGAAGAGGCTTCTGCTTGTCAGGCCTACAAGACCTGCTGAGCATCTGCGCCCTCCGGGACACACCAGCCTCGCTCTTGCTGAAATACAGTCTGCGACAAGAATACAAAAACCCGCCGTTTCCGGCGGGTTTTTTCGTTTTAAGCCTTGCCACTCGTTGATATCAGCTCTCGTAGAAATCCGCCACGAACCGATCCAGCAGGCGCACGCCGTATCCGGAGGCCCATCCGGTGTTGATGTCGGTCTTGCCCGCGCCGAATGCCGTGCCGGCGACATCCAGATGCACATGCGGCACGCCGTTGGAGAAGCGCAGCAGGAACTGGGCCGCCGTAATGGATCCAGCCGTCCGACCACCGGTGTTCTTCACGTCCGCATTGGGGGTATCGATCAGCTTGTCATAGTCTTTGGAAACCGGCAGACGCCAGACGGGTTCACCGGAGGATTTTCCGGCAGCGGTCAGGCGTTCCGCCAGCTCATCATCTTCTGTGAACATTCCGGCCATCAGGTGACCAAGCGCGACGAGAACCGCGCCGGTCAGAGTGGCGAGGTCGATCATGAAGACCGGAGTGAATTTCTCCTGCGTGTACCAGAGCGCATCGGCCAGAACGAGGCGGCCTTCCGCATCGGTGTTCAGGACTTCGATCGTCGTGCCCGACATAGCGGTGAGAATATCGCCCGGACGGTAGGCATTGCCGTCCGGCATGTTCTCCACAAGTCCGATCACACCGACGGCGTTGACCCGCGCCTTGCGGGCGGCCAGCGCATGCATCAGGCCGGTCACTGCTGCTGCCCCGCCCATGTCGCCCTTCATATCTTCCATGCCGCCAGCCGGCTTGATGGAAATGCCGCCGGTGTCAAACACCACGCCCTTGCCGACGAAGGCCAGCGGTGCGTCGGACTTCTTGCCGCCGTTCCACTTCATGACCGCCAGTCGCGGTGGACGGACAGACCCCTGAGCCACCCCCAGCAGCGCGCCCATCTTGAGCTTGGTCATTTCCTTCTCGGTGAGGATTTCCACTTCTACGCCAAGCTTCTCTAGCTCCTTGGCCTTGGCGGCGAATTCGACAGGGCCAAGCACATTCGGCGGCTCATTTACCAGTTCACGGGCCAGCAGAACGCCGTCGCTGATACCGTCAAGATCGTCCCAGACCTTGCGTGTGGCCTTATGATCTTCAATCGAGATCTCCAGCTTCAACGCTGTCGGCTTGTCATCGTCAGGCTTTGCGCTCTTGTAGGTATCGAAAGTGTAGGAGGCCAGCTTGGCACCCATCGCCAGCTTGGCAGCTGCAGATGTCCCGGTCTCGCCTTCCAGACCTGCTGCTTCAAACAGCAGCGATGCTGTTTCTACCTTGGCCTTCGCCAAAGCTGCCTGAAGTTTACCACCCAGACCAAGCCAGTCCTCTTCGTTCAGCTCTTGCGGCTTTCCCAGGCCCAGCACGACAAGTCGGTCAAGCTCAAGTCCAGCAGGTGCGATGAGCTCCAGAATGCTGCCCTTCTTGCCGGTAAACCCGCCAATTGCTGCAATCTTCTCCAAGCCTGAGGACAAACGTCCAAGAAGCTCTGAGGTCGTGGCCCCCATGGCCATCTCGTCTGTGGCAAGAACCACAGCCGTGCCCTTTTCCGGAGCGGAGACCTTAGCGAAGGAGACCTTGGTGAGTTGAGCCATTTCTATCCTATTACCTCTCGTGGAAAAGCCCGCCAATCAGGGTGCCGAAGCAGGCCTTCTTTCAAGTTTGCGATCATGGCGGCAACCGATAGCAGCTGCAAGAGCCGACTTTATGACCAGAAATTTACCATGCTTGTTGAGCCTTGGTTCACCAAAATAGGTGCTATTGCTCCAGTGACGCACTTCCCCTACAAGAGGTGCCTAATCCGGTCTGGCGCAGCATGAAAATTCTGGAACGCTACATCATTCGGCGCACGGCCTTCGTGTTCGTCATGACACTGGGAGCCATGACCGGCGTCGTCTGGGCGACCCAGGCTCTTCGCCAGCTCGACCTTGTGACCTCCAAAGGCCAGACTGTCTTACAGTTCATCGGCATCACGATCCTTGCGCTGCCGTTCCTTCTCGTCATTGTCGCCCCCTTCGCCCTGATGATTGCGTTGATCCTCGTGCTGAATGCCTTGTCCGGCGACAGCGAGCTGATCGTGATCAATGCGACGGGTGGTTCACGCTTTCTCGTTCTCAAGCCGGTGATGATCTTCGCAGCGCTGGTGTTCGCCCTGTCGGCCAGCATGTCACTCTATGTGGCGCCGCTGGGGTTGGGGCAGTTGCGCGATGAAATCACGCGGGTTCGCGCCGATCTGGTCGCCAATATTGTCAAGCCGGGACGGTTTATTTCGGTTGAGGACGGCCTGACTTTCCACATTCGCAATCGCTCCGGAAATGGCACGCTTGAGGGCCTCTTGCTGCACGACACGCGCGACGAGGAAACGGCTTTCACCTATCAGGCCGAAAACGGGCAGATCATCGAGGCAGCCAACCGCACCTTGCTGGTCATGCAGAACGGCACGATCCAACGCAAACCAAAGCAACAGGGCGACATTTCCATCGTCCGCTTCCAGTCTTATGCCTTTGACCTTTCAAGCCTGATCCCGGAAGCCGGGCAGCCCGTCTACAAGGCCAGTGAGCGCTCCACCTACGATCTCCTGGCCCCCTCGCCCGATGATCGCTACGCCCAACAGCACAACGACAGACTGCAAACCGAGTTGCATGAACGCATCAGCCAACCGCTGTATTGCCTGTCATTTGCTCTCGTGGTTTTTGCCTTCCTGGGCCGCGTGCGCTCAACCCGGCAAAGTGCGGGCCTTCTGACCCTTGGCGCCATTGCCTGCTGTATCGGCATGCGCACTGCAGGCTTTGGAGCCAGCGCCATTGCCGGCAACTCGCAACTGCTTCTGGTGTTGCTTTACGCCATCCCGGTGTCGGGCATCGTGATCGCCCTCTGGTCGATTGTCCGCAGCCAGCGGCTGAGCCTGCCACGTCCGCTATCAAAGGCTGCGGAAGGTCTCTCCGAGCGGATCGAAAAGCTCTCCTCGCGGCTTACGGCCACCAACGGCCCGAACGGGGGGGCTTCTTGATCCATGCTGTTAGGGCGGACACTCTCGCTGTATTTTTCTGCGCGCTTTCTGAAGACCATTCTTGGGCTGTTCCTGCTTGCGAGCGTGCTTATATTCCTGTTCGATGTGCTGGAGCTGGTGCGGCGTGGATCGGATCGCGATGGCTTTTCAGTACTTCGAGTCGCTGCAATCTCGCTGCTCAGAGTGCCGCTGCTGCTTGAGCAGGTCATTCCCTTTGCCGTGCTCTTCGGTTCCATCGCAGCCTTTGTCAGCCTGAGCCGTGCTTTGGAGCTTGTCGTTACGCGGGCAGCCGGAGTTTCTGCCTGGCAGTTCATGCTTCCGGCGCTGCTCGCGGCCATCGGCATCGGCGTTTTTTCCATTACGGTCTACAATCCGACTGCCGTTTATCTGCAACAGAAGTCAGAGGAAATCGCCGCTGGCATTTTCGACTCGGGTGAAAGCCTGCTGATGCAGACCACCAATGACATCTGGGTCCGTCAGGACGGCCTGGATGGCGAAAGCGTGCTGCTGGCCAAGAAGTTGCTCGATGGGGGCACCCGATTGCTGGACGTCACCATCTTCACCTTCGATAAGGATGGAAGCTTCCGCGAACGGGTGGAAGCGGACAACGCCCGCCTTGGCAACCAAATCTGGTATCTGACAAACGTCACGGTCTATACGACCGAGCAAGACCCGCAGCGCTACGACAATTACGAAGTCAGCACCTATCTGACGGCAACGGAAGTGCGCGAGAGCATCGGCTCACCCGAATCAATCTCATTCTGGAAACTTCCGCGGTTTATTGAGCTTGCTAGAAATGCCGGTCTTCCTGCCTACAGATATGCATTGCAATATCAGACGCTTCTCGCCCGTCCCCTACTTTTGGCGGCCATGACACTGATCGCAGCCGCAGTTTCCCTTAGAGTGTCGCGGTTTGGTGGACTCGGGAAGATGATTGTGGGTGGAATCCTCGCCGGCTTCGTGCTTTACGTTCTAACGGAGCTCGCAAAGGACTTCGGTGGCGCGGGGATTGTCCCACCGACGATTGCAGCCTGGGCTCCGGGACTATTTGGGGTGCTGATGGGACTTACGATCCTATTGCATCAGGAAGATGGGTAGAAGACGCGTGCAGAGTATTGCCCGATCTGACCTGACACAGACCCGCTGCCGGCACGCCCGTGCCGCAGCGAAGGCTTTGCTTCGCCTGCCGTTGGCCCTTGTGCGCCAGGCTGGGTCTGTCGGGATCGCCGCCCTTCTCTCAGCCACAGCTCTCGCCACAGCATCCCTGGCGATTGCCCCCGCGCATGCGCAGAACGGGTTTACACCCAGTTTCGCCAATGCTCTCCCGGAGAGCGATGAGCAGCTTCTTCTGGAAGCTGCTCAGCTGACCTATGATTTCGACCGCGATGTCATCGTCGCGACCGGTCGCGTGCAGATCTACTATATCGGATATACGGTCGATGCCGATCAGATCGTCTTCGACCGTGGCGTCGGAACGCTGACCGCGCGCGGCAACGTTGTGATGGTCGAGCCGGATGGCAATGTGGTTCAAAGCCACGAACTGACCCTCACGGAAGATTTCGCAGAGGGCTTTGCCAACGCCCTGCAGATCGATACGCCGCAACGCACCCGCTTCATTGCGGAGAAGGCAACGCGGACCGAAGGCAACACCACGACAATCGAGAACGGCCTCTACACCGTCTACACAAAACCGACCAATCCGCCGAACAAGCCACCCCTGTGGCGGATCCGCGCTGCCAAGATCATCCACGACCAGAAGGAACGGATGATCTACTACGAGAGCGCGTCGTTCGAGCTTTTCGGCCAGCCGATCGCCTATCTCCCTTATTTCTCCATGCCTGACCCTACAGTGAAGCGGAAATCCGGTTTCCTGCTTCCGTCCGGCGTCTATCAGGACAAACTCGGCTACGGCGTCTCCGTTCCTTATTTCTGGGCACTTAGCCCGCACTTCGACGTCACCACCACTCTTACGCCACTGAGCAAGCAGGGCACGCTGGGAAGCTTCGAGTTCCGCCAGCGCCTGGGCACCGGCCAGTATTCCGTTTCCGGCGCCGGCCTCTTCCAGGCACGCCCCGGCGAATTCTCCGGAACCAGCGGCAGTGACCGTTGGCGCGGTGCGATCAACACGTCCGGCCGCTTCCGCCTTGCCCCCAATTGGGAGTATGGTTGGGATGTCACCTTCAAGAGCGACCGTCGTTTCCTTGAAGACTACGATATGGCTGACATCAGTGGCGATGGCGAGGTCTCAGAGATCTACCTGGAAGGCAGTACAGACCGGAATGGCTTGAGCGTCCGCGCTTACTCTTTCTCGCTATCGCAAGAGGACTACACCTCCACCGGCGTCAATGACGCGACCTCTACGCTGTTCTCGTCGGTCGGCGATTCACTGCAGGAAAAGCAGCCCTTCGTGCTGCCCGTGATCGACTATGATCATGTGTTTGACGATCCGATTTTCGGCGGTGAACTGTCTCTGACATCCAACTTCACGTCGCTTACCCGGGCCGAAACCGATGCCTTCCAGGCGACAGGTAGCAACGTTGACCGGTTTCGTGGCATCGACGGCACCTTCTCGCGTCTTTCCGTTCAGAGTGATTGGCGCAGAAGCTTTATCGACCCGCTTGGGCAGGTTTTCACGCCGTTCGCATATGTGCGTGGTGATCTGTTCTTCATTGCGTCTGCCGACAATGATGTGAGTGCGCTGACAAGTGAATCCTTTGCCGGCCGGGCAATGCCTGCCGCCGGGCTGGAATACCGGTATCCTTTCCTGGCGACGTTCAAGGGCGGCAACCAGATCATCGAGCCGGTGGCACAGGTCATCGTGCGGCCGGACGAAACGCGGATCGGTGAGCTTCCCAATGAAGACGCCCAGAGCCTGGTGTTCGATTCCACCACGTTGTTTGATTACGACAAGTTTTCCGGCTTTGATCGGGCGGAAGGCGGCTCGCGCGTCAATGCAGGGCTGCGCTATAAAGTGCAACTCGACAACGGCTATTACATGAGCGCGCTGATCGGTCGCTCGTATCATATCGCTGGCGAGAACTCCTATGCGACGACCGATATTCTCGGCTCGACTCAGGATTCCGGCCTCGCCACGGCCCAATCAGACTATGTCGCCAGCATGTATCTCGACACACAATACGGCGTCCGTCTCGGTGCTCAGGCACGGCTTGATGACGAGGACTTCCGTGTCCGCCGTCTGCAAGCCCAGGCGACCGGCAGCTACGGCCCTGTGGTCTCGTCGCTGGCTTATGCCTTCCTTGGTGCGCAGCCGAACCTCGGCATCAATGACCCGCGCGAAGAAATCGTCGGTTCAACCAGCCTGAAGCTGGAAGACAATTGGCGTATTTTTGGATCGATGCGTTACGATCTTGAGAACAAGGACATTGTTCAAAACGGAATCGGTGTCGGCTACGACGATGAGGGCTTCTCGATTTCGCTTTCTTACGACGAAGATCGCAGTGATAGCGATGAAGACACTGACCGGACGTTCTACTTGCGCATTGGCTTGAGAACGATCGGCAACACGCAGTTCTCTTCCGGCGCAAACTGATCCGCCCGTGCAGAAACAGAATCAGACACCTGATATAACTCACTGAAAATTTTACTTATTTAACCGTTTCACAAGCGCGCTCCAAAAAGAGCTTTGCGGCTATCTGACGCAAAGTTCGATCTGAGAGCACGCAGAACAACAGATCGCATACCGTTTATTTGCAAGCAACTCCGCTTCTGCCCGCAAAATACCGAAGGCTTACCATTTCTTTGCCCCTTTGAATTGGCATACAAATTGTGCAAGATCGCGTTCAGGATTTTCTACCGGGACTGAGTGGGCAACCACGAGGACGCAAACCGGCGGCAGCAAACGACAAACCCAGGTTCACATGGCTTTCAAACGTCCGGCATTCAAACACGTTCTTCTGGCTCTCGGCCTTTCTGTTGCTCCTGTTTTGGGTGCACAGGCTTGGGCTCAGACTTCGATTGCGGTTGTCGTTAATGACCAAGCGATTACCAATTATGACGTCAATCAACGCGCCAAGCTGATCCGCCTGACCCAGCGAAAGACCGGGGCCACCGCCCAGCGGCTGGCTGAGCAGGAACTGATTGATGACAGCATCAAACTGGCAGAAGCCAAGCGCATTGGCGTGACTGTCAGCGAGAGCGACGTCAACAATGCGTTTGGCAGCATCGCCAGCAATGTGAAGCTATCTCCCTCGAAGTTGTCGCAAGCCCTGCGCCAGAACGGTGTCAGCCCGGACACGCTGAAGGACCGACTGCGGGCGCAGCTCGCCTGGTCACAGGTTGTTCGGCGCCGCTTCCAGGCGTCCGTCGACATTACCGATAGCGAAGTGATTGCCGCCCTGCGCAAATCGGACATGAAAGACCAGCAGACCAGCATTGAGTATGACCTCAAGCGTGTAGTCGTGGTCGTTCCGCAGAAGTCCAGCAACGGCTTCCGCGCCCAACGCAAGCGGGAATCGGATGCCATTCGCGCCAAATTCAGCGGCTGCGATACATCTGGCCCCATTCTGGGCACCTACAAGGAGGTCGTGATCATGCCGATCGGTCGCCGCCTGGAGACGGAAATTCCTGAAAACATGCGCACGGCCATCGACAAGGCCGGCGAAGGAAAACTGACTGCTGCGGAAAAAACCGGCCGCGGCTATGAGATGATCGCCGTTTGCGGAAAACGCGAAATCAAGTCTGATATCGCGGCGCGCACGGAAATGGAAAACGTTCTGCGCGAAAAGGAAGGCGAGCAGCTTTCTCGCCGCTACCTGATGGATCTTCGCCGCCGGGCAACCATCGTCGACCGCTAAGCCGGAATAAAATTGTATGCCACAAAACAAGACGCCCGTCGCCGTGACTATGGGCGAACCGGCAGGTATTGGCCCTGACATCGCACTGATGGCATGGGTCGCCCGCAAGGACCTCGGCCTGCCACCGTTCTATATGCGCGCTGACCCCGGACTTCTGGCGCACCGTGCCCACCGTCTCGGGTTGACCGTGCCGATCCAGCTGGGCGAGCCCGAAGACGCCTATAAAACCTTCTCCAAGAGCCTGCCGGTCGTGTCTGGCACTGCCCCTGTGGAAGACAGACCCGGAGACGAAATAGCCACCACCGGCCAAGACGTCATCAGCTCGATTGAAGGCTGTGTTCGCGATGTTCACGAAGGACGCGCCATCGCCGTTCTGACCAATCCGATCAACAAGGCGAACCTCTATGAAGCCGGCTTCAGTTACCCTGGTCACACGGAGTATCTTGGCGCCTTGGCAGAAAAGCTCTGGGCGTTCGACAAGCCTTTAAGGCCTGTCATGATGATTGCCGGACCGGATCTGATGGTTGTGCCTGTCACCATTCACATCGCACTTAAGGATGTGCCGGTGCAGCTGACCCGCGACCTGATCGTCGAGACAGGCCGGATCGTCGCCCGTGATCTGCGCGAACGCTTCGGTCTGGCCGAGCCACGCATTGCCGTCTGCGGTCTGAACCCGCATGCCGGCGAAAACGGCACCATGGGTACCGAAGACCGTGACATCATTGCGCCTGCCGTAGAAATCCTTCAGCAGGAAGGAATTGACGTTTCCGGCCCCCTGCCCGCCGACACGCTGTTCCATGCACGCGCGCGCCAAACCTATGACTGTGCCCTTGGCATGTACCATGATCAGGTTCTCGTGCCCGCCAAGACGCTGGCCTTCGATGACGGTGTCAACGTGACACTCGGTTTGCCTTTCGTGCGCACCTCGCCCGACCATGGCACGGCTTATGGGCTGGCCGGTACCGGCAAGGCCAAGCCAGACAGCTTCGTCGCAGCCCTGCGCATGGCAACCGTGCTCGGCAATCCGGGAGCGCTGTAGCCATGGCCCAGATCGATAACCTGCCTCCCTTGCGGGAGGTCATTGCCTCTCATGGCCTTGATGCCCGCAAGTCGCTGGGCCAGAACTTCTTGCTCGACCTCAATCTGACGTCTCGCATTGCCCGGTCTGCCGGTGACCTGACCAATTGTACCGTTATTGAGATTGGACCGGGGCCCGGTGGGCTGACACGTGCCTTATTGGCGGCTGGTGCCAAACGGGTCGTGGCGATTGAAAAGGACCAACGTTGCCTGCCTGCTCTTGCGGAAATCTCCGGCCATTACGATGGCAAGCTCCACGTGATTGAGGGAGATGCACTGCAGATCAACCCACAAGAGCTTGCGCCGGGCGAAGACATCCGCATCGTCGCCAACCTACCCTACAACGTCGGCACTCAATTGCTGTTAAACTGGGTCGCTACCCCTCAATGGCCGCCGTTCTGGCTGTCGCTGACACTGATGTTCCAGAAGGAAGTTGCTGAGCGGATTACCGCGAAACCGGGATCCAAACACTATGGCCGTCTGAGCGTTCTTACCGGCTGGCGAACCCACGCGGATCAGCTGTTCGACCTCAACCCGAAAGCCTTCACGCCACCGCCCAAAGTGACGTCAACCGTGATCCATCTGACACCCCGTCCCGAGCCTTTTGAATGCGATCTGAAGCAACTTGAAAAGCTGACTGCAGCTGCCTTCGGACAACGGCGCAAGATGCTGCGCGCCAGCCTCAAGGGTCTCGCCAAGCCCGCCGAACCGCTCATTGAGGCTGCAGGGCTTGCGCCGACTGCCCGGGCTGAGGAAATCGACGTGGCAGGGTTTGTCCGTCTTGCCAACATCTTCAAGCAAAACGGCGCCTGAGCATTCGCTCCGACGCCGTTGTGATCTGGACTTTCAATGCAACCAAGAAAGCTCAGCCGTCGAGTGCGTCCTGCAGATCGCTCACCATTCCTTCGATAAAGGGACCTATCGCAGCCGAACGAGCCTGCTTATGGCGCTCTGCGCGCAGAACCGAGCGGACAGCCTCATAGGCCCGGTCCAGAACCTCATTGACCACCACATAGTCGTAACGGACCCAGTGGCGCATTTCTCCGACCGCTGTTTCCATGCGGCGCAGGATCACGGCATCCTCGTCTTCGCCCCGGCCTTTCAGTCGCTTTTTCATATCCTCGATGGAGGGCGGAAGAACGAAAATCGAGACAACATCTTCCCGCATCTTTTCATAGAGTTGGAAGGTTCCCTTGATGTCGATGTCGAAGAGAATATCACGACCACTTTCGATGGCAGATTCAACTGGAGCCCGTGGCGTGGCGTAATAGTTTCCGTGAACCTCCGCCCATTCCAGCAGCTCGCCGCCGTCCCGCATCTCGAAGAACCGTTCCTGTGAAACGAAATGGTAATGCACGCCGTCCTCTTCGTAAGAGCGACGTGGACGGGTGGTTACGGAAATGGAAAGCTCAAGGCCCTTTTCACGCTCCAGCAGCATGCGGGCAATCGTCGATTTGCCTGCACCGGAGGGAGAAGACAGGACCAGCATCAAACCGCGACGTTGTGCGTCGACCTGATCCGCAGTCACCAGTGTTGCGGCTTTGGGTTTGGGGGTCTCGGACATGAAGGTCACTCCAGGTTCTGTATTTGCTCGCGCATCTGATCAATCACCGCCTTGAGCTCAAGGCCGATTGAAGTCAGATCAACGTCATTGGATTTGGAGCAGAGCGTGTTGGTTTCCCGATTGAATTCCTGAGCCAGGAAGTCGAGGCGTCGCCCAATCGGCCCGCCCTTCTTCATCAGATCACGCACCGCAGTCACGTGCGCGTCCAAGCGGTCAAGTTCCTCACGGATGTCGGCCTTGGTCGCGAGCAGCACAGCTTCCTGATGCAGACGCTGAGGGTCAAAGGCCCCGGCACCAGCTTCCAGCAGTTCCGTCACCTGAAGTTTCAGACGCGCCTTGATCGCGGCCGGCTTGCGGGCAGGCAGAACTTCGGCCTGGCTCGTCAACTCGGCAATCCGGTCGACCTGAGCGGTCAGCAGAGCTTCGACCGCAGCCCCTTCCTGTCGACGCATGCCCACCAAGGCCTGCAGGGCCTCATCCAGCGTGGCCAGAAGAGTCTGCATCATGGCAGCGCGCGTCTCTTCATCGTCTTCGCTATCCTTGACTTCCAGCACCCCGGACTGAGAGAGGATCCCGTCCAACGTCGGCGGAGCAATATCCGGCACCTTGTCTCGCAGCAGAGAAATAGCGTTCAAAACCGCGTCCAGAGCGTTCTCGTTGACGGTCAGGGCGTTGCCAGTCTGGTCGCGCTGCATTGATAGGCCGACCGAGATATTCCCGCGTTTCAGGGCCCCGGCACAGCGCTCGCGGATCTTCTGTTCAAGAGGGTCCAGTCCCTGTGGAATTCGAATGCGGACATCAAGGTTCTTGCCGTTGACAGAGCGCAGCTCCCAGGTCCAGCGAACAACGCCACTTGCGCCTTGCACGCGTGCAAATCCGGTCATGCTGGCTACGGTCATCAATCGTCTCCTCGCCGCCGGAGCGGATCTTAATTCACGCTGATCAGTTCGATTCCGTCGTGCCGGATTGCTTTTCGCGATCCCGCAGTTCCTTCTCGATCTTGCGCCACTTGCGCACATTCGCCTGGTGTTGCTCGTAGGTCTCTGAGAAGAAATGCCCACCAGTGCCATCAGCCACAAAATACAGGTCCTTGGTGCGAGACGGATTGGCAACCGCCTCCATCGAGGCCTTGCCCGGGTTCCCGATCGGTCCGGGCGGCAGGCCCTGGATCTGATAGGTATTGTAGGCATTCTCTTTTTTCAGTTCGGACTGCTTGATCGCCGAGCGGTCCTTCAACCAGGCCTCGCCGCCATACAGGCCGTAGAGGATCGTAGGGTCCGACTGCAGGCGCATGCCTTGGTTCAGACGGTTGACGAAAACGCCGGCAATCCGCGGGCGTTCGTCGGCCTTGGCGGTTTCCTTCTCCACGATCGACGCCAGGATCACCAGATCCTCCGGCGTTTCAATCGGCAAGTTCTGGTCGCGACGGGACCAGGCATCCGCAAGAACCTTATCCTGAGCATCGCGCATCTGGTCGATGATGCCCTGACGAGACGTGCCACGGGTGAAAGTATAGGTCTCGGGCAGCAGATCGCCCTCGCCTGGAAGGTCGTTGATTTCGCCGACGAGAACCGGATGCGCACGCACTCGCTGCAGGATCTGCGCGGTGCTCCAGCCTTCGGGTACCGTTACCTGATGAACCACGGCTTTGCCGGACACCAGAGCGTCCATCACCTGCTCCATGCTGACGCCGGTTTCAAAAGCGTATTCACCCGCCTGCAGCTTGGTCGCATTCTTGTAAAAGCGGACACCGATGTTGAAGAGAAGCTCGTCGATGATGTTGTCGTCGATCACGTTCTGAGCCTGAAGCCGATCAGTGATACCGGAGAGACCTGCGCCGGAAGAAATGATCACAGTGGTGTCTTCTTCAAGGGGGCCGGCTTGCTCAAAAGCCTGTTTGCCGAAATACAGACCACAGCCGGCGCCAAGAAGCCCAAGCACGGCAATGGTGATCAGCAGATTGATTAGGATAACGATCGGATTACGCACATGCCGCGACCGCTGAGGCGGTGCCGGTGCCACTTCAGGCTGAATAGCCTCCCGTGGACTTTTCGGCTTGATACGCATTGATCGCTCCTTCCCGTTCATCTCCGATATGGCTCAACGGCAGCACCGGGTCTGTTTCCCGGAGGGGTCAATCGACTTCGATAGCCAATTCCCTGCGCCTGTTTGAGACAAGGCTGAGACTTTATAAAGGCACAACAAAAAAAGATCGCCGCCGAATGCGTCATCCGGCGGCGTTTTCCTTAGTTTCGTCAGATAGCGAGCTGTTAGCTCGCGACCTTCTTGAAAACCAGAGAAGCATTGGTGCCGCCAAACCCAAAGGAGTTTGACAGGGCTACGTCAATGTTCATCGATTTCGCCGTGTGTGGCACGAGATCGATTGGCGTTTCAACAGAAGGATCGTCAAGGTTGATTGTCGGCGGCGCGATACTGTCGCGAATCGATAGCACCGAGAAGATCGCCTCAATTGCACCGGCTGCACCAAGAAGGTGACCTGTACAGGACTTCGTCGAAGACATGGTCAGCTTTGACGCGGATTCACCGGCAAGGCGCGTGATCGCACCAAGTTCGATTTCGTCACCAAGAGGCGTTGAGGTACCGTGGGCGTTGACGTAATCAACTTCCGCAGCTGTGATGCCAGCTCGCTTCAATGCTGCGTCCATACAACGGTATGCCCCATCGCCATCAGCGGCAGGTGCCGTAATGTGGTAGGCATCACCTGAAAGGCCATAACCGACAACTTCGGCATAGATCTTGGCACCACGCGCCTTGGCATGTTCGTACTCTTCCAGCACGACAACGCCAGCACCCTCACCCATCAAGAAGCCGTCACGGGCCTTGTCGTAAGGACGCGAAGCTTTTTCCGGATTGTCATTGAATGCGGTGGAAAGCGCACGGCAAGCAGCAAACCCTGCAAGCGAAAGACGGCAAATGGGTGACTCTGTGCCACCTGCAACCATTACATCTGCATCCCCGAAGGCAATCAGACGGGAGGCATCACCAATGGCGTGCGCGCCGGTGGAGCAAGCGGTCACGACCGCATGGTTCGGACCTTTCAAACCATGACGAATGGAGACATAGCCTCCTGCCAAGTTGATCAGACGACCCGGAATAAAGAAAGGCGAAATTCGGCGCGGGCCTTTTTCAGCCAGCGTATGCGCCGCAGTCTCGATGCCCTGCAATCCGCCAATACCAGATCCGATCAAGACACCAGAGCGGGTTTGATCTTCATAAGAAGTCGGCTTCCAGTCGGCGTCGGCCAAGGCCTGATCAGCCGCGGCCACAGCATAGACAATGAAGTCGTCAACCTTGCGCTGTTCCTTGACATCGAGCCAATCGTTGGGATCGTAGCCCCCATCTTCGGCTGACCCACGCGGAATTTGCGCAGCGACTTGACATGCAAGATCGGAAGTTTCGAAGTCAGTGACCCGATTGGCTCCGCTCTTGCCAGCGACGATATTTTTCCAAGAGACATCCACGTTTCCGCCAAGCGGAGACACCATGCCCAATCCTGTTACAACTACTCGCCTCATTGACCTGCATCTTTTTAGAACGGCGGCGCGAGCTTATTCCTTGAAAAGGAGCCGCGCCGCCCATCCAATCTGTCAATTTACCGGCTTAATCAGCCAGCGTTCTTTTCCAGGAAGGAAACGGCATCGCCGACAGTCAGAATAGTTTCAGCTGCATCGTCCGGGATTTCCACGCCGAACTCTTCTTCAAACGCCATGACCAGCTCAACTGTGTCGAGGCTGTCTGCGCCCAGGTCGTCGATGAAGCTTGCGTTGTCGGTTACCTTTTCGGCATCCACACCGAGGTGCTCGATAACGATCTTCTTCACACGTTCCGCGATGTCGCTCATTTTGTACTTCCTTGAGTTTTCACGTTTTTCCTGTGCCTACTCTATCGAGCCCAAAGGTCAATAGAAAGGCTGAGTTTACTACGTCGCCGCACAAGCATGGGAACCGTTTCCCATCCGCTTGAACGCGCGATGTCTGTACAGGGCAGTGGTGGCCAACAGTATTTGGCCTATTGACCCATCCCTTGCAATAGTCGGCGGCTAGGTATCACACTTTCTACACCTTGACCAGCCGATCCGACCGCGCGGACGCGGCCGGTATTCTCATCGTGATTTGAGGAGAGTTTCCCAATCAAATCATGGCCATGCCACCGTTAACATGAAGGGTCTGGCCCGACACGTAAGCTGCTTCGTCGCTGGCCAGATAGCTGCAGGCCGACGCAATCTCGTCAGCCTTGCCGAGGCGGCCGGCCGGAACGCCTTGCAGAATTGATTCCTTCTGCTTGTCGTTCAACGCATCAGTCATGGCTGTTTCAATGAAACCCGGCGCTACCGTGTTGACGGTGATGTGGCGGCTGGCCACTTCGCGAGCCAAAGATTTGTACATGCCGATCATGCCGGCTTTCGCGGCGGCATAATTAGCCTGACCAGGATTGCCCGTCACGCCGACGACGGAGGTAATGCCGATGATGCGGCCGGTGCGGCGCTTCATCATGCCCTTGATGGCGGACCGGCAAAGACGGAAACCGGATGTCAGATTCACTTCCAGAACCTGGTCCCACTCCTCGTCCTTCATGCGCATGAAGAGATTGTCGCGCGTGATACCAGCGTTGTTGACCAGAATATCGACCTTGCCCATCACGGCTTCGGCGGCCGGCAGAAGAGCGTCGACTGCAGCGCGGTCAGACAGATTGGCCGGGGTCACGAAAGCGCGCTCGCCAAGATCGGCCGCAAGAGCCTCGAGCTTCTCAGCCCGTGTCCCAGACAGAGCAACAGTCGCACCCTGGGCATGCAATGCCCGCGCGATGGCTTCGCCGATCCCACCGGTCGCACCGGTAACAAGGGCGGCTTTTCCCTCAAGGCTGAACATTCGAGCTTCCTTCCTAGACTTTGAACCCGTGTCCGGCTGACCGAAACAACGACCTCTTAACTTGATTTAAGTAGCGCCTCAGGCGTTGAGCGTTGCGATCAACGCATCAATATCCTCGGCCGTATTGACTGCCTGGCCTTTGACGCCCGGTGCAATGCGCTTGACCATACCGGACAGAACCTTGCCAGTGCCAACTTCCACCAGAGTGTCCACATCCTGCTCGGACAGCCAGATCACACTTTCACGCCAGCGCACGGTTCCCGTTACCTGTTCAACGAGACGCTGACGAACCTCTGCCGCAGCCGTAATCGGGCGCGCCAGAACGTTTGCCACCAAGGGCACACGTGGGTCCTTGATGTCGGCTTCGGCGAGTGCTGCTGCCATCGTATCTGCAGCCGGACCCATGAGAGAACAATGGAACGGCGCGCTGACTGGCAGCAGCAGTGCCCGGCGCGCACCTTTTGCCTTGGCCAGTTCGATGGCGCGTTCGACCGCGGCAACATGGCCGGAGACAACCACCTGCCCGGGCGCGTTGTCGTTGGCTGCCTGACACACGTCATCACCGGCGGCTTCCTTGGCGATTTCCATGGCAGCCTCAAAGTCGAGGCCCAACAAAGCAGCCATTGCCCCCTGCCCGACCGGCACAGCCGCCTGCATGGCTTCACCGCGAACCCGCAGCAGCTTGGCTGCGGTGGCGACATCAAAGCTGCCAGCCGCTGCCAGAGCTGAGTATTCCCCAAGCGAATGGCCGGCGACATAAGATACAGAGGACTTGAGATCCAGGCCCTTGGCTTCCAGCACCCGCATCGTGGCGAGGCTGACAGCCATCAGAGCAGGCTGTGCATTCGCCGTCAGGGTCAGCTGATCCTCTGGGCCGTTCCACATGATATCAGACAGCTTCTGACCGAGAGCGTCATCGACTTCTTCAAAGACCGTGCGTGCTTCGGCAAATTCATCGGCCAGGGCCTTGCCCATGCCGACAGCCTGGCTGCCCTGTCCGGGAAATGTGAATGCAATGCTCATAGGAGGTCGCCTTCCTGTCTTTTATCTGGCGCATGACCTGGTTCGCAGCCCTGGTCGCCATCTTTATCGTCCGTCAGACGTCACATTTGGGGCGACGATCGGAATCGGCTGTTTGGCGCGAGGCTATGGGACCAACACAGGACCCCTGTCAAGACCTGCCAGCAGGTTACGATAAGCCATTTGTGGGAAAAAGCCTTAATTTCCCTAGGGAACCCGCCACATCAGGCGGGATTCCCGCCATTTCAATTGTTTCTCCCCCAGCAGGTCACTATAGTGAAGGGCGCCGCGGCACAGGGCGCTCCAAGTCACTTCAGACTTGGAACATCTCCAAGGGCCGCCGTGGCTCATCACTCATAGCAAACTGCCGAGCATGAGATCGTCTTTAATCCAGGCAGCTCTGTTTCAAGGCACGCCCGCGCTATATCGGATCGGGCCCAGGCCCTGAATGGCCTGCAATCCGGGACAAATGCCCCGCCAGGCCTTGCATTGCGCTGAACATCCGCTTATAGACCGCGTTCGTCCGGGATCTTGGCCGAAGGCTGAACGGAAGGATATGTGAGCTCGCTCATACTATCAGGGTGTTCCAAAAACCCGTCTTCCCGTGTCTCCGCTCTCGTAGAATTCTCGTTACCTTTCCAACGGTCACGAGGAGGCTTTGCGCCAGATCCCGTCGTAAAACCCTAGGAAAGGCTTTTCTCATGCCTCTTTACGAGCACGTGTTCCTGGCACGCCAGGACGTTTCGGCCCAGCAGGTCGAAGCCCTCGTCGAACAGTACAAAGCTATCATCGAAGCTGGTGGCGGCACTGTCGGCAAGGTAGAAAATTGGGGTCTGCGTTCCCTCGCATACCGCGTCAAAAAGAACCGCAAGGCTCATTACACCCTGATGAACATTGATGCTCCGCATCCGGCAGTTGCCGAGATGGAGCGTCAGATGGGCCTCAGCGAAGACGTTCTGCGCTTCATGACCTTCAAGGTCGAAGAGCACGACGACGAGCCGTCTGCAATGATGCAGAAGCGCGATCGTGATGACCGCCGTGGCGGCCGTGGCGATCGTTTCGGCGATAAAGGTGGCCGTGGTGGCGATCGCGGTGGTGACCGTGGTGGCGATCGTGGCGGTGACCGCGGCCCACGCCGCGCAGAAGCGGAGTAAACGATCATGGTTGATATTGCACAGCTTCCGAGCCGCCGTCCGTTCTTCCGTCGTCGGAAGACCTGCCCGTTCTCCGGTGCCAACTCTCCGAAGATCGACTACAAGGACGTTCGCCTGCTACAGCGCTACATCTCTGAGCGCGGCAAAATCGTCCCGAGCCGCATCACCGCGGTTTCCGCGAAGAAGCAGCGTGAACTGGCCCGTGCTATCAAGCGCGCCCGCCTGCTCGGCCTGCTGCCTTTCGTGATCAGCTAAGCCGTCCGCGGCTTTAAGCACTCACCCAATTTCGACGGCCCGGGGCACAGCCCCGGGCTTTCTTAGGACTGGGGCCGGCCTGACATCGCATTGCAGGACCAGCCTCTAACCGTGGCATCCGGATATCGGATTGACCCACGGGACAGACCCCCGGAGAGATTCCATGGAAGTCATTCTTCTCGAACGTATCGCCAAGCTCGGTCAGATGGGCGACACAGTCCGCGTCAAGGACGGTTACGCACGTAACTTCCTTCTGCCGCAGGGCAAGGCGCTTCGCGCCAACAAGTCGAACCTGACACGCTTTGAAGCCGAGCGGGCTCAGCTTGAAGCTCGTAACCTCGAGCGCAAGACCGAAGCTGAAGCAGTTGCTGGCAAGATCGAAGGTCAGAGCCTGACCATGATCCGTTCCGCTGGTGAAACAGGCCAGCTCTACGGTTCAGTTTCCAAGCGCGACATTTCCGACGGCCTGAATGAAATCGGCTTCTCGGTTGGCCGCAGCCAGATCGAACTGAGCACGCCAATCAAGACCGTTGGCCTGCACAGCGTTCTGATCGCTCTGCATCCGGAAGTCGAAGTCTCCGTCATCGTCAACGTTGCACGCTCGGCAGACGAAGCCATTCGCCAGACAGCCGGTGAAGACCTGAGCTCGCCAGACCACGAAGTCTTCGAATTCGAAGAGGACGAGGATGAGGACGAAGCTGAAGGCGAAGACGACGCAGAAGCTGAAGAAGCGACCGACGAAGACGCGTAACAACGACGTCTTAATCGTTTCCAAGACTGCAAGACGGCGCCCATCGTGGCGCCGTTTTTCTTTGTCTTTTCACAAAAATTGAAAAAGCATCGAATACGTGCTTTTCACATTGTTAGTATTATCGCCGCATTAACAATCAGACCCCTGCCTTTTTAGGAGGCTATTCAAAAAAACATTGTCTTTTCAATGCGCCTCACCCTGGGTTGGCGAGGACATGGTAAACAGAAACGTCAAGGCCAACGACAAGATATCCCCGTTGATTTCCACCCGGCTAAGGGAATCGGAGTCAAGGTTTTTGATTCCTTGATAGCTCCCTGAAGATGCGGGTAGACCCATTGGGCAAGGGCCATCGGGGGACGATATGAAGGGCAAATTACAGTCGGTGGAATCGGATGACAGCATACAACGCGTCGCTCCGCATAATGCGGAAGCTGAACGCCAGCTGCTCGGTGCCATCCTGGTCAACAACGAAACTTTTTACCGGGTTTCCGACTTTCTAGAGCCGTATCAATTCTTCGTTCCACAGCATCAGGAAATCTACGAGAAGATCGGCCAGCTGATCCGCGCAGGCAAAACCGCCTCGCCGATTACACTCAAGACATTCTATCCGGCCGACGCCAAAATCGCAGATCTGAGCGCCACGCAGTTTCTGCTGCGTCTGGCTGCCGATGCAGCCTCGATCATCAACGCCGAAGACTATGGTCGCACAATCTATGAACTGGCCCTGCGGCGAAACTTGATCCGCATCGGCGAGGACATGGTCAACATCGCCTATGATGCCCCGATCGATGTACCGCCGAACCAGCAGATCGACGACGCGGAAAGACGCTTGTTTGAGCTGGCAGAAACCGGCCGGAACGAGGGTGGCTTTCTTTCCTTCGGTGAAGCCCTCACCGAGACCATCGAAATGGCGCAGGCAGCGTATCACCGCGAAGGTGCCCTCTCCGGTATTTCGACAGGACTGACGGCCCTCGATAAACTGATGGGCGGCCTGCAGCACTCCGATTTGATCGTACTGGCTGCACGTCCTGCCATGGGCAAGACGTCACTTGTTACCAATATCGCCTATAATGTCGCGCAAGGGTATCAAGCCGAAGAACAGCCTGACGGGACGATCAAGACGAAGAACGGCGGCGTCGTCGGCTTCTTCTCGCTGGAAATGTCAGCAGAACAGCTCGCCACGCGTATTATCTCCGAGCAGGCAGAGATTTCCTCCTCGAAAATCCGCCGTGGTGAAATTTCCGAGGCCGAATTTGAGAAACTCGCTGCCTGTTCCCAGATCATGCAGACGGTTCCCCTGCATGTGGACCAGACCGGTGGCATCTCGATTGCTTCGCTTGTCGCTCGCGCCCGTCGCCTCAAGCGTCAGCGCGGCCTCGATCTGCTGATCGTCGACTATATTCAGCTGCTTTCGGGAACATCGAAAACCGCCGGCAATCGCGTGCAGGAAGTCACCGAGATCACCACCGGCCTGAAGGCTCTGGCGAAGGAACTGAATGTTCCGATCCTGGCGCTTTCCCAGCTGTCTCGTCAGGTGGAAAACCGCGAAGACAAGCGTCCGCAGCTTTCGGATCTGCGTGAATCGGGCTCCATCGAGCAGGACGCCGATGTGGTCATGTTCATCTACCGTGAAGAATATTACCTCTCCAAGTCAGAACCTGAAGAAGGCACGCCAGAGTACGAAGTCTGGCGCGACAAGGTCGACCGCGTAAAGGGCCGGGCTGAAATCATCGTCGCCAAGCAGCGTCATGGTCCGACCGGAACAGCCAACCTTCACTTCGAGGGCCAGTACACCCGCTTCTCCGATCTGGCAGAAGACGACTATCTGCCCGAGCGAATGGAATAAGCATCGCATCATCGCATCTCGAGGCCCATAGAGTGAGATGCGCCTGCCTGTCGGCGCTCAGGAGACTGGAGACCGGCGCGCCAAGAAAAACGTGGCGGACCTCACTGGCCCCAGCAATATTGGTTGCTTGGGGCCAGTTTTGTTTTTTCAAGGGCTGGCCCAGCCCCCTGGATTTCCCGTAAGTTTGTGATCACAAACGGACAACATTGACCGTGACACACTCGCCGAGAGGCCGCCGTGACTTCGCAAAGACCCCTTCCTGATTCCCACGCCGGCGGCGTTTTGACCATCGACACCGATGCCATCGCCGCCAACTGGTCCCTTATCGCCTCACAGCTTGCCTCAGGCTGCTCCTGCGCTGCCACCATCAAGGCTGACGCCTATGGCACCGGAGCCAAGATCACCTCCAAGCGGCTTTGGGACGAAGGCTGCACAACCTTTTGCGTGGCACTGCCGGGAGAAGCCCTGGAAGTGCGCAAGGTTCTTCCCCAGGCCAAGATCTATGTTCTCGATGGGTTGTTTCCGGACACTGCGGAAACTCTGGCGTCCAACAGCCTCGTACCGGTTCTAGGTTCGGAAGAAGAAATTCGGGAGTGGGCTGGCTTCTGCAGGACCGCAGGCCAGGCTTTTCCTGCCGCTATTCACATCGACACCGGCATGAACCGGCTCGGGCTACGTCCGGAACAGTTTTCCAGCATGATGGGCGACGCAGCACTGATCAATTCCTTCTCGCTGGACCTGCTGCTGACGCACCTCGCCTGCGGCTCAGACCCGAACCACCCAATGAATGGGCGCCAGCTGTCGGCCTTTCGTGAAGTCACCGCTCCCTTCAGCCAGATTCCGCGTTCGCTGGCTAATTCTGCCGGTGTGCTGATGGGCAAGGAGTTCCATTTCGACATGGCCCGACCCGGCATCTCTCTGTATGGCGGCAAAGCCCTCGATACCCAGGCGAACACGATGGCAGCCGTTGCCCGCGTGGAAGCGCGCGTGATGACCGTCAGATCGGTTCCCGCGGGAGAAACAGTCGGCTACGCCGCTTCCCGGACCGCTCGACGCGACACCCGCATTGCCATGGTCGCAGCCGGATATGCCGACGGGATGTTGCGTCTGACGGGGTCCACCGACGCCTCAGAAGGTGGGTATGGCTGGATTGAAGGCCACATTGCGCCGCTGTTCGGCCGCATCTCCATGGACATGATGGCGCTTGACGTCACAGATGTGCCTCAAGGCATTGTAAAACGCGGTTCGCTTGTGGAAATACTGGGCCCGAATGTTGCCGCGAGCGATCTGGCTTCCTATGCCCAGACCATCGATTACGAATACCTGACGGGGTTGGGCAAACGATACCGGCGCCACTATGGCCGCCTGCCCGCCCCTGGAGCACGACCCGGAGACTAAATGGCCAAACGGTCCACTACCTTTGTCTGCCAGTCCTGCGGTGCGGTTACCGCCAAATGGGCGGGGCGCTGCGAATCCTGTGGCGAATGGAATTCCATCGTGGAGGAGCAGACCGGCGGAGGCATCGGCGGGGGCCCTTCACGCGGCTCGGCAACCCGCGGCCGTGTGATCGAGCTGGTCGGATTGGAAGGCGACGCCAAAGAACCTCTGCGCATCCAGTCAAAGGTGGCCGAACTCGACCGGGTGACCGGGGGCGGCTTCGTGCGCGGGTCCGCACTTCTGGTCGGCGGCGATCCGGGCATCGGCAAGTCAACACTTCTCATTCAGGCAGCCGCTGCACTGGCAGATCTCGGCCACAAGACGGTGTATATATCCGGCGAAGAAGCCATCGGACAGGTTCGTCTGCGGGCCGAACGCCTGGGATTGGCCAAATCGCCTGTGGCACTCGCCGCCGAAACCAGCGTGGAAGATATTCTCGCCACCTTGCAGGCCGACAAGCCGCCGGCCCTCGTCATCCTCGATTCCGTTCAGACCCTGTGGACAGACAAGGTCGATTCGCCTCCCGGCACCGTGACCCAGGTCAGAGCTTCGGCACAGGCGATGGTGCGCTATGCCAAGAAAACCGGCAGTACCCTTGTCTTGGTCGGACATGTGACCAAGGACGGCCAGATTGCCGGGCCACGTGTCGTCGAGCATATGGTCGACGCAGTGCTCTACTTTGAAGGCGATGGCGCGCACCAGTACCGAATTCTCAGGTCGGTCAAGAACCGGTTTGGGGCGACCGACGAGATCGGCGTCTTCGAGATGACCGGTGCCGGATTACAACAGGTCGCAAACCCTTCAGCGCTTTTTCTGGGTGAACGATCGACGAACTCACCCGGCGCTGCCGTGTTTGCCGGCCTTGAAGGCTCGCGCCCGCTGCTCATCGAGATCCAGGCTCTGGTTGCCCCATCTCCGCTCGGGACCCCGCGCAGAGCCGTTATCGGCTGGGATTCGGCACGTCTGTCGATGATCCTTGCGGTACTGGAAGCCCGCTGCGGGATCCGCTTTTCACAGCATGATGTCTACCTGAATGTGGCCGGTGGACTGCGGATCAATGAACCAGGCGCCGATCTGGCTGTCGCTGCGGCCCTTGTCTCTTCACTTAGCGGGCTTGCCCTTCCAGCCAATTGCGTCTATTTCGGCGAGGTCAGCCTGTCAGGAGCCATCAGACCAGTGGCTCAGGCACAATCCCGCCTCAAAGAGGCGGAAAAACTGGGCTTCGACAAGGCGTTTTGTCCGCAAGGAAATCTAAAGGACAAAGCCCTTACAGATTTGACGGCGAATGGCCTCGAGGAACTTGGGGATTTCATCGCCAAAATATCGGCGCAAGCAGGTCGTACTGAGTCGGATGGCTCATAAAGGATCCTGACGCGCACCAAAAACCAGACTTGGTCTGGCGCTCCATCTCAGGTCAGGGATTGGCGCCGGCGAAACGGACGAGGGACCGGAAAGACACATGCCGATTACGCTGCTCGACGGAATCCTGATCGTCATCATGCTGATCTCGGCGGCTCTTGCGATGATCCGTGGTTTTGTCCGCGAGGTTCTGTCAATCGCCTCCTGGGTTGCGGCTGCCGTTGCGGCTTTCTATCTGTATGGGGACGTGCTGCCCTACGCCCAACAATATATCACCAACCAGCATGTGGCGCTTGGCGTCTCGGTGGCCAGCGTCTTCATCATCACGCTGCTTATCGTCAGCTATGTGACAATGCGTATCTCCGATTTCGTGCTCGACAGCCGCATCGGTGCACTCGACCGCACGCTCGGCTTCGTGTTCGGCTCGGTTCGCGGGCTGTTGCTGGTTGTGGTGGCCTTGATGTTCTTCAACTGGTTCGTTCATCCGGACCAACAGCCCGGCTGGATTGTCCAGGCCAAGTCGCGCCCCGTGCTTCTGTCTGTCGGCGAGCGCCTGGTTGGCTTCCTGCCTGAGGATCCCGAACAGGCCATCCTGGACAAGCTCAAGGCTGAGTCCACACAGACCACCGGGTCTGTCTCCAGCCAGGAAGATACCGGCTACAGCGCCTCCCAGCGTCAGGGACTGGAACAGCTGACAACCGGCGATAACTGAATTAGAAGGTCGGCACAGCCGGCCTTTTTTCGCGGATGCCCCGCAAAGATCCGGCACCGCTGCCCTAGACCCAGCAAAACCGCCGCCCTCCCCCCGCGCGGCGCCAATGAAGGAGCTTCGCCATGCACGGCGAGACAACTCTTGACGATCCGTTCGACATCAATGGCGACACGTTGCGCGAAGAGTGCGGTGTTTTCGGCATTCTTGGCCATGAAGACGCCAGCGCCCTAACCGCTCTCGGTCTGCACGCCCTGCAGCACCGTGGCCAGGAAGCAGCCGGCATCGTGACCCTGGATGGTGATCAGTTCCGCGCCGAGCGTCACCTTGGACTGGTCGGCGACCACTTCTCCAAGGCCGAGACCATGGCCCGCTTGTCGGGCATGTCAGCCATCGGCCACGTGCGCTACTCCACCACTGGCGAGACCGTTCTGCGCAATGTACAGCCGTTGTTTGCCGAGCTGGAAGGTGGCGGTATCTCCATCTGCCATAACGGCAACTTCACCAACGGCCTGACCCAGCGCCAGCAACTTATTCGGGACGGCGCAATCTGCCAGTCCACCTCCGATTCGGAAGTGGTTCTGCAGCTCATCGCCCGGTCGCGCGAGACCAAGATCGTTGACCGGTTCATTGAGGCAATCACCACGATGGAAGGCGCTTATGCGCTTGTTGCTCTGACACCGAAAAAGCTGATCGGTGCCCGTGACCCGCTTGGCATTCGTCCGCTTGTACTCGGCGACCTGAATGGCGCACCTATTCTGGCGTCGGAAACCTGTGCACTCGACATCATCGGCGCGACGTTCATCCGTGAAGTTGAAAACGGCGAAGTGATCGTCTGCACGCCGACCGGTATTGAGAGCTACTTCCCATTTGGCAAGCGTCCGGCGCGTCCCTGCATTTTCGAATACATCTACTTCTCGCGTCCTGATTCCATTGTCGGCGGCCGCAGCGTTTATGACGTACGCCGCAAGATGGGGCGTCAGCTGGCGCTCGAATCCCATGTCGATGCAGATGTCATCGTGCCTGTGCCCGACAGTGGCGTTCCAGCTGCCATCGGCTACAGCCAGGAAAGCGGCATTCCCTTCGAACTCGGCATCATCCGTAACCACTATGTGGGACGAACATTCATTGAACCGACGCAGCAGATCCGTAATCAGGGCGTCAAGATGAAGCATTCCGCCAACAAGCCGATCATCCAGGGCAAGCGCGTCGTGCTGATCGATGACAGCCTTGTGCGCGGCACCACATCAGTGAAGATCGTTCAAATGATCCGCGAAGCCGGAGCTGCGGAAGTGCATTTCCGCCTCGCCTCGCCGCCAATCCGCTATTCTGACTATTACGGCATCGATACGCCGGTGCGCGAAAAGCTGCTGGCCGCCAAGTACAATCTCAAGGAGATGTGCAACTACATCGGCGCCGACAGCCTTTCCTTCGTTTCCATCGATGGCATCTACAAAGCCATGGGCTATGAGGGCCGCGACAACGAAAACCCGCAGTTCACCGACCATTGTTTCACCGGTGACTATCCGACGCCTTTGACTGATCTGCATGGCGAAAAGGATCTGGTCAAGGCACCGCGTCTGGTGGAAGCGAGCTGATCGACCTGATGGCAGATACACAAGACTTTGCGGGGCGCGTGGCTGTGGTCACCGGCGCATCGCGCGGGATCGGCTATCAGCTGGCGAAGGAACTCGGCAAGCGCGGCGCACATGTGTTCGCGCTGGCCAAGACCGTGGGCGGGCTTGAAGATCTTGATGACGAGATCCGCGCTGCAGGCGGCACAGCCACTCTGGTGCCGGTCGATGTGACCGACTTTGACGCGCTGGACCGCCTTGGAGCCGCCATTTTTGAGCGCTTCAAGAAGCTCGATATTCTTGTAGGCAACGCTGGTATCCTCGGCACATTGGCCCCCACCGGGCATATCAAGCCGAAGGACTTCGAAAAGGTGATGGCGACCAACGTCACCGCCAACTTCCGCCTCATCCGCTCGCTGGATCCTCTGCTGCGGCAGTCAGAGGCCGGTCGTGCCGTGTTCATGACATCAGCACAGGCACGTGACCGGGTGCCCTTCTGGGGACTTCAGGCAGCCTCCAAGGCTGCTCTGGATGCCATGGTGGTCACCTATGCCCACGAGATGGAGAAAGCACCTCTGCGCGTCAATCTCTATGACCCAGGGCCGGTGCGCACCGGACTGCGGGCAAAGGCCATGCCGGGTGAAAAGCCCGAAAGCCTGACCCAGCCCGAAGAAGTCGTGCCAGATATCCTCAAGCTGTTATCGCCTGAGCTGGCTGAAACCGGGCTGTGCTATCGCCGTGAAAGCGGATCCTTCGAAGCCGTCTGAACGATCAGGCTACCTGCCCTATAGAAAAAGCGCGGCGCCCATTCAGGCCCGCGCTTTTTGTTTGCCTCACACCTTCTTCCGAGAGCCTCAGAAATCAGGCGAAGGACTTTTGGGCGATCTCCCGGACTGCATCATAGACGCCAGGTCCGGCAACCACGACACGCGTGCCCTTCTCCAGGGCTTCGTCTGCACTGTAGGCTTCGACTTTGCCGCCAGCCTCTTCCACCATCAGCATACCCGCCAGGCAATCCCAGGCATTCATGTGGCTTTCCACATAGCCGATCAGGCGACCGGACGCGGCATAGGCCAGCATCAGTCCACCCGAGGCATTCCGGAAGAACACACCACCCTGGTCAATCAAGGCGCTGATGCAGTTGTTCGCATCTTCAGCCCGGGTGCGACCATTGAAACCGATGCCGAGGGAGCCATTTGCCAGGCTCTCGCTGTCGGAAATCTTCATCGGCTTGCCGTTGATGAATGCACCCTGGCCTTTTGCCGCCCAAAAAGTTTCGTTGTGGCATGGGTCATGGGTCACTCCCAGGATCACCTGCCCTTCGTAAACGCAAGACAGAACCACACACCACTGAGGAATTGAGGTGACGAAGTTTGCGGTGCCATCAATCGGATCGATGACCCAGGTGTATCCACTGGTTCCCGCGACAACGCCGTGCTCTTCGCCCAAAATCCCATCGGTCGGATAGGCTTTGGCGATTTCGTCGCGCACGAGGGTTTCGACGTCCCGATCAGCCTCGGAAACGAGGTCCTGATGACCTTTGGCTGAGATCGTGAGTTCGTCCAGACGGCGGAAGTAGGTGAGGCCGAGGTCTCCCGCCTTGATGGCGAGCGTTTTTGCAAAGTCCAGCCGTTCGGACGTCATTTTCTCAATACTCCTGCTGCGTCAAAAGGAAGGCACCGCCGAGACCGGCGATGCCTTATGGATAAACAGAGATTCTTCTTCAGTTGTGTGACAGCCGCCTAAATAAACCAGCCGCTGTTACACCTCATCTGCGGCTCTACCACACGCGCGGCGACCACAGTCTGAAGGCTACTGAATCTTACGCTTTTTCTTCACCGCATATGGGTTCTCACCCTTCCGATAGGACAGGCGGATCGGAGTGCCATGAATATTAAACGTCTCACGCAGATTGTTCACCAGATAGCGGGTATAGCTTTCCGGCAACTGCTCTGGACGCGAACAGAACGCAATGAAATGCGGTGGGCGGGTCTTCGGCTGCGTCATGTAACGCAGGCGTACACGACGTCCAGCCACGGCGGGGGGCGCATGGCTTGCGGTCGCCCGCTCGAGCCAACGGTTCAGACGCGATGTGGAGACGCGCGAGTTCCAGGCCTCATAGGCCGTGAAGACACTCTCCATCATTCGATCGATGCCCTGCCCCTGAATACCCGAGAGGGTACAGATCTGAACACCGCGAACCTGGTTGAAGTATCTCTCGTTGGCGTCCCGGATCTTCGCCCAGGCTGCTTCGCGATCTTCGACCAGGTCCCACTTGTTGACGGCAATCACCAGGGCCCGGCCTTCGCGGCCGATCAGATCAATGATCTGCAGATCCTGCTTTTCGAAGGAGACCAGCGCGTCCAGCGTGATGATCACCACTTCCGCAAACTTGATGGCGCGCAGGGCATCGGCAACGGAGAGTTTTTCCAACTTCTCCTGCACACGTGCCTTCCGGCGGATCCCGGCCGTATCGAACAGCTTGATGTGATGCTCACGCCACTGCCAATCGACAGAGATACTGTCGCGGGTGATACCAGCTTCCGGCCCGGTTAGCATCCGGTCTTCGCCAAGCAGCGTGTTGATCAGCGTCGACTTGCCTGCGTTGGGGCGCCCGACAATGGCCACGCGCAGCGGGCGCTCCTTGGTTCCAACCGGCTCTTCCTCTTCCAGAAGCTCGCCGTCTTCATCCAATTCAATGCCGGTTCGGGCTTCATCAGCCTTCGCAAGTTCCAGCTCTTCCTCGTCGCTCACCCGATCCACATGGGGCTTGAGAGCATCGTAAAGATCGGCCAGGCCCTCCCCATGTTCTGCCGAAAAGGCGATCGGATCGCCAAGGCCGAGGGAGTAGGATTCATACAGCCCGGGCATGCCCGCACGGCCTTCGGCCTTGTTGGCCAGCAGAACGACCGGTGTGGTCGTCTTTCGGGCCACCGAGGCAAAGTGAGCATCGAGCGGGGTCACGCCGGCGCGCGCATCAATGACGAACAGCACAACGTCGGCTTCGGCGATGGCTTCCTCGGTCTGGCGGCGCATGCGGCCTTCCAAAGATGCGTCATCTGCATCTTCCAGCCCCGCCGTATCGACGATGGTAAATTTCAGATCGCCAAGACGTGCCTCACCAGGACGACGGTCGCGGGTTACACCCGGCGTGTCGTCAACCAGTGCCAGGCGTTTGCCGACAAGGCGATTGAACAAAGTGGACTTGCCGACATTCGGCCGTCCGATAATGGCGACTTTTGCGCCCACGAGACTGTACTCCTTGACAGCCGCCAAGAGCCCCGTCGCGTACGGCGGGGACCATCTTTATCTAAAGGCGGCGACGGCGTCATCGCCGTCCAGAACGATCATGCGGCCACCTGCGGCGATCGGAGCAACATAGACGTCCGTCTTGACGTCATTGGTTGTCATGATCTTGCCGGAGGCAGCATCAACCAGCGCCATCCGGCCGTCGCTCGACATGACGACCAGGGCGCCATTGGCAAGCAGCGGTCCGGCCCAATTGCGGCGCTGTTTCTTTTTCTGAGGCTTCGGCAAGACCGTCGCCCAGAGGATTTCGCCGCTCTTGCGGTCCAGCGCCACAAGGCGATCATCGAGATCAACCATGAAGAGCGAATTGCCTGAAACCACAGGTGTGTGAACGGAGCCCAGATCCTGAGCCCATTCACGGGAGCCTGTTTTCAAGGAAGCAGCGAGAATGCGCCCTGATACACCAGTTGCGTATACGGTGCCACCGGCAATTACCGGGCTAGCAGACACATCCGACAAACCGGACAGCGCGAAGGTGCGGATACCACGGGTAACGCCATCAATCCAGTCAGCTTCGCCACTTTCCGTATCGATCGCCATCACTTCGCCGGAAGAGAACGGAACAACGACCTTTTTGCCGGAGACAGCAGGAGCTGCAGCAGACAAGACACCGGCATTTTCTTCAATGCCCGTGTAGGACCAGGCTTCGGAGCCGTCCTCAAGGTTCAGCGCGTAGACTTCGTTCGACTGACTGACCACAAAAACCTTGCCCTGACCAACTGCGGGTGCGCCCCGTGCCGGGGTCGGCAGATCGACCTGCCAAAGAACCTGACCCGAACCAGCATCAAGAGCTGCGAGCGTGCGGTAAGCCGTCGCTGCATAGACGCGGCCACCGGACACAGCAACACCGCCACCGGGGGCCAGATCACGTTCGCCTTCAGGCCGCAGCGAGCGCGTCCACAGACGTCCGCCGCCCGTGCTCAGCGCCACGACATCGCCGGAAGGCTTGTAAACAAAGACACGGGATCCGTCAGAAACCGGACGGGCATAGCTTCTCAACGCATCAGAGGTGAGACCTCCACCGGAAGAACCGATGCTGGCGCGCCAGACTCTGGATCCGGAGATGCTGATGGCAACGTTGCCGGGATTGTTTTCCGCATTACCGCCGACCGTGGTCCACGTTTGCCCGCCAGACGCCGATCCGAAGCTGGCGGGTTTGGCTGTCGCCTCGATCGCCGGATCGTTGTTGTTGAACAACGCTTTACGATCACCAGCGAGAATCTTTTCCTTGCCCCAGGGATTCATGTTTCCGGCAAATTCGGAAACACTGCCGCAGGCAGCCAGTCCGCTGCTCAACAGAACAGCGAGAGCAACGGGGCGAAACTGCACAGCCGTTGCCCGTCGAAACTTCAACCAGGTCATCAGTTTCCGCCCTCCACAGCCGCATCATCCGTTGCCGCAGGCGTGCCTTCAGCTGCGACGATCACATCGTTCAGCAAGGCAATCCGGCGCGAAACGTCGGTCGGGGTTTCCGAATCTTCCTCGATGGCGGTGATCCATGTCCGGCTCAGCCCGATGTCGCCAGCTTTCCAGGCCGCAATGGCCAAGATTTCGCGAGCGCTGGCACGGAATGGATTGGTGTCGCCAGTCAATGACTCAGCGCGATCCGCAACGGCGTCATAATCACCTGTATCAGCGGCCAGCAGAGCCGCGCGCAGAGCTGCGACATCGCGGAAGGATTTATCAAGAGAGCTGTCAGCTGAAATCGCGTCGAAAGCTGCAAGTGCAACTTCCTTTTCGCCGCGCTCTCCTTCCAGGGCAGCATCGCGCAGACGCGCCAAAGCCGGATAACCGCCACCTGCCTGAGCGAGCTCGCTCAGCAGGGCGTCGGCTTCGTCGAACTTTCCACCTTCAGCAGCCGTCACGGCGAGCTGGAATTTTTCACCCGATGCCTGAGCCTGGGTTTCCTGCCAGTAGAGCCAGCCACGATAACCGCCGGTCCCCACAACAATAAACACAGCAAGAACCATCACCCATGGACCGAAACGGTCCCAAAGCCGACGGTACTTCTCCTGACGGATGTCTTCATCGACTTCACGAAAAATATCGGACATTGCGCGATTAATTCCTACTGCTAATAATCTTGGGCAGAGACCGCCTGAATGCGGGCACGAAACTCTACCCGCTCCCCATCTCAGGCACAAATTCCTGTCAGCATCTCTTCACCCGTATTGATGGCCGGAGTGAGGCACGCGACAACAAGAAACGGTCCCCTTGCACGTCTCCCCCCGTGCTTACGAAAAGAGCACCGCAAACACAAGCTTGCTGCGACATGTTGCCAGACTGAATTTGAAATTTTTCGTCCGCCTCAGGCTTGTTTCAGTAGGTCACCTGTTCAGATCTGCTTCTGGTCTCTGCGAGAAGAGATTTTCCGGTTGACCGGCGCAACGGTCCGCTGCGGCATTCTCCAGGCGAGCTCAGCCACGTAGCAAATCTCCACGACTACGTCAGACCGATTTGCCAAAGCTTATTAAAAAATAAATGCGAAAAATAACGAATAAATTGAAAATTTTACACAAAAACCACATCATCACCAAGCATTCAAAAACATAGAATCAATAAACTCACATTAGTAATTATCAAATTGAGGATACTACTTAACCGTCATCTGCAGTTGCAATTTGTGCGTAAGTCACAATTGACGCACTTCCTCCAGATGGTGTTTAATTAAATAGGGAATTTCAACTGGTTAGATGGTATTCTAATTTTTATCCCAGACATGCGGAAATTCTTTGTTTAGAAATACCGGATAAAAATCCACGCAACGAACGTTTGATGGACAAGAAGCATGACCGAAGAGCGCAGAGCAGAGCCACGTCGCCGCACCCTAAAATCCGCTCGCATCGTCTTTGGTGGCCTGTCGCAGGTGTTTAACTGCACCATTCGCAACGCCAATGAGACCGGAGCCTTGCTGGTTCTGCCGAGCACCGTTGGAGTGCCGAACAACTTCCTGCTTTACATCGACAATGAATCGAACCGCCGCCCGGTTGAGGTAGTCTGGCGCTCCGATGACCGGATGGGCGTGCGTTATATCGGCCCGGCCGAAAGCCTGTTGAAACGGGCGATTTGAGCGCCCGCTTCACCATTCCGGTTCCTGACCTTAATTCAACTCCGACATCCCTTCGCCAGCATCAGCTTTTGACAAATACCGACAATGAGCTGTGCCGGGCCGTCAGGCCAGCAGGTCCTCGACGTCGATAGTCGTCAATTGCTGGGGTGAGATGCATCCGGTTTTCATTTCGAGCACAGAACCATCCTGTGCTGCCTGGTCGATTGCTTCCAGAACTTCCACCACGTGAACGCCAAGAAAATCCGAGCAGCGGTAGGCCCCGCCTTCGCGCAGAGCACGGATCATGTCGGCCAAAGCGAGACCGCGATAAAAGTCTTCCGCCTGTTTTTGCGTGGTCGCGCCTGCAACATAAAAACTCTCGTCATCGCGTACCTGCTGAGCCCCGCCCGGTGACATACTAAGCTCCAGGGCCCCAGTGTAGTTGGAAGGATCCGGCAATTTGAGCGCGCCCTGCGTGCCGAAGATCTCGATTGCAGAGCTGCCTTCGCTCCACACATCCCAGCTTAATGTCAAACTGACATGAAGCTCGTTTTCAAAGACAAGCAATGCCTGATAAGTGGTCTGGCATTTGACATCGAAGACAAGCTCCTCGCCATTGCCGTCTCTGGCACGACGCACGGGTTCCGAGCGCAGGCTGAGAGCTGAAACACGTTGTACCGCGCCAAAGAGGGACACCAGCGTGCTGATGCAATAGGGGCCCTGGTGAACCAACGGCCCCTGCCCCTCATAGTATTGCGTGTCGATATGCGGATGGCGTCGGCTTTCTGCCCCGCGGTTCATCACCCGGCAGGTGGCAAAGCTCACTTTCCCCAGCTGCCCCGATTCCAAAATGGCACGGGCCTGCTGATAGGGTGCGGTGAGGAAGGTATCCGGAGCGACGCCCAGCCCCCGGCGATGCTTGACCGCGAGGTCTTGCAATGTCCGGGCCTGCTCAAAGGTCAGTGCCAAAGGCTTCTCGCTATAGAGATGCTTACCGGCCAGCAGCACCTCGCGCCCGACAGCATAGTGGGCGTCAGCTGATGTGAGATTAAGAACCAGATCGACGTCTGGCGCCTGCAACAGATCGGTCACAGTGAGCCGCCGGATTCCGTAGGCATTGCTCAGGCGTTCCGCCATGCCGCGATTCAAGTCGGCGCAAGCATTAATCTCCATGCCCCGAAACCGTGGAAGACTCTGAATATAGCTTTCTGAAATGGCTCCGCAGCCAATGATCCCGATGCGCATCAACGCTCCTGCCAGTTCGATTGGCCCCGGTCATGAACATCCGAGCCAACACTTCTTGAACAGAAAGGTGGCTGCAGACATGCGGCCAACCTTCCCTCAAGGCAAGAAACTAGGAGCAGTTGCATTTCCCATTGGTTTACGTTGCAGTAAAATGGATCAACTACCTATGCAGGAAATAAATAAGCACTGTTACTTATGACAGGAAGAGCACTCGCCACGCAATTCTATGGTTGTTCTCGCAAGAGCAAACTTGTGATCACTCGCCCAGGACTGCAGCAAGCTGACAGCTTCATCGGGTGCGAATTCATCGACCTGCCCGCATGTTTCACAAATCGCAAAGGCCGCGGTCTCGTGAGACGAGCACTCCGGATGCCGACACACGACGAAGGCATTCAGGCTTTCCAGCCGATGCACCAGCCCAACATTCATCAGCTTGGTCAACGCGCGGTAGACCTGCAACGGAGCCCGCATTCCCTCTTCACGTAATGCATCGAGGATTGCGTAAGCGGTCAGTGGACCACCGGCATCAGCCAGCGCGTCAAAGACCAGTGCCTGATTGCGGGTCAGTTCCAGTTTGGACTTGGGGGCGTGCTCGTGCATTTCAGTTCCCTTGCCGCGAACGGCTCACCTCAATTGGCGCTTTGTCGACCGAAGACCGGCAACAAGCTGACGAGAAAAAGCAACAGAGCCGCAACGACGATCGACGGCCCGGAGGGCGTATCCCAGAAAAGCGAGCCATACAGCCCGCCCACGACTGCGGCAACCCCAAGCCCACTGGCAACGAGAGCCATCTGTTCGGGTCCAGAAGACAGACGGCGCGCGGCGGCTGCCGGCATGATCAGCAGGGCGGTGATCAGCAGAACGCCCACAACCTTCATCGCAATGGCGATGACGGCTGCCATCAACAGCACGAAAACAAGCTCCATGCGCTGCGGTTGAGCGCCTTCCGCTGCAGCAAGCTCCGGGCTAACGGTCGCCGCAAACAGACGACCCCAGATCCGCCAAAGAATCAGCAGCACCGAGGCCCCGCCCCCATAGATCAGCGCCAGATCGGCGCGACCGACGGCAAGAATATCGCCGAAGAGAAGTCCGAGCAAATCCATCCGGACCCATGTCATGAAGGACAGACACACCAGCCCGATGGCCAAGGCGGAGTGGGATAGAAGCCCCAACAGGGCATCACTGGACAAAGACGGGCGCCGCGACAAAACCACCAGCAGAACAGCCAACAAGGCAGAGACTGCAAAGACAGCAAGCATGGTGTTGATTTCAAGCGCCAGAGACAGCGCAACCCCCAGAAGCCCGGCGTGAGACAGGGTGTCGCCGAAGTAGGACATGCGCCGCCAGACGATGAAGCAGCCGAAGGGACCAGCCACCACGGCGATGCCGATACCAGCCAGCAGAGCCCGGAGGAAAAAATCGTCAAGCATTGCCCGTCTTCTCCGTCACCGTAAGAACCGGCTCATGTGCATGATCATGATGCCCGTGGTCATGGCCGTGAGCGGGCGAATCGCAGTGTTCACCCGCGCAGCTCTCGGAAACTGATCCATCCGCGTGGCGCACCCGCCCGTCAGGCAAATGCTCGTGGTCATGCTTGTGCTCATAAAGTGCCAACCCGGCACGCCGGCCAAACAGCTCACGAAAGCTCTTGCTCTGGCTGACCGCTCCAGGCGTTCCGCGGCAGCAGACATGGCCATTCAGACAGACCACATGATCGGTGGAGGCCATGACCACATGCAGATCATGGGAAATCATCAGGATTCCGCACCCCAGTTCGTCCCGCAGATTGGCGATCATGTCGTAGATTTCAATCTCACCGGAATAATCGACGCCCTGCACCGGCTCATCCAGCACAAGCAGATCCGGTTTGCGTGCAATGGCCCGGGCCAGCAGAACCCGTTGCAACTCGCCCCCGGAGAGATTGCGCACTTCGTATTCCAGCAGATGAGCAGCGCCTGTCCGGCCAAGTGAAGCCAGCATATCGCTGGAGGATATCGACTGGGTCAGCCCCATCAACCGCTTGACCTTCAACGGCAAGGTCCAGTCCACCTGAAGCTTTTGCGGCACATAACCGACGCGCAAGCGGGGGCGCCGCAAGGCCTCTCCCTCGGAGGGGGAAAGGATACCCAGCGCCATCTTGGCGGTCGTCGACTTGCCAGAGCCGTTCGGCCCGATCAGCGTCACGATCTGCCTCGGAGCCACGGCCAGATCGATTCCCTGAACCAGCCATCGCCCATCACGAAAGATCCCTGCCTGGCGCAGTTCAATCAGACTTTGAGGCTCGCCTGTCGAGGCCATGGTCAACTCCACCGCCTCACATTCAGAGGCGTTATAATATTACATTCGAGATTTCTATAAGCGCTTCGCTGCAAGCAGGCAAGCCCCCACCCCGCGCCTGTAGAGATCAGACGGCCGACTGTGGCACTTAATCAAGAAGAGCCGGACCATACGGCCCGGCTCTTCTTGATTTCAGTTATCATCAGGGGAGCCTGATCAGATGCCAGCGCCATCCGCGATGCTGGCCGGTGGCACCAAATAATTGTTGGCGCGCAGGTATTCGATCACCTCTTCGGCGACCTCTTCAGGATCACGTCCAACATTCGACAATCGAAGTTCCGGATTGACCGGCGCTTCGTACGGGCTGTCGATGCCGGTGAAGTTCTTGATCTCACCCGCCTCAGCCTTGGCGTAGAGGCCCTTCGGATCGCGCTTCTTGCATTCTTCGATCGGCGTATCGACAAAGATCTCGATGAACTCGTCAGACCCGACCATCTCACGTGCCAAGTCGCGCTCGGCGCGGAACGGCGAGATGAAAGACACCAAGGTGATCAGGCCGGCGTCGACAAACAGCTTCGACACTTCGCCAACCCGGCGGATATTCTCCACCCGGTCGACGTCGGCAAAGCCAAGATCGCGGTTCAGTCCGTGACGCACGTTGTCCCCGTCGAGCGTGTAGGTATGGCGCCCTTCAAGGTGCAACTTGCGCTCGACAATCGACGCGATAGTCGACTTGCCCGATCCACTCAATCCGGTGAACCAGAGCACCGCCGGACGCTGGCCGAGGTTGGTCGCACGGGCCTGCTTGTCAACATGCATTGCCTGCCAATGAATGTTGGTGGCGCGACGCAGTGCAAACCACACCATCCCTGCTCCGACAGTCGCATTGGTCAACCGGTCGATCAGGATAAACGACCCAGTTGTGCGGTTGGCCTCATAGGGATCAAAGGCAACCGGCGCACTCAGGGAGAGGTTACAGAAGGCAATCTCATTGAGATCTATCTGCTTGCCTGCCACCTGCTCGAAGGTGTTGACGTTGATCTTGTGCTTAATCTCCGTGACGGTCGCCGTCACGGTCTTCGTCCCGATTTTCATCAGGTAAGATCGGCCCGGAAAGAGCGGCGCGTCATTCATCCAGATTAGATGGGCTGCCATCTGATCTGCGACATCAGGGCGGGACCCTGAGGTTGCCAGCAAATCACCACGGGAAATATCGATCTCGTCTTCCAGTGTGATCGTGACCGCTTCACCAGCCGCCGCTGACGGCTGATTACCAACTGGCGTGACAATTTCCTGCACTTTGGACGTCTTGCCGGAAGCCGCGACCACAAGCTCGTCGCCAATGGAAACTGTACCTGCGGCAATTGTGCCGGAATAGCCCCGGAAATCGAGGTTCGGACGGTTCACCCACTGGACCGGGAAACGGAACGGCTGATTGAGCTCATGAATGCCAATCTGGACAGTTTCCAAATGCTCAAGCAGCGTCGGGCCTTCAAACCAGTCCATTTTCTCGCTACGGATCGTGACGTTATCGCCATATCGCGCAGACATCGGGATTGCTTCGAGGGTTTCAAAATCAAATCCGGTCGCAAAGGCTGCGAATTCCTGGCGGATTTCCTCAAAACGCTCCTGGGAGAAATCAACCAGATCGATCTTGTTGATCGCAAGCACCACATGACGAATGCCCAAAAGCGACGCAATGTACGCATGCCGCCGGGTCTGCACCATCAAACCATGGCGGGCATCGACCAGCAGAACGGCCAGGTCGGCAGTCGACGCACCGGTCGCCATATTGCGGGTGTATTGCTCATGCCCCGGCGTGTCGGCAACGATGAACTTGCGCTTGTCGGTGGCAAAGAAGCGATAGGCAACATCAATGGTGATGCCCTGCTCGCGCTCGGCTTCCAGGCCGTCCACCAGCAGCGCCAGATCCATTTCCTCGCCGACCGTACCGTGGCGCCTGGAATCCTTCTCCAGAGCGGCGAGCTGATCTTCAAAGATCAGCTTGGTATCGAACAGAAGTCGCCCGATGAGGGTAGACTTGCCGTCATCAACGGAGCCACAGGTCAGGAAGCGGAGCTGGTCCTTTTCTTCCTGCGCCAGAATGTAGTCAGTGACGGTTTCCGCCGAAGCGGTGATGGTTTCGGTATCCGACATCAGAAATACCCTTCCCGCTTTTTCTTTTCCATGGAGGCGCTGTCGTCATGATCGATCAGGCGACCTGACCGCTCCGAGGTGCGCGCAATCAGCATTTCGCGTACAATCTTGGGCAGCGTGTCGGCATCGGATTCAATGGCGCCTGTCAGCGGATAGCAGCCAAGGGTCCGGAAGCGAACAAGCTTTTCTTCCACCGTTTCGCCCGGCAGGATGGTCATGCGGTCATCGTCGACCATGATCAACATGCCATCGCGCTCGACCACCGGACGTGGTGCAGCGAAATACAGCGGCACCATCGGGATATTCTCCGTCAGGATGTACTGCCAGATGTCCAACTCGGTCCAATTCGACAGCGGGAAGGCTCGAATGCTTTCGCCTTTGGAGACACGCCCGTTATAGAGGTTCCAGAGTTCCGGCCGTTGGTTCTTGGGATCCCAGCCGTGGTTCGTATTTCTAAACGAAAACACCCGCTCCTTGGCGCGGCTCTTTTCCTCATCACGGCGGGCACCGCCGAAGGCTGCATCAAAGCCGTATTTGGTCAGCGCCTGCTTGAGCGCCTCAGTCTTCATAATGTGCGTGTGGACCGAAGAACCATGGTCGAACGGATTGATGCCCTTCTCCAGACCTTCCGGATTGGAATGGACGATCAGATCCAGACCTAGGCGTTCCACGGTTTCATCGCGGAACTTGATCATGTCGCGGAACTTCCACGTGGTATCCACGTGCATCAGCGGAAATGGCGGCTTGGAAGGATAGAATGCCTTCATCGCAAGATGCAGCATGACGCTGCTGTCCTTGCCGATGGAATAAAGCATCACCGGGTTGCGGAACTCGGCAGCAACCTCGCGGATGATGTGGATGCTTTCTGCCTCAAGACGCCGCAGATTGCTCAGTCGGTCGGAAGAAAGATCCGTATGTGTCGTATCCATATGGACACCCTTTTTGGTTTTCTCGGACCTCGGTCCGGTCTCAGACAACATCAAGCGTTTGGCCGTTCAGCCAGCAACCGGAAATCCGGCAGCGGCCAGAATCTCGACATCGCTAACAGCCACGAAATAGGGATTGAGAAGGTCGGATTTGACTGCGCCCTCCGGCACCGCGTAGCGCCGGAGCGTCCAGGTCTCCGCTTCCAGAACCGTGCCACCGGCTGCGCGCAGAACCGCATCACCTGCAGCAATGTCCCATTGCATCGTCGGGGCCATGCGCGGGTAGAGATCCGCCTTGCCACAAGCAACCCAGCACAGCTTCAGGCTGGACCCGACAGACAGCTTTTCATCCACCTCGAATTTCTCGATGAACTCGGCGGTCTCTGCCGAGAGATGCGAGCGGCTGGCAAGAACCGACAGACCACCGGCGGGGACCGGACGAACGGCAATCTTGCGCACTGCGCCAAGCACACCGTCCAACACATCGGCCTGGTAAGCGCCAGCGTCCTGGCTGTCACTCATCTCGGCCGGGAACGCTCCGCCCCAGTAGATTTCATCAAGTGCCGGGGCATAGACAACGCCAAAAACCGGTAAGCCGTCTTCGATCAGAGCGATATTGACCGTGAACTGACCATTTCGGCTGATGAACTCCTTGGTTCCGTCGAGCGGATCAACGAGAAAATAGCGGTTCTGGACAACCGGCAAGTTACCCGCTTCTACGGCTTCTTCAGCCACAACGGGCACACCGGGGAAAAGCTTGGCCAGACCGGCAAGGATCACCTCTTCGGCTGCTTCGTCCGCAGCTGTCACCGGAGACCCGTCGGCCTTGGAAGCCGCAGTGACCGCTTCTGCTTCATAGATCTCAAGAATTTTTGCACCCGCAGCAATCGCGAGGGTGCACAGGGCCGAAGAAGCCGAGGAGATGGCGGTCATGAAACCCTTTTTCCGGTTCGTCTGATGTTGGGTCTAAAGTAGGTGCGAGACACCGAGGAATAAACGAATGGGATTGCGAACGAAATCCGAGCGCTGGTATTTTCGTCTCAATTTCGATCATCAAACAAAACGGCAACCCAATTCAGGCTCAGCCTGTGGCAATCGCTGTATCAATACGAAAAACCCCGCCGGCATGATAACCGGCGGGGTTTGTAAGTTTTTCAGGCAAAAGCCGAGGCAACGACAGCATCGCTATCCAAGTGCACTGGGCATGAACAGCACTAGGACAGGGAAGAAAATCAGCAGCGCCACCCGGATCAATTCCACTCCGAAGAAGGGAATGACGCCCTTGAACGTCTCTGACATCGGAACGTCCTTGGCGAGCGCATTGATGATGAAGACGTTCAGACCGACAGGCGGTGTGATCAGCCCCAACTCCACGACTATAAGCGACAGGATACCGAACCAGATCTTGAGCTCATCCACGCTCATTCCGAAGGTTGATGAAGCAGCCGTCGCATAATCCCCGCCATTCAGGTCGATCAAAACCGGCCAGAAGAAAGGAACGACAACAAGGATCATCGCCAGGCTGTCCATGAAACAGCCAAGCAGGATGAAGATCAGCAGCATGATGATCAGCACCAGCCACGGGTCGAGCCCGCTGGATCCGGCCCAGGTTGCCATTGCCGAAGGCAAGCCTGCCCGGGTGAAGAAGCCCTTGAGAACCTCCGCGCCGAACAGGATGTAATAGATCATGCCGGAGGTGATGGCCGTTTCAAGCAGTGCCGTGGAGACGCCCTTGATATTCAGCCCCTTCTCGCCCCAGAACCGCTGGGCGAATCCATAGACCAGAATGGCGAACACCCCGACCCCGGCAGCCGGAGTAGGTGTAAACAGACCAACGCCCAGACCCAGGATAATCGACCCGAAGATCAACAATACGGGAATCAACCTCAGCAGTGCTGTCTTGCGTTCTGCCGGATCCATGTCGGAAGTCTTGGGAGCAAGTTTCGGGTTGATCCGCACCATGATGGCAATCACGGAGATGAAGAACAGCACGGCAATCAGGCCGGGGATGATCGCAGCCCGGAACATATCGATGATCGAAGCTTCGACGATGACCGCATAGATCACCAAGGCGACAGATGGCGGGATCAGGATACCGAGCGTTCCACCGGCTGCAAGGGCACCAGTTGCCAGACGTGGCGAATAATTCATCCGACGAAGCTCAGGCAGAGCAACGCGGCCCATGGTGGAAGCCGTTGCCAGGGAAGATCCGCAGACTGCGCCGAAACCAGCGCAGGCGCCAATCGCTGACATGGCAACACCGCCCCGGAAGCGCGACATCAGCGCACTCATTCCACGGAACAGATCCTGGCTCAATCCCGCCTGACTGGCGAGATACCCCATGAAGACGAACAGCGGGATGACCGACAGGTCGTAGTTCGCCATGTTCGACCACAGAAGCGTCTTGAACTGCTTGATGTAAGGCAGAAAGCGAACGTACGGCGCGGCCAGCGACAGGCAATAGTAGCCACCGATGCCGACCAGCAGCATCGACAGACCAACAGGCGCGCGCAGGGACAGCAGGATGAACAGGACAACGAGCCCGCCAATCCCGATAAACTCCATCTCACCCATGGGTTTTCCTTTCAAACGTCTGGATGAGGCAAACCAGCGCCCACAGTGCCATGGAAATAATGCCTGGTATGTACCAGGGCCACTCGTCCCAACCGAGAATAGAGGTCATGGCGTGGTCGGCGCGTGTTTCCAGCATGCCCTGGATCATCCAATAACCAAGGAAAAGCGCGACAAAGACCGTGCAGAGGAGCCACATGCGATCCAGAATATTCTGAAGCGTCGGCGGAAAATGCTGCACGAACAGCTCGACCGAGACATGGCCTCGACGTACCTGGCAGTAAGGAAAGAAGCTCAGTGCGGCTACGCTGATAGCAAGTCGAACAAAGTCCTCATAACCGGGAAGCCCTGGCACGAATATGCCCATCGGCTTGAGGAGACTGTCGAGAAGAAAAGCGCCAACATTGACTGCGGTGACGAGCACGATCGCGATCACGAGGACCCCGCCGAGGAACGCCCAACCACCGGCGATACGTTGCAGAAACGCGTGCATATTTCAGCCTTTTGGAAGAAAGGCGAACGGCACTTCTATGCCGTTCGCCCTGTTGTTATTGCCTTGTCAGACAGGCTTATTTGTTATGCTCAGCCATCACAGCCGCACGCGCCTTCTCAACCAGGCCGGCACCGTCGAGACCATTGCCGTTTGCTTCTTCGACCCAACGGTCGACAACCAGCTGCATCTTGTCGTTAAACGCAGCAGTCTGCTCTTCGGACAACTCGATCAGTTCACCGGATTCGCGACGCAGCCCCTTGCCGTCTTCTTCGATGGCATCCCAAAGAGCACCATATTCCTGAGCAATCGCGCCCATGGAGTTGTCGTCGATGACCTTTTTCAGATCGTCCGGAAGATCGTTATAGCGATCTTCGTTCATGGCAATCATGAAGATGGACGTGCCGAAACGCAGGTCGTTTGCTCCAACGGTGGTGTATTTGGTCAGCTCTTGAAGCTTGAGCGGACGCACGATTTCGAACGGCACCATGGCACCGGCAACGACGCCCTTGGACAGCGCCTGCGGCAGATCCGGAACCGGCATGCCAACCGGCTCGGCACCGAGAGCTTCCAGACTCCAACCACCAACGCGTGACGGGGTCCGGATCTTCAGACCTTCGAGGTCGCCCGGAGACGTGACCTTCTTGTCGACCATGTGGAATGCCTGACCACCATGGGTGTGAAGCAGGATGATCTTCAAACCCTCGAAGTCTTCTGCGATCAGGTCAAAATTGTTGACCAGCGCCATCGTGCTTTCCTCGGCAGAGCCAAGGTGAACCGTCGGCAGCTCGAAAACTTCGGCATGCGGGAAAACGCCCGGAGTGTAGCCAAGCAGGCTCCAGACAATATCCACAACGCCGTCACGCACCTGACGGTACAGCTCAGGCGGCTTGCCGCCGAGGGACATGGACGGGAAAATCTCGACCTTGATGCGACCGTCGGAATCAGCTTCGACCTTCTGTGCCCAAGGCTCCATCATCTTCGTCTGGGCCGGGCTTTTCGGGCCGAGGAAGTGATGCATGGTGAGAGTCACGTCCTGCGCACTGGCAGACACTGTCATCATGGTTGCGGTCAACAGACCTGCAGCCACGGAAAGCAAATGTTTCATAAGAACCTCCCTTAAGGTTGTGGCATTTCGACCGAACGAGTTTCTACAGGTCCCTCCAACCCGGTCAAACTGCATCAAAAAACTACGTCATTCTTGCAGAGAGGTAAAATAATGATTCCTCAATCAAGAATAAGTATTGCTTATACAAGTGATCCTTCAAATTCCTAAGACGTCGGAAAATTCGATCTTTTTCCATAAGCAATCATTACTTTTTGACCGGCACTGATTTGGCCGCTTGCCGCAACGCGTTCTGGAAAACGAGCAAAGCTGGGGTCGGCGCTGCGTCAGCCCGTGTGGTCAGGCCCACCGGCCCGGTTGTTTCGGCTGTTTCCAACGGCAGTTCCACCAATTCCCCATTGGCGACATCGCGGGAAACCACACCACTGGAGATGATCCAGACCGCATCCGTCCCCAAAGTATAAGTTCGACCAAAACTGTTGGAAATCGTCTCGATCCGTTTCGGCAAACGGGTGATGCCCTGAGCAATCAAAAGCCGCTCCACATAGGACCGGATGATTGCCTCCTTGGTCGGATAAAGCACGGGATAATCGACGATGCGGGACAGATCATCCGCCCCATTATCAAGCATCGGGTGCCCCTTGCGAACGACGAAGGAGACACTTTCCGAATAAAGATGCGTAAAAGAGAGCCCGGCCATCTGCTCGGGATCGGACAATCGCCCCACCACCAGATCCAATTCTCCGCCGCGCAACCTGCTGAGCAACAGGGTGTTCGGGCCGGTGATCAACGTCAGCGTTGTCTCCAGCCCTTCGCTTTGAAATGCTTCCACCGCTTGCGGCACGATCCGGGCAGCCACACTGGGCAGCACACCGACGTTGAGATAGGATTCCCCCGACATGCGAGCTTGCGCAACACTGTCGAGACCCTGCTTCAGCGCCGCCAGGCTGGCGCCAGCGTAATGCAGAAACACTTCGCCGAACTGGGTCGGGACGACACCCTTGCGACTGCGCTCGAACAAGCGCACCTGGAGGATTTCCTCCAGCTCCTTAAGTGTTTTGGAAACCGCAGGCTGGGTAATGGTCAACGCGTCAGCCGCTTTGACAAGGCTGCGTCGGCGCGCCACTTCCAAAAAACACTGCACATGCCGATACTTCACGCGCGGATCGATCATACGCCATTCCGTTTGGTTATTGTTCTCTATCAATTTCTCATTTTACATAACTAACGTGAGAGTCAAATATTAAATACAATAGAACCGGTGAGCGGCCCGCGGCACAGCTCCCGGACAAGTGGAGGGAACAACGATGAAGATGGTCAAGGCCAACGGCCTATATCTCCATTATACGGATACCGGTGAAGCAGACCTGCCGACAATGGTGTTCTCCAATTCGCTGGGCACCGATCTGCGTGTATGGGACGGGATCGAGAAGCACTTTTCCGGTCGCTTCCGGATGGTATGTTATGACAAGCGCGGCCATGGGCTGAGCGAGGCTACCCCCGCCCCTTACAAGATGTCGACCCTCGTGGACGATGTGGCCGGCCTACTGGATGAACTCGGTCTTTCACAGACGATCTTCATCGGCTTGTCGGTCGGTGGCCAGATCGCCCAGGGGCTGGCGCACAAGCGTCCAGACCTTGTGCACGCGCTGGTGCTGATGGACACTGCCGCCAAGATCGGCACCCCCGAGATGTGGGGCTCTCGCATGGCCGCCATTGAAGACGGTGGGATTGCCGCCTTGAGCGAGCCCATTCTGGAGCGATGGTTCTCAGCAGATTTCCGCGCCAACCGGCCGCAGGACCTTGCCGGATGGCGAGCAATGCTGACACGGACCACCAAGGACGGATATCTTGGCACCTGCGCTGCAATCCGCGACACGGACTTCACGCAGGCCACCAGCGCTCTAACGCTGCCGGTTCTCTGCATGTGCGGCTCCGAGGATGGCTCGACACCGACCGACCTGGTCAAGGCGACAGCAGCGCTGATCAAGAACGCGACATACGCCGAGATTGCTGGCGCCGGACATCTTCCCTGTGTCGAGTTTCCCGATCAGGTCGCAACCAAAATAACAAAATTCCTTCAGGAGAAAACCATTGTCTGAACGTGCCCCCGGCTCCCGCTATGATACCGGCCTGGCGACCCGACGCAGCGTCCTGGGCGATGCCCATGTTGACCGCGCCGGCGCTAACATGACCGACTTTGACACCGACTTTCAGACGCTGATCACTGAAAGTGCCTGGGGCACGGTCTGGTCGGACGACACATTTTCCAAGCGCGAGCGTTCTATCGTGACGCTCGCTCTGCTGGCCGGTCTCGGCCACCACGAGGAATTCGCCATGCATGTGCGCGCCACGGCCCAGACTGGCGCGACGGCAGAGGACATCCGTGAATTGCTGATGCATGTGGCAATCTACGCCGGTGTCCCGGCAGCCAACACGGCGATCAAGATCGCCAAGGAAACCCTGGCCGGCATGCAAGCCGACTGATTTTACGGCAGGCTTCGACAAGCCGGCCAGCCTGTTTTCGGAGGGGCAGCCAAGGGTCAGCGTTCAGGACGGGAACGCGACCGCAAAGCCTTTTGGGAGAAAAGAATGCCTATTGAAAGACCTAACATGTTGCCGACCGGGCCCAAACCCGGAGAGTATTATCAGCGTGATCGGGACATGCAGCCTCCGGCCTATACACCGATCTACAAGACATCCGTCTTGCGCTCGCCGAAGAACGCCCTGCTGTCCATTGACCAGTCCCTGTCGGAATTGACCGGCCCGATGTTCAACCACAACGAACTCGGCCCGCTCGACAACGACATGATCTCGAACTACGCACAGGATGGAGAGCCTATCGGCCAGCGCATCATCGTGCATGGTCGGGTACTAGACGAAAACGGCAATGGCGTGCCGAACACGCTGGTGGAAGCCTGGCAGGCAAACGCCGGTGGTCGCTATCGCCACAAGAAAGACGTTTACCTAGCGCCAATCGACCCGAACTTCGGTGGCTGTGGCCGCTGCCTTTCGGATGACAACGGCTACTATTTCTTCCGCACCATCAAGCCAGGCCCCTATCCCTGGCGCAATTACGTCAACTCCTGGCGTCCGGCCCATATCCACCTGTCGGTCTTCGGTCCTTCTTTCTCCCAACGTCTGATCACTCAGATGTATTTCGAGGGTGATCCGCTGATCGACATCTGCCCGATCGTCAAGACGATCCCGGATGCAGAGGCGATCAAGCGCCTGATCGCGCCGCTCGATATGAACAATTCGATCCCGATGGACACCCGAGCCTACAAGTTCGACATCGTGCTTCGCGGTCGCCGGTCCACGCTGTTTGAAAACCGTCTGGAAGGAAACTGAGCCATGGTACAGCCACTTCACATGTTGAAGGAAACGCCAAGCCAGACGGCCGGGCCTTACGTCCACATCGGCCTTGCGCCGTCCTATGCGGGCTTCGACATCTTCGAGAACAACTTCTCCAACGAGATCGTCGGCCCGGACACCAAGGGCGAGCGGATCACCTTGCAGGGTCGTGTGTTTGACGGATCAGGCACGCCGATTCGCGATGTGTTGCTGGAGAGCTGGCAGGCCAATTCCGAGGGCAAATACAACCATCCGGAAGATTTCCAAGCCAAGGAGATTGAAGACAATTTTCGTGGCTGGGGCCGGATCTGCTCCGACTTCGACACCGGCGTCTACCAGCTGAAAACAATCAAGCCCGGCAAGGTTCCCGGGCGCAACGGCGCTGTCCAAGCACCACACATAAGTCTCTGGATCGTGTCCCGCGGCATCAATATCGGCCTCAGTACACGCGTTTATTTCAGCGATGAAACAACGGCCAATGCGACAGACCCCGTTCTTAACGGCATCGAGCTTGTGGAGCGACGTCAGACCCTGATTGCCAAGCGCAACGAGGCGGACGGCGAAGTGGTCTACACATTCGACATCTATTTGCAGGGCGACAACGAAACGGTGTTTTTCGACATATGAAAAGCACCGCGAGCCAAGAGCCGGTATACCTGCCGACAGCTTCTCGTGATCCCCTTCCTGCCCAATGGCCCGTGCGATCTGCACGGGCCACATTCGTGAAACAGACGAGTAGAAAACATGGCGAAAATTCAGTCTCTCTCCGAGGCGGTCGCTGAAAACATCAAGGACGGCGATACCGTCGCCTTTGAAGGTTTCACCCACCTCATTCCGCACGCCGCCGCGCATGAAACGTTGCGCCAGGGCCGCAAGGACCTGACCGTGATCCGCATGACCCCGGACATCATCTACGACCAGATGATCGGGATGGGTGCCGTCAAGAAACTTGTTTTCTCGTTCGCCGGAAATCCGGGCGTCGGCCTTTTGCGCCGGATGCGCGATGCTGTCGAAAACCAGTGGCCCCGCGCGTTGGAGATCGAGGAGCACAGCCACGCAGCGATGGCCAATGCATATGAGGCTGGGGCTGCCGGCCTGCCTTGCGCGATTTTCCGCGGCTACCGTGGCGCCGAGCTGGTCCGCGTCAATCCGAACATCAAGTTCGTTAACTGCCCCTTCACTGGCGAAGAACTGGCTGCCGTTCCGGCACACCGTCCCGATGTCGCTGTGATCCATGCGCAGAAGGCGACGAAAAAGGGTGATGTGCTGATCGAGGGCATCACGGGCGTCCAGAAGGAAGCCGTACTGTCCGCCAAGCGCTCCATCGTGACTGTTGAAGAAATCGTCGACGATTTCGACGATGTGCATCCCAATGCGACCGTTCTGCCGTGCTGGACCGTGACATCCGTCGCCAAGGTGCCAGGTGGGTCGCATCCCTCCTACACCCAGGGCTACTATGCCCGCGACAATGCTTCCTATCTGGAATGGGACAAGATTTCCGCTGATCGCGAAGTTTTCATGGAGTGGATGCGCGAGCACGTCATGAACGAAACGCCGGAGATCTTCGCCAAGCGCGTTGCCCATCTGAAAGTCCAAGGTTGAGGAGAGAGCCATGACCAATTTCACCTCTACCGAGATGATGACCGTAGCAGCTGCCCGGGCCCTGAAGAACTCCGACGTCTGTTTCGTCGGCATCGGCGCGCCTTCGGCCGCCTGCAACCTCGCACGACTGACCCATGCGCCAGACATCACACTGATCTACGAGAGCGGCACCATCGGCACAGCTCCAGACGTTCTGCCTCTGTCGATTGGTGACGGCGAGCTTTGCGACACCGCAGTGACCACTGTGTCCGTGCCGGAGATGTTCCGCTACTGGCTGCAAGGTGGACGCATAACCGTTGGCTTCCTTGGGGGCGCTCAGCTCGACAAGTTCGGCAACATCAACACGACCGTCGTTGGAGACTACGACAATCCGAAGGTCCGCCTGCCAGGTGGCGGCGGTGCACCTGAAATTGCCGTCTCATGTGGCGAGATCTTCATCACCATGAAGCAGTCATTGCGCGGCTTCGTCGACAAACTCGACTTTATTACTTCGCTGGGCCATGGCACGGGCGGAACGGACCGTGCCGACAAGGGCGTCACAACGAAGGGCCCGAGCCGTCTGATCACCGATCTGGCGATCTGGGAACCGGATCCGGAGACCAAGGAATTCACTGTTACCTCCCTACATCAGGGCGCGACACGGGAACAGGTCGCCGAGACCGTCGGCTGGAAGGCCAAGTTCGCCGCCGAGCTATCAGAAACACCCCTGCCGACTGCCGAAGAGCTGGAAGTGCTGCGTGATCTGCATGCCCGGACCAAAGCCGCGCATTCGGGAAACTAAGGAAACAGATGATGAAGCACGCTTATATCTGCGACTACATCCGCACTCCGATCGGCCGTTTCGGCGGGTCGCTGTCCTCCGTGCGTGCCGACGATCTCGGCGCGATCCCTCTGAGCGCCTTGATGGAACGCAACGCGGGCGTGGACTGGACCGCTGTGGATGAAGTCATCTACGGCTGTGCCAACCAGGCCGGCGAAGACAACCGCAACGTCGCCCGTATGTCGGCGCTTCTGGCCGGTCTGCCGGACGTCGTTCCCGGCACGACGATGAACCGCCTGTGCGGATCTGGGATGGATGCCATCATCACTGCGTCGCGGGCAATCATTGCTGGTCAGGCCGATCTGATCGTGGCGGGTGGCGTGGAAAACATGTCACGCGCACCGTTTGTCATGCCAAAGGCTGAAACTGCCTTCTCTCGCGCCAACTCCATTGAAGACACCACCATTGGCTGGCGCTTCATCAATCCCCTGATGAAGAAGCAGTATGGTGTCGACAGCATGCCGGAGACCGGTGAGAACGTCGCCGAGGATTTCAACATCTCGCGCGAAGATCAGGATGCCTTCGCTTTCCGCTCCCAGCAAAAGGCTGGCAAAGCATTGGCAAATGGTCGCCTGGCGGAAGAAATCGTGCCGGTTACCATTCCGCAGCGCAAGGGCGATCCGATCATCTTCGACACGGATGAACATCCCCGCCCGAGCACAACACTGGAAGCGCTCGCCAAGCTGCGGGCACCTTTCCGTGATGGCGGCTCGGTGACGGCCGGCAACGCTTCCGGCGTCAACGACGGAGCGGCAGCGCTGATCATTGCCTCTGAAGAGGCCGTCAAGAAATACGGCTTGACGCCGATTGCCCGGATCGTTGCAGGAGCTTCAGCCGGTGTTCCACCACGCATCATGGGCATCGGTCCGGCTCCGGCAACCCGCAAGCTGTGCCAGCGCATCGGCATTGCCCCGAAAGACTTCGACCTGATCGAACTGAACGAGGCCTTTGCCTCGCAGGGCATCGCGGTGCTGCGTGATCTGGGTCTTGACGAGTCTGCGGACTATATCAACCCGAATGGCGGCGCCATTGCGCTTGGCCATCCGCTCGGCGCATCAGGTGCGCGCATCACCGGCACGGCAGCACTGGAATTGAAAAAGCGCGGTGGCAAACTCGCCCTTGCGACCATGTGCATCGGTGTCGGCCAAGGCATTTCCATCGCTCTGGAAGGCGTCTGATCTTCAGGCAATCGGCAAGGCGAAGACGTTTCGCTCTGCCGATTGCCTGCTCACTCTCCTGCGCAATCTTCGGGCTTGTCCGAGCATGACACGCCATCGAGGGAGCCATGCTCCACAACGCACTCCTCCTTCGTCATCCCGGACAAGTGAAGCGCCGAGACGCGACCGGCGAGCCTCCGTGACCAACGATCTGAATCCCAGAAAACCGCAAGGTCCCGGCTCACCGACCCCGGATCTCCGGCTTTGCCGGCGTCCGGGATGACGACGATAGCCCGACTTTTCCCCGCTCCTTCGTCATTCCCGCTCGGCTCAGAATCCATTACAAACAATCACGCACTTTTAAGCTGGCCCGTTGTCACCAACAGCGTGTTCAAACCACAGGACGCCTCATGAGCCTCACCGCATTCGACAGCCAGATCACTGGTCTTATGTTCACGGATTCGAAAACTTCCGAGCTGTTTTCAGACGACGCGGTGATCAAGGCGATGGTGCAGGTGGAGAGTGCGCTCGCCGCCGCTGAAGGTGCCTGCGGTGTCATTCCGAAAGAAGCAGCTGCTGCCATCGAGAAGACCTGCGCCCGGGCGCGGATCGCTCCCTACCGGTTGGCAGAAGGCACTGCGAAAGACGGCGTGCCGGTTCCTGCATTGGTCAAGGAATTGCGCAGCCAGGTTGACAAGGACCACGCCCGCTTCGTCCACTGGGGTGCAACAAGCCAGGACATCGCCGACACCGGGTTGGTTCTGCGGCTGAAGGCTGTCCTAGACCTGCATGAAAGCGCCCTGACGCGCCTTGCCAGAACGCTGGGCGATCTCGCGCAGGCGCACCGTAACACCCCTGTAGCCGCCAGAACGCGGACGCAGCAGGCAACACCGACGAGCTTTGGCCTGAAATGCGCTGTCTGGCTGTCGGCGATCCTGCGGCATCTCGACAGGTTGCCGGGTTTGCGCGAGCGATTGTTGACCCTCTCCTTCGGCGGTGCTGCCGGTAATCTGGCAGCACTTGGTGACAAGGCGACGGATGTGGAGGCCGAACTCGCTGCAAGGTTGGGTCTGAGCATCTCACCTGCCCCTTGGCATGTCATGCGCGACAGTCTGGACGATTATGCAAACTGGCTGACGCTGGTGACTGGCACGCTCGGCAAGATGGCGCAAGACGTCATGCTGATGGCACAGAACGAAGTTGCAGAACTGAAGCCCGGATCCGGAGGCGGCTCTTCCACCATGCCGAACAAGGTCAATCCGGTGGGGGCTGAAGTGCTTGTGGCACTGGCCCGTCAGAATGCCGGCCTGATCGCCACGATGCACCAGGCTGCGCTGCATGAGCACGAACGCTCCGGATCCAATTGGGCCATTGAGTGGCTGACCCTGCCGCAGATGGTTCTGGCCACTGGAGCTGCGCTGAAAGAGGCCAACACGCTGGCCTCCGAACTGGTGGTGCGAACTGAGAACATGCGCGCCAACATCGAAGCTTCCAACGGCCTGCTTTTGGCGGAAGCCGCCATGTTCGCGCTTGCCGACCACATGCCCCGTCCAGAAGCGCAGGAAAAAGTCACCAAGGCCTGTAGGGTCGTCAACGAAACTGGACAGCATCTGTTCGATGTTCTCAAGGACAGCTACGACCTGCCAATCGACTGGAACGGATTGAAAGATCCGGCCTGCCATATGGGAGCCAGTGACCAGATGATTGACCGGGTTTTGGAATCATTTCAGAAGCTTGCTGAAAAGGCTTGAGAAACCGATTCGACTGCTTCGCGTGATGAATCAATCCGGCCTCGCACATCTGATCAGCTATCTGACGCCACTGGCTGTCGTCCCAGCCGTAAGCTCGGGATCTGCGCGGTCGAAAAGTCCAAGTGATTTGAAAAACCGTCCATTCTCCTTTGCCGTGGCCTCCCTAGAATGCCGACTAACGAAATCCGGGGAGGATGACCCATGCGTACCCAGGTTGCCATCATTGGTGCCGGACCTTCTGGCCTGCTTCTGTCCCAACTGCTCCACAAGGCCGGGGTTGACTGTGTCGTCTTCGAACGTCGCTCACCAGAATATGTCCTGTCGCGCATTCGGGCCGGTGTTCTGGAACAGGGCACGGTCGACATGCTGGAACAGGCAGGCGTCTCCGAGCGCATGCGCAAGGAAGGCCTGCCACACGACGGCTTCACCATGGCCGTCGGCGACACCCGGCTGCGGATTGACCTGAACGGCCTGACCAGCGGCAAGAACGTCATGGTCTATGGACAAACGGAAGTCACAAAGGACCTGATGGATGCACATGAGGCGCGAAGCGCCCAGGTCATCTATGAGGCGGAAAACGTCACACCGCATGACTTCGAAACCGACCATCCACGCGTCACCTATGAAAAGGACGGTGTGTCCCATGAGATCACCTGCGACTTTATCTGTGGCTGCGACGGCTATCATGGGGTGTCGCGTACCAGTGTGCCGAAAGCCGCCATCACCGAGTTCGAAAAAGTCTATCCCTTCGGATGGCTCGGCATTCTCTCCTACGTAAAGCCGGTCGATCACGAGCTGATCTACGCCAACCATCCGAATGGCTTCGCGCTGGCTTCGATGCGCTCCGAAACACTCAGCCGCTATTACATCCAGGTTCCGGCGGGAACGGACGTCAACAAATGGTCCGACGACGCACTCTGGGACGAGCTGAAGATACGTCTCGGCGCGCAAGCCGCCGCCAACATGGAAACCGGCCCGACGATCGAAAAAAGCATCGCGCCGTTGCGCAGCTTCGTCTCAGAGCCACTGCGCTTTGGACGGATGTTCCTGGCAGGTGACGCGGCGCATATCGTACCGCCAACGGGCGCCAAAGGTTTGAACCTTGCGGCTTCCGACATTCATTACCTGTCAAACGGGCTGATTGAGTTCTACGGCGAAAAATCATCTGCCGGCGTCGACCACTACTCCCAGAAGGCCTTGTCGCGGATCTGGAAGGCTGAACGCTTCTCATGGTGGATGACGTCGATTTTGCATCAATTCCCGGATCTGGGTGCGTTCAACGCCCGAATCCAGCAATCCGAAATGGATTATCTGGCGAGCTCGCACGCCGCGCAGGTGTCACTCGCAGAAAACTATGTAGGGCTTCCGTTCTAACGGAAGCGCCCGGAAGTTCAGATTCGATGACCTGACGTTTCAAGAGCAGGTCATGACCGGGTTTCGGTCTAACTCAGCCTCGCCTGTCGGCGGGGCTTTTTCTTTGCCTCCTGCAGTTAGCCAAGGTGGCCCCCTTGCAGGTTGGCGCCGCTCAGTTCGCCTGGATGCGGCGCTGCGCTTCTTCGAGTTGCGTGTTCAGAGCAGCCAAAGGAGCGGTCGGAAAAGCCACAAGCGCCTCAGCGAAATCCTGGTTCTCCTGGATGATACGGTTCAGATCGAACTTGCGCACAAATTCATAAACCGGCTGAAGATCCTCAAAGACAGTGCGACTGTCGTCAGCAAATTTCTGCACGAATAGCCGGGCATCATCCGTGTTGAGGCTGACCATCAGTGCGAACCCCGCCGAAAACGCAGCAAAAACATACACATGAAAATACCTACCCGAAACCTGCATGCCGACCCTGAGCGTTAACAAAAGATTAATTCACTCAAGACAATTAGACAGATCGGCGGACAAGCTCAAGAGCTGCAACCCAAACGAGTGCAATCAGTCCTCTCTCTTAGTTAATTTACACAAGGGGACAGCCTCGTGTCAGTCGGGTTTAGCAGTCAACGACGAGCTCTGGCTGGTGCGGAACTCCTGAGGCGAACGACCGATATCTTTGCGAAAGCTCCGCGAAAAATAAGCTGGATCCTCATATCCGAGGTCGAAAGCAATTTCCTGCACGCTCTGGTTGGAGAATGTCAGAAGACGCTTGGCTTCCAGCATCAAGCGGTCCCGCACTGCCTGGGATGCGGTGCGATCGAGGAACAATCGGCAGAACCGGTTGAGGCGCGCCACACTTAGCCCCATTTCCGACGCATAGAACTCAGCCCCTCGCTGCTGTCGGAAGTTCTCCTCAACCAGTCCCTTGAACTGAACCAGCGAGAAACCCGTCGTGGAGTCGGCCGCAGGTGGGCTGGCAGGCTGCTCGAACAGCAGGACAAGCACGAAGTTCAGCAAAGACCGAAAGATTGCCCGACGCTCCACCACCTCATTGCTTTCAGCCGCCATTTCCGACAGGGCAAAGGCCATCCGGCGCAACCTCAAGGGATCCAGAGCTGTCACCTTGCATGAGGCACACATCAGCGCTGCCTGTTCCGCCTGTGACAGATCGGCACTGCCGCCACTCAGGTAGTCGCTCGTGAAAGATACAACGTACCCCTCGGTACCGGGAGCAAACGTCCAGCCATGAACAGCCCCGGCTGGGACATAGACTGCCGTCTCATGATCTATCGATCGCTCGCCGCTTTCGCCGCTCAATCGACCGGAGCCTTCCATGATCACCAGAATCTGGAATAGATGAGCGTGGGCATGGGGGTCAAGCGACCAGCCGAGCGAGCGCGAGCGTGCCGGGATGGTTTCGATGTGAAAGAAATCGAAATCCTCAACCGGCCCGTTTTCGCCATAAAGGTGGTAGCGTGGGATAAATGGATTTTGGACCATGAAGCCTTCGACACCTGAGCTCGCGCAGATCTTCTTATAGCAGGACCTCGGGCTGCTTGGACATGCCCCTCGCCGGCTTTGGCTCAGACCACAATCTTGCACTGCACAGAGGGAAGAAAGACGCACTGATTTCTTCAGCCCGATAAACTCCGCAGCAGAAATCCGGCTCTTCGCCGCGAGATCACGCTTCCAACGTCATCACTTTTACAATTGAAGTCATTCATTTTTGCTGCACTTGCGAAATAGGCTGATGCGAGCCCCCTCGCTACTTTCTGGCTATAATCCTCACGTTTGGCGAAATCTGGCGCTGAAGCTCGTCCATTCTTCCGATCAACAACCCTAAGAAGCCCTTCGCATTTTTCACAATTCCTTAAGGGGTAAAAGCTGATTTTTACAGTCCTTTCTGCTACTTAGGCTCCCTGCTCCATGTCCCTAGATCGCTTCAGCCTCAGATTCAAAATCTGGCTTCCCGTCCTGACGGTTGGCGTCTTCTGCGCCATTATCGCCGTCTTCAGCCTCATGTCCTTGCGCACCGTGCTTTATAGCGAGCGGATCAACAAGACGCACACGGTTGCCGAAATCGCGACCTCGATGGCGAAGTATTTTCATCACCTTGAAGAAACCGGGGAACTTTCGCAGGACGAGGCGCAGGCCCGTGCCCGCGACGTCATTCGTGCCCTGCGCTATGACGGCTCCAACTACGCCTTTGGCTACACCGAAACAGGTCACCGCGTCGTCAGCGTCACGCCTGAAAAAGAGGGGCAAGACGCCTACGGGTCGTCAGACAGCAACGGCAAGCACCATGTGCAGGCGATGATTGAAGCCGCCAAGACCGGTGGTGGAGCCGTCTCCTATTACAAGCCACGCAAGGGACAGGAAACGCCCTTGCCGAAAACCTCCTGGGCTCAACCATTCAAGCCTTGGGGCTGGGTACTCGCCACCGGCATGTATGTGGATGACGTCGAAGCCAGCTTCTGGAACACCGCCTACAAGATCCTCGGCATTGCACTTGTCGGCGGCCTTCTTGCGCTTTCGATCTCCTATGCGGTTATCCGAAGCCTGTCCAAACCGCTGGCCTGCCTGACCGAAAACATGACCCGTCTGGCACAAGGCGATACGGACATCGAGATTTCCAGCTCCGGCCGCTCCGACGAGATCGGGAACATGGCCCGTGCCATGGAGGTCTTTGCTGAAAATGAGCGCGCGCGCCGCGAACTGGAGCATCAGGAAAGCGACCGCCAGGCCCTGGAGCGCACCCGCAGCGACAACGTCCAGACCCTGACGGCCGGTTTTGAAGGACAGATCCAGGGTTTGATCGAAACGATCACCAAGTCCGTCGGCGGTCTGCAACAGGCCTCCACCGATCTGAATGCCGGAGCGCAGCAGACAACAGACCAGAGTGAAGCTGTTGCCGGCGCTGCCGGACATGCCTCCTCCAATGTTGAGACTGTCGCCGCAGCAGCCGAAGAACTGGCAGCCTCCGTGTCAGAAATCAGCCGTCAGGTGGCAAGCTCCAGCGAAGTGGCGTCTCGGGCTTCCTCCCAGGCAACCCAGACCAACCAGCGGATCCAGGGTCTGTCCGATGCCGCAAACCGCATCGGAGAGGTCGTCAACCTGATTCAGGCAATCGCCGAGCAGACCAACCTGCTTGCCCTGAATGCCACCATCGAAGCGGCCCGGGCCGGAGAGGCCGGCAGAGGCTTTGCAGTTGTGGCTGCCGAGGTCAAGGATCTGGCGACCCAGACGTCCAAGGCGACGGAAGAAATCTCAGCCCAGATTCACAATGTTCAGGAAGAAACCCAGCAGGCCGTTGGTGCAATCGAAGAGATCACTGCAACTGTCAGCAGGATCAACGAGATCACCTCAAGCATCTCAGCATCTGTTGAACAACAGGGCTCCGCCACTCAGGAGATCGCCCGCAATGTGCAGGAAGCTGCGCGCGGCACTCAAGAGGTTTCGACCAATATCTCCGGCGTTTCCAAAGCTGCCTCGGAAACCAATGTCGCCGCAGATATTGTCTATGCCGCCTCACAGGATCTGGAGCAGGAATCCGAAATGCTGCGTCAGTATGTCAACGAGTTTCTGTCCTGCATTCGCGCCAATTCGGCTGCCGCCTGACCCGACAACGCTCATGGAAAACAAAGAAGGCCGGTGCATGATTGCACCGGCCTTCTTTGTTTATGCACCACACAAACTTAGCCGCGCGCGTGATGGGCGTGCCAGTGCCAGGCGATGTCGATCCGGCGCGGCAACCACACTTTATCATGGGACTGCACATATTCGAGGAAGCGAGCAAGTGCTGCGGCCCGCCCCGGACGTCCGGCGAGACGGCAGTGCAGACCGATGTTCAGCATCTTCGGTGCGCCCTCTTCCCCCTCTTGATAGAGCACATCAAAGGCATCCTTCAGATAGGTGAAGAACTGGTCGCCGGAGTTGAAGCCCTGGACCGCGGCAAAGCGCATGTCATTGGTGTCGAGCGTGTAGGGGATCACCAAGTGATCGCCATTCGGGCTGTCCACCCAATAGGGAAGATCATCGGCGTAGCTGTCGCTGTCATAAAGGAAGCCGCCCTCCTCCATAACGAGCTTTTGAGTCTGCATGGAACTGCGTCCGGTGTACCAGCCCAGAGGCCGGGAACCGGTCACTTCCTCATGGATGCGGATGGCCTCAAGCATGTGCTCGCGTTCCACCTCTTCCGGCACATCGGCGTATTCAATCCACTTCAGTCCGTGAGACGCAATTTCCCAATCAGCTTCCTTCATGGCAGCGACGATATCCGGCGTGCGGGCCAGTGCCGTTGCCACACCATAGACGGTGACTGGAATGCCGCGTTTGGAGAACATGCGCCACAAGCGCCAGAATCCTGCGCGGGAGCCGTATTCGTAGATGCTCTCCATGTTCCAGTGGCGCTTGCCCGGCCAGGCCTGGGCTCCGGTGATTTCGGAGAGGAAGGCTTCCGATGCAGCGTCGCCGTGGAGAATATTATTTTCGCCACCCTCTTCATAATTGATCACGAACTGCACGGCGACATTCGCGTTGCCAGGCCATTTCGGATCAGGAGACGTCCGGCCGTAGCCGATCATGTCGCGGGGATATGGTGTTGTCATGATGGCAGAAGTCCCTCATTCACTTGTGAGAATCACAAAACCCCATTCGATTCCCCAATGCAAGGGGCAGGCAGGAGATGAACGGCCAGCATCTTTGCGAGGCAGCCGCAACCTCGAGCCTTTATCTCAAATTTTACCGGACTGTTTTGCAAAGTCTTCCAAGGTCGCTGTTAGAACCCACCGCAGACCTTAGGAGAACCCAATGAAACTCGTCACCACGGGGCTGCTGTTTTTGGCCACGGCCGCCTCAATGGCACTTTTCGCCGATCTCAAGACGCTTGAAGATTCTTCAAGCTACAGCGCGCGATCCAGCATCAGCAGCAACCTGAACACCAGCACGAGCATGATGCAGGCCAGCCTGCTTCACTAGGCAGAATGCGGTCGATCCGACTTGGGTGGGCCATCCCCGCCCGGAGTCCGTCTGACTTCCTTCCATACCGCGAACAATCCGCGCACCTTCTCTTTTCCATCTGACACTTTTTGCCTGACGGCGATGGCGCTCGGGTCCCGCTTCCTGCGCGCGCCCGCCGCCGGTTTCGCTCAGGAATTGGAAATATCACGACATATTTTTCGAAGGACGTCTGTTCTTACGCTCAAAGCATTTTGGACAATTGAGCGCCACTCCGGCCAGCAGATAGCTAAAAATGCCATCCATCATGTGAAAATTGGCGCAATACAACTGCTGCCATGTTGCACTTGCACACCTCTTACCCCATCTGACTTGCGTAAATTGCATGACCTAACGCAAGTCAGATGGAAACAGGCCTTCATTCCGAGCCTCGAACTGAAGGCATGTCCAGCGAGTTGCCAAGGCTTGCGGATCCTCTCGGATCTGGAAATGACGAGAAAAATTGCTTGCCGAGCATTTGTCGCGGACTAGAGGTCTTGCACGACATATCCGGACTGACATATATTGATTTGATACATACCGAAATGATGCATTTGATCAGACTGCGCGTGTGCGCCGTCTTCGTTGAATTTTACAGAACCTGGACCCGCCGGAGATCTCGCCTATGAGCGTGCGCAAGCTGTGCCTGACGATCCTGAGTTTCGGAGACGCCACTGGCTATGAAATCCGGAAGGAATCCACGTCCGGGCGTTTCAGCTACTTTGACGAAGCCAGCTTCGGCTCGATTTATCCGACGCTTGCCAAGCTGGAGAACGAAGGCTTGGTCACCGTTCGCGAGGAAAGCCAGTCCGGCAAGCCGACACGCAAGGTCTACTCCATAACGAAAGCAGGACGCGCGGCTCTGGTGACAGAGCTCTGCGCTCCGCAACAACCGGATTCCTATCGCTCTCCTTTTCTCTTGATCGCTCTCTGCGCTGAACATCTGGATCAGGCCACATTACGTGCCGCAATCGAACGCCGCCGCCTGCATCTGCAGGAAGAGCTGAGCGTTCTGCAGGGCCACAATGAAGAAACACAACATCCCGGCGCCCGCTGGACCCGCAATTACGGCATCGCCTGCATGGAGTTTTCCCTCGGTTACCTTGCCAGTCATGGCGAAGAACTGATTGCAATGGCGGGGCGACCCGCTGGTGCCAACCCTATCGATGACGGCAGCGGCCGTCTTTCCAAGACCACCGAACAAACGCCGCCCGTGGCGACCGAGGCCGCCGAATAGGCTGGGTCTCAAAGTCGGAGACAATTTCGATGCACTTCAAGTTTTCATATGTTCTGGCACTGGCCATGACTGGCGGCGTCGCACTGTGGATGGCGACAGGTACCGTGGTGCGTGGCGGTGAAGAAGATAATCCCAACAGCACACCGCCGCCCGCAGAGCGGCAATCATCGTCCGGGGAAAACCTGTTCAAAGTACAAGTCACCAAGCTTGTGGCTCGGGACCGCAGCGCGACACTTGAGATCCATGGCCGGACCGAAGCCCATGCGAAGGTCCAGGTCCAGGCAGAGACTGCCGCTGTCGTCATCTCGCGCCCAACCAACGCCGGCGAGCAGATCGCCAAGGGCGACGTGCTGTGTCAGCTCGATGCGGGAACTCGGCAGGCAAAGGTTCTGGAAGCCGAGGCAAATCTGGCTCAGGCGGAATTGAACTTCAAGGCGGCGGATCGCCTGTCGCAGAATGGCTACACGGCGCAGACGACCCTGGCTGCCCAACAGGCTGGGCTGAATGCAGCCAAAGCCCGGCTCCAGGAGGCCCAGGAAGAGCTGAAGTGGGTGACGGTTCGCTCCCCCATCGATGGCATCATCGAAAGCCCGATGGCTGACGTGGGAACCCGTCTCAATGTAGGCGACACTTGTGCAACGGTTGTCGACTTCAATCCGATGATTGCCATCGGTCAGGTTTCCGAACGTAACATCGGCAAACTGTCCCTCGGGATGCCGGCGGAAGTGAAGCTGATCTCCGGTCAGACGGTTCAGGGCGCTCTCAGTTACATCGGCCCGGCCGCGGATCCAGACACACGGACATTCCGCATCGAAGTCGAGATCGACAATCATGACGGCACCACTCGCGACGGGCTGACAGCACTGACCCGGATCGTTCTGCCTTCAGAAAAAGCTCATCTGATTGATTCCTCCATCCTGACGCTCAACGATGACGGTCAGGTCGGCGTTCGCGCCGTCTCCGATGACAATGTTACCCAGTTCCATCCCGTCAGTGTGATGGGCGGCGGAGATGACGGAATGTGGGTCAAGGGTCTGCCTGACACGCTCGACGTCATCACAGTCGGTCAGGATTACGTCAAGGACGGCGAGAAGGTTCAGCCGGTCTTCAAGACGGCGGAGGCGGCTCAATGATTGCAATGCTTGAAGGGATCCTCAGACGTCCCAAAACGGTGGTGGTTCTGATGATCGCCCTGCTGGCAGCAGGAATCGCCAGCTACATCGCCATCCCGAAGGAAGAAGCGCCCGACATCGACGTGCCGGTGTTTTATGTCTCCGTGACCCAACAGGGCATTTCCCCGGAGGATTCCGAACGGTTGCTGGTTCGACCGATGGAAACTGAACTGCGCGGGCTGGATGGGCTGAAGGAACTCACCGCGATTGCCTCCGAGGGGCATGCGGGTTTCGTGCTTGAATTTGACGTATCCTTCGACAAGGACGAAGCGCTGCAGGATGTGCGTGACAAGGTCGATCAGGCCAAGTCGAAGCTGCCTTCCGAAGCAGACGAGCCGACCATTACGGAAACCAACTTCGCCCTGTTCCCGACCATGACTGTGGCGCTTTCAGGTCAGGTGCCGGAGCGAACGCTGTATCATATGGCGCGACGGCTGAAAGATGAGATCGAGGCGGTCGATACTGTGCGCTCCGCAGATCTTTCCGGTCACCGCGAAGAACTGCTGGAAGTCCTGATCGACAGCCAGAAGCTGGAAAGCTATTCAATCTCTCAAGAAGAGCTGCTGAATACCCTGTCGTCCAACAACCGGCTGATCCCTGCCGGAGCACTGGACAGCGGGTCCGGGCGTTTCAACGTCAAGGTGCCGGGTCTTGTCGCCAGTGCCGATGATGTCTTCTCCATGCCGGTCAAACAAAGCGGCGAAGGTGTTGTCACGCTTGGGGATGTCGCCGAGATCCGCAGAACCTTCAAGGACGCCAGCAGCTATACCCGCGTCAACGGTAATCCGGCGATCGCGATTCAGGTGACCAAGCGGATCGGCACGAACCTCATCGAGAACAATGCTGCCGTGCGCGCTGCTGTCGAAGCAGCGGAAGCCAATTGGCCCGAGACCGTCAAGGTCGACATCCTGCTCGATCAATCCAAAAAGACCTTTGAGGTTCTGGGCTCGCTGGAATCCTCGATCATGACCGCCATTTTCCTGGTGATGATCCTGGTCGTGGCAGCACTTGGGTTGCGCTCCGCCCTGCTGGTGGGGCTGGCGATCCCGACGAGCTTCATGCTGGCCTTCTTCATTCTGGCGGGCATGGGCTACACGGTCTCCAACATGGTGATGTTCGGCCTGGTGCTGACGGTCGGAATGCTGGTCGATGGTGCCATCGTGATGGCGGAATATGCCGACCGCAAGAGTGCGGAAGGCATGGAGCCGACCGAAGCTTACATCCGCGCCGCCAAGCTGATGTTCTGGCCCATTGTTTCCTCCACAGCGACGACGCTTGCCGCCTTCCTGCCGATGCTGATGTGGCCTGGCGTGGCTGGCGAGTTCATGAGCTATCTGCCGATCACCGTCATCATCGTTTTGTCGGCTTCTCTAGTCACCGCCATGATCTTCCTACCGGTCACCGGCGGGCTGTTTGCCAAGGCATCCCATTGGATGGGGCGTTATGCGACATGGCTGCTCGCGCTAACCATCGCAGTGGCCGTCGGCTTCGGTATTGCCAAGGCGCCCAATCTTCCCGGACCAGAACAACTGGTCGCTTTGCGGATGCCGATTGCCATCGGCGCCGCACTGCTGGCGGGGCTTGTTGGGTTCTTCATCTTGCGGCCCTTCGTCGCCTGGTCTCGTGCCCGTGCCGCGCGCCGACACGAACAGGAAATGGAAGAGGCACGCGCCTTGTCGGCGAGCGAAACATTCGACGTGCGCAAGGTGCGCGGCGTTACCGGTCTTTATATTCGCTTCCTGAAGCTGCTGGCCGGGAATCCCATCGGCAACATTGTGACCCTGGTCATGGTGCTTGGCGGCGGGTTCATGATCTTTGCCAGCTTCTCTGCAAACCCGACGGGTGTGGAGTTCTTCATTGATGAAGAACCGGATCAGGCCGTGGTCCTGGTCTCCGGTCGCGGCAATCTCTCGGCTGCCGAGAGCTTGACCCTGGTCGAGGCGGTTGAACAGGAAGTACTGCAGATCCACGGGGTGAAAAATGTCGTCACCACAGCCAATGCCCCCGGCTCGTCCGGGGGCTCTGGCCCTGACATCGGCGGTGTTCAGGACAAGCCGGCCGACGTGATCGGCCAGCTTTCTCTGGAGCTCGACGACTTCTGCTGTCGCCGCCGGGCGCAGGCGATCTTCGACGAGATCCGCACCCGCACCCAGCCACTTCCGGGCATCAAGGTGGAAACACGCAAGATCGAGGGGGGACCGCCCACCGGCAAGGATATCCAGCTGGAGATCAAGTCGACCGACTATGACCAGATGGTCGCTGCCGTCTCCCAGACACGCGCCCAGTTCGACCAGATGGAGGGGCTGATCGATGAAGAAGATGATCGTCCTCTCCCCGGCATCGAATGGCAGATCGCCATCGACCGTGAGCAGGCTGGTCGCTATCAGGCATCCATCGCGTCCGTCGGCTCAATGGTTCAGCTTGTCACCAACGGCGTTCTGATCGGCACATACCGCCCCGCCGATAGCCAGGACGAAGTCGATATCCGCGTCCGCCTGCCGAAGAACGAGCGCACGCTCGACCGTTTCGATCAGCTGCGACTGCAAACACCACGCGGGCAGGTTCCGCTGACCAACTTCGTCGAGCGCACACCAGCTCAACGGGTGTCATCGATCACCCGTCGCGACGGCCTGTATTCAATGATGATCAAGGCGACCGTGGACCCGGCAAGTGGCGCCACCATTCCCGACAAGGTCAAGGAGATCCAGGAATGGCTCGACCAGCAGACCTATCCGGAAAATGTCTACCTGAAATTCCGTGGAGCCGATGAAGATCAGCAGGAGAGCTTCGAGTTCCTGATGAAGGCGATGATCGGCTCACTGCTTCTGATGTTCCTGATCCTGCTGACCCAGTTCAATTCCTTCTATCAGACGATTCTGACACTCTCCACGGTGGTCATGTCGGTGATGGGGGTTCTGCTGGGTATGCTGATCACCGGACAGAAGTTCTCCGTCATCATGACGGGAACGGGCGTCGTGGCCCTGGCCGGTATCGTGGTGAACAACGCCATTGTGCTGCTGGATACCTACAACAGGTTCCGAGAAGACGGTCTGGAGCCACTCGACGCCATCCTTAAGACGTCGGCGCAGCGTATTCGACCAATCATGCTGACGACGATCACGACGATTGCCGGTCTGATCCCGATGGCGACACAGATGAACTTCGACTTCATCAACCAGACGATCGCCATTGGCGGCATCACCGGCTTCTGGTGGGTGCAGCTGTCCACCGCAGTGATTTCCGGCCTTGCCTTCTCCACGCTGCTGACACTGATCATGATCCCGGTGATGATCGCGCTGCCCAGCGTCTGGGGGCGGGCCTTTTCACGGGTTTTCTCCAGGGGGGCAGAGAACACTGCTGGCCATGCTTCGACAGGCGAGCCCTCTCAAGACGATGCTCAGGCGGTTCCGGACAAGGCAGCGCCTTCGCCAGTGCATGCGACCACGGGAGAGGACGAGGCTGGCTTGAAATCGCGCCAGCCGGAAAAACAGGGGCCGTCCCATATGCCACACGCAGCCGAGTGAGCCTTGAGCCGGACTCCCATTAAAAAGACAGCTAAGCGCCGGGGCCCGCCCCGGCGTTTTTTATTGCCACGGTCAGGCTTTTACAGCTAGATAGTTGCATTAAGCAACTAATGTGAGTTCCATGACCCAGATTGCCCCCACCCTCATTGAGGACATACGCAGTGCTTCGCGAACATTCGTGCGCGAGCACGGCTTTCTCGACAAGACACTTGCCGGCACCACGCTCGCCCCTTCCGCGGTTCACGCCATTATCGAGATCGGTTTGGCGGGAGAGTTGACCTCCAAACAACTGGCAGAACGTCTCAATCTGGAAAAATCGACTATCTCACGACTGGTACAGTCCCTGGAAAAAAGAGGAGAGCTGGCCGTAGTTGCCAACCCATCAGACCGCAGATCCTCTACCCTGCGATTGACGTCCCAAGGCACGGAAACTCTGAAGAGTGCCGCACACTATGGGCGCGACATGGTCGCCAACGCTCTACCGCGCCTGAACGGCATAGCGCCTGCAGATGTTGCCGAGGTCCTGACAGCCTACGCAGACGCTCTGAAAGCCCGGCGGACAGGACAGGCGGTGCAGCCAAGGCACAAGGAACCCGAAATAGTCGAGGGCTATCAAACCGGCATGATTGGCGATCTGGCCGCTCTACACGCCCGCACCCACGGCTTCATTGTCGGCGATGGTCCAAAGTTTGAAAGCGTCGTGTCCACAGCACTGGCAGAGTTTGTGCCACGCCTGTCCCGGGCGAAAAACAACAGTTGGAGTGTTGTCAAGAACCAGCGGGTGATCGCTTCCATCAGCATCGACGGCGAAGATCTGGGTGAGGAAAATGGTCGGAAGCTTGCCCATTTGAGATGGTTCATCCTGTCGGAGGAACTGCGTGGGCAAGGTCTTGGAAGAACTCTGTTGAACAAGGCCATTGACCACTGCGATCAGCACGGCTTCGATGAAATCCGCCTATGGACCGTCAAAGGCCTGGACGCTGCTCGAAAGCTTTATGAACAGAACGGATTTGTCCTGACAAGCGAGTATGTGGGCGATCAGTGGGGACGCAAGATCAGTGAACAGACCTTCAGCCGGTTTCGTCCTACACGATAGGAACGTGGGGCAGCTCGCGGCCTAGCCAGCGTCGTGCTTGTCCCGATCACTGAGGTGATCAAGATCCGTGTCATCGCAGTCTCCATCATCGTCCAGCCCCAGCGACTTATCGGCCAGGACAAGCTTGCGATGCGAGCGCCAGGCAATCGGAATGGCGATGATATAAGCCAGGGTGCCTATGGCGAGCATGCGGAACGGGTAGCTGACCGTCAGGCCAACAATCAGCACGGCCACGACAAACAGCGGCAGGACGAAGTCGCGACGAATGCGCTGACCGACCTGTTTTCCAGAAAAGGTCGGCAGGCGTGAGATCAGCAGGAAAGCGACGCCGATTACGTAAATCGCGACAGCTGGTGCAAATTCCGGCCAATGCGGCAGCACGCCGAGGAATTCCCAGTAGAGCGGCATCAGCACGACGAGCGCGCCCGCAGGGGCCGGAACGCCGGTGAAGAACTTGACCGCCCAGGCAGGCTTGTCAGGATCGTCCAGAGCGACATTGAACCGGGCCAGCCGAAGAGCTGCCGAAATGGCGAAGAGCAAGGCCGCAATCCAGCCGAATGACCCGGCTTCCTTCAAGATCCAGAGATAGAGCATCAGCGCCGGTGTCACACCGAAGTTGACAAAATCCGCCAAGGAATCCAGTTCGGCTCCAAACCGGGACGTGCCTTTCAGCATACGCGCCACCCGGCCATCGAGGGCATCGAGAACAGCAGCCACCAGCACAGCACCGATGGCGAATTCCCAACGCCCTTCAAAGGCCATGCGCACGGCAGTCAGACCGGAACACAGGGCCAGAAGCGTGACCATATTGGGCAGGATCAGGCGCATGGGCACGCGGCGGAACCGTGGTACGCGCGCCGGATCACGTGCGACAGTCGGGCGGCTGCCAGGCGTCTTGCTCGGATCGCTCAAACTGTCGCTCCCAATCAGCTTACGCGGGTGATCGGACGCGCTTGGGCATCCTTGTCATTGAGGTCGAACAGGATCGTCTCGCCTGCAATCATCGTCTGGCCGATAGCGACACGTGCAACAGTGCCTGCGGGCACGTAGACATCCAGGCGAGAGCCAAAGCGGATCAGACCGAAACGCTCGCCTGTGCCCAGGCTTTCCCCTTCACGCACGAAGCAAATGATGCGTCGGGCCACCAGACCGGCGATCTGCACGACGCCGATGCGGGTGTCCCCCGTTTCGATCACCAAGCCGTTGCGCTCATTGTCTTCAGAGGCCTTGTCGAGTTCGGCATTGAGGAACTTCCCGGCACGATAGGCCACACGCGTGATCTTGCCCCCGAGCGGAGCGCGGTTCACGTGGCAATTGAAAACGTTCATGAAGATCGACACACGCATCATTGGAACTGTTCCCAGCTCCAACTCCACCGGCGGCATCACTTCGCCGACATGGCTGACCGTTCCGTCTGCCGGGGCGATCACCAGCCCGGCGCCCACAGGTGTCACCCGTTGAGGATCCCGGAAAAAGTAGCAGACCCAAGCCGTGAAGATCAGCCCAATCCAGAACAGCGGATCGACAAACCAGCCGATGACAACCGTTGCCACGAGAGAGATCGCGATGAAGGGCCAGCCTTCACGATGGATCGGCACAAAGGCCTTGGTGACGGAATCGACGAGCGACATGGGACGCAGTCCTTGAACGTTTGAAATTTTGGTATCTTCACCAGCCACCTCATGGCTGGCAAGACGACAGGCAAAATTCACCCATCATCTTTCGATCCGGCCGGTTGTAGAGGCTTTTTCTCGGCAATTGAACCGGAAAAGCTGTTTTCTCCCCCTCACCCTGCGAAAGACGAGGGGGAGGCATTTATTTTGGTGGAATGTAGTCGGCTGTCTGGCCGCGCAAAACGATACCGCGGTCATCCGCTTCACGTACCGCACGCAACCGTTCCTCGGCTTCATTCGCCTCCCGTTGGCGGTCCCACATGGAAGCGTAAAGCCCTTGCCTGGCCAGCAACTCGGAGTGTGTGCCGCGTTCGGCAATTAATCCGCCTTCCAGCACGATAATCTGATGCGCGTTGACGACTGTCGACAGCCTGTGGGCGATCACCAGTGTCGTCCGGTTGCGCGACACCTGATCCAGCGCCGACTGGATTTCCTGCTCCGTGTGAGTATCCAGAGCCGACGTTGCCTCATCGAGAATCAAAATCGGAGGTGCCTTGAGGATCGTCCGGGCAATGGCGACACGCTGTTTTTCGCCGCCGGACAACTTCAAACCGCGCTCGCCGACCTGTGTGTCATACCCTTCCGGCAACGTGCTGATGAAATCATGGATCTGTGCCATACGGGCTGCTTCGCTCAGTTCTTCCTCTGAAGCATTCACGCGACCGTAGCGAATGTTGTAGGCAATGGATTCGTTGAACAGGACCGTATCCTGCGGAACCATGCCAATGACATCACGAACCGACTTCTGCGTGACATCGCGCACATCCTGCCCGTCGATGGTCACCCGCCCCCCCGTCACATCATAGAAGCGGAACAAGAGGCGCGAGATCGTCGACTTTCCCGCGCCCGACGGCCCGACGATCGCAATCGTCTGACCAGCGGGAACCTCAAAATCGATCCCCTTCAGAATCGGCCGGTTGGCGTCGTAGTGGAACGTCACGTTCTCGAACCGGATCGCAGCGTTCTCAACCTTCAGGTTGGGTGCGTTCTCGCGGTTGGTGATCTCCGCCGGTACGCGCAACAGCGCAAACATCTCCTCGATATCGGCAAGTCCCTGCCGGATCTCGCGGTAGATGAACCCGATGAAGTTGAGCGGTATGGAGATCTGCATCAACAGCGCATTGATCAGAACGAAGTCACCGATGGTCTGTTCGCCACGCTGGACTGCCATGGCTGAGAGAACCATGCATGCCGCCATGCCAACGCCCAGAATCACCGTCTGGCCGAAGTTCAGCCAGGCCAGCGACGTCCAGACACGGGTTGCTGCCTTTTCATAGGACCGCATCGAGGCATCGAAGCGCTCGGCTTCCATTTGCTCGTTGCCGAAATACTTTACGGTCTCGAAGTTCAGCAGGCTGTCGATGGCCTTGGAGTTGGCTTCCGTGTCGGAATCATTCATCTCGCGACGAATAGCAATCCGCCAGTTCGAAGCCAAGATCGTGTACCAGACATAGGCGACAATCATCACCGCAACGATGACCACATACACCAAGCCGAACTGCCACCAGATGACAGCCGCCATGATGGCGAATTCCAGAATGGTCGGGATGCCATTCAAGATGGTGAAGCGGACGATGGCTTCAATGCCCTTCACCCCACGTTCAATCACCCGGGAGAGGCCGCCGGTGCGCCTGGCCAGATGGAACCGCAAGGACAGCTCATGAAGATGACGGAAGGTGATCTGGGCAAGCTGGCGCACGGCATGCTGGCCAACCCGCGCAAACAACGCATCACGGATCTGGTTGAAGGCCACAGCCATGACACGGGCGGCATTATAGGCCAGCACCAACATCAGGGGAGCGACGAGAAATGCCGGAAGACTGTCGGTTTCCCCCGTCAGAGCATCTGTGGCCCAGGCAAAGAAATAGGGCGACAGTACCGTCACCGCCTTGGCAATGACCAACGCAACGAGCGCCCAAAGCACACGTATCTTCAGATCCGGGCGATCGGACGGCCAGATGTAAGGCCGCAGGTTGATCAGGGTCGTCAGAGTGGACCCATCATCGGCGCTGACGCGCCCAGCTTGTGGAGTAGCATTGGATGGCGTTTGTGGGGCGTTGTCGCCACTGGGGGGGCGGCCGGAACCGGTCTGATCGGCACTGTTTGCCAAAACTTTGGTCTCCTTCACCCGTTTAACGGGCGTATTTTTTAGCGGTGGCACCTTTTCGGCGTCTCATCCGCACTGACGATTGCGACGAATATTGGCGGCAATTAATTCAAGGATCGGCGCCTTCCGGGCAGCAAACGGGCGGCTGCTCGACTGCAGTAATGGCCTTGTCAGAGGAACCTGTCGCATCAACGATCCTGATCTCATCCAGAAAGTCGGCGGAGGCGGCACGAGCGAACTGCAGACCTGCCTCATTGACGCGATAGTGGCAACAGCGACCCTTCACCTGACACATCAGCAGTCCCGCGTCCTTCAACGCTTGCAGATGCTGGGAAACAGTCGACTGGGCCAGCGGAAGACATTTGACGATGTCGCCACAGCAGGCTCCAGGCTCAGACCGCAATCTGCGCAAGATTGCCAGGCGCGCCGGATGGGCGAGCGCGCGATAGACAGTTGCCAACCGTTCGTCCTCGGACGGCACAAGGCCTTCTGTGGTTGCCGAACACATCCTCCGATCTGCCGAGGTGAGGACAGCAGTTTCTTTCTGAGAGAAGGAAGTCGGCATGAAGTTCCTAGTAGCAAGAAAACATAGGTGAGCGCGCCCAGCTCGGCAGCTGAAACGACTGGCGCGAGCCAAAGCGAAACATCGTTTCTTATATCGTAAATATGCGATGATTTCTTGAATGCAAGTCCGGAAAGGAAAAACCGCATCAAGTCAATGTCTTAACGCGGTTTCCTGAAAATGTGATTCTGTCTCGAACGGCCTACAACCTAGTTGGTTGGCCAGCTCAGATCACCTTCCGGCGTCAGGAAGACCTGACCCGGATAGATCAGATCCGGATTGCGAATCTGTGTCTGGTTGGCTTGATAGATCGTGGTGTAGCGATAGCCTGTACCATAAAGACGGCGAGCAATGTTCCAAAGATTGTCACCCTTGCGGATGATGACGTTGGGCAGTGCGCGCTCGACATTCGCATTCACCTGACCACCTTGGGAATCAGCTGCTCCCTCGGTAACAACCCGCGTCAGCACGATGGCTTTTTCGGCTGCCTTCTCGAAGGTCACCGCAGCCCGGGCCACAACCACGCCGGTCTTGGCATCAAGCATGTCGGCGCGAACTTCGACAGCGCCAGCCTCCAGGTTCACTGCGCCCTGAACAAGCCAGCGGTCGCCACCCTTCATCGTGGCTTCGCCAAGTGACTTGTCGGCGACATAAACGCGGACCACATGCCCAGCCTCACCGGTGCCGGCCACATAGACCTTACCGTTTTCAGCTTCGACCGCTTCCACGGTCACGACCATGTCTCCGGCTTCGACCGGGGCCATGTCCGTGTCTGGCTCTGCCTGCGGAGCAACCGCAGTAAGCTGGGTGGCATCGCTGCCAGTTTCAGTATTGGTGTCCACGGCGACGTCTGCTGTGGCTTCCCCATTCGTTCCACTGCCGTCAGCAGTTGCCACATCCGCAGTGGCCGAGCTGTCGTCGCCCTCTGAGGCGGTGGCATCTACAGCAGTCTCCTGCTCAACCGAACTCGGGGGAGAGGCTTGCGTTGGTGTCTCCGCCTCTGTCTCAGGCTCTCCGACATCACCGGATTGAGCAGCGTTCGGGGCTTGCCCTGCAGCATTGTCTGCATCTTCAGCAGGCGGGGAAAGAGCAGCCATTTTGCTCAGGTCCGTCTCGGCAGGCTGATCCACAGCATCGGCGATGGCGTCGGCTACCGTTTCGGCTGCGTCTGCCGCATCGGCCGTAACCCCTTCGGCCAGCGCCTCGGCGTCTGCGGCCTTGTCAGACGGGTCTTCATTTGGCACGGCAGTCTGATTAGCTGCAGCAACTACCGTTTCTGCTGCGGGCTGCGCTTCAGGCACTTGCAGGATCGTCGAGGGAGCGTCGGGCGCGTTCAGCACGACCAGCGGCTGTTCCTTGCCGTCTTCGGAAATGGAGACAGCCAGACGCTGCTTGGATTCGCCTGTTTTGTTGCCGTCTTTATCCTGAGTTTCCAATCCGACGTCATATTGGCCGGCAGTCAGGGGATCGTCCAGAATGATCGTCCATTCGCCCTTGGTGTTGGCCTGCCCTCTGCCGACGACCTTGCCATTGGCAACAAGCGCGACAATAGCCCCCGGGTCAGACCGGCCTGCGACCACTGTGTCTCCGGTCGGCTCAACCCCAACCACATCAAATGAGGGACCGTCATCGGCCACGGCAGCATCTTCGACTTCCGCATCGACGGCATCAGCTGCTACGGAAGCCACGTCACTGGAACCATTTGATGTTTCGGCAGGGGAGGCCGGGGCTTCGGCAACAGCCGGTTCACCCTCGTCCGGAGAGTTGGAGTAAATATACCCGGTCACCAGAGCGCCAGCACCGACAAGAATGGCAACAATGATCGTCCGGATCAGAGCTAGTTTGGTCATGTATCTTCCCATCGCTGAGCGGTCAGCCTTGCCCTGCCTGCAAGCCTCCCCAAGATCAATGTTGCCGCTGAAACATCAAAGATGCAGCGCCGCATTGACCCTATCTGGAAACCTGCAATCTGCTCCGCTCTGCCCCATTTCCCCCTCCAGGTCACAAACCTGGAGATCAAAACCTGATTTTCCACCCCGGACCGTCTGTCTGCGGCCACAGTCTTTTATCTAACGCCATGAATAGACTTATTTTTAGCGGTCGGCAACAAAACCGCCGCATTCGGGCAGCCGGAGGCGTTTTTCTACTCGGCGCAATCAACGGGATGCTTGACCAATTCCCGTTTGCAATGCCACATCTGCAGTATGACACATTTTAACAGCGTTTGCGTTTATTGCGGCTCCAGCTTTGGCACGGATCCCGCCTTTGAAGCGGCCGCCACACGGCTCGGCCAGGTCATCGCGGGCGCCGGCCTGCGACTGATTTATGGCGGAGGCAACGTCGGTCTGATGGGCACCGTTGCACGTGCGGTTCTCGACGAGGGCGGAAAAGTCACTGGAATCATTCCACAATTCCTCGAACAAAAAGAGAAGATGCTGGACGATGTGGACGAGTTGATCGTCACCGAGACCATGCACGAACGCAAGCACCTGATGTTCGACAAGGCGGATGCCTTCATCGCTCTGCCCGGTGGTGTTGGCACGCTCGAAGAAGTCGTGGAAATGATGACCTGGGCTCAGCTCGGGCGTCATCAGAAGCCGATATGCCTGGCGGACGTCAAAGGTTTCTGGAGCCCGCTGCTGCATCTGCTCGACCACATGCGCGCCCAGGGTTTCATCCGCGCGCAGACGGAAGTGCCCTATCTGGTCGCCAAGCGAATCGATGACGTGCTGCCGCTGATCAGCGACACCCTCGACTGTATTGCAGAGCCTGCCGCCGGAACGGTCAACGCGCCCCTCAACAAGCTCTGAGGGCAACTTTGCGATCACCATCGCCGCAAATACGCAAAGGGCCCCATTCAGGGCCCTTTTTGGTTTGGTCACTCAGGTCCGTTGGCCTATACGGTCGGCACCGGTCCTAGTCTCTGACGACGCCAACGCTTCAGTGAGTCGTAGCTGAAGATTGCCAGCGCGGCCCAGATGATCAGGAAGGTCGTAAGCGTGCCCATATGCAGCGGCTCGCCCCAGATGAACACGGCCTGGAGAAAGTGCATCGAAGGTGCAATGTACTGCAGGATGCCGATCATCACCAACGGCAGACGACGAGCACCGGCTGAGAACAGAACGAGAGGCACAGCAGTCAGGGCGCCGGAGGCAATCAGTGCCGCCATTACGACCGGTTCATCGGTCGGGAACACCTCAACCCCATTCACCCAGTTGATCGCGAGATACCCCAGGACAAAGGGCAGAAGCAAAACCGTCTCGATCAGCAACCCAGGTGTGGCGCGCACCGGCGTGATCTTGCGCATGTAGCCATAGCCCGCAAAGCTCGCTGCCAAAAACAGTGAAACCCAAGGAAGCCCGCCCGCAATGATCGCCTGCAAAACGACGCCTACCGCCGCCAAACCTATGGCAAGGCCCTGAAAGCGTGAAATCTTCTCACGCAAGACCACCAGCGCCAGCACGACGCTCACCAACGGATTGATGAAGTATCCAAGCGAGACTTCAAGCACCTGATGGTTGGAGACAGCCCAGACGAATACCAGCCAGTTGCCAACGATGAGCAGGGTGGAGATGCACAGATTGCGCACCAACTTGGGCTGACGGACGATCTCCATCACCTCACTGAAGCGGCCTACCGCGAGCAGAAACAGGCTGACGAAGATCACCGACCAGACAATGCGGTGAGAAACCACGAAGTCCGGGCGCACGGTCTCCATCAGCTTGAAGAATGCTGGCAGAACGCCCCACATACCATACGCCGTTAGCGCGCAAATAAAGCCGGTCCGCGTTTCAGCCGCATCCGCAGCAGGCGTTTGCACAGTCATTTTAGAAGTCCATCTGAAGGGCTCAGCCGACTTTGGCGGTCATCAGCGCAAAATTGATGCTGTCCACCAGAGCCTGGAAAGATGCGTCCACGATGTTGGAAGATACGCCAATTGTGAACCACCTGCGATGGCTCGCCTTGTCGTGGCTTTCAATGAGGACGCGGGTGACGGCTTCCGTGCCGCCGTTGAGGATGCGGACCTTATAATCGACAAGTTCCAGTCCGTCGATGGCCAACTGATATTTGCCGAGGTCCTTGCGCAACGCTTTGTCGAGGGCGTTGACCGGGCCATTCCCCTCTGCCACCGACATGCGGCTTTCGCCATCGATGTCCAGCTTCACCACGGCTTCGGACATGGTTGTCAGCTCACCCATGGCATTGAAACGTCGCTCGACCATCACCCGGAAGGATTTGACGTCGAAGAAGTTCGGCACTTCACCCAGCGTGCGACGGGCCAGCAACTCGAAGGACGCGTCGGCAGCCTCATAAGCATAGCCCTCGGCCTCGCGCTGCTTCACTTCCGCCAGTAGCCGGTCGAGACGACTATCCGTCTTGGCAACGTCGATGCCCAGTCGGTTCAGTTCGCCGAGCAGATTGCTCTTGCCAGCCTGATCAGACACCAGAACCCGGCGTCGATTTCCGACGCTTTCCGGGGTCACATGCTCATAGGTCGCCGGATCCTTCAGGATCGCCGAGGCGTGAATGCCGGCTTTGGTGGCAAAGGCCGTCTCGCCGACATAAGGGGCATGACGGTCCGGCGAGCGGTTGATGATCTCGTCGAAGGCGTGGGAAATCGACGTGATCTCCGACAGTTTCTGTGTGGTCACGCCGATTTCAAAGCGCTCCGAGTAGGCCGACTTGAGCAGCAGCGTCGGGATCAGGGAAATCATGTTCGCGTTGCCGCACCGCTCACCGATGCCGTTCAACGTGCCCTGGATCTGTCGCACGCCCGTATCGACAGCCGCCAGCGAGTTCGCCACGGCATGGCCAGTATCGTCATGGGTGTGGATGCCCAGATGATCGCCGGGCACGACCTTGATCACCTCAGAGACGATTTCGCGGATGTCATCTGGCAGCATGCCGCCATTGGTGTCGCAAAGCACGACCCAGCGGGCGCCAGCGTCATAAGCTGTTTTCGCGCAGGCCAGTGCATACTCCGGATTGGCGCGATAGCCATCGAAAAAATGCTCGCAATCAAGCATCGCTTCGCGACCGGCAGCAATCGCCGACTTGACGGTTTCGGCGATGCCTTCCAGGTTTTCCTCATTGGTGCAGCCGAGCGCCACCTTGACGTGATAGTCCCAGGCCTTGGCGACGAAACAGCAGGCATCGGTATCGGCAGCAAGGATCTGTTGAAGACCAGGATCATTGGCTGCCGAGCGCCCTGCCCGCTTGGTCATGCCGAACGCCGTAAACCGAGCCTTCTGCGTGCGCTTTGTCTCAAAGAATTCCGTATCGGTCGGATTGGCACCGGGATAGCCGCCTTCTACATAGTCCACCCCGAGACGGTCGAGCAGCTCAGCCACCACGATCTTCTCATTCACCGAGAAATCAATACCCGAAGTCTGCGCCCCATCGCGCAGGGTCGTGTCGAAGAGGTAAAGCCGTTCTCTCGTCTCAGCCGTAGTCATGGTCGTTTCCCGTCTCCCTTGCGCCGCGATGCGACGCCCCTCAGGCTTTTCGCCCTTTTATGCGCCGCGCCCGGCGAATTTGTCAGTAGCCCGGATCAATGCATCCAGAATTCCCGGTTCATCAAAGGCATGACCTGCCCCTTCGATCAGGTGGAACTCTGCATCCGGCCAGGCCTTCGACAAAGCATAGGCCGTCGAGGCCGGACATGGCATGTCATAGCGCCCATGAATGATTGCGCCCGGAATACCGGCCAGCTTGCCCGCCTCACGCAGAAGCTGCCCCTCCTCCAGCCAGCCGCCATGCATGAAGAAATGGTTCTCGATGCGAGCGAAGGCATAGGCGAATTCGTCTTCGGCAAAGTGGGCCGAGTTATAGGCATGAGGCAGCAGGGTGATTGTCTCCCCTTCCCACAGGCTCCAGGCCTTCGCTGCCTTGTAGCGCTCGGCAACATTCTCACCGGTCAAGCGCCGGTGATAGGCGGCCATCAAATTGTCGCGCTCAACTTCGGGGATCAGTGAGATGAAAGCGTCCCATTTTTCCGGGAACATTTCCGAGACGCCGTACTGATAGTACCAATCCATCTCGCGCATTGTCAGCGTGTAGATGCCACGTACGATCAGTTCCGACACCCGTTGCGGATGTTTCTGGGCGTAGGCCAGCGCCAGCGTGGATCCCCAGGAGCCACCGAACACCTGCCAGCTGTCGACACCCACCATCTCGCGCAGGCGCTCGATGTCGTCGACCAGATGCCACGTCGTGTTGGCTTCAAGTTCGGCAAGCGGACGGGACTTGCCGCAGCCACGCTGATCGAACAGCAGGACGTCATAAGCCTGCGGATCAAAAAGCTGGCGATGCAGCGGCGAAAAACCGCCACCCGGTCCTCCATGCAAGAAAACCGCTGGCTTGGCACCCTTTGTGCCAGAACGCTCCCAATAGATCTCATGTCCATCGCCGACATCCAGCCATCCGCTGTCATAGGCTTCGATCTCGGGGTAAAAACCGCGTAGCTCACTCATGGGTCTTAATCTTCTTGTGGTGGCCATTCAGCCGTATCGTGATCGGGGTGCTGATGGGAGTGGATGGCGCCCGCCTCAAGACCGCTGTTTTCTTGCGGCAATTGGGAAACGTCCTCACACCATGGCAAGCGGCTTTCCACCGCCAACTGCACCACCGGCGGCATGGCACTCGGATCATCAAGGCTTGTGACCGTGATATCCGGATCAAAGCCGTCAAATTCAAAGGTCAGCGGCGTGCCGCAGGCGCCACAGAAACCGCGGCGCACCTTGTCGGAGCTTTGAAAGTAAGTCGGCTTGCCGCGCGTGTAGGTCAGGTCACGCGAAGTAACCAGCGTCGCATAAGGACTGCCCAACGCCTTCTGACACATGCGACAGTGACAGACGGAAGACCGCCCGAAATCGGACGCCCGATAGCGAACCGCCCCACATTGGCATCCGCCGCTGAGACCTTTCGCATCAGTCATGGCCAAGCGTCCCCGTGCATTCGGCGCGCATTATCGCTTCACTTCCCAGGTGGTGACGCGCTTGCCGGTTTCAGAGTCTTTTGAATCCTTTAGCTGAATGCCTTCAGACGCCAGCTCATCGCGAATGCGGTCGGCCTCGCCCCAGTTCTTGGAGTCCAGCTGGGCAAGACGTTCGGCGACACGGGCTTCGATGCCAGCGGTGTCGAGGTCGTCCGTTTCCACCTTGACCGGCGCAAGAGCCAGCAGCGCTGCCGAGGCCGAATAGACCTCAAGAAGCGTCGGGTCTTTCGTCGCATCTGCCGCCAACCTCTGCAGAACCTTGATCGACGCGACCGTGTTAAGGTCATCGCCGAGAGCGGACAACAGCTCATCGCTAGGCGCCGCATCGGTGTCCACCAGATCCGGCCATTTGGCCAGCAGGCGCTCCGCCTCTTCCAGTCGTTTGACGGAGAAGTCGATGGGCTCGCGGTAATGGGTCATGAGCATGGCAAGGCGCAGAACTTCGCCCGGCCAAACGCGGCCGCCGAACTTGTCGGTCGCCAGAAGCTCGTTGATGGTGACGAAGTTGCCCTCTGACTTGGACATCTTGCGACCTTCGACCTGAACGAAGCCATTGTGCATCCAGACGTTGGCCATCTTGTCCGTGCCATGGGCGCAGCATGACTGGGCGATCTCGTTCTCATGATGCGGGAAGATCAGATCCAGACCGCCGCCATGGATGTCAAACGTCTCACCAAGATGCTCGGCGCTCATCACCGAACACTCAATGTGCCAACCCGGACGGCCGCGACCCCAGGGGCTGTCCCAGCCGGGTTCATTCTCCGAAGACAACTTCCAAAGCACAAAGTCCCCTGGTGACTTCTTGTGGCTTTCAACCGCGACCCGCGCCCCAGCTCTTTGGTCGTCCAAGTTGCGCTTGGACAGTTCGCCATAGGCCGGCATGGAGGCGGTATCGAACAGAACTTCACCGCCATTTGCCGTCGCGGCAACATAGGCATGGCCCTTTTTGATGAGATCTTGAATCATCTCGATCATGCCACCGATATGGGCGGTGGCACGCGGCTCGATGTCCGGCTCGTCGCAGCCCAATGCCTTGACATCGGCGTGGAACTGATCGGCGGTCTTGCCGGTCACTTTTGCAATCGACTCATTCAGCGGCAGATCGGGAAAATCGCGCAAGGCCCGCGCATTGATCTTGTCATCGACGTCAGTGATGTTGCGCACATAGGTCACATGATCGGCGCCGTAGAGATGGCGTAGCAAGCGTGCCAGCACATCAAAGACGATGACCGGGCGCGCGTTGCCGATATGGGCGAAATCATAGACGGTCGGGCCGCAGACATACATGCGCACATTGTCGTCGGAAATCGGAACGAAGTCCTCTTTCTGACGGGTCAGCGTGTTCGTCAGCTTCAGACCTTTAAAGGTTCCTGACGTCGAAGTGCGTGACTGGGCAGTCATGTCGCTCGTCTCTCCCGGCGCGCAGAAGCGCTTCACCACCGGCTGGCCGGGCGGTCCGTCTCAGGAGAAATTTTGCCAAGAGGGAACGGCCACAGCCAGCGATGTCGCTAGCTGCAAATAATCTTGATCGCAATGATGGTGCGTTTGGCCGTCATCATGAGTTTGTTAATGACCGCTTTGAGCACGACGGTCAAGCCCGGAAACGGCAGGAAGCGCGCCATCGCTCCTTCCTTCCCATTGCATCCGTTTATCCAAGTTTACGAAGCTGAACGCTGGCTGAATATCGACCTCAGACAGGGTTCAAGCTGACCTTGCTAAACCCTGGGACATGGACGGGGGCACTGCCTCCTGCAGACAACCTTAAAGAGGCCACCCCATGTTGAACCGCATCTTCGCCCTCGCCATCATGACTTCCGTTCTCGGCACGCCATTTCTGATCCTCCTGGCCCAAAAAATGGACGGACCAGCGACTGCCAGCATGAGCCTGCGCACGTATGAGCGTTGTGAGACCGGCTCCCACATCTGCCAGATCGGCGAGGCCATCCTGCAGTCCGTCGTCTGAGAAAACCAACAGGCTCAATCGTCGAGAAAGTCACCACACTTCGGCGGAACCTGATCGCCCCAAGGCATCAAAGGAACAGTCGAGGTGGAGTTTTTCGGACTACCTTCGATCAGCTTGTCGGAATAGCTCAGATAGACCAGCACATTGCGTTTGGCATCACAGCCGCGCACGATCCGCATCTTTTTGAAGAAAAGTGAGCGCCGCTCCTGATACATCTCCTCGCCCTGCTCGAACTTCTCCTTGAAAGAAACAGGACCTACTTGCCGGCAGGCGAGCGAGACGTCCGAGACTTCCTCGGCAACACCCAACCAGCCGCTGATACCGCCCTTTTCCGGCACGGTGAAATGGCAAGAAACGCCGTCGACGACCGGATCATCGATCGCATAGGTTGCCAGTTTGTGATCCGGGGCCATGAACTTCCACACAGTCGACTTCTTGAAAATCAGCTCAGGATCGTCAGCTGCCTGCGCCACAGGGCCTGCTGCGACAAGAGAGGCGACAGCCAACGCGAAGAGGCCGGTTTTCCTGAAAAACGACATGGGAACCCTCGTGTTCGTCCTGAGCGAAAAGCCCAGGCTCATTGCCTGTTCATGTAGGGACGCGATGGGGCAAGCGCTAGTAGCAAACGCACAAAAGCAGACTTTGGCGGAACGTCTTGCATCACGCCGACTGCCGCCGGACCTTTGCCTTGTCAGATGGCCGGATCGTCAGGCCTTCTCGTCTTCCGCTATTGTCTCTTCCAGCTGATCGTCTTCGCAGGCTGGTTTAGCATCCGTCTGGGAAGTTTCGGCTGTCTTGTCCTGTTTTGGGGGAGATTCCTCGACGTGTGAGGCCGAGTCTGCTGGCGCAGCCTCGGCAGGATCCGCATCCACAGCCTTCTCGGCAGACGACTGAGCAACATCACCCAGGACACTCATCAACGAGGCTTCACGCTCCGTCGTCCAGATAATCGGCATATCAACGCCCTTGGCCTCATCATAGGCCCGCGCAACATTGACGCTGATCCGCTCATCATAAGCGTTAAGGGATTTCAAGCGCGACGTCATGGACTGATCTACTGCGCTCAGAACCTCCCGCAGGTTTGCACCCTCTTCCACTGCCTGAAAACCTGTGTCTTTCAGGGTTTCGAGATAGGTCCGCGTCTGCTCAACCGCCCGTGTTACCGAGCTCGTACCGATGGCACTCTCGCCCGAACTGGGCATGATGGCGTTGGGACGGAAAGCTGCAATGCGGGTCAAGACCCGTGGCCAATCGGCCAAGTGACCGTCAGCGCAATAAGGAGCGTTGCTTGTAGCAACCAGACCGCCGGTGAACATCACACGGGCATCCTCCACCCAAACGACGGTATCGCCGAGCGTGTGACCGCGCCCCAAGTGCATCAAGCGCACTTCCTTGTCGCCCAAGTTCAGCGAGAGAGATGAGGCGCAGCTGATGTTTGGTTCCACCAGACGAGCCGTACCCTTTGCAAAGGTCGAGCGGTCCCTCCTGGCAGCAAGCTGGCGGTTGTCAGAGCCATGATCGGCCAACATGCGGCGCGTCAGATCCGAAACCACGACATCCGCACCTTCAAAACCACTTGCCCCCAAGCCGTGACGGGCGTGAAAGTGGGTCAGGGCAACATAGCGAACCGGCTTGCCGAATTTGTTTGATAGGCTCTCGGAGACAGCAGTCGCGGCGGCTGGAACAGGGCCTGCATCGATCACGAGAATCTGCTTACGTCCGACGACCACGCCGATATTGGCTGTCAGGCTAGCAGTTTCGCCGACAGGCCCCTTCAGGCGTACAGCGTAACAATCCCGGCCCAATTCCTGGAAGGAAACGTTCTTCGACGTGGAAGTGTCGGGGGACGGCGCCTGTTTAGTCATTTTCGTATCTCACCTGTTTGGACCGGCAATGTCTGGCAATGTTTGACACGGACACCGGGTGCCCGTCTGCGCAGATCATTCAATCCTCGGTCAATGGGCCATTTCATGGCCTCTCGTTTAAGTGGCAGGCTCCCACGCTTATCGCGGCCGAACCTCTTATCCGGCGCCCGTTGAGCAGGGATAATGGGCAATTGAGGTCGAATGAGGTTAAAACCACCCAATAGAAAACCGTCTCAGGTTCGATGGCCGATTCGCAAACACTCTGATGTCGAGCAACAGGTTGAGACCGCCTTTTCAACAGCTAGATGACCAAATCAATGCCACTTCGGGCAACCGAAGGCGGCAGCATGGGGCGTGTTCGCTTTGCAGGCCGGCACCCGCGCTCCGCATCTCTGCCCGGATATTTTGGTCATTAACCTGAACAAAGGGTTTCACTTGATATCCTTGCGGCAACTGTCAAGACTACCAAGATCACCTTCAGTGGGAGCTTTTTCCTCCGACTTCCTCGGATAGAATGCCTCCTTCGACGGGCCCTTGGGCTTGCCGGCTGAAGGGCTGGCAATAAAGCTCAATTCTATTGTGTGTTTCGGGATAGCTGATGCTGTTCACCATGCTCTTGACCGTTTTTTCGCGTGCTACCTTCGGTAAAAGCTTGGCATTTGCCATGTCTGCAGGTGGCCGTCTTGCGGCTGCCCTATCGGTCCTGGCCCTGCTCACCTTCAGTGGACCGATCTCGAGCGCGGAAGCCGCAGCAAGCTGCAGCAGCCTGCGCGGTGAGTTGGCGCGCCTGTCAAAGAACTCTTCTTCGGCTGCCAGTGCCAAATGGGAAGACGCCCAGAACCGGCAAGCCTCGGCTTTGCAGGCGGCTGAAAGAGATGCCCGGCACTTCCGCTGTTCCAGCCAGACACAGGACGCCCGTTGCGCGGCACTGACGACGAAAATCGGCAAGATGCGTCGCAATCTGGCGGCCATTGAACGTAAGTTGGCAAAGGTTTCACGAGGCGATAAAACCGCCCGTGCCAAGCTGGCTGTCGAACGCCAGATAAAAGCCGCCAACTGCACATCAAATGGCTCCGCCAAGGCTTCATCTGCTCCGGAAGGCGTTCTCAGCGCGCTGTTTTCCCGCAAAACGCCCAAGGGAACGACCAAACTGACACCGGCAGCCGGCAATCATGAACGTCCAAAGCAGTTGAAGCGGTCCCGCGCCGTTGTTAATTCCGGTGCGTCTTTCGCCTCAGGGAAAACCTACCGCACGCTCTGCGTGAGAAGTTGCGATGGTTATTTCTTCCCGCTCAGCTTCAAGGCAAATCGCAATCAGTTCGAGCAAGACGCCGCGCGCTGTGGCCAGATCTGCCCGGCAGCGGAAACCGAGCTATACGTCTACCGCAACCCGGGCGGCGCGCCGGAAGACATGATGTCGCTCGCGGGAACGCCTTATGAAAATCTGGAGAATGCCTGGCGCTACAAATCCGAGCGCGTAAACAGCTGTTCCTGTCGCGGCCAGAGCTCAGCCGGCCAACGCATGGCCATGCTGAAGACTCTGGACACCTCTCCCCTGAAGGTAGTGAGCAAAGGTGCCGGTCATATCAAGGTCATCATCGGTGGGAAAACGACAGGCGGTGGCTCAAAGTCTCCGACCAACGCCTATGGATTGCGGACCCAGTTGATCGATTGGGCCATGCCGCCTGTCGACCCTCAAGCGATCCCAGTCAGTGTCGATCCGGCAAGCCGGATGGATGCCGCTCTCGGCTTCGACAGCCGGAAGGCCTTCGCCAGCCTGAAGTCGCGGAACAAAACGACGACAACTTCCGCCTTGTCAGGCCCGGACACAGAGCTTGCGGCAACAGCAAGCAGTGCCAGAACTGAAAAAGACCACACCAGCCCCAAAACAGAAGCCAGTGCGATCTTTACAGTTGACGACAAACTGCCAACGCTTTCGCGTGGCGAAGGCGCTGTCAGGGTAGTCGGTCCAGAATATTTTGTCTCCCAATGAGCGGCAGCATGGCCTGCATGTCCGGGCCGTGCTCCAGACCAGTCAAGGCCTTGCGCAGAGGCATGAACAGCCCCCTGCCCTTACGCCCGGTCTCAGACTTCAGCGCTGAGGTCCAGGCCTTCCAGGTCTGCTCATCGATCTGACCTTCCGGCAGCAAGTTACGGGCTGCCGTCAGAAACTCCAGGTCGTCCTGCTCCACTTGGCCTTCGATGCTGCCCCGCACGATTTGCCAATAGAGACGCGCATCCGCGACTTTGGCGCAATTCTCGCGCACTGTTTCCCAAAACGTTTCGTCGGCCATAATCCCCAGACGGGCCAAGCGGGGCTGAACAGCCTCAAACGGCATCTCGTGGACCAGACGGGCATTCAGACCGTTCAACTCTTCGGGATCGAACTTGGCTGCGGATTTCGAAACGCTCGCAAGATCAAACCTGTCGGCAAGCGCGTCCATACTTGGCACTGCTTCGACTGACTGGCTGGTGCCTGTCAGGACGGCGAGAGATGCCACGGCCATTGGCTCCAGTCCATCTTCGCGCAGCGAACCGATGGACAGAGCGCCCTTGCGTTTGGACAATCCCTCACCGTCGATGGTCGTGAGCAGATTATGATGTCCGAACACCGGAGCGGTGGCCTCTAGCGCCCGAAAGATGGAGAGCTGAACGGCTGTGTTGGCAACGTGATCTTCGCCGCGAATGATGTGGCTCACGCCCATGTCGATATCATCGACAATCGAAGTCAGCGTGTAGAGATAGCTGCCGCTCTCACGGATCAGAACCGGATCCGACATGGAGCCCAAGTCGATTGACTGTGGACCACGGCACAAATCATCCCACGTCACGTCGGTGCGCTGAATGCCGTGCGGATCACTCTCGAAATTTGGCAGGAGGAAGCGCCAATGCGGCTTGCGGCCATCGGCTTCCAACTCGGCTTTCTGCTCGTCAGTCAGCTTCATACCAGAACGATCATAGACCGGGGGACGGCCAATGGCACGGGCGCGTGAGCGACGCCGCTCCAGTTCGTCCGCAGTTTCATAGCAGGCATACAGATGACCGGACGCCTTCAGACGTTCAACAACCGCATCATAGGCCGACAGGCGATCAGACTGGCGTTCCTGACGGTCAGGTCTCACGCCCAGCCAGGCAAGGTCCTTTTCAATCGCATCGGCAAATTCCCGCTTGGATCTCTCCACATCGGTGTCATCAAAGCGGAGAATGAAGGTGCCACCAGCTTTCTTCGCAAACAGCCAATTGTAGAGGGCTGTCCGGATGTTGCCAATGTGAATATGTCCTGTCGGGGACGGAGCAAAACGTACGGTAACTGTCATGCCTTGGGGTAACTCTCTCCACTTTCGGCAGCAAGGCCATCAGGCCTCAACCAGCTCTCTAGCTTATTATTATTGTCTCTTGAAGCAGCAGAATTCGAGTTTTCTCGCTACAGCTTCCTGAGTGGGGGGCTTTTCGATGTCTCGGGTCAAGTCCATGGTTGTCTGACAGGATAATTACGTCCTGTCCCGAAAGCGATTGGTTATCGGATAGCGGCGATCCTTGCCAAAATTGCGCGAGGTGATTTTCACTCCCGGAGGCGCCTGTCGGCGTTTGAACTCGGCAATGTAAAGCAGGTGCTCAATCCGATGGATCAAAGCGACGTCATGGCCACGCTTGGCGATATCAGCAACCGACATCTCATTTTCGACCAGGCAGGCCAGAATGTCGTCCAGAACCTCATAGGCGGGAAGACTGTCCTGATCGGTCTGGTTCTCGCGCAGTTCTGCTGTCGGTGCCTTGGTGATAATATTGGACGGAATGACTTCTCCATCGGTCCCGAGCACGCCGGCCGGCTTGTGGTCGTTGCGCCACTCCGACAGGTGATAAACCTGGGTCTTGTAAAGATCCTTGATTGGATTAAAGCCGCCGTTCATGTCGCCATAGAGTGTTGCATAGCCAACGGACATTTCCGACTTATTGCCGGTTGTCACGACCATTGCGCCGAACTTGTTGGAGATTGCCATCAGGATGACGCCGCGGGCGCGTGACTGGATATTTTCTTCCGTCGTATCCTGCTCGCAGCCCGAGAACAGCCCGCCTAGCACCCGGCCAAAACCTTCGACAGGTTCGGCAATTGGCACATGATCGAACCGGATGCCGAGCGCATCGGCACAATCAGCTGCATCACGCACGCTTTCGCGCGACGTATAGCGATAAGGCAGCATGATTGCATGGACCTTGTCGGCGCCGAGCGCATCGACAGCCAGAGCAGCGCAGATAGCGCTGTCGATCCCGCCAGACAATCCAAGGACAACGCCTGGAAAATTGTTCTTCAGCACATAGTCACGCAGGCCCTGGACACAGGCCAACCAGTTCGCCTCGTCCAGATCGGGGAGCGTCGCCACAGGCGCTGCTTCACATACCCAGATCTCGTCTTCATTTCGCACCCAGGTGCTGAGCGAGAGCTCGGTGTCGAACTGCTTCATCTGGAAGGCGAGCGAGCGATCGGCCTGCAGGGCAAAAGAGCCGCCGTCGAAGACAAGTTCATCCTGGCCGCCAAGCTGATTGCAATAGACCAGTGGAAGCCCGCTCTCCACCACTCGCGCAACGACCACCTGTAAGCGTTCCTCTGCCCGGTTTTCCCAATAGGGAGAGCCGTTGGGAACCAGCAGGATTTCAGCACCGGTTTCAGAAAGGCACTCGCAGACTTCGTCGTTCCAGATGTCTTCACAGATCGGAACACCGATCCGGATGCCACGAAAATCCATCGGTCCGGGAAGCGGGCCGGCCGCGAAGACACGTTTCTCATCAAAGACTGCGTAATTCGGCAAGTCGTACTTGAAGCGAAGCGTCTGAACCTTGCCACCGTCCAACAACGCAACCGCATTGTAGACCTTGCCCTCGTCCAGCCAGGGGCTCCCGACCAGCATACCGGGCCCGCCATCTGCCGTCAGCCTCGCCAACGCCTGGACTTCTTCCATGCATCTTTCAATGAAAGCCCGCTTGAGGATCAGGTCCTCCGGCGGATAGCCGGCAATCACCAGTTCTGAGTAAAGTACCAGATCCGCGCCCTGCTCCGCGGCTTCTGCTCGCGCTGCGCGAACAAGTCCAGCATTGCCGGAAATGTCACCCACTGTGGGGTTCAACTGGGCCACTGCAAGCCGCAAGCGGCCGTCTAACGGATTCGGGTGTGTCGTATCGCTCATGGGCCGATGATTTATCCCGAGCAATCACGCAGTGCAATTGCTTTACGCGCCCGATTCACCAAACAACCCTGCGGGACTGATCCCGCAGGGTTGTCATGTATTGGCCTGAAGGCCTCACATCAACGCAATTACTCTGGCCGGTCCACCGGTCGCGCCTTTAACTTTTGGCAAACCAAGGAAGAGATGCGCTCCACTTTGCGGGATCGCATCCAGGTTGGCGATGGCCTCAACACCCCACCGGCCACTGCCCAGCCATTCATAGTGGACCGGGAAAGCACCAGATGAGTTCAGGCCCGTATCCAGGGACAGGGTGTCGACTCCTATGCCTTTCACGTCGCGCTCCTCAAGCAGGAACCTGGCAGCCTCTTCGTGAAAACCGGGAACGTGGTTGAGACCTTCGTTATCGCGGCCGGTAAACTTGGGATCGCCGACCAGGCGGTGCCAACCGGAGTTCATGACGACACAGCATCCCTCGGGCAGCTGTCCATATTCTGCTTCCCAGGCCTTGATGTCGTCCGGTGTCAACGACGTATCCGGGTCATCCTGAGCTCGCGCCGAGATATCAATGACTGCAAGTGGAACCACAAGGTCACTGATCGGAATCAGATCGGCAGTCATGCCATCTTCCGAGAAATGGATCGGGGCATCCATATGGGTGCCTGTGTGCTCCATCAACGTCCAGCGGTTCAGGTTCACCTTATTTTCTTTGAAATTGACGATGTTCTCGACGGTGAACCATTTCTCGCCTCCAAAGGTCGGAAAACCCTCGTAAAGCGCATGTGACATGTCGGTCATTTCACTGAAGGCCAGGCTTTTCTTTTCCGACGCAACGGCTTCCGCAGTGAAGCCACCAGACGCTGCTGCAGCGGAACCGACAGCAAGCGTGAAGCCTGCCTTGAGGAAGCCACGGCGTGTCGCCTTCTCACAAATACTATGTAGACAGCCAGGTGGGCACATAATTTCTCCTCCCAATTTCAGATGCTTGCCAACCTCCTCCAAGGTTGATTGCGTCAAATTGTACGAACTGGTTAGTTTAGTCAATAGTACGTATTCAGGCAGTGCAAATAAGCACAGGCGCTTTCACCCTCCCCTCTGGACGGAGAAGCAAAGTCTGAACAGATTCATCCTGCTCGTTGAATGCGACTTGGAGTTTGGGAGGATTCGAACAGGTCCGAAATGCTCGGAAGTGGCAACGTATGACAGCCAGAACTCTGTTAGAGAAGCGCTCGGGTCAGGTCGTCATCATCGAGCTGATCAAGATCGCTCTGGCTGGGCTTTTCTTCCCGCCGCTTGGTTCCGGCAGGTGCCAGGTCTGTAATGTTGAGAGGCGAGGTCGACGTGCTGGTCCTGGAAACGCCCTTGGTCCGGCCATGGGCCGCCTGATTGTCCAGAACACCGCCGATGCGCTGATAAAGAATAATCGGCGAAACCGGCTTCGCGATAAAGCCGTGAATGCCCATCTTACGCGCTTCCAGAATCGTGGTCTTGCGCGAATTGGCGCTGATGACAATTATGGGGATCGTGCTCAGGGTAAGGTCACGTTCGGCGCGGAGAAACTGAATGAATTCGCGGCCACTGACCGGATGCATGGCCCAGTCGCACAAGATCACGTCCGGCTGGCGATCAATTGCCAGTTCCAGGCCGTCCGTTCCTTCTGATGCTTCGAAAATCTGACGGACGCCAAATCCGCTCAGAATCGACCGGAGGATTGCCCGCATATGAGCATTGTCCTCCACCACCAGGAATGACAAGCGGGATAGGTCCCACCGTTTATCCATATTGCGCCAAGCCTCTCCCTGTCACTTTGCGCTGAAAGCACGCGTTTGCAAATCTTGGTCATCAGGCTGGACCGTTCTCACCAGATCGCCACCACAGACACTTTCACAAGCGTTTGTTGTCCGCCACTGACATTAACGCAGCGTTACTAAAATTATCGATACTTCAGCGTCGACATGAGAACAAAAAAACGGGCGGAAATCCGCCCGTTTCTTAAACATCACAATAACCTGAAATCAACCGTTTACGGCGATACCCGGCTCCTTGCCAGCGCGTTCCTTCTTCAGGTTCTCCGCAATCAGGAAGGCCAGTTCCAACGCTTGATTGGCATTCAGGCGCGGGTCGCAATGAGTGTGATAGCGGTCGCCCAGCTGCTCTTCCGTCAGCGCATGAGCGCCACCGGTACACTCGGTCACATCGCGTCCGGTCATCTCGATGTGGATGCCACCAGCATGGGTGCCCTCTGCGCGGTGAACAGAGAAGAAGTCTTCCACTTCCTTCAGAACACGCTCGAACGGACGGGTCTTGTAGCCACCCGCCGTAATGGTGTTGCCGTGCATCGGATCGCAGGACCAGACAACCTTCTTGCCTTCACGCTCGACCGCACGAATGAGCTGCGGCAGATGATCGAACACCTTGTCGGAGCCAAAGCGGCAGATAAGTGTCAGGCGACCTGGCTCATTTTCCGGGTTCAGCTGATTGATCAGCTCGATCAAACCTTCCGGTGTCAGGCTTGGGCCGCACTTCAGTCCAATCGGGTTCTTGATACCGCGGAAGAACTCGACATGACCATGATCCGGCTGACGGGTGCGGTCACCGATCCACAGCATGTGGCCGGAGGTCGCATACCAGTCACCAGACGTGCTGTCGACGCGGGTCAGAGCTTCTTCATAGCCAAGCAGCAGGGCTTCGTGACTGGTAAAGAAATCAGTGGACCGCATCTGCGGCACGGTGGAGCTGTCAACGCCGCAAGCGCGCATGAAGGCAAGCGATTCCGAGATACGGTCAGCCAGCTCCTTGTAGCGATGTCCCTGCGGGCTGTCGGAAATGAAGCCGAGCATCCACTGATGCACCTGGTCCAGGTTGGCAAAACCACCCTGCGCGAACGCCCGCAACAGATTCAGCGTGGCAGCCGACTGACGGTAGGCCTGCTCAAGACGCGCCGGATCCGGAACGCGGCTTTCCTCGTTGAACTCGATGCCGTTGATGATGTCACCACGGTAGCTCGGCAGTTCCACATCGCCCTTTTTCTCCACATTGGAGGAACGCGGTTTGGCAAACTGACCGGCAATACGACCGACCTTGATGACCGGCTGACTGGCAGCAAACGTCAGCACCACAGCCATTTGCAGAAACGCACGGAAGAAATCGCGGATGTGATCCGGGTGATGCTCGGCAAAGCTCTCGGCACAATCCCCCCCCTGCAGCAGGAAAGCTTCGCCTTCTGCAACTCGGGCCAACTGCTGCTTGAGTGCGCGGGCTTCACCTGCAAATACCAAGGGCGGATAGCTTGCCAGACGATTTTCCACATCTGCCAATGCTGCCTGATCGGGATACTCGGGAACCTGCAGGATCGGCTTCGCCCTCCAGCTGTTCGGTGTCCACTTCTCCGCCATTCTCTCCACTCCTAGATCACGGACGTCTCATTCCGTGGTGTACTGTTATCGAACTTGATATTTTACGTTTACGCATACCATTATCGACCGGAACCGATGCTGTTTCCGGTCAAAACGTGCGCGCGTTTATACACGGGTCTATTGGCGAAGACCACAGCTCGACTTGTGAAAAATTGCCAGTGTTCGCTGACTGGAAAGGCCCTTGAACAATGCCGCTGGAGCACAGCCACAAAGCCTCGGATATCGCAGCCAGGCTGCGAGCTGGGCCAACCGCCAGTTACCTGCGCGATTGGGTATATGGCGGCATCGACGGGTCCATCACCACCTTCGCCATTGTAGCAGGGTCTCTGGGGGCCAACCTGTCGACTTCAGTGGTCCTCATTCTCGGTCTGGCCAACCTCCTTGCCGATGGTTTTTCCATGGCCGTTGCCAATTACAGCGGCACGAAGTCGGAGCAGGAAGACTATCAACGGCTGCTGACGGTCGAAAAAAAGCACCTGCGTCTGGACCCAAAGGGGGAGCAGGAGGAGATTCGACAGATCTACAAGGCCAAGGGCTTTGCTGATGCCGAGCTTGAGACACTGGTGGAGATCATCACGTCGCACCGCCGGACATGGCTGGACACCATGATGCAGGAAGAATACGGCCTGGCGCGCCCGACCCGCAAAGCTGGCTATGCTGCTCTGGCAACCTTTGCCGCTTTCGTCCTGTGTGGCAGTCTTCCATTGGTGCCGTTTCTCTTCGGCATGGCGGCATCCGGCCTGTCAACGACGCTCGTCACCGCTCTGGCGTTCTTTGCGATCGGCGCTGTCAAATCCCACTGGTCCGTGCGCTCCTGGGTCAGGTCAGGACTGGAAACCTGCCTCATAGGACTGACCGCAGCCGGCATTGCCTGGTTCGTCGGCTACGGCTTACGCGTGGGTTTCGAACTTTGAGCGCAGACGCCTCAGTCACGCATCCTTCAGATAAGTGACTCCCAGCTCCCCCAGGCAACCATCGATCAGGTCACGCACATGCGGGTCAAGAACGATTGCCCGTGGATACTGAGGAGCAGCACGGTCCGCGAGGATCGGCACATGCCAGCCTTCCGTTGTGTCAAAGAAGTGCCGAACCCCTTCCTCACCCCAGAAGTTGTGAAAACCGGTCAGAACACAGTCGACGTAGCTTTGCAGGATCGGATTGGCGGCATCTCCCCAAGCGTAGTGAGCTGCCTTTGCCTGAAACAGGAACATATCCTGTGGGCCCGGCCCACCTTTCTCATCAGCGCGAAACTCATGACCGACATCGGATACCTTGTCGTACATATATTCACGTTGCTCGAGACGTGCCAGACCGTCACGCGGCTCGCTCGCAAGGACTCCCCGGATCTGGGCTCCCTCCTTGCGCACGACGCAGAGTGAACAAACCCCACGTTTTGCAGTTTCTCTACCTGAAATACTCCATTGGCGGACCCAGCCTGTCAGCGTACCCGGGGTTACTTGGGTGTGGGAGGGAAGCGTTGCGGTGTTCACAAGCGAGCCATAACCGAAATAGGAAATTGTCATCTACACATCTGAGGGCATGAGTTGAAGCAGGCAGGATGAAGTTGCGTCCCTAGCGGAAGAGCCTGTATTTACGCTTCCGCTTGATCCATGTTCAGGATTTACCGCGTCCTCGAGTACCGGTAAAGCCCTCGAAGCATCATCGCCCATGCCCCCATTCCGCCAGCTCCCCGGTTTGAGCGCACGAGACAGGCTGTCGTAAAGATTGCTTCACCATAGGTAGGCTTTTCACTCTTCGAACTCACCCCGCATTAAGCCTTAGCTGCTAGTCGTATCGGACAGATGGATGCAGGCGGGGGATATTTGACGCAGTGGCACGGCAGACTTTACGCAGACAAGCAGACAGGATCTCGCGGTCGCAGAAACACCAGATTTCGCGTCTGGCCTTCGCGCTCGCCAGTCTGTTGATTGCAGTTTGCGCGATCTCTCTGCTTTTTGTGGGGTATGTCGCCACCCGTGCCTCTGAGAAAGAAGCTCTCAAGCATCAAAGGTATCTGTTCCAAAACACTCTTCGCGAACGCATGCTGGTAATCGTCCACGAGCAACTCGGATTTTCACGCAGGGACATGTCTGTTCGACGTATCGTGCGTGACTTCGACAAGAACTACGTTCGCCAGGAGCTGAAGAGCCTGTGGTCGGCTTTTGGCCACGACCGAAGCATGATCGTTGGCCCGGACAACGTCGTCATCGCAGAGGCTTTTCTGGACTACACCCACATCCTGCGACGCCCACTTTCCGACACCATGGAATTCATGCCCGCAGTCGCACAGGCCCGAAGCCTGTTTGCGGACCACCGTACACGCGTTCCAGGCGGCTACAGCTTCTCGTCGATCCAGGGACTGGATCTGAACAAGATCGCCGCCCTGGGCTTCATGCTTCTCGATGGTCGTCCGGCGCTTGTCAGCGCCATTCCCATCATTCCGGACCAGGATAAGGTCGCATTACCTGACAAGGAGGCCACACTGCTGGTCTCCGTCAAATATCTCGATCGCGACTTTTTCGACTTCGTCAACGCCCAGATCCGGTTTCGAGAATTGCAGTTCCACGTTGGCCCCTCTCCCGAGCCAGATCATCCCGGCCTGGATATCTACGATCTGGAAGGCCTGATGATGGGGCATTTCACCTGGGAGAAACTGTCCGTTGCTCGCCCCATCTGGCACACGGTCATTCCTATCGTCCTGGCCCTGAGTGTCACGCTCGGCATCATGGCTTTCGCGATCGCCTGGCGCATCGGAAAGTTGACGAACTCGCTGCAGGCCAGTGAACATCAAAACCGCTTCCTCGCTCTTCACGACACGTTGTCGGGTCTGGCAAATCGTCTTTCCTTCAACCGGACCCTGGCTGAAGCCGTCAACACACTGTCCCTTCGTCCCTTCGCCTTGATGCATTGCGATCTGGACTGCTTCAAGTTGGTCAATGACACCCATGGCCATGCAGCCGGTGATGCGGTGATCAAGGAGGTCGCCAAGCGCATGCAGGTTGTCATCGGCGATGCCGGTTTGCCCTGCCGAATTGGTGGCGACGAATTTGCCATCATCATGAATGATGTCACAGAGCGTGTCGGCCTTCAAAAAATCGCGGGACAGCTTCTGAGCGCAATCCCCGAGCCTATTGATCTGGGCAACGGAGAAGTTGCCAAAGTCGGGATCAGCATTGGCATTTCCATCGCGCCGGAAGACGGGCTGGGGCCGGGAGACCTGCAAGCTGCAGCCGATGAAGCTCTTTATAGAGCAAAGAACGCCGGGCGCGGCCGCATGGCGTTTGCCGACCACGCGTCCCCACCTCCGGAAAAAGCGCTCGATCCAGACTTCAAGCGAGAGTCACAGAAAGACAAAGAGCAGCGCGTCAAACGCACCGCAGGCTAAGCCTTGCGGCACGTCTAGCGCTCAACCACGTCATTTGGTTTCACTTCCATTTACCGGTGAATGCGCCTCTCCCTGAAACGAAAAAGGGCGGGTTTCCCCGCCCTCCGATTGGGCCTTAAGCCCTGACCGGCGCTGACCCTAGCCACGCAATTTTTCACTCGGCGAACGCATCGTCACCAGCTCTTCAGCGGCAGTCGGATGGACCGCAACCGTACGGTCGAAATCTACCTTGGTGGCGCCCATCTGCAAGCAGATACCAAGTGTCTGCGCCAGCTCGCCTGAGTCCGGGCCCATCAAATGAACTCCGAGAACCTTGTCATTGTCGGCGTTGACAATGATCTTCATCAGCATCTTTTCGTCGCGACCGGTCAGAGTGTGCTTCATTGGCCGGAACTTGGCGCGGTAAATGTCCAGGTTGGGCGTCACATTGAGGGCCTGTTCCTGGGTCAGACCGACTGTTCCCAGTTCCGGCTGCGAGAATACCGCCGTAGCAATCAGACTGTGATCAACGATCCAGGCGTTGTTGCCGAACAGCGTGTCGGCGACAGCATGACCTTCGCGGATCGCGACCGGTGTCAGTGCGACACGATCCGTCACGTCCCCCACAGCAAAGATGTGTTCGACGTTGGTTCGTGACGCGGTGTCGACCACAACAGCCCCGTTCTTCTTCATTGCCACGCCGGCCTTTTCCAGCCCCAGGCCTTCCGTGTTCGGCCGGCGACCAATGGCGTACATCAACTGATCCACGACGTAGGTCTTGCCCCTTTGTGAGGTGACTTCAAGGCGCCCATCCGGACGTTTGGCGATGGCTGCCGGGACATCTTCCGTCAGAATGTCCACACCCTTCTTGGCGACCTCCTCGTGAACTGCATGGCGCAAATCCATATCAAAGCCGTTGAGGATCACGTCCTTGCGGTACATCAGATGTGTTTCGGCCCCAAGCCCGTTAAAGATTCCGGCAAATTCAACTGCAATATAACCGCCACCAACGACCATTACCGTCTCGGGCAGCTCTTCCAGATGGAATGCCTCATTCGAGGTAATTGCATGCTCGATACCCGGGATCTTCTGATCCAAGTTGGCAGATCCACCGGTTGCAATCAGGATATGCTTGGCCGTGATGGTCTGGCCAGTCGCCGTCAACCGCAGTGTGTGGGCGTCTTCGAACTCCGCCCGACTGTCAAAACACTCAACACCGGTCTTTTCCAGGTTGTTGCGGTAAATCCCCTCGAGACGGGAAATCTCCTTATCCTTGGCTGCAATGAGCTGACGCCACGAAAAACTCCGCTCGCCAACAGCCCAGCCAAAGCCCTCAGCATCTTCAAACTCTTCAGAAAACTTCGAGGCATAGACAAACAGCTTCTTGGGGACACAGCCTCTGATCACACAGGTGCCACCATAGCGATACTCTTCCGCCAACCCGACCTTTGCCCCATGAGAGGCCGCAATCCGGGCTGCCCTCACTCCGCCGGATCCGCCGCCGATGACAAACAGATCAAAATCAAACTCGCTCATGGGGCTCTCCAACTTTCAAACTATGTGGAACTCAGTGACTTGAGGACTTTAGTCAGGCGTCATGAAGCCCGCGTCAAGGGGCTGATCTGATCGGGCAGATCAAAGACACGAGAGGCTTCGATCGGAAATCGTGCCATTTACTTGGGTGGCAACCGCGTTGCGTTCAACCCTTGTGCATCGACACAAAAAAGCCTGCCCGCTCGATTGCGGACAGGCTCGAATTTCAAACAACTCAGCCGCTTACTGGGCTTCGGCTGCACGCTTATCGAGTTCTTCGCGAACCATGGCGACCAGTTCGGTCGACATTTTGTTCTGCCATTCGCGCGCGGCACCAATCGCCAGCGCCGTAATCGTCGGGCCGGAATCGGCCACCTTGGAGCCAAGCGGGCTCTCATAGAATGCGGTCAGCTGGTTCAGTTCTTCTTCGGAAAACCTGCGTGCCCAGACCTGGTAGATCGTATTATTCAGGTCGCGACGACGCGGAGCCAACTTCAAAGCCATTTCAGACGTCACATCCACGATTTCCTGCGTGCGCGACGGATCGGCCTGAACAAAGAGCGTGCGCGTCTGTTCTGCCAGAACTGGCAAAATGTCATCAAAAGAGCCCATCGCCTTGGTGGCAACGACAACCTTGCGCGCGGCTTCGATGTGGCTTTCGGAGAATTCGTTTTCCTGCGCGCGCAGCGGCTGAGCAGTTGCCAGTACCAGCGTCGCTGCGAACAGCACTCCATAGGAAACAATCGACGTCAGTTTCATTCTTAAGACTCCTAACAAGACCAGGCTCAAGCCCAGCCTCCCACTAAACTTCAGATCCGGCGGTCATCTCGAAGACACCATCAGTGCCTGCCACATAGGCCTTGTCGGCCAGGCCAATGAAAAGCCCGTGCTCGACAACACCCGGAACGGCAACCAAGGCCCGAGCCAAAGTTTCGGCATCGGGAATCGCCGTTAAATGTGCGTCGAGGATGTAATGTCCACCGTCTGTGACGAAAGGATGTTGTTCCCCGCCTCGCATCGTCAGTTCTCCACCGAGGCCGAGGCTGACAAACAGTTTTTCGAGGGCGTTACGGGTTGCACCGAGACCGAATGGCACAACTTCAATCGGCAACGGAAATTTACCCAGTGTCTGAACACACTTGCTGCCATCCGCAATGACGATCATTCGAGTGGAGGCTGCAGCGACGATTTTCTCGCGCAAATGCGCGCCGCCGCCGCCCTTGATCAGACGCAGGGCGTTGTCGATCTCGTCGGCACCATCAACAGTCAGATCCAGCGCCGGGGTTTCTTCCAGCGTCGTCAGCGGAATGCCTTCTTCCTGCGCAAGTGCACGGGTGCGCTCGGAAGTCGGAACTCCGATCACATCAAGGCCACCGCGAACCCGTACTCCCAAGGCGCGCACAAAATGTTCGGCTGTGGACCCGGTTCCGATCCCCAGCCTCATACCGCTTGTCACATCTGCGACCGCCCGCTCGGCAGCCAGACGCTTCATGTCGTCACTCATCTTACCTGCTCATTCCGTTACGAGCCGAAGCTCCCGCGCCCGTTCTGTCCCGTAGCAGCGCCAATGCAGCTGCAGTGCAGTTACAGTTCAGTTCCGGCACATTTCCGGTGACGCCCTCACCGCTATTTCGACGGCCATCAGAGACGCACTCAAGTTAGTGGGTGCTTAGCATGGCTTGTGAAGCGGGCAAAGTGCAAAGCCGAAAACCGAAGTGAATGCTTCCCCAGCCAGTTCACGTCCAAGGGACCGCAGCGACAGCCGCATGAGATGGCTCGAAATCAAACGGAATGCGTAATTATGCGTAGGTTAAGAACTTGTCGACGAATAAAACCTAGAGTTAGCAAAAATATATAATAAAAGTTGATACTCAGAGGAACGCCATGTCTTACTTTTCTCGCAGAAAAGCCAAAATAGTTTCAACTGACCTTACATCTATAGAAGAAAATTCGATTTCCTCTCAGGAAGTTAGCGTCGACCACCGGGCAACCGCCTCCCAAAATGACGTGGCTCCTTCAAGCGCCCACACACTTGATGCGATCGAAGATGATCTTCAGGTCGCCGCCAAGTCAATGAGTGAAGCGGCCGGGGAAGTCACCAGCAAAATCAACAGCCAGCGCCACCTGTTGGGCCAGGTGGAAGATGCCAGCGACCGACTGGAAACCCAGTCCAGCGAAGCCGCAAGCACGGCGTCTGAGCTCGCTCATTCAATTTCTGAGCTTTCGTCTGCCAGCGACGAGATCGGGCGCCAGATCACCAACTCCAATCAGCTTGTAGATCAAGCGCGCGGTCTTGCCGACGAAGCCAACCAGGGCGTTCTGGAGCTCCAGTCGGCTATTGATGCAATTGCCAATGTGGTTCGCCTGATCTCAGATGTTGCCAAACAAACCAATCTGCTGGCTCTCAATGCGACAATCGAGGCCGCACGCGCCGGTGAGGCAGGCAAAGGCTTCGCCGTGGTCGCCAGCGAGGTCAAGGCTCTGTCGCAACAGACACAGAACGCCACCGACGAGATTTCCAGCAACATCGCCCGACTCCAGGATTCTGCAGGTACGAGCATCGGCAATGTGACGCGGGTGATTGACGTCATCGCAGAAATTCGTCCAAGCTTCGCCACGGTCGAGGCTGCCGTCCACGAGCAGATCGACACGACACGCTCGATCGGTGATCGGGCCCGAGATACCGCTCAATTCGTGCAAGAGGTGAGCAGCCAGGCGCAGGCCATTGCCGCGTCCACCGAGCAAGCCATGAAGGTTGCCGACGAAGCTGCGCAGGCCAGCACGGGCATGGGAGAGCGAGCAGACGGGCTCGGCAATCGTTTCACCATGATGATCCGCCAGACAGCACTCGGCGACCGTCGCCAGCAAGATCGCTGGCCGGCACGGCTGAACGGAACCCTCAGGGCCCCTCAGGGGACGCAGCGCTTCGAGACCCTCGACATATCGGAAGGTGGACTGCTTCTGAAGCCGGAAGGTGATCCATCGTCTTCCACCGGCAGCCTGCTCGATCTGCAAGTTACCGGATTGGGAAGCACACAGGTCCGCGTGGTCGCAGTGTCAGAAAATGGTCTCCACTGCAGCTTCGTGTCCCCCGGCACCGAGTTCATAAGTGCGGTGCGGCAAAAGATTGCGCAGATACACAGCGAGCACGAGGTCTTCGTCGAACGCGCGCAGGACGGCGCCAACCGCATTGCCGCTGCCATGGATGAGCTGATCAGGACCGGACAGCTGCAAGCCGATGATCTGTTCGACACCAGCTACGAGCCGATTGAAGGCAGCGCGCCGCAGCAGTTTGCAACGCGCTATCTCAAGCATCTGGAAAAGCTGCTACCCACCATTCAGGAAGGAATCCTCGGTACGGACAAATCCATGGCCTTCTGCGCCGCAGTCGACCGCAATGGCTACCTGCCAGTCCACAACAAGATCTATTCACATCCGCAAAAAGCAGATGACCCGGTCTGGAATGCCGGAAATTGCCGCAACAAGCGTATCTTCGACGACCGCGCGGGCTTAAGCGCGGGTCGCAACACTCGCCCTTTTCTCATCCAGACCTATGCCCGTGATATGGGCGCCGGAAACATCATCTGGATGCGGGAGATCGATGCGCCAATCCTGATCCAGGGACGCCATTGGGGTGGCTTCCGCACAGCCTACAAAATGTGATGTAACGGACGACAAGGTCCCGCACTCCCGGGCTCACTTGAACCTAAGTGCTTTCCGTAAAAATCCACCAAATCATTGAAAAATATGGTGGGCGATACTGGGATCGAACCAGTGACCTTTCCGGTGTGAACGGAATGCTCTCCCGCTGAGCTAATCGCCCTGTGCCTGACGGCCAGTGAAGCGGGTAATTAAATCAACCAAAGATCCCGGGCAAGGGGGAGAAAGGTGCTTTCCCCCAGCTGCCCTGCGCTCAATTGCGAATACAGGGTGGCTTCGCGCTTCAGTCAATGACCGCGTCTAGAGCCGCCTCAAGTGCGTCGAAATGCGAAATTACCCGATCCGGGTTCAACTCGTTCACCGGCACAGGAGTGTAGCCGAAATCAACTGCGACGACCGGTATGCCGGCAGCCCGTGCAGCATCAATATCCGTGACGCTATCGCCGACCATGACAGACCCTGCCTTGGTGCCGCCGCTGCGTTCAATTGCCCCCAGAACCGGAGCCGCATCGGGCTTCGGCTTGTCGAAGCTGTCGCCACCGACAATGGCATCGAAATGCCTGGTCAAATCCAGAGCCGCCAGCAAGGGCATCGTCAATCGTTCCACCTTGTTGGTGCACACAGCAAGACGGAAGCCACGCGCCTTCAGACGCTCAAGACAGGCCACCACGCCAGGAAAAGGCCGCGTGTGATCAGCGATATGCGCTTCGTAATGGGCGAGGAAGTTGCCATACATTGGCGCGATGCTGTCTTCCGTCCAGGCGACGCCATTTGCTTCCAGACCACGCTGCAAGAGAACTTTGGCGCCATGGCCAATCATCGTCTGCACACTCTCCGGCGGAATGGCCTGATGCCCTTCTTCTGTCAGGATTACATTCAAGGTGACAACCAAGTCATCCATGGACGACACAAGCGTGCCATCCAGATCGAAGATGATGACGGGACGACGGTCGGTGGATTTCTCTGAGGACATGAATATTCCAGGCTCTGGCGGGAAGGCTGCAGATGAAGGGCGCGCAGAAGGGCTTTCCCCCTGATTACCCCTCTCCGTCCGAACCAGCAAGGGCATGGACTTTGACGGATGGATGCATGAACCACTCCGCCTACTTCATGCGGGCCACCCGATCGCGGAGAACATCCCCCCACAAAGTCAGCAGAACCTCTTAAGATTTAACACTCATCCACGTGAACCTGACCGACCTGAATGACCTAGCGTTAAAAACTGACGCATTTGAATTCGGCACTTGTTACTCTTGGTCAAGAATCAATCTATCGACGCATCAAGCGTGCTTGTGACCCGGAGATACGATGGCCCTGAAGAAAGCCGCCGCCCCGACAACTTTCAGTGAGAAGATGCATCAAGCTCTTGCCTTGCAAAAGGCCGGAGACATCGAAAAAGCACAGCGGCTCTATAAATCGGCGCTCAAAAAAGCCCCCCAGTCAGCCGATGCCAATCACCTGCTCGGCGTTTGCTACCGCCAGCTGGGAAAACCCGAAAGAGCCAGGCAATACATCCAGAAGGCGATCGACATTGCGCCCGACCGCGCGCCCTTCTACGCCAATCTGGCCCGCGTCTTTTCCGATATGCCGCACATGGAGCCCGAAAGCGTCTTGGCCGTTGCCGAAAAGGCACTAATTCTGGACCCAACCCTGATCGAAGCGCGCAATCTCAAAGGTATTTCGTTGTCCCACATGGACCGAAAGACAGAGGCCGAAGACATTTTTCGCGCCCTCATCAATGAACACCCCAGGTTCGTCGACGCTTATCGCAACTACGGCATTTTGTTGCGGGACAACAAGGATCATGACAAGGCTGTCTATTTCTTCGACCGGGCGGCACAGCTGGATCCGAGCAATGTGGAAAACTTCGTCCAACGCGCCCGGTCTCGACTGGAAATCGAAGACTTCAAAAACTCCCGCCCCGAGCTTGAGGCCGCCCTGAAACTCTTCCCAAAGAACGGCGATCTGGCGCATGAATACGCCCGCCTTCTGTTCAAGACCGGAGAATCCACGGAAAGCCTGAAGCACGCTGAATTTGCCGCGAAAAATGATCCCAAGAATTACCACAAGCTGGTGACGCTCGGAGTTCACTATCACAGCACCGGGCGGTTCAATGATGCGGTTGTCACTCTGGACAAGGCCCTTGATGCAGCTGGCTCCGACCTGCCTGCGGCGTCCTGGAACAAGGCGCTCGCCCTGCTTGCCGCCGGTCGCCTGAAAGAGGGGTGGGCACTTCACAAGGCACGCTTCGAGGACAAGAACTCTTCCGCTATCAATCGTCAGTTCGATGTACCTGAGTGGGACGGCAGCCCGCTGGAGGGCAAAACAATCATGGTCTGGAACGATCAGGGTGTCGGCGACGCACTGCGCAACGCCTCCATGATCCCGGAGATGATCGAGAAAGACTGCAAGGTCATCGTTGAAGCACCCGCAAAGCTCGTCGAAATGTACGAACGCAGCTTTGAAGGCGCCCTTGTTCGCAAGGGGCAATACGATCCGGAAACCCTGGAGACTGAACTGAAGGACTACGATGTCCATTGCTGTCTAACGGATCTGCCGCAGTTCATCCGTCCCTCGGCCTCCGACTTCAAGAAGAGGAAATCGCCCTACCTGCAGTTCGACCGTGAACGCGCGCTCGAGTTGCACGGCAGACTGGACAACCCGGAGGGCAAACCTGTCATAGGCGTCGCCTGGCGAAGCGGTAGTCTGGCTGCCTGGCGGTCACGCTGGTACCTCAGCATTCTGGAAATAAAACCGATTCTGGAAACCCCGAATGCGATTTTCCTCAATCTTCAGTATTCCAGCAAGGACAAAGAGATCCGCTGGGTTCGCGAAGGGCTTGGCGTCAACATGCAGCACTTTGACGATCTCGACCTGCGTGATGACATGGATGCAGCGGCAGCCTTGACAGCTTGTGTCGATCTGGTGATCAGCGCGAACACCAGTGTTGCCGATCTTGCGGGAGCGCTTGATGTGCCATGCTGGCGCTATGGGTCTGTCCACTCGGTCGTGCTCCTGGGGCAGAAAAACCCACCCTGGTATCCGAGCATGACTTACTACCGCATTCCACCGGAAAAACACGCCTCCGACATTGTTCCGCGGCTTGTATCCGACCTCAGGGCCTGGCTAAAAGCCCCAGACTGCTCACGACGACTAAAGCGCCTCGGGCTGGAATAGCGCCGAGCCCCAGTGCCATCACGAAATCTGTCAGAGTACGTCAAACAAGCGTCGATGAAACGCCAGAGATATCTCACGGCACTCCGCCAACCCCGTTGCCATTTCCGCCTTCAACGAGGCCTTGTTGGCGAGAGTTTCGAAAATCCGGTCCGCGATGGCTTCACCACCCCCTGCATCCGCACTCTGCTGGGTCGACAACCACGCCTTTTCAAGCCCGACCTCCTTTAAAAAGAAGCCCACCTTGTCGTGACTCCCCAAACCTAGGATCGGCGTATTCATACCGTAAGGCACGATGTTGGCGTGGCCGCGCATGCCGATGGTCAGATCCATCTGCCGGTAGCAATCCGCCAGGAAGCCGACCTGCGCCAGTGACGGCGGATAAATTTGCGAGGCGGCGTCTTCTAGATTGAGAATACGATCACCGAGACGCTCCTGGAATTGAGGCCAGACATCGCTGTCGATCCGGTCTTCCAGATGCGGGAGAAAGTAGACCTGCAGATCAGGATGCTGTGCCGCGACCCTCTCAAAAGCCGCGCATATGGCAGAGATCAGGTTGCCGCGGCTCTTCTCCCACGGCTCGGCGAACCGGAAATGCGGGCGATCACCCGCCCAGTTCAGGCCGATTTTCGGCCCCGCTCGAGGTTTACCTGGCAAGGTAAAGGCGTGCGGCGGCACGTACAGACCCGGATCAGGGATGACGTCTATGCGGTCGCCATCCAGCCCTCCTTCCATCAGAGCCTTGCGGCTTCCCTGATTGCGCACGGAAAACAAGGCTGCCTTCTCCTGAACGGCGCGCAGATGCCCCATCGCCTGAGGAAGCAGCTTGAGACTATCGAAATGGAAGGGATTGTAGCCGATGGCATAGACTGCCAGCGGGATCCTGATCCGCTTGAGATCCTCCAGGCTGATATTGAATTGCCAACCAGAGAGGCTGGAATCCTCGGGCCGGTGAAAGATCATCCCGCCGCCCCCCAGAAGAAAGAGGTCGCATGTTTCGTTGATCAGGTCGATCAGGTCGGGATGAAATCGCGTTCGCTGGCAATGGATTGGAAGAAAGTCGAGATCATCCGGGGCGCTTTCGCGCAGGATGCTCATTTGGCCGGCCTGAAGGGCGAAGTCTCCGAAATTGCGGCCCCAACCGCCGATATGGGCGATGCGGATCATACTGCGCGTTCCTCTTCCAACAAACTCTTGTCCAGATCAAAGTCGGGCGAAGTCAAGAAGTGCTCTGCCATGGCGAAATCATCCAAGGAGTTGATATCGAGGGAGTGCAGCCGATCCATGACGAAAGGTCGAGCGTCTTCGGTATGAAACGAACCCGTCCGCTTCAAATGCTCAACACTGGCGATGTAGATGCTTCCATTCACGCCATAGACCGGCTTCAGGTCCTGACGCTGCACATTGAGATTGCCGGTCTCGACAACAGGCTTCATCCGCCCCTCCTCGATCCAGCGCAGGCTGATAAGCGGTGTCAGACTGCGATAAACGGATATCACCGGGCTTTCCGGCTGCTGGGCAAAAAGGCCCAGCGCCTTCTCGACATGCCAACGCCTACGTAACGGCGCGGTCGGGAGTAACATGGTAATCGCATCAGGGGCCGTTGAGCGATACTCGCTCAGCCACTCGATCAAATGCAAAACGACGTGGACAGCATGCACGCTGTCCTGCGCCAGGTCAGCCGGCCTGACGAAAGGCACGGAGGCACCGTAACCTCGGCTGACTTCGGCGATCTCATCATCGTCGGTCGAAACGATGACCTCATCGACGCCAGCAACCTTCAGAGCTTCTTCGATTGTCCAGGCAATCAGCGGGCGGTTGGCCAAGGGCTTCAGGTTTTTGCCTGGCACACCTTTGGAGCCTCCCCGCGCCGGAATAACGGCGATACAGGACATTCAATCCGCCCTTCTGTCTCATCTATCAGCGAAACCAGGGATTTTCACAGCACTCAACCGACCCGAATCCGCCAACACCTTCCCTATAGTTCTCCGAACCCACAGCGCATTCAACCAAGAGGCGGCCAAGTGCTTAAGTTTCAACAAATTTATTAATTGATATCCTCTCCGTCAGCTGAGACTATTGATTTCGTAAACAATTGTATTCCCACCCAAACTATACGTATTTTTATACATGCGCTCTTTACGTCAAGGACCTTCCATGCAGCCGGCAACACAGGAGTTTCAGCTTACCTCCAAGGCGGTACACATTCGCCAACTTCTGGATCTGGGCTTGATCCGCCAGACGAGCGTGGAGCTTCACTGGCCCCGCACCCGAGATGCGGACATCAAGGTTTTAAAAGATACGGAAAGCGGGGTCATATTTCTGGCCGAGACGATCGAGGTAGAGAGTCACTACGGCCAGAAAACCATCGGCAAATTAGACCGATCCGAAGTCGCGACACGAGACGGACTACAGCGGCTCACCCGAAATGACGACGACGCGAGACGGCTGGCCCAGACCTCCGAACTAATACGCGGCAAGAGAGTTTGTGATTTCGGAACAGGACGAGGCCTGTTTCTGGACGACGCGTTATCCTTGACAACGGATGTCACGGGCATCGAAATCCGCAAAGATTTGCGTGACCTCATTTCCGACAGGCTAGGCGCCCGCGGACAAATCGCGGCATCTCTGGCGGATACTGCTGGCGATTTCGACCTGGTGACGCTGTTTCATGTGTTGGAGCACATACCGGATCAGCTGCAAATTCTGGCAGACGTCGAGAAAGCCATGAAGCCCGGCGGAACACTCTTCATTGAAGTGCCGCATGCCCGAGACTTCCTGTCGGAAGAGCTGGCCATCACTGAATATCGTGACTTCACCTACTGGAGCGAGCATCTGGTGCTACACACCCAGGATAGCCTCAGGACATACTTGGCCGCATCCGGCTTCACCGATATCAAGGTCGATTACTTTCAAAGATACGGATATGCCAACCATCTCCACTGGCAGATGGAGAGAAAGCCGGGCGGGCACGCCCATTTCGCACACTTGAGTTCAGAAGCTCTTGATGCAGCTTATCGGGCCCATCTCGCCACTCTCGGGCGTACAGACACGCTCATTGCCACCGCCAGAAAGCCAAACAAATCCTGCTTGGGAAAGTAGGTTATTTCTTTCCCAAGCGGGGTTTAGAGTTACCGTTACAGAAATGCCCCCTACAGGGTGTGGTTGCGGCGCAATTTCTCGGCAATGGGTTTTTCATCTTCAAGAAAACGAATGTCGCCATTACCGAGCACAACTTCAGCCCGCCGGATCTGCGCGACCATCTCTGCCACGTCTCCCATCTCAAGCGAGGCCTTCTGATCAGATCCCCAGTCTTCTCGACTTAACGTGATGTGGCGCTCGACAGAAACCGCCCCCAACGCCGCAGCAAGCACGCTCGGCAGTATCCCCTCCTCATGACCGGAGTAGCCTATCTTGAGGTTCGGAAACCGGGATTTGAGCGTCGCAATGCCACGAAGATTGAGATCTGCATCGCGGGACGGATATGTCGACGTGCAATGGTAGAGGCAGGCAATTGTTCCACCAGCGCCCTCGATAACTCCGACTGCGCGTGAAATCAGATCCATGTCCGCCATGCCGGTTGAAACCAGCAATGGCCGCCCTGTCGCCGCGCAATGCTCCAGGAACGCCTTATCCGTCAGCATCGCCGAAGCGACCTTCAGATAGGGGCTGTCGTACTTCATCAGGAACTCGGTCGAGGCTTGATCCCAGGGGGAGGCAAACCAGTCGATACCGACCTCACGGCAGAAGCTGTCGATGGCCGTGTAGTCCTGTTCGGAAAACTCCAGCCCGCGCTTCAGGTCCCCGTTGGTCGGACCAAAGACGTTGTCTCTTGGTTTGGCCAGCTCTTCCGCAGTGTAAACGACGTCAAGGGTGCGTTTCTGAAACTTGACTGCATCGCAGTCAGCTACCTTCGCCGCCCGAACCATCTCAAGCGCCTTGGACAGATCGCCGTTGTGATTGATGCCGATTTCGGCAATGACGTAGCATCGGCCGTCAGTGATCATTTCGCCAGACATTCTCGGAGCTTGCCTCCCATTCGCTAGCCGGAACAATAAAGATACCCGGAGCATTTATTACTTGGCCTAAAACTAGTGCCATTCCGCTACGTTCGTGTCCAGACATGGCTTGACCAACACACAGTTCACGCAGAATTCATGCATAAACAGCGCAGAAGCCTTAGGGAATAAAAACAAAAACGGCCGCCCATTCAGACAGCCGTTCAATAATCTAGCGCGGTGAATCTCGGGAGGAAGCGAGCTTCAGACCGGAGAATCAGCCAACGAAGGCGCGCTCCACGACAAATTCGGCAGGCTTGTTGTTGGCGCCTTCATGCAAGCCAGCCTTCTCAAGGATTGCCTTGGTATCGCGTAGCATGTCCATCGAGCCACAGATCATTCCGCGATCGATGGCAGGATCCAGAGGCGGCACGCCCAACTCTTCAAACAGGCGCCCATTCTCGATCAGGTCGGTAATCCGCCCCTTGACCGGATAGTCTTCACGGGTCACCGAAGTAAAATGCTTCAACTTTTCAGCAGCGAGCTCGCCGATCAGTGGATCATTTTTAGTGGCTTCCACCAGATCCAGGCCGTACCGCAGCTCTTCCACCTGACGACAGGTGTGAGTCACGATGACCTCGTCAAACTTTTCGTAAGTGTCCGGGTCGCGGATCAGGCTGGCGAAGGGCGCCAGACCAGTGCCAGTGGAGAACATGTAAACACGCTTACCCGGCACAAGGGCATCATTCACCAGCGTGCCTGTCGGCTTCTTCTTCATCAGAACAGCGTCACCCGGCTGCACTTTCTGCAGATACTGGGTCAAAGGCCCATCAGGAACCTTGATGGAGAAGAATTCCAGCTCTTCATCCCAAGAGGGGCTGGCAATGGAATAGGCGCGATAAAGCGGCTTTCCATCAATCATCAGACCGATCATCACGAACTCGCCGGAACGGAAGCGGAAGCTTGCCGGCCGTGTCATGCGGAACTTGAACAGGTGGTCAGTGTAATGCTGAACCGATGTCACTTCCTGGATGAACGCGCCCGCAGGGGCTGCAGCTTCCAGATCAGCAGGTTTGGAAAGAACGTTCATCAGTCCTCGTCTTCCATTCACAAGCAGTTAAATCTCTAGATCTCAGAGCACAGTTTCTAGCATCCACCGCGAAGCCTGTTGAGCAAAGAGAATGCTGCCCAGCGCGTTCTTCGGGAATATTCCACTGAATCCAGACCCGGTTTGGCAAAGTTTATTCCGAACGTGCACAGCACTCCTTGCGCGGACCAGTTTACCCGCGCGAAGGCCCTCAACTCTTCGGATTATCAGCTACGACCGAACAACCCGCCTGCTCTTGCACACACCATACGAAATTTGCAAGGCAGCAGCATGCCACAATCCTTTCCAAGCCCGGTTCAAATTGCCTAGACTGACAGTCAAGTCGGCCCTCACTTTAATGGACCGGTACTACAGATCATAAAGAGCGTTTATGCCAGCCCCCTCCCCATCACGCCCACAAGTTTCCAATGAGCAAGCTCGCCGGCTCTTCCTCGACCGCCACGGGTTGAGTCGCCCACCGAACAAAGAAAGCAGTGTCTCAGCACGACTTCAATCGACGATCCAGAACCTGGGCTTCGTCCAGATCGACAGCATCAATACGGTGGCGCGGGCCCATCACATGATCCTCCGCTCTCGTCTTGGAACCTACAGGGAAAACCAACTCAAACGCCTCTACGAGAAAGATCGCCAGCTGTTTGAGCAGTGGACGCACGACGCATCCTTCATTCCAATGGAGTTCTTCCCCCACTGGAAGCACAAGTTCACCCGAGACAAGGAACGCCTCAGCGGACGATGGGAGCGCTGGCAACAGCACGACTTCCAGCAGAAGTTCCAGGACGTCCTGCATCAAATTGCTCAACACGGCCCGGCAACATCCGGGGATGTCGGTAAAGACGAACCCCGCTCCAAGGGTGGGTGGTGGGAATGGCACCCTTCAAAGACGGCGCTGGAATTTCTATGGCGCACCGGCGCACTCAGCGTCACCGGACGCGACGGCTTCAAGAAGGTCTACGATCTGACCGAGAATGTCGTGCCGGATCATATCCTGACGCGAAAGCCTGAGCTTGAGGAAACCATCGCCTTTGCCTGTCAGATGGCGCTTGATCGGCTCGGCTTTGCCACATCCGGCGAATTGGCAGCCTTCCTCGACTTGATTACACCGAACGAGGCCAAGACCTGGGCTCTGGCAGCGGAAGCCCGCGGAGAGATACAAGCGGTCGACATTCTCGACTGCGATGGTCGGTCTCGCACCAGTTACATGCGTCCCCTTACTCTACAGACTATGGAAACACTGCCAAACCCGCCCGGAAAAGTCAGAATTCTATCGCCCTTCGATCCGATGCTACGAGACCGCAAAAGAGCGATGCGCCTGTTCGACTTCGACTACAAGATAGAGGTGTTCGTACCCGAACCTCTGCGTACATATGGCTATTATGTTTTTCCGGTACTGGAAGGATCCCGAATGATTGGCCGTATCGACATGCGAGCAAATCGGAAAGACGGTAGCCTCAACGTAATCGCCTACTGGCCAGAGCGTGGTATTCGAGCATCCAAGGCACGAGACCTTTCGTTGGAAAAGGAACTTTATCGTCTGGCTCGCTTTTGCCAGCTGACAACCCTTAGCTTCGAGAAAGACTGGCAAAGGGAAACCCGCTAGGCTACCTACCGCGTGGTAATAACTATTGTAGATTGCCTTTCACGAGCTTGCCGCACAGAGGAAACTGTGACAAATGCTACAGTCGAAATTCCTTCGGCTATATTGAGGATATTGGCTGCACCAGCAGATCCTGTGCCTCTGTTGAAATGTTCGTAGATTGGACAAGGCCGCTGGGGTATTGTTTCAAAGGCGTTTCAATTTTTTGCCTTAGCGGCGACATGGTCTTAAAGGGATATTGAGGGTGAGGACATTTTGCTTGCGTTTGAAGGTCGCGACTTCAAGGCAACGATCGAGAAGCACAGCTGTATTTATGCTAGCATGCATCTCGCCGGTGCCACGCGACCTTGGGACACGCGATTAAAGCGCGCTCATTCCCATTTCTGACTCGAAGTAAAAAGACACTATAAAGGACTTCACGTGGCGTCTCTGAGTTCCGATATTCGTATCGTCGGTTATGCAAGCCGACTCCCAGGAGCAAATACCACTGAAGAATTCTGGGAACTCCTGCGTTCGGGCACCTGCTCAGTTACGAGTGTCGACCCGCAACGCTGGCCGCTTTCCAGGTTTCGTCATCCTGACACCGCCATGCCTGGCCGTTCATACACTTGGGCTGCCGGGCAGATTGATGACGTCTGGGGGTTTGACCCTGCCTTCTTCGGCATCTCCCCTCGTGAAGCCCTGCAGATGGATCCGCAGCAGCGGTTGTTGCTGCAACTGGTCTGGGAATCGCTGGAACACGCCAACATTCGCCCAAGCGACATTGCCGGAAGTTCAACCGGGGTTTATGTCGGCGCTTCCTCTCTCGATTACCACCACCGTTTCCTGACAGATCCGGCCAATGCCGACATGCAGTTCATGACCGGCAATACGCTGTCGATTGTCTCGAATCGGATTTCCTATATTTACGATTTGCGCGGCCCGAGCTTTACCGTGGACACGGCATGCTCCTCTTCACTTGTCGCACTACACGAAGCTGTCAGCGCGCTTGAGAGCGGCCGGATCGACACTGCAATCGTCTGCGGCATCAGTCTGCTTCTGAGCCCTTTCCCGTTCATCGGGTTCTCGCGCGCGACCATGTTGTCGCCGACCGGCCTCTGTCAGGCATTCGACGCCAATGGCGATGGCTATGTGCGCTCGGAAGGCGGCGTCGTCATGGTACTTCAGTCGGAGCGCGCCAAGAAACTGCCTGGTACAATGGCACATGCGCGGCTTGTCGCCTGCGGCTTGAATGCCGACGGTCGAACCGTCGGCATGTCCCTTCCCTCATCGGAAGCGCAGGGCAATCTGCTCCAAGAGATTTACGGCGGCCAGCTGAACGTCAATCCGAACGACCTTGCCTTCATTGAAGCGCACGGCACAGGCACCAGGGTCGGCGACCCGGCCGAAGCTCAAGCTCTTGGCACCAGCGTCAGTCAGAAACGCGATGATAAATTGCTTATCGGCTCGGTAAAGACCAACGTCGGCCACCTTGAACCCGCCTCTGGCCTGGTTGGTGTTCTAAAATCAATTCTGGCGCTGAAACATGACCTGCTGCCGAAGTCTCTGCACTTCAAGGAACCGAACCCCGATATTCCATTTGACGAATTGAATCTCGAAGTTGCAGCTGAGGCAACTCCCCTCGCGCCCAGCGACAAGCCTCGTTTGGCTGGCATCAACTCCTTTGGTTTCGGTGGCACCAACGCACATGCTGTCATTTCTGACGGCGATCCGGTTGCTGCCTCTTCCAGTGCCTCAACTTCGTCAAAACCGTCCGTTCTCGCCCCTCTGCTTCTGTCCGCACGCTCCAAGGCCTCTCTGGCTGAACTTGCTCAAACCTACAAGGATCGACTGACGAATGCGCCTCAGTTGGCCAAAGACCTTGTCCTGAGCACAGCGCAGCGACGTGACCTGCTGAGCGAACGTCTGATCGTTCTCGGCGAAAGCCTTGAAGACAAGCTTCAGGCTCTGGACGCCTTCATCAAGGACGAAAGCGACGACCGGATTGTCACAGGATCAGCGCAAAAGCCGAAAGTGCCAATCGGTTTCGTGTTTTCCGGAAACGGCGCACAATGGGCCGGCATGGGCCAAGAGGCCTACAAGCAGGACCGGGGCTTTCAGGAGAGCTTCGAAAAGGTCGATCACATCTTCATGGGCGTTGGCGGCTGGTCCCTTCTGACCACCCTGTTTAGCGACGATCTGGAAGCCGAGATCGAGCGCACCGAAATTGCACAACCGTTGCTGTTTGCCATTCAGGTTGCCGTGACCGAAAGCCTGAAGATGCGCGGTATCGAACCCAACGCTGTCATAGGTCATAGCGTTGGTGAGGTCGCCGCAGCTTGGGCCAGTGGTGCTCTGACGCTCCCGCAAGCGGTCAAGGTTATTCACGCGCGTTCAACAGAACAGGAAGTCGTGCGCGACCTCGGCTCCATGGCCGCCCTATTGCTACCGGCAGAAAAGGCCCGCGAAGCTTTGGCTGCGAGCGGCTTGCCGCGCCTTGAGCTGGCGGCCATCAACAGCCCGCGCAGCGTGACGATCTCTGGCGATGTCGATAGTCTCGATGCCTTCGCAAAGTTTGCCCGCAAAAATAAGTGGGCAATGCGTCGCCTCAATCTGGCCTATCCGTTCCACAGCGCTCTGGTTGACCCAATTCGCGAACCGCTGCTGAAAGCGCTGTCAGAAGTAACGCCGGGCAAGCACGTCCTTCCGTTCTTTTCCACTGTGACACCGGATGAAACCGCACCGTTGCTGGATGCCGACTATTGGTGGCGTAACGTGCGTCAGCCTGTTTTATTCTCTGAAGCCGCGAATCGGATGGCACAGAGTGGCATCGGCGTCTTCGTCGAGATCGGTCCAAAGCCGGTCTTGTCGACCTATGTGAACGATGTGCTACGTGCTGAAGGTGCCCGAGCAACCGTAATCGGATCTCTCGATCAGCCGCCGAAATCCAAGGCTCCGGTGTCTATGGCCGATGCAAAGGCTCGTACGCCGCTTGATCGGGTTGCAGCCAGCATTCTCGCAGCTGGTGGCGAGACTGAACTCAGCGCCTTTGTCGGAGACGCTCCCGACGTTGCAATTGCCTTGCCGCAATACCCTTGGCAGAACACCGAAATTCGGCCCGAAGCCACCGATGAGGATGTCGACTTTATTTTTGGGGTCGACATTCCATTGCTCGGTTACCGGATGCGGCCAGAAGCTGCCGAATGGTTCAATACGCTCGACGCGCAAGCCCATCCGTGGCTGGCAGACCACAAGGTCGAAGACACGGTTGTTTTTCCGGCGGCTGGCTTTGCCGAAATGGCCCTAAAAGCCGCCCTGCAATGGAGCGGTCACGATCAGATCGAGCTGCGCGACTTCGACATTTTGCGTCCACTGGTTTTTGAGGATGGAGACAGCTTTGAAACGCTGGTTCGCCTCTCTCCTGACGACCATGTGGTCGAAGTGCTCTCTCGCCCGCGCTTGAAAGACAGCGAGTTTGCTCTGAACGCGCGGGGGCATTATGTCTCGGTATCGAGCGCCACGGGGACGCCGAGGCTTCAGTCGTCCCAGGCCGTGCAGGCGAAGCTTGACAAGGATGAGCTGTATCGCATCACCCAGACTTTCGGACTGAATTATGGTCCGATCTTCCGTCGTGCTGAATCTGTCACCGCGAGCTCCCAGACCGAAGCAGAGTTGACTTTATCACCACGTGATGCGGCCATCGCCTCCCTGCCGTTTGCCTTCTGCCCGAGCCTGCTGGACAGCGGTTTCCATGGCTTGTTCGCACTGTTATCTCAGCTCCCGGATCTGCCGAAAAAGACCAGCTTCCTGCCCATTCGTATCGGAGCCCTGCGTTTGCTGCAGCCCGGTGTCGATCCGGTAAAAACCCTGATTAAGGTCACCAAGGCTTCGCCACGATCGCTCGAAGCAAATTTTGAGTTCATCGATACCGATGGTCTGGTTGTGGCACGTCTTGAGAAAACCCGGTTCCGCGCCGTAACCCTTGGCAAGATCGAACACACCGACGAGCTGATCTACCGTCAGACCGCAGTCCTGCTACCGGACAGATCCCGTCAGCTAGCAAAAACACTGTTGCCTGGTGGTTCGCTTGATGCTTTTGGCCAACAGGCTGAATTTGCGTCTGAAACGGCGCCTGATCTGAGCGATAGCGTTTTGCTGATCGAAGCTCTCGGCCGTACAGTCGCGCATACTGGCATGTTCCAGGTAGCAGGTGGTACGCCCTTCACAATTCCCGATCTGGTTGCAGACGGACACTTGTATGAAAATGCACAGCCGCTGTTTGAAGGTCTGCTCGACTGGTTGCTGGAAAGTGGCCTTGCCGATATACATGACCAGGAAGGTGACACTGCATCATGGATCCTCACCGACCCGGCTGATGGACCAAGTGTCGATCTGCTGATGCAGACCGTCTACCGAGAGGCTGGCAACCGAATTGCTACGGCTTCACTGCTCGCCCGGCTCTCGCAGGAGCTGCCGAATCTGCTTGAAAATGGCCTTCCTGCGACTGCGCAAGGATATTATGCGAACTCGCTTTTCGCAGCCCACACCGAAGGCTCTGGCGCAAATCAGGCTCTCGACAGCGGATTGAAAAAAGCTGTCCTCGCGCTTCTGGCAGAGGCACCCAAAGATCGTTCGCTGCGCATTGCCTTGATCGGCGCCCAATCCGGAGGGCTGGCCCTCGCGCTTGATCGCGCCTTGGATCCTGTAACGCAGGAACTGGTCATCAGTGATGCCATGAACAGTAATGTTGCCCGGGCCGAACGGCTATGGACTGGATCTCGTAGCACACGCCATGTGCCGCTAGCAGACCTTGCGGATGATACCGGTGGGTTCGACTTGGTGATCGGGGCAGGTCCAGCTGGGAATCTGAACCGTGAGCAGCTGGCCCTTCTGAAAGACATTGCCATCGTCGGTGCACAATGGCTGACCGCAGAGCCACTACCGTCTCCATTAGAAAACCTTATTCAGGGTATTGGTGCAGATTGGTGGGCCGTTGTCGACGAAGAGGACGACGAGAACACGGACCGGGATTGGGCAAGCGTTCTGGAAGGGCTCGGTCTGACTGAGATCGAAACGCGCGCGCTCGAAACCAGCGAAGGCGAGATTGACGTTAGCTCGGCACGCACAAAGTCTTTTGAACCTGCAGTCGCCGACAACGAAAATACTGCTCCAGTGGATCAGTCAGAAACAAAAGCGCCTATTGTCGTGCTTGCTGATCGTGAAGGCACGTCTCGCAAATTGGCCGAAGGTCTGCACTCTTGCCTGGAAAAGCGGGGGTACCCTGTCCAAATTGCTGTGCCCGCAGCCGAAGGTGAACCGGATATTGGCCATCTGGCCATCGACATGAACGGCTCTCTCAGCGAGCTGACTGACGTCTCGGCCAAGGGCGGACAAATCATTTTTCTGCTTGGCGCCTATGGCAATCCGTCGGATGCTCTCGCCTTGAGCAATGATCGGCTTTGGGCGCTGACGCGCGTGCTGAATGCGCATGGCGGTGATGAGGGGCAAATCACCTTCATCGCTCCAAATGCGGCGCGAGACATGGCAACGGCAGCAATGCCCGCACCTGAGCAATCGGCCCTTTGGGGTTACGCCCGCGTGGCAATGAATGAATTCCCGCAAATCAAGATGAAGCTCATTGATCTGGCTCCAGATCTGGCGCCGGGGCTGGCCGCGGCCCGTCTTGCCCAGGAATTGGCCTCCGATGACAACGAACGCGAAATCGTTCTCGACGGTGACCGGCGATATGGCCTGCGTGTTCTGCAAGGTGGACTGCTCGACGAGACCCACCTGCCGGATGGCAGCTTGCCGTCGGTTCGCCTGGACGTCATCCAGCAGGGATCTCTCGATCAACTTGCCTGGACCCCAATCGCCCGCCCCGAGCTGAAAGCCGGGGATGTGGAAATCGAAGTGAAGGCCAGCGGCCTGAATTTCCGCGATGTGATGTGGGCTCTTGGTCTGCTGCCGGAAGAGGCCTTGGAAGACGGCTTTGCCGGACCGACGCTGGGTATGGAATGTTGTGGCACCGTGGTGCGTGTTGGTCCAGACGTTAGCCGGTTCCAGCCTGGTGATCAGGTCATCACCTTTGCGCCGGCCTGTTTCTCCGCCCATGTCATGGTGGATGAAAGCGGCTGTGCGCCAATGCCGACGACTGTTTCTCCAGAAGAAGCTGCGACCATTCCAGTCACCTTCCTGACGGCCTACTATGCATTGGTAAAACTTGCCTCATTGGAGGAAGGCGAGACGATCCTCATCCATGGTGGTGCGGGCGGTGTGGGGCTTGCCGCCCTACAGATCGCCAAATGGCGTGGCGCCAAAGTGATTGCCACTGCAGGCTCCCCGGAGAAACGCGCCTTCCTGACACTTCTGGGGGCCGATGTCGTGCTCGACAGTCGGACCTTGGAGTTCGTCGACGCGGTAATGGATGAGACGGCTGGCGAGGGTGTCGATGTGGTGCTCAACTCCCTCTTCGGAGAGGCAATGGAGCGCAGCATCGAGGTTCTGAAGCCTTTCGGCCGCTTCCTGGAGCTCGGCAAGCGTGATTATTATGGCAACACCCGTATTGGCTTGCGTCCGTTCCGCCAGAACCTGACCTATTTCGGCATTGATGCCGATCAACTTCTGACGCGACAGCCAAAGCTGGCAAAGCGCCTTTTCAAGGAGCTTGTGGAGCTGTTTGAAGACGGAACTCTGGCACCTCTGCCCTATCGTGCCTTTGAAGCAGATCAGGTGGTAGAAGCCTTCCGACTGATGCAGCAGGCCGGACATATTGGCAAGATTGTTCTGCGCCCACCGCAGATCCCGGAAATCAAGCCTGAGCCGGCGCCGCTGGCCATGAAGCCAGACGCAACCTATGTGGTTGCAGGCGGCTTCGGCGGATTCGGTGCTGAACTGCTGAAACGCCTTGCTATGCATGGCGCTGCTCATCTGGCTGTACTCAGCCGTCGCGGCGGCGCTTCAGAAGATGCACAAGCCGTGATCGGCGAGCTGGAAGCCATGGGTGTTCAGGTCTCGGCTCACGCGTGTGATATCACCGACGAATCCGCAGTTGCCAGCGCGCTGCAGACCATCCGCCAGGACCAACCGGCAATCGCCGGGGTATTCCACACTGCGATGGTTTTGAAAGACGTGTTGATCGCCAATCTCGACCAAGATGCCCTGAACAGGGTTATCGCGCCGAAGGTGCGCGGCGCTGAGTTGCTGGACCGGTTGACGCGACAGGATTCGCTCGATCACTTTGTTGTTTATTCCTCCGCCACCACACTGGTGGGTAACCCTGGACAGGCCAACTATGTGGCTGCCAATGCTTATCTGGAAGCTCTGGCACGCAAGCGCCGCACAGAGGGACTGGCTGGATTGGCAGTTGCTTGGGGTGCAATTTCCGATGCCGGCTATCTGGCTCGCAATACCGAAGTGGGTGACTTGCTCGCGCGCAAGCTGGGCAAGCATTCTCTGGCCGCGAGTGAAGCGCTGGACGGACTTGTCGATCTGATGCGGCAACCGCAAGATGATGTCGCAACTGCGGCCCTCGGCTTTGCCAGGATCGACTGGGCAGCAGCCTCCCGCGATCTGGCTCTTATCGGTACGCCACTCTTTGCCTTGATGGGCGTCGGCGCGGGAGATGATGGACAGGGCTCGGAAGGGGCAGTCGATCTGCACGTGCTGCTAAAAGGCATGACCAAAGTCGAGGCAAGCCAGACTGTTGGCAAGCTTCTGGCCGCCGAGATTGGCAAAATCCTTCGTATCTCCGGCGATGATATTGACGCACATAAGCCCTTGTCTGAAATCGGCATGGATTCACTAATGGCACTGGAATTACGCATGAGTGCGGAACGTCAGCTGGGTATAGACATTCCCCTTATGTCGCTGGCAAATGGTGCAACGCTCAACGATTTGTCCGGGCGGATTGCAAGCCGAGTTCTCGGCGAGAGCGGTGACGAGGGTATCTCAGGTGAAACTCAACGCCTCGCCAGCTCCCATATCGATGGCGCTGGTGAGAATATGAGTGATCTGGCGGAACTTGAACAACGGATGAACGACAAAAGTCGCGAATTGGGATCTTTCCTCTAACTTTGAGAAACGACCTACGGAATGGATGCTTCGGAAAAGGCAAAACTGATCGACAACCTGCGAACCGGTCGCAAATCTGCCCGGGATCGGCGGGGAAGCGGCTCCGCAAGAGTTGGTTCGTCAAGTCTGCAGGAGAATGCTGGCCGCGAGAAGGACAAGCGCCCGAAGGCCTTCGACTTCCGCAAGTTGCCGCAGGTAAAACAACTCCAGATGCAACGCGCGGCAGCAGACATTCTCGGCGTTACCAATCCGTTTTTCCGTCCACATCAGGGCATCGCCAGCAACGTTACGCTGATCGATGGAGAGACCTATGACAACTTCGCCTCTTACAACTACCTTGGACTCAACGGTCATCCGCTGATCAACCAAGCTTCAGCAAAGGCAGTTGAAACCTTTGGCACCAGCGCGTCCGCCAGTCGGATTGTAGCGGGTGAGCGGCCGATTCATGGTGAGCTAGAAACTGCATTGGCCCATTTACATGGGGTGGAATCTTCTATCGTCATGGTGTCTGGGCATGCGACCAACGTCTCAACGATCGGCCACTTGATGGGTAAAGGCGACCTGATTGTTACCGACAGTCTTGTTCACAACTCGATTGCCGAAGGCGCTCGCTTATCAGGCGCCACTCGTATCAACTTCCCTCACGATGACTTCAAGGCACTGGAACGTCTGCTGCAAGAGCAGCGGCACAAGTTCGAGAATGTGCTGATCATCATAGAAGGCCTGTATTCCATGGACGGCGACGTCCCAGACCTGAAGCGGGTGATCCAGATAAAGCAGGCCTATGATTCATGGCTTATGGTCGATGAAGCTCATTCCATCGGAGTGCTCGGCCAGTCAGGCCGTGGCATCTGTGAGGAACAAGGCATTGATCCAACATCCGTCGAACTCTGGATGGGTACTCTCAGTAAGACCTTCTCGTCTTGCGGCGGCTATATCGCCGGGTCAAAAGTTCTGTGCGACTATCTGAAGGTCAGTAATCCTGGCTTTGTTTTCTCAGTCGGTCTGTCCCCAGCGCTTAGTGCAGCTGCGCTTATGTCGATCGAGATGATGGCAAAGGAGCCTGAACGCGTTGCCAAGTTGCGTGAAAATGGCGCTTACTTCCTGAAAGTCGCCACGGATGCCGGCTTGAACACGGGGCCAAGCATCGGCGCATCTGTCGTTCCGGTAATTGTCGGCGACAGCTTGCGAGCTGCCATGCTCTCAAACAATCTGCTGGAACGGCGGATCAATGCACTACCGATCATCTTCCCTGCCGTTGCTGAGAAGTCGGCACGTCTGCGCTTTTTCATCACCAGCGACCACACGCTGGAGCAGATCGACCGGGCGGTGAATGCAACTGTGGAAGAGCTCGACAAGTTGAATGCCGATACAGGGGTTATGGACCGGCTGTTGAAGTCCTCATAGGACAAGCCGTCACGCTCGCGCAGCTGATCGAAGGGTACGCAGCAGCTTAAATCAAGGGACAACAAAAGCCGGGCGCGTTTGTTACACGTCCGGTTTTTTCGTATAGCGCGGATCCGGCTCAATCGTCGCTGCGAAGCCTCCCATGAAAATATCGCCAAGTTTTGCAGGCAGAAGATTTTGCAAACGAATTCCCCACGCCAACAAGAACGGAAAGGCAAAAAACGCTCGCTTGGCCTCAATGGCACGCCACATCCTGTCTGCCGCTTTCTCTGCTGACCACTCAAGCGGCTTTGGACCATTGTGGCGCGCAGACATCGGCGTCGTCACAAAACCGGGGCAGATGATGGTAACACTGACACCAAACGGCCTCAGCCAACCGCGCAAGGAGTGTCCATAGGCAATCACTGCCGCCTTGGTCGCACTATAACCTGGCATCTCCGGCAAGGCGCGCATACCTGCCAGGGACGAGATCAAGACAACTTGCCCCCTCAAACGTGATCGCATGCCTTCCACCACTGCGCCGACTGTATGAACAGTGCCACGCAGGTTGATGTCGATCTGACGGTCGAAGTCTTCGAGAGCTTCGTGGCTATTGCCGGCACCGAGCCCGGCTGTCACCCCTGCATTGGCAATCACCAGATCAATTTCAAACCGCTGCTGCACGTCAGCCAAGGTACGTCCCATCAGCTCCGTGTCCCGCGAATCGACAGAAGCCGTCTCCACGGTCGCACCCAAAACTGCGACCTGTGCCGCAAGTGCATCCAGTTTTTTCTGATCTCTGGCAATAAGCACCAGATGTCGACCAGGCTTCGCCATGCGTTTCGCCAGGGCTTCGCCAATGCCGCCGCTCGCCCCGGTCAGAACGATGGTTTTGTATGCCTCAGCCATCCAAGCCTCCTGTTTCCAGCTTATCAGTGTTGTCGATCCGCCAATATCATCATAACGGAACACCCAAGGCCCTCGCGCGCTCCAACCTGGGAGGCGGAAAAACATACGCCCCAGGCTCATTGACGCTGCACTCAAGCATACGGCGGACCATGTTTTCGGCTGCAATGCGAGTGCCCTGCTTGTTGTGGATAGAGCCAGGCACCTGCACTGTGCCGGCCAAGGCTCGGCAGTAAGCAGCCAGAAGGTCCGTGTCTGGTCTTTTCGGCGCTCCCCAAAAATCTTCGAGTAATCCATCGTGCGTCATCCCGACGATGTCGAAATGCGCTGGTACGAGTGTCTTGACAGGAACGCCTGCCATAAGCGCTTCCAATCCGGCTGTGGAATTCAATGTCACCAGTCCGCTTGCCAACGGAAACAGGTCCGACATCCGGCCGCCGTCGATATACTCAACACGCCCCACCAAACCCCGGCGACGGGAAATATCTTTTATGACCTGCGGCCAGTTTTCGTATCCCACATCCAACGGATGGCTTTTGATCAAAAGCTTCGCACTCGCAGGCGCGTTTCTCGCAAAGGACGTCAGGATTGTATCCAGAACCTCGGAGAAGCTGTCAAAGGGCGAATGGGCTCTCAGCTGAAAGTCTCCTTCCAGCTGCAGCGGGAGCAGGAAGAGCGGCCCCCGTAACCGTTTTAGACGCGCAACAACCTCCGCCGCTTCTCGATCGCGCTTCTTGGCGCGTATCATCTTCCAAGCTCCACGCAGGTACTCCGGCACAGGCGAATAGATCGTATGACGCTGAAAGTGCGGGAAAAGTGGCCTGGCAACCACATTCAACAGATTGTAAATGACGTCCGGCCCAAGTTCTAGCCAGGTCGACTTCTCAAACCGGTTGTCGAGATCAATGGGACCAACGGATTCAGAAACTGCGCGGATCTGCTGCGGATCATCGGGGAAACAGCTCAAGGTCGACAGGCCGTTGCGCTCAAGTGTCATCCAACCTGACCGCAAAAGGCCGAGTTCAGTTACAAAGACACGTGCGCCTACTGCAAAGGCGACGTCAATCGCAGCCTTGTGGTAGATTCGCTGATCCCCATGGACAACCAGGTCTGTAATGCCGTTTTTCTGTATGAAGCGTTCGACAAACTCAGGCCAGACGCTGACCTTGCCGCGAAACGAGATTGTACGTGGCCCGGGCCAGTGCAGCCAGTCACCAGCACATAAATTGATCCGCGATACCCTCACACCAGCTGCGGTAAGGCGCCTCCCCATTTGTCGGTAAAGAGGAGACAGGGGGCCCTGGAGAAACAGAAAGTGGCGCTCGGAGCCAGGAGCAGAGACAGCCTCTACCGGCAAAACAGTTTCTATATTGGTAGTCTCAGCGGCGCCACGCATTGAACCACCGCTCGGTTTTGCCCCGATTGGCCATTTGTTCAACGAAGGTCACTGGAATATTCATCGCTTTCGCCCTCGCAAGTCGCGGCGGCTCCTCGCATAGTGCACCGGGTTCGTTCACCCGGTTTTCCATCAGCCGGCGTGCCATAGCGTAAGCGGCAACGCGCTGCCCCTTCGGTTGGTAGAAGTCACCTTTGACCTGGATCGTGGCAGCCAGAAGTCGCTCCAACGAATCCAGGAGTTCGAGGTCCGGCACGGTCCCGTTCTTCCAGAAATCGTCGATAGGCACCTGACAGGTCAGCCCTTCCATGTCGTAGAGCGCGATACCGAGAACTTTCGTCGGACATCCTACACGCAGGGAATGCAGACCAGTCGTAGAATTGATCGTCAAGGCACCACGCGAATACCGTAGAAGTTCATCGAGATTGCCGCCATCAATGATCCGGACACGGCGCTTGACGCCAAACCGCTTGGCAACAGACATCAAGATGCGTGTCCAGGGCTCGATGCCGTTGTCGAGCGGATGAACCTTGAAGACGAGATGAGCTTCCACAGGCGCCGACTTGGCGAAGGAACGTATGACTTCTTCCGCAGCCTTGCCTATGTGGTTGAAAGGAGAATTGAAGCGCAGCTGATAGTCGCTCTGCAGCTGCAGCGGAAACACATAGTAAGGCGTGCCGGAGGCCACCAGATCGTCGATCACCTTCCCAGCGCGGCGATTGCGCCAGCGCGCCAGCGGCAGACGGAAAAGATGGCGGGTATAGTCAGCCAGCGGGTGATAGCAGCGGTCTCGGTCGTACTTGGGAAATGCCGATGCCAGAACAACATTTGACATGTTGTGAATCACTTCAACGAAGGCTTCCTCGCCAAAGCTATGTCCATAAAGCTGTCGTCGATCAATATCTGGAAGGTCCCGCGCCGCGGTCCGAATGGTTTCCGCGTTATTGGGAAACAACGAATGAGCCGACATTCCATTGCGTTCAAGAGTGATCCAATCCGGGCGCAGGTACCCGAACTCATATGCAAAACACTCGATCCCCAGGTCCTGAGCCACTTCATGTGCTGCCACATGATATGGCAACCGGTCAGCGTAATACACGATATCGGTAACGCCATTCGCTAGGCAGAAATCACTAAGCCACGCTTTCCAATCGCTCAGGCTGCCTCGATAGTTTGTGCAGCGCAGGTCATGCCAAGCAAGCCAGTCCCCTGCGCAAAGATTGACGCGTAAGCTTTTGGCACCCAATAGGTCGAGTTCATCGGCGAGGACCCTGGCGAAACGCGCAGGTGGCCCCTGCAGAAACAAAAATACTCGAAACGCCTGACCCAAACTGGATACTCGCACTTATGAAACCAACACCTGTACCCCACCAGGAGAAGCCTCGCAGCGGGTCAGCCTCCACAGGCTTATCACATATTCCAATGTGTTAATCGACGAGGGTGTTCGCCGCAGCAACATTGCTGATTAACGGCGCAATAATAGCAAGGAATTTCCCAAACTCGGCAGTCGGATGATTGGACACGTACATGATGTCCTTGTCCCGTAGTTCAAACTCCCGGGCAAGAAAGAAGCCACGCGGATCACGCAGGCTCAAACGGTAAACAACCGGAACCTGCGTCTCTGACGGAATGGAGCGAGACAATTGAGGATCAAGGGCCTGAGCCAGCTGAGCATCTTCATAACGGAACAGAAAAATTCCAGCAGCATCGGCCTTGTAATCGTTCAGGCCACCAACGGTTGCGAGGCCTTCAGCCAACGTCACCTTTTTGGTCTTGAAAGGAACGAGTGTGTTGCTCTTCACCGCTCCAAAGACAGAGAAGGTACGCGGATGATGCGAAAGTAAGACCGTGTCGCCCGGCGAGACGGTCACATTATTTTCCGGGAACTCAATCAGGTGCTCGAGGCGTGTCGTGCCAGAATGCCGACCCCGCTTCAGGGTAACAACCGTCTCGAAGGTTGCTTCACGAGACCCGCCGGCAGAGGCGATCAGATCTAGAAGCTGCATCTTGCGACTTGGCAACGGGTAAACGCCCGGCTTCATCGCATCGCCAACAACAACGGCGGTGGTGGACAGTTTATCGCCCAGCGTCACGACCACCTGCGGCTCAACGGCCTTGCCGATCAGCTTTTGCTGGATCGATTGACGCAGGCCCTCGACAGTCAACCCTGCAGCGCGAACACGGCCCGCATAAGGCACGAAGATATAGCCGGTTTCATCAACAACGGCCGGAATTTGATTAACGCCATCGTTCTCAGAGCTGAACAGCCCTTCACGTGTTGCTTCCCAAATTCCGATCACCAGCGTATCGCCCACGCCGAGGGACGAAGGAGAAGCCCCATCACCGACGCCGAGAAAACGATTGGCGAAACTGCTGGGACGATAACCTTGCAGCATATCAACTGTCTGCGTGTCGAGATTAATCAGGGAATAGCCGGTCTGCTCAGCGTCTGTTTCCACATCCTGCGCGGAAATATGAATTGCGCCAGGACCATCAGCGGGGAGAGCCCCACATCCGGCTAGCAACATCGAAAGAAGCGCAGGTGCGGCAAATCGCATGAAATCGTCCATTACTAAAAACAAGCTAGGTTCTCGTATCACGCCGAATCGCCTGCGTCCAAGCAGTTGACCAGCAATAAGGAAAAGCCTCAACAGATGTGTCCCTCCGGTCACAGTTGAAAGCGATTCCCTTAATGAAATGAAAAACTTTCGCTTGCATCCCCAATTTGCTCGTCACCGGAAATCGTCGATCCGGGCGAGCTATCCCTCGCTTCTTTTACCCGCAAAACCGAGATGTGGCCGGATTTTTTGTTCTGGTGCCTTGTCCACGCCCGAGGAGCCTTCCATAAAGGCGCTTCGGCCCGCCTTCAAACGGAAGATGATCATGACCCAGCCCACCCTGATCGACGGCAAAGCCATCGCAGCAACTGTGCGCGACGAAATTGGCCGCCGCGCCAGCGAACTCCTTGCCTCCACCGGAAAAAGACCAGGCCTGGCTGTCGTCCTGGTGGGCGAGGATCCCGCCAGCGAGGTCTATGTGCGCTCCAAGGATCGGACCGCAAACGAGCTGGGGTTTCATTCGGTGAAGCATACCTTGCCAGCCTCAACCGGCGAGAGCCACCTGCTCGAACTGATCGGAACGCTGAATGATGATCCGGACATCCACGGCATTCTGGTGCAGTTGCCGCTCCCCTCACATATCGACGAAAGCAAGGTGCTGCGGCTGATCAAACCCGAGAAGGACGTCGACGGCTTTCATCCAGTCAACGTTGGGCTGTTGACCTCCGGCGAAAAGGACCACGCGCTGATCCCTTGCACGCCGCACGGAAGCCTGATCCTCCTGAAGCGGACGCTCGGAAGTGATCTCAGTGGCCTCAACGCCGTTGTCGTCGGACGGTCCAATATCGTCGGCAAGCCAATGGCCAGCCTTTTGCTTCAAGAAAGCTGTACAGTGACAGTAGCACACAGCCGAACGAAGGATCTGCCAGACGTCATTCGGGCTGCTGACATTGTCGTGGCCGCAGTCGGCCGCCCCGAGATGATACGCGGTGACTGGATCAAGCGCGGAGCGACCGTGATCGATGTCGGTATCAATCGTCTGCCGGCACCGGAAAAGGGCGAAGGCAAGACGCGCCTCGTCGGTGACGTCGCCTTTCGGGAGTGCCAGTCCCACGTCGGCGCAATCACGCCGGTTCCCGGTGGTGTCGGCCCGATGACGATCGTCATGCTGATGGCCAATACCCTGACGGCAGCCCGGCGGCAACTGGGATTTCCGGAAGACAAGCCAATTTTCTGAATCCACGGCGAAGCCTTGTCAGAACCGGAAAACCATGTTTTCTCAAATAACTTTCTACCCTTGCGGCAGCAAGGTTAGGGCTTGCTTATTCTTAACTGAATGCAATCTAGTATAACGGATGGAGGGTTAATCTGGCCGAAGACGCACTGGACTTGGAGCGAGAAACCGCCTTGAGACCAGAATTTTCAATATTGGGATGAAAGGCGGCGTTTAGTGGGTCGTAGACCGTCTGCCACACTGCGGGACACATCTGAATACCTCGCAAGCAACAAGTCCGAATCGCAACTCGGGCTTTCCATCAACCGACGCAGCTCTCTGCGGCGGATGAATGTGCTTGCCTTGTCTGCATCTCTGGGCATTACATTTTCTGCCGCCTTTGCTCTGAGCGCTGTGCCGGCGGCTCAAGCCTTCGAAATATTTGGAAAAAAATTCTTTGAAGGCGACAAACCTTCAAATATCAGCGTGCCAGATCCCCTTCCCTACTCAGCAGAACTCTCTGTTGTTGGCAGCCAGGAAGACGATCTGCAGGACAAGCTAAGCGCAGCTTCAACTCTGGTGACCAAGGAAGACGAGGCACCCTCAGGACAGGCTGGGCTTATTTCACGTGGCCTGTCTGACGTGAAGCGCATTCTCGGCCAGCTTTATGCCAACGGATATTATGGAAGCACGGTCTCCATTCGCTTCAACGGCACCCTGCTTGAAGAGACTCTGGAAAGTGGCAAGATTCCCGGCCCCCGCCCAGTCGAAACCTTGATATCGGTTGATGCTGGATCGCAATTTCAGTTTGGCGAGATTACTGTGCTCGCGTCCGGGCCTGGCGCAGAAGACTTGCCGAAGGATCCGCTCCGCTGGGATCTAATCTCCGGTGAGCCTGCACGCTCGGGCAAGATCCTCAATGCCGAGCAGAAAATCGAATTGTATCTGCGTAAGCGAGGCTATCCGACAGCAGATATCGGCGAGCGTGAGATCGTTGCCGACCACGCCACGCGCAAACTGGATGTCAGTCTCCCGGTTGAAACCGGGCCAAAAGCCGTTTTTGGCGCCGTTACGGTCTCAGGCACAGAAGTCACCGATCCGGCGTTTGTTGAACGTTATGCCCTCATCCCGGAAGGGGAGATCTATTCGCCCGAGACGTTAGACAAATCCCGGAAGAGACTGAACGATCTTGGTATTTTCTCCTCGGTTCGGCTGGTGGAAGGCACTGTTCAACCGGATGGGTCCTTGCCTATCAGTATCGAGGTGAGCGAGCGCAAGCGGCATGTCGTTGGCGCGGGCGCCTCCTGGTCGTCGACAGAAGGTATTGGGCTGGAAGCCTACTGGCGCCGCCGTAACCTGTTTGGCAAAGGCGAATTGCTGTCGATTGAAGGGTCCGTGGGTCGGTTATCGGCATCCAGCTTCACCGACATGGAATATGCGACCCGTATCGCCTTCGACAAGCCAGGTGCCTTCGGACCACAAACCTCTTTTAGCACGGCACTTTCTGCAGCTCAGGAAGCCCCGGATGCTTATACCAGCCGCACCGTAAAACTGGAGGGCTATTACAAGCGCACCTTCAGCGAGACGCTGTCCGGGCAGGCCGGTGGCGAAATCAGCTTCTCCAATGAGGAAGACGTTTACGGCACGCAGGATTATCTGCTGGTCGGAACGCCGGTCGGGCTGACCTACGATAGCCGCGACAATGTTCTGGACCCGACGGAAGGCTTTTACCTGAAGGCCGATGTCGAGCCGGCCTACGACACGATTGGCGGAGAAGCCATGCTGTTTACCCGGGCGACCGGCAGCACCTATTACGCACTTGATGAGGCCAACCGCTTTATTCTTGCCGGCAAAGTTTCAGTCGGAAGCATTCTCGCGCCAAGCATCCGCTCGGTTCCGGCCAGCCGCAGGCTGATTGCCGGCGGAGGCGGCTCAATTCGAGGTTATGCCTACCGCAACGTCGGGCCACGCGTGAACGGCGAAGTTGCTGGTGGCAGAAGCCTTGTGGAACTCTCTGGCGAGGTACGGGTTAAAATTACGGACACCCTTGGAGTGGTGGCCTTTGTGGATGCTGGCAACGCCTATGAGGATGCCCTGCCCGACTTCAGCCAACCGCTGAAATTCGGCGTTGGGGCCGGCATTCGTTACTATACGCCCATTGGGCCATTGCGCGTGGATGCGGCCATACCGTTGGATCCTGGGCAAGACGACCCAGATTTCGCCCTATATGTTGGGTTAAGTCAGGCTTTCTAAGCCAATGCCCAAGAAATTTCCGGAAGGGAGACCTGTCCGGCTTTGACAAATCAGGTGCCGAATTGACCAAACTGGCCAAGAGCCTTGCCGTTGTCGCGGCCCTACTGCTGTTGCTTCCCCTCGCCCTGATCTTTCTGACGATCACCGTCCTGCAGTTTTCCAGTGGCCGTGCAGTGGTGTCTGACCTGGTATCGAGCATCGCGTCGACAGCTGACCTCCAGATCAAGCTGGAGGGGCTCTACCTTGCCTATGACCTGGATGCCGGATTTGATCGCGTTATTCTGGCAGACCGCGAAGGTGTCTTTTCTTCCGCCGAAAATTTCTCGCTCGAATGGCAACCCACTGCACTGCTTGGCAGGCGCATCGATATCACCTCCGCCGACATTGCCAGCGTTACGGTCCTGCGCCAACCGACATTGCCCGCAGCTACAGACCAGGCGGCCGCCACAACGACCGAGGACAACAACGCCTTGTCCCTGCCGCCGAGTCGTATCGGCTCGCTGACCATCGGAATGCTGTCTCTCGGCAAAAAGCTGCTGGGTGAAGACATCCAGTTGTCTCTGAACGGTGGCGGGTCGATCGATCCCGATCCGATGACACTCACCGGTGCGCTGGAAGTCTTCCGCAAAGGCCCGACCGTCGCTGACGGAACGTCTGGTGGGCGCATTTCTGCCAATGTTGCCTTTGCTCCCGATGCGGGAACACTTGCCTTCACCCTGGATGTAGAAGAACCACAGGGCGGACTTGCCGCCAGACTGCTGGATGTCCCCGGTCTGCCAGCGCTGAATGTCGCATTGAAAGGCGACGGACCGTTGAGCGACTGGGCCGCCGATCTGGCCGTCGCACTTGATGGTCGCCAGACCGTCAGCGGCACTGCACGCCTGACGACGGATGGTGTGGAGCGTCAGCTGACCACCAATCTGCAGGGGGACCTCTCCCCGCTGATGCCGTCATCCGTCGCCGCCTTCTTCCTGGGCAATACAGACCTCGAAGGCTCAGCACACCTGTCAGAGAGTTTCATTCCGTTAGACGGCGCTCTCCAGCTTACCACCGGCACCTTGAACCTGACCGCAAAGGGTGATTTCAATCCGCAAGTCAATGGATTGAATGCAACCGTCAACCTGGATGTGAGTGCCGGAGGTGGCAATCTGATCGCCGTGGAGATCGGCGACCGCCGATTGCAGTTCGGTCCCCTCGCGCTTCAAACGCAAGTCTCTGGCCAATTGACTGCAGCTGATTGGTCGATCGAGTTGACGGGGCAGTCCCTCGGAACAAACGAAGGCAAACTCCAGAACCTGGCGTTGACCGCCAAGGGAAATGGCGCTGACTTTTCCCCCGACGTTCTCGAAAGTCCCTTGTCCGCCAAGCTCACTCTAAACGGATTGGCACCCACAGACAGGGCCCTGCAAGAGCTTTCCGGCGACAGTGAGATAACGCTGACCGGCCGGGTAAATGGGGTGGCTCAACGACTGGATATTGCCGAAGCCATTGCCATGCTTCCTGGCATTCGCGTGGACCTTGCAGACAGCCTGATCTCTCAACAGGACCTGAGGATAGCCGCGACAGCTTCCGCTGACGACCTGTCGCGTTTTGCAGCACTTGCAGGCAAACCACTTGAAGGTGTTGCAGAGCTTGCCCTCACCGCACGCGGCGCGCCTGCCAACCTTAATCTGACGGGCACTCTTCAGGTGGCTGGATCCGGCGTAAAGGTCGGCATTCCCCAGGCAGATGCGCTGTTGGCTGGCGAAACGCGACTGAAGAGCGACTTCAAACTGGCCGGAGCAGACAATCTTGAGCTGACCGAACTTTCTGCGACCAGCGAAGGCTTCAAGTTGACAGGCAATGCCGCTTTGAAGGCGCAAGAGATCTCCGCGGATCTCGCTGGCGAATTGAGCGAGCTGTCTCTGCTGAACCCACAAGTGGTGGGCCCACTTGCCTTTTCCGCGACAGTCGGCGGCCCGCTGACCGCCGCCGAGGTCAACCTGAACCTGTCGAGCGAAACGATCACTCTGGCAGGATCAGACCTGCACAACTTCGATGCGGACATTGAGGCCACCGCCTCAGCCACGGAACCGGCAGCCACAATCTCAATGACAGGACGGTTGAAAGACCAACCGCTCAACCTGTCTGCCCGACTGACCAGCTCTGACGGGGGTGTCGTTCTGGACGATCTCCAAGCCGATGTTGCGGGCAATAGGCTCTCGGGTCGGTTCGAGTTGGCGGATCTTTCCAGCGCGCCGCAAGGCCTCGAGGGCACTCTGACAATTGACGCTGGCGATCTGGCCTCCTTGTCCCCGCTTGCCCTGCGTCCCTTGGGCGGAAGTCTGCGCGGCGATATCAAGGTAACGGCAGCCGAGGGACTGACCACTGCGGCAGATGTGGAGCTCTCCGCAACGGATCTTAAAATTGAAACACTTGCCATCGGCAGTCTCAGCCTGAACGCCAAGATAGATGACCCGTTTGCAGTGCCATCCATCAATGCCAAAGGCACCGCCCGCGACGTTCTTGCCGGATCGGCACCGTTCAAAACCCTGACGCTGACGGCACAAAGCTCCGGGCGTACGACGGACTTCGAGACCCGCGTCGCGCTGACCGACGGGGCCAACCCGGATGGGGTCAACCTGACCGGCACGGTAACTTTGGAAGACAATGGCGGCATCACTCTCGCCCTATCTGATCTCGACGGACGCTATCAGGGTATTGAGACCGACCTGAGCAGCCCGGCGCAAATCCTCTATGAAGGCGGCAAGACCAGTATCGAGCCAATCACCCTGGCTCTGGGCAACGGACGCCTGACCGTCTCAGGCAGCGTTGCGGACACACTTGACCTGACAGCCGACCTTAAAGACGTGCCGTTGACCCTGGCCAACGCCTTTGCTCCAGACCTGGGGCTCAGCGGCATATTGACCGGAAACGCAAATGTCAAAGGCCCGACCTCCGCACCGCAGGTTTCTTGGAAAGCCGGTATTGCGGATCTTAGCGCTGCACAATTGCGCCAGAACGGGCTTTCCGCTCTCGGCGTCGACAGCACCGGACAGCTGGAAGGCACAGTCGTCACCCAGACCACCAAGGTCTTCGGTCCCGACGGCCTCGTTCTGACAGTGAGCGGTCAGGTACGCACCGGCACACAGGCGCTCGACCTGGCGCTGGATGGCTCTCTGCCGCTCAGCTTTCTGCGTCGCCCCTTTACGGAGGCCGGCCTGAGGGCAAAGGGCGCCATGGCACTTTCAGGCCAGGTCAAAGGCACTGTGACCTCGCCGCAGTACTCTCTCTCTGCCACCCCAAGCTCGGTGATCCTGACAGACCTCAACACAGCCACGACCCTGCAGAACTTCAAAGGCTCTTTCGAAGTCACTCAAAGCGGTCTCTCCGTTTCCAACGTCACAGCTGATCTGGCTGCAGGCGGGTCGATTTCCGCCAATGGCAGCATTGGCCTGGACGAGGGCAATTCCGCCAACCTGACGGTCAAGGCGAACCAGGCGCGTTATGTCGATCCGGGTGTCGTCAACGCCCTCTTCGATGTTGATGTGGCAGTGAATGGCCCCCTCACGGGGACATCGTCTGCGGCAGAAGTCTCTGGCGACATCACCATCGGAAAAGCAGACATCACCATTCCCGACAGCCTACCCGGCACAGTTTCACCGGTCGCGGTGAAGCACGTCAACGCGCCAGCGGATGTGCGCGAACAGGTCAAGGACATTGGAGGTGGGCCCAGCAAGCAGAAAGAACAAAGCACTGCGACGTTACCGCCACGCCTCAATATCAACGTTTCCGCACCAGGGCAGATCTTCGTGCGTGGGCGTGGGCTGGATGCCGAGCTTTATGGCAACCTGCGGATTGTAGGCACGACCAATGATCCTCAAGCAATCGGCGCCTTCACCCTGCGCCGTGGACAGATGGATGTGCTGACACGCCGGCTGACATTCTCCAAGGGCGAGGCAACCTTCACGGGTGACTTCACCCCGATCATCTCGTTTCTCGCCACAACAACCGTTTCGTCAACCGCGATCAATGTGGGCATTACCGGGCCGGCAGGCGATCCTTTGATCAGCCTGACCTCCTCACCCGATCAGCCACAGGATGAGATCCTGGCACTGCTGCTCTTCGGCGAAGACATGGGGTCCTTGTCACCGACGCAAATCGCCCAGCTGGCGGCGGCCATTGCCACACTGACTGGCGGCAACGACAGCGGTCCTCTCGCCTCATTGCGAAAGTCGCTGGGCCTTGATGCCATCGACATCGACACATCCGGGGAGGATGGTCCGACGGTCGGAATCGGTAAATATGTGAATGAAAATATCTACCTGGGTGTCGAACAGGGCACCAAGGAAGGGTCGAGCCGGGTCAAGGTGGATATCGATCTGGACAAGGGCTTCAAGGTTCGCGGCGAAGTCGGAGCCTCTGGCGATTCAAAAGCCGGGATTTATTTCGAAAAGGAATATTGAGCAAAACCTGCCCGGACCATCGAACCGGGCGGGTATCACGAGGCTCACAGATGTCCGAGCAGCAGAATGGTCATGGTCAAAGCCAGGCTGGCGAGAAACACCGTTTCAGCGACAATCACCCCGATATGACGAGCGCCGAGGGCGGCCATCGCCTTCAGCGAGGTTTTGACGCCGAGGGCAGAAATCGCGGCAATCAGCAGCCAGCGTGACGTGAGGACGAGCGCTTCCTGCCCTTGGGCCGGAATGACTCCGGTGGAGTTGACCAGCAACAGCACTGCGAAGCCGACTGCAAACCATGGGAAAGACGCCCAGCCGCTGGGAATGGAACCGCCGCTTTCTTCTGCGGCCCGCCGTGAGGCCGCCCGGTAGGAGAAGGCAAGGATCAGCACGACGATGGGCAACATCGCAACCCGCAGGAGCTTGACATACGTGGCGATGTCTCCCGCCTCGTCGGAGACCGCATAGCCTGCGCCAACCACCTGCGCCACGTCGTGGATGGTCGCCCCCAGCAGCACACCCACCACCGTGTCGGAAAACCCGAAGAGACCGAAAACAATCGGGTAGAGGATCATCGCGATGGTCGACAAGGTGGTCACTGCGATCACCGTGAAGAGGGTATCGCGTTCAGCTTCCCTGGTTTGCGGCAGGGCGGAAGACACAGCGAGAGCTGCCGAGGCTCCACAAATGGCCACCGCGCTACCGGTCAGCAAGCCAAACTCGCGCGACCGGCCGAGCAGACGTGCCAACCCCCAGCCAGTGAGAATGGTCGCGACTACGCAGGAAATGACGAGTGCCAAGGGACCGGCACCAAGGCTTTCGATCTGTTGCAGGGTCACGCGGGCGCCAAGCAAGGCCACGCCAACCCGCAAAAGCTTGCGGGCGGTGAATTCGATCCCGGCAATGCACGGCCCTTCCTGCGACAGGAAGTGGAAGGCAATGCCAAGCAGCAGCGCAAACAGCATGACCGGACCACCGTAATGGTCGGACAGGAAGCCGGCGGCGGCGGCAATTGTGAAGCACAACAACAAGCCGGGAAGCAGTTTCGCCACCCCTTGAGTGCGCTTTTTAGCGTCGCGAATGCCCATCCTCATGCTGCCCCCTGTTGCTGACCTGACAAGGCCAGCACTTCCCGATAGATTTGCTCCGGAATGAGAATGCCATCTCGAGCAGCCGCTTCACGCAGTCCAATACGTCGGCTGCCGGGCATTCGTGCGCCTTCCACCCCTTCCACGGCTTCGACCATGGTTGTCATCTTGTCGCCGAAAGCGCCAAAGGAGGATAGGTTCGGATCAATAGCAATGATGACCTGACCAAGATCAGGTGCGGCGCCTTCACCTGAAAAGAGGCTTGTCGACTGGTGTCCGAGCGCCGCGCCGACCAGCGCCCCGCCGAGAACATCGATCATCATGGCAAGGGCGGCCCCCTTGGCGCCACCAATCGGAACCATGGTTCCTTTCATCGCCGCAGATGCGTTCGTTGTCGGGTTGCCTTCCGCGTCGAACGCCCAGCCTTCAGGGATCGCCTTGCCGGTTTTTTCCGCCGTCATGATCTTGCCCTTGGCAACCGTTGATACCGCCAGATCGATGACCAGCGGAGGCTGGCCTGGTACCGGTGCGGCAAAGGCAATGGGATTAGTGCCAAACAGGGCCGTCTTGCCCCCCCAAGGCGCGATAGCCGCAGGCGCATTGCCGAAGACAAAAGAGACCAGACCGGCCTCGGCCAAAGCCTCACAATGGGCGCCGCCCTGGCCGAAATGATGCGAATGACGAATAGCCACCATGGCAATGCCCTGGCTGCGAGCCATGTCCGGCAACTTCTCCAACGCAACAGAGATTGCCGGATAGGCAAAGCCGTAGTTGGCATTCACTCGCAAAACCCCAGGGGCTGCTTTTTCGATCTCAGGCACCGCATAGCCATCGACTTTGCCGGAGCGCGACTGTGCCGCATATCCAGAGACGCGACTCAAGCCATGACCTGGCTGACCAGATGCGTCGGCGGCGACCAAGGCATCCGCAACAAAACGCGCGTTTTCTGCAGACGTACGGTTGGCCACCAATGCCTTGAAAACGAGATCATGGGCATCCTGAAGCGACAGGGAAACGTCTGACATGTGAACCTATATATTTTGGGAATGATATTCTCGAAGGAGTGCTTCCGATAGCATGAGCAGGTTGCGCTTGACCAGTGGATCAATTTCACAGTCCGGCACAACAGCATCGCCTTTGCTGGCCGATATCGGCTGGCTCTATAAAAAGCAGGTTTGGAATCAGCCCCAAACTCAACGGTTTCGCCAGGCGGAACCGATGGTAGCCTTGACCCGAACGCGGTGTAGATGTTTGCTGCGGTGGAATTATGTGATCACATTTCTTCACTGGCGTGAATACGCGTCAGGCACCATATGTGAGCAGACAGATCATTCACATAACGGGCGAGGAAACGCCTGTTTCAAACACAAGAGGCCCGTCTTCAACCGGGACCATTGAGGGAGCACAGCTCATGAGCTTCGACAACGCTTTCAAAAAGGAAGCCATTTACATCAACGGCAGCTGGAGTGCTGCGGACAACGGCGCGACGGTTGAAGTCATCAACCCGGCGACCGATGAGATCATCGGCACCATCCCCCATTGTGGCCGCGCCGAGACTGCCCGCGCCATTTCCTCTGCTCATACTGCTTTCAAGAGCTGGAAGAAGACCACTGCTGAAGAGCGTAGCAAGCTCATGGGCCGGTTGGCCGACGAGATCGTCGCGAATCTGGATGAGCTGGCCCTTCTGCTGACCGCTGAGATGGGCAAGCCTCTGGCCGAAGCCAAGGGCGAGATCATGGGCGGCGCCAAGTACATCCGTTTCTTCGCCGAGGAAGCCAAACGGGTTTACGGCGACATTATACCCTCTCCCTGGGGCGACCGTCGCATTCTGGTGACCAAGGAACCTGTTGGCGTGGTCGGGGCCATCACGCCTTGGAACTTCCCGAACTCGATGATTGCCCGCAAGCTGGGGGCTGCACTTGCCTCGGGTTGCACCATGGTGATCAAACCCTCCGAGTTTACTCCCTACTCTGCTCTCGCCTACGGCATCCTGGCGGAAAAGGCAGGCCTTCCGGCAGGCGTGATCAACGTGCTCACCGGTGAAGCCAAGGATATCGGCGAAGAGATGTGCGAGAACCCGCAGGTCGCCAAGATCACCTTTACCGGCTCCACGCGCGTCGGCAAGATTCTCGCCGGCAACGCTGGCAAGGCGATGAAAAAGATCTCAATGGAATTGGGCGGCAATGCGCCTTTCATCGTCTTCGATGATGCGGATCTGGACAAGGCCGTGGAAGGTGCGATTGCATCGAAGTTCCGCAATTCCGGCCAGACATGCGTCTGTGCAAATCGGCTCTATATCCAGGCGGGTGTTTATGACGCTTTTGCCGAAAAACTGGCGAAAGCCGTGACCGAGCAGCTGAAGCCGGGCAACGGCCTGGACGACGGGGTTACCCAAGGTCCGCTGATCAACGAAGCTGCGGTAAAGAAGGTGCATGAGCATCTGGAAGACGCCAAGTCCAAGGGCGGCAAGGTGATTGTCGGCGGTACCGAGGTCGATGGCCCTGGCACCTTCTTCCAGCCGACCGTCGTAACCGGTGCGCATGCCGAAATGCGTGTGGCCCGCGAAGAGACCTTTGGTCCGCTCGCTGTACTCTTCAAATTCGAGACGGAAGCCGAGGCCATTGAGCGTGCAAATGACACCGAGTACGGCCTTGCCTGCTACTTCTACACCAACGATCTGGGCCGAAGCTTCCGGGTGATGGAAGCGCTTGAATACGGTCTGGTCGGCGTCAACGAAGGCGTTATCACGACCGAGGTCGCCCCGTTCGGCGGGGTCAAGGACAGTGGCATGGGCAACGAAGGCTCCAAGTACGGCCTCGATGACTATCTCAACATCAAATATGCCTGCTTTGGCGGTCTTGGCGCCTAAGCGCTGCGACACTCCTGAAAACGACAAAAGGCCCGCACATCGCGGGCCTTTTTTCTTGAGAGTAAGCTTTATACCTAGGCAGCAGAGCGGAGAAGCTCTTCGATATCATCGCCCAGCATAGGACGGCCATAGAGATATCCCTGACCAATATCACAGCCTAGTTTTCTCAAGACCTCTCCCTGAACTGCCTCTTCAATGCCCTCTGCAACCACCTTCATTCCAAAGCCCCTCGCGAGACCGACAACAGTTTCCACAATCGCCCGATGTGCAGCATCCGTATGAATGTCATCGACAAAGCATTTGTCGATCTTGATCTTTGAGAATGGAATACGAGGGATATAGCCCAGACTGGAATATCCGGTTCCGAAGTCATCGAGAGAAAGGCAGCAACCAAGTTTTCGCAGCTCGCGGATATTTTCTTCGACCTCTGAATGATCCTCTACGAACAGAGATTCCGTCAGTTCAAGATCCAGATATTCCGGTTTGAACCCGGTATCATTCAAAGCGCGCTTTACCACGTTGATAAAATCAGAGTCGCTGAACTGAACTGGAGAAACATTCACTGCAACCCGCAATGGTTTTGTCCATTGCACCGCTTGCTGCATGGCCTCGCGAAGGATGAATTCCCCAAGTGTCTTGATGCGGCCGTTCTGCTCGGAAATGGCAATGAATTCGACAGGCGAGATCGAGCCGAGGTCCTTGTGCGTCCACCGCATTAGGGTTTCAACACCGATCAACTCACCATCTTTCAAAGAAACAAGTGGTTGATAGACAGCTTGAATCTCATTGTGTTCAAGAGCTGTAGCCATCTCCATATCGAGTTGTCGGCGACGACGGAGCGTATTGGACATTTTCTCCCGGTACTTGACCGGGCCACGCTCTGAATGACCATGCGCCAAGGCAAGGGCATTGCCGGCCTCCCGCAACAACTCCTGGATCGAGCCGGCTTCGTACTGCCGGATAGAGTACCCCATATCGAAGCGCACAATTACCCGATTTCCGGCAAGATCGTACTCTCCGGAAATCGCCGATTTCATCTGCTCCAGAAAACTGCGTGCCTCGACATCTGAACTCACAGGGAACAGAAGCGCCAAGCGATCTCCTCCAATAGCCGACAAGGTGGTGCCTTGTATCGCCATTCCCCGCATTCGATCCGCCGTAGCCTGGGCCAAAAGATCCCCGTACTGAAACCCAAGAGATGCCACGAGCTGATCAAGTTGATCGACAGCCGTAAGCGCCAAGCACAGTTTCATCCCATTGGGAAGCCCATGACCGGTTGCCAGAGGACAGTTTTCAAGACCTGAGCGGTTCAGCAGGCCCGTTATTGCATCATGGCGCGCCATGTGCTGCAGTTTGTTTGTTGCTTCTCTCTGCGCTGTCACATCCCGACATGTCACGCTTGCCAGACAGACTTCCTGAGAAGCTTTTTTCGATCGTCCCAGGTCCAAATGGGTAGAAGCTGCGACCACGAACTCCACAACCCGTTGGTCTCCTTCCTCGAGGGGAATTATGACCTCGCGGATATCTGCGGCATTACGAGACCAGTTGAACTGACTGTCGAAGACTTCCCGAACAGCACCCATGAGCTCATCAGGCAGGACATTATCCGCACGAACACCAACGGACACCGAGGATGGAAGAATGCGGTAGGCAGCGCGGCTCATAGCCTGAATGCGCAGCTTTTGGTCAATGACCATGATTCCATCGAAACTGTCGTCGAAGACCCGGCCGAGGATATTGTTGGCATTATGTGTCTGAACCCGGGAAATGCGCAGAAGTATCTTGCCCAGGCCGATTTGACGAAACAGCAGGTGCAGGAACACCAGTGTCAGCGCGATCTGCGCCCCTGACGTCTCCAGCATGACCGGATACTTTGACTGGACGACAAGCCCAAGGGCCTCGAACAGTGCCATGCCTCCCAGAATCCCGGACGCACGCCACCACCAATCAAACCTTTTCCAGATTACCAATGGCAAGGCAAAGAGCAGGGCGGCGATCAAACATTCCAGCCAACCCTGAATAGTAAGTGCGCGCTGCTGAAGTATGCTTTCGGCTGCAAGGATCTGGACCACGGCGCCTGGTAGCACACCATGAACAGGTACAGAGAAGAGATCGCGAAGCTCCTGTGCACTTGCGCCGATGACAACCTTTCGCCCCTGAATTGCCGCAGGCGCAACATGGCCGTTGATCAAGTCAATGAAGGAGAAAATCGGCAACGACGTCGGATCTATACTGTAGTCGATATAAAACGCTTGACCCATAGCGGCTTCCCCTCCTCCGAGGAAGGCGGCTAGGGAGAGGGTCGGTTCTTCCGAAATTTCGTCGCCCCATATGGCCTGCCAAACGCGGCCATCCTCCGCTATCGGGACACTGACGACGACAGGCCAGCTGACACGTCTCAATGTCTCTATCGGACGGTTTACAAGGGCCTGTTTCCCACGCGCATTTCCCGATGAGGCGGGCTGCTGAAAAGTCGCAAGTCCGACGCTGCCGCCTGCCCGCTCCAAAGCTTGGGAGAAAATCAAATCGTTGGCTGAACTGGATTTAGAAGAGAAATCGATATCAAAAACGATATCAGAGGCGCCCATCTCGCGGAGCTTATCAAGCGCTTCTGCATACAGACGCCGAGGCCACGGCCAAATTCCCGCCTCTTGCAAGCTGCGCGCATCAATCTCCACAAAAACAATATCACCAGTCGGAGCTGAGTGCAGAAAACTGAATCGTGCCTCGGCCAGCGGGCGCGTCAGATAGGCAAGCCCACCAGAAACCTTTAGGCCGACCACGACCGCGCTAATGACAAGCGCCACAGCTGCAATCTTGATTGCCCTTCTAAGGATCCTTGCGAGCTGCAAGCTATACCTGTTTGATATCAAACGCCAAAATGACATAAGAACGTCCAACAGCTATGGCCTTGTCGAGACACATCAAGCTTCATTTGTTTTTTCCACCAGCGTTGGAGTTCCCGGAGTTTCCCGCGCCATTGGAGTTGCCACCGGCGTTCGAGTTGCCGGAGTTGCCATTGCCGTTGCCGCCGGCGTTCGAGTTGCCCGAGTTGCCATTGCCGTTGCCGCCGGCATTCGAGTTGCCCGAGTTGCCGTTGCCGTTTCCACCGGCGTTCGAGTTGCCCGAGTTGCCATTGCCGTTGCCACCGGCGTTCGAGTTGCCCGAGTTGCCATTGCCGTTGCCACCGGCGTTCGAGTTGCCCGAGTTGCCATTGCCGTTGCCGCCGGCATTCGAGTTGCCCGAGTTGCCATTGCCGTTGCCACCGGCGTTCGAGTTGCCCGAGTTGCCATTGCCGTTGCCACCGGCGTTCGAGTTACCGGAGTTACCATTGCCGTTGCCACCGGCGCTATTGTTTCCGGCACCAGAATTGCTGTTTCCGCTGCCATAGACATTGGTGGAATTAAAGATAGAGTTACCACCAAACGGCGAGTTCGAACTGCGTGAGGACGCCGCGTCGTTGGACGCATCAGAGACGGGATCTGAGGTCGGCACGTTCTCAACAGCAGGCGTTTCGAACACAGGAGCCCGCGGCCGACCGCGAGAAACAGTTGGCACGGTTGTCCCACCGACACTCAGCCCAACCGTTGACGCTGGAGATGTAGAAGCGAACTGACCGGCAGTCAGGTCAGTTCGGTCGCCGGACGCAAAGTCGCTGACGTTGACGACACCGCGGTCGACCGAAACTCTGGCATCTTTCGATCGTACAGAAACCGTAAACTTGGTGCCTTTTACGACAGCAGCAAAGAAAGGCGTCTCCACGGTAAAGTGCGGCCGACGCTGTTTCTCGACTTCAACCGTAAGAGCACCACTCTTCTGCAAAAGCGTCGTTTGCTGGTGGTCACTACGATAGGCAGACAGAGCGAAGGTGGTGTTCGGTGACACCATGACTGTTTCGCGCCCACGCGCCAGAAGCGCTCGGCCGTTCGAGCGGGTGGCAAGGGTGTAGCCACGCTTCAAAGGCATGCCTGTTTTGGCACGCAGTGCCTTGATACCAGGCGCCACCAGATAAACGGTTCCTGTCACGCGTTTCAGCACCCAGTCAGCGGCAAAAGAGCTGCCGGGACTTGATAGTGCGCAAAAGACACAAGCGACAACAACAAGCAGCACTCTCCGGAGAGCCGGAAAACACTGTACATTTTCGCCCCACACACTGTTTGTTACCAAACCGCGGTTCAAATCAAACGCGCCCTGCAATTTGCCACCTCGATAAATTTCCTGAGATGACCCTAGGTCCGAAGATTTAAATTTTCGAAAAACTGACCACGAACTTTTTCGCCAAATGCCTGTTTCTTGTCATTTGAGTTATCCGGAAACAGAGTTAATCTGCTGCTCCACCTGTCGGAAGAGATCCACTTCGTCGATATTCATCTGCTCGATCCCCGATCTGACTGCAGCTTCAAAAACGACAGGGTCGTTTCCGGCATAGAATATCTGGGTGACAAGGCCGACAGCACGCGCTTCGGCCGCAACTGCTTCCGTCAGATTTTCCGGATGAAACTCCAGAATTGCGGCCTCCAATTCCACGGCGCGCGCAACCGATCCAACATGCTTGTATAAAACCGAGCGACGGAAATCGGGGACACGGGCACGAGTTTCCGCCCGAATGGCCGGGTCGAAGGAGAAGGTCCAGGCATCTCTCAACAAACCGCGCCGGGCCAGCATGTCACGCACGTCGCCAGGGTCTGCTGCCTTGATTTCGGCATAAGGCACAATCCGCCCCACGCAGGCATCGAGAAACGCATCAAGGCGCGGGATTCGCTGGCCGGCGAATTCAGGCGCAAACCAGCTTCCGGCATCCAGTGCGTCCAACTCAGATGAGGTCATTTCGGCAACGAGCCCGGTGCCGTTGGTCGTGCGGTCCACAGCTTCATCGTGAATGACATACAATACGCCATCCCGGCTGGTGTGAATATCAAACTCCACGACTTCCGCGCCCAATGCCACGGCCCCTTCAAGGGACGCAAATGTGTTTTCCGGGGCACGTATACTATCGCCACGATGGCAAATAATGCGGGCTTTTTTCACGAGTTTTCTCCTTTTGGCGACACCGGTGCCGCAATGAGCGAAACGCAAAAAAGCTTCGTCCACGGCATCCAGCCCGCAGCTTGAAGTGGAGACTGATCGATTCGAATGATGCTGGCATGACAGCGCGCCAAGCCATGGTGCTAGCGTTCGCAAGCACCTGCTTGCGCCCTAGAGACGGTTTCACAATCGCGTCATTCAGTGCCTTTCCCATGGAGTAAGAGCCTTGAGGAAGCGCGGACCAGCGGGAAAACGGCTCAAAACAAGAGTATTTCAGCCCCCCTCGCAAACAGAGGCACTGTTCACCCCATATGGACAGTTCGTTAAATTGTTTAACTTGAGAACATTGCTATCTGTGTCGCAGTCGCGCTCCTCCCGAGCCGCCCCACACCGACTTCTGAGGTTTAGACATGATCCGCTTCGCATCGACCGCTTTTGCGCTGTCCCTTATGAGTGCATCGGCATTTGCCGAGCCCGTTGCCTACGACTTTGACGCTTCGCATTCCAACCTGGCGTTCTCCTACAATCACCTGGGTTACTCCACCACCGAAGGCCGCTTCGGGGCGTGGGACGGCACACTGATGATCGACGAAGCCGATCCGGCAGCCTCCTCGATTGAATTCACCATCGACATCTCGTCCCTCGACACATTCTGGGAAGAGCGAAACACGCATTTCCTCTCCCCTGACTTCTTCGATGTTGCCAACTTCCCGGAGGCAACTTTCAAGAGCACGTCTGTAGAGAAAACCGGCGATAGCACGCTTAAAGTCACCGGCGACCTGACCATCAAGGGCATCACCAAGCCGGCTGTTCTGGACGTGACGGTAACAACCATTGGTGACCACCCGATGGCCAAGGTTCCGGCTGCCGGCTTTGCCGTTTCTTCCGTCATCAAGCGCTCCGACTACGGTATGGACATGTTCGTGCCCTACGTCAGCGATGAGATCACCGTGACCTTCAACGCCGAGTCGATGAAAGCTGGTGCAGCAGCACAATAAGCCGAGTTCAGCTCGACCCTGTCACCTTGCCGACAGGGTTGAGCTGCTCTGACCACGCCAGGCTTTTCAGATGCAGGCCTTGCGATTTTCAGGAGCCATTCATGCTTCGCAATACGCCAAGGGGCTACGGTCTTGTTGCCATCAGCTTCCACTGGATCATGGCAACGCTGATTGTCGCCATGCTCGGGCTGGGTCTCTACATGACCAGCCTGCCGCAGAGCGCCCCCAACCTTTACCCATTGTATCAGCTGCACAAGTCGATCGGCTTTGTGGTTCTTACATTGACCACCCTGCGAATCGTGTGGCGCCTGGTGAACCCGAGCCCAGCACTTCCTGCTGCAATGCCGGCACTGGAAAAGCTCGCCGCCCATCTGGGGCATGCGGGGCTCTATGCCTTGATGTTCCTGCTGCCCATCTCCGGTTGGTTGATGGTGTCCGCCTCGCCCTGGGGGATTCCGACGATCGTGTTTGACGTGCTGCCCGTGCCACACCTGCCGATCCCGCCGGTGCTCGGAGACAAGGCGCAGGCCGAAAGCCTTTTGAAGGTTGTCCACGAGTATGCCGCCTGGGTGTTGGTCGCTTTGCTGGTCGCTCATATTGCTGCCGCGTTGAAGCACCACTTTATCGCACGGGATGACACCTTGCGCCGAATGGTCTCCGCCAAGCCGGCCAAATCCGCGTCCTGACACTGCTTTACAAGGACTTGAGACTGATGATGAAATCCCTGATTTGCGCTGTTGCCGCCCTGCCCCTCCTGGCTGGTGCCGCAGCCGCAGATACCTGGACTGTTGACCCGGCCACGAGCACGCTCGGGTTTCAGGTCAAGCAGGCCGACGGACAGGTGGATGGCAAGTTCGAGAGCTGGCAGGCCAGCATCGACTTCGACCCAGAAGCCCCGCAGGATGCTGTGATCTCGGCCAAGATCGAAACCGGCTCGGCCATCACTGGTAATGCCCAATATGACGATATGCTCGCACAGCCGGACTATTTCAACTCCGCCACCCTCGGCTCGGCAGAGTTCAAAACCACATCGGTGTCACCCGTTGACGACGAAACCTTCCAGGCTGAGGGCATTCTGACGATCAAAGGTGTCAGTCAGCCCGTGACACTGGACTTCACCCTCAAGATTGAAGGTGACACTGCGCACGCCGTTGGGGAAGCCAGCCTGAGTCGCACCACCTATGACATCGGCTCCAGCGTTGCCACCGCAACCCTCGCCGATGTGGTGACGGTCACGCTGGACCTGACTGCCAGCCGATAAGCTCCGGCGTGAAGCCCGGCTGAGCCAGCTTGGCGCTTCGAAAGCCGCACCTTATCGATACTTAACCGATTAAAGACAGCCGGGGGTGCATAGCGCTTCCGGCTGTTTTGGCTTAAATATCCGCTATCAGTCTGCCAGAGCGCAAAAATGCGCCGTTTGCGGACACCAACGCCAGAAACAGACGAGCCCTTCCCATGAATGCTCCCGTGACTCCACCCGATTACCATCACAGTTCCCTCTTTCCGCTCTCCGAAGACAAGACGCCCTACCGCAAGCTGTCGTCGGATCACGTCAAGACCGCTGAATTCAACGGCGAAGAACTGCTCATGGTGGAGCCTGAGGGCCTACGGCTTCTGGCCGATCAAGCCTTCAAGGACATCAACCACTTTTTGCGCCCGGGGCATCTGGAGCAGCTGAAGCGGATCATGGAAGATCCGGAAGCCACGCCGAACGACAAGTTCGTCGCCTTCGACCTTCTGAAGAACGCCAACATTGCCGCACACGGCGTCTTGCCCATGTGTCAGGACACCGGCACAGCCATCATCATGGGCAAGAAAGGCCGACGCGTCTGGACCAACGGATCAGATGAAGCAGCTCTGGGTGAAGGCGCCCGCGATGCCTATTTCAAGAAGAACTTGCGTTATTCCCAGCTGGCGCCGCTCTCGATGTTCGAGGAAAAGAACACCTCCAACAACATGCCGGCGCAAATCGAGCTCTATTCAGAAGGCGAGGACGCCTACAAGTTCTTGTTCATGGCCAAGGGGGGCGGGTCTGCCAACAAGACCTTCCTGTTCCAGGGCACGCCCTCCCTGCTGACCCATGACCGGATGATCGACTTCCTGAAGGAAAAGATACTGACGCTGGGCACTGCGGCCTGCCCGCCATATCACCTGGCGATTGTCATCGGTGGCACCTCGGCGGAAATGACCCTCAAGACTGCCAAATATGCCTCTGCGCGCTATCTCGACGGCCTGCCGACGCAAGGGTCGGAAGCCGGACACGCTTTCCGTGACCTGGAAATGGAAGCAGAAATTCACAAACTGACCCAGGCGACGGGCGTCGGGGCTCAGTTCGGCGGCAAGTATTTCTGCCACGACGTGCGCGTCATCCGTCTGCCACGCCATGGCGCCTCCCTGCCTATCGGTCTGGCCGTTTCCTGTTCAGCTGACCGTCAGGCTGTCGGCAAGATCACCAAGGACGGCATTTTTCTCGAGCAGCTGGAAATGCAGCCGGAAAAATACATGCCGGAGATCACCGACGATCACCTCTCCGATGATGTGGTCAAGGTCGACCTGACCCGGCCGATGTCGGAAATTCTAGGCGAGCTGACGCGGCATCCGATCAAGACGCGCCTGTCGTTGACCGGCACCTTGATCGTTGCTCGCGACGCGGCCCATTCCAAGCTGCGTGACCGCCTGGACGCCGGTGAGCCCCTGCCCGACTACATGAAGAACCACCCGGTCTATTACGCCGGTCCGGCCAAGACACCGGACGGCATGCCCTCCGGCTCTTTCGGTCCGACAACTGCCGGCCGCATGGATTCCTTCGTCGACCAGTTCCAGGCCGCCGGAGGCTCGATGGTGATGCTGGCCAAGGGCAACCGTTCTGCCCAGGTGCGCCGCGCTTGCCAGGCCCATGGAGGCTTCTACCTCGGATCTATCGGCGGCCCCGCCGCACGCCTTGCCCAGGACTGCATCAAATCAGTGGAAGTCGTTGAATACGAAGAACTCGGCATGGAAGCCGTGTGGAAGATCGAAGTCGAAGATTTTCCCGCCTTCATCGTCGTCGACGACAAGGGCAACGACTTTTTCAAGGAACTGAACCTAGGCTGATTTCTCAGATTGCGTTCGCAGTGTGAAGTGAAGAAATCCGCCGGTGGAAACACTGGCGGTTTTTTTGTTTAGAGAGCCATAAAACGCGTCCCTCACTCTTCACCTGAACAGACTGTTCAATCCGTTGCACTCTGCGCCTGACTGACCATCTGATAGGTAATATTCGAACATCAGGCCATTCCGGGCCAAAACCTGGAAATGGACACAGAGGTTACTTATGACCAAAAATATCGGATTTCTCTCTTTTGGGCACTGGTCGCCTTCACCGCATTCCGGCACGCGGTCGGCGCAGGAGACGTTGCTGCAATCGATTGATCTGGCAGTCGCCGCAGAAGAGCTGGGAGTGGACGGCGCCTATTTCCGGGTTCATCACTTCGCCAATCAGCTTGCATCTCCCTTTCCACTGCTGGCAGCTGTCGGTGCGAAGACCTCGAAAATCGAGATCGGTACCGGCGTCATCGACATGCGCTATGAAAACCCGTTCTACATGGTGGAGAATGCCGGCGCTGCCGATCTGATTTCTGGGGGGCGGCTGCAGCTTGGGCTGTCACGCGGCTCACCGGAACAGGTTATCGATGGTTGGAGGTATTTTGGCTATCAACCTCAGGACGGGCAGACCGACGCTGACATGGGACGACACCATGGTGAGGTCTTCCTGCAACTGCTGAATGGCAAGGGCTTTGCCGAGCCGAACCCGCGCCCGATGTTCCCCAATCCTCCCGGCCAGTTGCGGCTGGAACCCCATTCGGAAAGTCTGCGGGAGCGCATCTGGTGGGGCTCGGGCTCTGATGCGACAGCACGTTGGGCGGCAAAACTTGGCATGAACCTGCAGAGCTCGACCTTGAAGGACGATGAGACCGGCGAAGCGTTTCATGTTCAGCAGGGCAAGCAAATCCGCGCTTACCGGGAGGCATGGAAAGAGGCCGGTCACACGCGGACACCGCGGGTCTCGGTCAGTCGGTCGATCTTTGCGCTCGTCAACGAGACAGACCGCCAATACTTCGGACGGGGTGATGATCGGGATAGCGTTGGATTCATCCATGAAACGCGCTCGATCTTCGGTCGCTCCTATGCCGCGAAGCCAAAGCAGCTGATCAAACAGCTGCAACAGGACGAGGCAATCGCCGAAGCCGACACGCTGTTGCTGACCGTGCCGAACCAGTTAGGCGTCGATTACAACGTACATGTGCTGGAGACGATCCTGAAAGAGATCGCTCCGGAGCTTGGCTGGCGTTAACCCCCGCCCTGACATGCACTGACGCCCGCGCCTGTGGCCGCGGGCGTTTTTATTTGAGTCGCGTGCTGGACACCAACGCCAGACCAGCTTGGTCAAAGGGACCATTTGAATTAATAGACCGATCTGTCTAGAAAATAGATATGACAGATCTCGCCCAATCCATGTCGGCCACCTCCGCTGCAAAGCGGGGGCGACCCAAAAAAGACCCGGCCACTGCGCAAGCCCGCCAAAAGCTTATCCGCTCCGGCCTAATACACCTGACCGAACGGGGTTATTCCTCGGTCGGTGTGGACGAGGTCCTCACCCATGCCGGTGTGCCGAAGGGCAGCTTCTATCATTACTTCCGCAACAAGGAAGAATTCGGCGGCCAGCTGATCAGCGCCTATCACGCCTATTTCTCCGCCAAACTTCACATCTCGTTCTCCAACCCGAAGTTGCCGGCGCTGAAACGGCTGGCGGCTTTCGTCGAAGACGCAGAGGCAGGAATGGCGCGACATGGTTTTCGGCGTGGCTGCCTTGTCGGAAATCTTGGTCAGGAAATGGCAGCACTGCCCGAGAGCTTCCGGTCTCAGCTCATTTGCGTGCTTGAAGACTGGCAGGCCAGAACAGCCAAGTGCCTGCGGCTCGCACAGGACGAAGGCACGCTCTCTTCGACCCAGGATGCCAAGGCCCTGGCTGCCTTCTTCTGGATTGGTTGGGAAGGTGCCGTGCTGCGCTCCAAGCTTGAGCGTGACGCTGCTCCGCTTCGCATATTTTCCAACTCGTTCTTCACTCTCCTCACGGCATAGAAGGTTATCTTCCCATGTTTGACGCCATCTTGATCGAAAAACCCGAAGCCAACCAAACCGTCAGCCTCACTCAGGTCAACCCGGACCAGCTGCCAGAGGGTGATGTACGGGTCGATGTGGTCTATTCCACCCTCAACTACAAGGACGCGCTGGCGATCACCGGCATCTCGCCAGTCGTGCGCAGCTTTCCAATGGTACCGGGCATCGACTTTTCCGGCATCGTGCGTGAAAGCGCCCATCCCGAGTACAAACCAGGCGACCGGGTTATTCTGAATGGCTGGGGCGTGGGGGAAAAGCACTGGGGTGGACTGGCAAAGCAGGCCAGGGTGAAAGGCGATTGGCTGGTACCATTGCCCGATGGTCTTTCGTTGCGTCAGTCCATGGCAATAGGCACCGCCGGCTACACGGCGATGCTGTGTGTGCAGGCACTGGAGCGCCATGGATTACGCCCCGAGGACGGCGAGATCGTCGTGTCGGGTGCCGCAGGGGGCGTCGGCAGCGTCGCAACAGCTTTGCTGGCAGCACGCGGCTTTGAAGTCGCAGCCGTGACTGGGCGCATGAGTGAGGCGGCGTACCTGAAAAGCCTCGGCGCCGCGACCATCATTGAGCGTGAAGAGCTTTCGGGCAAGGGCAGGCCTCTGGCAAAGGAACGTTGGGCAGGTGGGATCGACGTGGCGGGAAGTCAGGTACTGGCGAATATGCTGTCTGCAATCAAGTACCAGGGTGCCGTGGCAGCCTGCGGTCTTGCTGCTGGCATGGATCTGCCTGCGACCGTCGCTCCGTTCATCTTGCGCGGTGTGTCGCTGATCGGTGTCGACAGCGTCATGTGCCCCCTGCCCGACCGGCAAGCGGCCTGGGCCGGGCTGGCCCGCGATCTGGACAAGTCCAAGCTGGATGCGATGACGGTGGAAGTGCCCTTCAGCAACGTGATCGAAACAGCGCCGAAATTTCTCAAAGGAAATGTCCGCGGGCGCATCGTTGTTCCGGTCGCAGCCGAACTCGCTTGAAGCCAGCTTCAGCAACCTCTTGTGTTGTATAATAACTGGGAGCTCAGCACTGAAGGGCTCCCAGACGGTGGCGGAATCAATCTCGTCCGGAAGCAGTCCGTCTCAAAGGACTAAACAAACAAAAAGGCCGGGCGTTGCCGCCCGGCCTTCTTAATCATCTCAACATCTCGTGCCAGTACATCCGTGGTCACAAGACGGAAATGCGGTATTAGGCAGCCTGCAGGTTGTCTGCAGCGGACTTGCCGGAACGACGGTCTTTAACAACGTCAAAAGAGACCTTGTCGCCTTCGTTCAGGCCGAACATGCCAGCGCGTTCAACAGCGGAGATGTGGACGAAAACGTCCGGTGCGCCGTCGTCAGGCTGAATGAAGCCGAAGCCTTTAGTGGAATTGAAGAACTTAACTGTACCAGTAGCCATAACGATTTCCTTTCAATCGAAGATGAGCGAATGCCCGCGTGACTGTGTGCCCAGCGATGCAAGAGTGTCGAAGTTGATAGGGAAGATCGTTCGGTGCGCGAATGAACGCGCGGTAACAAAGTTCGGCAAAGCAAAATCGATGAGCGCTTTATAGGCCGACTAATTCAGCAGCACAAGAAAAATCTAACGATCGAGCCGAAGATTTTTCAATCTCCAGACCAGCACATCGAAAAACCTCAAGAATTTCAAACTCTCCACGTTCGCAAGGCTCATACAAAAAAGCCGCCGGTCTAGCGACCGACGGCTGTCTTAAATTGCAAGGGAAGTTCGCTTACTTGGAGAAATCCAGTTGACGCTCGCCATTCTCATCGCGAATGCACGTCGGCAGGCCGATTTGGCCAAGGATATGCAGAAATGGCTTGGGTGGCAGCTCTTCGACATTTGCCATGGTTTTCACATCCCACTCGCCTGATGCCACGAGGATCGCCGCAGCAACCGGCGGAACACCGGCTGTGTAGGAGATGCCCTGAGACCCGACTTCCTCGTAGGCTTCCTTATGGTCGGCAACGTTATAGATGAAAACCTCGGCCGGATTGCCGTTCTTCGTTCCCTTGACGAAATCACCGATGCAGGTCTTGCCGGTGTAGTTCGGCGCCAAGGACGACGGATCCGGCAGACACGCCTTGACCACCTTCAGCGGCACCACTTCGTCGCCATTCGCCAGCTTCACCGGTTGCTCGGACAGAAGGCCGATATTCTTCAGCACGGTGAAGACGTTGATGTAGTGCTCACCGAAGCCCATCCAAAAGCGAACATTGGGCGAGCCCATGTTCTTGGCAAGCGAATGCACTTCGTCGTGGCCGGACATATAGGCCATCTGTTTGCCTACGACCGGCAGGTCGTACTCCTTGCCGACCTCGAACATCTCGTTTTCTTTCCACTGGCTGTCCTGCCAGGAATAGACGGTCCCGGTGAACTCGCGGAAATTGATCTCCGGATCGAAGTTGGTGGCGAAATACTTGCCGTGGCTGCCAGCGTTGATATCGACAATATCGATGTCAGTGATGTCATCGACATAATCGTCTTTGGCCAGACGGGCGAAGGCGTTGACCACGCCGGGATCAAAACCGGCCCCGAGAATGGCAGTCACACCGGCCTTTTCGCACTCGGCCTTGCGCGGCCACTCGTAGTTTGCGTACCACGGCGGCGTTTCGCAGATCTTGTCCTGCTCTTCATGAATAGCGGTATCGATATAGGCTGTGCCTGTTTCAATACAGGCACTCATCACCGACATGTTGAGGAAGGCTGTGCCGACATTGATGACGATCTGCGTATCGGTATGCTTGATCAGCGCGACCGTGGCCGCCACGTCCATCGCATCGAGCGCATGTGATTCCAAAAGGCCCTCAGCCTTCATGTTTCCCATTTCATGCACGCTGGCGACAATGGCCTCGCACTTGGACTTGGTGCGCGATGCAATGTGAATGTCGCCAAGAACGTCGTTGTTCTGGGCGCATTTATGAGCCACCACGCGGGCGACGCCGCCGGCGCCGATGATGAGCACGTTCTTCTTCATGGGAAGACAAACCTCCGGTTAGCGCGGGCAGAGGGCCAATTCCGGCCATCAGCTCCCCGCAGGAAACAGGAGCAATTCCCTTGTCGTGGCCTCAACTGGTCACACGCAGGCCCGGAATTGCGATGAATTTAGATCATCGAAGGCGGCTAACCGCCTTGATGCGATGGACAGGTGCTACTCTGCAATCAAGACAAGCTTGAGACATAGTCCTCATAGCCGAACGCGCGGACCAGTCGAATGGTGCCATCCTCTTCCTTGATGGCAATGCCCGGCATCTTCACGCCGTTGAACCAGTTCTTCTTGACCATTGTGTAACCCGCTGCATCCCGGATGGACAAGCGGTCGCCCGGCCGGACCGGCTTTTCGAAACTGAACTCGCCAAAAATATCGCCCGCCAAACAGCTTTTCCCACACACCATGACTTTGTGTGGACCGGTGTTTGGGGAAATCTTCGCAGGTTCACGGTAGATCAGCAGATCCAGCATATGGGCTTCAATAGAGCTGTCGACGATGGCCAGATCCTTGCCGTTGTTCAGCGTATCAAGCACAGTGACTTCCAGGGTCGCTGTTCCGGTGATCGCCGCTTCACCCGGTTCCAGATAGACCTGAACGCCAAACGTTTCGGAAAAGCGCTTCAGACGCGCGGCCAGCTGCGCCAGCGGGTAGCCCTCGCCAGTAAAGTGAATGCCGCCGCCAAGAGAGATCCAGTCCATCTTTTCAATAAGATGGCCAAATTTACTCTCAATCAGATTCAGCATCTCGTCGAAGCGACCAAAGTCGGAGTTCTCACAATTGTTGTGGAACATGAAGCCGGAGATCTTGTCTGCAACGGCCTCAATCAGAGCCGGATCGTGCTCGCCCAGTCGCGAGAACGGGCGCGCAGGATCTGCCAGATCAAACTCTGAGGTCGAGACGCCCGGATTGACCCGCAGTCCACGGACCTTGCCCGCTGACTGGGTGTCAAAGCGGCTCAGCTGGCCGATTGAGTTGAAGAGGATCTTGTCGCAGTTCTGCAAAACCTCGTCGATCTCATTGTCAGCATAGGCGACCGAATAGGCATGGGTCTCGCCACCGAACTTCTGATAGCCCAGTTTGACCTCATAGAGCGAAGACGATGTCGTACCGTCCATATACTCTCCCATCAGATCGAAGACCGACCAAGTGGCAAAGCACTTCAGCGCCAACAGGGATTTCGCGCCGGAATGCTCACGCAGCCAGGCAATCTTTTCCATGTTGGCCTTCAGCTTGGCCTTGTCGAGAAGGTAGTAGGGCGTTTCCATCCGTGCGGAGCCTTTCCAGGGTTGATTTCCTGATCCGAGGCGCTGCCATGAAGACGGCAGTTTGATCCCGGCGAGTATGGTGAGCGACTTCTATAGGGCAGATGTGCCGCGTCAAGAGGATAAGAAGATCTGCCTTCCACCTAAGCCACAATTCAGCGCGTTCAAGGGCCGACAGGTCGGCACTTCGGTGTTGATAGAATGCAGCCACTTGTCGCCCCTGCGCTGACACGTCAAGCTTCGACCTGCAGCTTCTCCGAGCCAGAAGGAATTTTCGATGAACTTTGCTAACTCCAGAATTCTTCTGTTTGCCCTCACCGCCAGCTTTACACCGCTATGCTTTGCCCACATGCCTGCATACGCTTACTCGAACGCGACGATTTATTTAATGGATCAGGAAATTTCGGCTGCCTGCGGAGATCGCGGCGGCAATTGGGATGCCACCAGCATCTTTGAGGCCGACTTGAACGGCGACGGACGGACCGATTTAATCCTCGATCACTCCGGCATCAGCTGCAATGGCGCCCCGGTTCTCAGTCCGGAATGTGGAATGCAGGTGTGCAGCATCAAAACCTATATCCGGCGGGACGGCCTGCTCAAGCCTGTCGGTGAGCGGCTTGGAAGCATCCTCAGAATGATCTCTGCCTCACCACCCACGTTCGAAGTAATGAACCATGGCGGCTCGACGACCACCTGGATACCTGGCCCGTAGAACGAAAAAAGCCCTTACGTCCCATGACTTCGGTCATAAGCGTTGACGGGCGGGGAGGACCACCCGTCAAGCGCATTGTTTGTCGGCTTGAAGACCTCCATCAGCAGCGGATAGCAAGCGGCAGCATCGGAGGTGTGCTCTGCACTGCAATCTCCGCCCGGACACGCACTCAACACGGCGAGCAGGTCTATCTCGGCGAACATTTCCAGATAGTCGCCCGGTCGCACCGGGCTGGCTTTCATGAAATATTGGCCGGTGTCGCGGGTAAATCCGGTGCACATGAAGACATTCAGCACGTCATGGACCTGAGCCTCAGCTTCCCACAGCGGCAGATTTCGTGCTTCAGCGACGGCTCGCGTCAGGTTGGAATGACAGCAATGGTGATAATCCTTGCCTGCCAGAACCTGCCCTGTGTAGGGGTCGCACCGGGTGCCGATCACATCGTGGACAGACCCGCCGAACTCATCAATCCCGTACCAGTTGAGCGTGTCGTCAACAACCGTTGCCATGGGGCGCAGTGTTGGGAAGTTCGACCAGAGCTGATCCCCGGTGGAGACGTGCGTTCCGTGCAGCGCGCGTGTTTTTCCAGAGTAGAATCGCTCCGTCAAATCTGCTGCGTTAAAGAGGTTCAAATCTCCGACCTGCGCTCCCTCGACGCTGCTGACGCGCAGAAAATGGCCGGCTGGCACCTCAATGCTGGCAGCATCCCTAGGAGCAACAACGACCTCCCCCACCTTTGCTGCGCCCGCACGAGCCGCCAGATATAGCGGCAAATCAGCATTGGGCAGTGTATCGGTCGGATAGCAGATGACGGGCTCAACGGAGCGGCGTGCATCGGCATCGTCAGGAAGCAAATGGGGAGATGGCATGCAGGACCTTAACTGTTTCGGGACGACAAGTACCCTCACACCCGTAAGGAATAAGGACCTTTCAGGGCAGCAAGATAATCGACCGCCGCTCCCAACACGATGACGGCAAATGCCTGATGCCACAAGGCGAGATGCAGTGGCACATGCATGACCAGCGTGCCGATGCCGAAAACGACCTGCAGAAACACAAAGCCAACAAGATGGCGTGCCGGCATCATCACCAGCTTGCGCCCAGATACTTTTTTCGACTGAATCATCAGGAGCACAGCGACCGCCACAAGCAGATAGGCTGTCACGCGATGCTGGAACTGTACGGTCAGAACATTTTCAAAGAAGTTCTTCCAGGCAGGATCCATGATGAGCAGACCTGCGGGAATGATCTGCCCATCCATCAGTGGCCAGGTGTTGTAGGTAAATCCGGCGTTCAACCCGGCCACCAGACCCCCAAGGAAGATCTGCAAAAACACGAGGGCGAGAAACGCAGTGCCGATGCCGCGCAGGCCGTGCATTTCAGCCTCAGTCGCCGCTTGGCGCGGGGCAAGCCGGCGGGCAATCCAGAAAAGATAAGCAAAGATCACGCAGGCAAGTGTCAGGTGGGCAGCCAGCCTGTACTGGCTGACATCAATCCGGTCGACCAGCCCGGAGGCGACCATATACCAGCCGAGCCCGCCTTGCAGGCCGCCCAGAACCAGCCCGATGACCAGACGCGGCTTCAGCCAGGGCTCAATCATGCCTTTGGCCCAGAACCCGACCAGCGGAATGAAGAAGGCAACGCCAATGAACCGGCCGAGCAGACGGTGTCCCCACTCCCACCAGAAGATGAACTTGAATTCGTCCAGGGACATCCCCTTGTTGACGACTTCATACTGGGGGATCTGCTGGTACTTGGCGAATTCTTCTTCCCACTCGCCAACGCTCAACGGCGGAATGGCGCCGTGGATCGGCTTCCATTCGGTGATCGACAGGCCGGATTCCGTCAGGCGGGTCGCCCCCCCAACGACAACCATCGCCAGCACCAGCAGGCAAATGCCGTAGAGCCACCAACGGATGAATTTTCGGTTTCGTTCGATAGCTGGACCGGGTGCGGCTGATGCCGATATGGGAGCGGAGGAAACTGTCATGGATTATCCCGAATTTGACCTTCACCGCAGGGAGATATAGGTGCATAGACAAGGCGGCAAGCTGCCACTTGCCAATTGCGACACTTCGGCGCTGAAGGCCTCGTCGGGCGGTAACGTCAACGGGCAGCACGAAACCGGCGCTTATCTGCGCGGGCAAGACGTTTCAGGATTTTTTGATGGTACCTTCGTTCCGCAAATTCATCGGCATGGTCGTTCTGGTGACATTCGTCATCACCTATGCGCTCGTGGCCATGGTGATTGGCGACATGAGCCTGCAGACCGCGGGAACCGGCATGCGTCTGGCCTATTATGCGGTGGCCGGCCTGGTGTGGGTCATCCCCGCAGGCGCTATTATTTGGTGGATGGAAAAAGGCGGGAAAGCCCGTCCTTGATTCCAAATCCCGACTTGGCCCATTTTGCCGTGTCGTAAAGCGCAAAGGGCGCCCCGCTCAGGTATTGGTCGATCATGTAATCGTCCTGAAATTCACCATTGAGCGACACGCGCGGCAGCTGCATCAACTCTGAGGCGTGATTGGCGCGCAACACGCCCGGCGTCGTGGTAACGCAGGCGCGGAACCCCAGTTTGGCAGCAATCTCGCCGTCTCGCGGGCTGACCGCACTCGGATATCCGTAGGGATAAGCAAAGAGTTTCGGACGGCGACCCAGCTCCTTTTCCATCCTCTGAACGCCCAGAGCCATATCAGCTTCCGCCGCATCAGCCTCCAGACGCGCGACTGCGAAGTGACTGTGGGTATGACCGCCAAGTGTCACCAGAGGGTCCTGCGCCAGCTCACGCGCATCATCCCAGGTCATCATCAGCTCGTCCGCCAGAGCCGGAAGGTCGAGATCGTATCGCGCAGCCAACGCGCGGATGATCTCGCGCTGCTCTGTCTCACTGACAACCTGTGTCAGCCATTGAACGATCGTGCTGAAGGCGGCGACTTTGTCCTCCAGGGTGGCACAGGCAATTGTGTCGGACGGAGCCTGCGGCTGCCCTGATAGATCGAGGCAAGACTGGTTTGCAACCAACTGCTCCAGAGCCACCCACCACAACTCAGTGGTGCGATCGAGAAGCCCGGAGCCCAGGAAAATCGTGAACGGCGCCTGCAAGCGTTTCAGAATCGGATAGGCAATCTCGAAGTTGTCGCGAAAGCCGTCGTCGAACGTCAGCACCGCATAGCGCGCCCTGCCATGATCAATGCCATGTCCCAACTTCAACAAATCGATGGCTTCTCCCAGAGAAATGATCTGATAGCCGTTCTCGCGAATGCGCTCGACGGTGTGTTCCAGAAACTCAGGCGTGATCTCCAGGTGTTTGTTCGGCTGAAACGCAGCATCTGAAACGGGCAAGACGCGATGCAGCATGAAGATAGCCCCCACCCCTTGCGTCACAGGGGCTACAGCCTTGCTCACTCCCGTTTTATGGAGGACCGCCAGTGCCTGCTTGAATACTTCCCGCCGTGCTGTCATGAAATCCCCACACCTCGGCAACCCACGCGTTACCAAACACCCATTTCTTTAAGAATTATTGGCAATAATCCGGATCAAATCCTGCCGGACGGACTTATGTTTCACTTTCATCCAGACGGCCCAAACGCCCAGATAATTGTTCAACAATCTCAATTTCCGCCCTGATCAGCCCCACCGCAAAACAGCGAGTAGTAGCTACCGGCAATGGCCTCCAATTTCCCAAATGATTTCAGAGCCGAAGTTCTTTCCGACCTGAACGCCTACCGCGCGCTCTACCAGAGCATGCGGGGTGAAAACCACGCCATGCCCAGCACACTTGATTTTGTGTATCAGTCTCCCGGCTGGATTTCGAGTTGGCTTGATACATTTGGTTACAAACTCGATGCTCGTCCACTTTTTATTGCTATTTTTACGGGTAATAAGCCCGTCCTGCTGCTTCCGCTAAGTCTCACGACGCAGATGGGTATGCAGATCGCCGAATTCTATAGCCAGAGCAATGCCAACCAAAACACCGGCGTGTGGGACAAAGAGCTGCTTGAAAAGTTCTCTTCGGAAGACATTCGCCGGGCCATCCAGCCGTTGATCCTGAATGTTCTCAAGGCGGCAAATGTCGACCTGATGTACCTGCGCAATGTTCCGCCAGTCAGTGAAGGCACAGCGCTTCCCCTGCCCTACACATCACGGCAAAAGAGTATGAATCCGACGTTCCGAGGGGAACTGTCTCAAGGGTTTGAGGTGATGTATGAAAACTCTATGGGCAAGACTTCCCGCCGCTCGCTGCGGCGCAAGGAAAAGGCCCTGAACGAGAGTGGAGATTTCCGTGTTTACTGTGCCGAGACACCGGAAGAAATCAACGAAGGTCTCGCAGTCTTTTTCGAGCAACGACAAACACGCGCTGAACTGACTGGCATCCCGAATGCCTTCGAGAGTGAGACAGCCCAGGCCTTTGTACGCAATTTGACACGACAAAGCGCTCTGGGAACGGCCGCAGAAAGCACAAGCCCCTTGCTCACGGTTTGGTGCCTCCATGCCGCAGACAAGATTCGCGCAACCTATCTGTGCCTGCGCCATGACGCCTGCGTCGTCGGCTACACCAATTCGATCGCCCATGACGACCTGACGAACAAGAGCCCCGGTGTCGTGCTTCTCAAGGACCTAATTCGCAATATCTGCGAAGAAGGCCACGCCACAGTATTTGATCTGGGTCTTGGCGAGGAACGCTACAAACATGGGTGGACCGACCCCTTGCTGCTGAGCGACCTCTTTCTTCCAGTGAGCTTCAAGGGACGGCTGGGTTTTGCAGTGCAATCGGCTGTCACCGCGGCAAAGACGATGATCAGATCCAACCCGAAGCTTTGGAGCATGGTTCGCAAAGCACGCAGCTGGCGGGCAAAGGCGAGCTGATCCCCCACGCCCTTTTTCGCTCGACATCAAACAGCCAGGAACAAAAAAACACCGCGATTGCTTGCGGTGTTTTTTTTCAAGATAGCCAGAGCCTAGCTCAAGCAGCGTGATGAGCGCCCCGACCGACTGCCTCAGGCAGATCGCCTTCAACAAAGACTTCGACGTGCGCACGGCTGTTGCGGCGAAGCAGCTTGGCCGCACCTTCCAACTCAGGCCCCAGGTCCTCGTCCTCGGTCATCAGCAGCACCCGCTGCGCCTGCCGCAGCACCTGCACGCTGGCCAGAGATCCGTCAATGGCTCCAAGGTCGATCACCACCGTCTTGTACATTCCCGAGATTACCTCAAGGGTCTGCGCAAACCGCGGCGCACGGGCAAGCTCGTCGGTCACGCCCTGGGAACCCGCTTCGATGATATGCGCCGAAGAATTCGCATCGCCATAGATCACCTTGGCGAAGGAGGTTTCTCCGGCAACGAGATCGGCAAAGCCTTTGGCCGCCTGCGGTACATTCTGCTCGGGAAAAACTTCCAGCATCAAGGAAGTCTGCCCCTGGTCCGCAGCACATCGGGCCAGATGGAAGGCGCAGCGATGGGACAAGCCCGGACTATCGACGGAAAGTACGACAATGAGCCCCTGCAGATCTCCAATCAAAGCCTCTTGGCGAGAGCCCTCATCGGCCTCCCAGTCTGCAATGTCAGCAGCTCCCGCTCCTGCCGCAACCCCGGCCAGTTCGGCAACCGATACAAGCGTCTGCTCAGGCGAAGCCTCGTCTGCCTCCGCAGCCTCTTCTATCTCAGCGACAAAGTCGGACAGAGCATCGTGGCTTTCGTCAAGACCGGCACGCAGGCCATAGCCGAGATCAGAAAGCTCGGCTTCCACATCGTCGTAAACCGCGAGCGTCTCGGCTGGAACGTCAGTGCCATTGTCATCTTCAACAGTGTCTTCGCTCAAAAGAACAAGCGGATCAGTGTCTGCATCGGGCACAGTCTCATCAACGCTCTCACCCAAGGTCCAATGCGTCTCTTCCCTGATGGCAAGATCCAAATCTTCCTTGGCGCTATCGCCGAGCTCTGCCTCGATCACCCCGACTTCCGCCTCATCAAGATCGTCCTCAAGACGCTCGTCCTGCGGAATGACGACCGTCGGTTGCGGAGTAAGACCGGAATAGGCATAGCCTGCAGCCGAGGGAGCGAATGCCTCAGCATACCCTTCTGGCGCCTGTGTCGATTGCGTTTGCGTCGGCACTGTTTGGGTATGCCGCGTCTCAACAACATACAGCGCATTGCCGGACAGAAATGCACCTGCAATCACAATGGCACAGCCGAAGACGAATGTGGCGACAGCAGCAAGGATGGTGGAGGCGACAATCTTGGGCGCATAAGGCTCGAGCGGTACGGTCGCGCGCGATATAATCCGCGCATCAGCCGGCAAAACCTGAGATTTCAGCCGGGAATCGGCTTCTCTGTAGCTTGAAACCAAAATGTCGAGCTGACGCTCCTTGGCTGCAGCTTCCCGTGAAAGTTCATCCAGACGTACCTGATCGGCGTTAGATCGGGTGACTTTCTGCTTCAGCTCATCCAGGCGCGCGCCCAATGTTTCGGCCTGTTGTTCGGCAACACGCGCGTCACTCTCAAGGCCGGCAAGGATCTTCCGTGCTTCACCGCGAATAAGCCGGTCGTAGTCTGCCAGCTGGGATTTCAAGGCCTTGAGCTGCGGATGGTTCGGCAGCAAGGTGATCGATTGCTCAGACACATTGGCCTGAAGTTCGGCCTGCCGCTCGCGCAGGCGCTGGATCAATTGTGAATTGAGCACATCTGTGGCGGTTTCCAATGCGCCACCGGAGGTCAGAAGTCCGCGCACCTGACTGGCTTTCGCCTGAGCTTCATCTCGCGCAGCAAGTGCAGAATTATAAGATGTGCCAAGCTCTACCAGCCGTTGCTGGCTGAGGGTCTGATCACCGGCGCCCAGAAGAAGATCGGCATTGGACCGGAAGTCAGCCACAGCCTGTCGTGCCATCTGCACGTCCTTGCGCAATTCAACGATCTGCGGCTGAAGAGATAATGTCGCGACTTCCGTACTCTGGCGCTTGGCTGCGGACTGAAGAGCGAGATACTCATCAAGGATGGTGTTTGCCACCTTGGCCGACAGCTTGGCATTCTCGGCGCTGAACTCCACCGTGATGACCCGTGAACCCTCGACCCGGTAGACGTTGAGCTTCTTGAAGTAGGACTTCAGAACCCGTTCTTCCTGCGTATCCACCTGCGCTTCGCTGCCCAGACCAACCATCGACAGGATGCCGTTGAAGACCCCCCCGGAGCCAGCGGCCTTGAACTCGGGAATGGCCGCAAGTTCCAGACGCTCGGAAACCCGCTGCGCCAGATCCGCGGACATCAGCAGCTGCACCTGACTGGCGACGCCCTGCATATCCAGCATGGCGCGTTCTTCCTCTGCGCCACGCGCCCGACCAGGCAGCCCATAGTCTGTGCTCTCGATCAGCACACGGGCCGTGCCACGATATTTCTTCGGACTGAGCAGAAGCATGACGCAGACGGAGACCGCCACGACGACGACGAGCGGCAAAAGCCAACTCATCGATCGTCCAATGCTCTTAAGAAGCCCCTTTAAATCCAGGGCCATATCTGTGGCAGAAGCTGCCCCGCGATCACTCGACATTTAATCACTCCACGATCTTCACCGTGAACTATGTCAAACTAGGGTAAGCGATGCGTTAAGCTCCGTAACGTTCCCGCAGATGCCTCGTTAATTTTTCCAAGCAGATTTTTTCCGATGTCTCTTTTCTCTTTCTACCGACTTTCACCAGCCATTAACCATGTCCTGAGATCTTGCCATAACTTGCAAGTGGAGTAGATGATGCCCTTTCGCTGGATCCTGATCGGCCTTCTCGCAGCAGCACTGTCTGGCTGTAGCGGTTATCGTCGGCCTCCCGCCGCGTTTCATGAGACCTTGACCCAGGCCTACCGGCTGGAATCAAGCGACCAACTGCGTGTGATTGTTTTCGGGCAGGACACACTTTCGAACAACTACATCGTTGATCAGTCGGGGATAATTTCATTCCCATTGATCGGCAACGTGGAGGCCCGCGGCAAGACCCAAGCCGAACTGGCAGCGGAAATCGGACGCAAGCTGCGGCAGGGTTATCTGCGTGACCCGGACGTCTCCGTAGAAGTGACTACCTACCGGCCATTCTTCATCATGGGCGAAGTGCAAAACCCGGGCCAGTATTCCTACGTAGCCGGCATGACCGCACAGAATGCCATCGCCACAGCTGGGGGCTTCTCCACTCGCGCACGTCAAAAAGACGTCGACATCACCCGTCAGACGAATGGTGAAATCCTAAACGGACGTGTTCCTATTTCGGACCCTATCCGCCCAGGAGACACCATTTATGTGCGCGAACGGTACTTCTGAAAATTGATGCGAGTTAACCGCAGACTCACCCACCGCAAGTAATGTGGCTCTCATCGGGTTCACGGACCACAAAAAGAAGTCCGGGACGCGCAACAGGGAGCCTGCACAATGACCAAAGATCCTTTGCGGATCGTCCACTGCGTGCGCTCGCCAATTGGCGGGATCTTCAGGCACATCAAGGACCTCGCACTCAGCCAGGCAGCGGCTGGACACGCAGTAGGCCTGATTTGCGACAGCGCCAGTGGCAGCGACTTTGACAACGCGAATGTCGATAGCCTGCGCGACAAGTTAAGCCTTGGCGTTGAGCGCTTTCCAATGCGTCGTCAATTGTCGCTGCAGGATATGGCCGCCACCCGTGACCTGTACCGCCATATCAAGGGGCTGAAGCCCGACGTTCTCCATGGTCATGGAGCCAAAGGCGGCGCTTACACCCGCTTCATTGGATCGCTTCTGCGTTCCCAGGGGCAAAAGATCGAGCGGATCTACTGCCCGCACGGCGGCAGCCTCCACTACAATCCGCATAGCCTCGAAGGTCGATTCTATCATGCCCTGGAGCGTGTGCTCCTGAGGATGACCGACGGCATCGTGTTTGTCTCCGACTATGAATATGCGGCGTTTGAAACCAAGGTGATTGAACCGACCTGCGCCACGCGAGTGGTCTACAACGGTTTGCAGCCGAGTGAATTTGCGCCGATTGAGGCGAACCCCGATGCTGCAGACTTCCTTTACATTGGCATGCTGCGCGATTTGAAGGGGCCGGACCTCTTCATCGATGCCTTGCACAATCTTCATCTTCACACTGGTACCGTTCCCACCGCCAGCATTGTCGGCGAAGGTCCAGACGAGCCGAAGTATCGCAAGATGGTCGAAGACTACGGCCTGAGCGACAAAATTTCTTTCCTCGGCGCCCTGCCCGCCCGCGAGGCTTTCAAGTTGGGGAAATGCGTTGTCGTTCCTTCACGCGCAGAGGCAATGCCCTACATCATTCTGGAAACAGTGGCCGCCGAGCGTCCTTTGATCGCAACGCGTGTCGGCGGTGTACCGGAGGTCTTTGGCCGATATGCCAAGCGGCTGATTGAACCGGGCAACGTCGACCATCTGACCCACGCCATGAAAACCGCCCTTGCAGACCCCGACGCCCTGAAGGATGCCGCCAAGTTGCTACGTACCTGCCTGGCCGATACGTTCAGCGTCGATCTGATGGCTGACCGCATCACCACTCTCTACCGTCATTCACGCGGCGAGGTTCTGCAGGGAGACACAGCCAACGGGCAGGTTCAAAGCTCAGCCCAGGACCCGGCTTCCGAAACGGTTTACGCACGGACGAGCAACCTTTCATGATCAATCCTGTGAACAAGACAAGCGCTACGAGCGAGGTCGGCACCACGCCAGGGACGCAGGATGGACTGCGTCAACGTCTGACGCGGGGATTGCACCGTGCGAATGAAATATCAGGCGTCTCAAACGTTTACGGCCCGATCGGCCCCGTCGGCATGGCCGGGCCTCATGCCAGCCAAAGCGCACAAACGCAGTCCGGTCTGTCTTCTGAAGCGCTGGAGATTGCCGAGCGGCTGCACGACAATGGTATTTCCGTACCGGTTCTCAGCGGGTCAGTCCGACTGACTGACTTGATGCTGATTTGCGGAACGGGAATTCTGTCCGCCTGGACAGACGCAGGCGCCACCGACTTCACGCTGACTCATATTATCGCTCTTGCCGGGGCAATGCTGTTCTCACTTGCATTCTTCCAGGCTGCGGACGCCTATCAGGTTTCCGTCATGCGACGCGGAATGTCACAGTTCGGCCGGATCGCCGCTGGCTGGACCCTGGTTTTCGGTATGTTTTTCCTGATCAAAACCATGACAGGATTCGGCCAAAGCCTGCCGCAACCCTGGCTTGGCGCCTGGTTTGTCATGGCCTTGGGCAGTCTGGTCTGTTTTCGGATGCTGATCTATCGGCGGGTCCGCCACTGGATGAAGATCGGGCGGCTGGAACGTCGTGCCATCATTGTAGGCGGCGGTACTGCAGCTGCCGAGTTGATCCACGAAATCGAAGGTCAGTCAGAGAACGACATCCGGATTTGCGGGATTTTCGATGACCGGGCCAGCGACCGCTCACCTTCCGTGGTGGCTGGATACCCGAAATTGGGCAACATCGCCGCTCTGGTCGAATTTGCCCGCCTCGCCCGGATCGACATGCTGATCGTCTGTATTCCGCTGCGAGCTGAAAAGCGGGTGCTGGAGCTGCTTCAGCGGCTCTGGATCCTGCCCGTCGACATTCGCCTGTCGGCCCATACGGACAAGGTGCGCTTCCGTGATCGCGGCACATCCTTTATCGGCACAGTGCCCTTTGTCGACGTATTGGAAAAGCCGATCACCGACTGGGACATGGTCGCCAAGCGGGTGTTTGACGTGGTTTTCGCGTCGCTGGCGCTGGTGCTTCTTTTGCCTGTAATCATTGGTGCAGCCATCGCAGTCAAGACGACCAGCAAGGGTCCTATTCTGTTTCGGCAGAAGCGCTACGGTTTTAACAACGAGATTGTTGAAGTACTCAAGTTCCGCTCGATGTTTACAGAAATGGCCGACCCTGACGCCAAGAAGGTCGTGACCAAGAACGATGCCCGCGTCACCCCGGTTGGCCGCTTCATCCGCAAGACCTCCATTGATGAGTTGCCTCAGCTGGTCAACGTTCTGGCCGGGAACCTGTCGCTGGTCGGCCCACGCCCCCACGCGGTGAACGCCCACACCGACAACACCACCTGGGACAATGTGGTCGATGGCTATTTCGCGCGTCACAAGGTGAAGCCGGGTGTCACCGGCTGGGCCCAGATCAATGGCTGGCGCGGTGAGGTCGACACCTCGGAAAAGATCCGCAAGCGGGTGGAATTCGACGTCTATTACATCGAAAACTGGTCGATCCTGTTCGATCTGAAGATCCTCTTCCTGACGCCCTTCCGGCTGATGAATACGGAGAACGCATATTGAGCGATGCGGCCATCAGATCCGCGCCAGTCGCCACACGGTCGATGCAGCCGGTCCTCACGACCAGCCGCATCGGCGATGGCGCATTGTGGCTGGCGGCGTTTCTCTCCGGCTTCGTCATCCGGGAACCGGCGCCCTATGAGCTGTATCTGGCGCTGATCACGGTCATCTGGCTTCTGTTCGGCCTCAAACTCCGCTCTGAGTTTGGACCGCTGGTAGTCTGTTTCCTTCTTTATTGCGCCGGCGGCATAGCCTCAGTGCCCCTAGCGACCAAGTTCGAAACCGCCTTCACCTATACGGCTGTGACCGTGTTTCTGACAGTCACCTCGATCTTCTACGCGGCTGTTTTGGCCGAAAAGCCCGGGCGCTTCAGGTTCATTGAACATGGCTATCTGGCCTGCTCCGTCATCGTCGCGATCACCGGCATTCTGGGATATTTTCACGCCTTCCCCGGAGCCGAGTTCTTTACCCGCTACGACCGGGCACGCGGCACGTTCGAGGACCCCAACGTCTACGGCCCCTTTCTCGCACTGCCGACGGTAATCCTGGTGCAGCGGCTGATGGTGCGGCCGCTGCGTGAGTGCCTGTTACTGCTGCCGATCCTCGGCATTCTGGTGCTAGGCATCTTCCTCAGTTTCTCGCGTGGTGCCTGGGGCGTTCTGCTTGCGGCCTCCCTTGTGGTTTATACGCTCGGCCTGATCACCGAGCAGAACAGCGCCAAGCGTTTGCGCCTGGTTCTTCTGGGTCTGGGTGGTGTTCTGGCCCTGGCCGCAATGCTGGCGGTGGCGCTGTCCTTCGACAGTGTCTGGGACATGTTTCAGCAGCGCGCCAAGCTGGAACAGCCTTATGACGTCGCCCGCCTTGGTCGCTTTGCCCGCTATTCCCTCGGTTTTGAAATGGTACTGGAACGGCCGCTCGGCCTCGGGGCCTTGGAGTTCAACCAGTATTTCCCCGAAGATGAGCACAACGTCTATTTGAAGGGCTTCACCACCTACGGTTGGCTGGGCGGCACGACTTACATCGTCTTCCTGGTGTGGACCTTTGCCCGCCTTGTGCCGCTTCTCTTCAAGCACCGTCCCTGGACGCCCTTCATCCACTGCATCTTCGGCGTGATGCTGGCGCATATGTTCCTGCAGATCATCATCGACACCGATCATTGGCGCCATGTCTACATGCTCTACGGGCTGGCTTGGGGGTTGATTGCGGCCGAGCGGATCCTGCAGAAGCAGAGCCTCAGCGCAATCCCGCTTCAGCGGCAAAGGCCCGCCTCCCCACGCTGTCACAGTCCTGTGGATCAAGGGGCATGAACCGGCTTGCCAACAATGCGCGAACCAGATAGGTAAGCCTGAAGTTCGGGCAGTAGCGCAGCCTGGTAGCGCACTTCACTGGGGGTGAAGGGGTCGTCGGTTCAAATCCGGCCTGCCCGACCAAACTTTTCAAGGGCTTATGCCCTATCGTTTCGAGACTCGCTGAGAAACGCGGCCTTATGCGCCTGCACCATGCAGAGCCAACTGTAGCGCGCAAGTTCGGATGGCATTTCGCGCAAGAACGAATGGCAACCGATTTGGATTGCGTTTCGCCTTCTTTATCTAGCCTCCCCCTTCCCTTACTAGATACCCAGCCCTGAGAGTTCGGTACGCATAAGCTGCTGCCAACGGGACCACCCCGTTACCGGCTGCCCTGGATCGCTCCACCCGATTGGCCAGCCCATCAGCCAGTCCGAAAAATTCGGGTTGAAGGTCCAGTCTCCGGGACAGGTGCGTGTCCCAGGCTTCAAGGTCACATGGAGCGGGCGCGAAGACGGGTAAATCGGGTCTTGAAGGGGCTTCAAACCCATCCCCTTCATCGTTAGCCAGAACGTCGTCCAGACCCGGGCCGCATTGCCGATCGCGTGCTGGTTGCCGTTCTGGTCGGTGGCGGTCCTGAACCGAAGGGCGCCCTCCTCGATCAGGATGTCGGTCCGGGAGCAGTAGAGGCTTGTTGTTGGCGTGGGCCAGTATGAAGAGCCTCTTCCGGATGTGGGCCGCGCCGACTTCAGCCGCCGAGAACAATCCCGCTTTGAGGCTGTAACCCATTGCCTGAAAGTCTCCGGCGACTTCCTCAAATCCACGGTCCAGATGTCCCTCGACGTTTTCGCAGAAGACCCATTCGGGTTCACTCTCTCCGATAATCCGGGCAACGTCCGGCCAGAGGTGACGCGGGTCCTCCCTGCCCCGCCGCTTACCGGAAGACGAGAACGGCTGACAGGGATAGCCGGCAGAGAGGATATGAACCTTTCCACGCCACGGGCGGCCGTCGAAGGACTTAACATCGTCCCACACAGGCGCGTGATCCAGGGCCTGGTCTTCCATCCGCGCCACGAGGGTGGCCGCTGCGCAGGCTTCTCGCTCAACATAACAAACAGTTCGATATCCGGGTTCTGCGACATGGAGTCCGAGCTCCAGTCCTCCAACGCCGGCGCAGAGGGAAAGTCCGTTAAGCCGCTGAGGCATTCTTTCGGGATGTAGAGCCACAAGAGCATTCTCCGGTTTCTGTTCGCTCGTGGCGATCGGAGAAGGGCTCTGTTGGTTCTATGACCAATGGCCTCAGGGAATTCATCGTGCCGCAACGCGGACACTTGATATCAACCGGACCGACTATCGCTCGGTCAGCGGACTTCAGCAAGAGCCTGCGGCAACCTGCACATCTGATTTCGTTCATTTCAACCTTGAAGAGAATCGCCGACACTGAACCTGCTCGCGCGAGCAGCGGGTGCGGCGGTTATCTTATAGCTACTGCTGGGCGGGCTGAATTTTGACCAAGGAGGCCCGCTGTCCGGATCATTTTCGGGTCCGGACCGCCCGTGTCTTTTATTCCTGCGGCACGACCGGCAAGAAGTAATGCAGCACTACCTTCACCGCCCCGCCGGTAAAGCTCCCACCATTGGCTGTCAGCCGGACTGCCGTGTCCGAGTAAAACGCCTGCGGCCCGATCACCCCTGCATTCGTTGACCCAGCAGCAATGCCAAGCGATCCGCCGAACTTGGATGTCTCACCGGATATCCCGCAATCGTAGGAGGTTGCCCCGGTGATGGCGGTAGTTGTCCGGGTTGAGACGCCAAAGACAATGGCCCGGTTTGGAATGACGATCGAGGTGTCTACGCTGGCTCCCGACAGGCCGGTCAATTCTTCCTCGACAGTACCGATCCGGCTTTCCGCGCCAGATGGGGATCTCGACACAGTCGCCACCTCAGACAACAACGCGCCATATTCTTTCCAGCCGCTGGCCGTGTAGACCGCCAGCGTTCCTTCGTCGGCGACATAGGCGAGCATTCCGAGCACCGGCGGATAGAACGCCCAGGCCCCGTCCGTATAGCTTGCGATCTGGCCATCTCGTCCGGCCCAGTCTCCACTGCCACCTGTCGCCACGAGATAACTGTCGCCCTCGCTGGCCGCCGGTGGGGCTGACAGGTCCCGATCAAGGATCACCAAGTGAGCAAGCGCATCGAGCCTCGCCAGTGCTTCATTATGCGTGACTTCCTTCTGCGCCTGACTGGCCGCAATAAAGGGTAAGTTCAGGCGTGCCGTACTGCTCATAGGATTGCCTCCGCTGGAATGCCGCGTCCGATGGCGTCTGAGATCTGGAAGACACGGACATGGATGGATGTTTGAACCGATCCGTAGTCGGCGACCTGATTGGCTGCTGTGTAAGTGCATGCAGGCGATGACAGGCCAGAGACCGTCCGGATCACCGATCCGCTACCCAGGATCTCCAGCTCATAGCGCTCGCTTGCCTCGACCAGCGGCACATCAGTGCCATCCAGCCAGCCGCCATTGCGCCGCGCCCTCCGGACCCAGCTGATCGCGAGATCCCCGGCAAGGTTCCTGCTTCCTGCCAGATGCGCCGGCGCAAGGGGCTTCAGAGCCACCGCTTCAAAGGTGTTTGAACGGGTTTTGAAACTGCTGTCCGTCGATGGAGCCGGCGCCGGCCCATAGCGCCAGATGCGCTCAATGCCCCGATCAGACAGAGGCACATCGGCCTGGGTCAGGGAACCATCCAGCAAAACCACCCGCGCGCCAGCTGCCACCGGATCCCGCATGGCGTGTTCCGTCCCGCGCCGCCCGCGCAACAGGCCGGACAGCTGCCATGTCTGCGCTGCGACCAGATCCGCCGTCGCGAACTGCAGGATCTCCCAGTCATCGTCGGCGTTCCGGATCGCCAGGGCGTTGTCGGTGCCTTCCAGAAGCCCATCCTCGGAAACAGAGGCCAACGTGCCATAGGCGAGCTTCACGGTCAGAGAGTTCGCCCGGTCGAAGCGGAAGCTGGTCCCGGAATGGAAGTCCGTGGTCGTTACCCCGAGCGTCGCCGGTGCAATCACGCTCCCAACGCTTCTCGACCCTTCCAGCACCTGAACACCCGCCCATGGACTGGAGGTCGCCGCCAGCCAGGGCCGGTGCTCGACCTGGGTCTCCTCGATCACCGGCAGATCCAGAACCTCCAGTACCGCCGGTCCGTAGCTCGGCACGGTGCCGGGGGAGACCGGCCGCGATGTGCCGCGCTGGATGGAATAGATCGACCGCTCGACGGCCACCGCCTCGCATTGTCGGGCTCCTGCATCGATGATGCGCGAGAGGCGCAAATCCCGGCTGCGGCCGCCCGCCTCGAGCGCCACCGTATCGGTCGGGTCCAGCCGGATCATCGAGGGCGGTAGAGCAAAGCTTGCCTGTTCGCGCCCGACCCAGCGTTCCAGCAGCCAGGCCTCGACCATGCCTTCGGCCTCGGCCGTCTCGATTATCGCAGGCGCGGAGACGCTTTCGATCCGCTCCGATGACCCGGTCAACCGTCCGGCATTGGAGCTGGTCTGGCGGTAATCATTCTCCGCGTCGAAATAGGCGAGTGACGCCCGGACCGGCAGGTCGGTCTCTTGCGCCCGGGTCATCGACCAGTCGGCGCTCTTGCGATCTGGGGCCGCCAGATCCTGTTCGAGGATGGTCGCCCTGGTCGCGCCGCCGCGCGGGACAAAGCGGATCAGGCCTTCGCTCTCGACCGCGTCGAACAGATAAAGCTGTGCCAGCGTTTGCAGCTGCGCCCGCGGTGTGGTGATCGACGCCCGCTGCCAGCCGGTGACGACGCCCTGAAGCTGCGAGACATCGATATCTGAAAAGCCGACGGACCCGCAGATGTAAGCCACCAGCTCAGCCAGATCGACTGCACCGAACTTGCCCTGGACCCAATGGCCCAGCGGCCAGTTGTCGCCGTCGCTCCAGACCTCCGATTGATAGGGCCACGCCGGATAGGGCCGCGCGTCCCAGGTCCAGAGGAACGAGCGTGAGAGATCCAGCATGCGCTCGCCATAGATGCCAGAGACCGGGTTGTTGCCTTCCTCCGGATCCCAGTAGCGCAGGACGGTCTCGATCCCCCGCCGCTGGATTGCGTCCGAGCGCTGGCGGTTGGAGAAATACGGCCAGGCGCTTTCCGACGACTTGGGATCGACAAAGACATTCGGCTGGTTGGTGGCCTTGTCGACCGAGGGGAAGCCGTATTCGGTGAACCAGATCGGCTTGGATTGCGGCACCCAGGATGTTGGTGAGCCGCTTTCGACACCGCCCGGCCGGTCATAGTGCTGGTTCAGCCACCAGTTACGGAAATCCTTGGCCCGGTAGACCCACGGCTTACCGCCGCCGTCCGTTATGTCTGTTCTAACCTGGTTGGTCCGGTCGGCCTCGCTGGCATAATACCAGTCATAGTCCTCGCCGCCTTCGACGTTGCTCTTGAGGTAGTCCGGATCATGGATCGAGGCCCAGCCGGCCAATGCGTCCAGATGTGTGGTGCCATCGCGCCAGTCGGAGAGCTTCATGTAGTTGTCGATCGCCACCGCATCGATGTCGGAGCTGGCCCAGAGCGGATCCAGATGAAAGTAGAAATCCCCGGAGCTATCGCCAGAAACATGACTGGCATCAAAGCCGCGATACTCCGACCAGTCGGCGGCATAGGTCAGCGCTACGTTCGACCCAAGAACCGACCTGCAGTCGCCTGCCAGGGCCACCAGTTGCGCAACTGCCGGGAAACCTGAGGCAGAACTGCGGACGCTCGTCAGACCGAGCAACTCCGAGGCCATGACGAAGCCGCTGACGGTGCCTGCCTCTTCCGCATTCAGTGCCGCGCAGAGCTTGGCGTAATGCAACACCATACGCCGGAGCGACCATTCGGATGGTCCGCTGTAGGAGGTGCTGACCGCGCCGCTGTCCGCATTGATCGAGACGCTGATCTGGGTCGCGCCAACAGTTCCGAAGAGCGTGTCGACCTGGGTACCCGCTGCAGCTGTCCTGTCGACGGTGCCTGGCTGTCCCGGCGCCGGATGACAGGTGATGCGCCCACGCCAGGGCCGCACGGCCTGCTCAGTTCCGCCATAGGGATCCGGCAGTCCATTGACTTCCGCAATGTCCATCAGGATGAAGGGATAAAGCACCACATCGATGCCGCGTGCCTTGAGGTCCCGGATGGCCTGAACCACCGACTGGTCCGAGGGCGTGCCGCCATAGGACGGCCGTTCTGCATCAGCTGCCTCACGCGAGACCACATAGGCGGTGTCTCTGGTCTCGCCATGGACGGACCAGCTCAGCGGCTCGTTGGTCTTCTCGCCGCCGAACTCGACACCCGGGCGGATCTGGCAAGAGCCACACCTCAGGTCCGTGCCGAACCAGGCCACCACCAGCAGAACCGATCTGGCATTCGGGCAGGTCCGTTCCAGATCATCGATCGCCACCGACCAGTCGGTGCCGCCGATCTGGTTGTTGACGTTCTCAGGCGTGGTGGCGCCCTCGGTCCCCCCATTCTGGTTGCGGACAGGCTCGGTGGCGTAGACCCATTCGCCGGCGCCCGGGATCACCACCATGCCCTGGATCTCGTCTTCGACGGATTGCCCGACCCGGCGAAAGACCTCGAACTCAAGCTGCGGAACGCGGTTGCCGAACACGTCCAGGGTCAGATCCTCAAAGACCACATAGGCCGTACCGCGATAGGCCGGCGCGCTGCCTTCCTTGGTCTCGATCAAGGGATCCGGCTGCTGATCCTCTGACCCGACATGGACGCGGGTGGTGATCCCGGTCAGATCCAGCAGTTTGCCATCCGCCCAGACCCGGCCAATGCCGATGATCGGTCCTTCGCAAAGGCCAACGGCAAAGTTGGCAAAATATCGGTATGTGGTCGTGCTGACCTTCTGACCACCGCTCATCCCCTTGCCCCCGACCGTCTCTGTCGAGGTGGAGGTCTCCATCCGAAGCCGTGTCGCCCAGATCACCTGGCCGGCAATCCTCACCCGGCCAAAGACGTCCGGAAGCGCGGACCCTTCTGTCGATGTCTGCAGGCGCAAGTCCGAGATCTTCGGGCCTTCCACCGACTGCCGCTGTGTCGGTGACAGGCTTGAAGCCAGAAGATTGTCCGCATAGGCTCCGGCAACAGTCGCCGCACCCGAGATCAAAGCCGAGGTAAAAGTGCCTGCACCAATCGCACCGGAGAAGGCTGTCGCGGCTGCGCCCAAAACCAACGTCGCCATCAGGCCGCTCCCGGAAAGCGGAAGGCAAAGCGGATTTTGCGCCGCCATCCCGGCACCAGCGCGACTTCCGCCACTGGCAGATGCTCATGGGCATGGATGATGCGGGGGGCCGGATCATCGATCGGTGTGGTCAGGATCGCGCAGTGTTTGGCCGGCAGCCCGGACCTGAAGGCAAACAGCAGCACGTCGCCCGGGCCCGCCCGATCGACCGGCACCGCCTCCATGTGCCGGGATGCGGCGTCCTTCAGGGTCTCCCGGCCTGACCGCTCGGCCCAGTCCCGCGTATAGGGTGGAGGTGTCTCTGGTTCGCTGCCCATGACCTCGCGCCAGACACCGCGCACCAGCCCGAGGCAGTCGCAGCCGGAACCCTTCGTTGCTGCCTGATGAACGTAAGGTGTGCCGATCCAGCTGCGCGCTTCCTTGATGATCTGACTGCGGAACCCATTTTCTTGTTTATGGGGGCTCATGTGAACAGGCTCCCGCCGTCGTTCAGATCGTCCTTGTCCGCATAGCCGATGACGAACTCGTTGCCGGGCATATGGGGAAAGCCGCCGAAGTTGTCGCTGTTGCCGAACCGGGCCTGACAGGTGGCCCAGGTCTTGTCGCACCCGGCCTGAACCGAGAAACTGTCCCCCACCTCAATGGCATCGGCCATCGGCAGAACCAGCTCGAGGGTCACCGTTCCATTGCTATTGGAATGTCGTTTAACCTCCATTTGAAGACCGGTATTGGCGCCGCTGGTCCAGGTCACCAGTCCGCGCTGGAACAGCCCGTCGTCTTTGCCGTCCAGGCCGGAGCCGGTGAAGCTGCGGAAATCAAAGGCCGCAACGACGACGCCAGCCGAGATCCAACCGGCCAGCGCCACCTTGCACTTGCCGTCGCCCAGCTCCCAGGAGCAGGTCCGGTCGAACTGGCGGCCCGTGGTCTGGCCAAGCCGGTGCGCCAACCCGCGCAGTTCGGCCATGAAGGCGGTCGGGCCTCTGGAGATCTCGCCAATGTTGCCTTTGCGCAGGAGCAGGCGGTTGACCGTCTCCGTCCAGTCTACCAGCCAGACCTCGATCGTTGCGTCGTCCCAAAGGCCTCGGGCGATATCGTCTTCGGTGATCGAGGCCGACGACAGGGCGCCTTCCACGTCGAGATTGTCGACCGCCAGGCCGAGGCTGGACTCGATGGATGTGGCGGTGAAGCCGGTCGCGGCCTCATAGGAAAGACCGTCGATGGTCAAAGCCCGATCATGATCGGTGAACCCGAATAGGGTGCCGTCGCGCCGCTCCACTTTCCAGCATCTGGCGTGGGTGGTGGCCCGGCCATCGAGCGCGGCCTGCATGGAAACCGGAACAGTCTTCATACCCGCACCTCCACAATCGGAATGGCGCGGATCTCGCCGAGACGATGGATGCGCAAGGTGGTCTGCAGCTGATCCGTGTCGAAGCGGCAGGGCACGTCGAACTCAAAACCCGCCGTGATAGTGCCGGAGGCCGGGGCGACGTCGAAGGTGATGAGGCCGGTTGTGGTATCGACCGACCAACCGGAGGACAGAGCCGCCCCACCAACAGCGATCACGACGGATCCAGCCACAGGCTTGGAGATCTCCCGTGTCCAGGTACGACCACCGGAGCTATAGGCCTTCACCAGCTGGAACCTTGTGGTGACGCCATCGGCTGCCCCGAGGAGCTGATCCTCATCGGAGATCGCTTCAGAAGGCTTGCAGGACTTGAAATCCGACCAGTCTTTGAACCGGAAGCCGCGCAGCCGTGCGGAGCGCGCCTCGAAAAACGCAACCACATCGGCCAGATCATCGGCGCTGCGAATACCGGAGCCCACATCATAGCTGCGCCGGCTGTCGGCCCAGGGCGTGTTGCGCTCCTCATGGCCGGAGGCCAGCTCGACGATCTCCGTGCGCCGCTCGGGGCCGCCGCTTGCCCCGCGCGCCACGATGACCGGGAATTGCACCTCATCAAAATCAGCCATTACATCCCCCGCTGCCCACGTGCGGTCAGGCGTGCGAACTCACCAGCGATCTGGGTGCGGGCGGCTCGGAAACTCTGGGCGTCCGGCGTGGTGATGTTGATGGTGACATTGCCGCTGCTGTCCGGTTGAAATTGGTGACGGACTTGCGGTGTTGTTCGGCCTGACTCGGTCCCTATCCCTGGTAGGTTCATCGGGTCTGTGGTGACCAGGCCTCCGGACTGATAGCCCTTGAGAGCTCCCTTGCGCATGGCCTCCAGTACCGGCACGCCGATGGCCCGGGTGGACCTGGCATCGAAGACATATTCGTTCCTATGGACAAACCCGGCGATGTCATTGTCGTTGCCGGCAGGCGTTGCCCCGCCGATGTCATAAAGACCGAAGGTTGCTGCACCGAGCGCAGACGACAGGCCACCAGAACCACCGCCAAACAATCCGGACAGCAGTCCTCCGGTTGACGACAGCGTCGGAAGGTTGCTGCCGAAGAGCGCGTTCTTCAAAGGATTGGCCGCGCCCAGCATCACGACCATTCGGGAGAGGTCAGAGGTGATTGCCTGGATGGCACCGGAAAGGTCGCCACTCGCCAGTCGATCCACCAGCGTGTCGATCGCACTTGTCCCGGCTGAGCGGACGGTGTCCCAGGCCTGTTGGTTCTGCTCAAGTGTGTCGATGCTGTCGGCAATCGCCAGGGCATTGGCCCGAATGGCTTCGGCCTCCGATCCGAGCGCATTGATGCCTAGGTCGCGGATCTGGATCTCTGCTTCGAGTGTCGCAAGGGCCTTGGCACGGGCCGCATCCGTGCTTCCAATCAAACGGGTCTCCAGCCGCAGACGAGCCAGTTCCTCATTCTGGTTGCGCAACAGGTCCTGCGTTCGTTCGACCCGGCGATCGGCGTCTGACGTTTTGCCCTTTGTTCGCGGCCTTAGCTGTGCTGCCAGACGTTCGCGTGCGGTCTGTTCGTCGAAGATCCCGAACGTGGCTCTGATCCTGTCGTTGGCCGCTGGTGAAAGCGCACCGATGGCACTGGCTGCGGCATCCACACCGCGCAGGGAGGCCTCTACCTCATTCAGCCGCTTGACCAGATCGAACAAGCCGGTGTCGGCCTGCCTGGCTTCCTTGATGATCTCCCGGATCGCCTGTTCGCTCTCCGTGTCCGGTGCGGTTCTGGCAAGTTCAATCAGCCGGGCAATGAGCTGATCGGCTCCTGCCTCTGCGTTGATGAATTGATCGGCCGTTGCCCGCAGCTCATCTTGGAAGTCGCGGAACAAGGCCGCATCTTCCGTCAGCGGTTCGGCCAGGGCCGTCAGCGCATTTGCTTCTAGCCTTAGGCTCCGCTGAACGCTGTCTTCAATCTCTGAGATCAAACCCTGAAGCAGATCGCGCTGCTGTTCCAGGTCATCCGTGTCGAGCGTGATGTTGGTCAGCGTCGGCGAGCGGTCGAGCTGATCAAGGGCTGCCTTAACATCCTTGTAGCGTTCGGCCATCTGCCGGATCAGTTCGTTCTGGGTCTCCAGAGCGTCCTCGGCCGTGTCGTCATTGGCGACTGCCTGATAAAGCGCGGATGCGGCAGCGGCGCCACTGGCCAGTCCGACCAGAGCCAGATTGATCGGGTTCAGAAAACCGATCAGACCTTGTTTGAGAATGCGGAGCGATCCGCCGATTGTATTGACGCCTTTGGATCCGAGCATGAACTGGACCTGGCTTCCCTGTTGCAGAATAGCCGTAAAGAGCGACTGGCCGGACGCAATCTGGACACCTGCATCGGCAAACTGCTGGCCCAGAATATTGACTTCGCTGGCAGCCAGCTTGGTGGAGGACCCGAACCTGCTCAGAACCTGGGATGATCCTGCGAGCGCTGCCCGTTGCGCCTTGTAGATGCCGGTTGCCTGCGCGGTGGCGTTTGCAGCCTCCTTGGCACTGATCGCACCAACCTTGTGGGCGTCGCTGATCTCCTTGACGCTCGCCTCGTAACGGCGTTGCAGGGCAAACAGAGGATTGAACCTGGCTCGCAGTTCATCCAGCTGAGCGCCATAGGCCTCGATGTCACGCGCCCGGTCCGCAGCAGGTGCGCCGCCAATGCCGAACTGCGCATCAAGCGCCTGAGAAAGCCGTGCGCCCGTCTTCGTTGCTTCGCTGCCGACAAGCCGCAGATGTCTCTGGGCCTCCTGCGCGCCGCGTTCCACCCCGGAAGCATCCAGACTGGCCAGCATCTTGAGCTGAAGGGTCATGCGGGTTCCCCGTTCAATATAGGCAGGGCTGCACGCTCCATGATCTGGAGATCCGCCAACAGGTTCTGCCAGGCGCGCCGGCTGCGGCCACTGAAGGCAGATTTGGCTGCTGTGTAATCCAGTCCCAGAAAGGCAAACCCAGCTGGCCCCGCAGCCACCCGCCACTGGGTCTCCAAAGACAGAAAGGCGGTCACGCTGCGCCAGTTGCAGCGCCAGACATCAAAGGCTTCAGGCTCACTGATCTCAGCAGCGGGAACGGCGACGCCCAGGGCCTCAAAGTCTGAGGCCGTGTCCTGGTCGAGACTTTGGCTCTGCTCCGGATCAATGAGGCCGCGCCGGGCGAAGGCCCAGGCCCGCGCGGCCGCCATCAGTTTTTTACCTTTGGTGCCTGAGTGTTTTGGCCCGTCTGCCCACTATGCGATGGCCGGCCACTGCTGGCTTCGAGGTAGGCGGTGTAAAGCGCCAGCCGCACATGGGCATAGTCGAGACAACGATCGCGGGCCTCATCCGAGAACTCGGCTTCGGATCCGTTCTCATCCTCGACCCCGCGCCAGTCCGTCCAGACCTCCTTCAGGACCGCGTGTTGGTCACCGCCTTCGCCATCGAGGGCGGCAAGGCGCTCGCTGCCGATCATCAGGAATTGGGCTTCAAAACTCTGGTCCAGAACCTTCCCGGGCTTATCCGGATCCGGCATCTTGACCGTCACCGGCCACCAGAAGGCGTATGTGTCTGACAGGCGGAATTGCATGATCATACCAATGCCCGGATAGAGGAATGGATTTGACCGCGCTTGGCGCGTCTGCCGGCTCGGAGGCGCGCGAAGGGCGATGCGGGGCATCGGTCGAGTGCGCCGACACAGTCCGGCGGACGCGAAAGCGCGGCCTGCGGTGGGCCAAATCGCCGCCCCGGTCCGCGTTGCCCCGCTTGCCCGGCCAACCAGGCCGCGCCGCGCGGCGCGCCTTGCCGGGTCGCCGATTTGGCACCATCAAATGCGTTCCTATATCCGGGCATTGGTATGTACCTCCTACTTCACAGTGATCACCAGCTCGTCGTCCCCGGCATCGGGCACGAACATCAGCGGCAGGGAATAGTTGAGGATGTTCTGGTTCTGGCTCTGGCCCTGGCTTGGCCGGCCGATCTGAACCTTCGGCGCATCCACCTGAACGATGTGACCGGCGGCGGTTCCATGCACCACCTGAAGCGCGTCCAGCGTCTTGGCCTGCGCCACGTCGAACCAGTTGATCGCCGCCATGGACTTGGCCTCGACCACCGCCGTGCCGATGCTTTGCCGGTCGGTCAGCTGCATGCGCTCATCGCCGATCAGAAAGCGCGGCTCGACCGCATTGCCCAGATCAATCGAGATGCTCTCGGCAATCCGGGGCGCGCCATGCAGTGACAGGCTGGTCTGTGCCTTGGAGACCGGGACCGGCTTCTGGAAGGCCGACAGATCCGCAGAAGGAAGTGCCTGATCGGTGACGGTTCCAAGCAGTCCCATGATGTTGAACCTGAAACGCGGGATCCGGCGCGGGGCAAACTCCACCTGAAAGGTTCCCCGGCACCCGAGGGCAACATGACGGACGCCGTCATGATGATAATAGATCGAGACCGCTTCCTCGCCGTCCGACACCGGTTCATAGACAACCGACACACCCGGATCGATGGTCTCGGACAGACCGCAGGCCCGCAGCAGTACCCCATAGCCTGGCACATCACCGGCGCTGCCTGCGCCGGCACATTCCACCGCGAACTCCAGCTGCATGTAATTCCCGGTCAGCTCGATGCCCTGGTGACCCAGATGGGGCAACAGCAGATCGCGGGAAACGTCTTCGCCCGCCAGCGGTGTCAGCGTCACATCGCTGAGCTGGATGGCATTCGCGGCAAGGGGAACACTGTCCGTGCCATAGACCGTCTCGATCTTCGCGAGACAGGCGAGCTTCTTGAACTTGCGCATGGATTAGGTCTCCTATGATGTCTTCACGGACGTGCCGCGCGTTGCGCTGTCCTCCAGACGGGGCGCGGCATTGACCGCGACGGCCGCTTGGCCTTGCGACGCCTTTGGCTTCGGGTTCTTTTTCCTTGATGGCTTTGGTTTGGGCGTAGCCGCGCCTAAAACTCCGCCGTCATCCCGGACCGCGTGTGGCGAAGCCGCATCGCGAGATCCGGAGCCTGCCCCGGACTTGATCCGGGGATCCAGCGCATCTGCTGCGGGCTCTGCCCGCTCCAAAAGCCGACCAGGCTTTTTTTCTTCCCGCACCCGCTCCCCCGTCTTCGGATCGCGGATGTAGCGGCCACCTGTTCGCGGCTCATAGGTCATGGCTGTTCCTCCAGGTAGGTCGGGACGGAATAGCGGTCCTCAAACCAGACCGCGCCGCCATGGGCCTTGATCAGATCCCCGGAAATGTGGCTGACGGGTTCAGCAGCATCAGAGGGTTCAAAACCGATCAGACGCGCGCGGACAAAGGCCTTCAGGCCCTCAATGTCATCGGCAGCCTGCCCCATCCGGGCACCGCTCAGATTGTCGGTGACGATGACGACAGCGATATCCGTCTCAAGGCGCTGCAGAATGCGCCCAGTGACGCGCTCGTTTTCACCGCTGGCCTCATCCGCCACCATCACATAGGCGGCAGGTGTTCCGGAGCGACGCTTTTCGATCAGAGAGAAATCCGCAGCTCCCCCGACCGTTTTAAAGACCGTTTGAAGCTCCAGTAACCGAGCGATTATATCGCGCACGAGGGTCATGAAAGACCCCCATCCGTGATGGCGCTGTAGTGGTTTTCGGCAATCACCAGGATCGTTGCCCGGTCCTCGTCGGAGAACCCCAGATAGGGCCTTGCCGGTATAACGATGGTCCGCTCACCAAAGGTCACCGGCTTCTCGAAGGCACGCTTATGGGCCTTTTTGGCAAAGAGTGTCTGCGTTCCGACTTTCCGGAACTTCACTTTCCGCGATTGGGGATACTGGGTGACCGTGCCGCCCGTCTGGTGGATCGCGGCATAGACGAGATTGGTTCCCACAGACGCCTCGGTCTTCGTGGCCTCGCCGCTGATCGACTTGTAGAGCCGGTTCGTCTCTCTCAGTAGTTTCGGTGTGATCGGGCCAGTGCCCCCTGAACGACCATGCGTTTTCCGTTTTGCCCTCGCCTTTGCAGTCCTTGGCGCATGGCGCTGCCAGGGCGTGCCATCGGGCGCGCTTTCTGTCTCAAATCGACGTTGCACGGAAAACAGCATTGCCGCCTGGATCTCGTTCATCAGCGCACCGGTCTCTCCTCCTGCCTCGGCAACGCGGCTCAGGGCCGCATTGATTTGGGCATCTTCAATGGTGATGAAGGGGGTGGTGTCAGCCATAACGATCCCTAAAATCCAATAAGCGTGTCACGGGAAAACACCCGATCCGGTGCAGACACCTGAACCTGACCGCCACTTGTCTGGCTGGATGCGGCTCCCTCGGCCTCAAGCTGCACCGTGCCTCTGGCCACATCCTTCAGCCAGGCAATCGCTAGGGCGTAGTCCCGCGTCACCGGGTCGTCCTTGTCGGTTCGCCGTCCATGCAGGAAATACCGGGCAATCTCGCAAATGATCCGGGTCAGAACAGCAGGCACCGGATCCAGCGGCAGCCGGTAGAGCTTGGCCAGATAACTGTCCGCCAGGTTCTCCGCATCCGCGATATGGGCTGCAACCATGTCCTCGTCGATGGTGGATGCAGGCAGGTTCACCCGGTCGGTGAGCTGGATTAGCTCGTCCTCGCCAAACCGATCAATCAGATCCTGCCGGGTTGCATAAGCCATGAGCAGCTTAATCCTCTGCAGCCTGAACAACACGCTGAACGACACCTTGGCCTTCAAGCTTCCGGAACTCGGCGTCCGGCAGTTCCACCGGATCACCGATCCCGTGAGACACCCCGTTGCGCCGGAGCGGCAGCATCACGATTGCCGGAACTGTAGTCGGCGCTTCGTCTTTGCTCGGTTGCTCAATTTGACCGCTTGTGTCCGGTTCTGTCGTCGTGGTCGCAGGATTAGTCTTGTCCTGGGCCGTTTCTAACGTCGTTTCTGGTGCTGCCGTTTCCGGCTTGGCAGGGGCTGTCTTGGGGGCCACTGTCGCTGTTGTTGCCGCTGTGGCGGTTTTGGGAGTGGCAGCTGTCTTGGGCGTGGTGGCTGTCTTGGGTTTACGGGCCATGGAAGTCTCCTCAACCAACTGCGTTCTGGATGAAGTAGCCAACGTCCTTGGCAACGATCAGCTCCTTGACCCGCTCGCCGGTGCGAATGCGCACACCGCCCTGAAGGCCGACATCCTTGTCCTAGATCCGGCCCGACAGTTTGCTGCCGTATTGGGCCGTAAAGCCGAAGGTGATGCCGCCGCCCTGCGGGTTGGCGATGGGGTTGAGATGCAACAGGGCAAGGTGATTGCCCCAGGCCCGGGCCAGGTTGACGTCTTGCCCCGGACGGGCCGTGTTGTACCAGGCATCCCCGACCAGGATTTTCGAGATCCCTTCACTGGAAAACAGATCCAGGAACTGCTGCCGGGTGACAATGCCCTCTTCGGTCAGATTGCCCTTCACCGCATTGACAATCTTCGGGTGGGACGACAGTTTCGACCAGACGCCCCGGCCCATCACCAGCGTGTTGGGCGCAAAGATCAGGGTGGATTCCAGCCCGGTTTTCAGAACCCCGATCGGATCCGAATTGGCATAGTCGGAAAACTGGTCCGTGCCCGCCAGGGTCACCTGCCGCGCAGGCGCATAATTGGCTGCATTGTGAACCATGCCCGCAACACGCACCTCGCGCACATTGGCCAGCGTGTCCGTCAGCATCATGGTCGCATGGCCTTCCGGATCAAATTTTGACACCTTCCGGCTGCGCGCTTCCGAGGCCGCATCGATGTCCGAATAGGGGATTGGCGACTCGAAGCCAAAGTCCTCGACCTCGTCGGTCTTTTCCGTGCCGCCGCACTCCAGCTGCTGGACCCGACCACGACGACCGACCCGGCCGTCCGGAATGTTGAAGGCCTCTTCCAGCGGATATTCGGTCCAGGCGAATTTTTCCGCACCGACCGGAACGCGCGGCAGAACATCGTCGGCGATCAGGGTCTGGGACGGGTTGCGGTAGCCGATCGCAATCGCGGTCAGGATCGGATCGACAGTAAAGGGACGGTTCGGTGCCATGGGAGCCTCGATCTGGAGAGAGTGTCGGGTTTAAAAAGCCCGCGTGATCCGCGTTAAGCCGGTTCGTGCAGAAGGCCGGGCGCGACAAAAAAGTCGATGACGTCTCCGGCAATGCCGGGCTGATCCGCAAAGCCGACAAAGCGCACGGTCTCGCCTGCAGCGGCCGCCGCCGCCACCGCCATGCCATTGGCATCGCTTGTCAGCGGATCCCCGGCACTGACCGCCTCGCCCAGTTCAACGGAGGCAAGACCGGCGCGGACCACATCACTCATCTGGCCCGCATCGCCGCCCATCTTGTCGGAAACGCCCATCAGCAAAGACGTCTCGCTGGTGCCTTGCGCAACCTTCTGGCTGGTCGCCGCATCGGAAAACGCCACAAGCCGGAACGGAGAAATATCGGCAGAGGCCTCATAGGACCGGATGAAGGACGGGATCATGTCTTGAGCTCCCCCTTGAGCTGGAGTGTTTGCACGGCAGCGACAGCAGCGGCGAAGTCGATCTCCTGACCGGCTTCCAGCAGCTTTTTCTGGTGAGCGGTGGCAGCAGCGGCAATCAGTGCCGGATCGGCATCGTCAGCATCATCGCCCTCGGCCTTTTTCTGACTGCCAAGCTGGGTCCCGGTCAGGACCGGCGCTCCGGCGGTGAAGGCCTCAAAGGCGGTCAGGTTGGACTTGGCCAGGGACAGGCCCCAGTCCTTCAGCGCCGGGGGCAGCTTGCCGGTCTCGATGGCAGTGGCAACCACCTCTTCGGCCTTGTCGGTCTCAACCGTATCGCGCAAGGAAGCGAGATCCGCCTGCAGGGCCGTGACCTGTTCAATCGGCACATATTTTGCCGGATCGGGCTTCACAGGATCAGACTGGGCCAGATTGGCTTTTGACGCCTTCGCCAGATCAGCCACCGAGGCCGCGATGATCTTCGCATCAGAACTCTTGTCGAGCCCGGCGGCCAAGGCAATGGCGCTGAGGCCAGTTGTCAGGGACGTGATGGAAGCCAGCGCCTCCCCGTCCCCCGCGCCCTTGGCCAGGCCAAGAGCTTCAAGGATCTCATCCATGTCGGGTCCTTTGGTTTGAAGAGAAAAAGCACGGGCGGCAATAGCCTCAAGATCCATCGCGGGCATGTTCAACAGCGCCGCATTGCGCAGGGCCGTGACCCGGCCCGCCGTGTCGCGGGTGAACAGCGGAGAAATGTAGCGATATTCCGAAGCTTCGATCGCGGCCCTGGCGGCAGCGGTCCAGTCCACCCGGCCATAAATACCGTCCTTGCGAACATCGAAGCCCTTGACCCAGCCAGCAGCCTTGGCCGTGCCGCCAACACCTGGAATAGCGCCAAAGGCCGACTGATGATCATAATCAATCATCATGTCCGTTCCGCCGAGATAATCCTTGGTCCGGGCAACGATCGCCTGCATGGCGGTCTGGTCGCCCGCGTCAAACGGCCCACGGCCATCGCGGGCCTTGAAACTGCCCGCCGGGATCAGCCGGATCCAGATGCCAGACTGATTTCCACCAGTCTTCCCAGCCGCCATCTCAGACGTCATCTCGGGCGTCAGGGCGACCGGGTCAGCGGCGCAGATCTCAAATGGGTGGGGTTGCTTGCTCATGGCGCAAGAGTGCCCGGGAGCGAGTAGGCAAAACACCCACGCGGGTGCGCGGGTGATGGGTCGGATCTATTGACGAAGTGATAGGTGGATCATGCCGGAAGCGGAAAGGAAGCGCAAATCGGTATCGGAATGATCGTAGGCAATTGTTACGTACTGGGCAGACGAGAGCCTGAAAGAGTAAGCCAAAGCAAGCCAGACAGTCGACTCGCCAAGAACTCCAAAAAAGAAATGGCCCGTTCCGGAGAACGAGCCATTCCGCATTTAGTGGACTAAATCCTTGTTAACGGAAAGCCCGACTTTTCCAGAGTGCTAAATGCTACTAATAATTAGCAGGCTGTCATCTGGCACGCAAGCAGGTCGTGCGTTGAAAGTTTATACAACAATGACGGTTTACAAGACTGCCCGGCACACTTTTAATCGGCTACCGACGGCGCAAAGAGGCTTCATTTGACCGTTCTGGGCACCCGTATTTTACCGAAAAGAGATTTTCATGGCATGGCGTCTTGGATTGGACCTTGGATCGAACTCACTCGGATGGGCAGCGCTGGAGCTGGCAGAAGACAGTGGTGTTCTGGTCCCCTGCGGACTTGTGGATTGCGGCGTCCGGATTTTTTCGGATGGACGTAATCCGAAAGACAAGCAGTCCAATGCTGCAAAACGGCGGGAACCTAGAGCGGCTAGGAAAAATCGTGACCGTACCGAGCGTCGTCAAGCGCGGCTAATACGCCAGTTGATTGCCCATGGCCTGTTTCCGGAAGATCCTGCGGCAAGAAAAGCTTTGGAGGGCGGAGCAAGCACGCCCTTGCAAGACAGCGATCCCTGGATCCTGCGTTGCCGGGCACTGGATTCCCCCCTCAATCCGCACCAGATCGGACGGGCGATATTCCATCTGCATCAACGCCGCGGCTTCAAATCAAACCGCAAAGCAGACCGAGGCATCTCCGACAGCGGTATGATTCATGAGGCAACAAAGCGGACTCTCGAGCGTTTGAAGGCTGAAGGCGCACGTACCCTCGGTGAGTTGTTCGGGCGCCCCCGCCTGGAGGCGCTTGAGCACAATTCCAAGGCTGAGCGTGGCAAGAGAAAGCCGCAACCACTGGCTCGTGTCCGGAAATCCGGTACCGGTTCCCAGGCCCAATACGATTATTACCCGACCCGGACATTGGTTCTGGAGGAATTTGATCGAATCTGGGGGGCGCAGAAAAGTCACAGTCCGGAAGCATTCGCGGACACTGCTTGGGCAGAACTGCGCGATACCATCGAATGGCAGCACCCCCTGAAACCTCAGCCTGTCGGCCGGTGCACTCTATTGCCCAACGAAGAACGGGCTCCAAAAGCGCTGCCGTCCTTTCAACGCGCGCGCATCTATCAAGAGGTAAATGCGCTGCGGACGGCCCCTGTCGGTGCGCCAAGTCAAGGTCTGACGACCAGCCAACGGAACAAGATCGCGGAGCGTCTGCTGCGGCCGAGCAACAAAACCGGCCGGGTGACATTCGACCAAATCCGCAAATTGAAAGGGATCGAGCTTTACGATCCTTTCAATACTGAAACAGATAAACGCAAACACCTTGACGGAGACCTGACGGCCGCCAGACTCATTCAGGGTGATCGCTGGGGGCCGAGCTGGCTTGATCTACCGCTCATCGAGCAGGACGAAATCGTGCTCAGGCTGCTTGAGGATGAAGACGAGAACATTCTCCTCGATTGGCTTTGCACGAGGCATGGAATCGAACGCGATAAGGCTATCCGTGTCGTTGACTGCCCTCTGCCCGACGGCCATGGTAACCTCAGCAAGGCGGCAATCGATCACATCCTACCGGAGCTTGAGCAAGCCGTAGTTCCCTATTCCGAAGCTGTCCAGTTGGCTGGTCTTGGGAGTCATAGTCAGCTGGGGACTGGAGAGGTCTTCGATGAGGGGCTGCCCTATTACGGCATGGCCCTGGAGCGGTCGGTCGCCTTCGGCTCAGGAAAGCCGGATGACCCGGACGAGATCCGCTATGGCAAGATCGCCAATCCGACAGTACATGTAGCACTCAACCAAGTGCGCGCTGTTGTCAACGATCTCATCCGCCGGTTCGGTGCACCTGATCAGGTGGTGCTGGAACTGGCCCGTGACCTGCCTCTGTCGGCCAAGGGCAAAACCGAGCTGGAGGCGCAACAGAAGAAGAATCAGGACGCCAACGACAGGCTGCGACACCGCTTGGCATCGGAATTTTCACCTCCGATCGAGGACAGCTACGAAAACAGATTGAGGCTTCGCCTTTATGACGAGCTGGACGCGCTCGGCAAGCGCTGCGTGTTCAGCGGGCGCCAGATCGGCCTCAGCGAGCTGTTCACCGACCAGATCGAAATCGAGCATATCCTGCCGTTTTCACGTACCCTCGACGACAGCTTGTCGAACAAAACCCTGTGTGTACGCCAAGCCAATCGCGACAAAGGAAACCGCACTCCCTTTGAGGCGTTTGGAACATCGCCAGCAGGATATGATTGGGAAGATCTCTCTGCTCGGGCAGCTGATCTTCCCCCGGGCAAAATTTGGCGTTTTTCTCCCGATGCCATGAACCGCTTTGAAGCTGAAGAAAGCGGTTTTCTGGCCCGACAACTTGGTGACACACGTTATATTTCCCGGATTGCCAAGGCCTATCTGGAGACACTTTACGGAGGCTCAGGCCACAAGGGTGGCGAAAATCACGTCTGGGTCGTGACAGGTCGGTTGACCGCAGACCTGCGCTGGACTTGGGGACTCGACAGTGTTCTGCGCGGCCACAATGACCAGGCCTCCGCCAACCAGAAAAAGAACCGCAATGACCATCGGCATCACGCCATCGATGCAATCGTCTGTGCCTGTACCGATCGTCGCATTCTGCAGGCCGCGTCCAGCGCAGCTGCCAAAAGCGAACAGGAACACACCCGCCGACTGCTGGCGGATACGCCGGACCCGTGGCCTGGTTTCAGAGACGAGGTTGCAGAAACGGTCCGAAAAATGATCGTTAGCCACAAGCCTGACCACGGCATTCAAGGCGCCATGCACAACGACACGGCCTATGGCCTGGTGCAAGGGCCGAATGGAGTTCCTGACAAAAAGGGCATTCGGCCAGTCGTGACCCGTAAGCCTCTTGATAGCGATGCATTCAAAACACCCGAAAGTCTGGAGAAGATCCGTGACCCGGCTTTGCGCTTAGCTTTGCTTGAGGCCACGGTCGGCCTGACCGGCGCAGAGTTCAAGGCCAGGCTTCTGGAGGTTTCGTCCGCAATGAAGCCTCCAGTCTACAAGGTCCGCATCGAAGAACGGATGAATGTCATTACGTTTTCAGACGACAGCGGAAAGCCCTACAAGGCCTATAAAGGGGATGGCAATTATTGTTACGACATCTGGGCCGACAGCAAAAGCAAGTGGACCGGAGAGGTGATTTCCACGTTTGAAGCCTATCAATTGGCGCGAACCGATCCGCAATGGTGGCGCACCAAAATCGGACGGAAGGGCCAGCCACTGATCCTGCGGCTGCGTAAAGGGGATTATCTAGAGTTTGAACATGAGGGGCGGCGCTTGATTGCTCAAGTGGCCAAGTTCACGACCGGAAAAATTAGCTTGGCTGAACACTTAGAAGCAAATGTAGATGCGCGCACGCGAGATGCAAAAGACGACCTTGCGTATATTACAAAGGCACCCGGAGTCTTGCAGAAGCTTAATACCCATCAAGTCACTGTCTCGCCTTCAGGAAGGGTAAAGATTCACAATTAATATGGAAACTGCTCGCAATTCGACTCGGTGCTGGCACTCTGACGCGAGGAGGAAGCCATGCACAACCGGATTGTCGAAATCGTATCAGATGGGGTCCATATCAGCGTGTCCCGCGGATTTCTGAAACTCAGCCTAAAAAGTAAAACGGTAGGACAAATTGCCATTGACGATATCGCCGGACTAGTCATTCGTGGTCACGGAGCCAGTCTCTCGGCAAATATCTGTTCCCGGCTGGCAGACGCCAACGTCCCGGTGATCATTTGTAATGACAGCCAGACACCGGCTGCGGTCATTTGGCCGGTTTCCGGACACTTTGCCCAAGGCTTGCGCATGCAAGCCCAGGCAGTCGCCAACAAACCTGTCTCGAAACGGCTTTGGGCACAGCTGGTCAAGACGAAAATCATGGCGCAGGCCTTTGTTCTGGAACAGGCGGGTCGAAATGCACACGATCTTCGGGAAATGTCTCTCCGGGTGAAGTCCGGGGATAGCGGAAATCTGGAAGCACAAGCTGCCAGACGCTACTGGCCCCGCCTTATGGGAGTTGACTTTCGCCGTGACCGGACCGCTGAGGGAATAAACGCAGCGCTCAATTACGGCTATGCAATTTTGCGGGCGGCGGCGGCACGTTCAATTCTGTCCGCCGGGTTGCATCCTTCCCTGTCCCTGAACCATCAAAGCCGTGGTGATGCCCTGCGACTGGCTGACGATCTGATGGAACCCTTCCGGCCATGGATCGACCTATGCATCGTTGAGTCGATAAATACCAGCAACAGGGATTCAGAGTTGGTACTTGATCCGGATCTGAAGGCCGATCTCGTCAATGTCCTGTCGCAGGACCTGCACAGCAACCATGGGGCCAGTCCCCTTCAGCTATGCATGGACCGACTGGCTCAATCTCTCGCCGGAGTGTTTCTTGGAGAGAACAAGGCGCTGGATCTTCCCGGAATACCCGTATTTTCAGGCAGTCCGACAATGCAGGCTGCGGGTTGATGGTGCCGGCAGCTACTCACTTCAGCGGATATCAGTTTATGTGGGTCATGGTATTATTCGATCTTCCAGTCATGAACCGAGCAGAACGCAGGGCCTATACGCAATTCAGAGACTTCCTGCTCGATACCGGTTTCGAGATGGCGCAATTTTCCGTTTATCTCCGCCACACTAGCGGCAAAGAAGCTGTAGATGCCTTGATTCGCAAAATTGAGGCCGCCATGCCAACAGAAGGAAAGGTCGACATTTTGCAGTTTACCGACAAGCAGTATGAAAATATCGTCTGCCTGCGCGGACGAAAACGAAATGCTGCCCAGAAAAATCCGAGCCAGCTGGTGATGTTTTGAAGGCCTTTGAAGCAGAAAACCCGGGCAATACGCCCGGATTTTCTTTGAAAAACATCCACTTGCGGATGAGCCGGTTGTAGCACTCTGGAAAAGTCAGGCCAACCGCAACCACCTTAGAGAAAGGGTCTGGATTGCTGCCGTTGTAGCACTCTGGAAAAGTCAGGCCAACCGCAACAAGCATCGCAAGATCACGGCGAAGATGCGGGTTGTAGCACTCTGGAAAAGTCAGGCCAACCGCAACTGGGCGCTTGACCGTTCATTGTCGGTTTCCGTTGTAGCACTCTGGAAAAGTCAGGCCAACCGCAACGACGGGCTGAAGACCCTTTCGAATGACATTGTTGTAGCACTCTGGAAAAGTCAGGCCAACCGCAACGTCAACGCCCCTCGTGCCGTGCCGAGTGCCGTTGTAGCACTCTGGAAAAGTCAGGCCAACCGCAACAAAGCACGCCGCCAATGCTCGGATCAATCAGTTGTAGCACTCTGGAAAAGTCAGGCCAACCGCAACCTAGGTAGTGTAGGGGGATGCTCATGCAGACGTTGTAGCACTCTGGAAAAGTCAGGCCAACCGCAACGGGGTTGATGAAGGTGTTCTTTGGGTCCAAGTTGTAGCACTCTGGAAAAGTCAGGCCAACCGCAACGGCAATCGTGATCTCCCCCAAGGCCGACGTGTTGTAGCACTCTGGAAAAGTCAGGCCAACCGCAACCTCTTGGGACGATGGCGTCTTTGAGTGGAAGTTGTAGCACTCTGGAAAAGTCAGGCCAACCGCAACTAAGTCCGTTCATTGCCCGGTCGGCTTTGGGTTGTAGCACTCTGGAAAAGTCAGGCCAACCGCAACACTACAACGAGTTTGACCCATACGCCGCGCAGTTGTAGCACTCTGGAAAAGTCAGGCCAACCGCAACTCGCTTCGATGCTGGGGCTCGTCGCCGTAGTTGTAGCACTCTGGAAAAGTCAGGCCAACCGCAACCTCGGCGGGCCTGACTTGTCAGCAGGCGTGGTTGTAGCACTCTGGAAAAGTCAGGCCAACCGCAACTGGGGCAAGCTCAAGGACAGCATCACGTATGTTGTAGCACTCTGGAAAAGTCAGGCCAACCGCAACTACGTTTTCAACTTGTCCTCGATCCTATGGGTTGTAGCACTCTGGAAAAGTCAGGCCAACCGCAACGCCACGCCAGGCGGGGGAAATATTGGCTGAGTTGTAGCACTCTGGAAAAGTCAGGCCAACCGCAACTGAGAAGCCACTAGGCTCCACCACTCCCCTGTTGTAGCACTCTGGAAAAGTCAGGCCAACCGCAACTAAATCTGACGCTGTTCTTCAATAGGCCTAGTTGTAGCACTCTGGAAAAGTCAGGCCAACCGCAACTCAATGCCCTCCGGTACAGTCGTTGAGGTAGTTGTAGCACTCTGGAAAAGTCAGGCCAACCGCAACTGGCTGGATAAGGGGAGGGCTGAGTGATGAGTTGTAGCACTCTGGAAAAGTCAGGCCAACCGCAACGATGTAAGAGGAGAGGCGCTGCGCGTTGGCGTTGTAGCACTCTGGAAAAGTCAGGCCAACCGCAACTGCCGTGACGAAGTGCGTGGGGACCGATGGGTTGTAGCACTCTGGAAAAGTCAGGCCAACCGCAACGATGGAGTTTGAGGGGGCAAGGCGCTGCACGTTGTAGCACTCTGGAAAAGTCAGGCCAACCGCAACGAACGGACGGGTATATTTACTACCACGACCGTTGTAGCACTCTGGAAAAGTCAGGCCAACCGCAACATAGTGAGCAACCGCAGCAGGAGACCACTGGGTTGTAGCACTCTGGAAAAGTCAGGCCAACCGCAACCTAGATACGTTCAACAAGCCTCAAGCCTGGCAGAATTGATCCCGGCTCGACTCCGTAATTTCCAGATGAAACACCTTCCCCCCCTCTCCGCCCCTTCTCCACTTCGCCGTTAAACACCCTTTAAACAGGCAGGAGCGCCTTCAGCCGTTTCTGGCCATCATGATGCATCCAGCGCCTTAAACCGAGCTCTACGGCCTTCCTGTCAAACATCCCGGAATTCCGGTTCACCCATCGCCAGAACCCGCTTCACGGTCTCAGTGTGCCCCACCTTGCCCGGATTGTAATCCCACCCTGGATCAATCCCGTCCGGGATCTGCCGGGTCTCGCCGGTCCGCTTGTTCGTCCAGGCTTGAAACGAGATTCGCGGTGCCTCAAACACCAGCGCCTCACCTGCCGCCAGCAGCCGGTCAATATCCCTCTGCGACAGGCTTTGCAGGGTGCAGCGGCAGTTCCAGCCATTGGGCGGTGCAAAGAGATCCCAGAAGGGATCATCAATGGGCAGCACCAGATTGTGCAGCCGCTGGTGCTGGGGCCGGGTCAGCCCGTCCTGAACGGCCACATAACGCAGAAAGGGGCGGCTGGATCTCGTGCGCTCAAACCCGGACCAATGTCCCGCTGCATACGACACATTCATATTGGCATCAAAGATCGTCCGCAAACGGCGCATAGAGCCAAGCCGAACCTTCACCTGCTCGCCCGTCAACGGATCCACTTCAATCGCCTCGCCCCACCAGCCCTTGCGGACCAGTTCCGGCTTGATCGTCCGGGCGAAGCTGTCGACGGTTTCTCCTTGTGCCAGGGCTTTGAGGAGTGCTTCCCAGATGTCGACCAGGATGTCGTGGCCGGTGGATTTGGCGACTGTGAACATGGCCCCATGATCCTGGGCATAGACATCTTGCCAGGCGAACGTCGGATCCAGCCGATAGCCCCGCGTCTGCAGCGACGCTATGGCAGCTCTTGGCGGCAGGGGCTTGAAGCTGGCCGCCATGGCTATTCCGTCCCCTCACCTGTCTCCCCGGAGATCCGGGCAGCAAAGCTGGCCTTGGCAAGTGTGTCGGCCAACGCCGTCACACCGAGCGTCTCAAGGCGGCGCTGGAAGATCGCCTTAGCTTCCTCGATCGTCGTGGCTGCCGCCAGGTCGTCCTCCAGCCCGGCAATCACCGGCTCCACCAGCGGCACCCAGACGTCATCAGCCAGAATGTCATCAATCGCCCGTTCAAACGCATCCGGCTTGGGGAGCTTTCCCGCCGAACTGATCCGCATGGCCTCTGCCCGCGTAGCTGTCCCTGTCTGATCCCGATCCAGCCCCGGCTTGGGCTCTGTCTTTAAAGTCGGCTCGGAGGCACGTGGCCCCATCAACAGGTCCTCTTTGGGATCCGGATCAGGCAACCCCAGATGATCGCGCATGGTCGACATGCCGACCTTCAGGCCGAGCGGCACCAGCGCCACCACATTCTTGACCAGCGCCTCAATGTCCACCTCGTCCGGGCGGCCAATCTTCAGCCTAGGATAGGCACGCCGTGGCCCGAAGTTGAGATCCACCAGAGGCCGCACCAGATCCCGGTTGAGCGTCGCGCCCAGCTGGCGCGCATCTGCCAGCTCGATATCATCGCGCACTCCATCATGGACTTTCGCAGTGGCATAGCCGCCAGCGGTCGCATCCGTGGTCTGGGTCTGGCCCAGCACCAGTTTGGAGACCTGCCGGTCGAGCCAGTCCGCGCGTTTTTCATAAAGATCATGCGATCCGGAGAGACTGGCCTCGATGAACTCGATGGCCATGCTTTCAGGAACAATGGCAGAAAAGTCCGCGCCGATGTTGGCGACAGCCTGATGCAGCTTGTCCTTGTCTTCATCGCTGGCACCGGGCCCGAACTTGCCCAGGCGCAAAGGCTGGCCATAGGCCTCGGAAAAGATCGCCCAGTCTTTCAGGGAAAACGACTTGAACAGGAACGCCCAGGCAGCGCCCCGTGCCAGACCGCCCCGGATCGGCAGGCCGGACTTGACCTTGCCAAAATGGGTGATCCAGCCAAAGGGCCGCAACGGCTCATCACCTCCCAGCCCCCTGAGCAGCAGCGTTTCGCCATCATCCTGGTCAAAGCGGAACCAGCGCGGATCACGCCACTTGAACGCCTTGGGTCGCCATTGGCCCTCGGATGTGTCCCACAGGATCTCGGTCGCCGAAAACCCCTTGCCGACAGCGTCCAGAACATCGAACAACTCATCCTTGAAGGCATCCCGTTCGGTGATCTCGCGCACCAGATCGGCCGCTTTGACATCTTCTGGGCTGTCGGTGGCCGCTTCCACCGTGATGTCCAGCGACGACACCTGCCGTTTGCGGGTGCCCAGCACCCCGGCATAATGCTCATTGCGCTCTTCCATATCCTCGGCCAGCGCCAGATAGCGCTCCGGATCCCCGTCAATGCTGGAGCGCAGGATGGCGGCCAGCCGCGTTGGCGTCAGGCCGCTGGACGGATGCATCGAGTGACTGCGGTTGATCTGGCGGATCTGGGGCCCGGCCTGTTCAACCTTCAAAGACCTGGACGAGACCGGACGGCCATAAGGATCGACAAGCTGCACCATCAGAATATCCCCCGTGATCGGCGCAGGGATCCCATCCGGAACGAACCGCCCCCATCCTGGCCAAAGCCATCCTGCTCATGATTGCCTTCATCAAACCGGCCGCGATTTGGGGTGACCGGCTCATAGTCAAACTCGCGCCACTGCATGCGGCTGGCGTAATAGGCCAAGGCAAGCGCGATGGCATAATCCCCGTGCCGCTTCTTGCCCTTCACCCCTTCCCTGAGCGGCGGCACACGCGGCACGCCCCGCACGGTCTTGACGGCCCTCAGATCAGACAGGTGGTCCGCGTCCGCACTGATTGCCAGCACATCGTCCTCGAAGGCAGCTTTCAGGGGAGGCATTTCCAGCCGGTACCAGGTTTCCGAGAAGTGGATTGGCATGACGATGCCGGCGCCTTTCGGGTCTTCGCGCAGGCCAAACAAACGGCCCATATCCTCGGCCACCGTCCAGCCCATGCCCGTGGCATCAAAAGCGGCCCCCACAAGCCGCGTTTGAACGGCCTTTAAAACCGTCCTTGTGATGGCCTTTTGTTCATCGCCCGGCACATTCCTCAGCTCAAAACACAGCGCCTCGCGCCGCTTCAGATCCTTCTCAATGGCCAGCAGGCTGCCGACCGTCAGATCCGAGACACGGGCAAAGTCAAAGCCGAAGGCATAAAGCACATCGAGCGGCAGCTGATCGAGGGCAGCCTTCAGCTCGGCCATGAACGGGGCCATCAGGATGGCCTGCTCCAGCTTGTTCTTGTGCAGATAGTCCGTCGGCAGTTCCAACCTGAGAATGGGCGCATTGGAGGTCATCCGCGCCTCGATCAGGGGAGCGGCCAGCCAGGTGCCCGATCCCATGGCGGGAATGCAGAACAATTCCTCATCCGCCCCATCACCGTAAAAATCAATGATGTCTTGCCGGAACCCGGCTTCGCCTTCCGGCGTCCAGGACTGACCCTGAACCAGACTGATCCGCTCGAATAGACCCTGTTTCAGGGCATCATCCAGATCGACCCGCATATGGGCGTATTTGGAGCGCCCGGCCAGAATGTCCTGGACCTGAATGTTGAACTCGTTCTCGCTGCCGTCATGGGTCGAACAGACCACCACCTGGCCGCCCCACATGAGGAAGGCCAGCGCGGCCTTCAGAAGTTCCTTCAGATTGTCAACGAACGCCGCCTCATCGATGATCACCAGCCCCTGTTTGCCGCGCAGGGATCTTGGCGCAGACGACAGGGCGACAATCTCAAAGCCGGAAGCAAAGCGAATGCGAAAGGCCTGAATGTGCCGGGTCTCGTCAGGCGCGTTCGGGTCTGTGTCTTCAAACAGGAACTCGTCCTGGGCGATGGCCGCCGTGGCATAGGCCCGGGCCCACATGGCACAGGCGTCGATGAACTCGCGGGTCATCTCCTGGCTGTAGGAGATATACATGGCGTCCATGCCGCCGGCACGCTTGTCCCGGGCGGCACGCAGAACCGAATAGGACGCAAGCCCCCATGTCATCCCTATCCGGCGTGATTTCTCGATGAAGAGGACCCGGATCGCGGTGGTTTCCAGAAGGCCGACTGCGTTCGACTGGTATTTGAGCAGGACATTCGGCAGACCGACCTGATCGGCGATGTCGTCGATCGCCGCCACGCTTTCACGGCGCAAGTCTTCCCATTGTTCCTTTGAGATCGGTGCGTTCATGTCTGGACGCCCAGGATTTGTGCCTTGATCGCTTCGGCCGTTTCAGCCGTAAGCCCCTTGACCCGTGCGACCGTCTCAACCGCTTCGGTGGCTTTGTCAGCAAAATCCTTTTCCACCTTCTGGCGTCTTTGGGTCGACACCCCCTGTGCCTGGGCAGCGGCCCGCAAGGCACCGGCGAGATTCAAGGCGCCCTTCGGGTCTATGCCGCTTTCACCCGCATCGGTCAGCAGCTCGAACACCAGTGTCTTGACCGCTTCTGCTGCAATCAGCGTCAGATCGTCGGACGCCTCGGCATCGAACTTGTCGGCGATCGATCCGGCAATCTCACGGGTTTCCTCGAGGCGACGGGTGAGCATCGCCAGTTTCAGGGAATAGCGATTGAAGGCTGAAAACGACGGGATCTTGAACTCGATCTCGCCGCGCTGTTCGCGCAGCACAGCTTCAAGCCGGCCGTGGAACTCCTGGTAGATGTCGGTCTGGGTACGCTCGCGCATGCGCAATTCATTGGCGGCCCAGGCGATCGTGTCATCGCACTCAGGTGGCAGTTGCTCAATTGCGGAGAGCCTGCCCCGGCCCTTGTGGCGCCTTGCCATCTCAGCCTCCGATCGAAGGTTTCAGCACACCTTCAAGAAAGCTACGCCGTTCAACGTGATCCAGACCGGCCCGCAAAAGTTCGGCAACCTTGATCGACCCAGCCTCGGTGATCTGGATCGCACTCAGCTCTTCAAGCCTGGTGAGTTGCTGGCGAATGTACTCTCGGCTTTTCGAGTGACCGAACGTCTCGAGCACATGGGACAGCATGGTTTCGTTGAGGCGATGGTCCGCCTCCTGCGCAAGGACCTTGAGGATGATCAGCCGGCAATCGGCTGCCGCGTGTTCCTTGTAGTTCACGACTTGCCTCCACCGTTGACCGTGTTCGTCAGAAGATAATCATCGATCCGGTTGGCGACCCGGCCGACCGCTTCCAGCTTCGTTGAAACCGTGTCGAGGTTTCCGCCCATTTCGCTGAGCTTGAGGTCAAGCGAATGGAAATCATCCTTGGTCGGAAGGTTCGCCGTGTGGGTTTCAAGCGACTTGATCCGGTCCGCCTGGGCGTCGTTGTCATCCTTCAGCTTCTGGATCTCCAGGGCATTGGCCCTCGAGCCCCGTGTCAGCCAGGCAATGATAAGGGCCATAAAGCCGAAGACCATGCCGGAAATGCTGAACACCGCTTCGAGGGTCTTTGCGTCGATCATGAGGATGGGCGGCCCTTACCGCAAAGCGCCGTCCATTTGGCGTTGTAAACTTTGATCTGCTCGATGGTTTCGCCAGTGTCCGCCATTGACCAGCGGATCGGCGAAACCGCGCCGCAATAGACCAGCGGCTTCCGGTCGCCCTTGGCCGCACCTGGCGTGCTGGCAGCAATAACGGTCGTGTTAGTCCCGCCGGAACCCGTCGTCATCGAGCAGGCGCTCAGGATGAGCGCGCAGCTCAGCGCGAACCCTCTCGCCAGCGTCCCTTGCGGTTTGAAGTGCCTTTGTCGCATCGCTCAGGATCTCCGCAACGGCCTCCGCCCGGCCCGCCTTCAAAAGACGCCGTTCCCGCACCGAGGTCGCAACTTCCGACAGGAAGGCGGTCAGGGCGCGAAGGACGGCGAGCCAGCTCATGCCCGGTTAGACGATTTTGCTCTTGGCCACGACGCGGCCATAGATGGCGAGAGCAACACCTGCGAGCGCGACGATGCGATCCCAGGCGGCAAAGGCTTCCTCGACGAGGCCGCCGAGCTCGGCCTGGTCGGCTGCTGTCAGGTCGATGCCGAAGAACCCGGCAATGATTGCAAGCCCGGCGATCAGCCCGCCCCAGATGCTCTTTGAGCGGACCGCGGATTTGACGTCATTCATGGGAATTCTCCTGTGCGTTGAGGCCTAGAGGGACTTGAGAGCAGCCTTGAGTTTTCTGGCAGTCTTCGGCCCGACAAGGCCGTCAGGAACAAGACCGGCCGTTTTCTGGAATGCCCTGACCGCCCGATAGGTCTGCGGCCCGAAATCACCGTCCGGATCGGCCTCATGGCCAAGACGCGACAGGCTGACCTGCAAGGCCCTCACCTCGTCGCCGTGGTCGCCGGCGCGCAGCAGGCTTGAGGCTGCTTTCTCCACCCGTTCAGAAATGACAGGCGCTGCTGCGGTGGCAGCCGGATTGCTGGTGCCGGGATAGGCTGGCCAAGGCAGTTGGAAATGCGGTCCGTCGAAGAACGAACGCCAGTCGCCGCCCCATTCGACAGGCACACCGAGTTCATCGGCTGCCTGCTTCATGGCATCGGCAATTGTGTAATAGAGCGGAACCTCCCAGGAGATACGGCTTCCGACCATGGCGACAAGATCTACCGCATGCCCGGACAGGTGCCGGGAGTTCATGGTTCGGGAGGCACCTTTGCGCACAAGCTGCCGCTGCCGGGAGAGCGTTCGCACGCCTTCGGTGACCTGGAACGGCTGAAGGGTGATTTCGGCTGCGCGCTCGATGATCCTGACCAGATCAGGATGGACGCCTTCAATGCGTTTCAAGCTTCGCTTGGTGAGGGTCATGATCGGCGATCCCGGTTCGGTTCGGGTCGCTCAGTGACCCGACTGTCGAAAACAGGATGCGCGCTTCAAAGCACGAAATTCACCCACGCGGATGCCGGGGTATAGGCCTAGACTTCAAAGAAGGAGAGCTGATTGCGATTGGCTTTTCTGGCAAACCACCGGCGCACGGTCGTCTGGTCCACATGGAGCTTTCGGGCGATTTCGGCCTTGTTCAGGCCACGCTCGATGAGCACTGCCGCAATCCACGGCTTTGGGATCGGAATGCGAATGAAACCGACGCCAAGTCGCTCGGTGAGCATGACCATTTTTTCTGCGCCGGTCAATTTGACGATCATGGATCTCGAGGGGCTGTTCCCGAAATACAGCTCCGTCCCACCGAAGGCCAAAAAGAACTCAACGGCGAGATCCTCACCAAGGATCTCCACATAGGCCTCGATATGGGCGGGGCATACCGTCATTACACTGATGCTCTCAGCAATCGGCCAAGGTCGTTCTGCACCTCGATCCATTCCTGGTCTGAAAAGTCTGCCGGCAACTCTTTGGCGGTTTTGCCCGCAAGATAGGACGTCATGGTGGCAGCTGGCGCGGCATCCTTCCTGATCAGCTCAGACCAGATGTGCAGGCAGATCTGGAACCGGAAGTCATTGTAGGCCGGCGGCAGGCTCTGATCCTTGCGAAAGAGCCCATCGTTTCCGGTCTCCCGCCGGAGGATTGCCTTGAGCGCATCAATTGCCTTGTCGGCATCGCCAGCGTCTTGCAGGAACCGAAAATGATCGAGGCCTGTCTGGCGTTTCAGAAAGGCGATCATTGCCTTGTCCGAACGGTTCTTGATTACGCCGAGGTTATAGCCGGCGATCCAGAGTGCCTGGAGTTTCCCGGCAAACTTGCCCGTAGCCCTGCCGTATGGATTTGCCGCAGGTTTGAGGCCTTCCAGAACGCTGATGACCTTGCGCCGCTCTGTTTCGCTCATGTCCGCCGACGAACGCTTTCCGGTTTCCCGGTGAAGGAGGTCGCGGTACGTGTCATCGTCGAGGCCGCAATCACGTTTCAGAACGTGTATCTTCGCAATGAAGGACATCTCTCAATCCTTGTAGAAACTAAAGCCGTTCTTCCCGTCTCCCACCGCCCCCGCGTCGCCAAGTGGCTCGGGGGCCGTTCTGGCAACCAGCTCTTGTTTCAAGAGCTCCGTGGTGACGGTCTTTAGCGCGCCGGTCAGTTCCGGCAATCGGCTCAGGCGATGGCGGCGCCGGTGCGCAAGACCCAGAAGTTCTTTGCGCCGCCGTCTTAGTTCAGCAGTCTCACTCAACTCGTACACACTCGGGTTGGTGAGGTGGGACATCTCAGCTGCGCTCGTCCATCTTGTCGATCAACTCAAGGACCAGTTCGACCCGCCCTTGCGCGACCAGTGCCGCCGGAGCCCTATTCCCAAGTTCGGGATGGGGCGTGCAGACCCATTCCATGGACTTTTCGGGCCGGAAATGAGCTTCTAGTCGGCGCCCAACAGCGCGAACATGGTTCCAGAAAAGATCGCTATCGGCTTGACTTGTCGTCATATTGGTTCCTCCAGATGTTCGCTTTCAGGCTTCTCATGCCGCTTTCGCCAGATCGATCGTGACCGGCTCCCAGGCCGCTTCCGGATCGTCCCGCCGGTAGAAGCGGACATAGCTCTTGGAGCCGGTCACCCGCATGGCATCGCGGATCGCCTCCATGGCTTTCAGCCAGCGTTCGTCCTCGATATCGAGCCGCAGCAGCATGAAGATTTCAGATCGGTTGATCTGCCCCTCCCGATCCGTGTTGAATGCGCGCGTGATAATGCCCCGAATTTCCGGCCGCGCATCTGCCGACCATTCGTTCAGGCATTCATCGACCAACCCCTTGGCCACTTGCAACTGCGGACCAAAGTCAATGAAATCCGCCACCTGCACCTGGACCTTCATACAGCCGTTCAGGCTCTGATAGGTCCGATTGCCTTTCTTGCCGCCTTTCGCCTGGCCGTACTCCTGGCGCAGGAGTGCGTCGAACTCTCCAAGATCCGTGAACGTATGCCCGCGGAAACGGGCAAGCTGCGCAGAAAGATCTTCGGCATAGCCCATCACCTTGCGGACCAATTCGTCCTCCAGCTTGGTCTGGGGCTTTATCAGCTCCAGAGGCACCAGGTTGTTCTTCGCATCGCGCATATAGGGCTTGCCCTCTACAAGCACGGTGCCGTCGTCCTTCGTGTCTTCCATGGGTCAAACCTCCTTTGAAGCAATGCGTGCTCGGCGATCGGGATCCGGATCACCCATCAGCTGCGCCGTGACATCGGGGCCTATGGAAGCCCGGATGTTGGAAGCCGACGATTTCGCGCGGTAGCGACGCGAGCCGATCGCTCCCCCCGCCATGGGATCGATCTGATCCGTTTCCTCGATCGGCGCAGCCATTCGGCGCCGAAGCAGGCTCGCCGGCCCCTGCCCGAGCTTTCGCACAGCGCGCCAGCTTTCGATCATTCCCATGGCTTCGCCGCGCGTGCAGTTCAGCTTGCGCGCAATAAACTCGAAGTCCTTACCCATCGCATAGAGACCGATCAGCAAGGCCAGATCGATTTCGGTCCAGGACTTGATGACATGCCCTCTCATGCTGCGCCCTCCGGCTTGCGGATCGGCACAGGACGCTTTGCCACCGGAAACAGCGCGATCTTTTCATCGCTCAAGTCGATCATGGTCGGGCGAACCGCTACGCTTGCTGCTTCCAGATGCGCAGCCTGGTCGGCGCCTGCCTGGATCCTCTCGGCAACCAACATGAGGCTGCGTTTCAAATCCTCGGTGCTGTCACTTTCCATGGACATAAAAGCCATCCTGGCCAGGGACGTGAGATCTTGGCTAAGCATGTTTGACCTCTTTCAGTCGTGAGTGAGGACAACCGGACCGACAGGCCCGGTGGAGTTTCGTGCGCATGGCATTGGTCACGGCACGGGGCTTTTTCTGCCAGGAGAGACAGGTATCGCGGCCGATCTCCCCGAGGATCGGGCAGTCGACAACGGCTCCCATGAGCGCACCGCGCACCTTGTCTTCCACCTTGGAAAGATCACCGGGATATTTCGCCGAGATCGTCTGGCTGATGACTGCCGCCGAATAGCCAAGCCGCCTGGCGCAGGCGTTCAGACCGTCACGGTCGGCGAGGTTTGCCAGTTCGCTGACCCACTCGGGCAGCTGGCCATTCCAGGCAGCGGCCGCTTTTTCGTGCATGGTGGGAGGGGTCAAGCTGCGCACTCCTGTGCCAGAGGCCGTCCCATGATCTCGCGACGGTTCGGGTCATAAACCATCTTTGATTTCAGGATCTTTGGGGCATCCGGCCCCGTGTTCATGGACGGCTTCAACCGCCAGATCCGGGCAACCGCCGCACCGCCGGGCCGCAGCACCTGCAGATACCCGGTCTTTTCCAGGAGCCCCGCATAGCTCTGCGCCGATTTGACGGTAACCAGCACGTCGTCGGTGCTCGATGTGACCGCCAGCTCCTGCTTGGTAAATTGCGGCAGGCTACGCATGGCCGTCCACATATTGAGCTGGCCAAGGCCGAGGACCCCGGCCGTTCCATCTTGGTTGAGGATTGGTGTTGCGCTCGGACGGCGCAGCAGCCGGTAAACCTCGCGCCGGATCTTGCCTTTGTGCGTCTCAAGACCGTAGGTGCCTTCAATGGTATCGACAGTCTCGATGTATCCGGCCTTTTTGAGCCGGCGCAGGAAGTCGTCGATCCCCTTGTCGAGCGGATCATTTGCACGCTTCGCAATCTCGGCCCGCGTGAAATGGTTCTCTTTGCCAAGATCGCGGATCACGCTCCAATAATAGTCCCGGCCACATTGCACAGGTGTCCCGGCGGTCACCCTTAGTTCCAGCTGGATCGGCATCAGGCAACCCTCACTGCTGAGTGACGGGCCATGCGGCGCGGTGGCTCGCCCGTATAGAACCAGCCGGCGTCAAAGCTGCCGGCATCGAAGGCCTGCTGGCGGGTGTTACGAGCCTGCTCCCCCATCTTGTTGAGGTTCACCACGATCCGCCGGGCCCGCCCCGCAGCCTTGTCGACCAGGAGATCCATCAGGTCATCGCTCAAGGTGAGGGTCGGACAGAAGAGGTCCGCCAGAGCGCGGGCGTCGTCCTGGTCGCAAGGCTCGGCCGGAACCCAATCCAGCACCCGATTGTGAACGCGCTCCACCTTCATGAGTTTTCCAGGCAACTGTTCTTCGCCGATCAGCAGAACCGGAACCTGAGAATGCTCCTGGATCTCGCGCACCAGTTCCAGCATGCCCTTGTCGGCCAGCTTGTCTGCCTCATCGATAATGAGCGGGCGCTCGAAATCATCGCCCAGAGCCATGATCGCTTCGGTGGTCAGATCCGCGATTGTCGAGCGCTGCGGCCTGACGTCTGCCTCGGCCAGAAGGTTCTCCAGGAACTTCTTGCGGGTCCAACTGTCGCCCACTTCAAGACGCAAGGCCCGGCGCTTGTTGGTGGCATAGATCGAGGCATAGGTCTTGCCATAACCGGAATACCCGTGGAACACCCCAATGCCGGGCAGATGCGGTCCCCGGTGGATCAGCGTCTCTACCAGTGCCAGGAACCGTGCCACATTCTTGAGTGCTGCAAGCCCGCCCGAATTCAAAGACGTATCTCTGTCCCCCATCGCTAACTCCATCTCAGGTTTGACTACGAGACCTCGAGGATTTTCCCTTGAGGCCCACTCCTTGCCCTGATTTACGCGGGCGACACGCCGTTTCTCTGCGGCTTCCGGTCCTCCCAGATCAGCCGGTGAGCTCGATATTCCGGACCCGCCTGATAGGCGGTCAGCCAGAGTGCATCGTCATCGGAAAGGGCCTGGCCCTGTGCCAGGCGGGCCTCAAACGCCAGTGCGCGCTTGAACCGGGCTTCGGGGGTTTCCATCGACTGCAGTTTGTGGACAGGCGCCGGTGCCTGTCCGGCATCGGCCTTCAGGCTCTCCATCATTTGCTGCTCAGCATCCGAGAGCGCCCGTGGTTCGGGGCGTTTTTTCACGTCCGCCGCAGCCAGGCTCTTGGGAGTGACATGCGGCTCGCGGCGCTGCGGAAAAGCCAGGACCGACGCACTCTGCGCATAGGCCGAGCGCTGCGCCTCCAGCACCGTGCGCGGTGTGATCTTGCGTTTTTCCTTGCGGATTTCGGCGAGTTTTTCGCTCTCATGCGCCTTCTGCAGAGCCTTGACCCGAGCTGCCACATGAACCGGATCGAGGCCGGCCAGATCCGGGTTGACCGCTTCGCCCAGATACATCTCGCCATCCGGCTCGAACAGCCAGAGCCGGCCAATGTCGGAGGGATCATGTCGGCAGAGCACCTCAGCGCCCGGCATCACCCCGCAGACCGGCAGATAATACTCGCGGTCAACTTTGACGCCTTGCTTGGTGACCTTTCGAAGGCCGTCCTTGCCCGGAACCGGTGCCAGAAGAACATCAAGGCATTCCGGGTCCTTGATCGCCCTGACGTCGCCGGTCCAGCTGTTTGCGATCTGGAAGGGCGTCCTGCGCTTCAAGCTCTCATGCGGGCTATGCGCGTATTGTTCGCGCGCCCACCTGTCCGCCTCTATCTGGAGGTCGCCAGCGGAGAGTTCCACCTGGAACATCTTGGCATCGTCCGTGCCAAGCCGATCGGAGAATTGCCGGCGCGCTTCAATCACCTTCCGATCGGCGACCGAATGGCCGACAAAACCGGGAAGCGGTGCGCAGCAGTCGCGCTGGAAGGTGCCGATGACGCGCTCGACCGTGCCCTTCTGCTGCGGCGTATAGGGCGCGGAGAACTCCTGTTCGATGCCAAGTGCATCCAGCAGACGCACGGTGGCACGGGCGGCAAAATCGGCGCCATTGTCGGTCTTGATCAATTCCGGAACGCCCCATTCAAGGAGGCACTTGCGGATCAGGAGCCCTACCGCCGATGCCCGGGCCGTGTCAGAGATCAGTAAAACGACCCGCCGGGAGTAAAGGTCGATCGCCATGTAGAGGTTCTTGCGACCATCCGTGGTCATGGCGTCCACCGGCGAAGCGTCGATTTCCCATTTCTGGTTCAGCCGCTCGACCCGGTGTGCTCCCGTCATGGCGAACTGCACATGGCTGCGATAGGCATCCGGGTCGGTGATCTTCAAAAGCTCGTTGCGATACTCGGATTTCCAGCCTTTAAGGGCATTTTGAAACGTCCTCAAAGGCGGCATTGGCACCCGTTTTTGTCCCCGCGTCGTCTCCACCAAAATGGTCTCGCCAAACTCCGCAAGCGCCGTGTGGCGGATATGCTTGGCGCTCAGGAACTGGTTGGAGGCATGCACAGCCAGGCAGTAGTTTTTCAGACGCCCGCCTTCTGCCCGCTCCAGCACGCCCGTGCCCTTGCGTGCCTTGGAGGCATCGGAACCAAGCCGGTTGATGTCCAGCCGCATCTGGCGCCGCCAACGGGCCAGTGTGCGGATCGACACGCGCTTGATCGCGTCAGTGACCCAGCCTGGAACCGGAACCTCACCCGCCAGATAGAGCTCTGAAAACAGGTGATCGGACGCGGTCGCTCCCATCCCGCAGGTCTTGCGGAACCGCTCGGCCACCTTCAGGACGATGACCTTGGCATCCCGCGCCGTCCTTTCCGCTGTTGTCAGGCTGACATCGGTCTCATTGAGGAAATCGCTTTGTTCGATGCGGACAAAGGAACCGGCATAGGCAAGACGTTGAGGCAGTGGCAGAAGGTCGATGTGAAATTCAAAGCCGCCGCCCCCTGCCCGGCCTTCACGCTTGCGCGCGAGGTCCGTCTCTCCCCAGCCCTCGCGCTCGATGACCTTGTGGACACCGCGTTTAGTTGCGGGAAATCCGTCCAGGCCAAGATCGGCGAGTTCCTGAGCGGTCAGCCAGAGTTTCATTTGGCGCTCCGGATCTGTGCCTGAAGGAACCTGGCTCTTCCCTCGATCTCGCGCCGGTGATCCTCGATCAGCGCCAGTTCGATGACGTTCTCGTAGCGCTTGGGAATAACCGCGAGTTCGAACTCATCTGCCAGGAACCCGAGAAGTGCTGTCTGCCCGGTTGCACGGACAAGAGCAACGAAGCGCTCCACCGTGATGTTGTGATCGACCTTCGCCTCGGAGGCATAGGCCTCCAGCATGGCAACAGAGACCGGCGCTGCGAGCTGTTCGCTCATGAGGCCGGCAATCGTAAGCCGGTCCTTGCCGCAGTCCTTCAAGGCCTTCGAAACCGCCCGGCTGATCCGCGAGGAAAGCCGCTTTCCGGGGATTGCGCCGGGCTCGAACCCCACGCTGACCCGCGGCGGCTTCCAGCCTGTGAACATGTCGATGGTGTAGGGATCACGGGACTTACGCATTGAACCACCCTTCCCGTCTTGCGAGATCAATGATCTCGTCCTTGTGGTTTCGGAACAGAACCGTTCGGCTTGCCTTGGGGAGCTTGACCAGACTGTCGGACACAGTGCGGAAGATCCGTTCCGCAGCCGTCAGCGGCTTCCGGCCATGCAGGATCACCAGGGCATCTGCAATCGAAGCGGCCCTGGGAACCGGACCGACAAGGATGTCCAGAACCTTTGACTGGGTGTCCTCGTCCAGGTCGGAGAGCGCCTTGAGATCGGATTGTCTGACGGCGAATGGCGTGCCCTTCAGCCGCTCGCGAGACGCCGGGGCCAAGCCTTCCCAGATTTGGACGGCGAGCCGGACCGAGCGGTCAGAAAGGCCAGTCGTTTCGGCGGCACTCTGGCAGAAGGCAAAGATTGCCATCTGCCTCTTTTGGCCACCGGTGTGCTGATTGCCACGCTTGCCCCCGTTCTTCGTTTGGGGATGCAACGCCTCATAGATCCGCTTCATCTCGAAAAAGGCTTCACAGCGCTCCAGGGCGTTGAAGTCTTTCCGTGCGATGTTCTCAAGGATCTCGTGCAGTCGCAGTTCGTCAGCGGCCTGCTCGCTCGCGGGGCTGAGGATCCGCGCGTCTATCTCTTTCCACTTTGCCAGCCTGGCTGCACACAGACGATGGGCGCCGGCAACAAGCGTGAACCGCTTTTCCGTGGCGATGACATCGATCGGCGTCTTCTGCCCGGTTTCCAGAAACATGCCGGAAAGGCAGTCAGCCCAATCCCCATCGATTTCCCGCAAGCGCCCTTTGGGAATGTCGATCAGCGAAACTCTGATGGATTGATACGCCGTCACTTCATTACCTCTTTTGAAGGATCAAAGGGAATGAGAATGTGCTGATCTGGTCCGAATGCCCTTGCATCCGGACGGATAACCTGTGTCAGGCCGCTTTTCTGTCCGGCGTGGGCCGGGTTTTCTGGCTAGCTTGCAGCTTGTCGTATCTGCTATGCAGGATACGTGAGGTCCTGATGGGATAACGGCCTGGCCAGAGTTCCTTGAGAGGAAGCTCGAGAAAGTCGCTGATGGCTTTCTCGGCTTTACGAACCGGACGGGTCCACACGTGGGAAAACGAGTTGGGGGTCATCCCCTCCAGCTCTGCGAGCTTGGCCAAGGTCATGCCCTGGCGGTGCAACTCGGCCTTGATCGAGTGTTTGTCCCATCCGTTCGGTGGAACCTGAAGCGGCTTCGCCATTGGGTGCCTCGCTTCCGAAAACGGTTTGTTGCAGCAAGCCGTTTTCGTGTGAGTTTGGTGTGATAACTCGGCGCGAACTATCGAGCCGATAAGAGAATGTTTAATCCGTATCCGGTATTTTGTAAATACCGGATACGGTATTTATTGGTGACGTATTGGCCAGACCTGAAAATGAGCCTAGTACGCCTTTGGCGAAGAGGTTGCGGGACGTAAGACGAGCGCTTGGCAACCCGGATCGAGCTGAGCTCGCCCGGAGGCTGGACATTAGTGCCAATAGCGTCTCCCGATATGAGCGAGGAGAGCAAGAACCGTCGTTCCCAGTCTTCTCAGCCTACGGATCCGCCTTGGGCGTCAACCTACATTGGCTTCTGACCGGCACCGGCAGTATGTTCGTCGGCGGCGATGTGAAGATCGAAAACACGACGCTGGCTGATATCCGCAAGATCCTCTGGAACATCACCGCCACGTTCTGGGAAACCGTCCCTCGCAAAACGAAGCCGGAAAGCGTCGCGGACCAGGCTGTCGAAATGCTGGATTACCTGGTCAGCCGAGAAGGTGTTAACGACGAAGCTGTCACCGAAGTGATCCAGTTCGAAGCCGAGCGCTTAAAGCGCGCTTCTGACACATCCGACTAAGGTCTCCCCCTCCCCGAGCTGAGAACGCCCTCGTCAAAATTGACTAGGTTGCACTTTGTCATATTATGCAACCCATAATAGAATTGGCGGGGCGGTATAATGCGGGACGAGCGGTTGGCGTCGGTGATCAGGCAACGGATCGACCAAAGCACAGAACACAATGGAAAACTCTACGCAGGCCTGACGTTCGGCCTTATCCTGGGCTTCGCCAGCAGTACGCTGTCCTGGACAGTATTAGCCAACACGGCTTCCCCTGCACGCGCCGCGGTCGTCGAGTGTTCGGGCGGATATTCGATGACAAGCATTTGGGACCGGGATTGAAAATACGTTTAAAAGTAGACAAAATTATCCCTCACAACCGACCCATCTCGGTTAATGCCGCTGCCTCAATATATTTTTGACTAGAAAATGTTATGACGATTTACTCCCAAGGAACCGCCCTTGTCCGCCATGCTGAAACCGGTGAAGTTCACCTAATTGAAGCAGACTTACTCGACTTTGGCGCAACCGGGCATGAGAAACGTGCCATGGGAACGGAGACCACACATTTAGCAGTCGTTGAACATCCACAACTTGGCGACCTTGTCTGGTCAATTTGGGAATACCCAACTGGCGTGGAAAGTGCCCGAAACACCAACGTAGGTCCTCATGAACTTTTGGTGAATATTGATTTTGGCATTGAACAAGAAGAAACAGATGAGGACGACGAGGATTATGAGAGCGCCGAAGAACAGGACCGTGATCATCGGGTTGAAGCCTTAATAGAATGGTTCTTTGGACATTATGAAGATCCGGCGATGCGCCTTCCATATGAAAGCGCTGAAGGTGGTTACCAGTGGATTTGGGGAGGCCCCTACGACGCGCGAGAAGTACTGGAAGACATTTTCCCGGGTGAAGATGAAGAAATTATCGATGCTGCGGTTGAAGTGATCGAAGCAGATGGGTTGACAGAGTGGGCGCCGGTCCCGAGTGACGATGATTTCGATGACTCTGCAATTGAACCTCTCGGAAATGACGACCTGACCGACATCGCACACGAGCTAGAAACTCTGATACGAGACCTACGTGATCCGGATTCAGAACCAGCGTTTCGTTTGGGCGAAGATGGCCTTATTCACTTGGCTCGGCCATCTGATGTGGCTGTTCCTACCGAGGGTTATCCGTTGCTCGACGAGTTGGGCGCAGCCACCGGCGACCTCTTAAATTCGATAGCGGGAACCAACGCGCATACTGACCTAAGGATAGCGGCACACCGATACGCGGATGCGATCAACGCCGAGGCGGTCTCGATTTCTCAGATCTATGCGCGAGGTGTGCGTCTCGCAAACTCCACGGAAGCAATGCAGCACGCCATTGCGAGGGATGACCTGCCACCACTTCCAAGCGATGCGGAAGCGCACCTATCCTCCGTGCTTGAGCTTCATGGAGCATATATCATGGCTCAGCCAGAAGGCCGCGAGCTCGCGGAGAGCTCCGAAGCATTTCGCAGGACGCCGGAAGAAACCGATGCGATGCAAAATGCAGCACGGCGATTTGCAGATGCGGTGCATGCAGCCCCCGAACTCTTCGGTAAAGATGTTATGAATCACGTGACGGAAGCGGCCGAAGGGATCGGTTACGGTCCGCAACCTGAACGCTCAAATCAAGCCGCGGCAGCTACATTCCGCAACCTAACACTGTCACTAATAAAGGGCGTTAGCGCGTTTACAGCTGCAACTATCGCCGGACAGGCAGTCATCGGCAGCATCCCAGGTGGAGCCTTGGTCGGCGCTAGTTCGGAGTCAATCAATGTGGCTTGGGCATTCCTCGTGGCCAACGCTCCGATATTTAAAGCGATCGGCGGCTCGTTCGGGGCAGATCTCACTTGGATTGCGCATGCCGCCAACCTTCTTGAACGGCTAAAGTGATAGAGGAACAACTAATCTAATATGGGCGGCTGTAAAACCTATTTTACAGACGTTCGCCCGCGACCGTTGCGCATAAGGCCGTTTATGAAACGCCTCTGATGGCTGGGAAGCCAAAGCTAACATTTGTTCTTTCTGTAGCTAATGCCCAGTCTGAGTCCCCTTCATTCCACTCCAGAAACTGCTATCGTTATTCTACTTAGTATCGCTATTTGAAATCGGGGTACGTACGATGAGCGCCAAAACACTTGAGAATAACCTAATGCACTCAAGAGCTGCATACCTACATGCGGTTCGCGCATTGCCTTCGTCTAATGCCCTTCAATTTGGATCAATCAAACATAATGGGATGGAGTTCTCCAACAAAAATCAAATTGAATCCCAACTGGTGGAGTTGGGTTGGGCGTTCTTCTGCCGTTATGAAGGCTGCCTTGAGAAATGGCTGAAAGATCAAAAAGTTAAGCTTTCTCGAAAATACACACTTAAAAATTGGCTGACGGATCATCAAGTTACGATACCAGAAGAGCTTTCGGCGGGGATTGACCTGTATCGAAGAATTCGTAACGCTCTACATCACGACGATGGCGCAACTTTTGACGGTAGTGGAGAGCCTGAATTTCATCTACTGCCGGAGCAAATGGAGAAATTCTTTCAGCTTTTTTGTTGGATTGGCCAGCAAGTAGAACAGGCCGAGACTCAGGAAACTGGACTAGAGGAATAGAGGAATAGAGGAATAGAGAACCACCACTCCGTCCTCACCACCACCAACTGTGCATGGAAAATCCGAAGTCTGCTTTGATCCTACATCCCGGATTCGCATAATGTGCAATATGGAACCGCGCGGCGAACCAGTTCCCCCCTGGTCAGGTGCCGCCAGATTGATGGCTGCGCCAGAATGCTGAAAGTCTGGACGTTTTTTGGTATGAGAACACGCAAGCTCACCCGGACCCCGGTTCCCAGCTTGAAATATCGCGATGGCTGAATTCACGAAGTATTTTTGGATGCCTTCAGCGACCAGGCCGGCTTTCCAGCCGGTGCATGCCATCCGAACTTGCGCGCCGTATTTCTCAAGTTGCGGCTTGATCGCCCCTTAAACGGCAGTAAATCGCCAATTGGCGTCAAATCCTGGCTATTCCCGCAATTCCCCTCAGTGCCATCCGTTCTTGCGCGTTACACCAACCCATTGTTTTTTGATGCATGGTCGGCCGGGCTCCAGTCAGTATTGCTTCAAGATACCTGAACACCCACCTTTCGATATCCAAAGCCAAGCACGGACTGATTTTTTTTCGTGACGCCCAAGGCTTTTGTGGCGGGTATTCAAGCGACTTCCACCAATTCCTCTGCCGGCTTTTTCTGCACCCAATCCGGGCAGACATCGCTGACTTCGAAGTCAATCGGCTTATATCGGAAGTTGTTGGACTGACCTGCCGAACAGGCGGTCATGGCGATGACAAGATCGCACTTTGCCTGAAACGCAATACGGTCACCCGGCTTACTCTTGGGTGGAAGAACCTTGATTTCCCCAGTTTCACTGTTCACCTCCACATGCATAAAAACATTGAAAGCTATGGGAATTTGATCTGACGTTATCCCATAAGGTGCCAGCGCCTGCTCGAGATTGCCTTGGCACCCATGATGCGGCGTCTGATCACCGTAAATGATCCGAAAGGTGTCGCAGGAACACGGTGTGAGGGTGAAATCATGCCGCCCCACGTCATCTCCGACAATCTCCAGCATCGGATTCGAACGATTGGAATAAAGCAGATCACCTGTTGTGAGAAACATGCGCGACGCGTAGTCGATGGTTCGGCCGGAGGAAATATACTCTTGCGTATCATACAGGCGGTAAGCCAAGAGATCAGAAACCTGTTCGCCTTCAGGGTCTATGACCGTCAGAAACTGTCCGGCCCTCAACTCGAAGGCCTGCCCACTCCGTGGTGAAATTCGACATTTCATAGGGAGATTTCCTTGTATTGAAATGGACATTTCCAGGAACTGTCGACCGCGCGTCCGCTGTACTGACGGGCTTCTGATGAATTCCCGTAGTCATCGAGCATGGGGTTGATATCTCCGGCCAAGGCCGTATCGCGAGCGCGGATGATCTCTTTCATCTTATCGAACCGGCCATCCGCTCGAAGCCCCTCGAATTGCCTGTGCGAATTGAAGACCATAACCGGGTGATCAAACCGTCGCGCCGGGCGCGAGGAATTCGGGTGAAGGCCGACAACAAAGAATGCCTCGCCAGCAAGACTGAGAGAAAAATGTTTGGCTTCCGGATCAGGGTCGACGCCCTTGTTCCAATTTTCACCAGCCGCCACATCAATATTGTGCAGACATTGAATGCGGTCCCACATCGCTTCCTCATAGGCCGCTTCGGATAGCGCATCGCGTTGGCGGAACAGAACGACCAAGGTCTGCAACACAGGCGAGTCCAGATCGAGCCTCTGCGCGAAGGAATGGACGGCTTTATAGATATCGAGGTCTGTGACGGCCGTATCGATTGCCTCGACGACCAGAAACTCCATCGTTCCGCGAGCGAGCGCGGACTTTGCACCTACGCAAGGAAATTCTTCTGATTTCACAAACTGTTCGAAATGTAACTTCAAGTCATCAACGGTCATTTGCAAACCCCGCCAAGGCGCTATTCCGCCATCGGCTCTCCTTGTTGATCCAGCAGGTCAATTTCTCACCACCCGCCTTAATCAAATTCCACCCCACGCTTTTCGTTCCACAGCCGCCCTCACTTTCGACAGGTGTCAGCCCGCGCGCATCAGCTTCTGGATGCAACGTCCGCCACTTGATTTGTGCTGGATAGCCATGACTGCTGACCTGCAAATTCTTGGTCTACCGCTTTAAATCGCCTAAGCTTGAAGCTGAATTCCACGCCACCCGCCAGCAGTGACCTCAGCCAGCCAGATGCAATTCAATCCGCTTTCCAAAGACTTCGCGCAGGACCCTTATGCGTCCTACGCCACGCTGCGTGCCCAACCGGGCCTGACGTATTTCGAGGATTTCGACATCTGGCTGGCAGCGCGGTTTGGGGATGTGCAGGCCATCACCATGGACAGCTCCATGGTGCGCTCGCTGGAGCACGTGGCGACGGCAGAAGACATCGCGGCAGAAAAACGCGCCGGCAACTGGCATGACATGCCGCATCATTCCAGGTTTGTGCAATTTTCGTTGCTCGATAGCGACGGCGCAGTGCATGACAGGCTGCGCAAGCAGGTGTTCAAGCTCTTCACCCCCGTGATGGTGGGGCGGCTGAGAGACGAGATACAGACCTACGTCGACAGGTTGTTCGACAGCCTCGCAGAGACACGCGAGATCGACTTCATCGATGATCTAGCAGCCCATGTGCCGGGCCACATCATCGGTCGGATCCTCGGCGTGCCGGATGAGGACTGCCCGCAGCTACGTGTCTGGTCTGAAAACATCGTGCAGTTCTTCGACATCGACCGATCCGATGACCGCAAGGAGCTGGCCGAGCGCAACACCACCGAATTCTACGAATACCTGAAAGGCCTGAAGGCCAAGCGTCTTGCCAAACCTGAAGATGATCTGCTGTCGCTGATGATCGAGGCCGAGCAGGCCGGACACATGAATGAGGACGAGTTCTTCTCCACTGCGATGCTGATCCTGATGGCCGGGCATGGCTCAACCATCGATGTGCTCGGCAGTGGCCTGCACGCTCTGTTGCGCTTTCCCGATGAAATGCAGCGCCTGCGCGCAGACCCGGGCCTGATGAAGACGGCGGTGCAGGAAATGTTCCGGTTCGAGAGCCCCCTGCCCTTCTTTCATCGGTATTCCACCACTCCGGTCGAGATCGCCGGGCAGACCTTCCCGCAAGGTACAAAATTCGGTGTGCTTTACGGCGCTGCCAACCGTGATCCTGCGCAATTTTCAGAGCCGGACCGCTTCGATGTGGGTCGCATGTCCAACTGGCATACGGCCTTCGGTCGCGGCGCTCATTTCTGCCTCGGCAATCACCTGGCGCGGCTCAACATGGATATCATCTTCTCCACCCTGCTGCGGCGCTTTTCCAAGGTCGAGCTGATCACAGCACCGGAGTACAAGCGCGGGCTTTCTGTTCGTGGGCCCAAGGCCCTGGGCATCCGGTGGACGCCTGCCTGACACCACCCATGCACATCGCGAGACGATTGAGTCTGCATTTCAACAATCTTAACAGGCACTTTACACCTCAAGGTCATCATCACCGTAACTGTTCCCCGTTTCGGTCTTGAGCCACATGAAAACGCATCCCGCAGAAACCTTCGATTGCGATGTCTTGCATTGCGACATCGCCCCTATTCCGACCCAGGCACTGGCGGAAATGGTCGCGAGGGTGTGCGAGAAATTCGACATCCCGCCGCAAGCCTGCACTCTTCTGGATCCCTCAACGGAAGTGGACGGGTATTTTCTGTGTGGCGACTACCGGGTTCTGATCACTCAGAGTGATCCGTTGATCGACAAAACCCGCTTCAACGCAGCAATTCCCGCCCAGGCGCCAAACGCGCTGTTGCCTGATGCCACCCGTATGGTGGCCGAGGCGAATGCCCTGACCAGCGTCTCCGTCGGCAAGGGGCTTATCGGTCAATCGATGTTGCCCGATGCAATGCAAGCTGATCTGGGCGACGAGTTTGGCGTCATCTCGCAGGCGGAGGAAGCACGCTTCACTTTGAGCTTGCTGGCCGAGCTGGTGATGGAACTCTTGAAGCTGCGCCCCGCCAATGCGGTTTTCTGGTGTCCGAACTCCTACATCCTGTCGCCGACAACCTTCAGCCAGCTAGCGGAGCCGAAAGACAAGCTGGCCCTTTTTATCCGGCCGCACCTCTTTGAGGTACATGCAGACAAAACCCTGGATGGACATTCAGTCGGCGTCACCGCCTCTGGCTCCCAGTGGTTGCTTGGGCGCATGGTTTCTTTCCGACCGAGTATTGCACCGGAGGCCTTCATGGTCGCGCGGTTGCTGCAGTTCGTCTCGTTCTGCCTGCTGCGCAATCAGCTGCTGCCGGACGGCGATGTTTTCGGCAAGGACGCAAACGAGAAGATCCGCATCCATTATCAAAACGGGTCCGGGGAAGGTCCGGACAAGATCTGGCTGGAACTGGAAAAGAGCGCCGAACTGGGCATCAATTCAGTGTCCCCCCCGACTATTGTAAAGCAATATGACGGCACCGGCGTGATGGTGGCACAAAGTATCGATGGCATTGACGAGGACAGTCTCGATCCGAATGATCCAATTGATGCCGCCATCCTCGACCGTCTTTCTCAGCTGCGGTCACCTGAGGGAGCCAAAGCCTCGACAACCTTGATGCAGACGGCTCCACAAGCCGCCTCAGAGACAGCGCCGAGCGCGCACGCCACGCGGCCAGAAACCCCTGCCGAGCAGCCGGCGATAATGACTGATGTAGACGAAACGCCAAAAGGGGAAGAAGTAGAACCGCTGCGACCCTTTGGCCGGGCACGTCCGTCTGAACGCATGTCGATTGAGGAATTGCGCCGTATCGGCCAGATGCACCAGACAGCTTCTCTGCCTGTCAAAGCCCCGAATTTTTTGCAAAAATTGGCTGGCCGCTTCAAATCTGGCCAGTCTTGATCCTTTAGTCGGGATCCGAGCGGCTGGTTAGCGCACCTGATCGAGGAGACGCTTGCATTCCAGCAGATCGAACATTGTCGACTGAAGCGATTTGACTTCTTCCTGGCTCAAGGACCTGGCCGCGACCTGCTGCGGTCCAGCCACCTTTTCGCCGCGTAGCCGACCAATAAAACTGCTGCGCGTGGGTGTCTCCTTGATCGAACCGGGTGCATCTTCGGCAATCAGCCCACCCGGCAAGACGTCAGGTTCAGCCACCTCGGGCGCAGCCTGCATGGCATCAGACTGAGGGGCAGCCTTTGGCTGCAGGGCCTCCTCGGAGGCCTCCGGTTGATCTGGCGTAAAAACAACGTTTGCGGACATCTGGTGGCCAACAGGAACGGCGACTGCATCTTCCCGCCAAATCTGCATGACGAAACGCGGGCCCTGCTCTTTCAGGATCCGCTGCACGCCTTTGATCGTGTAGCCTTCGCCGTACAACAGGTGGCGGATGCCACAAAGCAACTCGACATCGTCAGGACGATAGTAGCGACGGCCACCGCCGCGCTTCAGCGGCTTGATCTGCGAGAACCTGGTCTCCCAGAAACGCAAGACATGTTGCGGCAGGTCGAGTTCTTCGGCCACTTCGCTAATCGTGCGAAACGCATCAGCAGCCTTTTCTTGAGAGCTCATGGAAGGTTCTCCTGGGCAGCGTCAGACCATGACCCCATGCAGCAGGGTCATCTTCAGCGGGCAAAGCCCGGCACGGCTTGAAAACAGTCACCAACCTGGTCGCAAAGGTGGTTCCGCATCCAGGTCAAAATCTATAAAAACCAGACGTTCCTCAACCTTGCCCGGTCAGGGCGTCATTGATGCGCTGCTTCAGCACATTGCTGGGCTTGAACACCATGACACGACGTGGGGAAATAGGGACTTCTTCACCAGTCTTGGGATTGCGACCAATGCGTTCGCCCTTGGCACGAACCACAAATGAGCCGAAGCTGGACAGCTTCACCGACTCCCCCGTCAGCAAACATTCGGAAATTTCCGAAAGAACCCGCTCAACCAGCTCCGATGATTCCGTGCGCGACAGGCCAACCTTTTTGTAAACCGCCTCACAAAGATCTGCGCGCGTAACAGTTCTATTGCCCATAGGCTTCTCCCGGCAGTGCCAACGATCTGGCTGATTTTGCTGTAGAACTTTCCAGTCCCTGAACGGTATTGCCTGAAGGGCAACCGGTCAACAGGAAGTCTTAACAGCGCGCAATTTTATCGGGATGCGTGCGAATAAGGGAGCTTACCACCGGAGGATTACCGAGCCCCAGGTAAATCCGCCACCCATGGCTTCGAGCAGGATCAGGTCACCGCGCTGCACACGGCCATCCGTCACCGCCTGGCACAAAGCCAACGGAATGGAGGCAGCCGACGTATTGCCGTGCTTATCGACGGTGGTCACCACCTTGGTCGGATCAATTCCCAGCTTCTTGGCGCTGGCGTCAATGATGCGACGGTTTGCCTGATGGGGAATAAACCACGACAGATCCTCGGAGCTATAACCGGTCGCCGCGTAGGCGTCCTCGATCACATCGGTGATCATGCCAACCGCATGCTTGAAGACTTCGCGACCTTCCATGCGCAAAAATCCGGAGGTCTGCGTCGTCGAGGGGCCGCCGTCCACATAGAGCTTTTCCTTGTGGCGCCCATCGGAGCGCAGGTGGCTGGTCAGAATACCCTGATCAGCTGTTGTTCCTTCACCTTCATAGGCTTCAAGTACAACGGCGCCGGCTCCATCGCCGAACAGAACGCAGGTGGTCCGATCGGTCCAGTCTAGGATGCGAGAGAAGGTCTCGGCGCCAATCACCAGCGCCTTCTTCGCCAAACCGGCCTTCAGATAGGCGTCGGCTGTGGTCAAAGCGTAGACAAAACCAGAGCACACGGCCTGAACATCGAATGCAAAGCCATGGTGGATACCCAGCTTGGCCTGAACGCTCACGGCGCTTGCAGGAAACGTGTTGTCAGGGGTCGCGGTGGCGAGAATGATCAGATCAATCTCCTGCGCGTCCACACCTGCATTTGCAAGCGCTGCTTTCGCTGCCTCCAGCGCCAGGTCCGACGTAAACTCGCCATCGGCTGCCACATGTCGCTGAGTAATGCCCGTCCGTTGGACAATCCACTCATCTGACGTATCGACCAGTTTTTCCAGGTCGCTGTTGGTCAGACACTTGGCCGGGAGATAACTGCCGCAGCCGAGAATTCTTGAACGTGTGACGCTCACTTGTCACCTTTAGAATTTGCAGCCGCCTCACCGAAGCCACCGCGATGATAATGCACAAGATCCTGGGAGATCTTGTCGGTCAGTTGATTTTTCACCATGTCGTAGGCCAGGTCGATTGCCGCCGCATAACCTTCTGCGTCAGCACCGCCGTGGCTCTTGATGACAATCCCGTTCAGGCCGAGGAACACGCCGCCATTCACCTTGTTCGGATCAAGCTTTTCACGCAGGACGCCAAACGCGCCCTTGGCAAACATATAGCCGATCTTCGACATCAAGGTGCGGCCCATGGCCTCACGCAGGTACCCGCCGATTTGTTTGGCAGTGCCTTCTGCAGTCTTCAACGCGATGTTACCGGCAAACCCTTCGGTCACCACCACATCCACCGCGCCTTGACCAATGTCATCGCCTTCAACGAAGCCTTTATAGGTGAGGTTGGGAAGCGACATGTCACGCAGAAGACGACCTGCGGTTCGCACATCCTCAAGGCCCTTCACTTCTTCCACACCAATGTTCAACAGGCCAACAGACGGCTTTTCGATACCAAACAGCGCGCGCGCCATCGCGCCACCAAGTATGGCAAAATCAATGAGCTGCTGGGCGTCTGCGCCGATCGTCGCTCCGACATCGAGGACGATGGATTCACCTCGCGACGTCGGCCAGATGGCCGCGATCGCCGGCCGGTCGATGTTGGCCATCGTCCGGAGGCAGAATTTCGACATCGCCATCAACGCACCGGTGTTGCCGGCAGAAACCGCGACGGCGGCATTGCCGCCTTTTACCGCTTCGATTGCCTGCCACATGCTGGAGCGTCGCCGACCCTGACGCAGGGCCTGGCTCGGCTTGGCATCCATGGCGACCGAGACATCGCAGTGATGAAATTCGCTGGCGTCGCGAACGCGCGGATAGGCTTCCAACAAAGGCCGGACGCGGGCTTCCTCACCGTAAATAAGGAAACGAATGTCCGGATGCCGGACGAGCGCAATCTCGGCGCCGGGGATAACAACCTCCGGACCGACGTCGCCGCCCATCGCGTCAAGGGAAATAGGAATGCTAGTCGCCATCTACAATCTTTTGCGGTTTTCAAAGGCCCAAAGGCCGGTTGAGCGGGGCTGTACAGCCGAGGAACCCGGCGCCAGCCGTCCGATCAGACAGGTCGGGACCATAACGTTTTTCAGATGTGAAACAACAATTTTCCTGCATGTTCCCCGTCCAAGCCCCCCCCCGACGCGATCTCGCGCGCCATCCTCACTCTTTCGGCGATTCCTTCAATTTCGCCAAAGCCGCGAAGGCACTTGGCGCTGCTTCGTCAGCCATGTCCTCGGCTTCGCCCGCGCTCTGTGGCGGTGTAAAAGCCACACCTGGCTTGCGGGGAAACGGGTCGATGTTCAGCGCCAGCTGTTCACAGATCAAGGCGCCCAGATCCAGCACTCCGTCCATCATCACATCGGGCGGATCGATAGAATCGAGATCAATCTCGATCTCCCCTGCGTCATTCAGATCGCGCGGGCGGCGCGGCTTGCTGGAGGCGGGCAGGAAAGTCCGGTCAACTTCGTCCTTCATGGTCGACACAAAGGGCTCCAGCGTGACAACACAAACCTGCCTGATATCTGTCTTGAACGTCCCGGTCACACGCACCCCGCGCTTGCCCCATGGCTTGAGCACCAGATCAGCCTTCAGCTTTTCGATCGCCTCCAGATCATAGGCATCGGCGATCTGCTTGAGCGAAGCGGCATCAGGCTCAAGACAGATCTTGATATTCTGATCTCCAACCCGTTCGCCATCAACCTTATGACTGTACGGAAATTTCTCATTGGCCATTGGTGTTGTCTCCTTGCACGTCCGGCAGCTCCTGCGGTGCGAAAGCCTCGGCATCGGCGAAACCCAAATTCGCAGCGAGAATAGCCTGGGTTTCCAATGCATCCATGGAGCCAGCCGAAGCAATCATATATCGGGCCAGGGCCAGGGCCCCATCCGGCGCGTTATCCAGATCCGGAAAAACGTTGCGGGCGATCGCCGCACCGAGCGCTTCCACGTCAGATGCCTCGATGGCTGTCATATAAGAATCGGCACGGCCATAAAAAGCCTCGCCCATCGCCTTGATCTTTTTGGGGACCCGCACATCGGACACGCCAAGCTCCCGCAAGCTCGCGTCCATATCCTTGAAGAACAGGTCAAAGACGTTCTGCGCAAAGTAGGCGACCTTCTCGCCCTCGCCGCGCAAACGGCGGAAAAGCAGCACTGAATGCAGCACGATCATATCGAACCGACCGTCCAACGTATCCGGCACCCCATAGTCCTGATAAAAGACGGGTTGCCGCGCTTGAGCCACGATCTCGCAATAGACCTTGTGCTCCGCTTCTCGCGATTTGCGGCGAAAAAGCCCAAAGAGCATGGTGATCTCCGTGTTAACTGGTGTTGCCATGTGCCCTATCCCACGCTAGGGACTTTGCCAAGCACCGAAACGTTGATGGCAGACTTGGCTGCCGCCCTACAGGAAGACCAGCATGAATATCAAGGCTTCTGCCGTTATTATCCCGCTTCTTGCCACTCTCCCGCTGGGCGGATGCTTTTCCCAGAACTATACCCACGGCCATGTTATCAGTAATGACATGCTGTCCCAGGTCACCGTGGGCTCGAGCCGGGAGCAGGTCGAACTTGTTTTCGGAACGCCTTCGACAACCTCCGACCTCAATGGCGAGGCGTATTATTACATCTCGCAAAAAACCCGGACGACCGCGTTTCTCACGCCCGACATCGTCGATCAGCGCGTCGTTGCCGTCTACTTTGACGATGATGGGTACGTACGCGACCTTGCCAACTACGGCATGGAAGACGGCAAAGTTGTCGACTTCATCAGCCGCAAGACCCGTACCGGTGGCTCGGACTATGGCTTCCTGACCCAAATCCTGCGTGGCGCGGCCAGCCCATCCATCGGCCTCTAGTCTCGTTACCGTCAAGAGCAAACCAATAACTACAACGTCAAAAGCCCCGGTCATTGACCGGGGCTTTCTTGTTTCGAGTTGGCTCTTTCAGATCAGTGCGCCAGCACTGCGATAAGCAACAAGGCCATGATGTTGGTGATCTTGATCATCGGGTTGACTGCCGGACCGGCGGTGTCCTTGTATGGATCACCCACGGTATCGCCAGTGACCGAAGCTTTGTGCGCCTCACTGCCCTTGTGGTGGACGACGCCGTCACGGTCGGTAAACCCGTCCTCGAACAGCTTCTTGGCGTTGTCCCAGGCTCCGCCGCCCGCTGTCATGGAGATGGCAACGAAGAGGCCATTCACGATAACGCCCAGAAGCATGGCCCCTAGCGCTGCAAAGGCATCGACAGATGTTGCCACTCCACGCACCACGAAGAATACGACCAGAGGCGACAAGACCGGCAGCAAGGAAGGAAGAATCATTTCCTTGATCGCGGCCTTGGTCAGCATGTCCACGGCACGCCCATAGTCGGGGCGCTCGGTCCCTGCCATGATGCCCGGCTTGGCCTTGAACTGAGCCCGAACCTCCTCAACCACAGCACCAGCTGCCCGCCCGACGGCGGTCATCGAGATGCCGCCGAAGAGATAAGGCAGCAGGCCACCGAAGAGCAGTCCGGCCACCACATAGGGGTTGGACAGGGTAAAGAGCGTATCGACGTCTATGCCGTAGAAAACGCTTCCCTCGACCGCCTGAGCGGAAAAGAACCGCAGGTCCTCCATATAGGCCCCGAAGAGCACCAGCGCCCCCAGACCGGCTGAGCCAATGGCGTAGCCCTTGGTCACAGCCTTGGTGGTGTTGCCGACAGCATCCAGCGCATCCGTCGTGCTGCGCACTTCAGCCGGAAGCTCCGCCATTTCAGCAATGCCGCCGGCATTGTCAGTGACGGGACCGAAGGCATCCAACGCCACGACCATTCCGGCCAGGGCCAGCATGGTCGTCACCGCGATAGCAATGCCGAACAGGCCTGCAAGGGAATGGGCCACCAGGATCCCGACGATGATGACAATCGCCGGAAGTGCTGTCGCCTCCAGCGAAACTGCCAGACCCTGAATAACGTTTGTGCCATGCCCTGTGACAGACGCCTGAGCAATGGAGCGCACCGGGCGGTATTGCGTCCCTGTGTAATATTCCGTCACCCAGATGATCAGGCCCGTCACGATAAAGCCGACCACGCCGCAGCCAAACAGGCTGGCACCCGTCATTTCAACGCCAGAGGTGGAAACGAAGGTTGTCGACCCACCAAGCCAACCGAAGATGACCAGTGCCAAGGCAACCACAGAAAGAAGTGCTGTAACGATGAAGCCCCGATAGAGAGCGCCCATGATGGAGTTGCTCGGGCCTAGTTTGACGAAGAAGGTACCGATGATCGAGGTCACCACACAAACCGCGCAGATCATCATCGGCAAAAGCATCAAGGTGACCGCCTGATCTCCTGTGAAGAAGATCGAGGCAAGAACCATGGTCGCAACCACTGTGACTGCGTAGGTCTCGAAAAGGTCTGCCGCCATGCCGGCGCAATCGCCGACGTTGTCCCCGACATTATCGGCAATGGTTGCAGGGTTGCGCGGGTCATCTTCCGGGATCCCGGCTTCTACCTTGCCAACCAGATCGCCACCGACATCAGCACCTTTGGTGAAAATGCCGCCACCAAGACGGGCAAAGATGGAAATCAGCGAAGCGCCGAACCCGAGGGCGACAAGCCCGTCAATGACAGCGCGGTCGGAAGGCGCATAGCCCAAACCGCCTGTCAGTACTGCGTAGTAGATGGCAACGCCAAGCAAGGCGAGCCCCGCCACCAGCATGCCAGTCACGGCTCCCGACTTGAAGGCAATTTCAAGCCCGGCTGCGAGGCTCTGGCTTGCCGCTTGCGCTGTACGAACGTTGGCCCGCACCGAAACCATCATGCCGATGAAGCCGGCAAGGGCAGAGAGCACCGCACCGATCAGAAACCCGATCGCCGCGATGCCCGAAAGCAGGACCCAGGCAAGGACAAAGACCACGACGCCTACAAGGGCAATCGTGGTGTACTGACGGGTAAGATAGGCATGCGCTCCCTCTTGAATGGCTCCTGCAATTTCACGCATGCGTTCATTTCCGGCGTCCGCAGCCATTACTGACTGAATAGCCCAACCGCCATAGGCTAAAGATAGCAGCCCACAGACGATGATGACGATCAACTCGCTCATGTTTCCTCCCAGATTCAACGCGAGTCAGTCGTGTTTTTATTGTCTTATTTTGTTGGGAATGACCCGCCCCGACGCCTTTGAATATCTGGCGCAATTGCAGCAGATCCCCGGAAGACGCCTTCCACTCAACACGATAGCAGCAAAACCACGGAGAAGGTCAAGATAACCTTACGGCCTATCTATGTATTACCCTGCGGTAATTTTGAATGCGACGCATCATTTTATTATCTTATATTTGCAGTGCAGCAGTCCTTTATAGGTCAGCATTGCTTTCCTATCTTCTCATTCCGCAGCAACCAGGCAAGAAGAGCAAGGCTGGTCAGAACGAAGGGGAAGACGATCCAGTTGACAGTCGCCCAACCGAAGGTCTCCAGCAGCTGACCCGAGGCAAAGGACGCAGACGCCACAAAACCGAAGACCAGAAAATCATTGGTCGCCTGCACCATGTTGCGCTCCTCGGGCCGACACGTGTCTGCCAGCATGGCGGTCGCGCCGATGAAACCGAAGTTCCAGCCCAAGCCAAGCAGGACCAGCGCGCCCCAGAAATGAGCCAGATCGATGCCACTCAGAGCCACGGTTGAACAGGCAGCCAGTAACGCCAACCCCGTTGCAACGATTCTCTCCTTGCCGAACCGGGCAATCAGAGAACCCGTGAAGAAGCTTGGCCCGAACATCGCCAACACATGCCACTGGATTCCAAGTGCGGCGTCCGTTTCCGTCAGCCCGCACCCAATCATCGCCAGTGGCGTTGCGGTCATGACGAGGCTCATCAGGGCGTAAGACGTCACACCGCAGGCAACCGAGACAATGAAACGGGGCTGAGCCATGATCTGGCGCATCGGGCGCCCACTTGCCCCTGCCTTGACGGCGGCAGGACGCGGAATACGCAGGAAAGCCACCAGACCAAGGGCGATCATTCCAAGACCCGCCTGCGCCACATAGGTTCCGGCAAACAGCATCGGGGAAAATATGTCCTTCGTGGCAATGACAGTTTGCGGGCCCACCACCCCGGCCAGAACACCGCCCGCCATCACCCAGGAAATTGCCTTGGGGCGAAACCCCTCGCTCGCGGTATCAGCGGCTGCAAAGCGATACTGCTGAACGAATGCGGCCGAGAAGCCGGAAAAACAGCAAGCAAGCGTAAAGAGCCAGAAGGATCCCTGGAAAATGGCAGCTGCTGCCAGAAGTCCGCCGAAAATCGATAAGAGCGCTGCGCCCATAAACCCCAGACGGCGCCCGAAACGTCGGGAGATCATACCGGCAGGCAAGGTGCCGATGGCTGTACCCAACACCATGGCCGACACAGGCAAGGTCGCAAGGGACCTGGATCCAGCCAGCATCATGGTGCCGACCAGAGGTCCCGTTGCAATGACGATAGAGGCCGTCGCGCCTCCGAGAGACTGGGCAAATGCCAGAAGCAGCGCGTTGCGCTTGGCCAAGCTGTCGTCATAGTCTGATGGGCTGGAAGTGTTTGTCTCGGAGACCTGGGTCATTCGCATACCGGGGTTCACCATCGACGGAAGCCACTTACTCAGGCCGACGCCAATGCTGGGAAGAAGGAAAGCACAATGGCTTAACCTCTACACCAGCGCCCCGTGCAGCGCAGCCCTCGGGAACCGAAATTGCGTCTCAGATGACTAAGCAGGCACAGGGCCTAGAAGTGGCGAAACCCGTGCAGCTGGCCCACACCCAAAGGCTGGCCATCCTGAAGCAGACGCACAGCGCCCTCACCTGCCACTGCAGTTCCAACGCGACTGACAGCTATCGAGGCGTCTGCAGCCGAAGCTTCGAATGCCTCTGTTGCGTCGGATGGAACAAGACAGAGGATCTCATAGTCATCACCGCCACCGAGGCAGACCATCGCCAAATCCTTGTCCGCACCTTGAATCTTCCGCAGTGCCGGCGAAAGTGGCAACGCCCCGATCTCGATCTCCAGATCGACACCCGAAGCCTTGGCCAGGTGCCGCGCATCAGCAAAGATTCCATCCGAGATATCCATCGATGCAGAAGCAAAACTTCGGATGCTCCCGGTCAAGGCTACGCGCGGCTGAGGCAACAAATAACGATGCAGAAGGTGTTTTTGATCATCGTCAGTGAGACCCAGGTTATTCAAAAAGCCAGGATCGAGCCTTTCCTTCAGCCCAGCGGCGGCATCGCCCAATGTCCCGGACACATAAAGCACATGCCCGGCCGCACCACCGGACCGACGCACTGCGGTCCCGTCCGGCACTTCGCCGATCGCCGTGATGGAAATCTGCAGGCCGGAGCCGGAGCGTATGGTATCGCCTCCGACCAGGGTCACATCAAAGGCCGCCTGATCTCCAGAAAGACCGCAGGCAAAGCGCTCCAGCCACTGCGCCGTCCAGTCGTCGGAGAGCCCCAGACCGAGCAGATAGGCACGTGGAACAGCGCCTTTGGCAGCCAGATCCGACAGGTTGACGCGCAAAGCCTTGGCCGCGATGGCTTCCGGCGGATCGTCAGAGAAGAAATGGACATTCGCGGCCAGCATGTCCTTCGTCAGGACAAGCTCATACCCGGGGCGCGGATGATAGACGCTGGCGTCATCAGTCAGACCGAGACTGCCAGGATCCGACGCCAGAGGCGCAAAATAAGTCCGGATGAGATCAAACTCACCCGGACGCTCATGTTCCAGACCCTTGGCGGTGCCCGGGCGTTCTTCGCCCATGGTTACGCCTCGTCTGTCCCGGCCTCACTTAGGCCAGCTGTATCGGAGCCAGCGCCATCGACAGCTGCCGGTTCGGTCTCGAACTCAGCATTGCGCAGATCGTGAGCAAGCCGGTCGAGCACGCCATTGACGAGCCCCGGTTCATCCCCCTCGAAGAAGGCTTTGGTCACATCGATATATTCGGAAATGATGACCTTTGGCGGCACGTCCTTGCGACGCAGAAGCTCAAAGCCACCGGCCCGCATGATCGCGCGCAGCAGACTGTCGATGCGCTTCAGCGGCCAGTCTTCCTTCAGCGCCGTATGGATGAATGGATCAATGAACTTCTGATCCGCGACCACACCCTTGACTATGTCCGAAAACCATTGCGCATCCGCATCCCGGTACTGCTCGCCGTCGAGCTCCTTACCAAGGCGGAACGCCGTAAATTCGGTGATCACATCGGAGGCCGGAGCTTCACTCACGTCCATCTGGTAAAGCGCCTGCACGGCAGCCAAACGGGCTGTCCCGCGTTTGTTTGCGGGACGGACTTCACTCTTGTTCGTCTGTTTCGGATCGACCTTACCGGTCATGGCCGTCACACTCCAAGTCGTTCTTTCAGGGCGATCATCGCCAATGCAGCCTGAGCTGCGGCGCCACCCTTGTCTTTGTCTTCCTTGCGCGCACGCGCCCAAGCCTGATCGTCATTCTCTACCGTCAGGATGCCGTTACCGACCGCTAGGTCAGCGTCGACAATCAGGTCCAGAATGACGCGGGCGGATTCGTTGGCGACGATGTCGTAATGGGAGGTTTCTCCGCGGATGACACAGCCGAGCAAAACGAACCCGTCATAAATTTCGCCGTCGTTTTCCATGGCAGTCAGTGCCATCGACAAAGCTGCGGGAATCTCCAGAACGCCTGGCACTTCGATGCGATCGAAGCTGGCACCGGCCTTTTCCAGAGCGGCGATCGCGCCTTCCGCCAGTGCATCGGCAAGGTCAGCGTAGAATCGGGCTTCGATGATCAAAAGCTTCGGGGCAGAGCTCATGGGATCCAATTACCTGTTTTGGGGGTCGCGACAAGAACCACGCCGCGCCCCGGTTTGTCCACCCCCGAATGTCATCTTCGGCTTCCGCCTGAGGACAACTTTCGGGTTCGGTAAACAACGGGTCGTCAAATGGCTCCTGCCGACCCGCTATCTCTCATAGTAAAAACTCTTGCGCTCTCCGTTACGCCTCGCGAGAGAATTCCGCAAGTCTGGCGGCATAGCGGGCCATCATATCGACTTCCAAATTAACCCGGTCGCCTTCGTGGCGCTCACCCCAAGACGTGACGGCCAGCGTATGAGGGATGAGAAAGACGGAAAAAAGGCATCCATCCGCCTCATTGACGGTCAGCGATGTGCCATCAAGACAGACAGAGCCTTTCTTAGCGATGAACGGCGCCACTTCACGCGGTGCCTCGAATTGGAAATAGACGCTGTCCGCGTGGTCGACACGCTTAGTGATCCGCGCCATACCATCGACATGACCCAACACAAGATGCCCGCCGAGCTCTGCCCCCATACTCAGGGAGCGCTCCAGATTAAGCTTCTGCCCGGCAGCCCACTGAACGACAGTGGTCAGTTTTAGAGTTTCAGCCCCCGACTCCACATCGAACCAGGCCTGGCCATTCTCATCGCGTCCCTTGGCAACTACCGTGTGACACGGTCCGCCACAGGCGATGGAGGCGCCCAGGTCAATGCTGTCGGGCTCATAGACCGTGGCAATGCGCGTGCGCAAGCCTGCCGGAATTTCTTCCACGCTGACGATCTGTCCGAGATCCGTGACAATTCCGGTGAACATGGCAGTAAAACCCTTATATTCGGCGTCTCTATTCGCCCCCGAGAGTGAGATGGTTCCCTCAGATGCGACGGTAAATTTCAAAGCGATCCGAACCCCATTGGCCTTCGCCGTGTCGAGCATAACTGGGATCGTTCAGAACAGATTCAAGCGAAATCTCGTCGAATGGCCCGAGTCTCCCCTCTCCGATCACCTTTGCCGAGCGGATCAGATGAAGACGATCCAACAGCCCTGCCTGCTCAAAAGAAGCCGCAACTTTAGCCCCACCCTCGACCAGAACGCTGGTGATGCCGCGCGCACTCAAGGCTGCGAGAGCGACGCCCGGATCAATGTTGCCAACGGCATCTTGCGGAACCTTGATCACCAGCACACCGGCGGCAATCAGCTGTTCAAGATAGTTCGGATCGGATTGTGGTGTCGTGACGAGCCAGACAGGCACATCAGCTGCGGTTTTGACCAAGTTTGAGATCAACGGCAAGCGCCCCTTGCTATCCAGCACAACACGGATCGGAGAGCGCCCCTTCATTCCCGGCAGCCGGCAGGTCAGGCTTGGATCATCGGCAAGAGCGGTGCCGACGCCAATCAAGATGGCATCAGAACCAGCTCGCATTGCGTGAACATGGGCATTGGTCATAGCTCCAGTCAGGTGAATTTGTTCTTGCCCGGGCTCAGCGCCACGGCGTCCGATCCCCCCATCAGCCGACACAGCCATCTTCAGCGACACCAGTGGGCGATGGCGACTGATGCGACTGACAAAACCGGCGTGCAGATCTTCGCAAACGTCACGGCCAACGCCGACAACCACTTCAATCCCCGCCTCACGCAAAATAGTGATCCCACGGCCAGATACGCGCGGGTTGGGGTCCGCGATGCCGATCACCACCCGGCCGACTCCGGCCTCAACCAGCGCCAGCGAACACGGCGGAGTGCGCCCGAAGTGGGAGCATGGCTCCAGCGTGACATAGCATGTGGCGCCGCGGGCCAGTTCCCCTGCCTGAGCCAGAGCCCGAGCCTCTGCATGGCCGGTGCCCGGCAGCCCAGTCACGCCGCGCCCGACAACAATCGACTTTGCGCCGCCCTCCTGCCTCACGACAAGGGCGCCGACAGATGGGTTGGGCCAGACACGACCAAGCCCCCGCCGGGCGAGACGGGCCGCCGCCAGCATGAAGCGTCGATCGTCAGCACGGTAGGTCATGAGCGGATCCGTGGGGGTGCAGGAGGTTCAACGCGAAAACCAAGTGGAGAGCAGAAATATCCAGGACTTCAGGACCGCCTGTTGGGGTCGTCAGGTTTCAGGATCGTTGTCGGAGTGCGCCTTCAGCGTAGCAAGCGCGTCCTGACCGTCGGGACCGCTCAACTCCCCAAGCAAGGCCTCGAAGTCTTTCGCTTCACGGAAGTTCTTATAGACCGAAGCAAACCGCACATAAGCCACGTCATCGACGCCCTTCAGGCCTTCCATGACGTGATTGCCGATGGTCGCTGCTGTTATATCGCTCTCGCCCGAGCTTTCCAGCTGACGGACGATCCCAGACACCATGCGTTCGATACGTTCCGGCTCGACCGGCCGCTTGCGCACGGCGATGGAGACCGAGCGCATCAGCTTTTCACGATCAAAAGGAACGCGTCGGCCACTACGCTTGAGTACCATCAGCTCGCGCAGCTGCACGCGCTCGAAGGTGGTGAAGCGACCGGCGCAGGTGTTGCACACCCTGCGCCGGCGTATCGCCGTGTTGTCCTCAGTGGGACGGGAGTCCTTGACCTGGGTTTCCTCACCGCCGCAATAGGGACACCGCATGGCAAAAACTCCGTTTTGTGAGCCTTAAAGGGTCGGATAAATCGGGAAGCGCGCGGTCAAGGCCTCAACCTTGGCCTTCACCGCAGCTTCGACAGCCGCGTTGCCTTCTTCTGAATTGGACGCCTTCAGACCATCCAGAACTTCGGTGATCAGCATGCCAATCTCGCGGAATTCGGCAACACCGAAGCCACGTGCTGTGCCGGCCGGCGTGCCGAGACGAACACCTGAAGTCACGAAAGGCTTTTCCGGATCAAACGGAATGCCGTTCTTGTTGCAGGTGATGTTGGCGCGACCCAAGGACTTTTCAGCCGCCTTGCCGGTCGCATTCTTGGGACGCAGATCGACCAGCATCAGGTGGTTGTCAGTACCGCCAGAGACGATATCCAGGCCCTGTTCCTTCAGCGACTCGGCAAGTGCCTTAGCGTTATCGGCGACCGATTGCGCGTAGACCTTGAACTCAGGCTGCAGCGCTTCCTTGAAGGCCACGGCCTTGGCGGCGATAACATGCATCAGCGGTCCGCCCTGAAGGCCTGGGAAAATCGCAGAGTTGATCTTCTTGGCAATCACTTCGTCGTTGGTCAGCACCATCCCGCCGCGTGGGCCGCGAAGCGACTTGTGCGTGGTTGTGGTGCAGACATGGGCATGCGGGATCGGCGAAGGATGCACGCCGCCAGCCACGAGACCCGCAATGTGCGCCATATCGACCATCAGATAGGCGCCGACGCTGTCGGCGATCTCGCGGAAGCGCTTCCAGTCCCAAATGCGGGAATAAGCGGTGCCACCAGCAATAATCAACTTCGGCTTGGTTTCGGCAGCCTTGGCGGCGATCGCATCCATGTCGAGAAGATGATCTTCCTCACGCACGCCATAGGACACGACGTTGAACCACTTGCCGGACATGTTGACCGGAGACCCGTGGGTCAGGTGACCGCCGGAGTTCAGGTCAAGACCCATAAAGGTGTCACCCGGCTGCAGCAGCGCCAGGAACACGGCCTGGTTCATCTGGGAGCCCGAATTCGGCTGAACATTGGCGAAGTCGCAACCAAAAAGCTCTTTCGCCCGGTCAATTGCCAGCTGCTCCACCACGTCAGCATATTCACAGCCGCCGTAGTAGCGCTTACCCGGATAGCCTTCAGCATACTTGTTGGTAAAGATGGAGCCCTGAGCTTCGAGAACAGCCCGGGACACGATGTTTTCGGACGCGATCAACTCGATCTCGTGCTGCTGGCGACCAAGCTCATTGCCGATCGCCTTAAAGACATCCAAATCACTGTCTTCAAGCGGCTTGTTGAAGAAATCGGAGATGGAAGAATTGGGAGCTGAATCCGTCAAAGACATCACGCCTTCCTTTCGCTGAACCGGGTCGGAGCCATAGGCTTTCTGGCGCTATCGGAGCGCCTTGCGGGGCTTGATCCTGCCACGGTTGGACTACAGTAAACTTTAGCGACACGAACTATCACAGTGCTTCCCCTGAACCAAGTGGCGTACGGTCGCGGCTGCGAAGATTGCGCTACTTTTCAGGAAGCGAAAGAGGCCCAACCTCCGAAGGTACGGAACTGTCGCAATTCTGCACGCGCAATGACGGAATTTTACGGGAACGCAGCTTATCGCCACCGGGGGTCTAGACACCGTCCCGTCGGGCTCAAGCGAGAATGCCTCGCCCTTTGCCTGCTGGCGACGCATTTTCGCGTTCCAATCGACGCTTAAGCTTGCGCACCGCGAGCTTTTGCAGATCGGATTTCGCGGCATTGAGCGGGCCAACGACAAACACTTCGATTCCAGTCGAAGCATCCATCGCGGTGACCCGCACCTGTGAGCCAAAGGCTTGAAACTCAAGATAGACTTCACCCAAAGCGGCTTCGTCTGAAGGGAAGTTGCGCGTCATGTCCGATCAATCCAGGTCGTCAAACAAAAAGTCTGACGCCATATCCGATTCCAATCCGGATTATGGAAAGCGTTGGGCCAGACAGCAAGCCTATCGAGCTCTGCCTGGCCATTCTATCACACTTATCGGCTTCAGATTTTTATGTGCGACGCCGCACCCGCCTCGATTTCGAGGCGGGTCGAAGCGTAAACGCCTCGTTTAAAGTCGAGCCTGGGTTTCCGTCACGCCATCCTGAACGCCCTGGGCATAGAGACCGTCGCGGTCGTAGATGTCATCACGGAAATGCACCACGCCGTCAGCATTGGCCCAGGCGGTCACATATGTCATGTAGATCGGGATGGAGCTTTTCAGTTTCACATCTTCACGCTCACCAGTGCGGATCACGCTATCAACGCGAGAGCGATCCCAGTCCGGCGTTGTCGACTGCAGCAACCAGGTGACAAGCTCACGAACATTCTGCACGCGGACACAGCCCGAAGAGTGGAAGCGGTAATCGCTGCCGAACAGGGTCTTCGATGGCGTGTCATGCAAATACACCTGATGGGTATTGTGGAAGTTGATACGGACTGTTCCGAGAGAATTTTCGTCGCCCGGATCCTGACGAAACTGATATTTCGTCGCATCATTGGTGTTCCAGTCGATCTGCTGCCAGTTGAGCTCATTGCCCTTCCAGTCAAAGATCCGGATATGGTTGCGCGCCAGATATTCCGGGTCGTCCTTCATCTTCGGGATCAGATCCTTGCGGATGATCGAGACCGGCACCGTCCAGTACGGATTGAAGTTCAGCTCATAGATCTTTGAATTGAGAATCGGTGACTGGCGGTCGATCTTGCCAACAACTGCCGTGTGGCGTGAGCGAACACGGCCGTTCTCGACAGCCTCGATCTGTGCCGCTGGAATGTTCACCATCACATAGCGGTCCCCAAGGAAACCCGACATGGAGCGCAGACGGACAAGGTTTGTCTCAAGCTGCCGCAGCCGAACTTCGGCGGTCACATTCAGGGCCTTGATTGTGTTATCGCCGAGCAAACCATCGGCCTGCAGGCCGTGACGCAGCTGGAAACGACGCAAGCCAGCGTCGACGTAGCTGTCAAAGGTATCCGACAGGCCCGCACGCTGCTCAAGATCGCCTGAAGCCATCAGCCGACGACGCAGTTCAACGATACGCTGATCGCGCGCGCCGATCCGCAGAGCCTTGCCATTGGCCGAAGACACGGTGCCCCACCCCCCCAGCTGGACAATGCGGGAATAGCGATCAATTGCGCTGGCGATATAATCGGGCGTTTCAGCGGAAAGCGTCGGCGTGACGCTCTCGACGGCTTTCAAGCCTTCAGTGCTTGTGTCGAAACGGTCCTGCCATTCAACCGGCTGATTGGTCGCGCGCAGACTTTGCAAGGCAGCGGACTGAGCATGAGCCGGCGCTGACGCACCGATGTTCGCAGCAACCAGGCCCAGCGCCGAAGCAACCAAAGCCAGTTTTCCGGCCTGACCGCGCAGGGCGTGCCAGGCCGTCGCTACCGAAAATCTCACCGATACTGTCATTGCACTTTTCACCTTAACGTTCTGATTGCTCGTGCCATGCGCCTTGAAGCAATTTTAAAACGGTTCATGTCCACATGCGAAGCAGAGACCAAGAGCCTCCAGACATCATCAGATTGGACACTAGCCAAACATACTTAACAATTTCAACGGCTGCACAGACATGGGCTCCGGGATTTTGTTGCAACGTCCCATCCGAATTCTCATGCAGTCGGAAATCTTGCGGCAAAGACCTGTTTTGCAAAACACAGTGCCGGCGCTCCATGTTTCGAACCAGATACCTAACAGGCTCTTCAAAGTGAAACATCCGGAACTTCCCGGAGTTCTGCCAATTCAATCAAGACAAAGCCATTAATTTGTGTCCAGATCATGTCTGCAACCGACCTCCCCGGCAGGATGACTGCAACCCAAGCTGAAATACACAAAAAGCCCGCTGTTTCGACGAAACAGCGGGCTTTTTGTGTCTCCAGGTCGGCGCCAACGAGATGCAAGCGCCTGGGGACCTTAGAGGCGATACAGGATCTGATCGGTCCAGAAGCGTTCAAGACGGCGCAGAGACTTGTTCAGAACCAGGAAGTCTTCGGCTGCGATTTCACCAACCTGCTCTACGGAGAGAATGTGACGCTCGTAGAGTTCATTGACGATCTTCGCGACGGTCTGACCCTTTTCAGTCAGACTGACGCGAACAGACCGGCGGTCCATGCGTGAGCGCTGATGATGAATATAGCCAGTTTCAACCAGTTTCTTCAGATTGTAGGATACATTGGAACCGAGGTAGTAGCCACGTGTGCGTAGCTCGCCGGCCGTCAGTTCCGCATCGCCAATGTTGAACAGCAGCAAGGCCTGCACGCTGTTCACGTCGGAGCGACCCATACGATCGAATTCGTCTTTAATAACGTCCAACAGACGGCGGTGTAGCCGTTCAACCAGGGTCAGCGCTTCCAGATAAAGCGGTTTGAGTTCCGCTTCGCCTTCACCCTGAACCACTGCGTCGACTGCCCTTGTTGCGGTGATCATTGTTTGCGCCTCATGTTTGCCTGTCATAGCGGTGGATGTTCTTTTTTGTTCCACCTTGATTCAAACAATACAGAGCCGTTTCTAAGATCCGCTTAAGAGACAAGATGAATCATTGATTAAAAACGATAATCCGCTTGAATACTTAGGTTAAAGACTTTGTTCATCATACCGACTTCAGCCATCTCACCATTGCGGAGAAGTCTTCAGTGGCCCCGCCAGCATCACAAAAGGCCTGATAAAGCGCCTCAGCCTTGGCGCCCATAGGTGTTTTTGCGCCGTTATCTTCAGCCGCCAACTGAGCCAGCTTCAGATCCTTCAGCATCATCGCTCCGGCAAACCCAGGACGGTACTCATTATTGGCCGGGGATGTTTCGACGGGGCCCGGGACTGGACAATAGGAGGTCAAGGACCAGCATTGGCCGGAGGATTTAGAGGCAATGTCGAACAGCGACTGCGCTTCGAGCCCTAAAGATTCCGCAAGATTGAAAGCCTCGCAGACGCCGATCATGGAAATGCCAAGGAGCATGTTGTTGCAGATCTTGGCGGCCTGACCGGTTCCAGGCCCACCGGCATGGACAATCGTCTGCCCCATGACCTCCAGAAGTGGCTTGGCGCGGTTGAAGGCTTCTTCAGGTCCGCCGACCATGAACGTCAGCTTTCCGCCCTGGGCCCCGGCAACGCCGCCCGAGACAGGTGCGTCGACCATGAAATGCCCGCGCTCGGCTGCGGCGTTGGCAACAACGCGGGCACTTGCCACATCAATGGTGGAACAATCGATCAGCAGAGTTCCGGGGGGAACATCATCGAGAATGCCGCCCTCTTCCATATAGACCTGACGCACATGAGGTCCGGCCGGCAGCATGGTGACGACCGCAAAAGCGCCCTCGACCACATCCTTCAAATCCGAAGTGGCAACCCCACCGGCTTTGTCGTGAGCGGCGAGCGCGTTCGGATCCAGATCGAAGCCAGCAACTTCGTAGCCAGCCTTCAACAGATTGGCTGCCATCGGGCCGCCCATGTTGCCGAGACCGATGAAACCGATCTTCTTGAGCATGTGATTCTCCTCCCAAATTTGGCTTTACGCCTTGTCTGACACCCTAAAGGCGCGGCTACGCCCCAGCGGCAGAACTCCCTCACCCGCGCCAAGCTTGATGCCACGGACCCTCCAAAGGGAATTCAGCGTCGCCAGGTTAACCGGTCCGGTTTTCCCGCTCCATCAGGTATGTCAGGATCAAATATACTGCGATTGTGAGAACATAAAATGCGATCTCATAGGGTCTGCGGCCATAGACCTCAGAAAACAGGGTGTGCATGACGATCTGACTGATCGCCCTGAACAACCACATGACGGTTCCCCAAGAAACAGCCAGCCACAGGCCAATCGCCGCCACCAGATCGAGGACGGCGAAAAACACGATGGCCGCCTGCCACTCGGTCGGCATGTCCCAGAACATCACCCCGCGCCAAGGTGTCAGACCGATAATCCGGGCCCAGTGTATCACACCGCCACCGATCAAAAGCACCGCCATGCAGCGCAGATAGAGCACCAGTATCACGCTCCAGGGCGGCCGGGCTCTGGCGAGTTCCTGCTGGCCTGTCATTCCATATTCCCCACTTCAACCGTCGAAGGTCAGATCGCCCCCGTCCGGCACTTCGAAATACGATGCGACCACAGCACTGTCCACTTCTTCAAGGACCGGCGGTGACCATTTCGGTGAATGATCCTTGTCGACGAGAACCGCGCGGACCCCTTCATAAAAATCATCAGCCTGCAGGATGCGGTTGAGAATGCGGAATTCCATCACCAGGCAATTGCGTAGATCCTGACCCCGACCTCGCCGCATTTGTTCAAGCGTCACATGCAGACTGGTCGGGGACTTTTCAATCAAGGTCTCGGCCATGATCTTGGCGACAGTGGCTTCACGTCCGGTTTTGCCCGCCGTCTTTTCCAGGTCCTTAAGGATCTTTTCCATCGATTTGGCAGAAAACGCCTTGTCGACCAGTGACTGACGGGCCAGCAGGCCGGAGGCAAGCGGCTCATGATGAAAGGCCGCCAGCGTCTCGGCCACGTCCTGCGTGGTTTCCAGCGCCGTCAGAATGTCGTCGAAAGCCTCGCGCTTTACAGCGTGTGTCAAAAGCCCCGCACCATAGGCATCAACCTGCATCAGCCGCGCCGATGACAATGCACAATAGAGTCCCAATTCCCCTGGAAGCCGATTGAGAAAGGCCGTTGCTCCGACATCCGGGAAGAAGCCAATGCCGGTCTCCGGCATGGAAAAAAGGGTGCGTTCTGCGCCGACCCGGTAGGCCCCATGCATGGAGAGACCTGCCCCGCCCCCCATGACGATGCCGTCAATCAACGCGACATAGGGTTTGGAATAGCGCGCGATCTGGTCATTCAAACGATATTCGTCCCGGAAGAACTCGGTCGGTATCGGGTCGCCGTTCTGGCGCGCATCATAGATGGCGCGGATATCGCCGCCGGCGCAAAAGGCCTTGCCCCCACTCCCCATCAGGCAGACCACCCGGATCTCCGGATCTTTTTCCCAAAGGTCAAGCTGCGCACTGAAGCTGAGAACCATGTGATGGTTCAGGGCGTTCAATGCCTTAGGCCGGTTCAGGACAGCAAGCCCCAGCCCGCCGCGTTTCTCATAAAGAATGTCGTCAGTCGATGTCATCGTGGTCAAGGCCCCCAATAGCTCCCGTACCTTCCACTTGTTATTTGAAAGCGACCATAGCCAGTCCATTGCCCGTGGGTCAAAGTCCAACTTGCCGGTTTTCGCGCTTTCATTGCGACGCTTTCACACGGCCTTCCCGCTTGACTGCCCCCCGTTGCATGATAAAGCCCTTGAACTTATCCGCCGACACCATTGCCGCGCATCACCCTGAACCTGGCCACGGGAGCCCGCCATGCCCTCTTCCAACCGCCCGCCTGTCGTCACTCCGGAAATGATGGATGAGATCCTGGGTGGACGCCGGATGCGCCGAAATCGACACAGCGACTGGTCTCGCCGATTGGTTCGGGAGACTTCTCTGAGCGTCAATGATTTGATCTGGCCGATCTTTCTGGTCGATGGCGAGAAACGCCGTGACCCGGTGCCCTCCATGCCTGGCGTGCTGAGATTGTCCGTTGACGAAGCCGTACGCGAGGCCGTGCGGGCCGAAAGCCTCGGCATTCCGGCTCTGGCTCTCTTTCCTTATACGGATCCGGACCTGCGCGATGCGACGGGCTCAGAATCACTCAATGCCCAGAACCTCACTTGTCGTGCCTGCCGTGCAATCAAGGCAGAAAACCTCAACATCGGCCTGGTTACCGACGTGGCGCTCGACCCCTATACCAGCCACGGTCATGACGGTGTGATGGACGGGCCTGTTGTACTGAATGACGAGACCGTGTCCCAGCTTTGTCATCAAGCGCTGGTTCAGGCGGAGGCCGGCGCAGATATCATTGCACCTTCAGACATGATGGACGGTCGTATCGGCGCCTTACGCCAGGCGCTCGACGGCAACGGCTTCCGCAACAAGCAGATCATGGCCTATTCGGCCAAATACGCCTCGGCTTTCTACGGCCCGTTCCGCGATGCGGTCGGCACCAATGCCACGCTGATCGGCGACAAGCGTACCTATCAGATGGACTATGGCAACACCGACGAAGCCATTCGCGAAGTCGAGCTGGATCTGGCTGAAGGCGCCGACATGGTGATGGTCAAACCGGGCATGCCTTATCTCGACATCATCCGCCGGGTGAAAGACACTTTCGCCGTGCCGACATATGCCTATCAAGTTTCCGGCGAATACGCGATGATCGCTGCTGCCGACGGCAATGGTTGGCTCGACGGCGACCGCGCCATGATGGAAAGCCTGATGGCTTTCAAGCGCGCTGGCGCCGATGGCATCCTGACCTATTTCGCCCCGAAAGTGGCAGAAATCCTGGCTCGCGCATAAACTGGATAGCCGACAGATTTTCCGCCAGGACTTGAGGGAGGTCTGGCACCTATAGGCGGGCCGCAGGACGTGAGGCCGTGCCCCCGCAGGAAGCAACCGAAATGACCGACACCGAGCAAACCTCTCACCAGGCCTCACAGGCCCAGGCAACTGAAGCACAAGTATCCGAGGCGCAGGCGCTTGCCGATCTTGTCATCTATGAGAGCATTCTGGCCGCCGCCCAAAAAATCGAGGGTGCTGTACTGGGCACTCCCTGCCTGCCAGCCCCGCGTCTGTCGGAACTGACTGGCGCCGAGGTTTTCGTCAAATACGAAAACATGCAAGTCACCGGCGCATTCAAGGAGCGTGGCGCGCTCGTCAAGCTTTTGAGTCTGTCGGAGAAAGAACGGGCGCGTGGCGTCATTGCGGTTTCGGCCGGCAACCACGCTCAAGGCGTTGCCTATCACGCCAGCCGTCTGGGCATCAAAGCCACGATCGTCATGCCCGCGCTGACGCCGTTTGTGAAAATTTCGGCCACACGCGGCTTTGGGGCCGAAGTCGTGCTGGTGGGCGACACCCTGGCGGAGGCCAAGGCAGAAGCCGACCGTCTGGCAGAGGCACATGGTTACGTCTGGGTTCATCCTTATGATGATGTCGAGGTGATCCGCGGACAGGGCACCATCGCCCTGGAAATGCTGGCAGCACAGCCCGACCTCGACATGCTTGTCGTTCCCGTCGGTGGCGGTGGGCTGATCGCCGGCATGGCAGTCGCCGCCAAGGCGATCAAGCCGCAGATCGAAGTGATTGGCGTGGAAACTGTGCTTTATCCCGGTATGTGGGGCGCGCTTTACAACAAGGAGGTGCGTTGTGAAGGCGCGACCATCGCAGAAGGCATCGCCGTTAGAGACATTGGCCTCATCACGCAGGAAGTAATCAAACGCACTGTCGATGACATTCTTCTGGTCAAGGAAAGCACGCTGGAACAGGCAATCAACGCTTATCTGACCTTACAGCGGACCATTGCTGAAGGCGCCGGTGCGGCCGGTCTGGCGGCAATGCTGAGCGACCGGGAGCGATTCGTCGGCAAGCGGGTCGGGCTGGTTTTATGCGGTGGCAACATTGACCCGCGGCTTCTGTCGAAAATTGTGGTGCGCGAGCTGGCCCGTGACGGGCGTGTCGTTTCCATCCGGATCGACACGCCGGACAAACCGGGTGTTTTGGGCGAGATCGCCATGACCATCGGCAACATGCAGGGCAATGTGGTCGATGTCGCCCACCACCGCTTGTTCCTCAACGTGCCGGCGAAGGGTGCCACACTCGATGTGACGTTCGAGGCCTTTACCGCCCAGCACGGTACCGACATTGTCCAGGCCCTGCGTGAAAAGGGCTATACAGTGAAGCATCTGGACGTTGCACAAGCCGTTGGCTGACCTGGGCATGGGCCCTAAGCTGCCCTTGCATTGCGAAAACCTCGGCTTGCCCCCATATATTCAACAGATCCATTTGCCGATTACACGAGAGATTTGATGTCGCCCGATAGCGCTACTCCGCCCGTCCAACGGGATGTATTTGATCCGATGATCCAGCCTGCTCTTTTTGAGGGTGTGCGGACACGGAGGATCATGGCGTTCTTCATTGATGCAATCGCCGTCCTGCTACTGACTTTTGCAGCCGGTATTCTGGTGTTTTTTCTCGGCATCTTCACGCTCGGCCTTGCCTGGATCTTTTATGCGTTTTTGTGGCAGGCCGTTGCATTGCTCTACACTGCCTTCACGCTTGGCGGCCCTTCAGCCTCTACTCCGGGAATGCGGGCAATGGGCTTGGAGATGCGTCTCTGGCACGGCGCCCGCCCCTATCCGCTGCTTTCCGCCATGCATGTGCTTCTGTTCTGGTTCTCGGTTTCGCTCCTGACGCCGTTGGTGCTGTTGGTCGCCCTGTTCACAGAACGCAAGCGTCTGCTGCATGATATTGTGCTGGGAACCGTTGTGATGAATGCCGAGCCGCTGCGTCAGGAAGGTCTTTAAGCCCTTCGCCTGTGGCGCGGTATCAAGGCACCCGCACTGTCGGCCTTCTGATAGCTCTTTCTTTTTCAAGGTTGTCTGTCATAGACTGACACCAGTAGTGCCATGTGTCCGGGCAAGAGGCCAAAGCCCGGGAACCACTGGTCGAGTTGCAGCAGGCGGGGTGAATGCACTCACTTGATCTTCCGATGGCGCTGACCTTCATGGTCGTCGCTGCGACAATCGTTCTCTACGCCTTGGAGCGTATTGCGATCGAAACGGTTGCGGTCGGGGCCGTTGTTGCCCTGATGGTCATCTTTTCCATCTTTCCCAATGAGGCTGTCACCCCGGCCGGCTTGCTGTCCGGGTTTGCAAACCCGGCCCTCATCACAGTCATTTGCCTTCTGATCATCGGTCAGGGGCTGTTTCAGACGGATGCGCTGGAAAAGACTGCCAAGATCATCGTCCAATGGACACGCGGTCGCTCGCTGCTGGCAACGGCTCCCGTGTTGCTGATCGTCGGTGTCTTGAGCGCCTTTTTGAACAACACCCCGGTTGTGGTGATGTTCTTGCCGATCCTGAGCGCCGTGGCGGCGACCATGGGGCGGTCCCCGGCTCGCGTTCTGATGCCTTTGTCGTTCATCGCTATTCTGGGGGGCATGACCACGCTGATCGGCTCGTCCACCAACTTGCTGGTCGCCAATGTTGCCAATCAGGCCACAGATGTCCGGCTCACATTCTTTTCGTTCACACCCATCGGCGTTCTTTTGGCCGGGGTCGGCGCCATCTACGTGCTGTTCGTGATGCCACGGATACTGACCGCACGCAAAACCATGGCCGAGGAGATGCAGGGCTCGTCGGGCAAGCAGTTCATTGCGCAAATCAACATTACCTACGAGCACCCGCTGGTCGGCACCGAATCTGTCTCCGGCATGTTCCCAACCCTGAAAGACATGACCGTCCGTCTGGTGCAACGTGGTGAAAAGCCAATCCTCCCCCCGTTTGAGAATGTTATTCTGCAGCCTGGCGACACGGTGATCGTCGCGGCCACCAGAACCGCCTTGGCAAATGCGCTTTCGGCCAAGAAGCCGCTTCTAGATGGTGAAGGCGGGACGCCTTCCGAGACGCCCAATGATGCACCTCCTCCGTCCAGCGGTCAGATGACCCTGGCGGAAGTGGTGGTCGCCCCAGCGTCCCGGCTGATGGGCAGGACACTGCTTCAATCGGGCTTCCATGCCGAAACTGGCTGTATGGTGATGGGCATACAACGGCGGAGCCGCATGCCTCGCATGGCGATGAATGATATCCGGCTAGAAGCTGGAGATGTGCTTCTGGTGGCTGGCAGTGCTGCTCAAATCGCCCGGCTGCGCGGAAACCGAGATGTGTTGTTGCTCGACTGGTCTCAAGCGGAAGTGCCCCGCAAGCGCTATGCGCCACGTGCCCTCATCATTTTCCTGACAGTCCTTGGTCTTGCTGCCACGGGCCTCGTGCCGATCGTCGTGGCAGCGGTCTCGGGCACATTTGCAATGATTATCAGCGGCTGTCTGAACAGCCGTCAGGCCCTGCGGGCCATCGACAGCCGTATCTTCATGTTGATCGGCTCATCCATGGCAGGCGCTCTCGCTCTGGAAGCCTCGGGCGGAGCCGAATATCTCGCCACCTCACTTGTCATTCTGCTGGAGGGAAGCCCCCCTGGCGTCATGCTCTCGGCGATTTATCTTATCGTCGCCATCCTGACGAACTTTCTGTCCAACAACGCAGCGGCAGTTTTGTTCACCCCGATTGTCATCGGCATTGCCAATCAGGTCGGCGCATCTCCCGAAGCCTTCCTCGTCTGCCTGATCTTTGCGGCCAACTCTTCCTTTGCCACACCGATTGGATATCAGACCAACCTGATCGTCATGGGTCCGGGCCATTACCGCTTCTCCGACTTCCTGAAAGCCGGAACACCTTTGGTCATTATTTTGTGGTTGACCTTCTCACTTGTGGCCCCATGGTATTATTCTCTGTAGCAGGGAAGCTTCGGCTTCGGCGATCAATGAGTGGACTTTCGTGACGCGGCACCCAACAGATCATCCGCAGTTTTACCTTACGGCGCCTGCGCCTTGTCCCTATCTGGAAGGTCGCCAAGAGCGCAAGGTCTTCACGCATCTGGTTGGTTCTCAAGCGCCTGCGCTGAATGATGTCCTGACCCAGGGCGGGTTTCGTCGCAGTCAAAACATTGCCTATCGGCCGGCCTGCGAAAACTGCCGCGCCTGCATCTCGGTTCGTATTCGCGTCGCAGACTTTCTCTGGACCAAGAGCTTTCGACGTCAATGGAAGCAGGGCGAAAAGATCATTGGCGCCAGACTGCCGGCGGCGCCTTCCGCCGAGCAATACGACCTGTTCCAAAGCTACCTACGTGCCCGCCACGACAATGGCGGGATGAGCGACATGAGCGTTCTCGACTATGCCATGATGGTGGAAGACACCCATGTCGAGACCATGGTCATCGAATACCGACGCAAAGGACCGGACAGTTTCATCACCGGCACTGGGGAAGGTCCGCTGCTTGGCGTCGCGCTCAGCGACCAACTCAGCGACGGGCTTTCGATGGTCTATTCGTTTTTTGATCCGCAGCACATGGATCTGGGTCTCGGCACCCTTATGATCCTGGATCACGTTCATCAGGCGCAGCGTCTTGGACTGCCCTATGTCTATCTTGGCTATTGGGTGAACGGCTCATCGAAGATGGCCTACAAGGCGCGTTTCAGACCGCAGGAACAGCTGACCCCGGATGGGTGGGTCGAAGTTGAAGAAACGCCGTAAGGCCGCAGCACATCAGTACCTCCCGCACATCACAGCAATGTCGACCATTCAGGCAGACAGTTCCTGACGCATGTCCGCAAACACCGACTGGAACATCTCAGGTGTAAGACGGCCTGTGTTCGTATTGTAGCGGGAGCAGTGATAACTGTCGTAAAGGACCAGATCCGTGCCCTCAAGAGGGTGCCGTGCTCCATGAGCGAACTTGTAGGCGGCCCGACGCAAACCGAGTGCCGACAAGAAGGTGTCATGCGCAATACGACCCAAGGCCAGAACCATTTTCAGACTTGGAGCTTCGGCTTCAAGGGTCGACAGCAAAAACGGTCGGCATGTCCGGATTTCAGGGCCGGTGGGCTTGTTTTCAGGAGGAAGGCAGCGAACAGCATTGGTGATCATGGCCCCGCGCAGCTGCAATCCGTCCTGAGGATCAGCGCGATAGGAGCCCTCGGCAAAGCCGTACTCGATCATCGTTTCGTAGAGGAGGTCACCCGCATAATCGCCGGTGAAAGGCCGCCCGGTCCGGTTGGCTCCTCGCAGCCCCGGCGCCAGTCCGACAATCAGCAACTCGGCGTCATCGCCTGATCGAAAGGTCGGAACTGGTGCGTTGAACCAATCCGGATGCGCGGTTTGCAGCTCCTGCCGCAGTGCCACAAGGCGCGGGCAGAAACTGCAATCCAAGGGTGGGTCGACGGGGGCCGGAGACTGGCCTTCAGCTGACACGGCAGTCATTCCGGCTGATCTCAATAGTCGTCGTCGTCAAGATCGTCTTCAACCGGAGCCCGAACAGGACGTTCCGATGGATCACGGCCGATCTTGTTGGCCAGATTCGCTAGATCAATGAAATGATCCGCCTGACGGCGCAAATCATCGGCAATCATCGGCGGCTGGGTCTTCAGGGTCGAAACCACGGAAACCTTGCGCCCTTTGCGCTGGAGTGCTTCCACCAAAGAGCGGAAGTCGCCATCGCCAGAGAACAGAACGATATGGTCGACATGCTCAACGAGCTGCATGGCATCGACAGCAAGTTCGATGTCCATGTTGCCCTTGACCTTGCGGCGCCCGGACGAGTCGACAAATTCCTTAACTGGCTTGGTAATGACCTTATAGCCATTATAGTCCAGCCAATCGATAAGAGGACGAATGGAAGAGTATTCCTGATCCTCGATCAACGCGGTATAATAGTACGCGCGAAGAAGATAAGCTTGGCCTTGAAATTCTTTAAGCAACCGCTTGTAGTCAATATCAAAACCGATGGCTTTAGCTGTGGAATAAAGGTTGGCACCATCAATAAACAGCGCTACCTTTTCACGTGCATCAAACATTCCTTAGGGAACCTTTCTTATTTTCCACTTCCCCCAAAAGAACGACCGGGTCTTCCTTGTTATGCAATAAGTTTAGATCGATCGCCACAATTGGCAGATTGTAGAAAGTCTGGGCCTTATGACGACCCTTATAGAAGTGCCTTGTTATATACCCGCACGGCCAAATTATTTTTTTATGAGCTGACCGTTGCTTCAGGGCCTACACCAAAGAAGCTAAGCCCTGCAATGGGAAACACGTCGGAAAACCATATCTCCCCCCGTTTTTGAGCGGCGAACGACAGGTGCTTTCGAGTATCCCAACATCAGAATCTGAATAAGATTCGATTATCGATTTCAGGGTTAGACTCTTTGTAAGGTGGAAATAGGGCACCTGCGGCCCTCAACCAGGGTAAAATCACAGGCACCTGCGCTTTTTTGAAAGGCCTATGGGTTGCTTTCATTCTGCGGGATCTTTATACGCAGGAAATTCAGGTTCCCTAATTTATGGAGACGTCTTATGGCGCGCGTGACCGTCGAGGACTGCATCGACAAGGTCGAAAACCGTTTTGAGCTGATCCTTTTGGCAGCCCATCGCGCTCGTATGATTTCGAGCGGCTCCCCCCTTACGGTGGATCGGGATAACGACAAAAATCCGGTTGTGGCTCTTCGCGAAATCGCGGACGAGAACGTCAGCCCGGAAGACCTCAAAGAAGACCTTATCCACTCGCTGCAGAAGTTTGTGGAAGTGGACGAGCCGGAAGCTGAATCTGTACCATTGGTACAGACAAGTGGCGGACAGCAGTCGACCCAAGTCAATCAGGTTGATGATTCCGCCGTGGAATTCGACCGAATCACGGAAGAAGATCTGTTGCGCGGGCTGGAAGGCCTGGTGCCGCCGGAGCGTTCCGACGACGTCTGATCCTCTTCTGGATCACAGAGTTTGCTGTAACCGGCGTCTACGCGTGCCGGTTACGCCTCTTTCCCGGTTCCGGGCCCTTGGCCAGGTTCCTTTGCGGGTTTCAGCGCTATAATGCGGCTGACCGGCCGCCTCTGCCCCTGAACGCAATCTCATCTCTGCGCGGGGGGCTCATGGCTCCGGAAATCTGTCGGGTCTGATTGCCCTCATGATGCGCCAATACGAGCTCGTTGAACGAGTCACCAGATACAATCCCAATATCGATGAGGCCTTGCTCAACAAGGCCTATGTCTACGCTATGCAAAAGCACGGCGAGCAAAAACGCGCGTCTGGCGATCCCTATTTCTCACATCCCCTCGAAGTAGCAGCCATCCTCACCAACATGAAGGTGGATGATGCGACCATCGCGGTTGCGCTGCTGCACGACACGATTGAGGATACCGATGCGACCCGCACCGAGATCGACACGGTCTTCGGCGAGGAAATCGGCAAACTCGTCGATGGCCTGACCAAGATCAAACGGCTTGATCTTGTATCTCGCAAGGCCAAGCAGGCCGAGAACTTCCGCAAGCTCCTGTTGGCGATTGCAGACGATGTGCGGGTTCTTCTGGTGAAACTGGCTGACCGGCTGCACAATATGCGCACTCTGCAGCACATGCCGGAGCACAAGCGTGCACGCATTGCCGAAGAGACGATGGACATTTACGCCCCCTTGGCGGGTCGCATGGGCATGCATGACATGCGCGAGGAACTTGAGGACATTTCCTTCAAGACCCTCAACCCGGATGCCTATGAGACCATCGCCGAGCGACTACGTGAACAGCGTGAAAGCAATGCAAACCTGATCGAAGAGATCGAAGAGGTTCTGACAAACCGCCTGCAGGAACGCGGCATGGCTGCCCTGGTCAAGGGGCGCGAGAAGCGGCCGTATTCCATTTTCCGCAAGATGCAGAATAAGTCGCTGGGCTTCGAACAGCTTTCAGACATCTACGGCTTCCGCGTGACAGTGGGTACAGTCGAGGCCTGCTACCGTGTCCTAGGAATTATTCACACGGAATGGCCGACTGTTCCCGGACGGTTCAAGGACTACATCTCGACGCCCAAGTCGAATGACTATCAGTCCATCCACACCACCATCGTCGGTCCATCGCGTCAGCGCGTCGAGCTACAGATCCGAACTATCGCGATGGACCAGTTGGCGGAATACGGCATTGCCGCGCATGCACTTTACAAAGAGGGCGACATCGAGCGCGGTGGTCGCAACATTGCCCAGCTGAGCGAGGAGAGCAAAGCCTACGAGTGGCTGCGCCGGACCATCGACCTGCTAGCCGAAGGCGACACGCCGGAAGAGTTCCTGGAAAACACCAAGCTGGAATTGTTCCACGACCAGGTTTTCTGCTTCACGCCGAAGGGCCGTCTGATCGCCCTGCCCCGTGGCGCAACGCCTATCGACTTTGCCTATGCCGTGCACACCGGGATCGGCAACACCTGTGTCGGCTGCAAGATCGACGGCAAGATCATGCCGTTGGTGACCGAACTGAGAAATGGCGACGAGGTGGAGATTATCCGCTCCCAGGCGCAGACACCGCCCCCCGCCTGGGAAAGCATCGCCGTGACCGGCAAGGCCCGGGCCGCCATTCGCCGCGCAACGCGCGAATCCATTCGCAAGCAGTATGGTGCACTTGGCGAGCATATTCTGAAGCGCGCCTTCTCGCGGGCAGACAAGCCCTATTCGGAAGATATTCTCGTGCCCGCACTGGAGGATCACAGTCAGGCAAGCGTTGCCGACCTGTTGGCCTCTGTCGGTCGGGGCGATATCTCGGCCCAGTCAATCCTCAAGAGTGCCCACCCGGACTATCAGGACGACCGAGTTGCCCACCTGCCGCCAGCGCAGGATGAAGGCTGGTTCGATCTGGAAAAGGGGGCCGGGCTGAAGTTCCGCATTCCCGTTGCCGCGTTCACCACCTCCGACCAACCTGATGATGTTATCGACGGACTGGCGATTGCTCTGCCTATCCGAGGTTTGTCAGGCGACATCCCTGTCGCTTTCGCTCCGAATGGCGGCGCAGTACCTGGTGATCGTATTGTTGGTATTCTGACCCCCTTGGAAGGTCTGACAATTTACCCCATCCAGTCGCCGGCGCTGAAAGAGTTTGACGATCAGGGGGAGCGCTGGGTCGATGTCCGCTGGGACATTGATGTCGATAATCCGGAACGCTTCCCGGCACGGCTGACTGTGTCGGCAGCCAATGAGCCAGGCTCCCTCGCAGCCATTGCCCAGATCATCGGCGACAACGGCGGAAACATCGATAATTTGAAAATGATGCGGAAAGCGCCGGACTTTCATCAGATGCTCATTGATCTCGAGGTATGGGATCTGAAACACCTGAACCGGATCATCAATCAGCTCAGAGCGAAATCGAACGTGTCCAATGTGGTTCGTGTAAACGGATAACCCCGGACCGAAACTTTAAGGAAGATGCCCCCATGACCCGTGATGAAGTGCTTGAGGTATTTCGCGAGGCAGGTGCCATTCTGGAAGGACACTTCATTCTATCGTCCGGTTTGCGGAGCCCGATCTTCCTGCAAAAGGCCCGGGTCTTCATGTATCCGGAAAAGACAGAGCGTCTATGCAAGGCGCTGGCGGCGAAGATCCGCGCTGCCGGTCTAGGCGACATCGACTTCGTGGTTGGCCCTGCTATGGGCGGTCTGATCCCTGGTTACGAGACAGCACGCCACCTTGGTGTCCGGTCGATGTGGGTGGAACGTGAGGATGGAGAGTTTCGTCTGCGCCGCTTCGAAATGCCGAAAGGCGCGCGGGTGGTGATTGTCGAGGACATCGTCACGACGGGGCTTTCCAGCCGGGAAACTGTGGACGCCTTAAAAAAAACAGGGGCGGAGGTTCTTGCTGTTGCGTGCCTGATCGACCGCTCAGGCGGAGAAGCGGACACAGGAGTCCCGCTGGTTGCCCTAACGGATTACAAGGTTCCAGCCTATCCGGCAGACCAGCTGCCGCCAGAACTGGCAGCTCTCCCGGCTGTCAAGCCGGGGAGCCGAGGGCTGGCGTAATTTGATGAAGCCTGTAGCATCCATTCGCATGAGACCTGAAGTCCGGTGAAATAGTCGGCCTCTCCAGAACAAGAGAAAACGCGTTTAAATGCTGTTCCGTCGCAGAAACAGGCCAACCCGATTGGAACGGGTGCGTGTCGCCGTCTGGCCACGCCACAGCTGGGTGCGTTCGACCCGGTATTATGGAAAGCGCGTTCTGCGACTGACGGCGACGCCTCATGCTATCGCTCTCGGGTTCGCGGCAGGTGCGTTTGCCTCTTTCACACCTTTGATCGGATTTCACTTCCTGATCGCATTGGGCGTGGCCTATCTTCTCGGTGGAAACCTCATTGCCTCCGCCCTCGGAACATCTGTCGGCAACCCTCTCACATTTCCTCTCATCTGGGCTTCGACCTTCAAGATCGGCAGCTGGATCCTGCCCGGTCGGCAAGCTCCTCCGCCTCATGAGATCCACGCCCAGTTTCAGGAGCGCCTCCTCAGCAAGTCGCTCGATGTCCTGCTGCCGATGCTCAAGCCGATGTTTGTCGGTGCCATTCCTCTTGGCCTGACGACTGGCATCATCAGCTATGTTATCGTCTACAAGAGCGTCGAGCTCTACCAGACGCGGCGCCGAAAAGTCCTGGAAGGCAAACGCAGCGCCTTTATTCTCAAGCGCAAGCGTAGTGACAAGTAGGGCCGGAGAGTAAACTTCTTCGCCGAACCTATGTTTCAATGCCCTCATTGGCCTTGCCGAACGGACGCGGCTCTTACAGCCAGATTCTCAACCGCTCAGCGGAAAGCTCCAGTGGGGCATCAGGGCGCATTGCCACTGCGCAGACAAGGCGCTATGAGTTCTTGGAATCGGCCTGGTCCGGCTTGGCTTTTACAGTCAGCTCGCCAGATCCCACATCCTGGACCCGCTCCGGGCCATCCGACACATTCAAGGACGACATTCGCGTGAAATCACAAGAGAAGGACAAGGACGGCGGTTTTTACGAGACCGTGAAAATCATCGTTCAGGCCCTGGTTTTGGCCCTGATTGTGCGCACATTCCTGTTTCAGCCGTTCAACATCCCCTCCGGCTCGATGAAGGACACCTTGCTGATCGGCGACTATCTATTTGTCTCCAAGTTCAGCTACGGATATTCGCGCTATTCATTCCCGTTCGGCCTTGGCCCGTTTTCCGGTCGCCTCCTCGGCAGTGAGCCTGAGCGCGGCGATGTCGCCGTTTTCAAGCTGCCCACCGATACGTCGGTCGACTACATCAAGCGTGTGATCGGTTTGCCTGGTGACAAGATCCAGATGATCGATGGTGTGCTACACATCAACGGAAAAGCTGTAGAGCGGGAGCAGATCGACGACTACATCGAGAAGACCGACTACGGCATTGAGCGTGTTGCACGCTACCGCGAGACCCTTCCCAACGGTGTCTCCTATGACACACTGGATCTGACGGCCAGGGGCAACCTGGACAACACCCGCGTCTATGAAGTGCCGGAAGGCCATTACTTCATGATGGGCGACAACAGGGATAATTCCTCCGACAGCCGCGTGCTTAGCCACGTTGGCTATGTTCCCTATGAAAACTTCGTGGGCCGGGCGGAGATCCTGTTCTTCTCCATGTCCGGCGAACAGCCCGCCTGGGCTATCTGGACCTGGCCATGGTCCGTACGCTGGGATCGTCTTCTCAAGACGCTTTGACAAACGCCGAACCGGGCTGCCGGTCAGGCAAATGAGGACGCCGAACAATGGCGCGTGACGACACCACTGCTGCTATCAAAGCCCTAAAGTCCAAACTTGGGCACACATTTTCTGACGAGGGCCTGCTCGATACAGCCCTCACCCATGCCAGCGCGTTGGACCCTGCTGACAGCGGTCGCGGGAGTTATCAACGCCTGGAGTTTCTCGGCGACCGGGTTCTTGGTCTTGTCGTCGCCGGCATGCTTCATCGGCAGTTTCCGCGCGCCGATGAAGGGGAACTCGCCCGCCGCTACAATCAGCTAGTGAAGCGTGAAACCTGTGCGGAGATCGCAACTGATCTGAACATTGGCGCAGCAATGTGCATCGGCCAGAGCGAAGCGCAGACCGGAGGGCGGATGAAGTCGGCCCTGCTGGCCGATATGTGCGAAGCTGTTATTGCCGCGATTTACCTGGATGGCGGATTTGACGCTGCGGAAGCTTTTGTGTTGCGCATCTGGAAACCGCGTATGCTATCCTTCCGCGGCCCGCTGCGCGATGCCAAGACCACCCTGCAGGAGTGGGCCCAATCTCGCGGCCTCCCCACACCCAAATACGATGTGGTCAGTCGGGAAGGTCCCGACCACGCTCCGGTCTTCGTGGTCGGCGTTTCCGTGCAGGGCGTAGCCCAGGGCGAAGGCAAGGGCGGATCCAAGCGTATTGCCGAACAAGCGGCCGCCGAGGCTGTGCTGCGCCGTGAAGGCGTCTGGAACGAATAGGACATGAACGACGTGAACGAAACGCCTGAAGACGACTTTCCTGAAGACGACGAGCTGCCGACACCGGCGCCGCGCTTCGACATCCCCCTGCCGGAACCAGCAGCGCCGCTTCCGGAGAATACACGCGCAGGCTTCATCGCCCTGATCGGTGCTCCGAATGCCGGAAAGTCCACGCTGATCAACCAGCTCGTGGGGACCAAGGTTTCTATCGTCACCCACAAGGTTCAGACGACACGCACCATCGTGCGCGGCATTGCCATGCATGATGCCTCTCAGCTGATATTCGTCGATACGCCAGGCATTTTCCAACCGAAGCGACGGCTGGACCGGGCCATGGTCGATACCGCCTGGGGCGGTGCACGCGATGCGGATCTGATTGCCCTGCTGATTGATGCCCGCAAAGGCATTGATGAAGAAGTCGAGAAAATCCTCAGCCGCCTGAAGGACATCAAGACACCCAAAGTGCTGATCCTCAACAAGATCGATGTGGCAAAGCGCGAGCAGCTTTTGAAGCTTGCGCAACAGGCCAACGAGCTTGTTTCCTTCGATGAGACCTTCATGGTCTCCGCACTGAACGGCAATGGCACCGACGCAATCCTGTCTTATTTCGCAGAGCGGGTGCCGGAAAGTCCCTGGCTCTATCCGGAAGATCAACCGTCGGACTTGCCGTTGCGCATTCTGGCTTCCGAGATCACTCGCGAAAAACTGTTTGAGCGCTTGCACCAGGAGCTGCCTTACATCTCTACAGTCGAGACGGAAAATTGGGAGACCCGCAAGGATGGATCGGCCCGCGTCGAGCAGACGATCTACGTCGAGCGCGACAGCCAGAAAAGCATTGTCCTGGGCAAGCGCGGCGCGACCATCAAGGCAATTTCTCAGGCCTCCCGTGCCGAAATTGCCGAGATCATCGAGACCCCCGTTCACCTCTTCCTGTTCGTGAAGGTGCGTGAGAACTGGGGCGATGATCCGGAGCGCTACCGTGAAATGGGACTGGAATTTCCACGATAAGGTTATGGAGGCGCCCCTTGGGCGCCTCTCAGACTGCTGACAAACCCGTCGATTTCGGCGGGTTTGTTTTTTGAGCTTTTGCTTTGTGGGGATTGTCCGCGTTTATCAGTTTGTTTTTTTTACGGGCTTGCTTGTGTCACGCGGGCGCTTGTTCGTGGGCTTTGGTGAGGGCCATAGCGATCTTCTTGATGTTTTGGGCGGCGGCAGCGAGCAGGCACTGGGTTTTGACACGGACCAGGCCCCGGAACCTGGCATAGCGATGGCCATGC
>NZ_JAFLNF010000004.1 GCF_017313085.1 Roseibium limicola | reverse complement strand
TCGATCACCGCGTCGATCTTGCGCAACAAGTGATCTCTGGGGACAAGCTGATCGAGCGTCACAATCTCGAGCGCTGTCTGGGAAGGGCCGGGCTGCTTCAACATCAAAACAGTGAATCAAAAAAAACCGGCAAACGCCAGAGGTTTGTCAGCAGTCTGAGGCGCCTCCGGGCGCCTTTCTCTTTTCGTCTCATGCCAGTTCTGGCTGATCAGTTGATCTCGATATCCAAGCCCAGATCCAGGATCGGCGCCGAGTGGGTGATCCAACCCGATGAGATCAGATCGACACCGGCCTCTGCAACTGCTTTGACCGTATCGGCTTCGATGCCGCCGGAGGCTTCAAGCAGCACCTTGCTACCGATATGGCCTTTGGTGATCTCGACGGCCTGCTTCATCTGCGCCGGATCCATGTTGTCGAGCATCACCACATCAGGATTGCACGTCAGTGCGTCCTGAAGTTGGTCCAGCGTGTCGACCTCCACCTCGATCTTCACCAAATGTCCGGCAAAGGCCTGAGCTGCCTCGATGGCGGCTTTGACCCCGCCTGCGACAGCAATGTGATTGTCCTTGATCAGGATGGCATCATCTAGCCCGAAGCGGTGGTTGGAGCCACCACCACAGCGCACGGCGTATTTCTCGAACGAACGCAGCCCGGGTGTTGTCTTGCGCGTGCAAACGATATCGGCCTTGGTATGGGCAATCAGATCTGCAAAACGGGCTGTGGCAGTCGCAATCCCCGACAAGTGGCAGGCGAAATTCAGCGCAACGCGCTCAGCTGACAGAATGCCACGGGCCGGGCCGATGATGCGCGCGATGACAGCGCCTTTCTCGAGCCGGTCACCATCCTTGAGCAACGGTTCGAACGTTATCCGTTGGTCGGTCTGACGGAAGGCGCTTTCCGCCAATGCGAGCCCCGACAAGACACCCGGCTTGCGGGCTGCAATGACGGCCGTCGCCGTCTTGTCGACCGGGATCGTGGCCTGACTGGTGATGTCGCCAGCGCGCCCCCAATCCTCGAGAAGGGCAGCCTTCACCGCATCATCAACCATCAATTGAGCCAGATCGGGCAAATATCGGGTCATCGGCTTTGGTCTCCGGGCACCGCTTCACGCGCTGCAGCTGCAATGTCATTGATCTCCTCCAGAGTAGTGAAGGAGCGAGAAGCTCTGGCCGGATCGGCATCCGGGAAATCCGAGCGGAAATGTCCGCCACGACTTTCCTCGCGTTTCAGCGCCGAGGCCGCAATGATCCGGGCGGAAATCATCATGTTGCGAATGGAGACACGCGAGCATTTCGCTTCAGCTGCTGCAATGTCGACCAATGCCTGGCGCAGGCCGTCTGCATCGCGCTCCACACCGACGTTGCGGTTCATGGTCTGGCGCAGATCGGAAATGGCCTGTCGCTCGTCGGTGTTCCGCTGGCTCGGCAGACCGGGCTCCTTGTCCTGCTCAGCCCAGAAGGCACTGCGCGGCGTCGGCATCAGACCCTGAATGTCCTCGGCAATGCGCGCGGCAAAGACCACGGCTTCCAACAGCGAGTTCGACGCCAGCCGATTGGCACCATGGGCACCGGTGGAGGCGACTTCGCCCGCAGCCCAAAGACCATCCAGCGATGTGCGGCCGTTGGCATCGGTCAGGACACCGCCCATGTGATAATGCTCGGCTGGAGCGATGGGGATCGGCTGGGTGGCCGGATCAATCCCCGCCTCGATACAGGCGGCATAGACTGTCGGAAAGCGATCTGAGAAGGACGCACCAATGGCTTCGCGGCAATCCAGGAAAGCGCCACGCCCGGACATCACCTCACGGTGGATGGCACGAGCGACGATATCGCGTGGCGCCAGTTCGCCCAGCTCATGCACCTTGCTCATGAACCGCTCACCAGCCGTATTGATCAGAAGAGCGCCTTCCCCGCGCAGCGCTTCCGTTGCAAGAGGCGCCGGGTCTTTGCCGATGTTAAGTGCGGTCGGATGAAACTGGACGAATTCAGCATCCGCCAGAACGGCACCGGCGCGGGCAGCCATCGCCAATCCATGACCGTTGGCCTCGCCCGGGTTGGTGGTGACTGCGAACAAGTGGCCAATGCCGCCAGAGGCCAGAACCACGGCTTTTGCGGGGAAGGCCATTCGCTCCAGTCCGCCGCGCTTGCGCGCCAGAATGCCGGTGACATAGCGGCCTTCGCGCATCAGGCTTTCACCCATGAAGCCTTCCAGTACACGGATCGACGGGCTCTTGCGGACAGCTTCGATGAGCGCATCCATAATGGCCTTTCCAGCCATGTCACCGCGCACCCGGACAACCCGGTTTTCCGAGTGGGCAGCTTCTCGGGACAGGGCCAGTCGGCCCTCCAGATCCTTGTCGAACGGCACGCCGTAAGACAGGAGGTCGCGCACACGGTCCCCCGCTTCGCGGGTCATCTGCTCGACAATCTTTGATTCGCAAATGCCGGCGCCAGCGATCAGCGTGTCGTCGCGGTGCTTTTCGAAGGTGTCATGCTCGGAGACGGCAGCGGCAATGCCACCCTGGGCCCACGCGGAGGATGCCCCCTGCCCGATCGGCGCATTGGAAATCACAGTTACCGGTCTCGGCGCCAACTTCAGGGCGCAGAAAAGCCCGGCCAGGCCACCGCCCAGAATGACAACGTCATCGACGTCCTTGCCCGCCAGAGCGGGTACGAAATCTTCAATCGATACGCCCATTGGAAAAATCCCAGATACTCGTCGGACTCTTGCCTCGTGAAAGAGGGAGCAGCCCTTCTCGCGACACCCTTGCAGTGCCGGACCGGAGCCGCACCGGGATCACCGGCACGGCTCCAAGAAAAACACGTCGTCGGCAAATCAGCGGTTGAGATCGATCATCCGTTGCACGGCAATGCGTGCCTTGTCGGCGATCACCGGGTCAACCACCACTTCTTCCTTCATCTCGATAAGGCTGTCGAGGATCTTGGACAGGGTGATGCGCTTCATGTGCGGGCACAGGTTGCAGGGGCGGATGTAATCTACACCCGGCGTTTCGCTCGCCACATTGTCGGCCATGGAGCATTCGGTGATCATCATCACCTTTTCCGGCTGACGGGTTTTCACCCAGTCGATCATATGCGCCGTCGAGCCGGCGAAATCCGCTTCTGCCACAACTTCCGGCGGGCACTCAGGATGCGCAATGATCTTCACATTCGGCTCGATCTTGCGGTAATCCTTCAGCTCCTGAGCGGTGAAGCGCTCATGCACTTCGCAGGCGCCATCCCAGGTGAGAACTTCCACGTCGGTCTTGTTGCCGACATTGGCGGCCAGATATTTGTCCGGAATCAGGAACACCCGATTGACACCGAAGCTTTCCACCACCTGCAGCGCGTTGGAGGAGGTGCAACAGATGTCGCACTCAGCCTTCACGTCGGCAGAGGTGTTGACATAAGTGATGATCGGCACGCCGGGATTGCGTTCGCGCAGCGCGCGCACATCTGCACCGGTGATCGATTCGGCCAGTGAACACCCTGCTTTCATATCGGGGATCAACACGGTCTTTTCCGGGCTGAGGATCTTCGACGTCTCAGCCATGAAGTGCACGCCGCACTGGACGATGACATCGGCATCGGTGCGCGTGGCTTCAATCGCCAGCTGCAGACTGTCACCAACAATGTCGGCAACGCCGTGGTAGATATCCGGCGTCATGTAATTGTGCGCCAAAATAACCGCGTTGCGTTCTTTCTTCAGCTTGTTTATCGCATGAATCGTCGGGGCAAGTGCCGGCCATTCGATCGCCGGAATGATATGCTTCACCTTCTCATAGGTCTGCGCAGTCGCCTCTGCGACCTCGGGCGTGTAGCTCAGGTCGGGACGCGAAAGGGGCTCGTAACGGTCGAGCGCAACAGGTCCAGCTGGAGTCGCCGTTTCAAAGGCGGCAGGAGAACTGGTGATGGTCATGGCGACCTCCGTGGTGTTTATGCTCACATTGAGCATATCTTTCGCAAAAGAAAACAGGCCAAAGGCCCATGTCACTCTGCTCATTCGTTTCGATATTTATATAGGAAGATTGACATGGCGAATCCAGCAATTTCGCAAAAGATATGGCACGTCGTTGATATCTAATACGTTTTAGTGCCTACCTGCGATTGTCAGAATTGCTGAAGAAACCTTTCCTGACCTCAAAAGCTCTTTGCTAGCTAATCAATTGAGTTTGCAATTTAGCGGTTTCAGCAGAATGGTCGTCTCGAATTGCGATTCATTCACTTCGCTTATGGAACGCACGCGAATTATCATTTCTGAAATGAGACGCTGCCGCTTATTCTGTAACTTCCTATTTTCCTTGTGACGTCAACAGCATTTGACTGCTCTGGAGACCCTTGAAATGTCAGAAAATTCCACTTCGGTCTCTCGCCAAAGAGATGTCGCGATTCCGCTTTTGATCACCTGCGGTTGCCTGATTGCGTTGCTTTCTTTCGGGCCTCGCTCTGCGATGGGTCTGTTCTTTCAGCCCATGACCAGCGCAAATGGCTGGAGCCGCGAACTCTTCGCGCTCGCCATTGCCATTCAGAACCTTGCCTGGGGGGCTGCGCAACCCTTCGCCGGCATGATGTCGGACCGCTATGGAACCTGGCGCACGTTGACGCTTGGCGCGTTCCTCTATTCCGCCGGCCTCTTGTTGATGGCTCACGCTGAAACGGCAGCAATGCTTCATCTGTCTGCAGGTGTTCTTATCGGCCTTGGTGTTGCCTTCTCGTCCTTCTCGCTGGTTCTGGCTGCTTTTGGTCGCAATGTGACACCAGCCCAACGGTCGCTCGCCTTCGGCATTGGCACGGCGTCCGGGTCGATGGGTCAGTTTCTGTTCGCGCCGCTGGGCGATTACCTCATCGGCTCAATCGGCTGGCAGGAAACCCTGATCATCTTCTCCGGCATCATGATGCTGATCCCGCTTCTGGCGGTGGCGCTGCGGGGCAAGTCGGTTCACGTTCCAGTTGCCGGCCAGCAGGACCAGAACCTGAAGCAAGCAATTGCCGAGGCTTTCAAGACCCGCGGCTACCTGCTTCTGACGCTCGGCTTCTTTGTTTGCGGGTTCCATGTGGCGTTCATTACCGTTCACCTGCCGCCCTATATCGTCGACCTCGGCATGGACCCTGCCCTTGGCGCCATCGCACTTGCGTTGATCGGACTGTGTAACGTCGTTGGTTCTCTTATCTCCGGTTACATCGGTGGGCGCTATTCCAAGTCTATCTTCCTGTCGCTGATCTACATTGGCCGGGCCATTGCAATCGCGCTCTTCATCACCATTCCAGCGACCCCTGTCACCGTTTTGGTGTTCGCTGGCGTTATGGGCTTCTTGTGGCTCTCGACTGTGCCGCCAACTTCCGGCCTCGTTGCTGTGATGTTCGGCCCGCGTTATATGGGCACGCTCTTCGGTTTCGTCTTTTTCTCTCACCAGGTCGGTTCGTTCCTCGGCGTCTGGCTGGGGGGGAAACTTTATGATGAAACCGGTAGTTATGACGCAATCTGGTGGCTGGGGATCGCTCTCGGCCTTGCTGCGGCCATTGTTCACTGGCCGATCAAGGAACAGCCTGTGGCGCGTCTTGCAGCGGCGGAGTGAGTAAATTGACGCCCAACGAAAACCTTGCCGAGCGCTACCGCGCCTACATCGATTGCCTGAACAAGCAGGACTGGGACAATCTCGGTTCTGTGGTTCATGAGGACGTGCATTACAACGGCACGCGCGTTGGCCTGACCGGGTACCGCCAGATGCTCGTCGGCGACTTCGAGGCTATCCCCGATCTGTCATTCAACATCGATTTTCTGGTATGCGAACCGCCACGCATCGCGGCACGGCTGCTCTTCGGCTGCACGCCAAAGGCCATGCTTTTCGGGCTGCCGGTCAACGGACGGAAAGTCAATTTTTCGGAGAACGTCTTCTACACATTCCGCGAAGGGCGTGTTGTCGATGTGTGGTCCGTCATCGACAAGGCCGCGATCGAAGCGCAACTTTGAATGCTCTTCCACTGACTGTCGACAGAGACGCAATATCATTTCAGTCATCCGGAAAAAGCCAAAAGGCTTTATCCAGGACCGGCGGGCCGAGGCTCAGCGACTTAGAAGCGCAAGGCTCTCGACACTCCGACCCCGGATCTTCAGGCATCGCCTTCGTCCGGGATGACTCCGCGTGAAATTTGCAGGCTTAGCCCGCGATTTTTGAAAAGTCAGCCACCACATGAACGGCGTCGCGGATTTCGGACAACAGGCGCAAGCGGTTCATACGGATTTCAGATTCCTCGGCGTTGACCAAAATATCCTCGAAGAATTTGTCCACCGGTGCCCGCAGTCTCGACAGGCCGCTCATGGCTGCCTCAAAGTCTTCCGACTTCACCGCTTCGGCAGCTTCTGAACGGGCTGTCTTGATGGCAGCTGCCAGATCGATCTCTGCCTGTTCGCGGAAATACTCTGCCTGAGGTTCGCCTGAGACCTTGGCGCCGTCTTTCTTTTCTTCCGCACGCAGGATGTTGACCGCACGCTTGTAGCCTGCGGCCAGATTGGCGCCATCATCTGAGGCAACGAACTTGCCCAACGCCTCAACCCGCCGAACAACCATCAGCAAGTCATCCTGACCACCCAGTGCCAGAACGGCGTCGATCAGGTCGTGGCGAGCGCCCTCGTCCTTCAGGTAGACTTTCAGACGATCAGCGAAGAAGGACATGAGATCTGCAATGATCTCGTCGGTCTTCTGACCTTCGACGTTGACGGACAAGCGCGCCACGGCACGTCCGATCAGATCACTCAGAGAGACCCGCAGGCCGTTTTCCAGAATAATGCGGATGACGCCGAGGGCTGCGCGACGCAGCGCGAAGGGATCCTTCGAACCGGTCGGCTTTTCATCGATGGCCCAGAAGCCCGCCAGCAAATCCAGCTTGTCGGCCAGTGCAACAGCGATGGCAACCGGATCGGTGGGAACCTTGTCGCTCGGGCCTTGCGGGCGATAATGATCTTCAATGGCGATGGCAACAGAGGCATCCTCGCCCTGCTTGGCAGCATATGTGCGGCCCATCAATCCCTGCAGTTCTGGGAATTCATAGACCATCTGAGAGACCAGATCTGTCTTGGAAAGGCGCGCTGCGCGTTTTGCCTTGTCGACATCGGCACCAACGTGCGGTGCGATCTCTTTTGCCAGCGCTTCCAGACGCTTGACGCGTGCGCCTTGCGTGCCGAGCTTTTCGTGGAAAACGATGCTGTCGAGCTTGGGCAGATTGTCGGCCAGCTTGGTCTTCAGATCGGTGTTCCAGAAGAAGCGAGCATCGGACAGACGCGCGCGGATGACCTTTTCGTTGCCGTGGATGATTTCCTTGCCACCATCAACTGCTTCAATGTTGGAGGTCAGCACAAAGCGGTTGGCGAGGCGGCCCGTCTCCGGGTTCTTCAGCACAAAGCACTTCTGGTTGGCGCGGATGGTCAGACGGATGCATTCATCCGGAATTTCCAGGAACTCTTCTTCAAATGAGCCGATCAGGACCACCGGCCATTCGACCAAGCCTGCAACCTCTTCCAGAAGGCCAGGATCCTCGACGAGATCCAGGCCCAGCGCCATCGCGTTGTTCTTGGCGTCGTTCAGGATGATGTCCTTGCGGCGGTCCGCATCGAGGACAACCTTGTGCTTTTCCAGCTTCGGCGCGTAATCATCAAAGCGACGAACTTCAAAAGCCTCATCCGCCAGAAACCGATGACCACGAGTGGTTGTGCCGGAGACGATGCCCTCGACTTCAAAAGGGACAACGTCGGGCTCTTCGGTTTCCGGACCAAATGTCGCGACAATGGAATGCAATGGGCGAACCCACCGCATGGAGCCCGTGCCCCAGCGCATGGAGGTCGGCCAAGGAAAGCCCTTGATCAGGCCTGGCAATACTTCGGCCAAAATCTCGATGGCCGTGCGGCCCGGCTTCTCGATGACCGCAACGTAGAACTCGCCCTTCTTCGGGTCGGACTGTATGGTCGCTTCGTCAATGGACGACAGCCCCGCACCACGCAAAAACCCTTCGACAGCCTTTTCCGGAGCGCCGACACGTGGTCCCTTGCGTTCTTCCCGTGTCGCCTTGGAGGCAGCCGGAACGCCCGCTACATGCAGAGCCAGACGGCGCGGCGTGGCAAATGCCTTCGCGCCTTCATAGGGTAGTCCGGCATCCACAAGTGCATTGGTGACAAGCGACTTCAAATCGTCCGCAGCGCGACGTTGCATGCGCGCAGGAATTTCCTCGCTGAAGAGTTCAAGCAGGAGGTCGGGCATCGGTCTTACATACCTTCAGGTCGGACCTGCATCTTCAGGTCCTTTTAAAACTGGCTTGGGTTTCCGGAGCAGTCCTGCCCCGACAAATCTCTGGCATGTCCGTTACCAAGTCAGCCCGTGATTGTCACCCCCTTGGCCGGTTGGTTTGGGTTGAGCGGAGGCAATTTCCCTGAGGCCGGTGCCGTATGGTCTCCGCCGTATGCGGAGCGTAAGAGTGCAAGTGGATATCCCCGCAATTCAAGGACACGCCTTCGTAAAACTGCTTAGTTGCTGTTTTTAATGAGATTTCTCTGTTTCAACTTCATCCTTCGGAAAGGAAGCAATGGCATTCTCGCCCGCTACTAAACCGTTGAAACGGGGCCATTCGTGAAGCCTGACACCTTAATTTCGAAACGACAGCTCGGGACTCTTTTGCTTGTCGTTGGCGCAGCGATTCCGTCAGGCTATTTGCTCGCCCTGTTCCACCCACTGTTGTATGTCACCCAAAGATCCAGCCATCTAGTGCTGCACTTGGTGGAAACTTTGGTCAGCATCGGCTTCTGCATGGGCATCTTCGCGATCGTTGCCGCGGCCTTTTCATTGACCCGGATGAAGCACCGGCTGACCGAGCACCGCCATGCGGAGAACGCGGCCATTGAACTGGCCAAGCACGACGCCCTGACCGGCCTGCCCAACCGACGAAAACTCGACGACAGCTTCAACGACCTGATGGACCAAGTTCAGCCGGACGAATGCCGCGCCGTGCTGATGCTGGACGTCGATGGCTTCAAACCCGTCAACGATCTCTACGGACATGGGGTCGGCGACATCCTTCTGTGCAAGTTTGCCGAGAGATTGACCCTGGAAGTCGGCAGTGAAGGTCTGGTCGCCAGACTTGGCGGCGATGAGTTCGCAATTGTTTCTCCGGTGCTGTCAGAAAAGCCCGATGCAGGAAGTCTTGCGCGACGGCTGCTTGCTGCCATTCAGAAGCCCTTCGACATCGAGGGACGCGAAATCCGTATTGGGTCTGGGGTCGGCATTTCCCTGTTTCCCGACGACGGGCATTCGTCCTCGGAACTATTGCGCCGTGCCGATATAGCGCTGTATCGCGCCAAGACGTCTGGCACCTCGTTGTTTCGGTTCTTTGAGATTGAGATGGACGCTTCCATTTTGCACCGCTCCCTGCTGGAGCAGCGGCTACGGCGTGCGATGGACAGCGACGCCTTGAAGCCGGAATACCAGCCGATCATTCGGCTGAGCGACAACAAGATTATCGGCTTTGAAGCCCTCGCCCGCTGGTACGACCCGGACTTTGGCTACGTCCCACCCAATCAGTTCATCCCGATCGCAGAAGACGCCGGCATGATCTCCGAACTGACGGAGAATATTCTGCGTCAGGCATGTAAGGCTGCAAGCCGGTGGCCTGACGACATCGACCTCAGCCTCAACATCTCGTCACTGAAGCTGCAGGAACAGGGATTTCCGCTGAAGCTGGCCGCCGTGCTTGCAGAGAGTGGTGTTTTGCCGCAACGGATCACCCTGGACATCAGTGAAGCTGCACTCAGCCGAAATGTGAAGCTGTCCCACCCCGTGCTGCGGCAACTCGCCGACAGTGGTATCAAGCTCGCACTCGATGACTATGGCGTTGGCAATTCGAGCCTCAATATTCTGCGTCAATTGCCCATCGACACGGTCAAGATCGATGACAATTTTGTCTGCGGCGTGCTGAAGGACCCGGAATGCGCCGCCATGGTCGAGGCGGTTCTGGTGCTGACAAAAGGCCTCAACTTGCGGGTCGTCGCCGAAGGCCTTGAACAGAAGGAAATCGTAGACTGGCTTAGCGACCGCCAATGCGAAGCCGGTCAAGGCCATTATTTTGGTACCAGCCTCACGGCAGAAGCTGCGACCAAACTTGTTCAAGCTGGCGGCTGGATTGCACCAGCCGGGTCTGCCGCAGAAATGAAACAGCTGACGGAAAACGCCAGCTAGCGCGGACGACTGGTTCACCAGCCCCCGCCACCGCCTCCTCCGCCACCCCCACCGGACGAACCTCCCGAAAAACCGGAACTGGACGACTTTGGCGCTGGGACCGACGACGAGAAGCTGCTAGCCAGGGCGCCGGTCGTTCCAGACAACGCCCCTGCGATGTTATGGGCATCGAAGCCTGCCCCACGGGACCATCGCGGCTGATAGGACGTACCCTCCGCCGGGGTTGCCGTCCTCAACCAGGATGCAAACGTCTCTGCCCAGGGCTTCTCCACGCCCAATGCCACCGCATAGGGCAGCAGATGCTCGAAATGATCAGGAGACATGCGCGGAACGCCTTCCATGTTCATACGCTCCGCCTCTGCCACCTCAAGATAAAGCTTCAGCCCCTCGATGGCATCCAGAACGCTTCTCCCGAGCGCGGTCGGCGCGCCCATGAGCGCGATGAAGAAGACGTTGGTCGCGACGATCAGCACCGCAACCAAGGTCAGCAAGCTGCCTTCACTGAAGGCCGCCACGGCAGAAGCACCGCCAAGCACGAGCAGAACGATCAGGACGAAGAACAAGCCCATGATGCTCCCGACACGTTGCAAGAGGCTTCGCGAGCCAGACAGCGAGTTCACAACCGTGATCAACATGCAGGAGGCGACGGTTCCGATAATCATCAAGGGAAGAGTAATGGCTATCTCATCCCCACTGACGTCGCCGAAGTTGATGATACCCACCACCGCCAGCAGGCTGAAAAGAACCCCGATGGCTGAGAAGACAAGATTGGACTTGAAATACCGCTGACGACTCTCTTTCTCGATGGCCGAGCGAAAGGAGTTGCCAAGCAGGACGACCGACGGGCCGTTGTCTTTGTTCACCGAAAATGCGCCGCCTTGACGATCCAGGAAGCGCAGAACCGCCGCTTCTCCAGAGGGCAGTTCGTCCGCGGACACAGGCTTCCCGCCCCAGGGACCGGCTGTCCCGCCTCCTTGCACCAGCTCAAGCCGCAGGCCGTCGCTCAGCTGTTCCAACACCAGCTTTCCCTTCACAGCCAAGCTGATGCAGGCAGCAGAGAGCGCCGTCCAGCCCTGACCGGCAAATCCGCGGTCCTCTATGTAACTGGCCAGTGCGGGCGAAATCCCTTCCGGCGCTTCGAAGCGCGGGTAGATGACGCCCGCAGGAGGGTCACGACCGACCCGGCCCCAGGCAAAAACATAGTAGCCCAGCACCACCAGAAGCCCGAATGCACCAGCGATTTCCGCGCTGTAATCGCTCAACAACCAGCCTATCTCGTCTGCTTCGGTGGGCGGGACAACCGCGCCCTTTGGCATTGCCACGACAATCGTCAGGCCCTGGCGAGGTGCCAACGGGCGCGTTGTCTCGAAATAGACCTGATGCGACCCGCTGCGGCTTTCAGAGCGGAAGTCCTTACCTGTCTGGCCATAGGCGCCGGTGTAACCGTCCCACCTTGAGGCGGTCACCCCGGCAGGCAGGGTCACCTGAGCCGATGCCTTGTTGATTGGAAAGCCCCAGAGGTTACCGGTGACGTTCCAGTAGACTTCGTCGTGGCTGTCAAAGAAACGGATCTGGCGGGTTGTCAGATAGGTGATGGTGTAGCGATAGAGGCCCGGCTCCAGAAAGACGTCGCTGTCACCGATATAGATGCGCACGCCATCGCCAGACCGCTCCACCCGGTAGGGCTCGGAGGCACCGTCTCGTTCCACGGAGACCAGCTCAAATCCGGCGCGTGCCTTGCGCCCGGAGGCCATCTCGAAAATGAGCGGCAGATCGCGGTAGATGCCGCGGCGGATTTGATCGCCTTCCGCTTGCACAGTGATCTCTTCCGTCACCGTCAGGGTGCCATCTTCGGCCACATCAATGGCTGCGTGGAAATTCGTGATCGCCTCATTGGCGTCGGCACGGGTGCTCAGCAAGGCACAGCCAAGCAGCACAGCCAGAAGACAGATCACACGGCGAGCGATCAAGGTCATACGCATTGCGCGCGCCTTTCCGGTGTTTAGAAGCTGATCTTGGGGACTGCGCGGTCCGAGGCATCTTCAATTTCGAAGTAGTCCGCCTTCATGAACCCGAATTGCCCCGCGACAAGGTTCGAAGGGAAGCTCTCGACCGCCACATTGAGCATGCGCACCGCACCGTTGTAATAGCGGCGAGCCTTTTGCAACGCATCTTCGATCATGTCGAGACTCTCATGCAGGGCGCGGAAGTTGCTGTCGGCCTTGAGCTCCGGATAGGCCTCGGCGACCGCCAACAGACGGCCAAGCGCCTGGGACAGTGCGCCTTCGGCAACCGCCCGGTCTGCCGGATTGCCATTGCTGACCTGACCGACCCTGGCCCGCATGGCGGTTACTTCTTCCAGGGTTTCCTTTTCGTGGCTTGCGTAGCCCTTCACGGTTTCCACCAGATTGGGAATGAGGTCGGCGCGGCGTTTGAGCTGCACGTCGATCCCCGACCAGCCTTCTTCGACCATCTGTCGCTTCTTGACGAGGCCATTATAGAGCGCAACCAGATAGCCAATGAGAGCGGCGACAACGGCCAGAACAATCAAACTCATAAGAAGAATCCTGAAAGATAAATGCTGTTGCAAACAACGCTATCTCCCTGGCCTCGCAAAGTCATCAAGCCATTATCGCGGCAAAGGCTAAAATTGCTCATCAGCCTCAGATAGCCTGGGTCAGACATGAAAAAGGCGGCACGAGGCCGCCTTGAAATCACGTAGTGCTGACGACCTGGCTCAGCCCTCGTAGCCGACGCCGCCTGCCTTGGTCTTCAGGAAAGCCGCGCCACAGGCCTTGGCCAGTTCGCGCACCCGCAGAATGTAGCTCTGGCGCTCCGTCACGGAAATCACGCCACGAGCGTCCAGCAAATTGAAGGCATGAGAGGCCTTGATGCACTGGTCGTAGGCCGGAAGCACGACTTGGTGCACATCAGCCCCTGTCTCTTCCTGAGCCTTTGCGCCAGCGGCCAGAAGCGCCTTGCACTCATGCTCCGCATCCTTGAAGTGTCGGAACAGCATCTCGGTGTCCGCATGCTCGAAGTTATGGCGAGAATATTCCTGCTCAGCCTGCAGGAATACATCGCCATAGGTGACCTTGGCGTCGCCCTCCTGGCCGTTGTAGTTGAGGTCATAAACGTTATCGACACCCTGCACATACATTGCGATGCGCTCCAGACCGTAAGTCAGCTCACCGGATACTGGCGAACATTCAAAACCGGCCACTTGCTGGAAATAGGTGAACTGCGACACTTCCATCCCGTCGCACCAGCACTCCCAGCCAAGTCCCCAGGCCCCCAGCGTCGGGCTTTCCCAGTCATCTTCGACAAAGCGAATGTCGTGAAGCTTGGGATCCAGACCTATGGCGTAGAGCGACTGAAGGTACAGGTCCTGTAGATTTGCCGGTGACGGCTTGAGGATCGTCTGGAACTGATAGTAATGCTGCAGACGGTTCGGGTTCTCACCGTAGCGTCCGTCGGTCGGACGGCGCGAAGGCTGCACGTAAGCTGCCTTCCATGGGCGCGGCCCCAGAGAGCGCAGGGTCGTAGCGGGGTGAAATGTGCCCGCACCAACTTCCATGTCATAGGGCTGCAGGACAACACAGCCCTGATCCGCCCAGAAGCGCTGCAAGGTCAGGATCAGGCCCTGAAAGGAGTTTTCAGGGCGCATATGGGCCGGCAGGGTGTCGTTCGACATGAGTTCTCGTTCCGCGCAAAGTCTTTGTGCAAGGGGCATGGCCCCGTAATATCTGATCAGCGGCGACACGTGCCACGGGAGCACGGCAAGGTCAAGCGATCAGCCGGTTTGCACCGCCCGAGATCGCCATTGCAGCCAGTCCAGCACAGACCCTGTCAGAACAGGCTAGGTGCAATCCCGGAGGCACGGCGACCGAAAATTGCGCGGTTAACTAGAAGATGCGCAATCATCCTGCTCTTACGGAAAGTGCCTGATTCTAGCCATTTTTAGATGATTTCAGCCGCGTATTCGAAGAGGCAACCGAAAAGCGGTTTGTATCTCCCTTAGCTGAAGGATGTGCCGGGAGCGAGGAAACTCGCCCGACCGGAAAGACGTCCTGTGTGTCTGCAGGATTCAAAGTCCTGACAGAATATTTAGTGGACCCAAAGAGCCATGCATGATCAGTCGACCGGCGCCCGGCAGGCCGCCGCAATCCTCACTGATGCCGTCATCGTACGTCACCGTCACTTTGCCCGTGTATTCAGCGCCACCGTGCTGATTGCCGCCGTTTGCCTGATGGTCGGCCAGACCTCACAGCACCCGATTTCAGTGCCTTACACTCTCGAAGCGCAGACCACGGTGATCCCAGACTCGCCTATTGCCGAGTTTCAACCCCACAGAGAAGCACCTCCCGTTACCTCGTCGCTCCGCACGGAAACTCCAACCTGGTATGAAAAGCTGACCAGAGCGGATCTCGCCAGACAGTTTTCGAGCATCAGCGGCGACATGATCGGTCTGTTCCGCGCCCATCCCCTGTCGCCATACCAGACGGCGGAAGTTCGCCGCATCAAGCGTCAAGGCAAAGCCGTTGCTCTGGCGGATCTGCGCCGGTTTGTCGGCGCCCGCAAGATCGCCGATCATGGCCCGGAAAAGCCCGCACCGCTGGCGGCAATCGATGTCGATACCACGCTGTTCAACACCACACCGCCTCGCGCACAGCCGATTGTGGGGGAACTGCCAGAGTCCATTCCGGTTCCCGAAAACCGCCCGGAACTGACGGCGGTCCAAAAGACTGCAGTGAAACGCCAGTCGACATTTCTCGCTCTGAGCTATGCACCAGCGGGCCCAGACCTGTCGAACGAGGACGGTGTCTACGGCGGGCTCAACAAGGTGTTCCGCACTTCGCCGTCGGATGAGCCCGGCTTGCCGACCGGTCACTGGACCGGGCGTCTGCCTGGTCGCGGCAGCAAGGTCGCCGTTTATGACATCTCTGGCGCCACGGTCTACATGCCCGACGGCACGAAGCTGGAAGCGCACTCCGGCCTTGGCCCCATGTTGGACAACCCCAAATACACCAAGCGCCGCAACAAAGGCCCGACCCCGCCGAACGTTTATAATTTGCGGATGCGTGAGCGGCTTTTCCACGGCGTAGAGGCTGTCCGCATGCTGCCTGTTGACGTTAAGAAGATGCACGGCCGCAACGGTATTCTGACCCATAGTCCACTGCGCCGGGGTAGCATCGGATCCGCCGGCTGCATCGCCTTTCAGGACTATGCGAAATTTCTGAAGGCCTACAAGTCCGGCAAGGTGAAGCAGATCATAGTCGTTCCACACCTGGGAGAACTGCCAACCTATCTGGCAATGCTCTGACAAATGAGCGCTCCCGTTTGTTCAACTGAGGTGCCTCCACCTCGCCCAAAATCGTCGCTACACAGGCTTGGGAAAAAATTTCAGATTGATTCACCATCCGTATTTCGCCGGAGTCCCGCAGCTTCGCGAAGATACCAGCGCAAAACGCAATTGGCCGTAAACGTCTTGGTTACCAAGTTTCCCTATAGTTAATGAACATCTACATTGAAGCGGAACATCGCTTCTTTGTGCGGGATGACTTGGTATCTGGCGCGGCAAGTAGGTCGCGTGGGGACGCGTAATTGGACCCAATGAGTATGAGTAAACCGCCTATCGACCGCCGGCCACGCGCCGCGGCACATAAAGGTGCGCGAAAGACGCGCCCGACCCTCCTTCTGCTTCTGGCGCTGCTTGCCGGACCGGTGGGAATGATCACCTCCCTCAGTCTGTCCGACGAGGGCGCTTTCAATCTGAATTTTGCCAGCCTGCTTTCTCCTTCCAAGACAGGACAATCTGCGGTCTCTGACAAGGTGGCCCGTTCTGCGATCTGGTCGGAACCCAGCCTGCAGGTGCTGACCGGCAAGGACCGAGCCGCGATGATTGCCCAGGTCATGGCGCAAAAAGAAGCTGCGGCCCATGCCGAAGCCGTCCGGAAGGCTAAAACCACTGAAAAGCTTGCAGCCGCCGACCAGGCGAAAAAAGCCGCACAGGAAACAGCAGTAGCCGAAGCTGAAACCCTGGCGGCTGAAAATCAGGCGCGTCAGCAACTCGAGCGGCTGAAAACAGCGGCAATGTCTGCGCTTCGTCAGGTTCTGACGGAACGTGTCGCCCTGATTGGGCAGGCTGATGTGCAATCGGTCGCAGCCAACGTCCCTGCCGCTTCGAATGAAGCTCCCCAGGCTGTTGCCCAGGCGGATCTTCCAGAAAATGATGGTGCTGCAGCGGCGTCAGATGAAAAACTGGTTGTTGCTTCGATTGCCCCCGAGATGATGATCCCGGTCCCAACGAAGCGCCCGGCGGCTCCGAAACCTCAAGCTAGCCAGACAGCTCAGACAGCTCGGACAGCTCGGGCACCTCAGGCCATGGCCTATGCTCCAGCGAACCGACCTGAGGACGATGACAATGGCGTCTTCAGTGGCCTATCCAAGATCTTCAACGGCGGCACCTCCGCCCTGCCCGGCCGTGGCAGTGGTATTGCCGTCTATGACATCAGCGAAGCCACCGTGCATATGCCAGATGGCACCGAGCTGGAAGCGCATTCCGGCATTGGCAAGATGATGGACGACCCGCGCCACTTCAAAAAGAAGAACCGCGGCCCGACACCACCCAATATCTACAAGCTGCGGATGCGGGAAAGCCTGTTCCACGGCGTCGAAGCCATCCGGATGCTGCCCAGAGACCGCGCAGCGATGTATGGCCGCGACGGGATGCTGACCCACACGAACCTGCTGCGCGGGCGTATCGGGTCCCATGGCTGCGTCGCCTTCAAGGACTATGCGAAATTCCTCAATGCCTTCAAGGCGGGCAAGGTCCACACCTTGATCGTGGTGCCACGCATGAACGAATTGCCGACCTATATGGCCTCGCTCTGATCGAGCAACACCGATGAACAGAAAAAGGCGCTCCGTGGACACGGGGCGCCTTTTTCATTTGCATCCAAACAGCTCAAAGCTTTCTGCCTGACGCACTGCCCCTGGAAAACGCCGCCAAGCCTCCCGAAAGGGAGATGATGGCGATGGCGGCATAGTCGAGCAGCTCGAACTGCTGGCTGAAGAGCACCACCGCCCAGAACCCAGCGAAAATCACGTAGAAATTATCGAATACGCCAACGACCGGAGCCGGTGCCGATTGATAAGCTTTGGCCACACCGCCACAGATGAGGGCGAGCAGCACACCGAGCCCGAGCATCAGCAGCAGAGTTGGCCCATCGACTTGCCTCCATCCTGTCAGGAGGAAGGGTGCTGCATCCTGCCACGTATCCGGAGGTGGAAAAGCCCAAAGGCCCGCTGAGAGCCCTGCACCGAGCAGCACCAGAACCCAGTTGAGGCAAAAGGCCAGCGACCAGACGGACTCGTGTCGACATCCACCTCGGGTGACCAGCGCTGCCAGGGCATAGAGCGCAGCGGCCAACACTGCCAAGCCGATTGGCCAGGGAATCTCACTTTCTGTCGGACGCAGCATAAGGAGGACACCTCCAATTCCGCAGAGAACAATCAGCCACCGATTTGCCCCGACTTTTTCTCTGGTCAAAAGCACGGTGAAAAGAGCCATGAAGAAGGGGCTTGTGTAAAAACCAGCCGCGGCGACAGGTAACGGCAAAAGCGGCAGAGACGCGTAATACGACAGCCACATCCCACCGAGACACAGACTGCGCACTGCGACAGCCTTCGCGTTTTGAGGCCACAAGGCGCTGAGCCGCCCCGATAGGAAAGCGGCAATAAAAATGATTACCAAGGCAAACCCAGAGCGCAGAAATAGGAGTTGCCCGAGGCCAACACTTCCATCTTGTGCCTTGACGATGGCATCGGACAAGGACAGCAACGCCACCGCACCCAGAATGCACAGGATGCCCTGGGTCTGCGGGTCGCGAAAGCCTGGCACCCGAAGAATCTGCCAAGCCCTCTGCAAGCCATAGGGAGGCGTCTTTTGCGTTTGGTCAATCCATGTCATAGGATTACCTATGGCATTGGATCACACCATCTAAAAACGACTTATCAGCCATTTTTCAAAACCTGGAGTCATGAATTTGCTGCGCGGTTCGCTTCCTCCGATCTCCAGCCTTCTCCCCTTCGAGGCTGCCGCCCGTCATGAGAGCTTCACCCGCGCAGCAGAAGAGCTCGGCCTGACCCAGGCTGCTGTCAGCAAGCAGATCCGATTGTTGGAGAAAGACCTCGGCATCACTTTGTTTGAGCGACGCAATCGCGGTGTCTTCCTGACCGAAGAAGGGCGCCGGTTCGGGCAAACGGTCGGAACCAGCCTGAGCGACATTGCAGCCGAAACCGGACGCATTCGCGGTGTCGCAGCCAGCAATGAGGTCGTGCTTGTGTGCCAGCTCTGCGAAGCGTTCTACTGGTTGACGCCACGGCTGGCACGGTTTCACCATTTACACCCGGAGATTGAGGTCAATCTCGCCAGCTCGCTCGTGCCGTTGGCAACCTTTGAACGCCCCTTCGATCTGGCGATTCAGACGACAGGCAGGCAACAAGGGTCCTATCCGTTGCTCTTCACCGCCTCGGATGAAATCTTCCCAGTCTGCAGCCCGGACTACATCACCGAGACGCTTCGTCCCTTGCCAGCGGAAAGACTGCCGGATTACCGGCTTCTTTCGCATCGGGTCGTGCCGAAAAACTGGTTGGAATGGGAAGACTGGTTTCAGGCCACCGGCACGATCACCGAGACGCGACCAAAGACACGCAACTTCGACAGCTATCCCGTCGTCTTGCAGGCGGCAGCCTCCGGACAGGGCATAGCGCTCGGCTGGCGCCGAACAGTGGAATTCATGTTGGCAGACAATACACTCGTGCGCCCTTGCGAGGAGTACGTGCCGCGACCTACGGAGATATCGGTGTTCAGGAGCACGCAGCCCAGCTCTCGCCGCCCCGAGGTCACGGCGCTTCTGGAATGGCTGAGGGAAGAACTACGGGACTGACGGCCTCTTCAAGTCCAGCTAGGTTCGCGGTCGGTACTTGCCGGTCACCGGGTCTTGCACCAGAGCGACACCCTCAGCTGCCTTGCCAACCCGGTCGCCAGCGATGCCGTTGCGCATGGCCCCCAAGGTTTCCTCGGCTTCCGCCAGCTTCTTCTTTACGCGTTTAAACACCCAATAGCCGCCCACGGCCAAGGCGGCAAAGCCGATCAATTCCGTCATGCTGATCTGTCTCCCGATCTGGGCGGCCCGCATTTGAACGGCTTTGCCCCACGCATCCCATCACAACCAGCTGCCCCGGCAAACGCCGGGAGCCGGTCTACATCATCCTCAAAGCCCGTAGCGGGCCCACAGACTGCGTTCTTCAACAGCCGCAAGACTGGCGCCTACAACGCCTGCCCCTATGTCCTGACCCAATGCTGAAACATCATTATGGCCAGACAAAGCCGAAACACCAACGCCCGACGTACGCCGACCAAACAGGCCACGCGGCGGTGATATGAGCTTGGCTTCGGCTTTGGCACCATAGCGTTCCTTCAGCACTTCACGCAGATCGCCGATGCCGTCGACAAGCCCGAGATCCCGCGCCGCCCGCCCGGTCCAGAACCGACCGGTAAACAGGCTCGGATCGTCTGCCAATACATCGCCGCGACGTTCCTTCACCAAATCTCTGAAGACCTCATGGATCTCCAGCTGCAAGGATTTGAGGTAGGCTATGTCATCTGGCTTTTCCGGCTGGAAAGGATCGAGGATCGCCTTGTTTTCCCCTGCCGTATAGACGCGGCGCTCGATACCGGCCTTTTTCAGCAGCTCCGGGAAACCGAAGCCTGCGGAGACAACGCCGATTGAGCCGACAATCGAGGAAGGGTCAACGAAGATTTCGTCGCCTGCCACCGCAATCATATAGCCGCCGCTTGCGGCTACATCTTCGACGAAGACTAGGACGTCCTTCTCTTTCTCCTTTGCCAGATCGCGGATCCGCTTGAAAATCAGTCGGGACTGCACCGGGGAGCCCCCAGGAGAATTAACGATGAGTGCCACGGCCGGAGCAGCCTTCATCGAGAACGCCCGGTCAAGCGATTGGGCGACCGATGCCAGATTCAATCCCTGTCGCATGGGACCGGAGGACATGCCAATGGCGCCCTGCAGGCGAACGACAGGTATCGACAACGTGTCCTTGCGAAATTTCTTCGGGATAATTTTCTGGATCTGCTTAAGCACGGACGTCCCTTCCTTTCATGATAACGCCTCATATAGGGATGCAGATAGGCGCCGATAAGATGGTACTTTACGGAGAAATCTGGGGGAGCGGCTGAAGCGACGGCTGGAGACGACATTCAGACACACAAGACCATGGTCCTGCGTGCAGCCTATCTGGAGCCGAAAGCACCACCGCGCACACGGCGCTTGCGGGCAGCGTTGTCGCCGTCCGGATTGGCGGTCCCGCCCAAACGTCTGCTGCCATCGGCGGAACTGCGCATTCTGCTCACATCCTGACTGGACGAGAACTGCCACAGGAGCTGAATGCCGGCATAGCCATCACGACACCAGACGATCTTGCCATCGACAGGCAAGCCAAGCCCACGGATCTGCAGGCTGATGTCTTTTGGCAGAGCTTCGAGACATGGCCCCTCCAGACGGCATCCGGAGCGGCTGGCATCGACAATGCGGCAATGCATGGAGATTGTGCGGTCACGGTCATAGACCTGCACGGGAATGGTTACTTCCCGACGCTTTTCCTGACGTTTTTCACCTTGAGGAGACTCTTCGAAAAGGAAGGTAACATCGGCCTGGTTGGGAGCAATCGAGGTGATCTTGCCGCGGAGCATCTTGTCCAGGCCATTGACCCGAAGACCGACGACTTCCCGCAGCTCGCAGACCTTATCCGACAGAATGCGACAACCGGCACGTCCGAAGTTGGACGCCGACGCTTCGATGCACGTCAGCGTTTCCAGGTCCACAACGAACACTGGCAGAACAGCAGATGCCGGTATATCGGATGCTAAAGCGGTCAAGTGTTCCCCTACCCCCAACTCACGAAGGTCCACTGGTAGATATACGGATGCAAATCAAAACATCCTGTTAATTTTTACTATAAACTTTTTCACATTGTGCATTTTTTGCAAAAAAGCATGTACTCATCAGCTCAAGAGAAAGCTTACTCTTGGTGCTTTCCTGTATTGATGGAACCTACTCAGGGGAGTGAGACAGTCTATGCCGTATCGCCATAAAATCTTTCCATGCAAATCGCTTCTCGATAGGACTCTTTAACAGGTAGGCCGGGTCGTATGTCGCGATACATGCAATATCGCGCCCCGCAACTGGGTAAGTCATCCAGTTTCCACGCAACTTGCGAATTCCATCCGTGGCCCCCATCAGCGTTTTGGCGGAAGCTGCCCCGAGCAGCACAAGAACTTCCGGAGCAGCAAGTTCTATCTGACGAACGACGAACGGCTTGCAAAGTTCCGTCTCCTGCTGCGTCGGCGTGCGGTCCCCAGGCGGGCGCCACGGCACGACGTTGCCGATATAGGCAGAGGACCGGTCAAGACCGATGGCCCGCAACATCTGATCAAGCAACTGGCCGGATCGTCCAACAAACGGCTTTCCCTGCTGATCCTCTTCGCGACCCGGAGCATCGCCAACCAGCATCACCTTCGCTTCCGGATTCCCATCGCAAAACACCAGATTCTTTGCCGTCAAACTCAGACTGCAGCCATTGAACTCGACAAGACGGCCTCGCAGCTCATCCAGATTGCGCGCCGACGCTGCCATATCGCGAGCCATCTGCACGGTTTGCGCTGTTGGCAAGCCCGGGGTCGAATTCGCGGGTTTGCCTTGCTGCGCAGCCACCGCCTCACCCTGCGGCGGAGAGCCAAGAGCCGCAGCTGAAGGGGAATGTAGTCCTGGCGAGGCCGGAACCGCTGCACTGGCACCAGGCCGTTGGGCGCCGGCAGCTGGCCCTCCCGCGGAAGGTCGGGATTGCGGTTGGGTGCGAGCCGCATGTGCTTGTCGCTGCGCCGACGCCAGCTCCACAGACCGCGCCACCCAGTCGATCGGCGCATCACCAAGGAAACTGTCAATGCCGACTTCCAGATGGAATTCCAGCAAGGCTTCCAGTTCGCGCTGAATTTGGTGGTCAGTCTGCACGTCAGGCCTCTGAAGGAGAAGGAATTTGTGATGACCCTACCGAAGCTGCAGTTGAAACACAAAACCCTTCGCCCGCTCTCCCCGCATTCCCCGGCTTTCCACACCCTGCCCCCCTTTGTGGAACACTGTGAGTAGCGCTCCCGGAATACATTGGCGTTTTACGGCAACCACTATATATTCCGCTTACGTAAACGTTAGATAACAGGCCTGCTGGGACGAATATGTTTCCAAATCGGCGCTTGCCCGGCGGCGTCCACAGGGATTTTATAAGAAAGCGGGATCCGACCGCATATAGGCTTTTGTTTGCAACGCGGAAACGCTGCATAAAGGGCTCTTATCCGGTCGGACGCACATGAGGGAGACAGACATGGCGGAACAGGACGAGCTTGGCCCACGCGAGAGCATGGACGTCGATGTCGTCATCGTGGGCGCGGGTCCTGCTGGATTGGCCGCAGCCATTCGGTTGAAGCAGATTGCCAATGACAAGGGAGAGGAAATCTCTGTTGTCGTCCTGGAGAAGGGATCGGAAGTCGGGGCGCATATTCTGTCCGGTGCGGTGATTGATCCGATTGCGCTGGATGAGCTGCTGCCTGAGTGGCGTGAAGACGCGAACGCGCCGCTCAAGACAGCTGTGACCGATGATCAGTTTCTGCTGCTCGGCCCGGCCGGATCCATACGTCTGCCAAACATTCTCATGCCCAAGCTGATGGGCAACCACGGCAACTACATCGCCTCGCTTGGCAATGTCTGCCGCTGGCTCGCCGAAAAGGCCGAGGCGCTCGGCGTCGAGATCTACCCAGGCTTTGCAGCTGCCGAAGTGCTTTACGACGACCAGGGACGTGTCGTCGGCGTCGCAACAGGCGACATGGGTATTGGCCGTGACGGCAAGCCCAACGCCATGTTCACGCGTGGCATGGAGCTGCGCGGCAAATACGTGCTGATCGGAGAAGGCGTACGCGGGTCGCTTGCCAAGGAACTGATCACGAAATTCGATCTGGCGAAGGATTCCGACGTTCCCAAATTCGGCCTCGGCATCAAGGAACTCTGGCAGGTCGCCCCGGAAAAGCACAAGTCCGGGCTGGTCCAGCACTCCTTCGGCTGGCCACTCGACGGAAAAACCGGCGGCGGCTCTTTCCTGTATCACCTGGAAGACAACCAGGTTGCGGTCGGCTTCGTTCTTCACCTGAATTACAAGAACCCGTATCTGTCACCATTCGACGAATTCCAACGGTTCAAGACCCATCCTGCCATTCGCCCGACGTTCGAAGGCGGCAAGCGCATTTCCTACGGCGCACGCGCGATCACCGAGGGGGGATATCAGTCTGTCCCCAAACTCTCGTTCCCAGGCGGGCTGCTGATCGGCTGCTCTGCTGGACTGGTCAACGTGCCGCGCATCAAGGGCTCTCACAACGCCATGCTGTCAGGCATGCTGGCAGCTGAACATGTGACGCGGGCTCTTGCCGCGGGCAAGGACAATGCAGAGCTGACGGAATTTGACACTGCCTGGCGTGAAAGCAAGATTGGCGAGGATCTGAAGAAGGTTCGCAATGTCAAACCACTCTGGTCGAAATTCGGGACCTTCGTCGGCATCGCGCTCGGTGGCCTCGACATGTGGACCAACGAGATCTTCGGCTTTTCGTTCTTTGGCACTCTCAGCCATGACAAGTCAGACGCGGCATCGCTGAAACCCGCCAAGGGCTGCAAGAAAATCACTTACCCGAAACCGGATGGAGAAGTTTCTTTCGACAAGCTTTCCTCCGTTTTCCTGTCCAACACAAACCATGAAGAAGATCAGCCGATCCATCTGAAGGTGAAGGACATGGAACTGCAGAAGACCTCGGAGCACGACGTCTATGCCGGTCCGTCTACACGTTACTGTCCTGCCGGTGTTTACGAGTGGGTGGAAGAAGGCGCAGAGGCGCCACGTTTCCAGATCAACTCGCAGAACTGCGTCCATTGCAAGACCTGCGACATCAAGGATCCAAACGGCAACATTGTCTGGACGGTTCCAGAAGGCTCCGGTGGTCCGAATTATCCAAATATGTGAGGCAACTCTCTCGCATTGGACAACAGCGCAAGCCGACCGGTCTCCGGTCGGCTTTTTTCATGCCCGCAAGATTAAGTGAAATCGTCTGTCACGAACAAACAAGGCGCTGGAAGGAAACCTTCCAGCGCCCGAGTTGCACAAGTGGGATCGATGGGGACCGCAGACCTGCCTTACGGAGATCTGCGACGCGGAGCCCGAATGCCTGCGCGCTGCTGCGGGTCTTAAGCCCGCTAAAAGCGCCCTGCACCAAGAGCCCCAGTGCCACTTGAGTCGTTTTGCGTTCTCACTCTCGTCCAGCTTTGCCGATCGTCGCAGGAGGAACGCGACGGCTCGACTTGTCATGACAGGCAGCAACGTTTGGGGCGTACCCGCAGACCCCGTTGCCGCGCATGACCGGCCCCCTTCTCCACATCACCTGCAGAAAAAGGATCCCCTGCTCCCCGTTTCCAGGGACGCCAGACCTTATGTTTTTTTAAGAACGCTGCGTCGCTCAAGGCAGATGAGCTTTTGGTCCAGAACACCCGGAAGACCAGGCATTGGAGGCTGGACTGTCAGGGATCCCCGACAAGCGTGTCTGCCTGCGCCGCAATGTGACGTATAGGTAACGGAGCCCCAGCCAAGTATCAAGTAATTTTTCAAGCGGTGAAAAATTCTTCAATACTAGAATTCCATTTTAAAATCAGATACTTAAGTATATTTTCAAACAGGCTGCATCTTTAAGCTCGGCTGACATGCATTAACCGCATGGCTCTAAAAGCCAAAAAGCCGCCCGGAATTTCTTCCAGGCGGCTTTTCATGACGATCAGTCGACCCATTCAGGTCGGGTTGTCATTCCGATCAAGCAGCTGCGCGTTCACGCCGAGGACGGCGGCGACGAGCATCCGGCTTCTGACCTTGGCTTTCACCAAAGGCCTTCTTCGGGCCGGAACTGCGGCCGCTCTTGTTCTGCTGACCCTTGTCGCCACCACTGGAGCGTTGCTGGCCGCGACCGTTGCCGCCGCCTGACCGACCGCCACCGCCGCCTTTGCGGCCACCACGGCTTGGCTTTTCAGCTGCGCTGTCCGGCGGAACGATACCGCTGGCAACCGGAATGGAAAGGCCGGTCAGTCGTTCGATCTGACGGAAATAACCAATTTCACCTGGTGCGCAGAGCGCGACTGCGTCGCCATCAGCACCCGCACGGGCCGTACGGCCGATCCGGTGAACATAAGCTTCCGGCACTTCCGGCATTTCGAAGTTGTAAACGTGGCTGACGCCCGGAATATCGATACCGCGTGCGGCAACGTCCGTGGCAACCAGGATTCGAACTTCCCCATCGCGCAGTGCCTTGATGGCCCGTTCGCGCTGGTTCTGGCTCTTGTTGCCATGGATCGATGCTGCCTTCAGGCCCGCCTGAACCATCTTGCGCATCAGCTTTTCCGCGCCATGCTTGGTGCGGCAGAAAACCAGCGACAGATCGTTCGGGTTCTCGGACAGCATGGTGATGACCGCGTCGGTCTTTGCGCCCTGATCCATGAAATGAACCGACTGAGTGATCTTGTCGGCGGTCTTGCCGACAGGAGCCACTTCAACCCGCAGCGGATCGCGCAGGTAGGTGCTGGCCAGTTCATTGATCTGCTTCGGCATGGTTGCCGAGAACAGCAGGGTCTGACGTTGTTTGGCGACCAGACCGGCGATGCGCCGCAGAGAGTGAATGAAGCCGAGATCAAGCATCTGATCCGCTTCGTCCAGAACCAGGAAGTTGGCCGTGTGCAGACGAACCGCATTGCGATCAACCAGATCAAGCAGACGGCCCGGTGTTGCCACCAGAATGTCCGTGCCGCGAGACATACGCTTCATCTGCGCATTGATCGACACGCCACCGACGACCGAAGTCACCCGGATCGGTGTCTTGCGAACATAAGAAACAAGTGTCTTGGCAATCTGGTTCACCAACTCGCGGGTCGGCGCCAGAATCAGCGCACGGGCGCCGCAAGGCTCCGGACGAACGTCCAGGTCAAGCAAACGCTGCACCAGCGGCAGGCCAAAAGCCGCCGTCTTGCCGGTACCGGTTTGAGCCAGACCCATCAGGTCGCGGCCTTCCAGTACCAGCGGAATGGCCTTTTCCTGAATGGGGGTCGGCGACTCGTAGCCGCTTTCGGCAACAGCGCTCAGAAGCACATCGGACAGGCCAAGTGATTTGAAGTCGGTCAAGTGTATACCTTCAATTGGGTTTCCGGCCCTTGTATAGCCGGATATCCCGAACCGGACATAGGTCTGCGCGCGGCAAGCGCGCAGCAGACATCACCGGCGGCATCGCCCGGGGGAACCTGGTCAACAGCCCAAGGGCACGTCAACTCTTTCAGGCTCCTCGCGTGACCGGGAGTTCGGGACAGGCACAGTCTCCTGTGCTGAATAAATTGGAAATTTGCGGAAGCCGATAAAGAGAATCCCCGGAGGTATGCCTCATCACGATCATTACGCGAACTGCTCACGCGGCAGTCGAATGCCGCCTCGTATCTACGGTGTAGCGCCGGAAGTCAAGCTCTATGACGTTTTCACCGGAAGAGCGATGCACGGAGAGCCGCCCGACCGCCCACAATCGCGATAGAAAACGGCAAGCGATCAATTGTCATTTATTACAATAAATACACGTATTTAAATATTTTACTCTAGGTCTTATTATGAAACCATACACTTTTTATCCGTATATTTTCACCTCAATAAGTAGAGAAGAGAATGAAATTACCCCTCAATCTTCCAAAAATTGGACGACGAGCAACCCGCGATGCGGTTTTGGTGGCTGCCGGTACGCTCGTGGCCTGGATAATTGCGATCCTCACCGATGCCTTCGATATCATCATCAATTTTCTGGCTGCGCACGAAGAATGGGAGCTGGATGAAATCTTCCTGGCGGTTTTGTGTTCCGGCCTTGGCGGCTACATCTACTCCATTCGCCGCCTGAGCGATCTCCGAAGGGAAGTTGCCGCACGCGAAATCGCAGAGACAAGAGCCCAATGGAACGCCTATCACGACCATCAGACGCGGTTGCCCAACCGCCGGTTTCTTGACGATCGAGCCCCCCGGATCGTCGAAAACCAATACGGGCGAAAGGGTTTTTCAGTCCTGGCCATCAATCTGGATGACTTCAAGAAGGTCAATGACCTGGCCGGACAATGCGGCGGAGATGCCGTGCTGAAAGAAGTTGGCGCGCGGCTGACAGGATTGTTTCCCGCTGGTCTGGTGATCCAGCTGGGCGGTGACGAGTTTCTGGCCATCGACCGCGCGATGAAGCCGCTTGAGCTAAAAGCCATGGCACTGGAGGTGGTTCGTACCCTGACCACGCCAATGCTGTTTGAGAACGCTCAGCTGGAGGTCGGTGCCTGCGTCGGTTTTTCCGCAGCCCCCACGGACGGGGACAGCCTGCTCCAGCTTGCAAGTCACGCAGACATAGCCCTTTGCGTTGCCAAGCGAACTGGCCGCAACATGGTGCAAGGCTATGAGCCCTTTATGAAGAAGGCACTGGCCGAACGCGCCGATATCGAAAAACGCCTCCGGCTGGCGCTTACGGCCCGAGAGATTTCCCCCTACTACCAACCGCTGATCGATCTTCAGACCGGCGAAATCCGTGCTTTCGAGGCCTTGGCACGCTGGCGGGACCCGGACGACGGCTTCATCTCTCCCGATGTCTTCATTGCCATGGCCGAAGATATCGGGCTGATCATGGAGTTGACGAACCAACTGCTGACCCAGGCTTGTAGCGACGCTGCCTCCTGGCCGAAAAATATCCAGCTGGCCGTCAATCTGTCGCCAAAGATGATGGTCGATCGTTTGCTGGGCATCCGCATCATCCGCATCCTGGCACAGACCGGGCTAGCGCCTTTCCGACTAGAGATCGAAATCACGGAGAGCGCGCTGATCGCCGATATTGACCTCGCAAAAACCGTGATCAACGATTTGCGGACAGCAGGGATCAAAGTGGTCCTTGATGATTTCGGCACCGGCTACTCAAGCCTGTCGCAACTTTCCAACCTCTACTTTGACAAAATCAAGATCGACAAGAGCTTCGTCGCGACGTTCCAGTCCAACGACAAGCAGATGAATATCGTACGGACAGTCATTGCACTGGGCAAAGGGTTGGGCATCGCGATCACTGCGGAAGGCATCGAAAACGTTTCACAGATGGACGCCTTGAGACAACTTGGCTGCCGTTTTGGTCAGGGTTTCCTGATCGGCAAGGCGATCCCTTCGGAAGAGGTGCCGCAACTGCTCGAACATCAGTGTCCGCATCTCAAGCGTGAAGCAACCAGCATGCTCTGACGAATCCCGAGACACAAAAGCCCCCGGCAGTTTCCTGCCGAAGGCTTTGTCAAAGTGCGCATAAGGGCCTGACCGCCTAGGCCTCAACCCTTCTCGCTCCGCTCAATCAAGGCAGCGCCCGACCGCGGGTTTCAGCTTCCACACTTGCCAGCGCAGACATGTTCACCACACCACGCGACGTGACCGATGGGGTCAGGATATGAGCCGGTTTGGCCGTCCCGAGCATGATCGGTCCGACGTGCAGCGCAGATGTCGAGACCTTCAGCAGGTTGAGCGCGATATTGGCGGAATCCAGATTCGGGAACAACAACAGGTTCGCCTCCCCCGTTAGCTTGCTATCCGGCATGACACGGTTGCGCAGCTCTTCGTTCAAGGCAGAATCTCCGTGCATCTCACCGTCGACTTCCAGATCCGGTGCGCGCTCCCAGAGGATCTCAAGAGCTTCACGCATCTTCTTGGAAGACGCCGTTGCCCGGGATCCGAAGTTGGAGAACGACAGCATGGCCGCCTTCGGCGTAATGCCGAACCGTTGAATTTCCTCAGCAGCCAGCAGAGCCATATTGGCCAACTCTTCGGCGGTCGGGTTTTCCGAGACGAACGTATCGCTCAGGAAGATTGCCCCGCGTGAGTTGATCAGAAGCGACAAGGCAGACAGATCCTTCACGCCTTCGCGCAGGCCGATAATTTGGCGAATATCGCGCATGTGCTTGATAAAGCGGCCTTCGAGCCCGCAGATCAGCGCATCGGCATCGCCACGGCGAACGGCAAGCGCGGAAATCACGGTCTGATTGGTGCGCACCACTGTTCGCGCTGCGTCCGGCGGAACACCATCACGGCCGACGCAGGCAAAATACTCATCGACATAGTCGCGGTAACGCGGGTCATCCTGCGGGTTGATGAACTCGAAATCCTTGCCCGGTCGAATTTTCAGGCCGAACCGCTCGCAACGTGCCTGCAGCACATCCGGGCGACCGACAAGAATCGGCACGGCAACCCCGTCTTCCATCAAGACCTGAGCCGCCCGCAGCACGCGCTCGTCTTCTCCCTCCGCGTAGATGATCCGCTTCGGCGCCTGGGAGGCTGCCTGAATGATCGGCTTCATCACCAGACCAGAGCGGAAGACGAACCGGTTGAGCACATCCAGATAGGCTGAGAAGTCTTCAATCGGACGGGTAGCAACACCGGTGTCCATTGCCGCCTTGGCAACAGCCGGCGCGATACGCAGAATCAACCGCTGATCGAAGGGAGACGGGATCAGATACTTCGGACCGAAGGTTTCAGTCGCCCCGCCATAAGCTCGCGCCGCTACGTCTGACGGCTCTTCCTTGGCCAATTCAGCAATGGCCTCGACGGCCGCATGCTTCATTTCCTCGTTGATCGTGGTTGCCCCGACATCGAGCGCGCCACGGAAGATATACGGGAAACAGAGAACGTTGTTGACCTGGTTCGGATAGTCAGACCGGCCTGTGCACATGACCACGTCAGGCCTCACAGCCAGCGCATCCTCGGGCATGATTTCCGGGCGCGGATTGGCCAGAGCAAGGATCAACGGGCCCTTGCCCATTTTGGCCACCATTTCCGGCTTCAGGACGCCAGCCGCAGACAGGCCGAGGAACACATCGGCGCCCTCAATGATTTCAGACAGGGTGCGCTTGTCGGTCTTCTGGGCGAATTTGTCTTTCCACTCGTCCATCAGGGCTTCACGCCCCTCGTAGACAACGCCTTCAATATCCGAGATCCAGATGTTCTCACGCTTGACGCCGAGCGAGACGAGCATGTTCAGACAGGCCAACGACGCTGCGCCGGCTCCCGATGCCACGACTTTCGCCTCGGACAGCTTCTTGCCAGCAAGCTCAAGTCCATTGCGAACAGCCGCACCGACGATAATCGCCGTGCCATGCTGGTCATCATGGAAGACCGGAATGTTCATCCGCTCGCGCAGCTTGGCTTCGATCTGGAAGCACTCCGGCGCCTTGATGTCTTCCAGGTTGATCCCGCCAAACGTCGGCTCAAGCACAGCAACCGCATCGACGAACCGGTCCACGTCCATTTCGTCGACTTCGATGTCGAACACATCGATCCCGGCGAACTTCTTGAACAGGACGGCCTTGCCTTCCATTACCGGCTTCGATGCCAGCGGGCCGATGGCACCGAGACCCAGAACAGCAGTGCCGTTGGAGATCACGCCGACCAGATTGCCGCGTGCAGTGTAATCGGCAGCCTTCGCAGGATCCTTGGCGATTTCCTCGCAAGGAGCCGCTACTCCGGGAGAATAGGCAAGCGCCAGATCGCGCTGGTTGCCCAGCGGCTTGGTCGCCTGAATCTCCAGCTTTCCGGGACGCGGGTACTGATGGTAGAAGAGAGCGGCTTCTGTGAGGTCGCTTCCGGAGGGCTTCTTATCGCTCATTGGGCCGAGTGCCTTGTTCTTCAGACCGGATGCATATCGCTAGAAGGGCGAACCGTTTGACTTTTCAATCCGGCTGCCTGTCCGGGACGTTTCCTGAAATTGTTTTGAGCCACCGGTGTAACCGGGCTTCCGGCAAATGAGAAGCCTCAGCAGTAAAAACAGCACGATGGCATTGAAGATATGCCACATAAAATGGGTGCCGACCGGCCAGACCGAACACAGCGGCTCGTCTGCCATGCGCCATGCGAGCGACAAAGAGAACAGCGCCCCAATTCCGATGAGACTTTTCCCCACCGTCGGATCGCGTCGCCAGGCAAGACCTCCGACGCCATAGAGGGCCGCCGCGGCCGGCACATAAGAGGACGAAGACCCGAAAGGAAATTGCGCCATCCAACCAATCAACGGCGACAGCGCCAAAAATGCCAGCAGGCCAAGCCCTGCCCGCCCCCAGGACAAAGCGAGATAGCGTTTGAGCGCCAGCAGCAGATAAGCATGGATGAAGAGCGCTATCGGAATAACGTCCGCCAAGGCCGCCCATCTGACAGCGAAGGTGTGAAATAGAAATGAGCCGGCACCGACAACGGCGACCAGCGCGATAAGTGCCAAAGCATAAACGTCCGGGCCTGAAGTACCACGAGCCGCCCGACGCCAGAGCACAAAGGCCACGACTGCCGCAATCAGGAAAGCCCCATTGCTGACAGCATTCAACGGCTCGGCCCAGAATGCCGCGCCAACGCGCTCGCAATAGGCATCAATCGCCTGGTGCAGCTCCACGCTGAGATCTCCCGCTTGAAACTGGTAATCCACTCAGGCTGTCAGAGATCTGTGACGAGAGCCAGACAGTCGCGGGATTTGGACGGCGCAACTGCCTCCAGATCAGAGTTTGGAGGCAATCAAACCGCCAAGCCGCTTCATGCCCTCTTCGATCTGCGCCGGCTTGGGCAGAGAAAAATTCAGGCGCAGATAATTCCGCCCCGTGCCATCGGCAAAGAAAGCATGGCCCGGAACGAAAGCCACCTGGATCGTCTCAATCGCCTCCTTCAGGAGGGCCTGTGCGTCCATGGATTCGGGCAAACGCACCCAGACGAACATGCCACCTTCAGGCTCGTTCCAGCTGACACCGGACGGCATGTGTGCCTCCAGCGCCGTCAGCAAACAGCTCAGCCGATGCGCATAGGAGGCCCGAACCCTGACAACCTGATCCGTAAAGACCGCCTCAGCGACCTTGGTCATGACCATCTGATTGATTGCCGAGGTGTTGAGGTCTGCTGCCTGCTTGATCAAAACCAGACGCTGGACAACCGGTTTCGCCGCAACAACCCAGCCCAGACGCAAGCCCGGTGAGAGAGTTTTGGAGAAGGATCCGCAGTAAACCGTTCGGGTCGCGTCAATATTGCCGCTGCGTTCGATGTCCAATTTGAGGATCGGATCGATGCTTTTGCCTTTGAACCGCAAGGCCTGATAGGCCGCATCTTCGATGACCAGGCAATCCAAAGCCTCGGCCTGATCAAGAATCCGGGCACGGGCTTCCAGGCTGAGGGTCTCACCAGTGGGGTTGGCGAAATCCGGCGTCGTGTAGGCGAATTTCACTGCACCGCCTTTCGCCTTGGCTTGTGCCTGAAGAGCCTCGGTCGACTGATTTCCGAAAGGCTCCAGCCGATCATAGCTCGGCTCATAGGCATTAAAAGCCTGCAGCGCCCCCAGATAGGTCGGCCAGCCGACGAGTGCCGTATCACCCGGCGATAGGAACAGCTTTCCCAGATAGTCCAGAGCCTGCTGAGAGCCCGACGTGATCATGATGTTGTCGAGGCTGCACTCAATACCAACCGTTGCCATGTAACCGACGATCCAGCGTCGCAGCGGCGCGAAGCCTTCGGAGACGGAATATTGCAGTGCCTGATCGCAGCCGTCATCGGAGAGGACCTCACGATAGGCACGGCGGAAGGCATCGGCGGGAAACAATTCCGGATCGGGAATCCCTCCGGCGAAGGAAAGCACATTGGGATCGTCCAGCAGCTTGAGGAGCTCACGGATTTCAGATGCCTGCATCCGCGCGGTTCGATGAGAGAACTGAGTGGTCCAATCCAACATGGGTTTCCTGCCCTTCGGCTTGTTTGCGTTTCCGGCCCCGCTCCTTACACGCGACGTGTGATTTCCCCTGAAACGAGAATATCTTAAGTGCGAGCGGCGGGATTTTAGGTAAGCTTTACTGACCTATTGATTATGTTAATTACCTCAAACACACAAAATACGCAACAAATATTCGTTTTCTTTCATTTTCCTTTCCGGACTGGCATAGTTCGCTCCACTTTCCTATGTCTGAACAAGACCCAAGTGACAGGACCACTTCCGCATGAACCGGATTGACGACAGCCGTCCCTTCATCCCGCTCAACATTGCCGTGTTGACGGTTTCCGACACACGCTCGCTGGAGGAAGACAAGTCAGGCCGGACGCTTGCCGAACGGATCAAGCGAGACGGACACAGGCTGGCCGATCGCCAGATCGTCACTGATGATGTGCCTGCCATTCAGGCGATCGTGAAAACCTGGATCAAGGACAAAGGCGTCGACGTCGTGATTTCCACTGGAGGTACCGGGTTCACCGGACGAGACGTCACGCCGGAAGCCATGGAGCCGCTGTTTGAGAAGCGCATGGACGGGTTTTCAGAGGTCTTCCATCGGATTTCCTACGACAAGATCGGAACATCGACGATTCAGTCCCGCGCCACCGGTGGCGTGGCGGGGGCCACCTATATCTTTGCCCTGCCCGGCTCGCCCGGCGCTTGCAAGGACGCCTGGGACGGCATCCTGAAATTCCAGCTCGACTACCGCCACATGCCCTGCAACTTCGTTGAAATCCTGCCCCGGCTTGATGAACATCTGAAGCGCGGCAAGCTGACCGAAGCGTGAGTTGACCGGACACCACCTGTCCAACCACACGTTGTCGGAGCCCCTCTGAACCACAGCGAAGCTCCCTCATGTTGGCCGTTCACGCATGGCGAAGGCAGTGACTCCGCAGGTGTTTCATCTGCGGACATTTTTGGTTTGTTCAAATTTAAGTGTTGATCTGGCAGCAATTTGCTGTGAACACGACGCCTTATAGCACCCAAGAGCCGCCGTTTTGGCGGTGTTTCGACCGTAAAGACCCCATGGAGCCCCGATGTCTATCACCCATCTTGTCACCCATTCTGGCGGTTTCCATGCGGACGAGTTGCTGTCCTCCGTCGTCCTCACCCGGCTTTACCCTCAGGCCGAGCTGAAGCGCAGCCGCGATCGCCAGCTGATTGCACCGGCAGCAGAAAAGATCATTTTCGATGTCGGCGGAGCTTTTGACGCAGAAGCCCAGATCTTCGATCACCATCAGCGCCCCGGCCCTCTGCGCGAAGATGAGCAGCCCTTCAGCTCCTTCGGCCTGATCTGGGCCCACTACGGACGGGCCTATCTGGCCGCGATGGACGTGCCCGAACATGACATCGAGGAAATTCACTCCACCTTCGATACGAAGTTCGTGCTGCCGATCGATTTGTTGGACAATGGCGCGATTGAGCCCTCCGTCGCTGGACCTCTATCCATCCTGACCCTTCCAGCACTTTTGGGAAGCTTGAAGCCTGTGTTCGATGACCCGTCACCCACGGCTGACGACGATGCCTTCTTTGCAGCCTTGCCCATTGCCCGCAGCTTTGTGGAAGCGCTGGTTCGCAATCTGGCTGCGAAGTACCGTTCGCAGAGCATCGTGATGGATGCCATAGCCAAGGCGGGCACGTCCCCCATCCTCGAGTTGCCGATGGGCATGCCCTATCGCTCTGCGCTCGAAAAGGCAGAAGCCACTCACATCCTGTTCGTAGTCAATCCACGTGGCGGCGACTGGACGCTGAATGGCATCAAGCTGTCGAGCGACACCTTCGACCAACGGGCGGATCTGCCGGTTGCCTGGGCTGGTCTGACCGACGCCGCGCTGGAAGAGGCAAGTGGCGTCAAAGGCGCCAAATTCTGCCACAACGCCCGCTTCATCGCCGTCGCCAACTCCCGCGACGCCATTCTGCAGATGGCTGATCAGGCGGTCAAAGACGTTCAGCATGGGCGCTCTTAAGCAGTCTGAAACACGGTTCTGGCACAACGGGTCCAGGTGCGAAGAAACTAACCTTCATAAAAGAGCTGAGTGACCTGTTCTGTTCAGGTTACCATCCAGTGACGTTTGAGATATTCGTGAAACATCGGCACAGTAAACGCGATATCACCATGGGCGGGACTGTAGATCATTCCCTTTGCAATGATCTGCGCTCGTCGTGGCCCCAGCGTTGTGAGTTTCTCACCCAGTTGCTCGGCTACGTCTGAAGACCTGTACGGCCCGGAACCCAGCCGAGCCATTGCTATGACGTACTCTTTTTCCTTTGGAGTCAGACGGTCGATGCGGACTTTGAAAAAGCCTTCATCAAGGCGCCTTAAAGCCTCCCTTTCGGCAACTTTAATACAGCTCAACTCGATTGGCGATCGCTCAGATACATTCCAAACTTGGTATCCCCATTCCTGCAGAAAATATGGATACCCCTTCGTCAACGCCACGATTTCCTCAAGCAAATTCTCGGCTATTTCTTCCCCTTCTTCTTCAATCGGCTGACGAAGCGCGTTTGCAGCATCATCGCCTGTGAGTGCATCAACCTCGGGGAATATGAAGAGTCTTTCTGCGTATGACTTGGCGTCTCCAGACAGTGCTGCAATTGCGGGTAGGCCGGCACCAAACAGAAGTACGGGTAATGCTTTCTGGTTGATGCGGTGAATTGCAACAATCAGCGCCCCGAGCTCTCTGGATGAGAGATACTGCACTTCATCAATCAGTAGCCCCCAACCTCGACCAGCCGCTTTGGCAGCTTCTCCAACCTTCAAGAAAAGCTCAGTAATATCATATTCAAGATCACCACTATCCGCGACCCCCGGCTCGGGATCGACGGATACCTCGAAATCACCCATGCTGACCTTGAAGGCGCTCGCAAAACTACGGAGCGCCCGTAGAGCTGCATGCGTCGCGGTCTTGGCCGCCTCAATATGGGATAATTTTCGAAGAACTTGATGGACCTTCGGATAAAGCAGGTTCGCAAGCTTTCTATCTTCCGGCGCTTCTATGAAGGACGTTAGATATCCATGCTCTTCAGCGATCTGTTCAATCTTATTCAGGAGAACGGTTTTCCCCACCCCCCGCAAGCCCAGAAGCATTTGTGACTGAGCCGGGCGCCCTAGTAAAATCCGTTGCAGCGCTGTATCTGCAGCAGAGATAATTTCCTCTCGGCCCGCCAGCTCAGGCGGCGGCGAGCCCGCGCCAGGCGCAAAAGGATTCCGAACGGGGTCCATATTTACCTCTTTAGGCGATAGTATATCCTATCAAGGATATACTCATATATAATTCCCTACAGGTCAAATTATCGGCCGATGAAACGCGCCTGCGTCGTACTCTGGCAGCCACTCTCTCAGTCCACCACGCCAGGCTTTTCCACACTCACCGGGGTCTTCATGATGACCTCGCGATGCGGGTATGGAATGTTGATGTTGTTTTGCTTGAAGGTGTCCCAGAGCGCGAGCAGAACCTGACCGCGAATGTTGGTCAGGCCTTTTTGCGGGTCGTGGATCCAGAAGCGCAGCACGAAATCCAGCGAGCTGTCGCCAAATCCCGTGAGCCAGCAAACTGGTGTACGGTCTGCTTCCACGCGGCCAACGGAGCTCGCAGCTGCGATCGCCAGTTTGCTGACAAGATGCGGATCGGCGTCATAGGACACGCCGAAATTCACGTCGAGACGCACCAGTTCGTCGCTGAAGGACCAGTTGATCACCCGCCCAGTGATAAAGTCCTCGTTGGGTATGAGATATTCGCGGCCATCGCGGGTGACGACGGAGACAAAGCGGGCGCGCAGCTCGCGGATCCAGCCAAACGTGCCTTCCAGCGAAATCGTGTCGCCGGGTTTGATTGACTTGTCGAGCAGGATGATGATGCCTGAGATGAAGTTGGAAATCACCTTCTGAAGGCCAAAGCCTAGACCCAGACCAACAGCCCCTGAAAAGACTGTCAGCGCCGTCAGATCGATACCGACAGACGACAAGGCAATGGCGGCGGCCATCAAAACCAGGCCGATCTTGGCGACCTTGCCGACGAGTACGCGGATCGACGGCGTCAGCTCTTCGGACTTTTGAACCAATTCATCCAGATAGCGGCCGATGATGACAGCTATCCAAATAGTCGCGATCAGCAGCACCGCCGCCTTGATGACGATCAGCGCGGAAAGGCGCATTTCGCCAATGGGCATCGCCAGCCCGTCCAGAAACCCGGCCACACGGCCATCAATCCCCAGAATGACCAGAGCGGCATAGATCCAGGCGAACCAGCTGATCATGCGCGCGACAAGCCGGTTGCGAATGACCCGCGACAGCACCGAGACGAACAGCCAGACGACTGCCAGAGACAGAACGATGGAGATCAGATAACTGCGGCTGGGCCAGGTGACACTGCGCATGACGCCAAGGGCGATCAGCAACAAAACAACGAACAGGATCCAGTGAACGCGGCGCAGCAGCGCCACCACGACCCGGAGCAGGCCAGGATGCCCCTTGATGGCGCGTGCGCGTTCCTCAAACAGCGGTTCGACCCGGCCCTTCAACACATGGGCAACGCCGTAAAGCAGCACGACAATAACCACCTGATAAAGCAGCCATGGTGTCAAAAACGAGTTGAGGAGCCCGCGCCCGAGTGTTTCTGCCTGAACTAGAACGCTATCGATATCCATTCATCCAACCGCTGGTGAGCCTGGGGTCGAGACGATAGCAAGGAATGCCCGCAACAGCCATCGCCTGATATTGCCAGCGATCCTCTGCTCCTGAGACGAAGCAGCAAATCACGCTATACGCAGAGTTTCGGAAGATGGGACCCGATGCTAACCCACTCAGCCGTGAAGCTTCAACACCAGCCTGGGTGGTAAACGCAACATGCCGACGCAGAAGCGGGCGGCCGAGCGGCGGAGAGACGTCGCGACGCCAACGTGTTCCGGCTCTCCGGAAGCAACGGCTGCTGCCCTCAAGGTCACGAGACGCCTGGTGCCAATGCGCTTGACCAGGTCGAGGTCCTCCAGCTCCGGTAAAAGCCTATGGCCGCCGAGGGACGCGTAGAAGCGCCGGGTGATCAAGAGACCCTGGTTGCCGTAGGGCATGCCGAAAAACCGGGTGCGCACCGAAGCCCAGCTTTCCCATATACGTGGCCCCAGACCGAAACTCTCATAGCGAAGCTTGAAGGCTGCGGCGATGCGCTCGGCACTGCCGGCACGTTCGGCTCGCTCGATGAACGTCTGCACTTCATGATGCCAGCCCGGCTCAAGAACCGTGTCGGCGGAGAGGAACAAAAGCCATTCGCCCCGGCTGGAGGCCGCAACCCCCGCCTCAATACGACTGGAACGCGGACCTGGCGAAACGACCCAGACGCAACCGGCTGCATCGGCCACCTGTCCGGTGTGGTCGGTCGAGCCGCCGTCAACGACGACGACTTCTCGAACCACGCCGTCTGCCGCTGCAGGCACCAGAACCGCGAGGGTGTGAGCCAAGTCGGCATCACAGTTCAATGTCGGAATAATGACGCTGATCATGGTACTTTTTGTAACGAAGTTTTTTGCGTATGGCGAGTGAAACGGCTTGTTTTCTCGCAACTACAGCATAATGTTCCCATTATGTTCTCATGATTTCAGCGAGCGAGTCGACCATGCCCTCACCTGCCCATACGTCACTTTCTCGCGCTGCAGCATCAAGCATTGCGACACCACTTGTTGCCGCTCCGCTTTCCGATATCCCGACACCTTCAACCTCTGCGGACATTTCGGCAGACAGACGGCGGGGCCGGGCTGCCGGCACGAATGTAGCAGGCAGGTTCGAACGCCATTCGACCGAGACCATCGACGATGGGTGGGGAAACCTGGAGGATCTTCCTGTCTTCAAAACGGAAATCCGCGAAGAGCATGCGCGCACGATCATTACCCGCAACTCCTCACCCGACCTTTCCTTCGACCGATCGATCAATCCCTACAGGGGTTGCGAGCATGGCTGCATCTACTGCTTTGCGCGACCGAGCCATGCCTACATCGGCCTGTCGCCAGGGCTGGACTTCGAAGCTCGGCTTTTTGCCAAGCCCAATGCAGCAGAAGTTCTGGAGCGCGAGTTGTCGCGTCCCGGCTATCAGGCGAAGCCCATCGCCATCGGCACCAACACAGATCCCTATCAGCCAATTGAACGAGGCTACGCGCTGATGCGCGAGATTCTTGAGGTTCTTGACCGCTACAACCATCCTGTTGCGATTGTCACCAAATCAGCCCTTGTCGAGCGCGACGTTGACATCCTGTCGCGGATGGCGGAGCGAAACCTTGCACGGGTCGCCCTCTCCATCACCACACTCGATACAAAGCTGTGTCGCTCGATGGAACCGCGTGCCTCTGCGCCCCACAAACGTCTGGGAGCGATAAAGACGTTGTCGGACGCCGGCGTCCCGGCTTCCGTCATGATCGCACCGGTCATTCCGGCTCTGACCGATTCTGAGCTTGAGAGCATTCTGGAGGCGGCTGCCGAACATGGCGCCGAAGGCGCGGCTTTTATTCTGCTGCGCCTTCCCCGAGAAGTATCTGAACTCTTCCGTGATTGGCTGGTGCGCGAGCGGCCCGGCCAGTTCCGCCATGTGATGAGTCTGATCCGCTCGATGCGTGGCGGCAAGGATTATGACGCCAATTGGGGCGAGCGGATGCGTGGCAGCGGCCCTTACGCCGACCAGATCGCCAAGCGCTTCCAGCTGGCGACCAAGCGGCTTGAGCTGAATACCCGGCGGCACAAGCTCAGCAGTGACACCTTTATCGCCCCGCAAAAAGGTGGGGTTCAACTCGACCTGTTTTGAACGACCATCTTGCCCCAGCCGCCGTCGCTTGGCATTTTCGAAAGGATGAAAGCCCCCTCGCTCTTCGACCTGCATTTTGACGACAGCCCGAACGTCGCGCTGGAGCGCCAGCACGCGAAGCAATTCGCCGGGTTGTTGGCTGGCGTCGACGAAGCAGGACGTGGGCCATGGGCTGGGCCGGTCGTGACCGCTGCGGTGATCCTGAACTACGACGCCCTGCCGGACGGCCTGAACGACTCCAAGAAGCTGAGTGAGGCCAAGCGTGAGGATCTGTATCGGCAGATCATGTTGAGCGCCTGTGTCGGCATTGCTTCGGCCTCTCCAGATACAATCGACGAGAAGAACATTCGCGGCGCAACGTTGGACGCCATGGTGCGAGCAGTCAACGCCCTGCCGCAGACACCAAGACGCGTGATTTTCGACGGGCGCGATGTTCCCCCCGGCTTGCGCCAGGACGGTCAGCACCTGATCAAAGGGGATGGCCGCTGTCTTGCGGTCGCTGCTGCTTCCATCGTCGCCAAGGTGACACGGGACCAGATGATGGTGCAGCTTTGCGCCGAATACCCTGAATATGGCTTTGCAAAGCACAAGGGTTACGGAGTTTCGGCCCATGCCTCAGCTTTGACCCGGCACGGCCCCACCCGGCACCATCGAATGTCTTTCCGGCCGGTACGCATCGCTGCCGGAGACCTTGACTGATCCGGTCTTCCTTCCGACCTCGAACGACTTCGCGCGCTGAAATCGGCAGTATCGATGCGCCTGTTCGCGGAGGGGCAGACGCAAGACAATAAAAAAGCGGCCCGAAGGCCGCTTTTCCAATTCGCTAAAAAGTTGGACGAAGCTTAGTTCAGCTTGGTCTTCACTTCATCGATGCTCTTGGTCAGGATGCCGTCGGCAACCTTGTCCTTGACCTTTGCCGTCAGGATCTGCTCTGCGGCGGCGACGGAGACGTCGGCAGCTCTGGAGCGGACTTCGGCAATGGCCTGAGTTTCGGCCTGGGCGATCTTTTCTTCCGCTGCCTTGGTGCGACGGGCGATCATTTCTTCCAGAGCCTGGTTGGTTTCCAGGGTCAGGCGGTCAGCTTCAGTCTTGGCTTCAGCCACGATGGCCTCTGCTTCGCCTTCAGCTTCATGGCGCTTGCGCTGGTACTCGGACAGAAGGGCCTGAGCCTCTTCCCGCATACGACGGGCTTCGTCGAGTTCCTTGCGGATATCATCCGCGCGCTTGTCGAGTGAGGACCCCATTTTACCGGGAATCTTCAGCCAGACCATAAGGCCCAGGAAAAGGACGAGGCCAACTAATGCCCAAAAAGTTGCATCAAAATGCATGGAACTCGTCCCCTTAATTCAACGCTGTTTTCAGAGCCTTGGTCAGATCGGTCTTGGTCGGAGCCTTGCCCAGCAGACGCTCGATGAGAGCACTTGTGGTTTCGGTTGCGATCTCTTCGATCTTTTCCATGGCGCCGGACTTGTGTTCGGCAATCTGAGTTTCAGCAGCACTCACCTTGGCGGCAATTTCAGCTTCGGCCGATACTCGGCGGGCTTCGTTGTCGGCCTTCAGTTTCGCGCGTGTCTCGCTGGCAATGCCGTGAGCCTTGTTACGGGCTTCGGCGAGCGCCTGCTCGTAGGCGGCAATCGCTGCGTCGGTTTCCTGCTTCAGACGATTGGCTTCTGCCATATCGCCTGCAATACGGTCCTCTCGGTCCTCCAGGATACCAGCGATGCGCGGCACAGCCACGTTCTTCATGATCCAGTAGAACAGGCCGAAGGTTATGGCCAGCCACAGGATCTGAGATGCGAACGTCGCGCTGTCAAAGGGCGGGAAACCCGCGCCGTGCTCGGTCGCCGGCACATCGATCACTTCGTGAGTGCCTTCGGTGTTCGAATTGGATTGGCTTGCCATTTCCTGTCTCCACAGACCGGTTAGGCGGCGCTTAATCCGCTAGGGAAAGCGCGCCGCCACCGGAGTCGCGTCTAAACTCGCTAGGTATGTCCAGCGAAGGCTTACGCGAAAAGGAGAAGAAGGGCGATCAGCAGGGAGAAGATGCCCAGAGCTTCGGTCACGGCAAAGCCGAATACCAGGCGACCAAACTGGCCGTCAGCGGCAGACGGGTTGCGCAGTGCGCCTGCGAGGTAGTTACCGAAAATGGTGCCGAGTGCGATTGCTGCGCCACCCATGCCGAGGCATGCGATACCGGCGCCGATGTATTTTGCTGCTTCTGCTTCCATGACACGTGCTCCTAGATTGGATTTGCAGATTTTACCATGCAGCGCCCTCATGGGCGCCGCGTGACGAGTTGTTCCTTAGTGGGAAGGATGAATTGCGTCGTTCAGGTACATGCAGGTCAAGACCGTAAAGACATAGGCCTGCAGGAAGGCGACGAGAAATTCCAGACCGGTCAGGGCGACCGTCATTCCCAGCGGAAGAATTGCGCCGGCAACACCGATACCACCCATGGCACCAAGGCTGACGACGAAGCCCGCAAACACCTTCAAGGTGATGTGACCAGCGAGCATGTTCGCAAACAAACGAACAGACAGGCTGACCGGGCGGGACAGAAAGGAAATAACCTCGATCGGCGCTACAATCGGAATGAGCGCAGCCGGGACGCCGGCTGGAACGAAGAGGTTAAGGAAACGGGCACCGTGACGCATGAAACCATAGATGGTCACAGTCAGAATGACGATCATCGACAGGACGAATGTCACAATGATGTGGCTGGTCACGGTAAAGAAGTAGGGGAACATGCCGAACAGGTTCGCCACCAGGACGAACATGAACAGGGAGAAGACCAGCGGGAAGAACCGCATGCCTTCTGTTCCTGCAGAACTTCTCAGCATTCCCGCTACGAATTCGTAGGCCATTTCGGCGATCGACTGCATGCGGGTCGGGACGAGACCCCGGCCACCGGTTGCAAAGATCAGGAAAACGGAAGCCGCCGCCACGGTCGCAACCATGAACAGCGAAGAGTTAGTGAAAGATAAATCCAGCCCACCGACTTCAATCGGGAAAAGTCTCTGGATATGGAACTGATGGATCGGATCGTTCGCCACCTGTCAGCCTTCTTCGCTCGTTCTATTCACGATACGCTCAACCACCACCGCGGTGTTGGGCGCCTGGATGTCATTTGGAGCCGGTTTCATCCGTTTTGGACGTCCCCTTCGGCATCTCGCCAATTTTTCGCTCCGGTTCGGCCACATAGCCTGCCGAGCGCAAAACATTCAAGACCCCAGCAGCAAAACCCAGCAGCAAAAACACAATCAGGCCAAATGGCCCAGTGTCCAGCCACCGGTCGAGAACCCATCCGATACCGCCACCGACAACTATACCGGCAATGAACTCCGAAGAGATCTTCATTGCCTGGGCATAACCCTTGGTGTCGCTCTTCGATCGAGCCAGCGCTTCCTTTTCATCGGCAACACGGCGATCGTCCAGCTGGCGGTTCAAACGGTCTCGCCGTTCAGCAAGCTCCGCTTGCGAGAGTCCATCGTCCTGCCCGTCAGACCCGTTATTTTGTGTAGAGTTAGACATTGTTTCCCCACACTCGCGTCGTTCTGAGCCAGCGGTCGAAAGCCCCCGTAAGCCGCGCGCACCATAGTCGGCACCCCCAGCCCTGTCAAGAACAGCAAGCATCTATCTAACTATTTGAAAATAAAATGAATTTCTTATTCCAAACGGTTTTTGCTGGACCTTAGTCTTATTCCCTCAGGGCCAAGCGCCCGGCAACTCAGGCGGTTTCCAGGAATTGTTCCGCTGTTTGCAGGTCCACTGAGACAAGTTGAGAAACACCGCGTTCGGCCATAGTTACCCCGAAAAGCCGGTTCATACGCGCCATCGTGATCGGGTTGTGGGTGATCACAACAAAGCGCGTATTTGTGCGGCTTGCCATCTCATCCAGCAGGTCACAATAGCGCTCCACATTGGCATCATCCAGCGGCGCATCGACCTCATCAAGGACACAGATGGGAGCTGGATTTGTCAGAAACACTGCGAAAATCAACGCCATGGCGGTGAGTGCCTGCTCGCCGCCCGAGAGCAGCGTCATGGTCTGAGGCTTCTTACCCGGTGGTCTGGCGATGATTTCGAGGCCTGCATCGAGCGGATCTTCCGAATCAACGAGCTGCAATTCTGCGGTGCCACCACCGAACAAATGCGTGAACAAACGCTGAAAATGATCATTCACCACACTGAATGACGACAAAAGACGTTCACGTGCCTCCTTGTTGAGGTTCGATATGCCGGTTCGAAGACGGCGAATCGCTTCGATCAGATCGTCTCGCTCCGAGGTCAGCGTGCCTCTCTGTTCATCGATCTCGCGCAGCTCCTCTTCTGCGCGCAGGTTCACCCCGCCGAGACGCTCACGCTCGTTCTTCAGTCGATCTAGCTTGCGTTCCACTGCATCCGGATCGGGCAGAGGTGCCCCCTCCTTCAGACCAGCCAGCTCTGGCAGGCCTGAGACCGGCACCTCCAGATCTTCGTCGATGCGGCGCTCGATCGCCTGCTTGCGATCCCTGGCGGCCTCCAGACGCTCCTCGGCCCGAATGCGAACCTCACGGGCAGAGGCGAGGATTTCCAGCGAGGCGCGCGCCAGCCGGTCAATCTCCTGCAGGTCCGTCTCCGCCCGGATCATAGTGTCATCGGCTGCTTTCTTGGCGGCCTCGGCCTTGTCGATCTCGTTAAGCAGGGTCCGGCGCTTGAACTCGATATCTTCAGGCGCCTCCAGCAATTCGGCGCGCTCTTCCATGGCTTGGGTCTTGCGCTCGCGCAGCACCGCAATCTGATCGGCAGCCCGCGCAGCGCGGGTCTTCCAGCCATCGAATTCGCGGGCAATCGAGGTCAGCCGCCGGTCCCGCATGTCTTTTTCCCGCGCCAATCCCTCTGCAACAGCCCTTGCCTCGGCCAGAGCCGCACGTGCCTCCGCCACTTCGCTCTGCAGAGCGGCAATGCGGGTTTCAAAACCTTCGATCTCGGGAGTTGCCTCGAAGCGCTCTTCCGCTTCCATCAGGATCTCACGGGCTTCTTCCGCCTCGGCGCCCAGACGTTCTGCCCGTTCCTGCGCTGACGACTTTCGTGCCGCCAGCTGCGTCATTTGTCGTTCTGCAGTACTCAGGCTGTCACGTGCGCTGGCCAGAGCCCTCTGGCGGTCCCGGACCTGACCTCGTGCGGCCTGTTCGGCTTCTGAGGCCTGACGAACCGCAAGACCTGCCTGCTCCAGCACACCCGCGCTGGTTTCGACGCGAGACGCAGCCATATCGATGCTGTCGGTCAATTCGGCCAGTCGGTTCCTCTGCGCCAGTCGTTGGGCTGCTGGCGTCGGAGCGTCGGCAGCGACCACAAAGCCATCCCAGCGCCACAAGGCGCCATCTTTACTGACGAGGCGCTGACCGGGTTTTAAAAGCTGTTGCAAGCGCGCGCCATCCGCTGATGAAACCAGTCCGACCTGCGCCAACCGCCTGGACAGCGCAGCAGGAGCATCGACCTGAGCTGCCAAGGGGCTCGCCCCCTCGGGCAGGGCCGGATCATGTGCTCCGTCAGGCGCGGCTCCCCAATGGACCGGGGCATCGCTTTCCAGCGGGGCATCGAGATCCTCACCCAATGCTGCACCCAAAGCCGTCTCATAGCCCGGCGCTACCTTCAGGCTGTCGACCGCCGGTTGCCAGTCACCGCCCAGCGCTGCGCTCAAAATGCGCTCAAGGGTTCTCGCTTCGGTTTCCAGAGCCGACAACTGCTTTTCCGCAGCAGCCAACGGGGCGCGGGCTTCCTGCTCGTGCTGACGGGCATCCGTCGTGCGTTCTTCCGCCATTTCTACGGCGGCTTCTGCCTCGGCCAGCTCCTCGCTGGCAAGCTCCATCGCCTCACGGTGCTGATCAATGCCATCGACCTGCGAAAACTCGGTCTCGATATCCGCCAGAGCCTGCTGTGCGGCGGCGGCATCAACCGCAAGTTTTTCCGACCGTTGGCGGGTGTCGGCCACCATCCGGACCAATTGGTTGCGTTCAGCACTGACCCTCGCCTGCTCCGCAGTGAGAACCGACAGCGAGTCTTCCTTGTTGGCCAGGGCTTCCTGAACTTCCTCGACCTTCTCGCGCGCCAACTCTGTGCGCTCGCCCACGGTCTCGTTTTCTTCCATCAGCTCGGCACGTTCTTCCGCCAGCTGTTCCAGAACCTCGTCGTTCTCGGAGACCAGCGCCTGCTCACGGCGAACATCCTCATCGAGCTGAACCAGCCGACGATCCAGATCTTGCAGCTTGTCCTTGATGCGCCGCTCTTCGGAATCGAGTTCGTTGCGGGCAATCACCAGCCGTTGCAGCAAAGCCCCTGCCTTGGCGGCCTCATCGCGCAGTTCCGGCACCTTGTGGGCGGCAATGGCCTGAGTACGCGCGCCCTCTGCCTGCTGGATTGCAGCCTGATTCACTTCGCGCTGCGCTTCGCCAAACTTGGCCTCTGCGTCACTCAACGCATCGCGCGCCTCCGTCCAGCGCAGATAGAGAATGCTCGCTTCGGCGCCGCGAATTTCCGACGAGAGATTCCTGTAACGCGAGGCCTGCCGCGACTGACGGCGCAGGCTGTCCAGCTGACTGTCGATCTGCACCAGCACATCTTCCAGTCGCTCCAGGTTCTGCTCAGCCGCCCGCAGGCGCATTTCCGCTTCCTTGCGCCGGCTGTGCAGCCCGGAGATACCAGCGGCTTCTTCCAGGATCTGGCGACGCGAGGTGGGCTTTGCCGAGATCAGTTCACCGATCTGTCCCTGCCGCACCATCGCAGGAGAGCGGGCGCCGGTGGAGGCATCAGCGAAGAGCAACTGCACATCGCGAGCGCGCACATCCTTGGCGTTGATGCGGTAGTTCGACCCACTTTCCCTCTCAATCCTACGGCTGACTTCCAGCGTGTCTGCATCATTGAACGCCGTCGGGCCACTGCGATCCTGATTATCGAGGAAAAGCGTGACTTCTGCAGTGTTCCTGGCCGGGCGGTTGAGTGATCCGGAAAAGATCACATCATCCATGCCTGAGGCACGCATGTTCTTGTAGGAATTCTCGCCCATGACCCAACGCAGGGCTTCGACAAGATTGGACTTGCCACAGCCATTGGGCCCGACGACACCGGTCAGCCCCCTGCCGATGACGAATTCCATCGGATCAACGAAAGATTTGAAACCGACAACCCGGAGCTTGGAGAACTTCATGCAAGCTCTCCCCAAAGATCACTGGCAGACCTGCAGCGCCGCGGAAATGGGGGAGCGCTTGTCAGCCGCTTGCCAGCTGACAAGCGATAGAAACGTAAATCAGAAAAAACAGGGGCGGTCGGGAGTGCTCCCCCGACCGCGGAAGCAAACTCAGAGATTTTCCTCGATGATCTTGGACAGATCGTCAATCGTCAGAGCCCCGGAGTGTTTTTCGCCGTTGATAAAGAACGTCGGAGTGGAATCGACACCGAAGGTGTTTGCACCGCGTTCCCGCACCGCATTCACTGCGTCAAGCAGGCCCTGGTTTGTCAAGCACTCCTCGAAGGACTCCTGTGTAAATCCGAGCTGCTTGGAGAATTTCAGCAGGGAATTATAAGGATTGTCGGTGAAGGCCCAGCTGCGCTGCTCGTGGAACATCACGTCGATGATGTCGAAATACTTTTCTTCCGGGGAACAGCGCGCCAGCATGAAGCCTGCGGCGGCAACCTGATCGAGCGGAAACTCCCGCATGATGAAGCGCACCTTGCCGGTGTCAATGTACTGCTTCTTCAGCTCCGGATAGGTGTTCTTGTGGAAGTTGGCGCAATGGCCACACGTCATGGAGGCATATTCAACGATCGTCACAGGAGCGTCTTCAGAGCCGAGCACCTTGTCGCCCAGCGGGCCGGGCTTCAGCAGCTCGTCTGCGTCCACAGTCTGTGCCAGCGCCAATCCAGGCACGGAGGCGACAGCTGCAACCAGCGCCAGAGCGGATGCGGTTTGAAGGAAGGATCTACGAGAAACGCTCACGGGCCAATTCCTGTTGCTGTTTTTTTCCAATACCAGAGGCCAATGTCGCCTCCGTCCCCCCTGCAAACGGGCGGAATTCTCAAAGTGATGTGCCCTGTCCGGGAACAGGCGTCAACTGGAGAGCAGAATTATGGCCGTTGTTGGAAGAGCGCAATCATCTGAGGGGAAAATTGACAAGGGTTCACGGGATGGTGAAGAGACCGCCGGACCATGTCAGCCCGAATTGAAGGAAGCGGTGCTTCTCAAAGCAGCCAGCCGCTGGATACCAGACTTGTTAGCCAGCACCGGTTTTATCGTGCGCGATCACCTGTTCGCCCAACTTGCGCAGCGCCTCTCGCAGCCGGTCATTTTCAACCCCCTGCACCTGACGGTCGACGCGAGATTTTTCGTCCGTCGACAACGGCCGGGACGAGACGGGTAGCGTCCCTACTCGCTGCGTAACCGGCTTCTGGTTGATCTTGATGCGATTGACCGCTGCCCAGCCAAAGAATGCGTTGATACGCTCAATGATCTGCGGGGTTTCGTGCGACAGCATCAGTGCGGTTGGACCATCCGTATGGACCACCAGCGTTGCTGGTTCTGCAATGTCCTCGCCGTCCGCATTCTTGCGACGTGGCCAGGAAAGACGATCGGGCTGCACTCTTTTGCCATATCTCGGACCTACGATCTCAGGCCAGGCGGCGACGATGTCGACAGACGCAAACCCGCGCTTGCGGCACAATGGCGTCATCGCCTTGCCGATCAGATCCGCAAGGGTCTTGGGTTTGCTCAACGAGTGTTTGCTCGCGCGAACGTTCCCCTTGCTGTCGTCAGGGGAAGCAGGAGCAGCGTTCTCTTTAGCTGTGGCGCCTACATAAGTAATCGCACATCTCCTTTTCGAAATCAGAAGGACAGTCACTCGCGTAACCTACCGCCATCTGAAAGATCAGGTCTCTCCAACATGCTCATGAGCAATGAGCCCTTCTCCAGACTCTTCACCTTCTACATTTATTGAGTCAAAAAAAAGACCTAATTGCCGAGACCATACCGTGAACAGGTTGTGCCCAGGGTTTTCCCCAAGCCGTTTAACGCCCTGACTTGCAACATTCTTGCAGACGGGCAGTGTGCAACGATGAGCTCTTCTTCGCGCACCTCGGAACTACTTGCCTGGTATGATCGCCATGCTCGCACCCTGCCATGGCGAGTTTCTCCCAAGGCACAGGCGGCGGGTGAGCGGGCCGATCCGTATCGCATCTGGTTGTCTGAGGTCATGCTGCAGCAAACGACAGTGGCAGCCGTAAAAGACTATTATCTCAAGTTTTTGCAGCTGTGGCCTACGGTCGAAGATCTGGCCAAGGCCCCCGAAGAAGATGTGATGAAAGCCTGGGCTGGACTGGGCTACTACTCGCGCGCCCGCAATCTTAAGAAATGTGCCGAAACGGTTGAGTTCGAACTGCATGGCCGCTTCCCCGACACGGAAGAGGGGTTGTGCACCCTGCCCGGCATCGGCCCCTACACGGCGGCCGCCATTTCCGCCATTGCCTTCAACCGTCCTGCAGCGGTTGTGGACGGCAATGTGGAGCGGGTTCTGTCCCGGTTGTATGAAATCACCACGCCTCTGCCGAACGCCAAGCCAGAGATCAAGGCCGGGATGGCAAAGCTGACGCCTTTTGATCGCCCCGGAGATTTCGCCCAGGCGGTCATGGACCTCGGCGCCACCATCTGCACCCCGAAGAACCCAGCCTGTGTTCTCTGCCCATGGACAGCAAACTGCAAAGCGCGCCTGTCCGGAACAGCACAGACGCTGCCACGCAAACTGCCGAAAAAGCAAAAGCCGACACGGGCGGGAAGTGCCTTTGTGCTGCTGCGCCCCGCTGATGGCGCCGTCTTGCTCCGCCGCCGCCCGCCCAAAGGTCTGCTTGGCGGCATGACGGAAGTGCCGGGAACCGAATGGGCTGTCGACTTCGACACAGCAAGCTCTCTCGACTTTGCGCCGGTCGCAGCTGACTGGCACAAACGTCTGGCGGTGGTGAAGCACACCTTCACGCATTTCCATCTCGAGCTGACCATCTGGCGAGCCCCTGCCCCTGCCGGCTACACACCCCCTGAAGGGCACTGGTGGTCTTCACGCGACATGCTGGATGACGAGGCTTTGCCCACCGTGATGCGCAAGGCGGTGACTGCTGGAGTGGAGTAAAATCCCTCCGGCTTCCTCACCTGCACCTCCCCTGGCCCGCCCGCTATGGCTTACGCATTTCCGCCACTCATTCCGATAAGGCGAAGGTGGCGGCATGTGTTTGCCGTCAAAGCAATAATCGGTTGCATATTTCGCTTGCCTAAACCGTCAATCGAGCGCCTTTGCACAAGTCTGACTTCACCCGGCTTTTCAGGGCGCACCGCATGTTCAATCACACTCTTCCTGCCTTGCTCTCCAAAGCTGAGAGCCGGGAGATCATTCGCCTGGCAGAGGTCGCCGGGCAGACCCAGGGCGGCCTTGTCGGCGGCCAGCGGCATGACAACATCCGCCGCGCCCGGATCAGCTGGTTGAATGACCAGGGCGATGCGGCCTGGGTGATGAGCCGTATTCTGCAAGGCGTGGCAGATGCCAACCGTCAGGCTTTTCAATTCGACATCACCGACTTCAAGGAACGCCTGCAAGTCGCCTGTTATGATGAAAGCGATGAGGGCCACTACGACTGGCACTCCGACATCGGTGACGGGCCATTGGCGCGCCTGCGCAAACTGACGATTGTCGCCCAGCTGTCGGAAGCCGACACCTATGAAGGTGGCAATCTGGAGCTGGCGCTCGGCAACCATGGTCAGCCGGCCTCTCGCGACATTGGCGTGGCAACCGTTTTTGCCAGCTTCCTGCAGCACCGGGTTCAGCCTGTCAGCCGCGGCAAGCGCTATTCTCTGACCTGCTGGTGTCACGGGCCCAAATTTCGCTGAACCCGCCTGCATTTTCGCGCTTAGATGCCAGGTTCGCTCAGCCGAATTACAACCTATCGTTCATTGTAGCGTGAAAATCTTGCCCGCACATCAAAGCAGGACTGGACTTAAAACGTAGAATAGTTCTAAAGTAGCGGCATCTTGAGACCTCAAAGCGGAGGCTACTGCCATGAAGGGCAATGAAAAAGTTATCGAACGGTTGAATGAGGCCCTGTTCCTGGAACTTGGCGCAATCAACCAGTACTGGTTGCACTACCGCCTTCTTGCCGACTGGGGTTTTGCCCGGCTGGCGAAGAAGGAACGCGAAGAATCCATCGAAGAGATGCAGCACGCGGACAAGATTACCGACCGCATCATCTTCCTTCAGGGCCACCCGAACATGCAGAAGCTCGCGCCTCTGCGGATCGGCCAGGACATCAAGGAAGTTCTCGAGTGCGATCTCGCTGGCGAATATGATGCGCGCGCTTCCTACACGAAGTCCCGCGACATCTGTAACGAAGAAGGCGACTACGTCTCCATGAAGCTGTTCGAACAGCTGCTGATGGACGAAGAAGGCCACATCGACTTCCTCGAAACGCAGCTTGAGCTTCTGGAAAAGATTGGCGTCGAACGCTACGGCCAGCTCAACGCGGCTCCGGCTGACGAAGCCGAATAAGGCCCCTTAGTCGCCCCATCGACATGAAATTCAAAAACGCGACCTCCGACGAGGCCGCGTTTTTTGTTTGCCATCTATACGTTTGAGGTCGGCCGCAAGCGGCTTAGGCTGCGGCGTCGTCCCGGGACCACGCAAACTTCTGGAACGGCTTGTCGACTGGCGTGTTGGCCAGATGATTGGTGTAGTTGGACATGATCTTCTGCGAATAACCGAGGACCACTTCGAGGATGTTCTGCCGAGTGAAACCGGCATCGAGGAACGCCTGAACGTTCTGGTCGGAAACATTGCCGTGATCACGCACGAGGCTCAACGTGAAATCACGCAGGGCTTCCAAGCGGGCATTCGGAAGCGGCGCCTGATCCCGCAAGGCATTAGTGATGGCGTCATCGACGCCCATGCTTTTGGCAATGCCTGTATGGGCGGGAACGCAGTAATGGCACTCATTCTCTACATTGACTGTTTGCCAGACGACAGTGAGCTCGTCCTTGTCGAAGCTCGACTCCGTAAACAGCTGATGAACGGTCTGATAGGCTTCCAGAAGGCCCGGTGCTTCTGCCATGACGGCATGCAAGCCCGGGATCATGCCATAGGCTGTGTTGGATTTCTCCAGCAGCGGCTTACTGGCTTCAGGTGCGCTTTCCAGATCGTGCAGTGTGAATTCGGTCATGATCGATGTCCTTCTGATTTGGCGCGGACGCCGTTTCGTTGACAGGACGTATATGGCGACTTTGAGTGATCACTCAATATCATATTTGAGCGATCACTCAAACGTGAGAAAAGCAAGTTGGAAGTTCGGGAAGACAACCCGGCACAACTCCCCTATTTATAAGAAATCATGGAACGCCAACGACCTTATGACCGCGAGAAAGCGCTGGATGCCGCACTTCTGCTCTTCTGGGAGCGGGGCTATCACGCCACATCCCTGAAAGATCTCGAGGCTGCCTTGAAAATGAAGCCCGGCAGTATCTATGCGGCTTTCACCAACAAGGAGACATTGTTCTCCCTGGCGCTGAAAAGGTATTTCGAAAAGAACTACGACGAATTCCGCGCCGCAATGGAGCAGGCGTCTTCGCCGTTGGGCGGGCTCGCCGACTTCCTGCGAAGTCTCGGCACCCTGCAACAAGACAATCCGAAATGCCGGGCCTGCATGCTGGTCAAAACGCTACTCAACACCACGGCGGAGGAACCAGCCATCGCCAGTCAGGCCGGCGGTTATCTGGATCAGATGGAGGCGGAAATGGCCGCCGCCTTCCAAAAGGCAATTGATCTGGGAGAATTGCCCCAGACCGCCAATCCGCAGCGGCTGGCCCGCCGTTTTCAGTCCGACCTCACCTCGCTGAAAATCGAAGCCTATCGCGGTGTGCCGGCGGCGGACCTCATGAACTCGGCTGAAGAGCTGGCGCAAGAGCTGGAAGCCCTGCGCCAGACTTTATAGGCCGCTCTACTGGAACGCGGTTTCGGCGAAGCTTCTGAGTTTGCGGGAATGCAGGCTTTCGGGTGGCATATTACGAAGTTGTTCCAGAGCGCGAATGCCGATTTCCAGATGCTGCGAGACCTGGCGCTTGTAGAAATCCGTCGCCATGCCCGGCAGTTTCAGCTCGCCGTGCAGCGGCTTGTCGGAGATGCACAGCAGCGTCCCGTAAGGCACCCGGAAGCGGAAACCGTTGGCGGCGATCGTCGCGGATTCCATGTCCAGCGCAATGGCACGCGATTGCGAAAACCGCTGGACGATGCCCTTCTGGTCCCAGAGTTCCCAATTGCGGTTGTCGATGGAGCCGACGGTGCCCGTCCGCATGACCCGTTTCAACTCGTAGCCGTCATAGCCAGTGACCTCGGCCACGGCATCTTCCAGCGCGACCTGCACCTCGGCCAGAGGCGGGATCGGAACCCAGGTCGGCAGATCTTTGTCGAGCACGTTGTCCTCACGCACATAGCCATGGGCCAGTACGTAATCGCCGAGCTTCTGGCTGGTGCGCAGACCTGCGCAATGACCAAGCATCAGCCAGACATGCGGCCGCAGCACGGCGATATGGTCGGTGATGGTCTTGGCGTTGGAGGGGCCGACACCGATATTGACCATGGTGATGCCGGCGCTGTCCTTGCGCTTCAGATGATAGGCCGGCATTTGCGGCAATTTGGCCGGGGCGACGCCGCTGGAAGGCTCAACACCGCCGGCAAGTGTTGTCAGATTGCCCGGCTCGACGAAGGCCTCGTAACCACTGTCGGGATCCCCTAAAAGCTCGTGCGACATGCGGCAGAATTCATCAATGTAGAACTGATAGTTGGTGAAGAGCACATAGTTCTGAAAGTGCTCGGCAGCCGTCGCTGTATAATGCTGCAGGCGGTGGAGTGAATAATCTACCCGCGGAGCCGTAAAGGACGCCAGCGGCAGCACACCATTGGTGGACTCATAAGTGCCATTGGCAATGGAATCGTCCATCACCGACAGGTCCGGCAGGTCAAAGAAGTCTGCCAGCGGCAATTCCAGATTGGCCGCCGCCGCGCCGCCCTCCACGTGTGTGCCGTCATAGAAAGCGAAATGAAGCGGAATAGGCATGTCCGACGCACCAATCAAAACAGGCGTCTCATGATTCTTCATCAGCAGCGAAATCTGCACCTTGAGATAGTCACGAAACAGATCCGGCCGGGTGATGGTGGTGGCATGCTGTCCCGGACCGGAGACGAAGCCGTAGGCAAGCCGACTGTCGAGGCGCGCATGGCTCTCCGTCTCCATCCTCACTTCCGGATAAAAAGCCCGCACCCGCCCTGGCTTGTCCTTGCCCCCGATCAGGTCCTGAAACGCGTTTCTGAGAAACGCCGTGTTGGTTTCAAAGATCTCGATCAGCCGGTCGACGGCCTTGTCGGCGTCGTCAAAAGGCTCGAAGGGAAATTCAGGAGAAAGCTCTAAGGACCGGGTGGAGGCGGTTCCCCCAAAGTAGGATGCGATGCTCATTCAAGGCTCCAGATTCTTGTTGTTATCTCCATCAGCATCCTTGCCAAGAGACCTTAGGTCAATCCCGCTTTCTTGAAGTTTTTCCGACAGTTTCAACAACCCGCGCCGCCGTTTTATGTTGCCTATGCCTCGACACAAAGATAGCCGGTCAGACCGGTCTTTTGATGTTCGATCACGTGGCAATGAAAGGCCCAGTCGCCTGGATTGTCGGCCACCAGCGCCACTTCCATCGTCTCTCCTTCGCGCAGCAGGGCAGTATCCGTGAGAAGCTGCGGCAGCGGGCGCTTGTTGGAACGCAGCAGGCGGAAGGTCATGCCGTGCAGATGGATGGGATGATCGTTCGGCGTTTCATTGCGCAGCCGCAGAATATAGCTCTTGCCCTTTTTCATCACCGCCAGCGGCGCAATCGGGTCTGGCGTGTCGCCTTCCCAGGCGACACGGTTGATGGACCAGAAGGTATAGCCAAGCGTTCCACAAATGCTGGCGACCGGAGGAGCGCCTTCCGGCGACCAGCCGAAGAGGAAGTCGATCACCTCGGCATTGGCCAGGTCTGGCTCGGCAATCGGATTGAGTGGCAGCGGTTTCAGCTCACGCAAGGTGCGCCCTGCACTTGGGCCAACAGCCCGGAAGCGGGCCAGCACCTTTGGCCCTTTGGAAGTTCGCCTGGTCAGCAGAACCTCCTCACCTTCCCGATCGGGCACGCGCAAGGCAACATCGGCGCGTTGTCCCGGTGCAATCAGAATATTCGACGCGCCAATGGGGATCGGCAGCGGGTTGGAGTCCAGCGCGATGACCTTGGCATCATCCATGGCAAGCGGTGTATCGCCGGACACCAGATCATACGTGCCGACGCGGGTCACATCGGTGACCGCAAGCCGCAGCCTTGTCAGACTTCCCGCCGGAAGATCATAGACAGGCTGCTCCTGCCAATTAACCGTTGAGACCGTGCCGAGCGTTCCGCCACGTGCGGCACTTCTGGGCTTGAACAGAGAGATGAACTGTCCATCCCGCCCGAGCCGGAAATCCCTCAGGTTCAACGGCAGGTCCTGATCGAAGCCCACCGGCTCCGCTTCCTCCACTACCAGAACGCCCGTCAGGCCGCGCGCCATCTGCTCCAGGGTGTTGCAATGGGGGTGATACCAATAGGTGCCGGCGTCATGCGAGGTCAATTCATAGCGAAAGCTGTCACCCGCCTCGATCGGTCGCTGGGTGAGATAGGGCACGCCATCCATGCCATTGGGCACCCGTAGCCCATGCCAGTGGACAATCGAAGCTTCCTTCAATTTGTTGACCACATCAATGCGCGCAGTCACACCCTGCTGGAGACGAATGACCGGCGGCAAGCCACCGTCGGCAAAGCTCATCATGCCCTCGGTGACGGTCCCCGGCATGATCGCTGCGCGGTGGGGGGCGATGGGCAGGGTCAGGTCCGGTGCGGTGGCGCGGGCTGCCGTCAGCCCACCGGCGGCAGCTGCCGAGACAACAGCTCCGCCTCCGATCAACAATTCGCGGCGCGACACTATGGACATGGGGGATATCTCTGCTTTCTCATTCACGAGTTTCAGACCGAGGAGGGGCGTCCGCTGCAACTGCCGTGGCCGAGACACATGACAGTCGTTGTCCGAAACCTGATTTCCTGTCTCAGATTTATCGTAAACGCACCCTGGAGATTCAAGCTCTGTTTGTGCGGCATGGGCGCACAGACAAGTTTCGCGTCGGGCCTGGGAAAAAATCCTGAGAAAGTTTTGTCCCAGATCAGACCACCCGATTTAACCATTGATCACCGCCTTTCGAGCGGCCACCGGGAAAAAACTGCCTGTTTCCGCCGGATTTGCATGGGACACTCGGTTAACCTCCCTTAAAGCTTTTACCAATGTAAACAAACTATTGATTTAGAAGTAATTTTTGACCCAGCGACTTAACGCCTGATTTACCAAACTCGGTAACCATGACACTTGAAATTGCGTGAGGTATTGCGTCGCAATGAGAGTTCTGCGTACCGGGGTGTCCCCTGTGGCACCCCACACAAATCCTGAGCCTGCCGCGTCGAAAGATCCGGCTTGGTTCGACACCATCATGAAGGGCGACTGTGTAGCCGCCCTGAACAAGTTGCCGTCGAAATCGGTAGACTTGGTCTTCGCGGACCCGCCCTACAATCTACAGCTGGGCGGCGATCTGCACCGGCCTGATCAGTCAAAGGTGGATGCCTGTGACGATCACTGGGACCAGTTCGAAAGTTTCGAAGCCTATGATGACTTCACCCGCGCCTGGCTTCTGTCAGTCCGTCGCGTGATGAAGGACGACGGCTCACTGTATGTGATCGGCTCCTATCACAACATCTTCCGCGTTGGCGCGATCCTTCAGGATCTCGGCTTCTGGATCATGAACGACATCGTGTGGCTGAAGTCCAACCCGATGCCGAACTTCCGAGGCATGCGGTTTACCAACGCTCACGAGACCATCATCTGGGCAACCAAGTCGAAGACGGCCAAGCCGACCTTCAACTACGATGCCCTGAAGACGTTCAATGACGATCTTCAGATGCGTTCCGACTGGCACCTCCCCTTGTGTACCGGTTCAGAACGGCTGAAGGACGATCAGGGCGACAAGGTCCATCCGACCCAAAAGCCGGAGAGCCTGCTTTACCGGGTGCTTACCGCCTCGTCCAATCCGGGCGATGTAGTGCTCGACCCCTTCTTCGGCACTGGAACCACCGGCGCCGTGGCGAAAAAACTCGGCCGACACTACGTCGGTGTCGAGCGAGAACAAGACTATATCGATGCAGCCACGGCTCGCATCGCTGCGATCGACACCGCAGAGGGCGCCAGTCTGGAAATGCAGAAGGGCAAACGCGCCGAGCCGCGTATCCCTTTCGGCAATCTGCTCGAAAGCGGGATGATCGAACCGGGCGCCGAGTTGTCATCTGCCAATGGCAAGCATCTGGCCGTGGTTCGGGCGGATGGCTCTCTGAAATCCGGCGGCTTCACCGGCTCCATCCACAAGGTTGGTGCCATGGTGCAGGGGCAGACATCGTGCAATGGCTGGACCTACTGGCACATCAAGAATGGCCGCAAACTGTCACCGATTGACGACTTGCGAACCGAGATCAGATCCCGTCTGCGCGTATAAGCAGAGCAACGGGTAAACACCTCGCGATCCCCGCGGGATTAGACTGACTTAGCCCGGTTCTTTTCGAAGAGCCGGGCTTTTTTCTGTTTTCAACATGCCTCCAAACCCCAGATGCACAGGATTCCGCCAACGCTGCCGGGCATTTCTACCGCGTTAACCCCACTGTCAAAAGTCGCTACGTCAAGTACACCTACTGGTGTAGGAAGAAGGTCATTGCACCCTAGTGGACGGACTTGATGTCAGGCTGGAACTCTACAACGAAAATCTACACTTTTGCGGCTGTAGCGCTGCTCTGCCTTGTCCTCACCGTTCGCGGAATGCTGCCTGATACGCAGCATGTCTATCTGGAGACATTCGACAACAAGACCATCGATGAAGTCATTGGCGGACGGTTTGTCGAAAAGCCGACCGATCCGACATGGCGGGACCGTCACGCCAAAAAATACTGGTCCTTCTCGACCGATGGCCACCGGATGGTCTGGAAGAACACCCAGCATCCGAACAGCACGCATTTCCTTGATATTCCCTGGATCGCTTATGACGATGGCATACGCCTCTTTGCCGTGAACGGAGCCGATATCTCCGTCACCGTTAAGGCTCAAACCAGGGGCCGGGGCGGCGCGGGCGTGCTGATCGGCTCTGGAATGTCGGGCCACTATTGGCTCTTCGTCGTGGACGGAAACGGCAACTACCATCTTCTGCGCAAGATGGGCCGTAATTTACAACCGGCCACGCGCGCCCGACATCCAGCCATCAAGATGGGCGCCGACAACCGGATTTCCTACGTGCGAACCGAAGACACCCATATCTTCAGCGTCAATGGCGAGGAGGTGCTGCGCGTCCCGAATATCGAACGACGGCATGCCCTCAACGGCGTCGGAATCGGGGCCTTCGGGAAGGGCAGCTACGAATTTGACGATCTGAAGATCACTCAGTCGGAAGAAAACCTAGAATCGCTGGGACAGGCCATTCTCTCTTTCTAGGAATTTCCAAGGTCTGCTCCCCGGATGCCAGCCTCACGCCGACGGCCTTTGCCGTCGACCATGTGCGCCCGCCGCGAGACAGTTGTAGTCTGAAACCACGGTTTGCGGCATTGCATCATTTTTCGTTCCAGTGCAAAGCTGGGCACTTGCGAACAGGACCGGTCAAGGCATCGCCTGGCGCACAGAATTTTCTAGACGTGACACCACGGACGCCCCCTCATGAAGATAAACCCTCCCCTGATCGCGCTTGCGATCGGCGCCTTCGGTATTGGCGTCACCGAGTTTTCCCCGATGGGGATGTTACCGGTGATTGCCGACGATCTCGGGGTCTCTATCCCGCGCGCCGGCATGCTGGTCAGTGCCTATGCCATCGGCGTGTTGATCGGGGCGCCGCTGATGACACTGGGCTTTGCCCGGATGGGACGGCGCAGCCTTCTGCTTCTCTGCCTGGCGCTTTTCACCATCGGCAACCTGATGTCGGCATTTGCCGACAGCTACATGACCTTGCTTATCAGCCGTGTCGTCACCTCCTTCAACCATGGGGCGTTCTTCGGTGTCGGCGCAGTTGTTGCTGCCTCCATCGTTCCACCGCACAAGCGCGCCAGCGCGGTCTCAGCCATGTTCACCGGCCTGACGATTGCCACCATCGGCGGCGTGCCGCTGGCCACTCTGGTTGGTGAGACCATCGGCTGGCGGCCGGCATTTTTCGGTACTGCTGTCATTGGCCTGATCGCGATGGTCTCCCTGCGCTTCTCGCTGCCGCCGATGAAGTCGGAAGTGAAAGCCGACATGATGGCGGAGCTGAAGGTGCTGGTACGAGGCAATGTGCTTTCCGTGCTGCTGCTGACCGTGGTCTCCTCGAGCGCGATGTTTGTCGTCTTCACCTATATCGCACCGATCCTGAAGGAAGAAACCGGGGCGTCAGCTGGCTTCGTCACTGCCATGCTGGTCGTCTATGGCACCGGACTTGCCATCGGCAATCTGGTGAGTGGTCGACTGTCCGACATTTCCATGGACGGCACGTTGATCGGTTCGCTTCTCAGCGTCGCGGTGCTTCTGGTCCTGTTTTCCTTCACCATGGACATTGCCTGGGCCGTTGTGCCGATCATCTTCTTCTGGGGAATGGCCACCTTCGCTCTGGTTCCTCCCCTGCAGGTGAAGGTCGTGACAGAGGCCGCCGATGCCCCGAACCTGGCCTCGGCCATGAACCAGGGTGCTTTCAATCTGGGCAACGCCATCGGGGCGGCTCTCGGCGGGGGCGTCATCGATGCCGGCCTCGGCTATCCGGCTGTTGCACTGGCCGGTGCCGGGATGGCGCTTTCCGGGCTGATTTTTGCCCTGACCTTGCGCCAATGGGCAAAGGCAAAGGCCCGGCTTGCGGCGTCTCACGCCTGAACCAAGCCGTGATATGGACCGTCAGTTGCGCAGGTCTTTCGCCAAGGCTTCAGCGATTTGCGCAATCGCCTTGTTGCGTTGCTTGAAAGAGGCCTTGGTCTCGGTCAGATAAATCGCGATGACCACTGGGACATGGTCTTGCGGCCAGACCACGGCAATGATCGAGCGGGATCCATATCCACCAGCGCCGGTCCGGTCACCAACCTTCCAGCCCTTGGGAACCCCAGCGCGCACCAGATCGCCGGCCACCTGGTTGCCGACCAGCCAGGCCGTCATCTTGGCCGTGGTTGCCGGTTCCAGCACATTGCCGAACACCAGACGCGCCAGGGTGGATGAGGACTCCAACGGCGTGGTTGTGTCACGCTCATCTCCCGGACGGGCTTCATTCAACTCCGGTTCGGTTCGGTCCAGCCGGGACTTTTGCGCGCCGATGTCCCGCATGAAAGCGGTAAAGCCTTCAGGCCCGCCAACCGCATCCAATATGATGTTTGCCGCCGTGTTGTCACTGACCGTCATGGCCGCATTGCACAGCCCGTCCAGGGTGATGCCGAGCCCGCCGACCCGGTTTTTGGTGATAGGCGAATGGGGGACAATATCCGCGTCCTCGATCTTCACCGCACTGCGCAGATCCACCAGCTTGTGATCTGCCTTGTACAGCAGGGCCGCGCAGGCAAAGGCCTTGAAAGTGCTGTTGAAAGGAAACCGCTGATCGGCATTGTGCTGCCAGAGTTTGCTGCCCTTGGCATCAACGACCGAAACGCCGACGCGAGCCTGCAAGCTTTCTTCCACCGCTGCGACTTCACCTGGCAAAGCCCTGGCCTGAAAGCTGTCGGCGTAAACGGCTCCCGACCACAGGGCGGGGGTGGTGCAGCCGATGAAGACCGCCAAGCCCTTGCCGAAACGGGAGAGGGGAAAAGAGCGGAAAAAGCTTCTCATTGCGGTGGGGTACCTGTGGGTTGACTGGAAATGATGGCGCGGATGAAAGCGCGATGGTCACTGTTTCCTGAAAGCACCTGTCTGGCAACAGACCTTCAAGATCGGAAATGGGGCGGATCACGTTTTGGCGATCCGGGCGTCCTCTTGTGCAAACTCCCGAAACCCGCCGAAGGATCCCTGAAGGGAAAACACCATGGCCCTGTCTCTGCTGGAAATCGCCCTCGTGGCCCGGCTGATCGTGCATGGCGGGGGGAGAAACTCCCCCTCTTCCCCCGACCTCGGCAAACCCCGACCAGACGAGGATCTTGAAATGCCGACCGCCACCCCGATTGCCACCATCTCCCCCGCCAACCGCCTATTCGGCAGCGCCACGCTCAATGCTCAGCGCGACGGCTTCAATCCGGATCGTGTGCCCAGCACCTACTACATGAATGCTACCGGTGAGTTCGCGCGCCTGCGGCCGCTGCACAAGGACGGCTTTGCTTTATTGCGCCATCAGACGCGAACAGTCGGCATCTACACCGGCGACTGGGACAGCACCCGGACCTTTACCTGGAACCAGCAGAACAACGGCAATATCGTTTTCCGCGACCTGGGGAATTCTGCGGCCAACATTGCCAACGCCATCACCGCTCTGACCCAGGGCGCGACGCTGACGACCGCCCAGGTGCAGCAGCACAATGCCGCTGCAGCTCAGCAACCCCACCTGGACAAGGCCGTTGCCTATGTCACCGATGGAAGCCTCGCCGGGTGCTTTGTCGGCGGTGACCAGCAAATCACCCTGAACGAATACCATCCGATGTCGGTGGTCGACGCAAGCAGTGGAAATTCCACCAACTTTCACACCGGTCATGTGCTGCTGACTGCACCAACCGTCGCAGAGTTCTACGATCAGAACTTCCCCGGCATGTTGGTGCAACTGATGCAGCTGGGTCAGTCGCCGCAGTCCATCGCGGTGGATCTCGCTCCGCGCGGCCGGTCGATCACCGTGCCGATCATGTCCAATGTGCAGTATTTCCCGGTGAAGATGTTCCCAACACCGGAGGATCAGTCCGCCCTGGTTCGCGCCATGATCATGAGCTTCGTCTGAGTTGACCGTTCCAATGAGGGCCAATGGAGAAAACCAACGGCCAAAGCCGTGTGAGGTCTGGCGGGGAGCAGCTCTCACACGGCTTTGGCCCGGCGGCTGTCTGTTGCGCTTTACCGGAAAGCCAGAAGCGCCTTGCGGCGTTTTCCCACGGCCAGGGAAAGTTGATCGTCCACCTTCAGATCGCCAACCGAGATCTTGCGCCGCGGGTCTTCGATCACCTGAGAATTCAGCCGCACGCCACCGGCCTCGACCAGGCGCCAGGCCTCGCTTGTGGTCTGGGCAAAGCCGACGTGAACCAGCAACTGCAGCAGGCCCAAACCATCGGCCAGATGGCTCAGGTCCATATGATGGGTCGGCTCGGCCAGATCGCCCTCACCGGCAAACAGCTTGTCGCCCTGCTCGCGGGCATGGCGGGCCTCTTCCGCTCCGTGAACAATGGCCGTCACCTGGGTCGCCAGGATTTTCTTCGCCTCGTTCAGTTCTGCCCCTTCAAGTGAAGACAAGCGCAAGACTTCGCTCATCGGCAGCTCGGTGAAAAGACGCAAGAAACGCGGCACATCCGCATCAGCAGTATTGCGCCAGAACTGCCAGAAGCCGAAGGGCGAAAGATGCTCAGGGTGAAGCCAGACAGCGCCGGCAGCCGTCTTGCCCATCTTGGTGCCGGAAGCGGTGGTGATCAGCGGAACGGTCAAGCCGAAGAGCTGCTTGCCATCGCCTTTGCGCCCCAGCTCGACGCCGTTGATGATGTTGCCCCACTGGTCGGATCCACCGACCTGCAAGGCGCAGTCATGACGTCGGGACAGCTCGAGAAAATCCACCGCCTGAAGCATCATGTAGCAGAATTCCAGCACGGTCAGCGGCATCTGTGCCTCCAGCCGCGACTTGACGCTGTCGAAGGTCATCATGCGGTTGACCGTGAACTGACTGCCGAACTCACGCAGGAATTCGAGGAAGCGGAATTCGGTCAACCACTCGGCGTTGTTGACGATACGCGCCCCGTCCTCTCCACGAAAATCGATCAGCCGTTCGACCGAATGGCGAATGCCGGTGATGTTGGCGGCAATCTGCTCGTCACCGAGCAGCGGGCGGGCTTCATTGCGGAAGCTCGGATCGCCAACCTGAGAGGTGCCGCCGCCAAGCAGCAGGATCGGCTTATGACCGAGTTTCTGCAGCCAGCGCATGGTCATCAACGGCATCAAATGGCCGACATGCAGACTGGACGCCGTCGCATCAAACCCGGCGTAGGCCGTCACCTGACCATCTGCAAGCCGGGCATCGAGGGCTTCCAGATCGGTACATTGGTGCACCAATCCGCGCTCCAGCAGAACCTGCAGGGCTTCGGACTTGAGTTTCGTCGCCGGCTTTCCGGCTTCCACGATGTGCTTGGTCATTTTCGGCATTCCTGTTTCATTCGGGCTTTTGGGGCCTGTCCTGTCAGGATGCCTTTGAAACCAAAAAGCCGCCTGACGCGGCGGCTTTTGGAGGTTTCTTAAGTGAGCAAGATCCTACGTAGCCGCCGGTATGGAGGTCACATAATAAAAATACACGAATGTCGCGGTCATCTTGGTCATGGGCAGGAGTGTTGCGACAAGACGATCCTGCTGTCAAGCAGCAATTGAGCCAATCGAACCGGCGGCCGATCCGATCTTCCAATCCATTCAGCACAAACAGCGCTGCGAGGCGGGCCTGCAGCGTTGATCAGAATGTGGTTTGTCCTCGGTTGCCTACCGGCCCAAAAGGGCACGGAGTGGCGGGACGCGCCAGGCCTTGCCAGCGCTTCAGTGTTGAAACTTGTTTCTTCGGCAAAGACAGCTCGTCCCGCCCGAGAATTTTTTGAGCTCCCGCGTGACGCACTGCGGTTCCGGCTCTGTGGTGTCTCCCCTGGGAGACCAGCACCGGCAGTCGGAACAGGGAATGCATGCGCGGTCGGACTGCTTCAACCGTCTGGGCAGGAGCCTTGATCCGGAAAGCGGTTCGTTACTCCGGCTCTCCCGATCCAACCCGTCCCGCCCGTGCCAGAGGACGGTCCCCCGGCACCCGTTGTTGAGCGGGAACTGCACCAGAATACCGCTGTTTTCCGTGACGGGGATAAGTTTATTCGAACGGCGAATTTCTTCGCCTTTTCAATTGGATAAATCTCCCGACACGTGGATTTCCAATTTTCCCCATGCCTCCTGCCTCTTCTCACTCCCCTCCCCACCGCCGTCATCCTCGGGCTTGACCCGAGGATCCATGCCGTTAGATCCCGGCATACTCAGGTATCCCCGAGAGGAGGCGCAACGGCGTGGATGCCATGGTCGAGCCATGGCATGACGGAGGGGGTGGGTTGGCCCGAGACGTGAGGCGTGATGGAGAGGTGGGTTGAGAGGTGGGGTTGAGAGATTGGCACATTTCTCCCCTCCCCACCGCCGTCATCCTCGGGCTTGACCCGAGGATCCATGCCGCTACTCAGCGGCATGCTCAGGTCTCCCGAGGAAGAGAGGCAACGGCGTGGATGCCATGGTCGAGCCATGGCATGACGCAGAGGTTGGGGACGAGACAAGTGCCGACAAGAAATAACCGCGAAAATGCAAAAAGCCCGACGAGAGAGAGCCGGGCTTTTCTTGATGGTACACCGCGATTGAACTTACTCGGCGGCTTGGGCCGGGGCAGGCTTTTCCCAGGTGAGGATCGGCTTGCGGGCGGCCTTTGTCTCATCCAGCCGGCGGCGGGGTGAGAAATACGGCGCGCCGGAGAAACGGTCGGTTTGTCCGTCCTTGGCGCTCATCACCAGATCACGCAGGGTCGCGACAAAGAGATCCAGCGACGCCCGGCTTTCGGATTCCGTCGGCTCTATCAGCATTGCGCCATGCACCACCAGCGGGAAGTACATGGTCATCGGGTGATAGCCCTCGTCGATCATCGCCTTGGCGAAGTCGAGGGTGGTGACGCCGGTGTCCTTGAGGAAGCTGTCGTCGAAGAGCACTTCGTGCATGCACGGGCGCTCGCCGAACGGCAGGCTCATCAGGTCCTGCAGGCCGACGCGGACGTAGTTGGCGTTGAGCACGGCATCCTCGGAGGCTTGCTTCAGACCATCCGAGCCATGGCTCATCATGTAGGACAGCGCACGGACATACATGCCCATCTGGCCGTGGAAGGCGGTCATCCGGCCGAAGGGCTTTTCGCCGTCGGTCAGCTGGGCTTCCGCTTCCACCAGAACCGGACCATTTTCCCCATCCTTGCGGATGAAGGGCAGCGGGGCAAAGGGTGCCAGACGATCTGACAGGATCACCGGACCTGAGCCCGGACCACCACCGCCATGGGGCGTGGAGAAGGTCTTGTGCAGGTTGATGTGCATGGCATCAACGCCAAGATCCCCCGGACGCGCCTTGCCGACGATGGCGTTGAAGTTTGCGCCATCGCAGTAGAAATAGGCGTCGGCCTTGTGGATTGCCGCTGCGATTTCGACGATGTCACGCTCGAACAGCCCGCAGGTGTTCGGGTTGGTCAGCATAATCGCCGCGACATTGCCTTCGTGCTCGGCAATCGTCCGCTTGAGAGCATCGAGATCGACCGTGCCGTCATCGTCACGGGCATCGATATTGACGACCTTGTAGCCGAGAAGCGCGGCGGTTGCCGGGTTGGTGCCATGGGCACTTTCAGGCACCAGCACGATCTTCGGATCACGACCGGCCGCCGTATGCGCTGCCTTGATCGCCATCATGCCGCAGAGCTCGCCGTGAGCACCGGCCTTTGGGCTCATGGCGACGGCGGATGTGCCGGTCATGGTCATCAACCAATGGGCCAGCTGGTCGATCAGCTCGATGGCACCGGGCACCGTGGAGAGCGGCTGCAGCGGGTGAATGTCGCCAAATCCCGGCAGACGCGCCATCTTTTCATTGAGGCGCGGGTTATGCTTCATGGTGCAGGAGCCGAGCGGATAAAGCCCGCTGTCGATGGCATAGTTGTTGCGCGACAGACGCACATAATGGCGCATGGCTTCCGGCTCGGCCAGACCCGGCAGTTCCAGCGCGTCCTCGCGCTCGAAGCCGCCGAGTTCAGTCTCGAAAGCCTCCGGCATGTCGAAGTCGACGCCGGTGGTGTCAAAATGACCGAATTCGAAGATCAGCGGCTCTTCCATGTCGAGCGCACGGTTGCCGGTGAAGGTTTTGGGGGTGTAGCTCACGGCGTTTTCATTCGGCGCGCTGGGGCGTCCTTGCGAATTCATGCTCATGCCAGCACCTCCTTCAACGCTGCGACAAAGGCGTCGCGGTCTTCCTGGGTGTTGACTTCCGTGCAGGCAACGACCAGCAGGTTTTCAAGATCGGCCTGGCCCGGGATCAGGCGCGAGACCGGAACACCGGCGAGGATGCCCCTGGCCGCCAGCGCCTCGACAACCGCGTCGGCGGATTTCGGCAGCTTGACTGTGAACTCGTTGAAGTAGGCGTTGTTCAGTACCTCGACGCCAGCAACACCGCTGAGGCCCTTCTTCAAGTTCACCGCATTGGCGTGGCAGATGGTGGCCATCTGCTTCAGGCCCTTGGAGCCAAGCAACGACAGGTGAATGGTGAAGGCCAGCGAGCAGAGGCCGGAGTTGGTGCAGATGTTCGAGGTCGCCTTGTCGCGGCGGATATGCTGCTCGCGGGTCGACAGGGTCAGCACGAAGCCGCGCTTGCCGTCGGCGTCGGTGGTTTCGCCACACAGGCGGCCCGGCATCTGGCGGACGTACTTCTGACGGGTGGCGAAGAGGCCGACATAAGGACCGCCGAAGTTCAGGCCGTTGCCGATCGACTGGCCTTCGCCAACAACGATGTCGGCGCCCTGGGTGCCTGCCGGTTCCATCAGGCCGAGGGAAACCACCTCGGTGAAGACGGCGATCAGCAACGCCTTGTGGGCATGGGCCTTTTCAGCAATCGGCTTCAGATCGATCAGCTGACCGTAAAAGGACGGCGACTGAACCACGACGCAGGAGGTCTCATCGTCGATCTGGGCGAGAATGTCTTCCGTGCCCATCGGGTCGGCCGGCATCGACACCACATCGTGGGACGACAGCTCGGACAGGCCTTCGACGACTTCCCGGTACTGCGGATGCAGACCACCGGAGAGGACGGCCTTCTTCTTCTTGGTGACACGATGCGCCATCAGCACGGCTTCGGCTGTGCCGGTGGAGCCATCGTACATGGAGGCGTTGGCGACATCCATTGCCGTCAGGCGGGCGACCTGGGTCTGGAATTCAAACAGGTACTGCAGGGTGCCCTGGGTGATTTCCGGTTGATACGGCGTGTAGGACGTCAGGAACTCCGAGCGCTGGATCAGGTGGTCGACTGTCGACGGCACGTGGTGCTTGTAGGCGCCGGCGCCAACAAAGAACGGCACGGAGGAGGCCGAAACGTTCTTGCTGGCCATGGCGGAGAGCTGACGTTCCACCTGCATTTCGCTGGCGCGGCGCGGCAGATCCATCAGGCCGTTCAGCCGGGCTTTTTGCGGAATATCGGCGAAGAGATCGTCGATGCTGTCGACGCCGATCCGGGTCAGCATGTCGGCCCGATCTTGGTTGCTCAAAGGCAGGTAGCGCATCATGCGGCTCCCGGTTGGTATTTCGTTCTTTCATGCGGCTGGAAAACCCAGCCTCTCATTGTGTCGTCCCGGATAACCGTCTCCAGTCCCGGGATCGAGGGGCTCAAGGCCCAATCAAAGTCTGCCGGCCCACCGGTCCCGGATCTTCGCTTGCGCGGCGTCGGGGATGACGGGCGTGAGGCAGTGCCCCTCGTCGCGTCATGCTCGGGCATGTCCCGAGCATCCAGTGTCAAGCTTCTGCCCCGCCCCGGAAGGCTGGATCCTCGGCACGAGGCCGAGGATGACGGAGGCAAAGGCCGAGGATGACCAAAGCGAGGGGCTCGCCCCCGCTCCTACCCATCCTTCGTCCTCCTCCCCTCCCGCGTCATCCCGGGCTTGACCCGGGATCGGTGAGCCGAGGCAACGATACTCTTCCACCTCGCCGGCCCCGGAGCTCCGCTTGCACAGCGTCCGGGATGACGGGCGTGAGGCAGTGCCTTCAGCCTACCAGTTTCACCGGATGCTCGGCGACGATGATGTCGCATTTCACCGAGTTGGCGATGAAACACAGGTCATGGGCCTGATGATGCAACTGGCTCAACAGAGCCGCATCGGGAGCGTCGGATCCTTCGACAGTCAGAACCGGATTAAGGGTCACTCGGGTAATCCCCATCCGCTTGGGATGGCTGTCAACGTCGATCACTTGCATCAGCGCTTCGGCTGCATCCTGATACGTCACAACCCGGACGCCCTTGCGCCGGGCAATATCGAGGAAGGTCAACATGTGGCAGGAGGCAATCGCAGCGATGAAGGCTTCTTCCGGATCGACCGCCGCTTCCAGCGAATGCGGCAGCGGCACGACAGACGGCGATGCGGAGGCCGGCACCTCGATACCGCCGTCAAAGCGCCAGACGTGAGCACGGGAATAGCGGCCCTTGTCGAGCTCACCCTCCAGCTTCCAGCTGACTTCAGCGGTATAAAGGTGATCGGCCATCAGATCAGAGGCCTGCGACGTAGGACTTGTAGGCCGCTTCGTCCATCAGGTCGGACAGCTGATCCTTGTTGGTGATGGTCAGCTTGATGAACCAGGCAGTACCTTCCGGATCTTCGTTGACCTTGGCCGGCTCATCGGCCAGCGCATCGTTGGCTTCAGCCACATCACCGTCGATCGGTGCGTAGACTTCAGAAGCCGCCTTGACGGATTCCACCACGGCAGCTTCGTCGCCCTGGGCCAGTGTCTTACCGACTTCCGGCAACTCGACGAAGACCACATCGCCAAGCTGGCTCTGGGCATAGTCGGTGACGCCAACAGTGGCGGTGTCGCCTTCAACGGCAATCCACTCGTGGTCTTTGGTGTAATAGGTGGTCATTGGGTGCGTCCCTGGTCTCTGGAAATCATCAAGTTTTTGGTTTGCGGTAGTAGCGGTTTGGCACGAAGGGCATCTCAATGACTTCCGCCGGCAGTGCCTTGCCGCGTACGATCAGTTCAAGTTTGGTGCCTGGCTTGGAATGCTCGGTTGCCACATAACCCATGGCGATCGGTGCACCGAGGGTCGGGGCAAAGCCACCGGAGGTCAGTGTGCCGACAGGGCCACCCTCGGGAAGGCGAATTTCAGCGCCTTCCCGGGCAGGCGCACGGCCTTCCAGCTTCAGGCCGATGCGAATGCGGCCCGGACCGTCTTTCAGCTCGCTCTGGATGCGCTCGGCACCGGGGAAGCCACCTTCCTCGCGGCGTCGTTTCTGCATGCAGAATGTGATGTTGCCTTCCACCGGAGAGGTGCTCTGGTCGATGTCGTGACCGTAGAGGCACAGGCCAGCTTCCAGACGCAGACTGTCGCGAGCGCCAAGGCCAATCGGCGACACCCGGTCATCTGCCAGCAGCGCGCGGGCAATGGCCTCTGCGGCGCCGGCCGGCACGGACATTTCCACACCATCCTCACCGGTGTATCCGGCGCGGGCCATGTGAACGGCAATGCCGTCGAATTCCATCGGTGCGGCAGACATGAAGCCAAGCTCGGCCGCAGCCGGTGCATGGGCAGCGACGGCCTCCACAGCCAGCGGCCCCTGCACGGCGATCAGTGCGCGGTCTTCGATGATCTGAAGCGTGACGTTATCGGGCAGGTTGGCGGCGATATGGGCGTAGTCGCCGTCCTTGCAGGCGGCATTGACCACCAGCATCAGCGTGCCATCCTGCGCCGGATCGAGCGGGCGAGACACCATCAAATCGTCGATGATGCCGCCTTCGTCGTTCAGCAGCACGGTGTAGCGCTGACGCCCAAATCCAAGCTCGACAAAATTGGAGGGGGTCAGGGCTTCCAGCGCCTTGGCGGTGGTTGCGTGATCGGGGCCGATCAGCAGGGCCTGACCCATGTGGGACACATCGAACAGGCCGGCGCTGTCGCGAGTGGCCTTGTGTTCGGTCATGATCCCGGAGGGGTATTGCACGGGCATGTCATAACCCGCGAAAGGCACCATACGGGCCCCCAGCTCCACGTGGAGATCATACAAAGGGGTTTTCTTCAGGTCGCCTGCAACTGTTGCGTCGGCCATCCAGGATCCTCAAACATTAGAGTCACACGGTCCCAGACATCTCATGACACTCATGATGACATCCGTCCGTGCCCCCTCTGTCCGAGATACCTGAGAGATTTCCCGGAAGGTTCGCCATCAAGGCGCGTCAGACCGGTTACTCCTTCGGTGAGCCGTTTCAGCCCGGTGCATTTGCACCAGGTCGAAAAACTGCTTTCCAGAGCGTTGTGTCCCAGCGGTCCTTTTGCCTGAGAGTTTCCGGGGCGGTTGCTCCTTCGGCGCCGGTGTTTTTCACCCGGCCTCTCCCGCTAGGGTTTTTCGAACCGTTTGCCGCAAGACAATGTGCCGCGAGACAGACGCTCCGATGGCCCGGGAACGACCCGAACCTGAACCGGGAGGATTTTTCCCTGCCCCCGGCCCCTTGTCAATATCAATGAGGCCGCGCTTTAGCGCTTGGCGGTCGCCTTCTCGTCGAATCCAACAAGAATCTGCATTTCCGCATTGCGTGGCACGACGAAACTGCTCTCAACCATGGTCCAGGCCTCGCTCGGAGCACCCGCACCGATTGTTACCGGCACACTGATCAACTCAGACGTCAGCGGCTTGACGCCCTCCTCGCCGGTGGTGATCACGATGCGAACTGGAAGCAGCACTTCGCCACCCGGCCAGGCCGGGCCGGGGGTGACATACCCGGAAACGCCGACCTTGATCCGTGCCTGATCGACGCCTTCACGCGTACAGCCACGTGCCCAATCCTGGACAGTTGCCTGGTAGCGCAGGCCCTTCGGCTCATCTTGCTTGCCCCGTTCATAAGACATGATCAGATGCGCGCCGGGCTGAAGGCGGATCGAGGGACAGTAAATGTCGGACGACAGGGCTTCCGGATCGATTTCCAGCGGCGCCTGGCCACCGGAGATGATCTTCGTCACCGTGCTGCGTCCATCGGTCCCGGCTTGCGCCCCAGCCTGCGGTCCGGTTTGAACCTCAGACCTGTCACCCAGGCAGCCGCCAAGGGCCAACGCCAATCCGGCAACACCCAGCAGCGCACTTTTGCGCAGAAAAGGTGTCAGTGTTTCAAAGCCTTTACCCATCACCGGCCGATCACTCCCTACACATATCCGGCAAGGGTCATAGCAGGTCCAAAACCGCTTGGCGAGTGCGGGAGACGCCTGGAGGTTATGATGAGCGCCACCAAAGCGGGCTTTGCAAATCCCCACGCTTTAAAAGCCTGCCCGGTTTGAACCTTGACACAGGCCGGGGAGATCCCCTTATTGCGCATGAGACATAGGCAAAAGGACAGGCATGATTTCCGCCACGACTTCCAAGCCGCCCCTGACGGTTCACCTCTGCGCACCGCGCGGATTTTGCGCCGGTGTCGACCGGGCAATCCAGATCGTCGAACTGGCGCTGAAGAAATTCGGCCAGCCGGTCTACGTGCGCCATGAGATCGTTCACAACAAATACGTGGTCGACGGGCTGAAGGCCAAGGGCGCCGTGTTTGTCGAGGAACTGGGCGAGATCCCGGCAGATCATGCGGACCGCCCGGTGATCTTTTCCGCCCACGGCGTGCCGAAATCCGTGCCAGCGGATGCCCAGGCGCGCAACATGTTCTTTCTGGATGCCACCTGCCCGCTCGTTTCAAAGGTGCATAAGGAAGCCGAGATCCATTTCCGGCGCGAGCGCGAGATCGTGCTGATCGGCCATGCCGGCCATCCTGAAGTAATCGGCACCATGGGCCAGCTGCCCGAAGGCACCGTCAGTCTGATTGAAACCGAAGCTGACGCACGGGCTTTCCAGCCGAAGACTGACCAGCCGCTTGCCTTCATCACCCAGACCACCTTGTCGGTGGACGATACGGCCGGCATCGTTGCCGTCCTGCAGGAGCGCTTTCCGCAGATCGTCGCTCCGCACAAGGAAGACATCTGCTACGCCACGACCAACCGGCAAGAAGCCGTAAAGGAAGTCGCGCCGCGCGTCGATGCAATGATCGTGGTTGGCGCTCCGAACTCCTCCAACTCACAGCGTCTGCGCGAAGTGGGAGAGCGCTCCGGATGCCGGGTCTCGCACCTGATCCAGCGGGCCAGCGAGATCGACTGGGCCGCATTCGAGGGCATCTCCACCCTCGGCCTCACAGCCGGTGCCTCTGCGCCGGAGACATTGGTGGAAGAAATCATCGCCGCCTTTGGCGAACGCTATGACGTGACGGTGGAAATCGTCCGCACGGCGGAAGAAACCATCGCCTTCAACCTCCCCCGCGAATTGCGCGAGCTGCGCGACGCGGCCGAGTAGGATAAATGGCAGTATACACCGACGTTGCGGACGAAGAGCTGGCCGCCTTCATCGAGCTTTATGATGTGGGCCGTCTTCTCTCTTTCAAGGGCATTGCCGAGGGCGTGGAGAACTCCAACTTCCTCGTCCATACCGAAAAAGCCAACTTCATCCTGACCCTGTATGAAAAGCGGGTGAACAAGGACGATTTGCCGTTCTTCCTCAACCTGATGCAGCATCTGGCAGCATCAGGGCTAAGCTGCCCCACCCCTGTCGTTATGAAATCCGGCGCCACGCTGGGCGAGCTGGCCGGTCGGCCCGCAGCCATGGTGACCTTCCTGGAAGGCATGTGGGTGAAGCGCCCCAAGCCGCTGCATTGCGCCGGACTGGGGGCAGGGCTCGCTGCTCTGCATGTGGCTGGCAGCGACTTCACGATGACACGCCAGAACGCGCTCTCGGTGTCTGGCTGGCGGCCCTTGCTTGACCAATGCGCCGGACGCGCAGATGAAGTGAAGCCAGGCCTGCAGGCCACCATCCAGACCGCCCTGTCGAAGCTTGAAGCCGACTGGCCGAAAGACCTGCCCAGTGGCGTCATTCATGCCGACCTTTTTCCCGACAACGTGTTCTTTCTGGGCGAAGAGCTTTCCGGTCTGATCGACTTCTATTTCGCCTGCACCGATTCCTTCGCCTATGACATCGCGATCTGCCTCAACGCCTGGTGCTTTGAAGCCGACCATTCGTTCAATGTCACCAAGGCGCGTGCTCTGCTTGATGCCTATCAGAAGGTGCGGCCTTTGACGGACGCCGAGACGACGGCCCTGCCCCTGCTCGCCCGCGGCGCCTCCATGCGGTTCCTGCTCAGCCGCCTGTACGATTGGCTGAACGTGCCGCCGGGTGCCCTGGTCACGCCGAAAGACCCGATGGAATACCTGAAGAAGCTGCAGTTTCACGAAGACGCCAAGACCGTCGCCGCATATGGGCTGGATCTATGACCGACAGCAACCGGGTAACGATTTACACCGACGGCGCCTGTTCGGGTAATCCCGGTCCGGGTGGCTGGGGGGCGGTGATGCGCTTTGGCGAACACGAGAAGGATCTCTGTGGCGGCGCGGCCGACACGACCAATAACCGCATGGAGCTGACCGCTGCGATCGAATCCCTGAATGCCCTGACACGCTCGTGCACTGTCGACCTTTACACCGACAGCACCTATGTGCGCAGCGGCATCAAGGAATGGATGTTCGGCTGGAAAAAGAAGAACTGGAAGACTGCTGCCAACAAGCCGGTGAAGAACGCCGACCTGTGGAAGGAGCTGGATGCTGCGCGCAACCGGCATGATGTCACCTGGCATTGGGTCAAGGGGCATGCCGGCCATCCGGAAAACGAGCGTGCAGACGAGTTGGCGCGCAAGGGCATGGCCCCGTTCAAGCCCGGTTACGTGGCGGAGTCCGACGCGTGAACGACTGGGCCAATCCACGCGCCAACAGCCAGACAGACCACATCAAAAACGTGCTGATCATCGCCAATCCGACCAGTGGTGGCTACGACCCGCGCCGGATCGAGCTGATCGAGGACTATCTTGCCCAGGCTGGATGCAAGGTCGAAATCCGGCTGACCACCCACGCCGGCGAGATCGAACAGATTGCCTCTGACCCGCGTCTCGCCGTCGATGTGCTGGTGATTGCCGGAGGCGACGGATCGGTCAACGAAGCGCTGACCGGCTTTCAGGTCAACGCTGCGCCGCCGGACCTTGCCGTCATTCCTGCCGGCACGGCGAATGTCCTGGCGCATGAACTCGGCCTGCCGAAACGCCCGCTGGCAATTGCCCGCTCGATCCTCGCGCACCGCACAAAGCCGCTGCACTTCGGTCTCGCCAACGGCCACCCGTTCGTCCTGATGGCGTCGGCCGGCATGGACGCTGATGTGGTGCACGCCTTGCCGCTGGCGCTGAAGCGCAAATTCGGCAAGCTCGCCTATGTACTGACCGCCATCAAGATCGGCCTGACCCGTCGCTCGTCGGAAATGACAGTGGAGGTCGATGGCAAGTCGCTGACCGGCAAGCTGATCGTCGCCACCAATGGCCGCTTCTATGGCGGGCCCTTCGTCGTCTGCCCGGACGCCTCCGTCACCACATCAGGCCTGCATGTTCTGGTGCTGCAGAAGGACGATCCGATTTCCGCCCTGCGCTTCGGCATCGCCCTGCTGCTGGGTCGCGTCCACAAGGCGCGCGGCGTCACTGTGACAGCTTTCGAGAAGGCGAAAATCCTCGCCAAGGCACCAACTGCCGTGCAAATCGACGGCGATCCCTACGGCGCCACACCCGTCGCCCTGGAAGCCGGCGCTCACGGCTACACGATCGTCGTTCCATAAGCGTTTTGATTGTTCATCAGGACCGCGCTTCCCCGCCAGCCCCGCCGTTTATCCATTCCCTCTCCCCCCCACCGCCGTCATCGGACTTGTTCCACTGCTGTTTGGGGATCCATGCCGATACGCCGCTCCACACGCGCAGGCTCCCTGAGGCGAGACGCAACGGCGTGGATGCCATGATCAAGTCATGGCATGACGCGGAGGGGTGGGAACCGTCTGCGCTGTCCCGGACCTCACCTCCGAGCCACTGCCTGGCCCTTTTATCCACTCCCCTCACCACACCCACCGCCGTCATCCTCGGGCTCGACCCGAGGATCCATGCCGTTTCACAGCCACACGCACAGGCTTTTTGATGCCGAAAGGAAATGGCATGGATGCTACTGCTTCGCCGTCGTCATCCCGCACGCAGCGTGAGCGCAGATGCGGGAGCGGTGAGCCGGGGTGTCGCTAGTTGTGTGCGATCTTTGAGGGTCTCTCGGCTCTCCGATCCCGGCTCAACGCTGCGCTTGGCCGGGATGACGATGGCAGGGGTGATGCCACTGCCTGGCCGTTTATCCACTCCCCTCACCACTCCCACCGCCGTCATCCTCAGGCTCGACCCGAGGATCCATACCGATACAGCGCCACGCGCTCAGGCTTCTCGTGCCGACGGGGAACGGCATGGATGCCATGGTCGAGCTATGGCATGACGGAGAGGTGGGAGTGTGGCGAAGGGGTTGGGGCAAGACGGATGGGTCGGAGGATAACTCAGCCGGTGGCTTCGAGGTTCTTGATGCCGGCGCGGAGGTATTTGGTGGCCTCGTCAGAATCCATGGCCTGACCGAAGTGATAGCCCTGGGCGTATTCACAGCCAAGCTGCAGCAGTTCCAGCGCATCGCCTTCGCTTTCGGCCCCTTCCGCCACCACCGACATGCCGAGATCGTGGCCCATGGCAACGATGGAGCGCAGCAGGACCGGGCGGATGGCCCGGCTGTCCGGCTTGACGAAGGACTGATCGATCTTGATCGTGTCGAACGGGAAGCGCTGCAGATAGGCCAGAGAGGAATGGCCGGTGCCGAAGTCATCGAGAGACAGACCCGCGCCGAGATCCTTCAGCCGCTCCAGAACCCGGGCAGAATATTCCGGGTTGGCCATGACCATGCTCTCGGTCAGTTCCAGTTTCAACGTGCCGGGCGTCACGGCGGTGCGTGACAGCACAGCTTTCACTTCGTTGATCAGATCATGCTTTAGAAGCTGGCGCGAGGACAGGTTGATGCTGACAAACAAGGGATGCGGGAACGGGAAATCGCTCTGCCAGCGGGCGAGTTGCTGCGCGCCCTTTTCCAGCATGTAGGTGCCCAGCTCGTTGATCAGGCCGGATTGCTCGGCAACGGGAATGAACTCCGCCGGAGAAATGCGACCGCGCTTCGGATGGGTCCAGCGGGCCAGTACCTCGAAGCCGGCAATCGACTGGTCTTCCAGCCGAATGATCGGCTGGAAGTAGACGCCCAGGGAGTTCGACTTGATAGCGTCGCGGAGTTCGCTTTCCAGCTCGACCACGTTCTTGCCCAGCGGGCGCAGGATTGGCCGGAAGACCTCCTGACGATCGCCGCCAAGTCGTTTGGCATGGTTCAGAGCAATCTCGGCGTTGGTGACCATGTCTTCCTGGCTCTGGCTTTCGCCCTCGAACAGGGAAATGCCGACGGAACAGGTGAGGAAAATCTCTCGGTCGCCGAAGGTTATAGGAGCACGGACACCCTTGCGCAGAGAATCGGCCAAGGCAACGATCCGATCCGGCTCGCTTTCAGACAGAAGCACCAGACCGAACTGATCGCCGTTCAGACGCGACAGGGCGTCCTGCGGGCCGATCAGGCGACTCAAACGGCGCGCCACGGTGAGCAGAATGCTGTCGCCAGCGGAAATGCCGATGCTGTCATTGACCTGCTTGAAGCGGTCTAGGTTGATGACCAGAACCGTAGGCTTGCCCGAATTATCGGCCTTGGTGCGCGAGATCGCCGCCCGCAGCCGGTCCATGAACAATTCACGGTTCGGCAAGCCGGTCAGATTGTCATGAACCGCATCATGCAGCAGACGTTCCTCGGCAGTGCGCTCCTCGGTGATGTCCAGAAGCGTTCCGACGCAGCGAATGACTTCGCCATCAGAACCGACGATTGGCCGGGCGCGCAGGCGGAACCAGCGGAAATGACCATCTTCGGCGCGCAGGCGAAAGTTCTGCGCGATCTTGCCACGACGCTGGTCGATGACCGCGTCGAGGGTGGCGCGAAAACGGTCCCGGTCCTGCGGGTGCAGCACTTCCAGCCAGTTGCGGGCCGGGCCGTCCAGCGTGCCGTGCTTGAGGGCCAGCAGATCCTCAACATCATGGCCGGTGTAGATGCGGTCCCGATCGACATCCCAGTCCCAGATCAGATCGCCGGAGCCGGTCATGGCCAGGGCGCGGCGCTCGACGTCCGAAATCAGCCCTTGTGCGATGGCACCTCCGGCAAAGGCATGCTGCATCACCGTGAAACCGATCAGCAGAACGATCAGCACAAGCCCTCCACCGAGTGCCGGTTGGACGATGTCGTTGGCGAGATAACCCGTTACAGTCATGGCGGCGCCGACCAGCCAGGTGATCAACAGGAACCACGTGGGGATCAGCATGATCGCCCTGTCATAGCCCTTGAAGGCGAGCACCAGAATGGTGGCAAAGCCAAGAACACCGATCACGCCGAGAGACAGCCGTGCGATCCCGGCTGCGACCGATGGATCCCAGACCGCGACACCCAAAAGCCCGAGCAGCAGGACGAGGGTCGTCAGCGCCAGGTGAGAATAGTGAATGTTCCAGCGGTTGAGATTGAGATAGGCGTAAAGGAAGATGATCAGACTGGCAGCCAGCATCACTTCCGCGCTGGCGCGGTAGAGCTGGTCCTGGCCCTGCACCAGATCGAAAACTCGGCTCCAGAAGCCGAAGTCGATGCACAGATAAGCCAGAACCGACCAGGCAAGCGCTGCAGTCGCCGGGAACATCACCGTGCCCTTGACCACGAACAATATGGTCAGGAACAGCGCCAGAAGCCCGGAAATTCCGAGAATGATCCCACGATAAAGCGTGTAGGAATTCAGGGTTTCCTTGTAGACATCCGGCTCCCAGAGACGCAGCTGCGGCAGCTCCGGCGAGGTCAGCTCCGCCACAAAGGTGACGACTGAGCCCGGGTCAAGCGTGATGCGGAAAACGTCGGCTTCGAGGTTCTTCTCGCGTACAGGGGAGATGCCCTGGCTGGGCGTCAGGAAGGCGATGCGCGACGACCCCAGATCGGGCCAGAACAGGCGCGAGCCAACCAGCTGGAAAAATGGGGCCACCAACAACCGGTCGATCTGCTCATCACTGGTGTTGGCGAGAGCAAAGACGGCCCAGTTGCTGTTTTGGCCACTGCGCGACGACACCTCGATGCGGCGCACGATCCCATCCGCGCCGGGCGCGGTGGAGACCTGCAGCCGGGTGCCGGCCTCGATATGCATTTCAATGGCTTTGGTAAGCTCCAGAGCCTCCACATCCAGCGGGACCGGAATGGGTTCAACGGCTTGCGCTGACGTTAACGCAGCCAGCAGCAGAAAAGCACCGGCAACAAAACGGACTATGGCGCGCTCAAGGCTCTGCGGGATCAGTCGAGACATGAGCGAAGAACTAGCGGTTTGGTACACATGTCACAAGATGTCTTTCAACTTGCCCCCGACAGAGTGGGAGCTTTCCCAGATCGTCTTCAGGTGATCATCCTGCAGGCAAGCGAACAAGATATGATCCTGCCACGCCCCGTTGATCAACAGATAGTTGCGCGCATAGCCTTCCTTTTGGAAGCCGGCCTTGCGCAGCAGGTGAATGGATGTGCCGTTGCTGGGCAGGCAGGCTGCCTCAACCCGGTGAAGGCGCAATGTGTCGAAACAATATGGCAGAAGAAGGCGCATGGCGGCACTCATGTGGCCACGGCCCGCATGGCTGGCGCCCATCCAGTAACCGATGGTCGCAGCCTGACTGACCCCCCGGCGGATGTTCGACACGGTGACGCCCCCCAGCAACTGGTCGGTCTGGGCTGAAAAGACAAAGAGCGGCAGCGTGCGCCCGTCCCGCCACTCCTGGTCGTAGCGACGCAGACGGCGGCGAAAGGCAGCGCGGGTCAGATCGTCTGCGGGCCAGATCGGCTCCCACGGACGCAGAAACTCCCGACTTTCCTCGCGCAGTTTGCACCAAATCGGAAAGTCGCCCATGACGGGCGGACGCAGGTAGTGGCTTTTCGACCCTATGCGGGGCTCTCTGTCCAGTGCCTGTGACGAGCGCAGAAACACCATTGCCCCGGTCCCGAATTACATGCTTGCGGCCTGAAGCGAAGCAGGTTCCGCCAACTCTGCTCCAATTTCCTCAGCACTCATCAGCGAAGCCACAGGCCCAACGGCACACAGGGTGGGCGTGCTGCCAAGGAAGGTCTCGTTGGCGACGCGACGGATGTCTTCAGCAGTCACCGCCTCGATCTTGTCGGAGACTTCCTCAAGCGTGAGGATGCGGCCATGCACCAGAATCTGGCGGGCCAGCTGTCCGGCACGTGCCGCCGGGCTTTCCAGCGCCATCATCAAACCGGCGCGGATCTGCGCGCGTGAACGAGCCACTTCTTCCTCGGTGATGCTCTCGCCCGCCTGGCGCAGTTCCTTGAGGATAACCGGCATCAGGGCTGCGATCTCATTCTCGCTGGTCGCAGCATGCAGACCAAAAAGGCCGGTGTCGGAAAACGCCCAGTGGAAGGTGTAGATGGCATAGCACAGACCGAGCTTTTCACGGATTTCCTGAAACAGCCGGGACGACATGCCGCCGCCGAGCACAGAGGCCAGGATCTGAATGGCGTAATAATCCTTGGAGCGGTAGGGCCGTCCCTCGAAGCCGATGAGGATCTGCGCCTCCATCAGATCCTTCGTCAGACGCTGCTCGCCCCCCTTGTAGTTTGCAGTGCTTTCAGAGGAGGCCGGCTCCGGATTGATCTTGCCGAATTTCTCTTCCGCCATCGCGACCAGTGCTTCGTGGTCGACAGCGCCTGCGGCTGCCAGCACCATGTCCGGACCGCGGTAGCGTTCACTCATGTAGCTTTTCAGCGCATCGCCGGAAAAGCCGATCACCGTTTCCGGCGTACCGAGGATTGGACGACCCAGCGGCTGGTCCGGCCAAGCGGCCTCCTGAAACAGATCGAAGGCCCGGTCTTCCGGGCTGTCGTGGGCGGCCCCGATCTCCTGCAGGATCACCTGCTTTTCGCGAACCAGCTCTTCCTGATCGCAAATGGAGTTCTGCAGGATATCCGCCAGCAGGTCGACGGCCAGAGGCACGTCTTCCGCCAGAACGCGGGCATAGAAGTTGGTGTGTTCGATGCTGGTGGAGGCATTCAACTCACCTCCCACGGCCTCGATCTCTTCGGCGATCTGGCGGGCCGTCCGGCTCAAGGTTCCCTTGAAGGCCATATGCTCCAGCAAATGCGTGATGCCGTTTTGATCAAGTGTTTCCGTGCGCGACCCGGTCCGCACCCAGACCCCGAGCGCTGCCGTCTTCAGGGACGGCATTCGGTCGGTCACAACCGTCATGCCGTTTGAAAGCTTGGTCGTGCGAACCTGCATATTTACACCCCGCTGCGGACCGCTCTCGCGTGGTCCTCAATGTGGTTCTCAACTGCCGACTGTTCAGCAGAGAGAATTGTCTGACGCTCATCGGCGCTCATCATCGGCTGCAATTCCGGCGGCAATTCCGGCCGTTCGCCGCAAGCCGCTTCAACTGCATCCGGGAATTTGGCCGGATGGGCTGTTCCCAGCACCACCATCGGCGTCGATCCGTCATCATGAGCCTTGGCTACATGAACGGCAATAGCCGTATGCGGATCAAGCAGATAGCTGCTGGTCTTCAATGTGTCTTCGATGATCGAGGCTGTTTCTTCCTCGGTGCAGCGCCCAGCTGAAAAGCTGGAGCGGATGGCACCGAGAGCCGGCTCCTCAATGGTGAAGCTGCCCGACTGGCCGAGCTGGTTCATCATCCGGCGCACCGCGTCCGCATCGCGGCCCGTGGCTTCCGACAGAAGCCGCTCAAAATTGGATGAGATCTGGATGTCCATAGAGGGCGCCGTCGTGGCGGTGACACCGCGCATCTCATAGCGTCCTGTGTCCATGGTGCGTGCCAGAATGTCGTTGATGTTGGTCGCAACCACCAGCTTGTCGATCGGCAGGCCCATCTTCTTGGCGGCGAAGCCTGCAAAAATATCACCGAAATTACCGGTCGGCACGGTGAAGCTGACCTTGCGCTGCGGGCTGCCAAGGGCGGCACCTGCGACGAAGTAATAGACGATCTGCGCCAGAATGCGGGCCCAGTTGATCGAGTTGACCCCGGACAGGCCGACCCGGTCGCGGAAGGCAAAGTTGTTGAACATGCCCTTCACGATGGACTGGCAATCATCAAAGTTGCCGCTCAGGGCGAGGGCGTGAACATTGTCTTCCGTCGGCGTGGTCATCTGCCGGCGCTGAACCGGAGAGACACGTCCTTCGGGGAAGAGAATGAAGACATCCGTGCGGGTGGAACCGCGGAAGGCCTCGATGGCTGCGCCGCCGGTGTCGCCGGATGTGGCGCCAACGATGGTGGCGCGCATGTTCCGCTTTTCCAGTACATGGTCCATCAAACGGCCGAGCAACTGCATCGCCACGTCCTTGAAGGCCAGGGTCGGACCGTGGAAGAGCTCCAGAACGAACTGGTTCGGTGCGATCTGCACCAGCGGTGTCACCGCCTGATGGCGGAAGCCCGAATAGGCGTCCGTGATCATCGCCATCAGATCATCATCGGCAATCTCGCCATCGACGAAAGGCTGGATCACTGCGAAGGCTACGTCCTCATAGGACTTGCCAGCAAAGGAGGCGATGGTTTCAGGAGACAACTGCGGCCAGGTCTCTGGCAGATAGAGACCGCCATCACGTGCAAGACCCTGCAGAAGCACATCGCAAAAACCGAGTACCGGAGCCTCCCCACGCGTACTATAATACTTCACTGACCGCTGCCTCCGCTTTCGCGTTTCCTGTTTATTCTCGACGCCAGTCGAGCGCTGGCGTTGCTGGTTAGCCGGGATTACCACAGTTCCGTGGCCTACGACAGAATTTTACCGTGTTTTTTTACCCTAAGCCACTGGCGCACAAGCCTGCATCACGCATGGCCGGCATCGCCGAAGAGCATTGCAGGATCAATGCCTATGGACTGCAAGGCCCGCTGCCACTTGTTGTCGAAGGCGGGGTCGAAAACCAGATCGCGACTGGCAGCACCTGTCAGCCAGCCGTTGGCCTGGATCTCGCTTTCCAGTTGCCCCGGTGCCCAGCCCGAGTAGCCGAGTGCCAGCATCGCCTGCTCCGGTCCGGTGCCGTCGGCCATGGCCTTCAGGATCTCCAGGGTCGCTGTCAGGCAGATGCCGTCGCGGATCGGCAGGGTCGAACGGTCGAGCACGTAATCATCGGAATGCAGCACAAAGCCACGCTCCACTTCCACCGGCCCCCCCTTGTGGACGTTCATCTCGCGCAGGCTGTGGGGCAGATGAATACCCTGCTCGTCCTGCAGGATGTTGAGCTGAATCAGCAAGCCTTCCAGGCTGAGGTGACGGGCCACCTGGTTGATGACCAATCCCATGGCGCCCTGCTCCGTGTGGGAACAAATGTAAATTACGGAATGCTCGAACCGGCCATCCTCCATATTGGGCATGGCGATCAAAAACTGTCCTTCGAGCGAATCGGTCATTCAACAAGTATCCCGAACTAACAAGCAGATAGGCGCTGAAACTGGGGCGTTTACCACGGTTCGCCGCTCAGCCCTTCGCGTCATCAGGCAGATTAGCGCGACTTTCGCCGATTGTTAACGGCTGGGAGTTGTTTTGAGCCTATGCACGTCTCCAGAGGCACGGAACAACACCGGTTCCTGCTCGAAATCACGCAGATATGAGACCGCCGCGAGCTGAACAGCAGATGACCCGAGGCCTGTTTCGCGCTAGCACTCATTGCCATGATGACTTTTCAAAGCTTCCAGCACCCAACTTCAGCGCTTGCTCCGCTGAGCCGCCGCGCCCGATGTGTGCGGGCCATCGCCATCTGCGCCCTGCTGACAGAGCTGGCCCTGTCCCCAGCGGCCAGATCAGCCAGAGCGGCCTCCAGTGACTGGCACGACGGACAGGGCGGCGGCGTGCGGCTGATTTCCAGCGGCCCTGCTCAGGCTGACAGCCCTGACAAGCCTGGCGCGGCTTATCTGGCGGGGCTGGAGTTCTCGCTGGAGCCGGGCTGGCACACCTATTGGCGCTCCCCCGGCGAGGCGGGCATTGCGCCGCAGATCGACTTTTCCGGGTCGACCAACCTGAAGTCGGTGGAGGTGCTTTATCCGGTACCGGAACGCTACAATGACGGCTATTCGACCACCGCCGTCTACCACGGAGAGGTCGTGCTGCCGCTTCGCATCACCGCGCAGGACCCGACAGCGCCCTTGCGGCTGCAGGCAAGCCTGTTCTTCGGGGTCTGCAAGGAAATCTGCGTGCCGCGCGACGCAGGGCTGACGCTTGACCTGTCAGCGCAAGATACCCCGGACAGGGTGAGCAACCTGCTGATCGAGCGTGATTTGCAGCGCGTGCCCCAAAAGACCTCTCCGGCCGCGCCGCAACTGTCCATCGTCGTGGCGCAGACCAGTGACAAGACAGATCGGCTGCAGATCGTTGCCGACAGCACGCTCAGTCCCGACAAGACCGCTGCGACAGAGCTGTTTGCGGTCGGTCCGGAAGGCTCCTACAACGGCCTGCCGACGCTGATCTCCCGTAAAAATGGCAAAACGGTCTGGCAGCTTTCGACCAAAGGCCTGAAACGCCAGGCGGACGGCGGCAGCCAGCTGAGCCTTGTGGTCCAGCGCGGCGAACAGGCCTGGGTCAGCGAACACCCGCTGTCACCCGACCAGCTTGCCCCCCTGAAATGACTGGATTTGTCCGTCACCCCGCCCAAAGCAAATGTGAGTGCCACAGACCGGCACTTATGCGGCGTGGACAGATCGTTTTCATCCCCCCCTCGACGCGGCGCGCCGAAACGCTTATTGGCTTTGAGGGAGACGTCCTCACTCCGCATATCGCGGGACAATCAGGAGACAGACATCATGAGCATCAAGGTCGGCGACACGCTTCCCGAGGCAACCTTCAAGATCAAGACCGCAGACGGCCCGGCCGAACTGACAACCAAAGAGCTTTTCGAAGGCAAGACCGTTGTTCTGTTTGGTGTGCCAGGTGCTTTCACCCCGACATGCCACATGAACCATCTGCCGGGCTTCGTTGAGCATGCAGACACGATCAAGGCGAAGGGCGTCGACACCATCGCGGTGCTGGCAGCCAACGATCTCTTCGTCATGGACGCATGGTCGAAATCCACCAAGGCCGACGCCCTGACGTTCCTCTCTGATCCCTCCGCCGATTTCATCAAGGCTATTGGCCTTGGTCTCGACGCTCCGATCTTCGGTGCCACCCGCTCCCAGCGTTTCGCGCTGATCGCCAAGGACGGCGAAATCACCTTCCTCAGCGTCGAAGATGCACCCGGCGACCTGAAGTCCACCGGCGCGGCCTCCATCCTGGAAGCCCTCTGAGTTCTTCAAGCTTGAGCAAAGACAGGACAAAGGCGCGGATTTTTCTGCGCCTTTTTTGTTTGTTTTTTGCGATGCGTGACGTCCCTCCCTCACCTCTCCTCTCCTCACCTCACCTCACCTCACCTCGCCTCACCTCACCTCCCCACCTGCCTCATCCTCGGACTTAATCCGAGGATCCATGCCGATACAGCCCTACATACTCAGCCCGCACCGGGACGCGAAGGAAAGGCATGGATGCCATGATTAAGTCATGGCGTGACGGAGACGCAAAAGGCGCTGTTCCGGACTTGAGCCGGGAGCTGTCGCCGCGCTCGTCGGGTTGCCAAAAGACAGGGGAGACGTCAGGTCAGGCGTCGTCGTCGGGACTGGTTTGGCGGAACACCGTCAGGGCGTAGGTGAAGAAAACCCCAACTAAAGTTGCCGCCAGACCGAACCATGTCAGGGCATAGCCGAGGTGGTCGTTCTTGAAGCGAACAACGGTTTCGCCTGCCTGGGGCAAGCCGTTCAGGCCGGAGAATGCGCCGTCCAGATCGACGCTGAACGGCGCACGTTTCTGGCTCGGTACCTTCAGCGTCTTTGACATGTGGATGGTGTCGCGAGCAAACCAGACCATGTTGTCAGTGTCAGCAGCTGGCGTCGTCCAATTTGGCTGCTCCGACAGACGCAACAAGCCGGTGATCGTGATCTGGGTTTCCGGATTAGGCTCCTCGACGAACATCTCGCGCTCGATGCGCCAGATTTCCTGTGGCAGGAACCCTCGGTTGATCATCAGCGTCCAGCCACCACTGGTGCGGAACGGGCTATAGACCATGTAGCCCGGCCCTTGAAACCGACCCTTGGCGTCTTCTCCGAGTGATGTAAAATAATAGGCATTCCCAGCGAGGAAGTGACCGGTCACCGACACGTGGCGATAGTCAATCTCGAATGGATCCAGGGTCGGCCAGGCATCGGGGCCAGGGGCCGGCACAGGCGCGGCGGCAAGATCCGTTTCCACCTTGGCAATCAGAGCTGTTTTCCAGGCGAGCCGGTCGAGTTGCCAGAGGCCGAGATTGAGAAGGACGCCGAGTGCCAAGGCAGCCACGGCCGCCGGCACCAGCAGACGGCGCAGAGGGGACTGGCTTTGCAGCTCGGATTGCGGGATCAGGTCAGACATGTTGACTTCAGTTCTTCTTGATGGACGGTGCTGCAAATGGTGCGATCAATCGTCCGTATCCAGGCGGCCCTCACGGGCGGAATGACGGAATTGCTGCGCAATCATCAGGCCCTTCAGGGGGCGCAGACTGCCACCTGCCAGAATGCAGGTCAGCGGCAGCCAAATGATCAGGTGTAGCCATATTGGCGGCTGAAAAGTGAACTCGACCCACAACACCAGCGCGACGACGATGAAGCCAACCAGCAGCGTGACGAAAACGGCAGGACCATCACCAGCGTCGGCAAAGTCATAGTTCAACCCGCAGTTGGAGCACCGCTCGCGCAGGCCGAGAAAACCCTTGAACAATTTGCCTTCGCCACACTGTGGGCACGAACCGGACAGACCCGCCTTCACAGGATTGACCGTGGGGAAGTGTGCCTTGTCAGTCATTGTCTATCCTGTGATTTGAAGATGTTCGGAAACGGCAAACTACCCCCGCAGAGAGCCTGATGCAAAACGCCCGAGCCGTTTCCCGGCCCGGGCGTCCATTTGTCTCAGACGTTAGGTCGTCAATCAGTGAGCCGGCGTCCCGGCGCCCCAGATATAGATGGCGACGAATAGGAACAGCCAGACAACGTCAACGAAGTGCCAGTACCAGGCAGCTGCTTCGAAGCCGAAGTGCTTTTCCTTGGTGAAGTCACCACCGAGGGCACGGAACAGGCAGACCGCCAGGAAGATGGTGCCCACGACAACGTGGAAGCCATGGAACCCGGTCGCCATGAAGAAGGTCGCCCCATAGATGTTGCCCGCAAAGCCAAAGGCAGCATGAGAATACTCGTAGACCTGGCAGATGGTGAAGACCACGCCAAGCATGACCGACAGCACCAATCCCCACTTCAGGCCTTCACGGTCATCATGCAGAAGCGCATGGTGAGCCCATGTCACCGTTGTGCCGGAACACAGCAGGATCAGCGTGTTGAGCAACGGCAGGTGCCAAGGATCAAACGTTGCGATGCCCGCAGGCGGCCAATGACCGCCAGTCACATCGGCACGGACGTAATTGATGGCTTCACCAGCATAAAGCGCTGCGTCGAAGTAGGCCCAGAACCAGGCAACGAAGAACATCACTTCAGAGGCGATGAACAACAGCATGCCATAACGCAGATGCAGCGACACGACGCGGGTGTGATGGCCCTGATGCGCTTCGCGGATGGTATCGCGCCACCAGCCGAACATGACATAGAGAACAATCACCAGACCGATGGCAAAGATGCCCCAGCCGGTAAGGTTCAGACCGAAGAGAACAAACTCTTCGCCTTTGCCGAGCTTCATGAAGGCGATACCGCCGATTGCCATAAGAAAGGCGCCGATGGACGCCAGGAACGGCCACGGGCTCGGATCAACCAAGTGGTAGTCGTGATTTTTGCTATGTGCCTCAGCCATCGGCAAGCTCCCCAGGGACAAAATGATCCTGTCGTCTCAAGGACGGCAGGTCAGAGATTCGATTGAGCGGCCGGTTCATCCCCCCGAGCCGCAACAGGTTGTTCCGGTTCTTCAACCGGAAAGAAAGTATAGGAAAGGGTAATTTCCCGTACGTGTTTCAGATCCGGATCGTTGTTCATATCCGGATCAACAAAGAAAACCACAGGCATTTCGACGGTTTCACCCGCCTCCAGCGCCTGCTCGGTAAAGCAGAAACACTCAAGCTTGTTGAAGTAAGCACCCGCTTCCAGCGGTGTGACGTTGAACACAGACGTGCCGACAGTACGTCGGGATCCGGTGTTTGTCGCCACATAGGACATCTGACGGGTTTCGCCCATCTTCATTTCCATCTGCCTGTGCTCAGGCGCGAACTTCCAGCTCAGCGTATGATTCACGTTGCCATCGAAACGAACGATGATCTTGCGATCGATCACATGATCGGCCTCTTGCGTCGCGACCTGGGTCGTTCCGCCGAAACCGGTCACGCGACAAAACATGTTGTAGAGAGGCACCGCTGCGTAGGACGCTCCCACCATCGACACGAAGATGCTCGCGCAGACAAAGCCGACGCGGCGATTTCGCCGCTGCGACGCCTTCAGCCGGTCCATGTCATCATTGGGTGTCGGAGTGGTCATCGTGCTTCTCTAAAATCCTTAAAGGGCGCGGTTCATGATCTCTGGTCCCATCTTGACGATGGTCACCACATAGAACAGCACAACCAGGCCCGCCAAGGTCACCGCAATGGCGATGGACCTGGAGCGACGACGCTTCTTCTGGTCCTCGCTCAGCTCAATCCCGGCGGTCTTGTCGGCGGAGGTCTTGTCGGCGGACATGGGCATCACATTCCAGAAATCAGGCTTTCGGCCAACAACAGCGCGAAAACCAAGAACAGGTAGAAGAGGGAGAAGGTGAAGAGCCTGACCGCAGACTTGCGGGCAGCATCACCTTCACGATTGCGCCAGACGTCGGCAGCCAGCACCAGAAAGATTGCACCGAGCGTAGCAGAAGCTGCACCGTAGAACACGCCGGCAAAGCCGAGCAGATAAGGTGCAACGCCGATCGGCGCGAGCAGGATCGAATAGATCAGGATCTGGTGACGGGTCGCCGTCTCGCCAGCGACCACAGGCAGCATCGGTACGCCGGCAGCGCGGTAGTCACCGCATTTGAACAGCGCCAACGCCCAGAAATGCGGAGGGGTCCACATGAAGATGATCATGAACAGGACCGCGCTTTCCAGGTTGACATCACCGGTCACGCACGACCACGCCACCATGGGCGGGAAAGCGCCTGCCGCGCCACCGATAACGATGTTCTGCGGAGTCAAACGCTTCAGCCACATGGTGTAGATAACCACATAGAAGAAGATGGTGAAGGCCAGGAAAGCGGCGGCAAACCAGTTGACCACCAGGCCAAGGATCAACACCGATCCAGCGGCCAGGGTCATGCCGAATGTGAAAGCTTCCTGCGGCGTGATCTTGCCAGCCGGAATAGGACGCTTGGCTGTGCGTGTCATGACGGCGTCAATGTCGGCGTCATACCACATATTCAGGGCACCAGAGGCACCGGCACCAATTGCGATGCAAAGGATGGACACAAGCCCAAGCACCGGATGCATGTCACCTGGAGCCAGCATCATGCCAACGAAAGCCGTGAAGATCACCAGCGACATGACCCGGGGTTTCAGCAGGGCAACATAGTCGGCAACCGACCCGTGCCCGCCGTCCCAGACGAGGCTGTCTGCTGTGAGTGTATCCTGGCGCTCGACGAGCGACATGGGCGCATCCTTGATTTGTAACTAACGCGTTGTCTTGACGGTCTGACCAGCGAAGCCGGCCGCTCCGCAACCCTGCCTCCCCGGCGGGATCCTGGAGCAACCACCGCACCGAAAAATCGGAGCGGTGGTCTTGTCTTGTCACCCGGCCCTCTCCCGGACCGGGGCGAAGCCTTGTCGCTTACTTGATGCGCGGCAGGGTTTCGAACTGGTGGAACGGCGGCGGAGAGGTCAATGTCCACTCCAGGGTCGTTGCGCCCTCGCCCCACGGGTTGTTGCCGGCAACACGCTTCTTCATGAAGGCCTCAACGATACCGAAGAGGAACACCAGCACCGCAAAGGCCGAGATGTAGGAGCCGATGGAGGACACAAAGTTCCAGCCCTCAAACGCATCCGGATAATCGGCATAGCGACGCGGCATGCCGTTCATGCCCAGGAAGTGCTGCGGGAAGAACACCAGGTTCACACCGATGAAGGTGATCCAGAAGTGTGCCTTGCCGATCGTCTCATTGTACATGTAGCCGAACATTTTCGGGAACCAGTAGTACCAGCCCGCGAAGATGGCGAAGACCGCACCCAGCGACAGAACGTAGTGGAAGTGAGCCACAACGTAGTAGGTGTCGTGAAGCGCGCGATCGAGACCGGCGTTGGCCAGCTGCACACCTGTCACACCACCAACGGTGAACAGGAAGATGAAGCCGATGGCCCACACCATGGGTGTGCGGAAGGTAATCGATCCGCCCCACATGGTCGCAATCCACGAGAAGATCTTCACGCCCGTTGGTACCGCAATGACCATTGTGGCCGCCACGAAGTAGGCCTGGGTCTCGGTGGACATGCCGACCGTATACATGTGGTGAGCCCACACGATGAAGCCGACCACGCCGATGGCAACCATGGCATAGGCCATTCCGAGATAACCGAAGATCGGCTTGCGCGAGAAGGTGGAGATGATGTGGCTGACGATGCCGAAGCCTGGGAGGATCAGGATATACACTTCCGGGTGACCGAAGAACCAGAACAGATGCTGGAACAGGATCGGATCACCACCACCGGCCGGGTCGAAGAACGACGTGCCGAAGTTACGATCCGTCAGCAACATGGTGATGGCGCCTGCCAGAACCGGCAGGGACAGCAGAAGCAGGAATGCCGTGATAAGAACCGCCCAGGCGAAGAGCGGCATCTTATGCATGGTCATGCCCGGGGCACGCATGTTGAAGATGGTCGTGATGAAGTTGATCGCACCGAGGATCGAGGAAGCGCCGGCCACGTGAAGGGCCAGGATCGCCAGATCCATCGACGGGCCAGGCTGCCCCGATGTCGACAGTGGCGGGTAGATCGTCCAGCCACCACCGGATCCGGAGTAGCCGGTCGGTCCATCAACGAACAGCGACAGCAGCAACAGCAAAAATGCCGGCGGCAGCAGCCAGAACGAGATGTTGTTCATCCGCGGGAAGGCCATGTCCGGCGCACCGATCATGATCGGCACGAAGAAGTTGGCAAAACCGCCGATCAGCGCCGGCATGACCATGAAGAAGATCATGACCAGGCCATGGGCCGTCGTGAACACGTTGAACGTATGCGGATTGGAGAAAATCTGCATCCCCGGTTCTTGCAATTCCATACGGATACCGACGCTGAGCGCCCCGCCGATAATTCCCGCTATGATTGCAAAGATGAGGTACAGGATACCAATATCCTTGTGGTTGGTCGAATAGACCCACCGTACCCACCCTGTCGGGTGGTCATGTGCCGCATGTGCTTCGCTGGCAGCCATGAAGTGCTCCCTCTTTAAACCTGGCAGAGCCGCACCGGGAGATTTTCCCCGGCGTCGGTCTGCAGCCCGTAATCCGTCAGCTTAGTTATTAGCGACGGTGATTTCTTCGATAGTGCCAGTAGCCACTTTCTCTTCCGCCTGGATGGCGGCGAGAAGCTGCTTGTTGGCCGCTTCCAGATCTTCCTGCGCGGTTTCCGACCAGGCAGCGAACTGCTCGGCGGTCACAACACGGATCGCAATCGGCATGAAGGCATGGTTCAAGCCGCAAAGCTCTGAACACTGACCATAGTACATCCCGGTGTTGCGCGCCCGGAACCAGGTCTCGTTAAGACGACCAGGCATCGCATCGATCTTCACGCCGAAAGCCGGCATGGCAAAAGCATGGATCACATCTTCCGAGGCCACCTGAACACGAACGGTGGTGTCAACAGGCACAACCATTTCATTGTCCACGGCGAGCAAGCGAGGCACCTGATCCAGCGTCTGACCACGCGCTTCGGCAACCGCAGCACGGTCGTCCTCAGGGATCATGATGGAGTCCATGTAGAGACCATTCATGTTCTCGTCGGTGTACTCGTATCCCCAGTACCACTGGTAGCCGATTGCCTTGACCGTCATATCGTACTCCGGAATTTCCAGCTCCTTGTAGAGCAGACGGAAAGACGGGATTGCGATGATGATCAAGATAAGAATTGGCGCAATGGTCCAAACCACCTCGATCAAGGTGTTGTGGGACGTGCGCGACGGAACCGGATTGGCCTTCGCATTAAATTTCAAAATGACGATGAACAGCAGTGCCAATACGAACACGACAACGATTGCCATGATCCAGACCATCATGCCGTTGAACCAATGGATATCTTCCATCACATCCGTGGCAGCGTCCTGTAGACCGATCATCCAGGGGTGGAAACCAACCTCCTGGGCCAGAGCAGCTGTCGAAGCTCCGGCGAATGCAGCCGCCCCAGCGGCTGTTTTGATGAGACGCTTGAAGTAAGCCTTCACGTCCGCGCTCCCTTCCCTCAAGCCGCCGAACTACCGACGGCACTCGCAATGCAAATATTCTTCACCCGGCCAATCCGACGAGACCCTGGCGGCACCCCCTCAGGTGCTCCCGCCCAGACTCTCGCTTTACACGAATCCACCGGTGCGATTTCGGCGCATCATACTCTGACGAAACCAGATAACGCGACGCCACAGAAAGACGAAGCGGCGATGTGCCGCACCCGCTTTCAACAATAACCCGGGGCACAAAAACCACAAGAAGGGCTGGCCCGCAACGGATTTCCGAGGATTTCGCATTGGACAACCGTTCCACATCGGTTGATCCCAATCAATGACTTGTATTTTTGCCAATATTTACCCCCAGCCTACTCTCCGGGCTTTGGCCGGGGTGGAAAGCGTTCCTGCGTTCGTGCACTCTTGCCGACAGAAAACAAATTTGATTCGCCAAGGTTTTCGGAGCGGCGCAGGAGCCCGTCCGGACTTTGTGCCAGGAGGATATCCCCTTTGCCACGCCGCTTGATCCGCAGCCTGCCCCGTCTGGCGACCCTTCTTCCCTTCTCCATTTGCCTCGCCTTCGCGGGAGCGAGCCTTTCCAGCGCGCCCGCTGCGGCGCAAGGCGAAGTGAAAGCCGTCCATGGTGACTGGCAGATGCGATGCGACACCCCCCCTGGTGCCAGCGGCGAGCAATGCGCGCTGATCCAGAACGTAACGGCAGAAGACCGGGAAAACGTTGGGCTCTCGGTCATCATCCTGAAGACCGCTGACAAGCAGGCAAAGATCTTGCGCGTTTTGGCACCACTTGGGGTGCTGCTGCCCTCCGGGCTGGGCCTGCGGGTGGATGATGCGGACATCGGCCGCGCCGGCTTCGTGCGCTGTGTCAGCAACGGCTGTATCGCCGAGGTCATCCTGGATGACGAACTGATCAGCAAGCTGAAGGGTGGCGACCTCGCGACCTTCATCATCTTCCAGACACCGGAAGAGGGAATAGGCATTCCGATCTCCCTGAAAGGCTTCTCCGCCGGCTTTGACGCTCTGCCAGGCAGCTGATCACATAATCCGATCTCATGACTGACAAATGCTTCGATATTCCGGCGCGATCTTTTCGCGCCGCAAGCCCTTTATCGTAGCTAGACCTTGGCCGCATCCTGCCCCTTGACGGGGGCGACCACAGGATCGTCCGACGTTTCCACCGATGGCACCACAGCTCTGTCCGTGATCCGGCGCCGCGGTGTGATGCCGTGCAATCGGTCAGAACCAGCCAGAATGCCATCCTTCAACTGAATAGCCAGCCGTTCTTCGTCCCGGCGGCGGACATCTTCCTCGATCTCCTCGATCCGCTCGGGCGGAATGCCGAGGCTTTCCAGTGCTGCCTTGCCAAAGGCCAGCGACGATTCGAACGTTTCGCGGATCTGATAGTCCACGCCCTGCCGCTCCAGTTCGAGCGCATGGGCTCGATCGGTCGCACGGCAGAAGATCAACGCCTGCGGAAAGCCGTCACGCACCACTTCGACGGCCCGGCCCATCACCCGGTCGTCTTCAACACACATGGCAATCAGCGCGGCCTTGCCCGCACCCGCTGCTGCCATCACATCCGGCCGCGTGGCATCGCCATAGTAAACCTTGTAGCCAAGCCGACGGGCATAGGCGATGCGCTCAGGTGTTACATCGATGGCCCGAACTTCCAGGCCTTCTGCCGTCAGGATCTGCGCCACCATCATGCCGAAGCGCCCGAAACCGACGACAAGCACCGTTGGCGTCGCTTCCTCGAAGGTTTCGATCATCGGGTTTTCAACGCCCCGCGCCTTCAGTCGGGCCGCAACATAATCCAGCAGCAGGCAGGCCAGCGGCGTCAGCAGCATCGAGAGAATGACGATGGAATTGAGCAGGTTCGCGGTCTGATAGGGCATCACCCGATTGCTGACCGCCGCCGTGAACAACACGAAGGCGAATTCGCCCCCCTGAGGCAGGGTGACCGCAATACGCATGGCATCGGAATTGCTCGACCCACTGCCCCGCGTCAACGCCCAAAGGAAAATGCCCTTGATCAGCATCACCCCGGTCACCCCCATGATAATGAGGGCAATGTTGTCGACCAGCAGCACGAAGTCGAGCGACATGCCGATGGCAGCAAAGAACAATCCCATCAGCAGCGAGCGAAACGGCTCGATATCGGCTTCCAGAACATGTTTGAAACTGGATTCCGCCAGAAGCACACCGGCAAGAAAGGCGCCCAGCGCCATCGACACACCCACCGCATGCATCAGGCCGGCACTTCCCAGCGCCACCAGAAGGGCTGCGGCAAGCATCACTTCGCGTGCATGGCTGGCAGCCAGAATGGCGAATAGCGGAGATGCCAGATAGCGACCAGCCACCACCACCGCCCCAATGGCAGCAACAATCGTCAGCACTTCCATCCAGACGGCGGGCCCTGCCTCGCCATTGCTGAAGGGCGTCAGAATGGTGACCATCGCCAGCAGCGGCACGATGGCGATGTCCTGCAGCAGCAAAATCGAAAAGGCCCGTTGGCCATAAGGCGCGGACAGCTGCCCACGCTCCTGCAGGATCTGCAGGGCAAAGGCAGTAGAGGACAGAGCAAGCCCGAAACCGGCCACCAGAGCTGTGCGAACGGAATAGCCCGTATAATAGAAGGCAGCGTAGAGACTTAAGCCGGTAAACAGCACCTGGGCGGTGCCAAGACCGAAAATATCACGCTTCATCCGCCAGAGTTTTTGGGGATCAAGTTCCAGACCGATGACAAACAGCAGCAGCACAACGCCAAGCTCAGCAACGGGCAGCATCTCCTCTCCCGAGGCCATGACGCCAAAGCCAAACGGTCCGATGGCCGCACCGGCTGCGAGATAGCCAACGACGGAACCCAGCCCCAGCCGTTTTGCCAGCGGCACAGCGACCACCGTTGCGGCAAGCAGAACCAGGGCCTCACTCAGGAATGGGGGGGCGCCGTCTGCTGACATGTCTAACCTTCCGCTCCCTTTAATGAATTCCCTCGTCTCTCGCAGACCAGCATACCCGAAAGCGGGGGAGCGGGAACCCCGAACGCAGGGAGAAGCACGATTTCGACAGCGCAAATGGCGCAGCAGGATCACCGAAGCGTAAACAGCGTCAGGTCAATGGGGACATGACGCCCTTGCGATAGGCTTCCCGATCACACAAGTGCTGATACCAGGTTGCCAGATGCGGCAGGTCGGGGCGCTCGATCTCCATCGCAAACCAGGCATAGGCCAGACTTCCGAGGGGAATATCGCCAATTCCCAAAGCCTCGCCCGAGAGATACGGCTGCTTTGCCAGAACCGCATCGGCAACCGCGAACTGAGCGGCGCAATGCTTCAGACCGGCTTCCAGCGCTGCATGATCCCGAGCATCAGGAGTTGTGCGAACCATGTTCCAGAACAGATCCTTGAAGGGGTCGCCAAAGGAGAAGGTCGTCCAATCCATCCAGCGATCTGCCGAAGCCCATTGTTCCAGACTGTCGGGCAGAATGTCGCCAGACCCGTATTTGCGCACCAGATAGCGCACGATCGTATTGGATTCCCAAAGGACGAAGTCACCATCCTGCAGACAGGGAATGCGCCCGTTGGGGTTGAGCGCACGAAATTCCGGGGTGTCGACCAACCCGAAGGCGCCGCCCGCGTCGATCTGCTGATAGGCGAGCCCCAGCTCCTCCGCGCACCACAGAACTTTGCGCACATTCGAAGAATTGATACGTCCCCAGATCTTCAAGTTAAGCCCCTCAGAAGGTCCACAGCCAAATCGCCGATCGCTCTCTCATGCCCGGCTGCTGCCTCGGGCGCAAGCAGACAAGGTAATTTTACATAACTCCCGCGCACTTGCCGTTGATCAGGCAATTATTTCGACATATCGTGAATTATCGAAAAGTTTATGACATTTGTGTAACCGCACGAGGTTCAGATGACCGACAAGGCTTACAATGTGCTGTTTTTATGCACACAAAATTCCGCCCGATCACAAATGGCCGAAGCCATCCTGAACCGTGAGGGTCAGGGACGCTTCAAGGCCTTTTCAGCAGGGTCCCAGAAGGCAGACCAGGTCCATCCCCGGGCGTTGGATCTTTTGAACAAGTCAAACCACCCGACCGCAGGGTTGCGCACGAAGAGCTGGGATGAGTTCGCCGTGGAAGGCGCTCCGAAGCTCGACTTCGTCTTCACGGTTTGCGATCAGGCTGCGGCCGAAGCCTGCCCAGTCTGGCCCGGCCAGCCCATGAGCGCCCATTGGGGCCTGCCCGACCCTGCCGCAGCTGAAGGCAATGAGATCGAGCAACAGCTGGCCTTCGCCGAAACCTACCGGATGCTGGTCAACCGGATTTCCATCTTCGTCAGCTTGCCGATTGCGTCCCTGGACAAGTTGTCCCTGCAGAAGCGCCTGACAGATATCGGAAAATCAACTGTGAACGCAGAGGCTGACTAAGTGTTTTGAAAGAAGGCTGCCCGCTTTTAGATCGAAACTTGGGCAGCCTGTCCGCAGCAAAACCTAGCAAAAAGATCGCTAATCGATGCTTAAGATCTCACGGAAAGATTGGATAACCAACCCGCTGCCAATACAGAACGCAATAAAAGAAAGGACTAACGCTCCGACGCCCAAACGCCGCCACCAAGCGGCTGCAGATCGATTGAAGTCTGCAATACGTTCAGGAATTTCAACTTCACCAGAAAGGAAATTTTCGATTTCCGAGTTGCTTGGATGATTCTTCAGATACTCCCGCTGGTTGAAATATGATGAAATCATCGCGAAAGCGACCAAAGCTACTCCAGCAGTAAAAGAGGCGGCGGCGTTTAAAAGCGGCACGAGATCAAGCGGACGGACGATATCCAGTTCCAAGAGTTTAGGAAAAATCGTCGTAATTATCGCGATTGCCCCCCGTGAATCAGAAATAAAGTTCTCGCGACACCCTGAATGAAAGACACAACACTGGCACGAACATGGCGTTCATTTGCGAAGTATTCTTCCAGAAGACGGAGTAAATACTTCTCGCGATTTCCATTTTCTGCCATTGCCTAATGCCTCGCGTGATCAGACCGCAGTGCCGCCCACCGTCAGGCCGTTGATGCGCAGGGAGGGCTGGCCGACGCCGACAGGAACACCCTGGCCCTGCTTGCCGCAGGTGCCCATGCCGGTGTCCAGCGCCATGTCGTTGCCGATCATCGAAATGCGGGTCAGCGCGTCCGGACCATTGCCGATCAACATCGCGCCCTTCACCGGCTCGCCGATCTTGCCGTCGCGCACCCGGTAACCTTCAGTGCAGGAGAAGACGAACTTGCCGGAGGTGATGTCGACCTGGCCACCGCCGAAGGACACCATGTAGAGGCCGTCCTTAACCGACGAGAGGATCTCATCCGGCGTATGGTTGCCATTCAGCATCAGCGTGTTGGTCATGCGCGGCATCGGAATATGGGCAAAGGACTGACGCCGGCCGTTGCCGGTGGGCTGCATGCCCATCAGCCGGGCGTTCTGCCGGTCCTGCATGTAGCCGGTGAGAATGCCGTCCTCGATCAACACGGTGCGGCCGGAAGGTGTCCCCTCGTCGTCCACCGTGATCGAGCCGCGGCGGTCCGGCAACGTGCCGTCATCGACCACGGTGACGCCCTTGGAGGCCACCTGCTGGCCCATCAGCCCGGCGAAAGCGGAGGTTTTCTTGCGGTTGAAGTCGCCTTCCAGCCCATGGCCGACCGCTTCATGCAACAGGATACCCGGCCAGCCCGGCCCCAGCACCACATCGAAAGTACCGGCAGGAGCCGGCACGGCTTCCAGATTGACGAGGGCTTGCCGCAACGCTTCATCGACGCCGGATTGCCAGACCTCGGAAGTGACGAACCGGGCAAACCCATCGCGGCCACCGCAGGAATAGGATCCGCTCTCCTGTCGGCTGTCATCACCGGCCACAACCGACACGCTGAGGCGCACCATCGGCCGTACATCCCGCACCCGGTGTCCATCGGCGCGCAGAATGTCGACCACCTGCCAGGATCCGGCAATGGTTGCCGTCACCTGGCGTACCCGGGGATCCTTGTCGCGGGCATAGGCATCGATCTGCTGCAGCAGCTTGACCTTTTCCTCGAACGACGGCGAGCCTAGCGGATTGATATCGGTGTATAGCGACTGGTTGGTGCGCGCCGGAGCCGTCGCATAAGTGCCGGAATGGCCCGACTTCACCGCCTTCACCGCGTCGGCGGCACGGGTCAGGGCGCCTTCGGAAATCTCGCCGGCATGGGCATAGCCGGCTGCTTCGCCCACAACGGAGCGCAGGCCGAACCCCTGGGCCGTGTCATAATTGGCACCCTTCAGCCGGCCGTTATCAAACACCAGCCCTTCGGATTGACGATACTCGACGAACAGCTCGCCATCATCAGCCCCTTGCAAAGCATCCGCAGTGATACGGCGCGCGGTTTCAAGGCCAAGGCCGAAGGATTCGATGAGATCGGTGCTGATATCGCTCATAGGTTTTCCTGTTTTGATGGCCTGAGGCGGCGGCACTGTCCCTGCAGAGGATGGAACTGGCCTGCAATACGCCTCCGGGCGCTCGAGCAAATGGTCGCCCCACCATATAGGAAGCCTTCAGAATTTCACCTCGCCAATTTCGGGTTTTTGTTCTGCTCCCCACAAGAGGACGGGATCGGGATCGCAAACATGATCTTCACGCAGCACCGTTCCTGATGGCGGGAAAATCGGCACAAAGCCGCTCTTGCAATCGCAATTCACAGGCTCATAGGCCGCATCGCTGCCGGGCTTGCCCTGCGGCTGCCAAATGCCTAGGATCGCGGCCACTTTTCAGTCCGTCTTCTGCACGTCTGCTGCGGACTGGCAGACGTCTCCAAACTCTCCGGTGAGCCCCCATGTTGAACCGTTTCGAAAAGCCGCAAATGCCCAGCGAAGCCCGACTGCGCTACCTCGACGGCGACTTCCAGATCGAAGTCCAGGGCACCTTCGTGCGTTGCGCCGTTACCTCCGCCGCGATTCCGCTGGATGAGCTGAAATATTGGTCGGTCGAACTGCAGGAAGCCTACGCCGACCCGGAATCATCTCTGAAGCGCTACAAAGACATCAAGGGCATCGCCTGAGCCTCCGGCGCTTTCCCTCCTCCCTCTCTCCCGTCCCCCTCGTGCTAGACCAGTGCTGTTCGGGGTTCCATGCCAATACAGCGCTCCACGCGCAGGCTTCCCGTGTCGAGACGAAACAGCGTGGATGCCATGGTCGAGCCATGGCATGACAGGTGATGGGCGGCGTCGCGGAATATGAAGGCCCAGCTTTCGTCATCCCGCACGCAGCTTCAGCGCAGATGCGGGACCGGTGAGCCGGGGCATCTCTGGGTGCATGCGAGACCAGATGGTTTCCGCCTCACCGATCCCGGCTCAACGCTGCGCTTGGCCGGGATGACGATGGCGGGGCAGCGGCTGTTATGCTGCCGCGGTTGCCGAGTTCGTCTACCTCCTCCCTCTCTCCCGTTATTCTCGGGCTTGACCCACTGCTGTTCGGAGGGCCATGCCAATCCTGCGCCTCGCGCTCAGCCTTCCGATGTCGAGAGGGAACGGCATGGATGCCATGATCAAGTCATGGCATGACGGAGAGAGACGCCGGAGCAAGGGATCAGATGGTTGAGCGGAACAGGCGGGAGCGGCGCATTTCGTTGATCAGTTCGATCAAGCGGTCTTCCTGATCGATCTCCATGCGGACGGGCAGGACCGCTGCGCGGCTGGCGAGCCAGCGGAAGATTTCGCCGTCGGCGCCGGACAGTCGCGCCATGTCCTTGGTCGTCGTCACCAGCTGCAGGTTGTCGCTTTCCGCTTCTGTCAGCAGAGCCTCGGCCTCGCTGCGGCTGAAGGAATGATGGTCCGGGAATGAGCGCTTGCGCGCCACCGACAGGCCCAGACTTTCCAGCGAGGCATAGAACTTCTCGGGTCGTCCAATGCCGGCAAAGGCGAACAGCTGCTTTCCCGTCAGCTCCAGAGCAGCCTCCGGCTGGAGCCGCGCGTGAAAGAACGGCAGACCTTTGCGCGAGGCCTGGTGGATTGCCTCGTCCGCCCCTTTCCCCTCGCCCACCACGACGAGAACATCGGTCTTGACGATCTGGGCGTTGAGCGGCGCGCGCAAGGGGCCGGCAGGAAAACACTGACCATTGCCCAGGCCGGTGTCCGCATCGACCAGAACGAGCGACAGATCCTTGCGCAGCGCCGGGTTCTGAAAGCCATCGTCCATGATCAGAACGTCGATGGCATCGTCGCCGGCTAGAGCGGCGGCAAATCGCCCGCCAGCAACCCGGTCGGCGGAAATCACGGTGGGCGCGGTCTCCGTCAGCAGCAGGGCTTCATCGCCAACATCGTCAGACCCGTGACGCGCCGGATCGACAAGCACTGGTCCACTCAAACGTCCACCATAGCCGCGCAGCAGAAATCCGGGATTGAGGCCTTCATCCTGCAGGCGTTCGGCCAGCCGCAGCGAGAACGGCGTCTTGCCGGCCCCGCCAAGAACGAAGTTGCCAATGCAGATCACCGGAAGCGAGATCTCCCCTGATGGCTTGCCCAGCATGCGGCGACCCGAGATCTGACCGTAGATCAGACCTGGTAGCGACAAGGCAAGCGACTGCCAGCTCATTCCCTTGCGCCACCAGAAGGCCGGTGCCTTGGCGAAGAACCCACTCATGAGGCGGGGTCCTCGTCAGATGTCGGCATCGGATCATACGTGCGACGGGCGTCGCCTGCCAGTGGCAGGAAATCGGCAAGAATGCGCAATGTCCGGCTCAGAGCGCCGGAGGCCTCGGCAATCACCTTCTGACCATTGGTCGCCAAGGCCCTGCGGCGCTCTTCATCGTGCAGAAGCTGCTGCACGGCAGGCCCGATCTCGTCCGGCTTGTCCAGCCGCAAGGCCGCATCAGCCTGCCACAACGCCTTATAGGTGCTGCGCGCATTGGCCACCTTCGGTCCGGTGATCAGCGCCCCGCCAGCCCGCAGGGGCTCAAGCGGATTGTGGCCACCCACGTCAGAAAAAGAACCGGCCAGAAAGATCGTCTGGCAAAGGCTGTAGAAAAGTCCCATCTCGGCGATGGTATCTCCGATATAAACCTGTGTCTCGGAGGAAATCACGCCGTTTTGACTGCGGCGCGAAAAGCTGAGGCCGCGTTCTTCGCAAAGGCGCGCCAGCTCCTCACCGCGGGCCGGATGACGTGGCACCAGCAGCAACAGAAGCTCCGGATTTTCTGTCAGAAGCCGGGCATGGGCGGCTATGGCAATGGCGTCCTCACCCGGGTGTGTCAGGGCAGCAAGCCAGGAGGCACGCCCCTCCATCTGTTCCAACAATTCAGCGCGGGCAGCAGCCTCGACAGGCAGCGGATCTCCGTCGAACTTGAGATTGCCGGGCAGACGCACATCCGGGCAGCCCAGCGCCGTCAGCCGCATGCCATCCGGCTCGCTCTGGGCCAGCGCCACGGACAGGGCGCCGAAGATCCGCGCCGAGGAGGCCGGCACCCGTGACCAGGAATTGAAGGATCTCACCGACATGCGGCCATTGACCAACCCAAGCGGGATGCCTCTGGCCGCGACAGCAAGATAGGTTGCGGGCCAGACTTCGGATTCCACCACGAGTGCAAGATCCGGCTGCCAGTGATCGAGAAAACGGTTCAGATAATCGGGGTGATCATAGCAGGCAAACTGATGCACAGCACCTTCGGGCAAGCGGCCTTGCGCCAACTCGGCAGAGGTCCGGGTGACCGTGGTCAACAGAACCTTGCGGCCATCGGCCGTCAGCGCTTCGATCAACGGCAACACCGAGGTTGTCTCGCCAACGCTCGCGGCGTGGATCCAGACCAGTGGTCCGTCAGGGCGATCGACCGAGGCCCGACCAAATCTCTCCTGCCCGCGTGAGGGATCATCCTTGCCGGACCGCTTTCGCAGCCAGTGGGTCAGTCGGATGAGAGGCCCGGCCCGGCGGGCGAGCCCCAGGTAGACAGCCAGCGGCAGCGGCAGCCGCTCACCCATGGTCTTGGCCGAGAAGCTGATAAGCCCGCCGGGTGGTGCCATTCAATCCCGCTTCCACCTGCAGGCGCGCCTGTTCCAACGCAGCATCATCGGCATCCGAAGCCACGCGGATAAGCGAACCATAGGTCATCGCGCCCTTGCCGAATGGCAAGTTGAAATTGGCCTTGTCCCAGGAGTTGATCGACAGACTGCGGCTGGTCGCCACTGATACGGGCAGAATGGGACAGCCGGAGTGGCGCGCCAGCTGCACAATGCCCAGCCCGGAAATGCGCGCCGGGCCCTTGGGCACGTCAGCTGTCATGGCAATGCTGCAGCCTGACTGAAGCGCCCGCATGGCGGCAATGAAGCCACGCAAGCCGCCGCGCTTCTTGATCTGATGCGCCTTGTGTCCACCAGAGGCCCGGATCAGGCCGATCCCGAGTTTTTCAGCAGCCACCGCATTCATCTCTCCGTCAGCCGAGCGGGAGATCATCACCTTGAACGGCCAACTCGCCGGGCGCATGAACGGCACCAGAAAATGCTGACCATGCCACATGGCAACGATCACCGGCAACTCAGGCTCAAGCGTCTCGTAGATATCCGAAGGTTCGATGATGAAACGATTGGTGCGATAAACCAGCTTGAGATAGGCAGCCAAAGCCGTGCCGATGCTCTTCAGCACAAGAGGGTGGCGTCCAATTTTCTTGAGCATCGGCTATCGTCCGCTACAGCGTTCCGGAATGCCGGTCAGGCGTCGGTAGGTTGCGTCAACAGGCTTTCCAGGTTGACGAGAAAATAGCGCATGTGCGCGTTATCGACGGTGGACTGGGCCTTGGCTTTCCATGCAGCATAGGCATCGTCGTGGGACTGGAACATGCCCACGACGTCCATGGCCTGAACATCGCGGAAGGTCATGCCTTCCGGGCTTTCCAGCTCGCCACCGAACACCAGATAAAGGGGCTGTGCATCACTCATCGTGTGTCTTCCTCGCAGTCAGGGTCAAATTAGCTTGGGAGGCCGATCAGCCGACCTGCTCCGAAAGAACGGCACGGGCGGGATCGACAAGTTGAAGCGGCGCGGCCAGAAGTGCCGGGTGCCGGGTTGAGCGTTGATTGTACATCAAACCTGCCCCGGTAAAGTCTGTCAGTCTCCCGCCTGCTTCCTGCACCAAAAGATCGGCGGCTGCAAGATCCCAGTCGTTGGCGTTGGGGCGGGCTGCGGCAACATCCACACGTCCCACTGCAACCATGGCGATCCGGTAGGCCAGCGAGCGCAGGTTTTCGCTGCGCTCAAAGCCAGCCGCCTGAACACCGGCATTGGCAACAATGGAATGCGGCCCGGTCAGGCTTGCGCCTTGGACGCTCGGCCTGTCGGAGGCCTGAATCGGCGCACCATTCAGGGTGACGCCAAGACCGCGTGCGGCCAGAAACATCTCATCCCGCACAGGACAGAAGACAGCCCCGGTCTGCGGCATGCCGTCTTCCACCACCGCCAGCGCAATGGTCCATTCCTCGCCACCGGCCAGAAAAGCGCGGGTGCCGTCGATCGGGTCGACGATGAAAGCCCGTGACCGCGACAATCGGTCCGGCGTGTCAGCTGTTTCTTCCGACAGCCAGCCATAGTCGGGGCGCGCCCTCAGCAGCACCTCGGCCAACAACTTGTCGACTGCCAGATCGGCCTCGGACACCGGCGACTTGCCTTCCTTTAGCCAATTGCGTGGATCCCGGCCGAAATAGCCCAGCGCCAGCGCACCCGCTTGTCGGGCGGCCCCTTCCAGGAGCGCCAGATCGGCCTTCAGATCCGCAATCTGCGCCTCAGTGCGATCAGCTTCCGGCAAGTGCCATCCCTTCAATCAGGATGGAAGGGGTGGCGACCGCATAGCGGTTGTCCAGATCACTCGCCGGGATCAAACGGCGGAACATGTCTTTCAGATTGCCAGCGATGGTAATCTCGCTGACCGCCTGCACTGGTTCGCCGTTCTCAATCAGATAGCCGGCAGCACCGCGGGAGTAATCGCCCGTGACGCCGTTGACACCATGACCGCTAAGATCAGTGACCAGCAGGCCATTGCCCATCTCGAGCATGATCTCTTCCAGCGACTTCTCCCCCGGTAGCAGGGTCAGGTTGGTCGCGCCGGGTACCGTGCCCGAACCACCGCGATGGGCACGGCCATTTGGTGACAGGCCGAGTTCACGCGCTGTCGCGCCATCGAGGAACCAATGCTGCAGAACGCCGGCCTCGACCATGTTCAGCTTTTCCGCGCGCGCGCCTTCGCCGTCAAAAGGCCGGGTAGCGCCGCCACGCGGCTTGAAAGGGTCATCAACGATGGAGATGTGCTCGCCGAAGATCTGCTCATTCATCTTGTCGCGCAGGAAGCTGGTCTTGCGGGCAATCGACGATCCGTTCACCGCGCCGGCGAAATGCCCCAGCAGGGAGCGGGCAGCGCGCGATTCATAGACAACATCAACGGTGCGCGTGCTGATCTTGACCGGGTTCAGGCGTCGCACGGCGCGTTCGCCTGCGCGGCGGCCGATATCTGCCGGGTCCGCCATGTCTTCAAAGAAGGAGCGGGAATCGAAGTCGTAGTCACGCTCCATGCCCGTGCCCTCGCCGGCGACTGCCATGGCTGACAGTCCGTGGCGCGAGGCCAGGTAGGAGCCAGAGAAGCCGTGACTTGTTGCCAGAACCATGCCGCCGAGACGCCAGGACGCCCCTGCACCGCCGGACTTGCTGACACCGGAGACCGCCAGAGCCGCGGCCTCGGCTTGCCGCGCAAGCTCTGCCAGCTGATCGGCTGAGACGGGCTCCGGGTCCAGAAGGTCAAGCTTGGGGAAGGTGCGCACAAGGCGGCTCTCTTCCGCCAGACCGGAATAGGGATCTTCCGGGGTGACCCGTGCCATGGCAACAGCGCGCTCCGCCATCCCGGCGAAGTCATCCAGGCCATTGGAGGACACAGATGCGGTACGATTGCCGACGAACACCCGCAAGGTCACATCATCGCCTTCAGCACGGTCTGTTTCCTCGACCTTGCCGTCGCGCACATCCACAGACAAGGAAACGCCCGTGGCAGCGACCACATCGCAGGCGTCGGCGCCTGCAGCCTTGGCAGCTGCCACCATGCGCTCGGCGCGGGATTCAAGATCGCTCAGGTCAATCTGCTCGGTCATCGACAAAGGTCTCCTCAGGTTCCGCTCTGTTTAGGACGGCTTGCGGCATGCGGCAAGGGCGGCCGCACCGCAGCAGACAATAACGACAGGCGGGGAAGTGGCCGTCCAGCAGCCATCATCAAGGTAGGGATCCAGCACAGTAAAGGCAAGGTAAAGACCCTAGTTATGATTGGGTAACCCTCTTTAAAATCACAGTTTTTTAACTGTAACTGTTAAGCGTCTACGCACTTTCCCCAGTTAGGTTAAATCCTATTCGCGAGACCTCATCATAAAAACCAAGCAGGTCCGACGGAGAGGCAAATTGGGACGTCAAACAGCAACTGACAGGACCATCGGCATCGGGGCGGGTGTGCAGCGCACACTCGACCCCGGCTGTCTACCGGTCCGATTTGAAAGTCATCTCGCCATGGAAGGCGCACGGGCCGGGCAAGCCAACCGCTGTGAAGTGGTGCTGAGCAACCGGGACGTGACAATCAGCACACATAACGGACCCGCAAACGGTTCCGTTGTCGTGCCGATCCAGTCCTTTGCAGGCGTCATGGTGCAGATCACTCCTGGCATCACTCCGGGCTGCGTCACCGCGCGGCTCGTTCTGAAACATTTCGACCCGGCGTTGTCCGTCGTTCTGATCGAGACCGATCAGCCCGAAGGACTGGCCCTGAGCTGGCCTGCATGGGCTGAATCGCTCAACCTTCCCATGCTGGTGTGCGACACCGGCGGCAGCGTGAAGCCGATTGAGGCCTTCAGCGCCAAGCCCAAATCACCCCCGGCCCCACGACGGAAGATGGCCCTGCTCACCGGCAGGCGTCCACGCTTTCTGGTGCGTCGCCGTTGCGGCTCAAAGGATCGCGCCCAGGTGGTGTATCGCGGCGAGCGGGAATTGATCTCCCGCACCTGATCGGGCACCGGGAAAGGTCATGCCGAACGTTGGTTTTCCATCATGTTCGGACCAAAAAAGCGGCCCCGTGAGGCCGCTTTTTTGTTATCCCAAAGACAATGAAGACAAGTCTTCCGATACGGTTACATCCAGATGATGAAGGCATCCAGCGCAAAGCCGCCGAAGATGATCCAGCCGTAAAGCGTATTGGAGCGGAACAGCTTCAGGCACTGGTCCGGGTCGTCAATGTCGAGCACCAGACCCTGCCATGCCAAATGCAAGGCGCCGAGCAACAGTCCGGCAAAAGCTGCTGGACCGGCATCCGCCAGGCTCGCAGCAAGGCCGAAGAGCAGTGTGGCCAGCAAGTACAGGCCGAAGATCGCAGGCTTTGTGAAGATGCCAAACAAGCGTGCCGTGGATTTGACCCCGACCACTGCGTCGTCTTCCTTGTCCTGATGGGCATAGATGGTGTCATACCCGATGGTCCAGGCGATGCCGCCCAGATACAGCACGACCGGCGCCCAGCTCAAGGAACCGAACACGGCAGCCCAGCCCATCAACGCGCCCCAGGAAAAGGCAAGCCCGAGAAAGAACTGCGGCCAATAGGTAATCCGCTTCATATACGGATAGATCGCCACAGGGATCAGCGAAGCAACGCCCAGGCAGACCGTGAACCAGTTGAACTGCAGCAGCACCAGAAGGCCGATCACCGCCTGCAGCACCAGAAATGCCTTGGCCTGGGTTCGACTGACCTGTCCCGCCGGGATTGGACGAGAGCGAGTGCGCTCGACCTGAGCGTCAATATCCTCGTCAATCAGGTCGTTGTAGGTGCAGCCAGCGCCACGCATGGCAACTGCCCCGATCAGGAACAGTCCCAGATACCAGGGATTGGGGAAAGGTCGCTCGGCTGCGATCGCCGCAAGGGCCACCGACCACCAGCAGGGCCACAGCAGCAGCCACCAGCCGATGGGGCGTTCCCATCGGGCGAGGCGCGCATAGGGTCGCGCCCAGGCGGGCAGATGAGTATCGACCCAGTGGCGTTTGACCGCATCGGCCACGGGTCCGGTGTCTTTGGTGCCGAAAAACATGCATTCGCTTTAACGTGAACCGCGCCCGGATGCGAGGGACTTTTTCAACTTTACGCCGCGGGTAAACGCTGCGCCGGGCTTTCGGCAACTTCGAGACGAGCCCCGCAACACTCACCTGCAGATTGTTTGCTGAGGCTTGCCATGCTAGATGCGCGCCAAGAGACCCGTATCCGCCTTCAAGACGCTGGTTCCCGCACCAGCCGTCCGTCAACTCTGGAAAGACGACGCGTCATGAACATCCTTCTCATCGGTTCCGGTGGCCGCGAGCATGCCCTCGCCTGGGCGATCAGCAATTCTCCTCTGGTCGAAACGCTTTATGCTGCTCCGGGCAACGCCGGTGTTGCTGACGTGGCGCAGCTCGTCGACCTCGATGTAAGCGATCATGCCGCTGTCATCGCCTTTTGCGGCGCGAACAACGTGACCTTTGTGGTCATCGGTCCGGAAGCGCCGCTGGTGGCCGGACTGGCCGACGATCTGGCCGCAGCCGGCATCAAGGCCTTTGGCCCAAGCCAGGCCGGCGCCCAGTTGGAAGGATCCAAGGCCTTCACCAAGGGCGTGTGCGATGAAGCCGGCATTCCGACAGCCGCCTATGGTCGCTTTGCCGACAAGGACGCAGCTCTTGCCTATGTGCGCCAACAGGGCGCGCCGATTGTCGTTAAGGCAGATGGTCTCGCAGCCGGTAAGGGCGTTGTGGTCGCTCTCGCTCTCGAAGAAGCGTTGGAAGCAGTCGAAGCCTGCTTTGAGGGCAGCTTTGGCGCAGCTGGTGCGGAAGTGGTGATCGAAGAGTATCTGGAAGGCGAAGAAGCCAGCTTCTTCGTCCTGTCCGACGGCACACACGGCCTGCCCCTGGCGACTGCGCAGGACCACAAGCGGGCTTTTGATGGCGACGAAGGCCCGAACACCGGTGGAATGGGTGCCTATTCCCCCGCTCCGGTCATGACCGATGCACTGATTGAGCAAACGATCCAGGAGATCATCACTCCGACGATTGCCACGATGGCCAAACGCGGCACCCCGTTCAAGGGCGTTCTCTATGCTGGATTGATGCTGACAAAAGACGGCCCGAAGCTGATCGAATACAACACCCGCTTTGGCGATCCCGAATGTCAGGTCCTGATGCTGCGGCTGAAAGACGATATCGTCACCCTGATGCTGGCGTCCGCCGATGGCACTCTCGACAAGGTTAGTGCGCGCTGGCACGACGATGTGGCTCTCACAGTGGTGATGGCCGCCAATGGCTATCCGGGCTCCTATGACAAGGGCACCGAGATCCGCGGTCTTGCAGACGCGGCCAACGATCCGGACGTCGAGATTTTCCATGCCGGCACCAAAGCAGTCGACGGCAAGGTGGTGGCAAACGGCGGCCGCGTGCTCAATGTGACCGCCCGTGCCAAAACCGTGCGAGAGGCCCAGGCCAAGGCCTATGAAGCAATTGCCAAGATCGACTGGCCGGAAGGCTTCTGCCGGAAAGACATCGGCTGGCGCGCCTTGGAAAAAGAGGCGCAATAACGCCTGCAGACCCCGGGGATGGAAAGCGTAGTTTCTATACCCAGAGACACAGAACCGATGGTGCGGATGTGATTTTCACCCTGCTCCGCCGGTTTTTATGCGTCAGCGGCAGATGAATTATGCGCATTTTGGCCGCGATCACACTCTTCTGCTCCAAATAATTTCACGCCCATAACAAAAAACACGATTTTCAGTGCTTTAATTCATGAAATTCAGAATTAAGGACAAATCGTCGCTCCCAAACGCGATTTAATTTATTCATGACGTAACGTAAGCATCCTTCAAATAACCTCCAAGATCTTTACCTGGCCATCACTCTGGGGCCAATCTTGTCAATTCGCCTATCTCAAAACAGAGTTTTTTATAAAAATACTGAGTTAATACATTCCAACCTGAACGAAGATTGAAAGGAACACTTAGGGGATTACACCTATTTTTCAAGAGAAAACGTTCCAACAATTCAAAACACATTAACTCGACACCCTTAAACTACCTATTATCGATGATTGAAACGTTAGGTCATCTTTCCGGTGGACAATTTTTACAATGAATAAACTTTCATGAACGACGATGGAGACCGGTCGCACCCCAAGCCTGCGCGCGGAGACACTTTTGGCTCAACGAGATTCCTACTCGAATTCGCAGACACCTCCCTCCCGGGAGGGGAAATCGTACGCGCATAAATCCAGGTTGCTACGCTGGAGTGAGGGTGGGCGCGAGATCGCACGCCCGCTGAAGACCGTGTTCATTTCGTTCTTCCTCCTAACCGTCGGCGGGCTTGTCCTGCATTCTGCTGTGGTCAACTACACCCACTTGCGGGAAGACCTTCAGAATCAGAGTGAAAATGCCGAAAAATTCCTGCTGCGCCAGGAAGAACTGGGAACCCGAGGCCTCGAACAGGCACTGACGACGCTGACACAGCAGAATGCCTTATTTGATGCGGCCAACTACCGCCGGCGGGATCTGGTCGCGGCGAAAGTCAACGCCCTCTTCGCAGAAATGAAGGGCGACCAACGGGTGACAGAGTTCACCGTTTACGGCCCCGACCTGATTCCCATCGCCCGCGGACACGATGTCTCCGGATATCCAGCAGTCAACCGCTCCAGCCTGATCGAAACCGCGGTTGCCAGCGGTAAAGTAGCGCGCGGCCTCGAGCTGGGCGAGTTTTACACGCCGGTGGTCGCTGCGGTGCGCCCCTATTTTGATGCCAACGGCAAGCTGGTTGCAGTGATCCGGCTGGCCATGAGCTTCGAAGTTCCGCTCCGGTTCATCGGCGAAACCCTGGCGCTTGATCTGGTCGAAGTACTGCCGGCATCCATTGTGCGGCCTCATATCGCCAAAACCATAGAATCCTGGGACTTGCGAAACACCCTGGCCTCCCGCTCGGCCAGGCCAGAGTTCCATCTCTCCCCGCCCCTGTTGGAATGGGCCAGAACCTCCCGCTATGACAACAGCCGCGGCTCCCTCATCCGCGACGGGAAAAGGCTGCGAATGGTGCGGGCCATCACCCGCCCACTTGCAGACAAGAGCACTTTTCTGGACATCCTGATCATCAAGGATGTCACCCCTCACATCACCAGCTTTGTAAGCCGCATCCTGATCGGATTGGCGCTGGCGACCCTGCTCGCCCTCGTTGCCGGTTTTATTGCCTTTCGGATGATCCAGAAACTGCAGGCCACCGTTGCCGCCGCTCATGATGAGCTGGAGCGCGCGGTCGCAGCCAAGACCAAGGCTCTGAAAGACAGCGAAAGCCGCCTTCTGGAAGCCCAGAGGATTACTTCGCTGGGAAGCTGGGAACGTAATCTGCGCACCAATGAACACCATTGGTCGGAGGAAATGTACCGGATCACCGGACTGCCGCAAAACCTGAGCACCGATGCCGCCTACGCCGCCTTGCGCCGCATGAGCCCCGAAGCCGAGATGCAACGGATCAAACGGGTCCAGGCACAGGCGATCAAGACCTGCGGTACATTCGACTATCGCTACCAGTTCAAGCGCGGCGACGGCCAGACCCGCACCTTGCACGTTCTCGGCTACGTCATGGCAGGCGAAGACAGCCAGCCGGAATGGATCATCGGCACAACGCATGATGTGACCGAGCAATATAACGCCATGGAAGAAGGCCGCTGGCTGTCGGAGATCCTGGAAGCATCTCTGAATGAAATCTATGTGGTCGACGCTGAAACCCTTACGTTCGATCACGCCAATGCCTGCGCTCTGGTCAACCTCCAGTACGGCATGGAGGAACTGATCGGCCTGCGCATGGAAGACATTCTCGCCGACGAGAATGGCGCCACCAGCACCATCGACCTGGCGCCCCTGCTCAATGGCGAAACCCAACTGCACCGGTTCAACGGCCTGCATCGGCGCAAGGACGGGACGGTTTATCCGGTCGAGACCCACATTCAAATCCACAGTGCCGGGGGACGCCGTTTTGTCGTCGCGATCTGTAATGACATCAGCGAACGGGTTGCGCGCGAAAAGGAAACACTGCTTGCCCGCAGCAGAGCAGAGCGGCTGGCTTATTTCGATGCCCTGACCAACCTGCCCAATCGCGCCGCCTGTCAGCGCGATGCCTTGATCCGCTTCAATTCCGATAGCCCCAATTTGCCCGCTTTCCTGCTGCATCTTGATATCGACAACTTCAAGCGCATCAACGACACGCTGGGCCACAGCGCCGGAGACGCCTGCCTGGAGGACACCGGAGAGCGCCTGCGGCTTTGCTGTGCCGGCCTGGGAACAGCCTATCGTTGGGGCGGCGACGAGTTCGTCATCATCGCCCAAGACGATGACAGCGATCTGGAAGAACTTTGCGAGCGACTGAAACTCGTGATGCGCGCGCCGATGGAGTACGACGGCCAGCAGATCTGGCCTTCCGTCAGTATCGGCGCGGCACGCAGCCCGGAAGACGGAACCGATTTTGACCAGCTTCTGGTGAAAGCCGACCTGGCGCTTTACAATTCCAAGGACCTGGGCAAGGACCGCTGGACCTGCTTTACCGGCGATCTGAAAGAAAGCAGTGACCAGGAGGCAACGCTCGAACTCGATCTGCGCCGCGCCATCCGCTCGGACGAGTTTTTCCTCGTGTACCAGCCTCAGGTCAATCTGCGCACACAGGAAGTCACCGGAATCGAAGCCCTGGTGCGGTGGCAACACCCGACCCGTGGCGTGCTGTCACCCGGTGTGTTCCTGCCGGTTATCGAAAAGACCAATCTGGCAGCTCCCCTCGGTCAGATGGTGATCGACAAGGCGGTGAAGGCCGCCAGTGAGCTGGAGAAGATGAACGTCGACTTCTGTCGCATGGCGGTCAATCTGTCGCCCTCGCACCTGAAGTCCGGGCTGCTGATGAACGACTTCATCGACGCCATGACGCGTCACGGCGTAACGCCGGACAAGCTGAAGGCAGAAGTTCTGGAATCGGTGTTCCTGGACGAAACCAGCAATCACAATGCGCTGTTGTTGCAAGAGCTGCATGATCTGGGACTGCATATCGAACTTGACGATTTCGGCACCGGCTTTGCCTCGTTGACCCATGTGGCCGATCTCCCGATCAACGGCTTGAAGATCGACCGGTCATTCACAGCCAAGCTGCTGACTGACCAGAAGAAGGAAATTGTCATCAACCACCTGATCCACCTTGCCCGCTCGCTCGACATCAATGTCGTGTGCGAAGGCGTGGAAACGGATGCGCAGTTCGACCGACTGCGGATGATGGGCAACTTCTCGGTTCAGGGCTATCTGATCGCGCGGCCGATGACCTTCGATCACCTAACCGATTGGCTGGCATCGGTTCAGGGAGACATTGCCTTCAACGGCGTCTGACCCCCTCTTCATCGCGGCAATCGGGCCCAGCTGTCTCATGGTGGGCCCGAGCTGTCTCGAACCCGGCCATAAGTTCTCAAGACACTAGGAAAACCCCTCCAGAAACCTTAGGTGTGGAAGACGACGAGGCAGATGCCTCGAGCGGACGACCCCGGCTGGCTTACAGCGCCTCATGAGGAGGTTCTCGCCAGATCGGCGGTAGCCAAAAGGCATGAGGTGTTTGACAATGACCAGTCCCCGGATCGGCCTGGCGTTGGGAGGCGGTGGCGCACGCGGGCTATCCCACATCCCCGTTCTGCAAGCCTTCGATGAACTCGGGATCAAGCCCCATGCGATTTCCGGAGCTTCCATCGGTGCTATCATGGGAGCAGCCTATGCCAGCGGTCTGAGCGGACTGGAGATTGAGACAGTTGCTCTCGATACTTTCGGTGAGCGCAACAAGGTCCTCTCCTCCCTCTGGCAATTGCGCCCCCGAAAATGGTCACAGATGTTTTCAGGCAGTCTGATCCAGTTCGATCCGATGACCGTTCTCGACCTGTTTGTCTCCAAGCACCTGCCCGACGACTTCGCCGATCTCGGCATTCCACTGGCGGTCATCGCAGCAGATTACTATTCATGCTCAGAAGTGGTTCTGGACACGGGCCCGCTACTGCCGGCAATTGCCGCTTCGATTGCAATTCCTGCAGTCTTCCGCCCCATCGAGCGGGACGGGAAGGTGTTGATCGATGGTGGCGTGGTCAATCCTCTGCCGTTTGATGCCTTGACCAAAACCTGCGACCTGATCGTCGCCGTCGACGTTGTCGGCGCCCCGGTGCCACGCGAAGGCAAGGTTCTGCCCAGCGCCTTCGACAGCCTGTTCGGTGCCTCCCAGATCCTGATGCAGACCATCACTCGGGAGAAATTGAAATCGCGTCACCCCGACCTGCTGCTGCGGCCCGCCGACGACAGCGTGAAGGTTCTCGACTTTTTTCAAACCCGCACGATCCTGGAGAACGCTGCGCCCCTCAAGGAATTGGCAAAGCACGAGATCGAGAAGCTGCTTAAAATGGCCGACACAGGTAGTTTTCACAATTCAAATACACGCCAACAGTGATCTTTTTGTATACTTTCACTTACGCGCATTTAACTCCTTATTAACTACTTACAACTACGTTATACGTAGGTTCAGGGGTATTGTTATGCTACGATCATCACAGTTTTCAGAGCAAGACGAATGTCCGGTAGGCGAAGAATATTTCGCCCGTCTGGTGCGTGAAACCAACGCAGCAGGCCTTGAGATCGCACAGGAACTACCGGAAGACACCCGCGCCCGTCTCGCGGTCTTCTGCTACCGACGAAGCCACCTTCGTCGCCTCGGCTTGATCCTTGCCAAAACCTGCTCCAAGAACGCTCTGGTGCAGGAAAGCGGCCACGCTGGTGAACTCATCCACATGCAGGCGCAAAACCTCGAAGCCACCCTCACGGGTGATCGTTATCTGGCGCCGCGTCATCTTCGCAGACCCGTCAGCCTGGCTGGCTGATTCCGAATTGGGGCTTATTTCCTCCCTCGGCCCCAACGGCAACCGCTCCACCTAACCTTCCTCCCAAGCCTGGAGCGGTTGCCCTTTTCAGCGCAGCATCAACGCTCGTTCTTCCCGACTGAACAGCCCCCTGCCGGACAGCCTCTTCCTGCCTCGCTCCCGGACCGGTCTCCTCCCGCACTTCCTTGACGCTTTTGCCACGTGCGCTTGCGCCTTCACGGCTTCGTGCGGAGCTTGCCTGTTTTTTCGACTTGCCTAACCTTGCCGAGGCCATACCATCTTCCTCTAGGGAAGACAGAGTGAGGACTTCGACCAAGGGAAAGGGCTCCCGATGAAAGCGATTTCAGCTATTTTGCAAAGGTGCTCGGCAGGCACAGATGCGGCCTGCCATAAACACATGCCCCTGAAACCAAGGCATTTCGGCGGACCTGGGTTTCGACGTCTTTGCGCCGTGCTGTGCCTGGCGGTCGCCAGCGGGCTCGCCGGACCAGCCCAAGCTGTCTGCCAACTAGTGGCCCGAAGCCCGCAACCCGAAGCCCGCGTGTGGAAGGCATCGCTTGCGCCAAGTGAAATCCAGATCCGCTACATCGGCCATTCCACCTTCGAACTCACGACGCCGCAGGGCGTGCGGATTGCCACAGATTACAACGACACCTACCGACCCGAGTTCTCGCCGACCATCGCCACAATGAACGGCGCCCATTCCACCCATAACAGCCGCCGACCTGATCCGGAGATCCAGCATCTGCTTTATGGCTGGAACCCACAGGGCGGCCCGATCGACCATGATCTGCTGGTGCAAGACGTGCGGGTGCGCAACATCCAGACCAACATCCGCAGTTGGGATGGGGATGTGCAGCGGCTGGGCAATTCGATCTTCGTGTTTGAAGTAGCAGACCTGTGCATCGCCCATCTGGGGCATTTGCATCACAAGTTGACGGAGGAGGACCTGATGCGGCTGGGACAGATCGATATCGTGTTCGCCGCAATCGACAATTCGTCCACCCTGCGGCAGGAGAGCCTGATGCAGGTGTTGCAAGCCATCCAGCCGTCGCTGGTCGTGCCGATGCACTTCCACTTCCATGGTGCATTGCCGGGCTTTCTGCGCCGGGCCGTGGAAGCGGGCTATCTGGTTCAGCAGGCCGAAGACCCGCGCTTCGTCGTCTCGCGCGCCAGCCTGCCTTTAAAGACCACTGTGCATGTGATGCAGCCCGAAGGCGGCAACGGTATTTTCAATGATCCGTAAACTGGAAGAGGTGCCACTGGTGCGGCGAGCCGCGCCAGTCGCTTTGAGGTCGTGAAGGCACAAGCTAGTCTGAGACCTTGCAGAAGATCACCTGACTGTCGCCAACGCTGCGTTGATCCAGCTCTTCAAAGCCGGACGGCAGTTGAATGATCGCGCTGTCTCGCTCTTCCAGAACACAGATTGTGCCTGGCTTGACCCAGCCGCCGACGAGAGACGATTCCAGCGCCTTTTCACCCAGGCCCTGATCATAGGGCGGGTCCGCAAACACCAGATCGAAAGGTTCTATGTTGCCGGCACTGCCCAAGCGGGTCGCATCGCGGCGGAAAACCTTGGAAACGCCATTCAGGCCCAGCGTTTCCATGTTGCTGCGGATCACACCGCGCGCTTCTGCACCCTCTTCAATGAAGGTGCAATGGCGTGCGCCACGGCTGATCGCCTCAATCCCCAGAGCGCCGGTCCCTGCGAACAGATCCAGCACCCGGAGTCCCTCAAGATCAACCTGAAGCCCATGGGCGAGAATGTTGAAGATCGTCTCGCGCAGACGGTCACTGGTCGGGCGTGTGCCCTGGCTTTTCGGTGTTGCCAGGGCTGTTCCCTTGAAGCGACCTGCGACGACGCGCATTAATCACGCCCCCGACGCGGCCCGCTCTTGCCACGGAACGGGCGACTGGCACCGTCATCGCGGGACGGTCGGCTGTTACCATCGCGAGACGGACGGCTGTCGCCATCACGAGGCGGCCTCTTGCTGTTGTCTCGGCTGGTGCGGCGTTCCTGCTGCTTGTCATCCAAACGGCCTTCTTCACCCCAGATGCGCCGCTGAGGCGGCGGCGGCGCGTCAAAACTCGACTGGGCGCGTTTCGGCTGGTCAGAAGTCACTCGGAAGCTGCTGCGCGGAGACACTTTCTGCTGACGGTCACCCTGGTTCTTGCGTCCACCTGACTTCTGGCCACCAAACGGCTTGTCGCCACGCGTATCAGTGCGGCTGTCGCGACGACTATCAGCGCGTGCGTCACCGCGGCCCTCGCCATCACGGCGTGGCTTGCGACTGTAGGCAGCGGAAGCGCCTTCCTTGGCGCTCATCCACTCACCGCCACCGCGTTTGCCGCCGTCCTTGCGACCACCGCCAGCAGGCGCGCGTGCCGTCGGCTTCTCAGCCTCCTCGGCCGGGGCATTGTTGAAGATCGGCGCGTCGAAATCGGCACCTGCTTCTTCGGCCAGCTTGTCGCCAAGCTGATCCCGCAGAACACGGCCCCGGATCTCGCGCACCTCCCCCTCTGTCAGATCCATCAGCTGGAACGGACCAAAGGAGAGACGGATCAACCGGTTGACGGTCAGACCGAGATGCTCAAGCACCCGCTTCACTTCGCGATTCTTGCCTTCACGCAAATTGACGCTGAGCCAGACGTTGTCGCCCTGCTCCTTGTCAAGCGTCGCTTCGATGGCGCCATAAAGCACGCCATCGATGGCCACGCCTTCGGTCAGCGTATCGAGATCGGGCTGGGTCACCTTGCCATAGGCACGGACCTTGTAGCGCCGCAGCCAGCCAGTGGCCGGTAGCTCCAGCACACGGGCCAGTCCCCCGTCGTTGGTCAGCAGCAGCAGGCCTTCGGTGTTGATGTCCAGACGGCCAACCGCCAGAACGCGCGGCAATTCTGCCGGCAGGCGTTCAAAGACAGTCTTGCGACCTTCCGGATCCTTATTGGTGGTCACCAGACCGCGCGGCTTGTGATAGAGCCAAAGACGGGTGCGCTCCCGGGTCGGCATCGGCTCGCCATCGACAAGAACCTGGTCCTTGCCTGTGACCGTTACCGCCGGCGTTTCCAGCAGCTTGCCGTTCAGCTCAACACGGCCATTGGCAATCCAGACTTCTGCATCGCGACGCGAGCACAGACCGGCGCGCGCCATTACCTTGGCAATGCGTTCGCCCTTTGTCGGATCCAGCGGTGCGTTGTTGTCGTCCTGCTTGATCGCCGCCGAACGTGAATCAGAGCGGGGCTTTCCAGCGCCGCGCTTGGGGCCGTCATTCTTCTTGAAGCCAGCCTTCTTGAAGGGACCTTTGGCGGCATCGTCGCGCGGCTTGAAACCGCCGCCTCTGCCGGCTTCCTTGCCGAAGCGGTTTTCGGAGCGTTCCCCGGAACGACCGCTGGAACGGCCCTCGGAGCGGCCGCCAGACCGGTTATCAGACCGGCTGTCGGAGCGATTGCCTGGCCCCTTGTGTCCCGGACGCGTCGGTTTGCTACCTGGGCGCTTGCGATCGCCAGTCTTCTTGTCTTCACTCATGTGTCGTCTTGCCGCTGTATGAGGTCATATCCACCGGCAATTGCCTTGAATGGCAGTCCCTCCGCCATGCCTGTCTGACGGCTAACGGGAAAACCGGGATTTCGACCTTGTTTTTAAAACGTGTGCCGCGTCATATCAGAGCGCGCGGCTTTGCGGTATAGGCAATTTCAGTCAATCCGTCCTTTCCTGCGCAATTCGGACCAATTGCATGCCAGAAACCGACGATCCAAGCGCTCCCATGGCAAAAACTTCAGATCCTTCTCCCCGCACCAGCTTCATGGATGAAGCCCTGAAGCAGGCCGGTCTGGCGGAAAAACGTGGGGAGGTACCCATCGGCGCCGTGCTGGTCTGCGAAGGAGAAATCATCGCAAGCGCCGGCAACCGGACGCTCGAGCTGAATGACCCGACAGCCCATGCAGAAGTTCTGGTGATCCGCGAGGCCTGCAAGATCCGCGGATCGCAGCGCCTGCCGGAGTGCGACCTCTATGTCACGCTGGAACCCTGCCCGATGTGCGCTACGGCCATTTCCTTCGCCCGCATCCGCCGGCTTTACTATGGCGCCGGAGATGAGAAAGGCGGCGGTGTCGATCATGGCGCGAGGCTTTATGCACAACCCACCTGCCACCATGCCCCGGAGGTCTATTCCGGCATTGCTGAAACGGCGTCTGCCGACATTCTACGGCGTTTCTTTTTGCTGAGGCGCCCTTAAGTCGCTGCAGTTCTTTTATAGACGAATACATGCCCAATCACGCAGGAGTAAAGCTACGTAACGTAAATTCACTTTCATCTACATTACTGAAATGTTAACGAGATTAATTTTTAAGCAAATTTGGAATATAGATGTTCAGCAAATAACCAACTCTCGCTAGGTCATTCTAAAAGCATCTTATTTTTCTGTCGTTTCGCGCCTTTTATATGAGAATAATACCTATGGTTAACCCTTTCCGACAAACCTGAGCGTCTGAAATTCGGGCTGTGGGAAGAAAACCAATGGAATTGCGAACCTGGTTTGGCGTGGGCACCGGTGTGGCGACCACCATCGCCACCGCGGGAATGACACCGGCTTGGGGACAGGACATTGCAGGCGGACACGCCATGCTGCAGTCGTATCTCGACCTGTCCTGGGTGATGATTTCCGCAGCACTCGTGCTGTTGATGCAAGTCGGCTTCATGCTGCTTGAAGCCGGGCTGGTTCGCTCAAAGAATTCCATCAATGTGGCGCAGAAGAACCTGCTCGACTTCGCCTTCTCCGTGATGCTTTTCGCCGCAGTCGGCTTCATGGTGGCCTTTGGCCGCGGCAACGGCTTTCCCATCGGCATCGACGAACGCTTCTTCGTGCTTCAGTCGCTGGAACCCTGGGAATATGCCTTCTTCGGCTTCCAGGTGATGTTCTGTGGAACGGCTGCGACGATCATTTCCGGCGCCGTCGCCGAACGCATGCGGCTTTCGGTCTACATCTGGTGCTCTATCGGCACCGCCGCCCTGATCTATCCGATCTTCACCCATTGGGCCTGGGGCAGCGCGCTTTATCCCAATGACAGCGCCTATCTTGCCAACAAAGGATTTGTCGACTTCGCCGGCTCCACCGTCGTGCATGGCACCGGGGGCTGGATTGCTCTTGCCGCAGTCTTGATGATCGGGCCGCGCATCGGCAAGTTCAATGCAAAAGGCAAACCGGCACGCATCCAGGGACATAGTTCCGTCCTGGCGACAACCGGCGGACTGCTGCTGTTTGTCGGCTGGATCGGCTTCAACGGCGGTTCGACCCTCTCCGTCACACCCGACATTGCGCATATCATCGCCAACACCGTTCTGGCGGCCGCCGCCGGGGGTGTCGGCGGTTATCTCTACTGCCTGGCGGTGGACCGGGTCATTCTGCCGGAACGCACCTTGTCGGGCCTGCTTGGTGGTTTGGTCGCGGTTACTGCCGGTTGTCACATTCTCACGCCTGCCGGGGCCTTTGCCATTGGCATCATTGGCGGCGTCGTGGCTCTGGTGGCGACCAACCTTCTGGAACGCTACCTGAAGGTGGATGATCCGGTTGGCGCCGTCGGCGTTCATGCCTTCGCCGGCATAGTCGGCACTGCCGGACTGGCGCTGCTGGCACCAAATGACCGGCTGCCCCTGGGCAATACGCTCGACCAGCTGCTGGTTCAGCTGGAAGGCATCGGCCTCAATTTCATCTGGTGCTTCTGTTCGGCCATCCTCCTGCTGCGCGTGATCAAGATCTTCATGCCGCTGAGAGTGCGTCCCGCGGAAGAAGAGATGGGCATGAACGAGGCCGAACACGGCACGCGCCTTGGCATTGGACATGTGGAAGATGCCCTCGACAAGGTGATTGCCGGTCGCGCTGATCTCAATCTGCGCCTGCAGGTCACACCAGGCGACGACAGCGAACGCGTAACCCGACTGTTCAACGCCCTGATGGAGACAATCCAGTCGGAGGAGATCGCCCTGCACAAGGCAGAAGATGCCAAGCGCTCACGTGAAGAGGCTGAACGCCTGTCCGCACTGGCCAATGCCACTTTCGATGCAATCGTCATCTCCGTTGACGGCCGGATTCTCGACGGAAATGCTGCTCTGGAAGACCTACTGGGGCACAGCATCGAAGACCTGAAGATGCGCGGGCTTTACGAGTTCGTGCAATCGGATCTGGCCGGAACGCTGGAAAGTCATCTGATCAAGGCGGAGCGCGAGCCCAGGGAAATGGACCTGGTCAACCGCGACGGAGAGAGCATTCCCGTCGAGATCCGTACGCGGGTGATTTCTTATCGCGGTACGCCGACGCGCGTGTCTGCTCTGGTCGATCTGCGCGCCCGCAAGGAAGCGCAAGCCCAGATCCTGCATCTGGCCCAGCATGACCCTCTGACAGACCTGCCAAACCGGGCCGTCTTCAATGCGGAGCTGAACCAGGCGCTGGAGCGCTGTCAGCAGAACGGAGAAACGTCAGCCCTGCTGCTGCTTGATCTGGATCGGTTCAAGGATATCAACGATCTGCACGGCCACCCGATCGGCGACAAGGTGATCCGGACCACAGCAGACCGATTGCGGTCCCATTCACGCCCGAAGGACTTGATTGCCCGGCTGGGTGGCGACGAATTTGCCATCATCCAGCGCAACATAGAGTTCGCCAACCAGGCGGCGGACATGGCGCACCGGTTCCTGCAAATCCTGTCCGAACCCATCGACTGTGGTGACGGTCTTATCCTGCGGCCACATGCCAGCATCGGCGTCGCCATCCTCGACCGCAAGCACGATATGGTCGGCGAGACCCTCGTCGCCAATGCCGACATTGCCCTGTATGAGGCAAAGAGCAACGGTCGGGCGACCTACTGCATGTTCCAGGAGGGAATGGGCGATGCAGTCCGCCAGCGTCGTCTGCTGGAGGAAGACCTGCATGACGCCATTTCCGAACAGCAGTTCGAACTCTACTACCAGCCGCGTCTGGATTTGGCCAGCGGCAGCATCACCTCCTACGAGGCGCTGATCCGCTGGAACCACCCGGAGCGCGGCATCATCAGTCCGGCCGAATTCATCCCAGTGGCGGAAAGCTCCGGCCAGATCATCCCGATTGGCAAATGGGTTTTGCACACCGCCTTGAACGATGCCCGGGAGCATCTTCCAGACGCACGCATCAGCGTCAATGTTTCGCCAGTGCAGTTCCGCGACAACGATTTTGCCGACGAGGTGCGCCGCAGCATCGAGGACAGCGGTGTTCCGGCCAAACGCCTTGAACTGGAAATAACCGAGAACCTGCTGATCGAGGACGACGCGCGGGCGTTGAGCATCCTGACATCGCTGAAGCAGACCGGTGTAAAAATCGCCCTCGACGACTTCGGCGTCGGATATTCCTCTCTGGGATATCTCAGCCGGTTTCCCTTCGACACGATCAAGATCGACCGCTCGTTCATCAAGGACCGGGGTTACAACACCAACACCCACGCGATCATCGACACGGTGGTGCGGCTGGGCAAAGCGTTGAACATGACCATCGTGGCGGAAGGCGTGGAGGACATGGCCAACCTGCTGTTCCTCAAGGCCAGCGGCTGTGACGAATTGCAGGGCTATTTCATCGGAAAACCGAAGCCGATTGCCACCACTGTGCGGCGCGTGGCACCGGACATCGCCCTTGCCTTGGCTGGACACACCCCCGGATCCGATGGCAATGCCAGCCCGCTTCAGGCCCTTAAGGCGGCCCAGAAAGACAGCGTCTGATCGGGCGCATTCCGGAGAGCTCTCAATGCCCTACTTGCGCCCGAAAAGCTTTTCGATGTCTGTCAGCTTGAGCTCCACCCAGGTGGGGCGACCATGATTGCACTGGCCCGACAGGGGGGTGGCTTCCATCTCCCGCAACAGGGCGTCCATCTCCTCCGGACGCATGCGGCGCCCAGCACGAATCGAGCCATGGCAAGCCATCGTGGCAGCGACATGGTCGAGCCGCTCGCGCACGCCGTCGGCGGTTTCCCACTCGGTCAGCTCGTCGGCCAGCTCCAGCACCAGACCACGAATATCCATATCGCCCAGCATCGCCGGAGTTTCGCGCACGGCAATGGCACCGGGACCAAAGGCCTCCAGCGACAGACCGACCTGCTCCAGGTCTTCGGCGCGCTCCGCCAGACGGGCGACATCCTCCTCCGGCAACTCGATTACTTCCGGAATCAGCAGCATCTGACGCGGCACGTCGCGTCGGGCCAACGCATCCTTCAGGCGTTCATAGACAAGGCGTTCATGGGCGGCATGCTGATCGACAATCACCATGCCGTCTTCTGTCTGCGCAATCAGGTAGGTTTCATGCACCTGCGCGCGGGCAGCGCCCAATGGCAGGCGTGTGCGAATCTCATCGACAGGCACTTCATGGGCGCGCGCATCAGCGGAAGGGATCGCAAGACCAGCAAGCCCCGCCTGACCTACAGGGGGCGAAGCCCCAGCAAAGCCGACCGCATCATAGGCTGCAGTCTCTGGCTCGCGCAGATCAAAGGCGGTGGCGTAGCCAGCTGGACCCTCATGCACTTCTCCAGTCCCCGGATCAACCCGCTCAAAGGCTGAGGCAGCAGGACGAAATGCCTGCGCCGCATTGAAGCCGGTCTGACGCTCTGGGTACCAGCCGCCATAGCCTCCAGCGTTCCCGGCTCCAGCGGCGGTGCCTGCGCCGCCAGATCCGCGTAAGGCATCCAACGCGACAGCCGCGTTGGCGGTCGACGACCGATGACCGGACTGGACAAGTGCCTGCTTGATCGAACCGACCAGAAGACCGCGCACCAGCTGACCATCGCGAAAGCGGACATCCGCCTTGGCCGGATGAACGTTGACATCGACCAGTCCCGGCTCGACCTCGATGAACAGCACCACAACCGGATGGCGGTCACGTGCCAGCACGTCGGCATAGGCACCGCGCAGGCCGGAGAGCAGCAGCTTGTCTTTCACCGGACGCCCGTTGACGAAGAAAAACTGATGCTGCGCATTGCCACGATGATAGGTGGGCAGACCGGCAAAGCCGGAGAGACGGACATTCTCACGCGCTGCGTCGATCTCCATCGCGTTGTCGGTAAAATCATTGCCCAGCACCTGGGCGATCCGCGCCAGATGGGCATCCTCGCCACGGGCTGCGGGGAAATTCAGGCTTTGCCGATCGGCGCCCGACAACGAAAACCCGACATGAGGATAGGCCAGCGCGATGCGGCGGACGATTTCGGTGATCGCCGCGGCCTCGGCCCTGTCGGACTTCAGGAACTTCAGCCGGACAGGTGTCGCAAAGAACAAATCCCGGACCTCGACCTGCGTGCCCTTTCTCCGTGCTGCAGGCGCAATGGGGGCCTGCTTTCCCCCCTCCACCGAGATGCTCCAAGCGTGGTCTTCATCGGCATGGCGGGTCTGAATGGAGAGGCGCGAGACAGCGCCGATGGAGGGCAGAGCCTCACCGCGAAAGCCCAGGCTGCGAATGTCGAAGAGGTCCTCTTCGTTCAGCTTGGAAGTGCAATGACGGCGAATGGCGAGTTGCAGATCATCGCGGTTCATGCCCCGGCCATCATCAGAAACGCGCATCAGCGTCTTGCCGCCAGCAGCCGTGACGATCTCGACAGTCGACGCACCGGCGTCGACCGCATTCTCCACCAACTCCTTGATCACACTGGCCGGCCGCTCGATGACCTCACCGGCGGCGATCTGGTTGATGACGTTCTCGCCGAGTTGCCGCACCCGCATCAGGCTTCCTTTTTGTCTCTTCCAGTTTCGAAACGACAGGGCTTCCTATATGGTCCAGCTCGGCGGGCCAATCGATTCCGTCCCATCTTATCAGATCCTCATGCCACCGAGTGACCTATGACGACCGCTTCTTCACCGCTTCTTGTGTCCGGCCTACGTGATATCGCTTCAGAATACGACGGTATTTTGAGTGATGTGTGGGGCGTCCTTCACAACGGCGTCTCCGCTTTCGAGAAGGCTCATGAAGCCTTGAGTGCTTATCGGGCGGAAACCGGCGGAGCTGTGGTCCTGATTACCAACGCACCGCGCCCCAACCCGCCGATTCGCGAGCAGCTGGCCAACCTCGGCGTTCCGCTGTCGGCTTATGATGACATCGTCACCTCGGGGGATGTGACACGTGAGCTTCTGGCCAAGCACCCCGGCTCCAAGCTGTTCCACCTCGGCCCCGACCGGGATCTGGCGCTTTACGAAGGTCTGGATGTCACGCTGACGTCAGAAGACGATGCCGATCTGATCGGATGCACCGGCCTGTTCCACGACGAAACAGAAACCCCGGACGACTACCGCGATCAGCTGGCCCGACTGGCCAAGCGCAAACTTCCGTTCGTTTGTGCCAATCCGGACATCGTGGTGGAACGCGGTGATCGTCTGATCTGGTGCGCCGGTGCTCTGGGGCGTTTGTATGAAGACCTCGGTGGTCCGCTAAGCATCGTCGGGAAGCCGCACAAGCCGATCTACGACAGTGCGCGCTCCCACCTGGCCAAGATTCGTGGCCGCACCGTTGAAGACGCCAAGATTCTGGCCGTTGGTGACGGCTTGCCCACTGATATTCGCGGCGCCGACAGCCAGGGGCTCGACGTTCTGTTCGTCACCGCCGGCATCCACGCAGCCGACTTCGGCCCCGCCGACACGCCAGACGAGGGTCTGATCCGCAGGCGTCTTTCGGAAGAAGGCCTCAGCGCCCGCGCCGCCATCCCGCGCCTGGCCTGGTAAGTCAGAACAAAAAAGGCCACCCAAGCGAGTGGCCTTTTGAATTCCAGACAGATGCTCACGCCGATCAGGCGGTCAGTCGAACAGCTTGTCGATATCGTCCTGGGAGCCGCTGCCATTCATCATGGCATCGATATCATCCTGGGAAACGCCTTCGCCGGCATGCTGCGGACCGTGAAGGATCTGCTCACGCTGACGGCGTTCTTCTTCAGTCTCTTCCGCCTGCACTTCCAAGCCTTCGGGAATGCGCAGCTGCTCGACAAAAGCGGAGACGCGCTCATCGATGTAATTGAGGGTCGCCACGACCTTGGAAATCCGCTGGCCTGTGATGTCCTGAAACGTACAGGCCTCGAAAATCCCGATCATCTTGTTGGAAACGAACTCCTGATAAGCGACCGGATCGCTGGTATCGGCGCTCATGATCTCTTCAGCCGCCTGCATGATCGTATCGGTAGCCGATTCGGTGGCCTCGACAATGGCATCCAGCTCGCGCCCCGCATCTGGGATCTTGCTGGTTTTCATGTCATTCGCCCGAAGCGACGTGATCTCGTTCTTCATCCGGCTGATTTCGCCCGCGATGAGCTGAAGCTCATGCGTCACACCCGGTTGAACGGCCGAGAGAACTTCATGCATCGAGCCGGACATGACTTCCGCAAGATGCATCACATCATTCAGCGATACATCGTCCGCGCCACGGTTCTTGTTTTCCTGCAGGAACTCAATCACGCGGGCCATGTTTTCGTTTGTCATTGCAGCCATGCCGACTACCCTTTTCTGGCAGTGAGATGGGGTCACAAGCCGTCGTCCCTACCAACGGCTACCATCCGGATATGCGTCCGGATCGACCGCACACGAGGTGCAGTGCTCTCCATCCTCTCGAAGATCAAAAGGCCAGGCCGCACTGGTGTTTTCCAGTGCGCTCTTAAACTGGCCGATTAATCAGCGAAGACCGCTTCGATCTTACCCTTGAGGGTCTGAGCATTGAACGGCTTCACGATGTAGTTGTTCACACCCGCCTTTTTCGCTGCAATCACGTTTTCGGTCTTGGACTCCGCCGTCACCATAATGAATGGCGTCTTGCTCAAACCGCTGTCCGCCCGAACCTGCTTCAGCAGTTCGTAGCCTGTCATCGGTTCCATGTTCCAATCGGAAATGACCAGGCCATAGCGGCGCTGTTTCATTTTTTCCAAAGCTTCCGTGCCATCAGCGGCATCGTCGATGTCTTCGAAACCGAGCTGCTTCAGCAGGTTACGAATGATACGGATCATCGTCTTGTAATCGTCGACGACCAGGACCGCCATCTGAAGATCAAGGGCCATTGTCTACTCCATACTGTCAAATCCGCGCGGCCCCGGCCGTGGGCCTTGGTAGCGCTTAATGACTTCAAAGGAGAGAGACACATAACGTGTCCTCGCCTCCCCACACTTTCGCCAAATTATCCCAAGCCCCTGAAAAGACCGTTAATGCGGAGATCTTTTGCTTCGTTTGGCCAATTGCCGCATTTCCTTCCCGGACCTAGCCTGCAGTCGGCGTCTGAACAGGAGAAAATCGGGACCATGCTTGAACTACAGAGCCTCTATTTCGAAGACTTGAAAGTTGGCATGCAAGAGACGCTGACGAAGGAAGTTCTCTCCAGTGATGTCATTGGTTTCGCTGAAGTATCAGGCGATCGAAACCCCATTCATCTGTCGGAGCACTTTGCCGCCAAGACCCCTTTCAAGACGCGAATCGCCCACGGCCTTTACACCGGCAGCCTGATCTCTGCAGTTCTGGGCACCCGGCTGCCCGGCCCCGGTGCCATCTATTTGTCCCAGACACTAAAATTTCTCGCGCCCGTGCATATTGGTGACAAGGTGGAAGTCAGCGTCGAAGTTCTGGAGCTGATCGACAAAGGCCATCGCGCCCGTTTGGGATGCCTGTGTCAGGTGGCAGGGCAGAACGTCCTGACCGGAGAGGCTCTGGTCAAGGTTCCCAGTCGCCGGGAAGCCGACAAGGCAAGAGACTGACCAAAGCCCGCTCCGACTGGATCTGAAGGAGGCTATAGAGAAATCCAACAGGATCGCTCAGGCAGCCATAGGCTGTGCCGAGCCTGAGTTTCGGGGATGGCAGTCTGCAAGAACACCATGCCTGCTTGACCTTTTCCCGCCAAGGCGGCAGTTTCGCCGCGACTTCCGGGGGCCGGAAGCACGGGAAACATGCCCCATGCTTCACTCTCCCGTTCCGACTGCCTGCTCTTCAGGGACCTCCATGCGCGCTTCGCCAAGCCCTTTCTTTTCTGTCATTCAGAACCTGTCTGCCTTTCCCGAAGCCCTGCAACGCGGCATCGTGGCCATCGGCAACTTCGATGGTGTACATCGTGGGCATAGGGCTGTGCTGGAAGCGGCTCTGGAACTGGGTCATACCCATGACCGTCCGGTCTATGCGATGACCTTCGAGCCGCATCCGCGCACGCTGTTCGTTCCAGAGGCCCCGGTGTTTCGACTGAGCCCTTCGGCCCAGAGAGCCGACCTGCTGCAGGCCGCCGGTCTGGACGGGGTGCTGGAACTGCCTTTCACGCGGGAGTTCGCCGGGATCGAAGCAGAAGACTTTGTCCGTTCGATCCTCATCGACACGCTGGGCATCACCCACGCGGTCACTGGATATGACTTCCACTTCGGCAAGGCGCGCAAGGGTACCCCGGCCTTTCTCTCCGAAGCAGGCGAGAGCCAGGGCTTCGGCGTGACACTCATCGAACCGCAGGGCGATGAAGGCGGACAGGTGATTTCATCCTCGCGCATCCGGACAGCTTTGGCCGAGGGAGATCTGGCGCTTGCCAATGGTTTGCTTGGCTACCGCTGGTTTGTCGACGCGCAGGTTCAGCACGGTGACAAGCGGGGCCGCGATCTCGGATATCCGACGGCCAACCTGCGACTGAGTGATGGGTGTCCGCTGAAGCAGGGTATCTATGCCGTTCGGGTCCGCGTTGACGACGTCTGGCACGATGGGGTCGCCAGCTTCGGCAGTCGCCCGACTTTCGACAATGGTGCGCCGCTTCTGGAAGTGCATCTGTTCGATATGAAGGCCGACCTCTACGGTAAGAGCTTACGGGTTCATCTGATCAGCTATTTACGCGGTGAACAGAAGTTCGACAGCGTCGACGCGCTGATTGCCCAGATGGATCAGGACAGCGCCGAGGCCCGAGCGGCACTTGCCTCGCTTCAGCCGTTGAGCGATCTGGACCTCGAGCTGATGCCTCCGGTGATCGACGGCGACTGATTTTTCCCGACCCCGGACCCCAGAACAATTCGCCGCAGCGGTATGGCGAGGAACACCAGGCAGGCAAGCGGTCCGAGCGGAATGCTGTACATTTCCCCCACGACACGTGAGATGGTTGCCAGCAACACTGTCAAGAACATCAGACCGTCTTCCCAATCGGCGGCCCCTTGTCGCTTTCTGCGTGCCATGAAAAACGCTATCGGAACGCAGAGAATGGCGAAGTCGTAACACAGCGCGAAAGGCGTCGCGAGCAAGCTGCCTGCCGTCAGAACGGCCACCTTGTCGGCAAAATCTACGCTACGCCTGTTCCATGTCCAGACCACCAGCGCCAAGACACTCAGACTGACGATCGCCTGCAGGCCATAGGCCAACCAGGTTGGCGCCCCCAGCATCCCAGCCCCGGCAGAGATCGAAATGAACTTGTGCAGGTCCACCAGCCCCTCGGCGACCACACCGCTGGCGAACTCGCGCTGTTCCCAGAAGGCCAGCCAAGCGTCGCCCCCCAGCACCAGGACCGACAGGCCAATGAGCAGCAGCGCACAGACCGAAGCGGAGGCAAATATGCGCCAGTGCCCTCCGGCAATCAGGGCGAAGGGGATCAGGATGCCGAGCTGCGGCTTGTAAATCAGCAGAGCAATGAAGAAGCCCGCCAAAATCTCTCGCCTGACAGCGAGCGCCGCCAAAGCAGCGCCGAGGAAGGCCGCACTCAACATACCGTTCTGACCGTAAACTGCGTTGGTCATGGTCAGCGGCAAGGCAGCAGCCAGAAGAAAACCGTAGCGGCTGCCCAGAATAGCGCTGAGGGAGGCGCCGGTGGCAATAATCGTGACGATCTGGAACGCGAAATAGGCTGCAACCCCACTCAGAACTCCAAGCGGCAGCAGATAAAGCAGAAAGACCGGCGGATAGAAGAATGAGTAGAACCGCCCTTCCCCGAGAGATTCCTGCTGCAGAAACGCAAAGTCCTTGATGACATAGGGAGTGACCGGATCTCCCTGCACGGCGGACTTGGCCGCGACCCAGAAACTCAGAAAATCATTGGTTGTCGCGCTCAGATCGGGCGTTGAAAGCTTCCCCGGGGCCAAGAACAAAAACACCAGCAGAAAGCAATAGGTGACGAGGGCCATGATGGCGGCCGGCAGAACGCGATCCCGCGTTGCCCAGGTTCCTCGTCGCGCATGTTGAATCCAGGACATTCCACCCTCTTCGTCTCATCCGCCGGTATCCTTGGCACAGAGAAGTTTCCGCTCTCTCAACTGTCACTTTTATCAGGCAGCAGGTATCGCAGGGACTGCGGCAGAATTCTCCACCGCACGGCTTGCACGGCAGAGGTGTCCGTGCGACCGAATTGAGACTGCCTTTTTCTTGCGGCCAGACACGGCCCAATCGCCGGATGCGCTCATGTCGGACCTGCCCAACACACCGATCACCACACCTCAGGCCACGCCACCGGCAACCCCGGTTCCGCCATTGCCGGGCAGCGCGCCCGGAAACGATGGCAATGACGGTGTTGCCGCCGTCGGCCTGATGGCGGCGGCCATGCTGATCCTGCCGATGATGGATATCGCAGCGAAGTATCTTTCGAGTTATATGCCGCCGCTGCAGGTGACCTTTGGGCGGTTTTTCTTTCAGCTTGTCGTTTGCGTCGTTTTCGCGGCTGTCACCGGGCAGTTCGCGCTGATCAAAAGCAAGCGGCCGGGTATCAACTTTCTGCGCGGCACGCTGCTGGCCATGGCATCGCTGATCTTTTTCACGGCGGTGAAGTTCATGCCGGTAACCACGGCGATGGCGATCTTCTTCGTCGAGCCGATGATCCTGACGATCCTCGCTGCAGTGGTGTTAAAAGAAAAATTCGGCATACGGCGGCTTGGTGCCATCCTGATCGGCCTCGTCGGCGCGATGATGATCCTGCGCCCAAGCTTCGCCGAGGTGGGGCTGGTGGCGCTTCTGCCGCTGGCAACCGCTTCTTGCTTTGCCTGTTATCTGCTGCTCAACCGCAAATATGCCGGGACGGACAACCTCCTGGCGATTCAGTTCAGCGCAGGGCTGGCCGGAACATTGATCCTGGGTACCCTGCTGCTGATCGGTTCTGTGAGCGGTGCCGAGGATTTCAGCTTTGTCGTTCCCTCCCTGCCCCACCTGGGGTTGGTCGCAGCGATCGGGGCGATTTCCTTCGTCGGGCATGGGCTCGTCGTGACGGCGTTCCAGAAGGGCGAGGCCGGCGTGCTGGCTCCCTTGCAATATCTGGAGATCGTCAGTGCGACGATCCTCGGCTACCTGATCTTCAGCGACTTCCCCGATGCGATGACCTGGGCGGGAATTGCCCTGATCATCACCGGCGGCGTCTACATAGCCCACCGGGAGCGCAAGCTGCAGCACAGTGGCTGACCGAGTTTGCCGCGCCACAGCCGCGTTAGCACTTTATTCGCGCGCCAAGGCCTGCTATGTGCAAACCCCATGACCCTTAGCTCTCAGGATCTGCGAGACCGCTTTGTGCTGATGTCCTTGCACCTTCTTCGCCGAATTATCGGCCCGGCCTTCGGCTGACGCGATCACCTCGCGGCGCCAAAGGACCGGGAGCCTTCCAGCTTTCACGAGGGCCATTTCCTAACAAACGGCCCGTTACAGTTTGACTGTCAGGACGCGCCCGAATAGCGCCGCGCGTCCTTCAAGCGGATCTACCGAACGATGACCGAATCCAAAGATACCCGTGACTATTCGCTCACGCTGAACCTACCCAAAACCGACTACCCGATGCGCGCCGGCTTGCCGAAAAAAGAGCCGGAGCTAATCAAGCGTTGGGAAGAAATGGAGCTTTACAAGAAGCTTCGCGAGCAGGGCAAAGGCCGCAAGAAATTCGTCCTGCACGATGGCCCTCCCTATGCCAACGGCAACATCCATATCGGCCACGCGCTGAACAAAACGCTGAAGGACATGGTCACTCGCTCGATGCAGATGACCGGTTGGGAAAGCAACTATGTTCCGGGCTGGGATTGCCACGGTCTGCCGATCGAATGGAAGATCGAGGAACAGTACCGCGCCAAGGGCAAGAACAAGGACGAAGTGCCGATCAACGAATTCCGTCAGGAATGCCGCGACTTCGCCGAGCATTGGATCGGGGTCCAGAAGTCAGAGTTCAAACGGCTCGGCATCGAGGGCGACTGGGATAGTCCTTATCTGACGATGCGCTTTGAAAGCGAAGCGGTCATCGCCAACGAGCTGATGAAGTTCGCCACCTCCGGCCAGCTTTATCGCGGTTCCAAGCCGGTGATGTGGTCCGTCGTGGAAAAGACCGCGCTGGCCGAAGCCGAGATCGAGTATCACGAGCATCAGTCCGACCAGATCTGGGTGAAGTTCCCGGTGACCGGTGCCGGTGGCTCAGACGCGACAGCCGTCGAACAACTGATGGACGCTTCCGTCGTCATCTGGACGACCACCCCCTGGACCATGCCGGGCAACCGCGCCGTCTGTTTCTCGCCGCGCATTTCCTATGGCCTGTATGAAGTCACTCAGGAAGGTCTGCCGGATGATAACTGGGTGCAGACCGGCGACACACTGTTGCTGGCCGATGCTCTCGTCGCCGACGTTTTCAAGAATGCCCGCATCGAGGATTTCAAGCTGGTCCGTGCCGTGACGGCCGACGAACTGGCTTCGCTGACCCTGGCCCATCCGTTTGCCGAACTGGATCTCGGCGGCTACCAGTTCGAGGTGCCGCTGCTGGCCGGCGATCATGTGACCGATGAAGCCGGTACGGGGTTCGTGCACACGGCACCGGGCCACGGCGTCGATGACTTTGAAGTCTGGATGTCCAACGCCAAGGAACTGGAAGCCCGCGGCATCAACACCGCGATCCCCTTTACCGTTGCCGATGACGGTTTTTACACCAAGGATGCTCCCGGGTTCGACGGCGCCCAGGTGATCACCCACAAGGGTGAAAAAGGCAAGGCCAACAAGGTCTCCATCGAATATCTGAAGCAGGCAGGCAATTTGATCGGTCTGGGGCGCCTGAAGCACCAGTATCCGCATTCCTGGCGTTCCAAGAAGCCGATCATCTTCCGCAACACGCCGCAATGGTTCGTTTACATGGACCGCGATCTCGGTGCGGAAGGCGACACACTGCGGGGCCGCGCGCTGAAAGCCATCGACGACACGCGTTTCGTGCCGGGGTCCGGCCAGAAGCGTCTGCGCTCAATGATCGAGAACCGCCCGGACTGGGTGCTGTCGCGACAACGAGCCTGGGGCGTGCCGATCAGCGTCTTCATCAACAAGGACACCTCCGAGGTGTTGAAAGATGAAGGCGTCAACGCCCGTATCTTTGAAGCCTTCAAGGCAGAGGGCGCCGACGCCTGGTATGCGGAAGGCGCGAAAGAGCGTTTCCTCGGTACGGACTACAACCCGGACGAATGGGATATGGTCCGTGACATCCTGGATGTCTGGTTCGACAGCGGCTCCACCCATGCCTTCTGCCTGGAGCAGCGTGACGACCTGAACCCGAAACGTCAGGGCGTCGGCGGCGGCGACTATGTGCTTTATCTGGAAGGCTCCGATCAGCACCGCGGCTGGTTCCACTCCTCCCTGCTGGAGAGCTGTGGCACCCGTGGCCATGCACCATATGACGCGGTGTTGACCCACGGCTTCACCATGGCCGAGGATGGACGCAAGATGTCCAAGTCCCTCGGCAACCAAACGTTCCCGCAGGACATCATCAAGCAATATGGCGCCGATATCCTGCGTCTCTGGGTAGCCTCTGGCGATTATTCTGAAGACCAGCGCATCGGTCCGGAAATCATCAAGACCTCCGTCGACAGCTACCGCAAGCTGCGCAACACCCTGCGCTGGATGCTGGGTTCGCTCGCCCACGCGACCGGCGAGGAAGTCGCGCTGGCGGACATGCCGGAGCTGGAACGTCTGATGCTGCACCGGTTGGTGGAGCTGGACGATCTGGTGCGCAAGGCCTATTGGGACTTCGACTACAAGCGGGTGTTCCATCACCTCTTCACGTTCCTGACCGTGGATCTGTCGGCCTTCTACTTCGACATCCGCAAGGACGCGCTTTATTGCGATGGCAAGTCCTCGGTGCGCCGCAAGGCATCGCTCTACGTGATCGAACAGCTGTTCAAGTGCCTGGTCACCTGGATGGCTCCGCTGTTGCCCTTCACCATGGAAGAGACCTGGGTATCGCGCTTCGGCGAAGACACCTCTGTGCATCTGCAGCAGTTCCCGGATGTTCCGGCAGCCTGGAAGGATGCGGCTCTCGCCACCAAGTGGGAGAAGATCCGTGCGGTCCGTCGTGTGGTGACCGGGGCCCTGGAAATCGAGCGCCGGGAAAAGCGCATCGGCTCCTCCCTGGAAGCGCACCCGGTGGTGCATGTGACGGACGTAGACCTGCTGGAAGCGATTTCCGGCAAGGACATGGCCGACATCGCCATCACCAGCCAGATCACCATCACCGATGCACCAGCACCGGAAGGGGCCTTTACCCTGGAAGATACGCCGGGTGTGGCCGTGGTGCCGGGTCTGGCCGAAGGTCAGAAGTGCGCACGCTCCTGGAAAATCCTGCCGGACGTCGGCTCTGACCCAGACTATCCGGATGTCACCCCACGCGATGCAGAAGCCCTGCGTGAATGGGATGCGGATGATCAGGCAGCCTGAGCCATCGATGGGCTCCGGACACAGGGACGGATAACGAATGAGTGAAACAGGCGTGCCGATTACCGGTGGAAGCTTTTCCCGACGCTGGCTCTGGGGCTCCCAGAGCCAGCTGGTCGCCTGGATCACGCTGGTGGGACTGGTCCTCGATCAGGCCAGCAAGCTCTGGGTGCTGTTCGGAGCGCAGATGACCGTGATGGACCGGGTGCCCGTGCTACCGGTTCTCGACATGGTTCTGGTGTGGAACCGTGGTATTTCCTATGGTCTTCTGCAGCAGGACAGTGATCTCGGGCGTTGGCTTCTGGCCGGCTTCACCCTTGTGGTGGCCGTCGGCCTTTGGGTCTGGAGCGTCCGCAGCGTGCAAAAGCTTGTGGTGATCAGCCTGGCACTGATCCTTGGGGGGGCGCTGGGCAACGGCATCGACCGGCTGGCCTATGGCGCGGTTGTCGACTTCGTTCACTTCCATATCGGCGACTTCTCCTGGTACGTCTTCAATCTTGCTGACGTCTGGATCGTTGCCGGGGTGGCGGGTCTCCTGTATGACAGTTTCAGGGGCGGTCCTAATTCAGCCGCAAAATGAAGTTTTATAACTGCTTTCTCCCGTCAGGCCCTTAGCGCTTGGACAGGTGAGACGGCCAACGTAGGGTCGACGCAGTGACACAAAGGGATTTTGGGGTGCAGCGGACTATGGCGCAGCGGACGACGACGGGTTTCCTTCGACAGGCTGGACTGATTGTGGCAGCGGCCTTTCTGCTGGCTGCATGCCAAGCCGCCGATGGAACGTCTCAGGCCCCGGATACGGCCCTGATGAACAGCATCATGAGCGGTATGGGGGCTGTTGACCCGCGCGCAAAGCAAATCGAATACAAGCCGCGTGCTCCGCTGGCCATGCCGGCCAACGCAACCAACCTGCCGCAACCAGAAACGGCCGTCGCCGGCACGGCGTCGCCGGAATGGCCCCAGGGCCAGCAGAATGAATCGCTCGAACGCGTGCGCGCCGTCTATGCTGAGAACGATCCGATGCAACGTGAGCGGCTGGGCAAGAAGCTGACCCCGGCTCAGATGCGTGGCATCAACGTGCGCAGCAACCGCGAGCGCGACATCGCCGCCGAGAACCGCGACGAAGAAATCATCTCCGGTGGCCTACTGACAACGACCGAGCAGAAGGCCATCAATGCCAACGCCATCGACAGCGCGGAAAGCCTGCGCCGGGGCGAGCCGGACACAACCCGCAGCAAGCTGGCCACTCGCCGCTTTCTGACCGAACCGCCGAGCTCCTACTCCACTCCAGCTGCCGGGGCGGCCCTGCCTGAAGCAGTGAAGGAAGAGAAGAAGCCGACAAACTACGACCCCTACAGCTCGGCTCCGCTCGACATGCGTTGTCTGGAAGGTGGCGGAAGCGGCAACGATCGCGACTGCCGTCGCAACTGATCGGCCTGACATCACGACAGTCCCAAACCCGGCCCCAGTGGCCGGGTTTTTTGTTGGTCACCACGCTTTGAGAAAGTCCGTTCAAGCTCTTGTCGGACGGCAAACATGACCGATCTTTAACGGGTATTCACTGCTCGGCCCCTATAGCTTGTCGCCACCCGGTTCGAACCTCGGCTGCCTTGCGCATCACCGGGTAAAGACCAACAAAAGATGGAGATCGATGTGTTGCCCACCCCTTTGAGGAACCTCCGGCCGACCTGGACGCATCTGGCCTGCGCCGCGATGATCACCGGCCTGATGGCAACAACCGCCGTCGTCCCGACCGCCCGCGCCGAGAGTGTGGCCCCACCGGCCCCGGCTGCCGAGCTTTTCGCCCCAAATCTCACCGATTTCACTCTCGACAATGGCCTCGAGGTCGTCGTCATTCCCGATCATCGCGCGCCGGTCGTCACCCATATGATCTGGTACAAGGCCGGCAGTGCCGATGAGCCGGAAGGTCAGTCGGGTGTTGCACACTTTCTCGAACATCTGATGTTCAAGGGCACCAAGGACCATCCGGACGGCGAGTTTTCGAAGACGGTCGCCGAGTTGGGTGGTCAGGAGAATGCCTTCACCACCTCCGACTACACCGGTTATTTCCAACGCGTCGCCAAGGAGCATCTGCCCCTGATGATGGAACTGGAAGCGGACCGGATGGAAAATCTGGTGCTCACCGACGAAGTCGTGAAACCCGAGCAGCAGGTGGTTCTGGAAGAACGCAGGATGCGCGTCGACAGCGAGCCTTCGTCGCGCCTGCGCGAGGCCCTGACAGCCATGCTATACGTCAACCATCCTTATGGCTCACCGGTCATCGGCTGGCAGAGCGAAATCGAGGCCCTGAACAAGGACTCGGCCATCTCCTTCTATGACCGGTTCTACACGCCCAACAACGCGGTCGTCGTCATCGCTGGTGACGTTGAGCCGGAGGACGTCAAGGCCCTGGCGGAAAAGACCTATGGCAAGGTGGAACGTCGGGCTGAGCCGGGGGCACGGATGCGCCCGCAAGAGCCAACGCTTCCCGGCGAGCGCCGGATCAGCATGTCTGACCCCCGCGTCACGCAGGAATCCATCAGCATGAACTACATCGTGCCCAGCGACGGCACAGGCGAAGCCCTGGAGCCCGAAGCACTGGACCTGCTGTCCTACATTCTGGGCGACGGTCCGACCAGCCGACTGCACAAGAGCGCCGTCCTCGACAAGAAGATTGCCATCGGAGCCGGTGCCTACTACCAGAGCGGCAGCCTGGATGACGGGCGTTTCGGTCTTTATGCCAGCCCAGCCCCCGGTCACGATCTGGCCGAGATGGAAGCCCTGCTGAAGAGCGAACTTCAGTCGATACTGGACAACGGCGTGACTGAGGAAGAGCTGGCCAAGGCCAAGCAGAGCCTTGTTGCCCAGGCCATCTTCGCACAGGACAGCCAGCAATCCCTGGCCCGCATCTTCGGCGCTGCCCTGACCACCGGACAGACCGTCAAGGACGTTCAGACCTGGCCACAGCGGATTTCGGAAGTCGATGCCGGGATGCTGCAGGATGTGGCGCGCAAGTATCTTTCGGGCCCAGCCGTCACAGGGCTTCTGACCAAACCTGAGGCTCCCACGGCCACCTCTGAGGACAAGCAGGGATAGCGCAACGCGCAAACCGAACGCCTACCTGAGCCACATTTTACAATTCGGCAGCCTGAGGAGCACTCCATGTCTGTCACTGCATTTTTGAAACCCCTGGTCACCGCCACCGCCTTTCTCGGCGCGGCCCTGAGCACTGCGCAAGCGGTGGAGATCCAGAAAGTCACAAGCCCCGGCGGCATCGAAGCCTGGCTGGTGGAAGATCACACCATTCCTCTGATCGCCATGAACTTCTCCTTCGAGGGAGGGGCAGCACAAGACCCGGAAGACAAGCAGGGCCTTACACGCTTGCTTGCCGCCACCCTGGATGAGGGCGCTGGCGACCTGTCTTCGCAGGCGTTTCAGGCGCGGCTGGAAGAGCTTTCCGTCACCCTGCGCTACGACACCGGCAAGGACTATTTCTACGGTACATTGCGGACGCTAACCGCGAACCGGGACGAGGCCTTCAATCTGGCCGAAATGTCGCTCAACAAGCCGCGCTTTGACGAAGAGCCCGTACAGCGGATGAAGACACAGTTCATCGCCGGCATTCGCCAATCAGAGCAAGACCCGAGCGAAAAGGCCTCTGATCTGCTGTACTCCAGCCTGCTGGGAGACCACCCCTACACCTGGAAGACGGAAGGCACGGTGGAGAGCCAAGGCTCTCTGACGCCGGATGATCTGCGCACTCAATATCAGAAGCTTCTGGCCAAGGACGGAGTGACCATTGGCGTCGTGGGCGACATTGACGCCGCAACGTTGGCCCCGGCGCTCGACAAGATCTTTGGCGGACTGCCAGAGAAAGCCGATCTGACGCCGGTTGCGGATCTGATTGTCAGCTCCGGCAAGACGGTTTCGGCAGAGATGAACGTGCCGCAGACGCAGATCCTCTTCGGTCTGCCGGGCATCATGCGCGACGACCCGGACTATCAGGCAGCCTATGTAATGAACCACATTCTCGGCGGCGGCTCGTTTACCTCGTGGCTGTATGAAGAGGTGCGCGAGAAACGCGGCCTGACCTACGGCGTCGGCACCTCGCTGGCACCTTATAATGCCGGAGGCCTGATGATCGGCTCTGCAGCAACGCGCGCCGACAAGGCGGACGAGAGCGTTCAGGTGATCCAGGAACAATTCAAGCGCATGACCGAGCAAGGGCCGACCCAAGCCGAGCTGGACAGCGCCAAGAAGTACCTCACCGGCTCCTATGCCCTGCGCTTCGACAGTTCGGCCAAGATTGCCCGACAGCTCGTCGCCTTGCAAAATGCAGACCTCGGCATCGACTACTTCGAGCGACGCAATGCGGAAATCGAAGCGGTGACCCTGGACGACGTCAAGAAGGCCGCTCAACGCCTGCTGGGTGACAAGACACCAACCATCGCACTGGTGGGCCCGAAGATGACGAAGAAAGACGCTTCCGGCGGCTGAGAGCGCTGCCAGAACGCCCTGCCCCAAGACTGAAGAAGCCGCCCTTTCCTGATGCGAAAGGGCGGCTTCTTGTTTGTTTATACGCGTTTCGGATTTCTGAAGATCTTACAGGCCGGCCAAGCCAGCACTTATCAGCTGGCGGCTGCGCGTGGACGATTGGCGGCGACACGGCCATCGCGGCGCCCCTCCTGGGCGGCGGCGGGTGCCGGTGCGCCCTGCAGAACCTCAGCTCGCACCGGACGTGGCGGCGAGAAGAGATTGCCCTGCGCCAGGCTGACATCCAGGTCGAGCAGCTCCAGCACCTGGGACTCGGTTTCCACATGATCAGGGATCAACACGATGCCGTAGCGATGCAGAAGATCGCCGAAATCGGACGGATGTATATGGCCATGGCTGGCCTGACGTCGGCCAATCAGAAAATCACAGTGCAACTTGGCATATTTGAAGCCGCGTTGTGCCAGAGACTTGAAGTCCATCTTCATGTCCGTGATGCCGTCGATGGAGAATTTGAAGCCGAGTTCGGCCAGAGCACTGAGGCTCTCCAGTTCCATCACCCCCATCTGGGCCACATCTTCCTGAGTGAATTCGAACACCAGAACGTCGGCAAAAGTCCGATTGGCCTTCACGAAATCCAGAAAGCCCGGGAAGAAGGTCTCGTCGACCAACGACAGAGACGACAGATTACAGAACATCGCCGTGCTGCGACTGCGCGACGTCAAACGCCGGATGACCTGAACCGAGCGGAACAGCAGCATGTTGTCGATGCGCGCAATACGGCCCGAACGAATGGCCTCCGGCAGGAACACCTTGGCTTCCAGAAGCTCACCCTGACTGTCGCGAAGGCGGGTGTAGGCCTCATAATATTTCACCTGACGTTGAGGCAGGCTAACGATCGGCTGCAAGTGCAGTTCAACCCGATTGTTGTTCAACGCCGCGTTGATGATTTCGCGCATTGCCGGATCGCCGTTCGACTGCTGCGTCTGGTCCCATTCAGCCGCTTGTGCCGGAAGCTGGTCATATCGACTTTTCTGAGCGCTGCCCGATGGCGGCACTGGCCGTTCATCCGCATAAACATGCGGCTGCTGAAGCGGCTGATGTTGAGGTGCCGCCGGGACTGGCTCCGACCCAGGCTGCATGCCATGAGAAGCAGGGGAATACGCAGGCACGTCCTGCTCACCATAATGCGGCAGGCCATGCTGCTGTGGCGGCGGCATGATGGCGTGCTGGTCCTCCACGCGAGCTTCAAGATCGGACATGGCCTCGGCCATCTGCTTGACCAGCGAGCCAAGCACTTCGACCTCTGCGAACAGCGGGTCGATCTCCATTCGGGTCCGATGAGGAATGTTGCTTTCCATTCCCGTCAACCGACCTTCCAGGTTCCCGACATCTTCATCGATATCAGAAATCCGGTCTTCCAGGCGGTCGACCACATCGCTCAGAGCGCCACGATCCCGCGCACGGGTGAAAAGCACATGCAGAAGGATCATGGTGCACATGAACGCCAGCGACAAGGACACAGCCTCTCCCACCGGCCGCCCCAACTGGAACACCAGAACGGCGGCAGCCGACGCGGAAATGACGGCCATGCAAATCGCTATGAAAATGGTCGCGGTGCGCCCCATGTTCGCGGTGTGCTCTCTACTCGAATCACAAATTGAGCGTTAATCATGCCTTAATCTTTTGGCGCTTCCGACCCCCAGTACCCGACAGGATTGTGAATCCGTCGTTTGTCCCCCGTAAAGAAAGCATGGAAGAGCGACCTGATCTTCAAAGATGGGGCAAAACCTGGCGAAAAAACTTAAGTGCTTTCCCGTATTTATTGAGAAAACTTCCATATTCAGACAAATACCGTTGCGTGAAAGTCCCGTTTTTGTCTAGTTCTTGACCCAGGAGATGTGGATCTTTGCTCAAGCGAAGAATGTAAACGGGAGACTTCAGAGTTTGGTGCCGAGCGGAGAAACTATCGAGGCTGACCATGACCAGGTCGCCCCTCATCTGGAGACACCAGCGCCTCCCCCGCCTGCCAGTGCAGCTGCGATTGGCAAGCCTCCGAGCGATTGGGATATCAAGAACGCGCTGATCAGCGTCTTGCAGAGCGACGAGTTTTCCGGCGTCCCCCAGTTGCGCACTCTCCTGTCCTACATCGTCAAGGCGACCCTCGAAGAGCGCACCCACGACTTGAAAGGCTACACGATTGCCGTGGAAGCGTTGGGACGGAACGAGGATTTCGATCCTGTCACAAATCCCATCGTCCGGGTTGAAGCGTCTCGCCTGCGTCGGCGACTGGCGGCCTATTATAGCGGCCCAGGTTCAACCGACCCTGTTCGCATTACCATCCCCAAGGGGACATATGTGCCCAGGTTCGAAGTGCTGTCTCTCGCGTCGCCTGAGCTTGAGATGCCTGAGCCAGAGGCTCCAGAAACCCTCGATGCCTCACAGACAGCAGACTCACGCCCCGCTTCCGAACCGGTAATTGCAGCTCTAGACGCACCTTCGACACTCAAGCTGACAGACCCCGCCAGGACCGAGACCTCCGCTCTCGACGCCGCAACTGCATCCGTTGAACAGGATGGCGCCAGCTCTTTTTTCACTCGCAATGCCAGGTACTTGAAGATTATCAGCTACGGCGGCGCGCTTTGCCTCGCCTATCTGGCAGGTTTTTTCACCGCCTCTTTCTGACTGCAAAAACTCGAGTCGATCACAGATTGTGCGAGCATTTGCCTCGACAATCGCCTGATTGACCTGTCGGACTTGCCCGCATCAGGTCCACTAATCCCCTGAAGGGCCTCGCAAGTTTCAACAAGTACAACGCTTTGTTTACCCTGTTCCGCGATTGTGGGTTTGCCGGCGTATACCGCCAAGGCGACGAGCAGTTCACGAGAAGGGGACGCCCAGCAATGGGAAGTAATGAGGGCAACACCAAGCCCGTAGCAGTACGTGTTCTTGATTCTTCCGCTTCCGAGGCAGCCAGGACGGCAGCAGTCTGCGCCAAACTTGCAGCCTCCTGCGAAGATCCGGCGCTTTACACGGATGCCACCGTCTGTCTCAACGAACTTTCCAAGATCAACACCGACGTTCTGGTTGTCGATCTGGAGACCGTTGGTGGAGACGATGGACTGGAAGCATTCGCAGTGCGCTGCCCAACCTCCGTCATCATCGCCGTTTCGTCGCAGGGCTCGGTATCGCGAGCCGTCAATGCGATGCGATGCGGCGCACATGATTTCCTGACCAAGCCATTCTCGCTGGATGCACTTGCATCCAAGATCTCCTTCCAGCTGGATCAGCGCCGACCGATCGTCGTGCGCGCTCCCGAAAAGCCGTTTGCCAACGAAGGCACCAACTGCATCACCTCACCCCGTGATGTGAGTGCGCAATCTGCCGCGCAGCAGCCGGTTCATTCGAGCCGTGGCCTTGACCAGCTGATCGGCACATCCAGCGCCATGCGCGATGTCTATGACAAGATCCGCCGCATGGCCCCCTCCCAGGCTCCGGTGTTCATCACCGGAGAATCCGGGACTGGCAAGGAGCTGTGCGCAACCGCCATTCATTCCTTGTCCGACCGCAAGGATGCGCCTTTCATCGCCCTGAACTGCGCCGCGATTCCACGTGACCTGATCGAGAGCGAGATTTTCGGTCATGTCCGCGGTGCCTTTACCGGCGCAACGGACTCGCGCATCGGTGCAGCCGATCAGGCAGATGGCGGAACGCTGTTTCTCGACGAAATCGGCGAGATGGATCTGCTGTTGCAAAGCAAGCTGCTGCGCTTCCTGCAGACAGGCACTTTCCAGCGGCTCGGCGACAATGTCACCCGCAAGGTCGATGCGCGCATCATCTGCGCGACCAACCGGAACCCGCTCGAGGAAATCGCTGCCGGACGCTTCCGGGAGGACCTCTATTACCGGCTGCATGTGTTGCCGGTGCAGCTTCCTTCCCTGCGCGAACGCCGCGAGGACATCCTGATCCTCGCCGAGAGCTTCCTGCACCGATATGCCCGTGAAGAAGGCCGCTCATTCAAGGGGTTCGATGCGGATGCCGAAGCTGCCATGGCAAGCTATCCATGGCCCGGCAACGTCCGTCAGCTGGAAAACACCATACGCCAGATCGTGGTCATGAACGATGGGCAGGCCATCACCCATTCCATGCTGCCGCTGCTGATCCGCGACCCTTCGCGACGCCAGACCCCAACGTCCGTGGTGGATTTCTCCCGCGAGCGGGCTCGAAACATCGCGCCGGCACGGCCCTTTGGCAGCATCGAGCCGCTTTGGGCCCAGGAACGCCGGATCATCGAGGATGCCCTCGACGCTTTCGACGGCAACATCTCCATGGCGGCGGCGGCGCTGGAAATCAGTCCATCGACGATTTACCGCAAGCGACAGACCTGGAGCGAGAAAGGCTGTTAACCGGCTGAACGTTTACCAGGAATCGCCGCTTTTTCGCCATGTTTCTTGTGCCGCGCACAAACTCGGTCTATATCCTCCTTGAAACTAAAGGAAATTTACCGTTTTCAGGTGACGGTTGGAGGTACTGGAAAATGCGAGCTAGAGCACAGAGAAGTGCCTTGCGAGTGGCTGCAATGATTGGCGCTGCCGTGGTTTGCCTTGGTACGCAAGTGCCGGCATCGGCCCAGGATACGTCGTCAGCACCTTCTGCAACCTATTCCCAAGCGCTCACTGCATTTGATCAGGCCTGGGATGCCGCACCACTGGGTTTTGCCGTCCGGACATTCGTCGACGTGCCTGCCAAGGGCTTCGGCATCTATACCCCGCGCACCAACCAGACGTTCGCTGCAGGCGAGACCCTTCATGTCTATGCCGAGCCAATTGCCTATGGCTTTGAGACTGACAGCGAGGGCACACGCTATTCGCTGAATGCCGGTTTCAAGCTGCTCAATCCGTCCGGTCAGGTTCTGGCCGAAGAAGCGCAATTCGCTGCTTTTACTGGCACCACACGGTCGCGCAAGCGCGAGCTCTCAACTCAGCTTTCTTTCGGCTTTGAAGGGCTACCTGCCGGCTCTTATACGCTCGCGATCGACCTGAGCGATGTGGTGAGCGGCCAGACGGCAACCTTCTCCCTGCCTTTCAGTGTCGTCGCGGGCGAGTAATCCGGCAAATACTTTAAGGGTTTATTCACCCTGTCTACAGCCCGCGGCATGTGGGGTGCAGAGGGAAGTTGCCTGTCGTGTCCACAGCCGGTTGAACCTATGGAACCAAGTTCCTGGTTTGATTGCGGTCGGAATCCGCAGACCCGCAACGGAGGACGGCTTTTCAAGCCCCCCGGTCGGCATTTTTTTCCCGTGCTGATCATTGACAAAACCCTCCGTCAATCATATTTCACAGCCGTGGCTGGCACTCGCCAAGTGGGAGTGCTAACACACCGAGGAAGGTCCGCCTTCCCGGACATAAAGAAACCCTGATCATCATGCCCGCACGCTGCCTGAGGATGGGGGCGTGCTCCATGAAGAGGAAACACAACATGGCATTTCGTCCGCTGCACGATCGTGTCGTAGTCCGTCGCGTCGACTCTGAAGAGAAGACCGCTGGCGGCATCATCATTCCAGACTCCGCCAAGGAAAAGCCGCAGGAAGGCGAAATTGTCGCTGTCGGCACTGGCGCTCGCAAGGACAGCGGTGAGCTGATCCCGCTCGACGTCAAGGAAGGTGACCGCGTTCTGTTCGGTAAATGGTCCGGCACCGAAGTCAAGATCAACGGTGAAGACCTCCTGATCATGAAGGAATCCGACATCATGGGCGTGATCGCGTAATCATCCGCGAACCGCTTATCGATATCTCCTGCATTCCAGATAGAAGTGAGACGACCACATGTCCGCTAAAGAAGTAAAATTCTCAACCGAAGCACGGAACAAGATGCTCAAGGGTGTCGACACCCTGGCAAACGCCGTTAAGGTTACACTCGGCCCCAAGGGTCGTAACGTCATTCTCGACAAGTCCTTCGGCGCTCCGCGCATCACCAAGGACGGTGTTTCTGTTGCCAAGGAAATCGAACTCGAAGACAAGTTCGAAAACATGGGCGCACAGATGGTCAAGGAAGTTGCTTCCAAGACCAACGACATTGCTGGTGACGGTACAACGACTGCGACCGTTCTGGCTCAGTCCATCGTCAAGGAAGGTGCCAAGGCTGTTGCTGCCGGCATGAACCCGATGGATCTGAAGCGCGGCGTCGACATGGCTGCTGCTGAAGCCGTCAAGGCTCTTATGGCTGCTTCCAAGACCATCACAACTTCTGCAGAAGTTGCACAGGTCGGCACCATCTCTGCCAATGGCGACGAGCAGGTTGGCAAGGACATTGCCGAAGCCATGCAGCGCGTTGGCAACGAAGGTGTTATCACCGTTGAGGAAGCCAAGTCGCTCGAAACAGAGCTGGAAGTCGTCGAAGGCATGCAGTTCGACCGCGGCTACCTGTCTCCTTACTTCGTGACAAACGCAGAAAAGATGCTGGCTGATCTCGAAAAGCCTTACATCCTGCTTTTCGAAAAGAAGCTCTCCAACCTCCAGGCAATGCTGCCGATCCTGGAGGCTGTTGTTCAGTCCTCCCGTCCGCTGCTCATCATCGCAGAAGACGTTGAAGGCGAAGCCCTGGCAACTCTGGTCGTCAACAAGCTGCGTGGCGGCCTGAAGATTGCTGCCGTCAAGGCTCCTGGCTTCGGCGACCGTCGTAAGGCCATGCTGGAAGATATCGCTATCCTGACCGGTGGCACAGTTATCTCCGAAGACCTCGGCATCAAGCTGGAAAACGTTACCCTCGACATGCTCGGCACGGCCGACAAGGTCTCCATCACCAAGGAAACCACCACAATTGTGGACGGCGCCGGTGAGAAGTCCGACATCGAAGGTCGCGTTGGTCAGATCAAGGCCCAGATCGAAGAAACCACTTCCGACTACGACCGTGAGAAGCTGCAGGAACGTCTTGCCAAGCTCGCTGGCGGTGTTGCCGTGATCCGCGTTGGCGGTGCTACGGAAATCGAAGTGAAGGAAAAGAAGGACCGCATCGACGATGCCCTGAACGCAACCCGTGCTGCGGTTGAAGAAGGTATCGTACCAGGTGGTGGTACTGCTCTCCTGCGCGCCAAGAAGTCCGTTGAAGGTCTTACCTCCGACAACGCCGACATCATGGCTGGCATCAAGATCGTTCTGCGTGCCCTGGAAGCTCCGATCCGTCAGATCGTCGAAAACGCTGGTGTTGAAGGCTCCATCGTTGTTGGCAAGATCCTTGAAAACAACGACGACACATTCGGCTTCAACGCGCAGACCGAAGAGTATGTCAACATGATCGAAGCAGGCATCATCGACCCGACCAAGGTTGTTCGTACCGCTCTGCAGGACGCAGCATCGGTTGCCGGTCTGCTGATCACCACCGAAGCCATGGTCGGCGAACTGCCGAAAAAAGAAGGCGCTGCTCCGGCAATGCCGGGTGGCGACATGGGCGGCATGGGCGGCATGGGCTTCTAAGCCAACCAACCATAAGTCTTTACGGAAAGGGCGGTCTTCGGACCGCCCTTTTTTATGTCCGGGTTGTTCAGGAGTCTGTCTTTGCGGTTCTCACCGCATCAATGGCCTGATAAAATTCCGAACCATCCTTTGCCAAGAACCGGCGCCCTGTCCGGCGGGAGTCCCACGAGAATGAGTGATCACGAAGAGCGCATCGAAAAACTGGAAATCGATCTTGCTCACGCCGTCAGGATCATCGATGAACTGAACGAAGTTGTCGCCGAGCAGGACAAGCAGATCCTGCGCCTGACCCGCAAAATGAACCTGATGACCGATCAGGTGGAAGAATTGATCGATGGCTCCATGCCCGGCCATCAGGTGGAAAAGCCCCCCCACTACTGAGGCTGTCATCCAAAGCCTTAAACCCTACCGGAAGACACCGCCCCGGCGTCTGCAACGGCGACTTGAACAAGTTCCCGGTTCATGGCATAAGCGCGCCCACATCAAGAGAAGGGCTGGCGCCCTCGCCAACCTGCCTTAACCGGGCAAGGTGGTTCCTGCCGGGGATGCGGCTGCGAGATCTGCGACAAGCAGTGACGTGGCAACCAAGCGGTCAGACTTCATCAATGCGCCAGTCCTCCTCGGGAAACCGATGGAGGATTTTTTGTCAAAGCACCCGTTTTACAGGCCCAATCTGCCACTGGACCACGCCCCTGCCGGCCAACCGCCCAGTCTGGTGCTCACGAACAGCAGTGAAGAACAACTGGCGGCCTTCGAGAAGGCAGCGGAAGCTTATGTACTGGCGCGTTACAAGACGCTCCGGTTCTTCGGTGGATTGCCAAACCACATGCCGACGCTTGAGCGCCAGGACCGGATCGCCCGCTTGCAGGACCAGATCGCATTTTGGCAGACCGGTTGCAGCTATGCGATCGACGAGCGTCTGCTCGCCGACCTGCTGCGCCGACGCAAAGCCGCTAAAGCCTGAGACTGGCGCGGACTTCGTCTTCCGTCGGCACGACGCGTGGCTTGCCGTCGTCATCAACGGCTACCATGGTGAAGGTTGCCTGAGTGACCTTCTCGCGCAGGCCGTAGCGATGCCGCAAGGCCCAGGCTTCCAGATGCACTTCCATCGACGAGCGGCCAATGCGGCCGATGCGGCTGTAGATGCACATCACATCGCCCACATGCACCGGCCGGATGAACTTCATCTTGTCGACGGCAATGGTCACCACCCGCCCGCCGGCGCGCTGACCCGAAGCGATGCCGCCTGCCAAATCCATCTGGGACAGCACCCACCCGCCAAAGATATCACCGGAGGCATTGGTGTCGGCCGGCATGGCCATCGTGCGCAGTGTCAGGTCACCTGACGGTGATTCTTCCGCTGTGATTTCCGGGGTTTGATCTGCGCCTGGCATGTCGTTGCTTCCTATTTTCTTGTAAAATCGTAGGCTCAAAGCGTCGCAGCCCGGGTTAGAAAGTCTGGCTTCTCAAGACAATAATAGCCCGAAATCCGCGAGATCGTTCCGGACCTCTTCCAGTCATTCAACACCCGGCTGACGTTTTCACGCGCGGCGCCCGCCATATTGGCAATATCCGCCTGACTGAGCTTGTAATGAATGAGAATGCGGCCATCTTCCAGCGGTTTGCCGAAGGTCTCGGCCAACTGCAGCAAGGTCTGAGCGACCCGACCTGGCAGTGGCAGAAACGACCGCGCGGCAAGGACGTCGTTGGAATGGCGTAATCGCTGACCGACAATCGACAGCATATGGCGATAGACAGCGGGGTTCTCATCGGCGAAACGCTCGAAACCTGCCTTGTCGATGAACGACAGCTGAGCTGCCTTCAAGGCTGTTACCGTTGCGGATCGGGGGCGACCATCCAGCAAGGCCAGCTCGCCCACAAGATGCCCGGGGCCGAGCACTGCAAGCAATTGTTCATCGCCTTCTACTGACAGCATCGAGACCTTGAGCGAGCCTTCGGTGACGGCATAACATCCGTTGCCCGGATCGCCTGCCTCAAAAAGGATGGCACCAGCCTTCAGCGTCATAGGTCTTGCCAATCGGGCCAGACCGACTGCCAGTTCCGCCGACAGACCTTCCAGCGAAAAGCTGTTTTGAAGGAAGTCTTCTATTTCTGCCACGTGGTGCCCCCCCCCCCCCACAACTTTGCCCCTGGCCCCAGGTGCCGTGTCAAATTGTGTCCATCTGATACCCGAACACGGATCGTAGCAAACTTCCGACCATCTGTGACAGGTATCACAGAGCCTATCCAAGATTAGTCCTAGGGTTGGTCTCAAGGAAGCGGTCTCCCCGCCTGCTTCCGGCTCCCAGAGGCTGACCTCCTAAAAAACGCTTCTTAGAAAAAAGACGGTTCCGTCCCCATCGGAGCCGTCTTTTCTAATTTGGCAGCACAGATCAGCATCAATTCAGAAAGATGTCGCGCTCATCAAGCAGTCGGAAGAACCGATCGCTGCCCAGAACCTCACCCTGACACTCCCGGATAGCGACCTTCTGCAAGGGCTCCTGACGACGCAACCGATCATCGGCTTCGCCCGCCAGCGTGGCGACAAAGACGTCCTCATCCATGAAGTCGAAGTGATGCCGGAGTCGTGCAAAAAGCTCTTCCCTGTCAGCAATCTCAGGCACAGGGGGGCCCCAGCGCAAAGCCGGGTAGCCAGCTTTCCTGGCCATCCGCAGAAAACGTTTCTCGGCACTTTCGAAAACCGAAGGCGCCACCAGCCACGGCTTTTGCTTCAAATCCAGACTGTCGAGCGCCGTCAGCACCAGCCGCACCATCTCGCTGCGGTCCAGAAGCCCCTCGCGCAGCGCGACGATACGCGGCAGGCGATCCATGCGACTGGTGAAGGCAGAGACCTGCTGGCAGATTTCCTCGATCAACATCTCGTCCGGCAGCAAGCGCATCATGGCCAGACGCTCCAGCTTGGAACGGGCGGGAAACTGATCGCCATAGACCTCGCGCATGCGCTGGCTAACCGGAGTGACATGGTCACCGCTCAAGGCCAGCGTCAGGCCTATTTCGGCGCGCTCGCCCAGCTCATCGGCCAGATCCTTGAGGGGTTTGAATTCGCGCGGCCAGAGCTCTGATGCAACCAGGCACCCAACGGCGCTAAGACGCCCTTCCTGCAAGAGCGAACGCAGTGTTCGGTCCACGCCGAAGGCGAGGCCGTAGTCGAGGGCGCCCAGTGTTATTTTTTTCATTGCTCTGGCGGTTGCGGAGATGACGTTCGGTTACTATCCCTGCGACATCCGACCGGTAAATGCAAGATTAAGCGCCTTGTTTCTGCCATCTAGCCTGTCGGTTGTCGCGTTTCGACCGGGTCCAGAACCGAACCTGTCGGATCACTCATTCGGTAGACCCGCATCTGCTCCAACTCAACGCCCCGCACTTGCCTCGGGAACTCGGCAATCAGACGCACGTCGGCAAAGCGATCTAGCAACAAGGCGGAGCGGTCACGGCGGTTAGTGGTGACGTAAAGCCCGGTGCCGCCAAAACTTTCCGACGACGTCTGCGGCGCCATTATGTAGCGGATCCGCTCATTGACCTGGCTAACCGGCGCCTGACTGACCGCCGTGTGGCCCTTGAGCAGAAAATCCAGATGCCCGGTGAGCCCATAAGACGAGGTCAGCACGAAATGCGCGTCTTCAGCCTCTGCGATCTGCTCAATCTGTCTGCCAACCTCAGGCCAGCCGCGTAGCTGGAATGTCGGATCCTTGCGGGCCAGCACGCCAGTCAGTGGCGCAACCGCATGGATCTGCACCACCACGGCGATCACCAGGCCACTAACAACCGCCCCCGTCGCCCAAATCCGCCAAAAGCGGGAGGCGGTCGACGCTCTTGCGACAAACATCCCGGCCATCAGCGCAAACGCCGGGAACAGAGGTGCCGGCCAGTTGGCCTGAACGCGGGCATGCAGCGAATGAAAGATCAGATAGGCCAGGAACGGCAGCACAGTGACTATCACCAAAGCCGAACCAGCTTGTTTGCCCCAGGTCCCCCGGCTGAGCAGGGCGGCTCCCAGACAGGCAGGGAGCGCCACCAACGGGTTCATCAGACCGAAAACGGCACCGATGAACTCGAAGATGTATTTGCTCGTTAGGGCACCGCTGCCCGCCCGCCCGAACTGCTTGTAGAAGCTGACCCAGTCATGCAGTTGGTTCCAGTAGAGCACCGGGGCGAAGATATACACGGCCAGAAGCCCCCCGGCCCAGAGCTGCCACGTGCCAAACCATTTACGTGCTGTGGGCACCCAGACGAGCCAGAGCAGAATGCCCGTGCCCAGAAACAGGCAAGAGTATTTGGAGACCAGTCCCAGCCCGGCGAACAGCCCGACCGCCAGCCACCAGTTGGCATTTTCAGAGGTTTGCAGCTCGACCAAGGCCCAGAACGCCAGACCCCAGAACAGCACCGAGGGTGCATCTGGCGTGGCGAGAATGCCGCCAATGCCAATCAGCAGGCTGGCGTTGAAGAACAGCACCGCCCACCCGGCCGCCCTTGCGCCGAAGAGCAACAGGCCAGTGCGCCATAGAACCAGAGATCCAAGGACGGACGACAGGATAACGGCCGCACGCACCGCCAGAACCGTGTCACCCAAAAGCTGCTGCCCGGCCCAGATCCACCAGGCGATCATCGGTGGGTGATCATAATACCCCAGAGCCGGATGCAGGCCCCACAGGCGATAGTAGGCTTCATCCTCGACCAGATGCGAGTTGGCAGCTGCCCAGACCTTCAGCACGGCAAGCGCCAGAACGAGAGCGACGAGCCCCCCTGGACGCAAGAAGAGCGGCAGGTCCGGCAAACTGGCCGGCTCCCGCTGCTCCCTCAGATCTTTTGGTTGCTGTCCCAAATCAGTCATCACTCAGGCTGGCGACGTTCAGGCTGCGAGGGCCTCATCCCTTTTTCCATGTCAGGGCCGAACTGGCGGCATAGTTCCACACGGCGCCCATGATGGCCCCGGCAGTGCCAGCAAGCCACCAGTATTCCGGCTTGGCATAGACCAGATCCGCAACACCGACATTAGCCAGAACACCAACGCTGCAGACCGCGTAGAAGGTAAAGAGGCCAATGACCGTCTTGATGCCGGTCAGGCGACGGTCACGGTAGGTCAGCTGGTTGTTGAGGAAGAAGTTAGAGGTCATCGCCACGAAGGAAGCTGCCGTCTGAGCCCAGTTGAACTCCATCGCCCCGGCGACCAAAAAGATGCGCAGGGCAATCAAGTGGACGACAAGACCACTGGCGCCGACCAGGCCGAACATCAGAAAGCGGACGGAGATCATGTCGCCGAAGTATTTGGCGAGCAGCAGGCCGAAGTAGTCCAGCGTCACGAGAGTATCGAGCTTGCTCTCGCCATGCTGGCGCTGACGAAACGTGAAAGGCAGTTCCTTGATCCGCAAGGCCCCCTTGGCTGTGGAGACGATGTCCAGCAGGATCTTGAAGCCTTGCGCGGAAAGTTGCGGTGTCAGCTCTTCGACCTTGTCGCGACGGATCATGAAGAAGCCGCTCATCGGGTCGCTCAAGGTGACGTTCAGCAGCTTCTGGGCCATGCTGTTGGCCAGGTTGGAACCCCAGGCGCGCACCTTTGAAAGGCCCTCGCCGATGGTGCCGCCTTCCACCTTGCGGCTGGCGACGACCAGATCAGCCTCACCGCTGCGCAATTCATTCAGCATCTCTGGCAACAGACTCTCATCATGCTGCAGATCCGCATCCATGACAGCAACATAGCTCGCCGAGCTGGCCAGAATGCCCTCCACACAAGCGCCCGACAGACCGCGCCGGCCGATGCGACGGATCACGCGAACGCGCGGGTCGAGCCGGGCGATCCGACGCCCGGCTTCAGACGTGCCGTCAGGAGAGTTGTCATCAACGACGATAACCTCCCAATCAACGCCTTCCAGGGTCTTGTGCAGCAGGTCGACCATGATCGGGACATTCTGCACTTCATTGAAGGTCGGCAGCACAATGCTGAGTTCTGCCCCGGATTTGACAGCCGCACGCGCCGGAGTGGCGTTCACATCGTCTGCTGACTGCAGAGTTTCACTGGACATGCCGTGACCTTTGCCCTCTACCGCTTTATCCATAAGTCGATCTACGTCCGAATTTCAGCGGCCCCCATGCCTGGCGCTTTTGCAGACCGGGCAGCTGTCTTGAAAATTTGCGCGGACCATACCCCGGCGCAGAACGAAAGCAAGCGAAACACCGTAACCAGATGTTTCCAGCCAAGCGAAACGGGAAGAATGGTTACCCGATGCAGAGCCCGTCAGATTGGCAGGTGTGAAGATGAAAGAAGTGCGCCGGTGCACCCTCTGTCGCGTTGCAACACTCGTAGAACATCACTTCTTACTTTTCCGTATGACGGCAGAAACAGACAAGAGGTCTGGACGGCCAGCTTGCCCTGAAATGGCGTTTCGTCTAGGACAGCCGGAACACCCCGGTGCAAGGCGGCACGGTTTTCGGACTGCCTCGACGCCGGGTCCCCTTTCTTCCGCCGGGACCACACGCTTATGGCCAAAAAGCCGAATAAACTCAAAGCACGCCTGCCCCGTGGGTTTGTCGACCGCTCTTCCGCCGACATCCGTGCCACGGACGCGATGATCGCCAAGATCCGTGAAGTCTACGAGCGCTATGGTTTCGACCCGGTCGAGACCCCGGCTTTCGAATATACAGACTGTCTGGGCAAGTTCCTGCCCGACACGGACCGGCCGAATACGGGTGTCTTCTCGGTTCAGGACGATGACGAACAGTGGATGAGCCTGCGCTATGATCTGACGGCGCCGCTGGCCCGCCACGTCTCGGAAAATATCAACGAGATCCAGCTGCCCTACCGCACCTACCGCGCCGGTTGGGTGTTCCGCAATGAAAAGCCGGGACCGGGCCGTTTCCGCCAATTCATGCAGTTCGACGCCGACACCGTCGGCGCGCCGGGCGTCCAGTCCGATGCGGAAATGTGCATGATGATGGCCGATGCGATGGAAGCCCTCGGCATTCCGCGCGGCCAGTATGTGATCCGGGTCAACAACCGCAAGGTTCTCGACGGTGTTATGGAAGCCATCGGCCTCGGCGGTGAAGAGCACGCGGAACGCCGCCTGACGGTTCTGCGCGCCATCGACAAGCTCGACAAGTTCGGCTCCGAAGATGTGAAACTCTTGCTCGGTGAAGGACGTTGGGACGGCGGTGAAAAAGGCAAAGGCGATTTCACCAAAGGAGCAGGCCTCAATACTGCTCAAATTAATGGACTTATGGACGCCTACCTTTTGCATGGCGTGAAACAGTTTGCACCCGGTTTCGATAAGGAAAATGAAGGTGATCTCGCCGGTCTCGGGTGGGTAGCTCCAGAAGTTATAGCTGATGAGGAAAAGTTCTTTGATGAGGCGCACGCCTACAACGTTGGAATGAAAGAGCTCCAACTCATTTGGCAAATCGTTGCAGCGTGCGGATACACAGAAGAACAGATTAAAATCGACACATCCGTTGTGCGCGGCCTCGAATATTACACCGGTCCCGTGTATGAAGCCGAGCTGCTGTTCGATGTGACCAACGAAAAGGGCGAAAAAGTCCAGTTCGGGTCCGTTGGCGGCGGCGGGCGCTATGACGGGCTGGTCAAGCGCTTCACCGGCCGTGATGTGCCAGCCACCGGCTTCTCCATCGGCGTGTCGCGTCTGATGACTGCACTGAAGAACCTCGGCAAGCTGGGTCAGGACGAGGTTGTCGCGCCAGTGCTTGTTACCGTCATGGACGGCGACACGGAAGCGCTCGGCCGCTACCAGAAGATGGTGCAGGAGATGCGCACCGCCGGCATCCGCGCCGAGATGTACCAGGGCAACTGGAAGAAGTTCGGCAACCAGCTGAAATACGCCGACCGCCGCGACTGCCCGATTGCCATCATCCAGGGCTCGGACGAGCGCGAGGCTGGACAGCTGCAGCTGAAGGATCTGATTGAAGGCAAACGCCTGTCGGAAGAGATCACCGACAATGTCACCTGGCGCGAAAGCCGCCCGGCGCAGATCACCATAGCCGAGGCGGACCTTGTCGCCACGGTGCAAAAGCTGCTGGCAGAACAGGCCGAAGACCGCGTCAAGGTCAGCACGAGCTCGGCTGACACGAGCACCAAGGGAGACGCATAATGACCGCACCGCTTGCCACTCCGGACAAGTCCAAGATCGCACGGGCCCTGGAACTGTTGCAGGCGGCAGGACATACGCTGATCGAGCCGCCGGTGCTGCAACCGGCGGACGTGTTTCTGGATCTGATCGGCGAAGACATCCGTCGTCGCCTGTTTCAGACCAACGGCCCGGACGGGGCGGACCTGTGTCTGCGCCCGGATTTCACCATTCCCGTCTGCCGCCAGCATCTGGCCAGCGGCGGAACGGCACCGGCTGATTACTTTTACCACGGGCTGGTGTTCCGCCAGCGTACGGACACCACCGGGGAAATTCCGCAGATCGGGGCTGAAAGCCTTGGGCGTGCGGATCTGGATGGGGCAGATGCCGACATGCTGGCGCTCTCCTCGTCGGTGCTGAAATGCTTCGGCGTGGAAACCCAGACTATCCGCATTGGCGACGAGACGCTGTTTGCTGCCGTGCTCTCCGGGCTCGACCTGCCTGCCGCCTGGCAGCGCCGCTTGCGCGGGTTGTTCGGCGAAGGCGAAAAGCTGAGCGATGCGATTTCCCGCATGGCCGGCAGCGACCGCAACCCGGACGACAATCGCGACGTGCGCTTCGGCTTTCTCTCCGCACTGGAAGGTGTCGCACCGGATGCAGCCCATGCGGTGGTCGAGGATCTTCTGTCGATAGCGGGAATTTCCGCAGTCGGCGGCCGGACGCCGAGCGAGATCGCCGACCGGTTCCTGGAGCAGGCAGCTCTTGCGACCGGCAATGGCGGCAATGAGCGTGCAGCCGGTATTCTGTCCCGCTACCTTGCGATCAGCGGCCCCGCCGATAAGGCTGCAACTGAACTGGAAACCTTTGCAGCGGAAACCGGCATTGACCTTGCCGCTCCTCTAGCGACTTTCAAGGCGCGCCTGAGCGCGCTGGAAGCCCGGGGCCATTCTGCCTCCAGCCTGCATTTCGCAGCCGACTTTGGCCGTCGCCTCGACTATTATTCCGGCTTCGTATTCGAGATCCACGGTGAAGACGGCCATGAGGATGGTCAGCTTGTCGGGGGTGGCCGCTACGACCGGCTGGTGACGCTGCTGGGCGCTGAAAGCGACGTTCCGGCCATCGGCTTTTCGATCTGGCTTGACCGGATCGCCAAACTTTCCGGAGCGAGCGCATGAGCAAGCTGACAATCGCCATTCCCTCCAAGGGGCGCCTGCAGGAAAACACGCACGATTTCTTCGGCCGCTCCGGCCTGAAGGTGCAGCGTCCCGGTGGCGCACGGAATTACCGGGGCAAGATCGCCGAACTGCCGGACGTCGATATCGCGTTTCTGTCGGCCTCGGAAATTGCCCGTGAACTGGCGGAAGGTTCCGTCCACTTCGGCATCACCGGGCTTGACCTTGTGCATGAAAGCATCACGTCGCCGGAGGAAAGCGTCCATCTGGTGACACCGCTTGGCTTTGGTCACGCGGATGTTGTGGTGGCTGTGCCGAAGGCATGGATCGACGTGGAAACCATGGCTGATCTGGCGGATGTCGCCTCCGACTATCGAAACCGTCACGGCAACCGGCTGCGGGTGGCGACCAAGTATGTGCATCTGACCCGCGCCTATTTCGCCAATCATGGCATCGCGGATTATCGCATCGTGGAAAGCGCTGGCGCCACCGAAGGGGCTCCTGCGGCAGGCGCGGCGGAGCTGATCGTCGACATCACCTCGACCGGTTCGACGCTGCACGCCAACAACCTGAAAATCCTCGCTGACGGCGTGATGTTGCGCAGTCAGGCGCATCTCGTGGCCTCCCGCAAGGCCGACTGGTCGCCTGCTGCCCTCAACGCAGCACGCGCCATTCTGGACCGGATTGCCGCCGAAGAAGAAGCCCGCGACATTCGCAAGATCCAGGCGAAGGTCACCGATCGACGCAAGGCGCTGGCCGAAGCCTCCAAGTTCGGGGCAACAGCACCCTTCGGTTCCGATGGATCCGACAGCTCTGTGCTGACATTGTTCTGCCCGAAGGCCAAGGTGGCCGAATGTGCCAAGGTTCTGATCGAACTCGGGAGCAGCACGGTCACAGTGCAGGATCTGGAGTATGTCTTCCGGAATGAAAATCCGCTCTATGAAGATTTTGCGGAGAAGGTCAGCCCGCGCAAACGCTGACCAAGACAAGAAAAAGGGCCGCCAGGGGAGGAACTGGCGACCCGAAGGTCAAGGGTGGTGGGCACCCCTGGGCATTGTCGGCAATGCTGAACTGCGCCAGCCAACTAACAAAGATACGCGCGTCGGGGACAGCTGGATCTCCGGCGGCAGCGCTTTTCTGGATGATGCAGTTGGCAAAGCCTGTTGATCAGGGCTCAGGTCGGTCGGGTGAAGGCATCGCGCGCTGCTTCAATTCTGGCGCGGCAACAGCATCCCTCGACATGATCATTGACCATGCCCATGGACTGCATGAAGGCATAGACGGTGGTCGGCCCAACAAAGCTCCAGCCGCGCTTCTTCAGGTCTTTCGACAAGGCGATGCTTTCCGGCGTTGTCGCGGCGATCGTGCCCCGCTCCAGCTTTTCCGGCCGGCTCTCAGCCGTTGGCTCAAAGCTCCAGAAGTGCGCGGCGAGTGAGCCCTTTTCCTGCTTCAGCTCAATCGCACGCTTGGCGTTGTTGATCACTGAAACGATCTTGCCGCGATGCCGAACGATGCCCTTGTCGGCAACGCAGCGCTCCACATCGGCCTCATCGAAGCCGGCGACCACGTCGAACTCGAAATTGGCAAAGGCTGCGCGAAACGCCTCGCGCTTGCGCAGGATCGTCAACCACGATAGCCCGGCCTGGAAGCCCTCAAGGCAGATCTTTTCAAACAACCGGCGGTCCGCGTCAACGGGCCATCCCCACTCTTCGTCGTGGTAGCGGCGATATTCCTCGAGGCCACCATGCCACCAGCACCGATGGAGGTCGTCAGGCCCTTTAAGCAGTCCCTTCAGCAACAAAGCCGCGGCTTCGGTATCCCCTGATCCTGTTGGTTCTTGCGTCGTCATGATCAGCCCCCTCAAACGTTCATTCTTTGTTCCATCCCACAGCCCTTTCTGAAATGCAAGGCTGGCAGCAGAAGCCGCAATTCTCTCCTGACAAGCAAAAAGCCGCCCCCTGACGGGAGCGGCTTTCAAAAAACTGGGCCTGACGAAGCTGGGTAGGTCAGGCGAAGAGGGCGTCGATGTCGTCCTGGCTGGCGACGTCTTCATCGGAATCAAGCGACGGGCCGTTCAGCAGTGCGGCATCGCCTTCTGCCGTTGTCTTGCCTGCAATTTCGACGTCCTTGAAGCTCTCGATACCGCCCCAGATGTCCATCATCTGGGCAATACGGTCTTCAATGAAACGCAGGGTGCCGACCACTTTGGTGATGCGCTGGCCGGTCAGATCCTGGAAGTTACAGGCTTCGAAGATCTGTACGACACTTTCCTGAATGTCGTGCGCCAGATCAGAGTCCTGCCCCTTCAAACGAGCCGACAAGGTGTTTGCGGTTTCATCGATGAACTCGGCAGAGGACAGAATGGCCTCGGTCGCCCCTTCCGTCCCGGACACAACGGCATCCAGTTCGTTTGTGACGCGGGTCATGTCCTCACCCTTGGAACCCGTGGTGTGGTGCAGGGTGGCGATTTCTTTTTTGGTCTGGCTGATCGCCTCATAGATGGCGTCCAGCTCGACCTTTAGTTTGCCTGCCTCCGACATTTCCTTACGGAACTCGGCCAGAACTTTTTCACTGACGTCCTGCGAGTCGACGGCTGGCTGCAGGTTTTCGGTGTGCTGCTGAGCCATCAGACGCTTCAGGTCTGAAATCTCGGCCATCACCTCCTGGTGGCGGCGCTCGTCCGCAAAGCCAATCTCATCGCCGCCATCAGACTGCAATCGTATCAAATTTTCGGCGCGAAAGGATTTTCTCACAGCAACCATCTCTGCTCCACAAACTCCAAGGACATGATCCCTTGAACATTTCCGCACCTTAACCGAGACTTCTTTAAGGAATTGTTTTTGCAGAGAGAGACCCCATGAGATCAGGTCGAAAACCGGAGCCTTGGCAATACTGACAGGTCTTTGCCTTAGTCCCATGCGCATCAGTCAATATCCCAAGCGCGTTGGCCCGCAGCGTAAAGTGCTCTACATTTCATTGTCCCGACTTCGCACCGATTCTTGGAAGTTTTTGATTTAAAATCGATGTTTCGCCTACTCTCGTCTCTTCTCCTGGTGTGTTCCCTTGTCCTGCCGGCCTGCGCGGCGGATCGGATCTTCACGACCGAAGAGCTGCTCGCGGGGTTTCACAAGACTGTTTTCGGGCTGGAATACCGACGTTGGAGCTGGCAGCCCTATCTCGTAAAAAAGTATATGAGCCCGGTCCGCTTCTATGTGCACAACATGTCGGAGATTGATCGACGACCGGTGTTGGACAAGTTTATCCGTCAGGTGCAGATCAAAGTGCACGGGCTGCAATCCTCCATTGTGCAGGATCCCGAGCAAGCCAACTTCAACATCTATGTTGTCGACCGACCAAACTACCTGCAGATCGTGCGCGAGCACGTTTACAAGAAGGCCGATGCCAAGGCGCCCGGTCGCTGTTTGGTCCGGGTGGTTTCCGACAAAAACGGCATAAAGCACTCGACAGCCGTCGTCGTGTCCGACGAGGGAGAGTTCATCTTTCGCCGCTGCATGGTGGAGGAAGTGCTGCAGGGACTGGGCCCAATGAACGATGATGACAGCCTGATCCATTCCGTCTTCAACGATCACTCACGGCATAACCGGTTCACGACCTTCGACCAGATGATCCTGAACATGCTGTATGACGACAGGATTCTGCCGGGCATGAGTACCGAAGATGTCGACCGCGTGCTGCCCAGGGTGTTGCAGCAAGTGCGCAACCGGATGAACTGAGCGCAGGCTTAAACCTTTTTTAACCGTGCCTCTCAACCAAGTCGTAACCATAGATACAATTTACGATCATGGTTAGCTTGCGATTCACCAAACCCTTGGGATTTGCCCCTAGCCTGTGGCCAGCCGATCTGGCGTGGAGATTCGTCTGCCGCGCCGATCCCCTTGTCGCATCGCCTATGGAGCCTTTCGCCATGACGCGCCTTGTCCGATATTTCCTGGCCGCGAGCTTTCTCGCCACCAGCGCCCTGCCCGGTGTTGCAGGCACCGCAGGTCGCGCTGCACCGCCGCCGCTGGTCCTCAGCCCCAATCTAACGGATCCATGGCTGTTGCAACTGCGCCAGAACCCACAGGTTCGCAGCACGTCACGACGCACCGGTTGGCTGAGTGCTCGCCGACCCCAACCCGCTCAGCAGCCGCAGCAGGCGGCAGCGCCTCAGCGCAGCATTGCACCGCAGTTTCTTCCGACAATCGTGCGCTATGACACCCAGCAGAAGCCGGGCACCATCGTGATCGACACCAATGCTCGCTACCTCTATCTGGTGCAGGCAGACGGCACAGCACGGCGCTATGGGGTTGGTGTGGGCAAGCCGGGTTTCGAGTGGGCCGGCACTCATAAAGTCACCCGCAAGGCCGAATGGCCGGATTGGCGCCCCCCGCAGGAAATGCGCAAACGACGTCCCGATCTTCCCGCCTTCATGGAAGGCGGTCCGGCCAATCCGCTGGGCGCCCGGGCGCTTTATCTCGGCTCGACGCTTTACCGCATCCACGGCTCCAACCAGCCCTGGACCATCGGCCACGCCGTGTCCTCCGGGTGCATTCGCATGCGCAATGAAGACGTGACGGATCTCTACCAGCGGGTTGGTGTGGGAACATCAGTCCACGTCATTTGAGGACGTGGTCCGCCATCAGACGGCGAAGGGTTCAACGCGACCCTTCGCCAGATAGTCGCGGAACAACTCCCGCCACTGGCGTTTATCTCCGGTCCACTCGCTGTCGTCCGCTTGCAGAATGCGCAGCTCCGGCAGCTCCGTTCCGCCGTGCCGCTCAGGATGAGACACAACCAGATACTCGCACGCCCTTCCAAAGAAGCCGTCGACCGCAACCTGCAAGCGCTTCAGCTCGTCCGCATCGAAATCCAGTTTTTCTATCCCTGTGTCTCTCGCCACCAGGTCCAGATTGTTCTGTGAGTTGGAGATGACGAAGATCAGCCGCTCACGCTGCCGCAAGCGCTCAAACTTCGCGCGCAGGTGAGTGAAGCGGGAGAGTTCATTCTCAAACCAGCCGTCGATGTCTGCTGCGGCTTCCGGCTCCGGTCGAAAATGATGCAGAAAGCGGATTTCGTAAGGATTCCAGGTCGGGTGCCCTGGACCATCGACGATGGCGACCCGGTCAAACAGCGGAAAACCGTCCTCGAACAGCTGTGCAAGCCCGGCAACAGGCGCAACCAATCCGTCGAAGAAATGACGCTCAGGCTGAAACGCCTGAGCGAGCACTTCCGACAGAACTTCGATGCTGGTCCTGATCTGTCGGGCGCTCTGGCAGGACATGCCCAGAGAGACTATCGCCGTCGTATCACTGCCTGCCGACATGCTGCGCGAACATCCTTCGTCTTTTGTGCCCCCAAGGTAGGAACCACAAAAGACGATGCCAAGGCCCTTACTCCACCGCCTGCGGCAAAGTTGCCAGTTCAACGGGTTTCGGACCGCCATAGACCCAGTCCAGCAGTTCGGCAGTGTGAACCACCGGAAGGTCCATGCCGCTGCCGATTTGAGTGATGCAACCGATGTTACCGGTCGCCACCAGATCCGGTGTGGTCTTGATAATGTTCGCCACTTTCCGGTCACGCAGACGGGTGGCTATTTCCGGTTGCAGGATGTTGTAAGTCCCCGCCGACCCACAACACAGGTGGCCTTCCGGCACGTCCTTGACCGCAAAACCGGCCGCCGTCAACAGCGCCTTCGGCTGACGCGTGATCTTCTGGCCGTGCTGCATGGAGCAAGCAGAATGATAGGCCACCTTGAGCCCCGGCTGGAGAACCGGTTCACCCAGATCCGCTTCGCACAGGAACTCGGTGATGTCCTTGGCCAGAGCTGAAACCTTCGCAGCCTTCTCCCGGTAAACCTCGTCCTCGCGCAGCATGAAGCCATAGTCCTTGATGGTCGTGCCACAGCCGGAAGCGGTGATCAGAATGGCATCAAGGCCCTTGTCTTCCAGCTCCCGGGTCCAGACGTCAACATTGCGCCGGGCGTTGTCGAGGGCGGCTGCTTCCTTGCCCATGTGGTGCACCAGAGCGCCGCAACAGCCTTCACCTTCCGGCAGAACCACCTCATAGCCAGCCCGACGCAGCAGACGGATTGTGGCAGAGTTAATCGACGGCTTCAGAACAGGCTGAGCACAGCCGGACAACAGAGCGACACGACCCTTGGCGGTCGTTGCAGGCGGGTAGACACCTGGCTTGTCGGCTTCGGACGCCGAGGGAACACGCAGTGGTGCCAACGCCAGCATGGCACCAGCCTTGGCAAAGAAGCCCCCCATCTTCTTCAATGGATCCGCCAATGGACGCGCCAGACGTGCACCGGCGAGTGCCAGGCGAAAGCGCGTTGGATGCGGCAGCACGGAGGCGAGGACGCCGCGCAAGAAGCGATCCGACAACGGCCGCCGATAGGTTTCCTCGATGTGCGCCCGCGCATGATCGACCAGATGCATGTAATTGACACCCGAAGGACAGGTGGTCATGCAGGACAGGCAAGACAGGCAGCGGTCGACGTGTTTGACAACCTTGGCATCCGCCGGCTTGTCGTTTTCCAGCATGTCCTTGATCAAGTAGATGCGGCCCCGCGGACTGTCGAGCTCATCCCCGAGCAAGGCAAAGGTCGGACAGGTCGCAGTACAGAAGCCACAATGCACGCATTTGCGCAGGATCTTTTCGGATTCTGCCACATTCGCATCGGCCAACTGGGCAAGTGAGAAATTGGTTTGCATGGGTCTCGTTTCTCCTGCCCGACCTAAACCGACCCGACCATACGGCCCGGGTTGAGAATGCCGACGGGATCGAATTGTTGTTTCAAACGGGCACTGAGGGCGGCGAGCGAGGCGGGCTGAGGCTGAAAAACCGGCGTTTCGAGACGCTCCTGCGCCCGCGCCCGGATCAGCATGGCATGACCTCCGCCGACAGCAGCAAGGCCCTGGCGAATTTCAGTCTCGTGCAGGGCACCGTCTTCGCAACGGATCCAGATCAAGCCTCCAGACCAATCGTAAAACACCTTCACATCGAAGCGTTTGCGCAGGGCATCGACGTAGATAGCACCAGCCGCCGGGGCAACAGACACCTTCCAAACCGGGGCTTCACCGGCAGAGATCATTTCGCAATCACGGACCTGACGCCACAGAGGCTCTGAACGCTCCGCACCGATACGCTCGGGTGTGCCCAGATCCCCTAGAAGCTTGTGCAGGATGGCAAAGCGATAGTCGATGGAGGTCGGGAAGCCCTCCAACCGCAGCAATGTTACCGGCCCCTCGCCCACCTGGGCACCGTCGGGCAAATGTGCAGCGCCCGAGACTTCCGCAGAGGACCCCATGGCCCGGCACAAGGCCTCCACTGCGACGCCTTCCGAAAGTCCCCGCAGGCAGAAGGTCGCCGAGCTTTCCGGCCGGGGATTGACCTTCAGGGTAACAGTCGTGGCGATTGCCAGCGTGCCGAAGGAGCCACAGAAGGCGCGCGGCAGGTCATAGCCGGTGACGTTCTTCACCACACGGCCGCCAGCCTTGAAAATTTCGGCTCGACCAGAAACGGCTTCCATACCGAGGATATGATCGCGGGCAGCACCCGCCTTGAGCCGGCGCGGGCCGGACAGGTTGGTCGCGAGAACCCCGCCAACCGAGCCTTGGCCGGCAGGTCTGCCCAAAAGCGGACCAAGGTCCATCGGCTCGAAGGACAGCTCCTGATTATGCTGGGTGACGAGAGCTTCGACATCGGCAATCGATGTGCCGGTCTTCACCGTCAGCACCAGTTCTTCCGGCTCATATTCAACGATACCGCTCAGATCGGTCAGATCGACAGCATGGGTTGCCTTAACTGGGCGGCCGAGACCGTCCTTGGAGCCATGCCCCCGCACAGCGAGAGCCGTCTCGTTCGAAACCGCCCATTCCACTGCGGAACGAACCTCTTCGACAGTCGTAGGGCGCAAGGTTTCCTGCATTGTTTTTCTCCCTCGCCTCAGAACCGCGGAATATCCGGGAAAGGCAGCTTCCCCTTGTGGACATGCATCCGGCCCAGCTCCGCACAACGGTGCAGCACGGGAAAAACTTTCCCCGGATTGAGAAGGTGGTTTTCGTCGAACGCACATTTGACGCGCTGCTGCTGCTTGAGGTCGTCTTCGGAGAACATTTCAGGCATCAGATCACGTTTTTCGATGCCGACACCGTGCTCTCCCGTCAGCACGCCGCCAACCGCAACGCACAGACGAAGGATATCGGCGCCAAAAGCTTCTGCAGCCTCAAGTTCCCCCGGCTTGTTGGCATCGTAGAGAATCAGCGGATGCAGGTTGCCGTCGCCAGCGTGGAAGACGTTTGCGACGCGCAGGCCATGCTTTTCCGAGAGATCGCGCATTCCAGCCAGCACCTTGGGCAGCTCGCGGCGCGGGATCGTCCCATCCATGCAAAGATAGTCGGGAGAGATACGGCCAACGGCGGGGAACGCGGCCTTGCGACCGGCCCAGAATGTCATGCGTTCTTCTTCTGACGTGGAGATGCGGATGTGTGATGCCTTGTTCTTCAAGGCAATCGCCTCGACCCGTTCGATCAGATCGTTGACCTCAGCCTCCGGCCCATCCAGCTCGACAATCAGCAATGCTTCGACGTCCAGAGGATATCCGGCATTGACGAAGGCCTCGGCCGCGTCAATCGCCAGCTTATCCATCATTTCCATGCCGCCGGGAATTATGCCGTTGGCGATGATCTCCGCCACGCAGCGTCCGCCGTCCTCGCTGGTCGGAAAACCCACCAGCAGCGCGCGCGCGGTTTCCGGCTTCTGCAGAATGCGCAGGGTAACCTCGGTGACTACGCCCAGCAGTCCTTCCGAGCCGGTCATCAGCGCCAGCAGGTCATAGCCTTCGCTGTCGAGATGCTTGCCGCCGAGACGGATCACTTCGCCGGTGATCAGCACCATTTCCAGGCCCAGGACGTTGTTGGTGGTCAGACCGTACTTCAGACAATGCACACCACCAGAGTTTTCGGCAATGTTGCCACCGACCGAACACGCAATCTGCGATGACGGGTCTGGCGCATAATAAAACCCTTCGTGCTCCACGGCTCGGGTCACGCCGAGGTTGGTCACCCCTGGCTGGACCGTCACGCAGCGGTTGGCGAAGTCGATGTCGAGCACCTGATTGAACTTCATCATCGACAGAAGGACTCCGTCGGCGAGCGGAAGCGCTCCACCCGACAGAGAGGTTCCAGCTCCTCGCGGCACCACCTTGACGCCATTCTCATGGCAATAGCACAGGACCTGCGACACCTGCTCCACGGTTTCAGGCAGCACGACGATCAACGGCATCTGTCGATAGGCGGTCAGCGCGTCCGTTTCATAGGGGCGCATCTCCGTTTCATCATCGATCACCCCTTCGCCGGGCACAATTCCCTGCAAAGCGGCGACAATTTCCCGGCGGCGCGCCAGAATCGACTGATCTGGCACCGGCATTAAAATGGCGGTCATGGCCTCCCGAGCCCTCCCTCGACCTACTATCTATTTCCGAATCCGAATAAGTGTGCTTTCATTATTGCCTCAGAGGCGCAAATAAACCAAGGGCCGGATCCACCTCCTCAGACCTGCTGTTCTAGCAGGTTCAGGAAATTCCGACAGCCTCGACCCGATATAGAGACGTTTTCCGGACGGTTGATAATGAGCGAATTCACGGACATGGAAATTTACGCCCGGGTAATCTCCGCCGGCAGCATGTCAGCTGCGGGGCGGGAGATGAACCTGTCGCCCGCTGTGGTTTCCAAACGCATTCGCCGACTGGAGGAAAGGCTGGGCACACGCCTGCTGCAGCGAACCACCCGGCAGATCGCGATGACTGAATCCGGCCAGGGCTTCTATGAGCGGGTGATTGCTATTCTGGCCTCGGTGGAAGAAGCGGAAGCCTATGTGGCCGACGCTGCCGCCAACGCCAAAGGCACGCTGAAGGTGGCGGCTCCCACGTCTTTCGGTCGGCTGCATATCGCCCCGCACCTGGGGAAGTTTTTTCAGAGCAACCCTGACCTGGCCGTCAACCTGGATCTGGAAGACAATTTCGTCGACATTGTTGGAGAAGGCTACGATCTCGCCATTCGGATTGCCGAATTGTCCGATTCCAGTCTGGTGGCCCGCCGTCTGGCCCCGGTTCACCGGATCCTCTGCGCATCGCCGGAATATCTGGAACGCCATGGCGAACCGCAAAGCATCACCGAACTGATGGAACAGCATGTTTGCCTGGCAGCTGCCAATCAAGACCCCTGGCGGCTGGTCGGACCGGACGGACAGATCACCCTGCGGACGCAGGCGCCGATCCGTACCAACTCCTCGGAAGTGGTGCGGGAGTGCCTGCTGGCTGGCGTCGGTGTTGCCCTGCGATCGACCTGGGATATCGGACCGGAACTCCGCGAGGGCAAGTTGAAGGTCGTCCTGCCATCGTATCGGGCCTCCAGCAAGGTCGGTCTCTATGCGGTCTATCCCAGCCGCCGATTCCTGCCGGCCAAGGTGCGCGTCTTCATCGACTTCCTCGCCAGTCTGTACGGGTCGTCACCCTATTGGGATGAAGGTGTGGAAGACTGGTTACGTCTGCCAGAAGAGATAAAACACGAAGCCTAGGCAATTTCGCCCAGAGAAGGCCCAGCCGCCTGCGACATAGACGCCCAAACCCGCCTGTTTCATCAGATAGTTTGATCCATGTCCTTGAGATTTTGCTGTGAAGACGCAGATGGTGTCTGACGCGAATTGACGACATGAGGGAGAAATCTGTGATGCGTTTGCTAACCATTGCCGCGACCATCGGTCTGGCCATGACCGCTCAGGCATTTGCCGAAGGCGATGCCGCGAAGGGCGAAAAGGTTTTCAGAAAGTGCGCTGCCTGCCATGCGGTGGGTGAAGGCGCCAAGAACAAGGTCGGGCCACAGCTCAACGGGCTGATCGACAGACCAGCCGCCACTGTCGAGGGCTACAAGTATTCCAAAGCCATGAAGGCCAAGGGCGAAGAAGGCCTGGTCTGGAGCGAGGACAATCTCCACGCCTATCTGACCAAGCCGAAGGATTTCGTTCCAAAAACCAAAATGGCATTCGCCGGGCTTCGCAAGGAAGCCGACATCGACAACATCATCGCTTATCTGAAGCAGTACCAATAAGCGTCAGAAACCGACCACCCAGCCGGCGCTTCACTCAGGAGCGCCGGTTTTGTCTTGACCGTGTACGATCATAGGCTCAGGCGCCTTCATCTTCGTCGTGATGTGCCCGGATGCGACGCACGGTCCACCAGATGAACAGCACCACCACCGGCACGGCCAGACCGGTGGTCAGCTCAGGAGACGGGATCGGCAGGCCGGATTTCTTCGCCGCCTTGGCGACATAAGACACCAGCCCGATGACATAGTAGCTGACAGCCGCCACCGAGAGGCCTTCGACAGTCTGCTGCAGGCGCAGTTGAAGTCTGGCGCGGCGGTTCATGCTTTCCAGCAGATTGCGATTCTGATCTTCCAGGTCCACATCGACACGGGTACGGAGCATGGTCGTGGCGCGGGCCAGCTTGCGCGACAGATTGGCCTGCCGATCTTCCACCGACTGGCAGGTGCGCATGGCCGGTGCCAATCGGCGGCGCAAGAAGGCAGCCAACCCGAGGCGACCGATCACCGGCTCCTCGTGCAGCGCATCAAGGCGGGCGTTGACAATCTCGTAGTAGGCGCGGCTGGCACCGAAGCGATAGGCACTTGCCGCAGCTCCGGCTTCCAGTTTTGCCGACAATCGCGACAGCTTGTCGAGCACCGAGCGGTTCGCCTGCATCTCGGTTACGCCTTGCAGATTTTGAGTGATGACAGCGAGGTCGCCCTCGATTGAGGCGACCTCCGGCTGTAGTCGGTTTGCCTCAAACAGGCCGAGCAATGCCAACGTCCGGTAAGTCTCGACTTCCAGCAAACGCTGGGCCACGGTCCCTGCCTGCCCTGGTGTCATCGTCTCATCGACAAGCAGAAAGCGGGTCATGCCATGGCCGTCGGCGCGGAAGTCAGAGGCCACCAGTCCTGCGCCGGCTTCGACACGGCTGGCCACCAGACTGGCCGGGTCGAAATGCCCTTCCCAGTCGTCGGGCAGGTCCGCCTTTGTAACGAGATCCAGCCGCATCGCGACCAGCATTGGTCCCGGCGCCCGAAAAGCCCGGCCAAAAGGATGGTTGCCAGTCAAAGGCGCAAAGACTTGCGATTTTTCTGCAGGACCGTCCCAGGTGTAAGTCGTGAACTCGGTGTGACGCTCCCAGCTCAGGGTGCCGCCGGCAAACCCCAGAGTGTGATAGCGCGCTGCTGGCTCCGGTCCGGCCACGCCATGGCTTCGGCACATCTCGGCAAACCATGACCGATCCTCGACGATGGCCTCCCCGTCCAGACAAAATGCGTAGTGCAGAAGCACCCGTGGCGTGTCCAGCGGGCGGAAGGGTCTGGCATGAATTTCTCCCAAAACAGCATCCCGCAAGGGATGGCTGGGGAATGTGGGACCAGAAGAACTCTCGGGGGACGTCGCGTCGGTCATTGTGTCGGTATCCGAATTGGCGCAGGCCGCGCACTGTGACGCCAAGGTTCACCGGAGTCCAATGCGCAAAAGGTCGCTCCGGCCATTCTAGCCATCTGAATTTCCCGCAGCGTTAATCTCACTTCGGCGAATTGGATAATTTATTTGACCAATTTTCCATTTTCTCGTTAGAACAGCGGAGACTTTCCGAGAGGGATGCCCAGTGACTGACGATGTTTGAGAAAATTCCCTCGAGCCGCACAGCCGACGCTGTGACACAGCAGATCGAGAAATTGATCCTGGCGGGTGTCTTGCGTCCCGGCGACCGACTGCCCGCTGAGCGGGAGTTGGCGGCTCAACTGGATGTCTCACGTCCGGTGCTGCGGGAAAGCCTGAAGACCCTGGAGAGCCAAGACCTGCTGGTCAGCCGACCAGGCGGTGGGACCTTCGTCGCTGATGTCATCGGCCCGATTTTTTCCGAGCCTGTCGTTGCCCTGATCGAGCGTCATACGGACGCCGCAGACGACTACCTGGAGTTTCGCCGAGATCTGGAAAGCCAGTCTGCCGCCTATGCGGCTGAACGGGCGAGCGACACGGATCTCGCGATCCTGGATGAGCTGATTTCCAACATGAAAACGGCCTACGCTCATCGCGACCACGCACGGGAAGCTATCCTCGACACGGAATTCCACCAGGCCATCGGCGAGGCGGCGCATAATGTCATTCTGATGCATTGCCTGCGCTCCTGTTATCGCTTGCTGGAGAACGGCATTCTGGTCAATCAACGGTTTCTGTTCGATATGCCCGGCGCCCGCGAAACGTTGCTGGAGCAACATGAACGCATTGCCCAAGCCATAGCCAACCGCGCCCCAGACGAGGCAGCTCAAGCGTCGCGCGATCACATAGATTTCGTCCGCCAGGCTGTTCGCGAAACCAAAGCCCTGACCAGCCGCCAAACATTGGCAGACCTCAGACGCAGCGGCCGCCAGAACAGCCGGGACACCGCCCTCGATACCACGGGCGGCAAACGCCGCTCCTCATGACCCCCTTTTCGCATTTCACGGAGATCTTTCGATATGGCTCAGATTACCAGCATTGCCGACCTTCAGGCCCTCGCAAAGCGTCGGGTACCAAAGATGTTCTACGACTATGCCGACACCGGCTCGTGGACACAGAGCACCTACCACGACAACGAGGCGGCCTTTCAGCGGCAGAAGCTGCGGCAGCGGGTTGCAGTCAACATCGACAACCGCAGCGTCAAGACCACCATGCTCGGGCAGGATGTCTCCATGCCCGTGGCGCTGGCCCCCGTCGGGCTGACCGGGATGCAGCATGCAGACGGCGAGATACTGGCAGCTCAGGCGGCAGAGGAATTCGGCGTTCCCTTCACCCTGACAACCATGAGCGTCTGTTCCATCGAGGACGTGGCAGAACACACCAAGTCGCCTTTCTGGTTCCAGCTCTACGTCATGCGCGACCGAGGCTTTTCGGAAAGTCTGATGCAGCGTGCGCATGATGCCAATTGCTCGGCGCTCTGCCTGACACTTGATCTGCAGGTCCTCGGTCAGCGTCACATGGACCTCAAGAACGGCCTCTCGACACCGCCTAATCCGACACCGCGCGTGCTGTTCGATCTGTTGTTCAAACCGCGCTGGCTGATGGGCATGGCGCAGACCAAACGTCGCCAGTTCGGCAACATCCATGGCCACGTCAAGAACGTCGATGACATGTCATCTCTGGCCGAGTGGACCAACAGCCAGTTTGATCCGAGCCTGGACTGGTCGTCGGTGGAGTGGGTGAAGAAGCATTGGGGCCGCAAGCTGATCCTCAAGGGGATCAACGATGTGGAAGACGCCAAGATCGCTGCCGAGATCGGTGCTGACGCCATTGTCGTGTCCAACCATGGTGGCCGTCAGCTCGATGGCGCATTGGCGTCTTATGACGTGCTGCGTGATATCGTTGATGCCGTTGGCGACAAGATCGAGGTGCATATGGATGGCGGCATCCGCTCCGGGCAGGACGTCTTCAAGGCCATGGCAATGGGCGCCAAAGGCACCTTTATCGGCCGGTCCTACATCTACGGGCTGGGCGCCATGGGTAAGCCGGGTGTCACCAAGTCGCTGGAAATCATTCACAAGGAACTGGATGTGACCATGGGACTGTGCGGCGAAACCAACATCGAGAACGTCGGGCGCCACAATCTGGTGCTTTAACCTCAGTCTCTGACCTGAAAGCACAGCCGGGCTGGCCAATCCTGCCCGGCTTTTTCCATGCGCTCAGATGTCCTTGGACAACAGCGCGACCCAGGCACGGGCAACCTCCAGCCCTGCGCGCTCTGCCACAACCCCGGAGCCTCGCGCTTCACGGACCATGCGTTCCGGCCAATCCGGTGTGTGAACCAGAATGGAAGACGAAAAGCTCTCCGACCACTGCCGCACGACCTTTAGTCCCGCCTCGAAATGAAACTGGGTGGCATAGGTGGACTGGCCAATGCGATAGGCCTGAACCGGCGTCGCATCACTTTGCGCTAAGTGCACGGCCTCTCGCGGCAGGCCGACCGTGTCCGAATGCCAATGAAACAGCGCCGCGCCTTCCTTCAGCACACCGATCACCGGATCGCCTCTGCCTTCGTCAGTCGGTCGGACCTCGTGCCAACCAAACTCCACCGGGCGACCGAGAATGTTCTCTCCGCCGAAAGCCCGCGCGATGAGCTGTGAGCCAAGGCAAATGCCGAGGACAGGTTTACCAGCAGCATGAAATGTCCGGATCAGCTCGCAGACCTGCGGCAGGAACGGATAGCCGAGGTCATCGAGGGCATTCTGTTCGCCGCCCAGCACGACTAGGCCGTCATGCCCCACATGATCTTCAGGAACTGGCGCGCCAGCGTGCGCCGGCACGGAAGTGACGCGGCCCCCAGCTTCTTCAAGAGCCTGACCGAGCAGCCCCAGAGGCGTGCCAGGATAGTTTTCGAGTACGAGAACGCGCATTGGGGTGTCCATTGATCATTGAAGCGGTCTACCCCAGCTGATTCTTTGATTGCATACCAGAGGACCAGCCTCATAACCTGAGGGTCCATCACCCGGCCATTGACGTGCAGACACAAAGGATCAGATCGCATGCCCTCCTCTCCGTTGCAGAACCGGGTTCTTCCTACCGGCGAAATCATCGCAACCAGCTCTCGCGGTCTGTTCTTCGGCAACCGCGGAGGCCGCCTGCACGATCCGTCCACCCGAATACTCCTGTCGCGACGGTGGACCTCGAAGCGCTGGATCTGCTGCTGTCTATCGTTCAAAGGCCGCCAACGGCAGGTCATGGGACCTGGATACACTGAGCTGTTCTTCCTCGACGAAGTCACCGCTCTTGCCTCTGGCCACCGCCCCTGCTTTGAGTGCCGCCGGCAGGACGCCAAGGCTTTCGGCGCGGCCTTTAGCCAGGGTCAGGATGCGCCAGCTCCGCTCAAGGCCGACGCCATCGATATGATCCTTCATGAAGAACGTCTGGCACGACCTCGGCCTTTCCTGGTGCCAGACGAGATCAAGGCCCTGCCGGATGGCACGATGGTTCTCTCGGACGATCAAGTTCTGGCCTTGCGAGATGGCGCCAGCTGGGCCTGGAGTGAAGACGGATACCGCCTAGATAAGCCCATAGCTGAACTGGCGAAGATCAAGGGCGCAAGCGTCGAACTTGTGACGCCGCCAAGCATCGTGGCAGCACTCCGCCACGGCTTTCAGCCTGCCTGGCATCCATCCGCAGCCTAGGGCAAAACTGGCCTATTCAGCCGCTGCGGACAGCTGGGTAACTGACAGGTTGTCGAGCGACGAAATGATGTGCTCCACCAGCGCCTCGGTCACCCGGCCATTCTGCCGCCAGGAGCGCAGCAGTCCGATTTCGCAGTCCGGCAGACGAGGAAACCCTTCGGCTTCCGTCAGAACTCGCATGCCGGGACGCACGGCGCTTTCTGGCAGAACCGAAATGGCAAGCCCAGCCAGAACGGCGGCACCGACGGCAGTCGAGTTCCAGCTGGAATAAAGAATGCGGCTTTCACGACCGGAGGCCTGAAGTGCTGCGAGGGCCGCTTTTCGCCAATCGCAAGTCGCGCGGCCCAAAGCCAGAGGGATTGGCGCCTCATTCTCGGTCGCGTGCCTGGCCGAGGCAACCCAAAGCAACGGCTCGCGGCGAATTGCCTCTGACCCCTGCTGACTGAACTTCGGCACGTGGGTGACAATCGACACGTCCAGCTCGTTGTTTCGGATCAGCTCAGACAGATTCGGTGTCGGCGCGCAGACCACACTGACTTCCGCCTTGGGATGGGTGCGGGAAAACCGCGCCAGAATTTCAGGCAGGAAACGATCGGCATAATCATCCGGCGTGCCTAGACGAACAAAACCGGCAACTTCCGAATCGTCAAAGGCAGCGAGGGTCTCGTCGTTGAGCTGGACCAGCCGTCTTGCGTAATGCAGCAGCCTGTCGCCGTCCTCGGTCAACCGCGACATGCGGCCGTCGCGATAAAAGATAGGTCTGCCGACCCTCTCCTCCAGTCGCCGCATCTGCATGGAGACAGCCGACTGTGTCTTGTAGACCGCCTCGGCCGCGCGCGTAAAACTGCCGTGCTCGGCGATGGCAACGAAGGTGCGGAGTTGATCGAGATCCAGCATGCCCACTCTCATTCATTTTCACGATAGATAGCAGCCCTTCGATCAAGAGACGAGATAAAACATGTCAGGATGGTGACAGGGCATTGGCACAAACCCTCGGATACACGCTTTAAAGTCAATTTAACCAGCAAGTTAGACAAACAAAACAAAAATAGATGAATACCATCAAAAACATTCGTTTGTTTAATAACTAAGGCTGACAGATAGTTTTATCAGACCTCGAAAAGAGGCATTTCGACACCTTCCAACACCAAAAAATCAATCAGCTGCGGAGTGGAGTCCCCAGCAAACAGGAGACTTATGGCAATGACTGATCATGCGAACTCTTCAATTTTCTCGATGCTTCTCAGCGGAGCTTCCAGCTTTTTCCGCGTGATCAAGAATCGCCGCCAGATCGCACGCCTTCACGACCTCACTGATGTTCAACTTGAGGACATTGGTTTGAGCCGGGGAGATGTTCGACGCGCTCTCAAGCTGCCGCTGCTGCAGGACCCGACTGCCGGACTGAGCCTGATGGCTCAACAGCGCCGCATGGGGGAGACCGCTCCCGCCACGCGCACGGCACCAGCAGCTCTTTCCGGTGTGGAAGCCGTGACTCTTTCCATATTCGCCCCCTTCTCTCAGTCGACTTCGCACACTGTGCGGTCTCCGGAGAGCAGCCTGGCTGCGTGACATAGTGCAGCCTTATCGGCACGAACCCCTTGATGCCGATGCCCCAAACTGGCCCGCTCTTCACCGAGTGGGCCTTTTTTTCAAGGAAAGTCATCGTGTCGGCTGGCTGAGATGTCGACGACGCCTGAGACTTTCAGTCCCGGCTTGAACCGCCCTCGGGATCTTTCGCGCTGCGGTCAAACAGGCTTTCGAACGCATTGAACTGAGTGAGTTGCAGCTCGCGTCCACGGGTCATCCAGTCGTTGACCATCGTGTCGAAGCGCGCTGCGCTGACCCCTGCCGGGGAAATCTCGTCCTGAGGTTCCGGCTCCAGATCGTCCTCCAGGTCATCTTCCGGCTCGTCCTCTGGCGGTTCGTGCTTCGCTGCCCAAGCCGAGGATCCGCCCCCGGAAAACGGCCGCATGAAACCGGTCCAGAAGGATTGAACCGCTTCAGAATAGCCTTGCATGTATTCGCTGGCCGTCGGCTGTGGCTTGGGTCTGCCACGCGCGAAGCCCCGCATGAATGCGTCGAGCAGCTCTCTGGCTTCTTCCGGGACATAAGGCCTGGCAATCTGACCGACGGCCAGAGTGGCTGCCACCGGCATCATGTCCATGATCGCGTCACGCTGCAGCCCCGTCAGAGTGGAAATCTGTACGGCAATGGCTTCCCGCATGGGCGCCGGGCCATAGACCAGAGCCAGATGCGGTGCCTCGTCTTTGCCCATCATGCCGGATTGAAAGAAAGACATGGGGTCGGGCACCTTGCCCGCTGAAAAAGCCGAAGGAAGGGATTGCCCGCTCATGCCAGGCATCCCCGGCATACCGGAGCTGGCCTGCATACCCGACATCGCCGCCCCCAACAGAGCAGACATGGCCGTTCCGAGTTCGGTCTCGCTCCAGCCGAAACGCGACTGAGCCTCCCGCACAAGCTCCGTCGGATCGAACGCAAATGGAACCAACGGATTATCCTTCATAAGGGCCTCGCAAATCAGAGCTAAGGTTGCATGATCTGCTTTATACGAGCGAAGGTCAAACGCCTCCTCACATGTCCCTCGCCTAGTAGGCGTAATCCTTGTAGATGCGGTCGATATCGCCATTCCAGCTGCCGTTGTAGCGCTGTAGCAAAACATCGGCCGGAGACAGGCCAGCTGCCAGGCCTTCCTCAACCGGCGCCAGATGCACCGTCTCGTCGAGACCGCCGTCGCTCAGACGGTTACGGCGCTTCAGCCCCTGCTTGGACAGGGACACCACCTGACGTGCTACGTCCAGCACCTTGCCGGACCGGAACGGTGTTTCGAGCGCATAACGCGGCACATCACGACGCAGCTGATCGCGCTCTTCCTGGGTCCAGTCCTTCACCAGTTCCAGTGCATCGGCCAGGATGCCGTCATCATACAGCAGGCCGACCCAGAAGGCCGGCAGTGCACAAATGCGGGTCCAGGCACCGCCGTCGGCGCCGCGCATTTCGATGAAAGTCTTCAGACGCACATCCGGAAACAGGGTGGAAAGGTGGTTATTCCAGTCGCCGAGGCTCGGCTTGGCATCCGGCACGCGGCCTTCCAGAGCGCCGTTCATGAAGGCACGGAAGGTGGTGTCGGTCACGTCGTAATAGGTCGAACCACGCTTGACGAAATACATTGGCACATCCAGTGCCCATTCGACGTAATGCTCGAAGCCGAAGCCCTCGTCAAAAACGAAGGGCAGATTGCCGGTGCGATCGGCGTCCAGGTCGTTCCAGACCTCGGCCCGGAAAGACTTGTAGCCGTTCACCTTGCCGTCGGTGAAGGGCGAATTGGCGAAGATTGCCGTGGCAATCGGCTGCAGCGCCAGACCGACGCGCATTTTCTTGACCATGTCGGCTTCTGAGCTGAAGTCGAGATTAACCTGAATGGTCGATGTGCGGTGCATCATATCGAGGCCGTAAGAGCCGACCTTCGGCATATAATTGCGCATGATGTCATAGCGCGACTTTGGCATATGCGGGACTGCATCGCGCTCCCAGGTCGGCGTCATGCCGGCGCCGAGAAATCCGATTCCCAGAGGTTCTGCGACCGAACGCACCTGATCCAGATGAGCGTGGGTCTCCCGGCAGGTCAGATGGAGGTCTTCCAGCGGCGCACCGGAAAGCTCGAACTGCCCACCCGGCTCAATCGAAATCGCGCCACCGCCAAGTGTGTCGGCAAGACCTATGATCCGGCCATTGTCGTCGATGCGCTCCCAGCCCAGCAGCTTTTCCATGCCAGTCAGGACGGCTTCGACACCTTGATCGCCTGCATAGGGAATCGGTTGATGGTCTGCCAGACGGAAGCCGAACTTCTCATGCTCGGTACCGATGCGGAAAGCCTTGACGGGTTTGCACCCGGCCTCAAGGACCGCTGCCAGCTCAGCCACAGTGCTGATCGGCGTGGAATCAACGGTATCGCGAGCCATCCAGCTCTCCCTCATCTTAACCGGACCCCGGCTGTCCCGCATGACCCTGAAAGAGCCGAATTCGCGTGACCTGTCCGTTGGCTGGCCATGTCCGTTCAGTGCGCCAGCTCGACGCATTTAGGCGTGCGCGGCAATGAAAGCAAGTCGCTGGCTGTGGATTGCGTCCTCAGCCGGTCAGCTCCCCCAGTCACCAAGGGTTGCCTGCACCATGGTGAGTGCTGCCACGGCCGCCGTATCGGCGCGCAGAATGCGCGGTCCCAAAGGAATTGGCGTGACAAACGGCTGCGCCCGCAAAAGCGCGCGTTCCTCTTCAGAAAAGCCGCCCTCCGGGCCAATCAGCACCGCCAAGGGCTGCGGCCCCTGCGCGGCCAGGCGCGTCAGTTCTGCAAGAGGATTTTGACTGTCTTCGGCCTCGTCACAAAACAGCAGACGACGCGCCGGATCTGCCTTCGCCCAGCCGCCAATCAAATCCTTGAGAGAGCGTGGCTCAAGCACGCCGGGCACGGAGATAATACCGCATTGCTCTGCTGCCTCGATGACATTGGCTTCCATCCGTTCCAGATTGACCCGGCTTGCCTGGGTATGCTGGGTCATCACGGGACGCAGGGCAGAGGCGCCCATTTCCACGGCCTTTTGAACCATATAGTCCAGCCGCGCATGTTTCAGAGGGGCAAAGAGGTACTGGATGTCGGCGGACACGGTCTGCTCGCGCACCTGCTCCACCAGCTCAATGGAGCAAGCCCGACGACCGGTGACATTGAGCCGGGCCAGCCATTCACCATCGCTGCCGTTGAAGACGAGCAACTGATCACCCTCTCCCAAGCGCAGGACGTTGATCAGATAATTGGCCTGGGCTCTGTCCGCCTCAATGACCGCACCCGCGGCCAGGATGTGACGGAGATGCAGGCGTTGCATTTTGTGGTCATAACGGGTCATGGGTGAAGGGTATTCAATCCTGCCGGTGTTTTTCAATGGTCTGATGCAAGCGTTCTTGGGATTAAATCTGCATAAGCCTGGTTGTTCCCCCGCTGTTGCTTGACCGGGGCCTGGCGGAGCGCCACTTTTGGCCCGACTGATCACCAAAGGAAAGTGCCAGTGGCCGAAGCCGTTTCCAACGTCGCCGAGTTCTCCGTTTCCGAAATTTCGTTTTCCATCAAGAAGACGATGGAGGACCGTTTCGGATACGTTCGGGTGCGCGGCGAATTGGGGCGTATTTCACGGCCAGGATCGGGACATATCTATCTCGATCTGAAGGACGACCGCTCGGTTCTCTCCGGCGTGGTTTGGAAGGGCGTCGCGTCACGGCTCAAGATCCAACCCGAGCAGGGTCTGGAAGTGATTGCCACCGGCAAGATCACAACATTCCCCGGCCAGTCGAAATACCAGATGGTCATCGATGCACTGGAACCAGCAGGCGCCGGCGCGCTGATGGCTTTGCTGGAAGAACGCAAGCGCAAGCTGGGTGCGGAAGGGCTTTTCGCCGAAGAGCGCAAGCGTCCCCTGCCCTCGCTGCCGAAGGTCATCGGCGTCGTCACATCACCAACTGGTGCGGTCATCCGCGATATCCTGCACCGGGTTGCCGACCGCTTTCCGCTGCATGTGCTGGTCTGGCCGGTGCGGGTTCAGGGCGAGACGTCGGGCGCCGAAGTTGCCAACGGCATTCGCGGGTTCAATGCACTGGCACCTGGTGGCGCGATCCCCCGGCCCGATCTGATTATCGTGGCACGCGGTGGTGGCAGCATCGAAGACCTTTGGGGCTTCAATGAAGAAGCCGTGGTGCGTGCGGCAGCGGCCAGCGACATTCCGCTGATTTCCGCAGTTGGCCATGAAACAGACTGGACGCTGATCGACCTGGCGGCCGACCTACGTGCTCCGACGCCGACAGGTGCTGCCGAAATTGCCGTCCCGGTCAAGGCAGAGCTAATGGGTCTGGTCGATGATCTTTCGCGTCGCCTTTCCTCCGGCCTGCTGCGGCTGGTGACCAACCGCAGGACGGAATTACGCGCCGCAGGTGCCGCCCTGCCTGCCCCGCATGAATTGCTTGCGCTGCCAAGGCAGAGGTTCGACACCTTCGCAGGACGACTGGAGCATTCACTCACCGTCAACACCCGCAGCCATCGCAGTGGCTTTCAGGCCGCGAGCACCCGCCTCTCGCCGCATGTGCTGACCCGTGGCACACAGGATGCACGCACAAAACTGAACCAGCTGAGTGACCGTCAGCAGCGCGCCCTCGGCGTTGCGGTCTCGCAGAAGCGCCAGGCCTTTTCAGCTCAGGCGGTCCGACTGTCTCCGCACCGCCTGTCACAGCAGATCGTACTGGGCAGCGAGCGACTGACTAGTCTCGGCGGGCGCCTCGACCGCGCCTATGGCACCCGACTCGGCAAGTCGAGGGATCGCCTGACCGGCCTCGAAAAGCTGCTGAAGTCGCTGTCCTACAAGGATGTGCTGTCGCGTGGCTATGCGTTGGTGCGTGATAGCAACGGTCAGCCGCTGCGAAGTGCCGCCGGTGTCGTTGCCGGGGCCGCGCTGTCGATCGAGCTGGCCGACGGCACGCTGGAAGCCGTTGCTGCCGGTACAGATGGCTTTGTTCCCCCCTCAGCACCAACGGCAAGTCCGGCGCCCAAGGCTGCTGCCCGGGCAAAACCTGCAGCAAAGCCTAAGAAAGCCGCCGCAACAGCGGCTATAGGCAAGCAAGGAAATCTGTTCTGATCCAAGGTCATTAGTACCGCCGTTGGCGCTAACGCATTCTTCACCAAGCTGACCTTACGTTTTGGGAATCCTTTTTCCAAATACGATGTTTTTTATGACAAATTCCAGAAAGACTTTTGGCCGACGCGGCAGGGGCCCGCGTGACAACCTCATTCCCAACCCAGATTCTTTAAGTAGCCAGGGTCGCGAGAACCCATATGGCGATCTACGCGCCTCGCTTTACACAACCGCGGAAGACACCGAAGAGAACACCGGTTTCAGTCTTGGCAGCATTCTGGACTTTCAAGGCCGGATCGGGCGCGGCACCTTCTGGTTTGCCTGCCTCCTGTGTGGCATCATATTCTTTCTCTCAGCCCTCGCCCTGGGTGTCGATGGACGGCTCGCCCTGACTCTGGATACGCGGCTGATCTATCTGCAGATCGGCGAGACCCGCTTCTACATTTTCATGGTGCTGATGGTGATGACGACCCTGGTACAGGTGTCCCTGATGGTTCGCCGCTTTCATGACCGCGACCAGTCCGGACTCTGGGTTTTCGCCTTGGCCGTGCCGATCCTCGGCCTGTGGTGCTCCATCACACTGATGTTCTTCGCCGGCACCGATGGCCCCAACCGCTACGGGCGCTAGAGAGCTATCTTCCGACTGATCACAAAAAGGCCGCCGGGCGATCAGCCGGCGGCCTTTTTCATGTTCACACGTTGTGTTGCAGGATTACTGCATCAACGACGGTAGCAGGGTGATGATCGACGGGAAGGCAAGCAGGCCACCGATCGTCAGAATGTCTGCAATGAAGAACGGCACGCAGCCACGGAAGACTTCCTGCACCGGAATATCAGGCCGCACGCCCGAGACCACGAAGCAGTTGAGCCCAATGGGCGGCGTTATCAGACAGAGCTCCGCCATCTTCACCACCAGAATGCCGAACCAGATCGCGCAGGCCTCTCCCGACATGCCGAAGGCACTGTCAGCGGCAGAAACACCCTCGCCACCGTTCAACGCCATCACGGCAGGGTAAACCACCGGCAGGGTCAGGATCAGCATGCCGATGGCATCCATGAACATGCCCAGCACTGCATAGGCGCAGAGGATCAACACCATCACCATCCATGGAGAGAACTCCAAGGCGACGATGAAGTCCCGGAAGGCGTCCGGCAGACCGGCAAACCCGAGAAAGCGCACGTAGACGAGAACGCCCCAGATCAGCGTGAAAATCATCACGGTCAGCTTGGCCGTCTCATGCAGGGCCTGGCCAAGCTGCTTGAACCGCATGCCCTTGGCAATCGCCACGATGAGCACGACAAAGGCGCCAAGCGATCCGGCTTCTGTCGGTGTTGCAAGACCGAAGAAGAACGAACTGAAGATGATCCCCACGACGGCGACGATTGGCAACGTTCCGGGGATCGACTCCATCCGCTGCTTGAAGGTGTAGCCACGGATCGGAGGTGCATCACCGCGCCAGGCGGAAATGCCGACGATGATCGCCACATAGATCAGCGCCGAAAAGACACCTGGAAGGAATCCGGCAATCAGCAATTTACCGACAGACTGCTCCACGAGAATGGCGTAGATCACCAGGATCGCCGATGGCGGAATAAGCGAAGCCAGGGTGCCACCTGCAGCCACCACGGACGCCGCCAGACGCTTGGAGTAACCTGCAGCCAGCATTTCCGGAATGGCAACGCGAGCGAACACGGCCGCTGTAGCAACGGAAGCGCCAGAGACGGCTGCGAAACCGGCGGTCGCAAAGACCGTTCCGACAGCCATGCCACCGGGCATCCAGCCGAGCCAGCGTTTGGACGCTTCAAACAGCTGCTTGGTGAACCCGGCGTAAAACGCCAGGAACCCGATCAGAATGAACGTCGGCAGCACGGAAAGCGAATAAGTCACCGACTTGGAATGGGGGATCGTACCGGCCATTTTCAGCGCGACAAAGAAGCCCTTTTCGAAGCCCATGCGCAGCGAGAAAATGGCAATCAGGCCGACAAGCCCGGTCAGGGCGGCGGCAAACGCCACCCGAACGCCGATCATAACAAGGACGAGCAAAATGCCCGTCATGATGAGACCTACTTCAAACGGGGTCATTTCGTCTCTCCCGCCACGGCATCATCGCCGAACGCTTCTTCAATTTCATGCTGGGCATGGGCGGTGACGTCTTCGATGACCGGAACAGCCACAGGCTCCCGGTTCGGGTCGATGACCAGTCGCAGATAACCGTAGGCTTGCATAAGCAGACGCAGGAACAGCAACCCCAGCGCCACGGGAATGACCAGCTTGGATGGCCAAGTCGGGAGGCGAATGTCCATCGTGCTGTCGCCCAGCGACCACGAGCGGTCGAAATGGTACCAGGAGCCCCAGATCAGCAGCAGAACCGTTCCAGCGATCAACAGGACGCCCAGGAATTCAGCGATCCAGAGAGGCCGTCCGCTCAGCTTGCCAAGCAGGATCTCCATGCGGATATGACCACCGACCCGCTGGCAATAGGCCACGCCGCCAAATGCAAAGACGGCCATCGCCTGCTCGGTGATGTCGATGAACCCGGGAACCGGCATGTTGAAGACCAGGCGTCCGAGAATTTGTGCAACGGCCATCAGCATGAGGATAAGGACGCTGGCTGCCGCGATCAGGTTGAAGATGTTTTCGACTACGCCCAGCGCGCCGTCAAACCGTATGTAGGTTTCCGGCCGATCGGGCCCCGCGGCAGTGCCTCGAGTGATCATTTGATTGTCCCCTAAGAAAGCACTCCGGCGCCTGATGGCGCCGGAGCCGAGCCTGTTCTTGAAACAGGCTTTAGCGTTTAGCTGGGATCAGCCCTTGATTTCGGACTTTACGAAATCGAGCAGTTCCTGAGCCGGAAGACCATTGGCAGCGTTTTCATCTACCCATGCCTTATGGATCGGGCCGGCCTTTTCAGCAAAAGCTGCCAGCTCTTCCTCAGAGTACTCGATCTGCGTGATGTTGCGCTCATCAAGCGTCTTCCACCAGGTGTCGTACAGCTTGTTGTAGGTCGCGAGATAGTAGTCCAGCGACGGTGCAACGGACGCATCGAGAGCTTCCCGGAAGTCATCCGGTAGAGCTGCAAGTGCATCGCTGTTGACCACGACCGGGCACTGAACCGTGCCTGGATTGAGGTTCTTGGTCCACCAGTTGGAGGCCTCAATGGTCTTGAACGACAGATGTGCATGCGGTGCAAAGCTTGCTGCATTCACGGTGCCGCTGTCGATCGCCTGATAGGTTTCAGATGCTGTGACCGATGTCGGAACTGCGCCTACAGCTTCCATCAGCTTGCCGATACCGCCGAGAGCGCGAACACGCATGCCTTCGAAATCGGAAATCGCTGTCGGAGCGTCACCCTTGCCGGCAAAGTTGTACTGCGGCATCGGGGTCGGCATCAGCAGGGTTGCGTTCCAGCGTGCCAGGTCTTCCTTGACCGCAGGCTGCTGGTAAAGAGCCTGGGCAACCTTGATCTCGGTTTCCAGGTCAGCCACGCCGAGGAAAGGGAGTTCCATCACTGTCAGGGTGGGGTTCTTGTCCGGATGGTAGGACGCACAGAACTGGGCCATCTCGAAGGCACCGAAGGAGATTCCGTCCAGGTTCTCGCGGGACTTGGACAGCGCGCCGCCGTAATGCAGCTTGATTTCGAACTTACCGTCCGTGCGGGCTGCGACTTCTTCAGCCAGCTTTTCGACGTGCTCGGTGAAAGCACGGCGCTTGCCCCAGAGAGAAACGTTCCAGGTCAAGTCAGCGGCGAAAGTCTCGGTCGCGAAGAAAAGAGCCAGCACGCTGGCTGAGGCAGCGGTCGCCAGCTTGCGGCGGGTGTTTACGTTGGACATGTAATCCTCCCAAGGGCCTAATCATGTAATTCGTCAGACTGGCGGCGCCATATAAACAGGCGCTGCCGTGTTCTCCCAATCCGTCCGCGCAAGGGTATGATTTTCCATCATTCCGATCCAGCCAGAGCAGATTTCTCCGAAATCCTTGGCGAATATGATATTTTTTTCAAGGTCGTATTTTAGGAGGGATCATTTACCCCGTGCTTCGGCAGGACATCAGAGCGTGTAAAATGTCACAAAGCAATCCCAATGCGGTGTATAATTAATCTGCAATAACAATAAGTTATAGAGGCCTTCCTGGAAGGCTCACGGAGGAGAGACAATGTTCCATAAGCTGCCAGATGAGCTGCAACTTATCTCAGAAACCGCTGGGAAACTCTCGCGCGACCATCTGGAGCCCTTGGCAGCCACGCTGGACTCTGGTGAGGGGCGCGAATCTTTCCTCAAAAACCTCAATCTTTTGGCGGCTAACGGCTTCATGGGATTGAACATTTCATCCGACTACGGCGGCACTGAAGCCGGTGCCACGGGCTTTGCCCTGGCCATCGCCAAACTGGCCGAAGGCTGTGCAGCGACGGCGTTGACAGTCTCCGTATCCAACATGGTGGCCGAGGTCATTCAGGCCGTCGGCAGTCAGGCGCAGCGCGATGCCTATCTGCCAAAGCTGACCGACGGCACCTTCCCCGCCGGTGGGTTCTGCCTAACAGAAGCCGATGCCGGATCCGATGCGGCCTCCATGCGGTGCCGGGCAGCAAAGGACGGCGACTTCTATGTCCTCAACGGATCGAAGCTTTATATTTCCTCCGCTGAATATGCCGGACTGTTCGTGGTCTGGGCGGTCACCGATCCGGCAGCCCGCAAAGGCAAGGGCATCTCGTGCTTTCTGGTGGAAGCCAATACGCCGGGACTGATCATAGGCAAGGCCGAAAAGAAGATGGGCCAGACCGGGTCTGCCACCAACGAAGTGCATTTTCAGGACTGCCGCATCCCCGCCTCTGCCTTGATGGGTGCGGAGAATGAAGGCTTTCGCATTGCCGTCAAAGAGCTGGCGGGTGGGCGCATCGGCATCGCCGCACTGGCCTATGGCATCGGGGTCAAGGCGATGGAAACTGCCAAGGTCTACGTGAGCGAGCGCAAACAGTTTGGCCAGCCGCTTTCGTCACAACAGGGCATCCAGTGGATGCTGGCCGACCGGGAGACCGAACTGGAAGCCGCCCGCCTGCTGATCCTGCAAGCTGCGGCGCTGAAGGATGACGGCCTGCCCTTTGCCAAACAAGCCAGCATGGCCAAACTCTATGCGTCCGAGACAGCCCAGCGCGCCACCTACACAGCGCTTCAGTTGCACGGCGGTGCCGGTTATATTCGCGAGTACCCTCTTGAACGCTATGCCCGTGATGCCCGGATCACCACGATCTATGAAGGCACTTCGGAGATCCAGCGGCTGGTGATTGCGCGTGAAATCCTCAAGGACTTCTAGTATTCCCAACGATCTCAGGAGAAGGCGCTGATGCAGGAGCCAGACCGCACGGGCGTTGAAGCCAGACTGGAAACACAACGGCTGATTTTGCGTCCTCCGCAAGAAACTGACTACGCGGAGTTTCTCGCCTATTCAACCTCGGACCGAACGCGCTATGTCGGCGGGCCGAAGACTGATGATCTGTGCCGTGAAAAGTTCGATGACCTGTCGGACCAGTGGCGCCAACGCGGATTTGGCCGTTTTATCATCGTGCGCAAGGACACCGGGCAGCCCCTCGGTCATGTTGGTCCGCTGCAGGACAAGTCCGGTGGCCCAGTGGAAATGACCTGGACGCTGTGGCGGGCGGAACACGAAGGTCAGGGGTTCGCGCTCGAAGCTGCCCAGGCCGCTCTCAAATGGGCGTTTGAAGCCGTTGACCAGCCCTACCTTGATGCCATGATCCATCCGGAAAACAAAAGTTCGATTGCCCTCGCCCTGCGCCTCGACGGCAGGCACCAGGGCGATGAGCCACACGAGCACATGGGGCGCTGTTCGGTCTTTCGGCTCGTCGGCACTTAATCCGTTCCGAACGATTTTCTGGAACAAATGAGACAGCTTTGATCCCTGTCAAAGCAACTTAGCAAGGACAGAGTAATTTACCTCATGAAAACACCGTCAGGACCCTGGTGGTCAGGGCTCCACCAGCGGTGTGTTGGAGGGAACTATGCCCATCAAGGACATTCTGACAATCGTCGACATGCAAGGCGCCCAACCGGCCGTCAAATATGCTTTGGCGCTCGCGGGGCATCACGATGCCCATGTCACCGGCCTGGCACTGGCCTTTGAACCTTTGGCCCCCGCCTTCGCCGCAACGCCAATGCCGATCGACTATATTCAGGCTGCCCAGGAGCAGGCTGTCGCAGCCGCCAAGGAAGCTCAGAACCAATTTGACGAGCTGGCCCGGATCGCTGCAGTGAAATGTGAAAGCCGCGTCACCAACCTGCAAACCGGCGGCCCGATCGAACCGGTCTTGCAGCACTGCCGTCCAACGGACCTGGTGGTTGTCGGGCAGAACAATCCCGAGGCTGCCGAGCCCTTGCGGGAGATGCTGATTGAGTCCGTGCTGTTTGAAAGCGGCGTGCCCGTCCTCCTCGTGCCTTATGTCGGCGCGCCTGAACGACCCGCCAAGAACGTGCTGATCGGATGGGATGGCAGCCCGACCGCAAGCCGCGCCGTGCATGCCGCCCTGCCACTTCTTGCAGACGCCGACAAGATCACCATCATGGTGGTCGAAAAAAATGCCAGCACCAACGGGCAACCTGGTGCCGATCTTGCGACCTATCTGGCGCGGCATGATCTTGACGTCACCATAAATGTGGTCACCAATCCACAGGTTGGCATTGCCGACACCCTGCTCAACGCGGTGTCCGAACAAGGGCATGATCTGATCGTCATGGGCGGCTACGGCCACAGCCGGATGCGCGAATTCCTGTTTGGTGGTGCGACACGTGAGATCCTTGCCAGCATGACAGTTCCCGTGCTGATGGCACATTGATCCGAACCGCCCGCCGGTGAATGCATCGGCGGGCGGGTTTCATCCGATTTCGCAATCCCTTCAGGACATACGCAGTTTGCACCGGCCATTTCAGCGCAGCGGTGGCGTCACGACCTGCTCCTGACCTATGATCAGGAAGAGGAGCAGCTGACGCGCCACGCGCCGGAAAGGGTTTGCCAAAGTGACCATTCGCAATCTTGAAGGGTTCTTCTCCCCCACATCAATCGTGGTGATCGGTCCCAACCGACATGATCAATGCGTCGCTGACCGCCTGCTTGAGCAGCTCTCGACCCATCGTGATACTGTTAAGGTCACGGCTGTCGATCTCCCCGACATGGTTTTTCCCGATGGCGTGAGCGCCGCTGACATTCTGCCGACCCATGTCGATCTGGCAATCTGCCTGGGCCCATCAAAACACATGCCGGCGCGCATCAACACGCTGGCCCAAGCCGGCTGCAAAGCCGTCCTGCTGCTGTCTCCGGGTTTTGAGGCTTGGGATTCGCAGCTGCTGCAGGACTGCCGGGAAGCCGCACGCGACAAGGGTCTGCGGTTGATCGGCCCCGGCTCCATCGGTTTCAGCGTGCCAGCACAAAAGCTCAATGCCCTGTTGAGTGCGGAGGCCCCGGCGGCCGGAGATGTGGCTTTCATTTCCCGCTCCTGCGCCGTTCTCAATGCTACGCTGTCCTGGGCCAATGCGCGCAGGATCGGCTTTTCAGCAGCCGTCAGTCTGGGTGAGCGAACGGATGTGGATGTCGGAGACCTCATCGACTATTTCGCCCAAGATTACCATACCCGCGCCATCCTGCTGCACGTGGAGAGCATTTCGAACCCGCGCAAGTTCCTGTCGGCCGCACGGGCAGCCGCGCGCAACAAGCCAGTGATTGCATTGTGGTCGGGTCGTCGCACATTGGGCCTGACGTCCGAGCGCACCCATGCCGGCCGACTGTTGACGCGCGAGGCCGTGTTCGAAGCAGCGTTCCTGCGGGCAGGCATCTTGCGCGTGACCGATCTGGACGAGATGTTCGAAGCGCTGGAAACCTTGTCGCGTGTGCGCATCCCGAAGAGCAACGCCTTCAGCGTCATGACCAACGGTCAGGGATTAGCCAACCTTGCCGCAGAGCGGTTCCGTGATCTGGACGGGCATCTGGCGGCATTGTCTCTGGAGACCCTGCATAAGCTGGCCCCCGCCTGTCGTGATAGTGTTTCGGAGAGCCTCGACAGGTCCCGAACTGAGCCAATACTCGTGCGGGACAATCTGTCGCCAGAAGGTCTCACCAAGGCCATCGGCGACGTGCTGGCGGATCCGGCCACCGACGGGCTTCTCGTTCTACAAGCCCCAACTGCCACGGCTTCGCTGGAAGACATGGGCGCAGCGATCGCTGCAGCTGCAAAGGCCGACAAGCGACGCAGCGGCCGAAAGAAGGCGCTGGTTGTCGGGTTGATCGGCAATTCCAGCCAGGGCCGCAAGGCGCTGGATGAGGCGAAAGTGCCTTGTTACGGCACGCCGGCGGAGGCCGCGCGGAGCCTGATGCACTTGGCACGGGACGCTCATCTGAAAGACTTTCTGATGGCAGCCCCGGCCAGCTTGCCACGAGACTTTAGCCCTGATGTCGACCATGCCCGCGACGTCCTCACCCAGGCGAGGGCTTCCGGGCGCACCTGGCTCGACCCGGATGAAGTCGTCACCCTGCTTGAGTGCTATCAGATCCCGGTGATGCCTTGCCGTTTCTGCAAGGACGCACCGTCAGCTGCAGAGGCCGCGCGGGAGATCCTGCAGAAGACCTCTCACTGCGTGGTCAAGGTCATCTCCCCCGACTTGCCCTTCAAGTCGCAGATCGATGGTGTCAGGCTCGGTCTGGAAACACCTGAAAGTGTCGCCTCTGCTGCCAAAGATCTTCTGTCGCAAACCCGCAAGGCCTATCCGGAAGCACGCATTACCGGGGTCACTGTGCATCCGATGCTGGAAGACCGGCACGGATTGGAACTTTATCTGGGACTGGGTGAGACCCACGACTTTGGCCCGGCGATCCTGTTTGGCCACGGTGGAACAGCCGTCGAAGACCGACAGGATGTTGCCGTGGATCTTCCCCCGCTTGACCTCAATCTGGCGCAGGCCTTCGTCCGGCGGACTGACGTGGCTCGGTTGCTGGATGGAGGAAAATCCCGGCCTGCGCTGGACCGACAAGCCATCGCTCTGGCATTGGTGAAGCTCTCGCAGATCACTGTTGATCTGTCTGATATTCTCGAAATGGACATCAATCCGCTGGTGGCCCTGCCCGACCGGCTCGTCGCGCTGGACGCACGCGTCACCCTACGGCCCGTTTCAGACACGCTGAGCCGCAAGGAAAAACGGGACCGTCTGGCGATCACCCCATATCCGGCCGAATGGGAGAAAACCTTGCACCTGCGCGATGGCAAGGCGTTGCAGGTGCGCCCCGTACGTCCAGAGGATGAGGCGCTATTCGCTCAATTCTTCGAAAGGGTGACTTCAGAAGACTTGCGCCTGCGGTTTTTCGCGCCGGTCAAGGACTTCAGCCACCGGTTTCTCGCCAAGCTGACCCAGCTCGACTATGCCCGCGCTATGGCATTCTGCGCCATCAACCCAGACAACGGCGATCTGCTGGGTGTCGTCCGCTTGCATGCGGATGCCGACCATCGCACCGGTGAATATGCGGTGATGGTTCGCTCCGACCTGAAGGGGATTGGCCTTGGCTGGGCGCTGATGAAGCTGATCATCGACTACGCCCGCTCCGACGGCATCGAAGAAATCCACGGCGAAGTTCTGAAGGAAAACACCAGCATGATCAGCGTTTGCGAAGCCCTTGGCTTTCGCATCGAGCCGTCACCGGATGACCCGGGCATTGCCCAGGTCACCCTGCCGGTCGAGGATTACTCCAATGCTATCTGAGCAAGCCTCGTCCATATTGTGCAACTCAGTCATCTGGTTTTGAACTTGTCCCCAGCATCCCGGTTAACCTATCTAGAAGGGGCATAATTGGATCGACTCGGCAGCGACTGGCAAAGATTATGAGTCCAAATAGTTCTAGTATCCCGATCACTATCGGCGCTGACCAATTCTCTGACTGAAGTAGAAAAAATATATCCAGAACTATAACTAAAAGTAGAACCCAAAGAAACCTCTCTTCATGGAGCTTATTTTCCAAGTCTACAATTTTATCTTGCAAATTGGCGACCTGATCATCCATCGCTTTTGGCCGATCGACGCTTCCGCCTTGACCGGCGCTCCGCTGGATGAAGCCTTTCACACCTTCCTCAGTAGAGGTTTCACTAAGCGGCGATTTTTCGATCATTATATTCTCGTAAAATTTCCATCTTAGGAATTTTTATGTTTCGCAAATGCGGAGCATAGAACTTAGCCCAGGCGCCTTGAGGCCAGTGAGTTATATTTACGAGTTCACCAGCGGTAAGTCTTTTCGTCTGAGCAGCAACCGCAGATAGTATATCAAATTCTTTCGACCCCTTTTTCACAGGGTCAATCCAATGGAAAACGTTTGGGACTGCGCTTTTGCCAAAACCACGAGCCTTGGAGTAGACAATAGGCACTACCGGCCCATAGTCCCAAGCCTCAAAATCCTCAAATATTAGAGGATCTTCTGTTATGCCAAGGTGATATAGTTCTGCTATGTACAGGAGCTTCTGCAATTCCAGATTGGAAATATTCCAATTTCGTTCTTCGCAGAGTGTTCGAGCTGCAGAAAGCGCTGATACCGTCATTGACCGCCTCCTATGCATTACCTACTAAAAACAGTTAATATCACGATCAGTATCTCGCAAGCTCAATTTTTTACTAAGAGTAATGGTTTTTAGCGCTCAGCTCGCTTTGAGCGCAGTCTCCCGGATCTGGCTTAGCGATGCGGCTGGCGTCAGGGCTTCCGGATCGATTTTCAGATGCAGCAACGCAGGCTTTCCACTGGCGCGGGCCCGCTCGAAGGCCGGGCCGAAATCCTCTGTGGCAAGCACAGTCTCTGCATGGGCGCCATAGGCGCGGGCGAAGGCAGCAAAATCCGGATTGACCAGCTCTGTTGCCGACACCCGGCCAGGGTAATGGCGCTCCTGGTGCATGCGGATGGTGCCATACATGGCGTTGTCGACGAGCACGACGATAACGTTCGCCTTGTCCTGACAAGCGGTGCCGAACTCCTGCATGGTCATCTGCAGACAGCCATCACCAGCAAAGCAGATAACTTCGCGCTCAGGGAACGTCAGCTTGGCGGCAACGGCAGCCGGCAGGCCGTAGCCCATGGAGCCGGACGTCGGAGCAGCCTGCGTCGCAAACTTGCGGAAGCGGTGGAAGCGATGCACCCAGGTGGCATAATTGCCGGCCCCATTGGTGAAGATGGCGTCGTCAGCAATGTTATCCTCGATCCACGCCATCACGCCGGCCATCTGCAGGTCACCCGGCGTTTGCGGGCGTGCACCCGACCACGAGAGATAATCGGCATGAGCGGCCTCGGCAGCTCCAGAGCTCTTCAGCTCGTTTGGTGGCTGAACGCCTTCGAGTGCCTTGACGAAGGCAGACGGGCTGGCGTGAACCGCCATCGTCGGACGATAGACCTTGCCGAGCTCTTCGGCGTCCGGGTAAACGTGAACCAGAGGTTGGCTCGGCTGGGGAATATCCAGCAGCGTATAGGACTGGCTCGGCATTTCCGACAAGCGTCCGCCGACCAGCAGGATCAGATCCGATGCCTTGACCCGTTCAGCCAGCTTCGGGTTGAGACCGATGCCGACATCGCCAGCGTAATTCGGATGCAGGTTGTCGAACAGCATCTGGCGGCGGAAGGAGCAGGCCACCGGCATGGCAAACCGTTCAGCAAACCGGATAAACCCGGCAACAGCGTCCTCGGTCCAGCGAGACCCACCGAGAATAGCTATCGGCCGCTCAGCTGCCCAGAGGCGCTTCTGCAGCTCGGCCATCTGGGTCAATCCAGGATAGGTTTCAACCTGGGTCCATGGGGCCGGCTGGGCGACGTCGGCCATTTCCACCAGCATGTCTTCCGGCAGGGCCAGCACCACGGGACCAGGACGGCCGGAGGTCGCGACATGATAGGCGCGGGAGATGAACTCCGGCACCCGGTCCGCATGGTCGATCTCGGCGACCCATTTGGTCATGCCGCCGAACATCTGGCGGTAGTCGACCTCCTGAAACGCCTCACGCTCGCGCATGCCGCTTTCGATCTGGCCGATGAACAGGATCATCGGCGTGGAATCCTGCATGGCAACATGAATGCCGGCAGCAGCGTTCGTGGCGCCCGGCCCTCGGGTCACCATGCAGATGCCCGGCTTGCCGGTCAGCTTGCCATAAGTCTCCGCCATCATCGCCGCGCCACCTTCCTGGCGGCAGAGCGTAATGGGAATAGAGGCGTCGTGCAGAGCGTCGAGAACCGCGAGGTAGCTTTCGCCCGGCACACAGAACACCCGCTCTGCGCCGTGGATTTCCAGCGCGTCTACAATCAGCTGCCCACCGGATTTTGCCGCCATGTTTCAGTCCCCTTTGGTTCTGTCACCATTCCGAGGTGGAATGCCCACCTGCATCATGTCTTCGTCTATACGCCAAGGATGCTGACTTCGGCAGAGCAATGCTTACGGAAATTGGCAATGAATTCATTCCATTTGCGAGCACAAAGAAGGCAAACCGACAACAGAGACGATTTGCCCGACACACAAAGACTTGCACCAACCGGCGCCATCCTCCACCTCTAGGCAAGGAATTTCGTTACGGGGCGGGGTCCCCCTGCAACCGGAGGCCAGTGGTTTCATGTCTACTCAGCCCACGCCTGATGACCAGGGCGATGTTCTCGCCTTTCTGGACCAGCTTGCCCGACAGGCAGCCGCGGATGACACGCCTCATCGGATCGACACCCACGCGAATGTGATCTTTATGGTCGGCGACCTAGCCTACAAGCTGAAGCGCGCGGTGTGGTTTCCGTTTCTGGACTACTCGACGCTGGAAAAGCGGCGGCATGCCTGTCAGCAGGAGATCGCCTGCAACAAGGCCAACGCGCCTCAGATTTATCGACGGGTGGTTGCCCTGGTTCAGGAAGACAATGGCGGACTTGCGCTTGGGCCGGAAGATACACCGCCTGCAGCAGCTGTGGACTGGCTTGTCGAGATGAACCGGTTCGACGGCAACCGTCAACTTGACCGGATCGCCTCTGAGGCCCCTCTGCCCGCCCCCCTATGCGACAAGCTTGCGGCAATGATGCTGGAGGCTCACGACGCCGCCCCCGTGAAACTGGACGCCGGGCCGGCCTTCTTTGCAGAGCTGACATCCTACGTGGATCAGAACGCGGACGCCTTTCAGGCCTTTCCGGATCAATTTCCGCCTGAACAGGCGCGCGCACTCAACGGGCAAGCCCGCAGTGGCTTGAGGGCACTGAAGCCTCTGATTTTACGGCGCGCACTTCAAGGCAACATCCGCTTTTGCCACGGCGATGCTCACACCCGGAACATCATCCTGCTGGATGATCAGCCCGTGCTCTTCGACGCCATCGAGTTTTCCGAGGCCATCGCCACCACAGATCGGCTGTATGATCTGGCCTTTCTGCTGATGGATCTCTGGGAGCAGGACCAGAAGCCGGCGGCGAACCTGATCTTCAACCGATATCTGGATCGTAAAACCCTTGCTGAGCATGGTGCGCAGCCAGGTGACGACGAGGAAAGCCTGGCTGCGCTGCCCTTTTATCTGATGATGCGCGCCTGTATCCGCGCCAAAATCGCTGCGGCCTCTGCGGACAACCAGGAGAGTGATCAGGCACGCGATGCGCTGCGCCGGGAGGCCACAACCTACTTCAATCTGGCGCGCTCCTTCATCGGCCTTGGTCCAGCCCCTGAGCGGGAGAGCACGCGACTTGTCGGCATCGGCGGATTGTCAGGCAGTGGAAAATCCACTCTGGCGCGGCAGATAGCCTGTGACACAGGGCGTGCGCCCGGCGCGCGTATTCTCAGGACTGACGTTGAACGCAAGGCGCTTTTAAAGCTGAAGGAAACCGACAAGGCACCGCAAAGCGCTTATGCGGAGGACGCGGCCCGGACGGTCTACGCCCGGCTTGAAGGTCGGATCCGCCATGCCTTGCAAGCCGGACAGAGCGTCATTTTCGATGCGGTGTTTGCCCATGAGGCGCAACGCCGCGAAATAGAGGCTTTGGCTGCGTCGGCGGGCGTGGAATTTCTCGGACTGTGGCTCGACGCCCCCGCAGACGTTCTGACCTCACGGGTCACCCAACGGCGCGGAGACGCGTCGGATGCCGATGCAGACGTTGTGGCCCTGCAACTGTCCCAGGACATCGGCGACATGACATGGCACCGGATTGATGCGTCAGGTTCCGCCGAGGACTGCCTTCGCCAATCGCGAGACCTGCTCTAGGTCCGTTGGATCAAATGCCGAAGTGACGGAAGATTGCGGCTGCGGCAACGCCGCCGAACACCGCGACAAAGTCCTTGCGGATCAACGCCATGATGGCCACGGCGACGACGAGGCTCAGGCCGAGCGCCAAATCACCCTTCAGCACAATCGGCAGGATCGTGGAGACGATAATCGCCCCCGGCAATGCTTCAAGGCCGCGACGGGTGCGGTCTGTCAGGGGCAGACGCCCCATCAGCCAGAAGCCGCCAGCGCGCATGAAATAGGTCACGCCGGTCATCATGGCGACGGCTGCGATGAACATCAGGTCTGCAGAGAAATACGGATCAGTCATTGAGATAGGCCCCAGCGAAAGCCCCGGCCAGAGCGCCGGTCAACACCCCCCAATAGCCGCCGAACAGAGTCCAGGTCGCAGTGGCAACAAGGCCTGCCAGCGCCCAGCCTACGGTTTGCCTGCGGCCTTTCCACAGTGGCACAAGAAGTGCGGCGAAGAAGGCCGGCAAAACAACGTCGAGGCCCCAGTCCTGCGGGTTCTCGATCAAACTGCCGAAGAAGTAGCCGGGGAGCACTGACAGACACCAGACAACCCAGAGCAACAGACCGCTGCCCAGAAGAACGCCCCAGTCGCGGTGGCCCTCATCATAGTGACGCACGGCCAGAAGCCAGTTGATGTCGGTGAGTACGAACAGGGTCGGATAAACCTGCCAGGCCGGTTGCCCCCCCATCCACGGCCGCAAGCTGGCCCCGACAAGCAGCATGCGCATGTTGACGGCCGCCACCACGCCGGCCATGGCCAGTGCAACGCCCCAGTTTATCGGATCGCGGTAAACTTCCATCGCCACGAACTGCGACGCACCGGCAAAGACAAGGCCCTGCATCATCATCGTTTCCAGCAAGGTCAGGCCTTTCTGGGCGGCCACCGTTCCGAAGACGGCACCAAGCGCAATGGAGCCGGGCAGAATGGCAAGGCACAGGCGCGCGCCAAGCAGGATGCCGTTCAGGCTGATCGTGACGGGGGAGGAAGAGGACATGGATCTCCGGCCCGAGGCACACTCCGCAGGCGCAGTTATCGAGACCGGGCACAACATGCGCCGATCCACTCAAGGGGAATGGGAAAAGCTGGCGCGACTTGTGTCACACCAGCTCAACAGAATTCCAACAGTGCCCCAACATCAGGGAAAACACCAATAAAAATCCTTGATGAACCCATCATCCCACGCAAGGAGCGAGACTGTGGGCCGATCCACTCAGAACATCACATCATAGATCATGCGCAGACCGGTGAAGCCCAGGAACAGCGCAAACACCAGCTTGAGCTTTGACGGATCAATCGCATGAGCGATCTTGGCCCCCAGCGGCGCGGTATAGGTGGACGCCGGAATGATCAGGATAAAGCCGATCAGATTGACATAGCCGAGCGACAGTGGCGGGCGGCCTTCAACGCCGAGGCCGAAGAAGATCGACAGCAGCGTGCCGGGAATGGCGATGATCAGCCCGATAGCCGCAGCGGTCCCGACAGCCTTGCGGATCGGATAGGAGAACAGCGTCAGGGTTGGCACGCCCAAAGTGCCGCCGCCGATGCCCATCATCACCGAGATGCCGCCAATCAGCATGCCGATCAATTCCTTGACCGGTGAGCCTGGCAAATCATCAGCCAATGAGGCGCCGTCCTTGCGGAGCAGCATATTGGCGGAAACCACGAGAGCCACAACGCCGAACACCAGCGTCAGTGTGCCACCAGAGACGTTGCCAGCCAGGGTGGCTCCGCCCAGAACGCCCAGAGCAATGGCCCACCACCAGCGTTTCAGCAAATCCACATCGACACTACCGCGCTTCCAGTGAGCGCGGGCGGAAGACGTCCCGGTTGCCAGAATTGTCGCCAGAGAGGTGCCGACAGCGACATGCATGAGCACGTCCTGATCCAGTCCGAGACCGGAGAACATGTAATAGAGGACTGGCACGATCACGATGCCACCACCAACGCCCAACAGTCCGGCAATGATGCCCGCAACCACGCCCGTGGCCAGCAGCGCACCGGCCAAAAGCCCCATTGAGGCAAGGCTCAAGTCTTCCATTTGGTTTCCCCCTCGTATCGCAAGCTCGAAGCTCGTCGTCTTGTTGCGCAGCTTGATACCCGTCTGTTTGACCGGAGGAAACGATAATTATAGCCTCAACCGGCATCACAACAGGTCTTCACATTCTCAATTGCATACAATTTTTATCACAAAAGGCAAATATGTCGACAATTCTCTCGCCTCATTTCATCAAATGAGCAGCTTTATCCTCGCAGCCTACACGTTCGCCCTGTTCCACGACCGCTACGAATCCGAAAGGATCTCCGGATTTCGTGACGCCGAGCCGGGAGCTTTTGCCGCGATTGAGCAAGCGCCCGGCTTTCTCGGACGCTCAGGCTATGAAGGTGATGAAGGTCCGAAGAGTTGGGGAGAGCAGGTTTTCCCAAGGTTCTGGGTCGACAACGGCGACGGCTTTGCCCCTTCCACCCTGTCAGTGTGGGAGACCCCGGAAGCCCTGGCTGCGGCGACCTATCACGGTCGCCACGGGGCAGCCTTTCGGCGCGGGCGGGAGTGGAACATCCTGCCGGAAAGCTGGCCTGGCTATGTGATGTGGTGGGTGGATGTCTCGCACCGGCCTGATTGGAGCGAAGCCGTGGCTCGACACGAGCATCTGGCGGATCATGGCGATAGCGCCCACGCCTTTTCGTTCAAGGCGCTGTTTGATCCCCACGGCCAGCCGCTGCGCCTCGACAACCGCCGGACCAAGTCCCTAGGCGCCAATCTGTCGAGATCATAGATCATCCCCGTCATGTCCCTGAAAAGGGTTGTCGACGGACGGCACGATCAAATTTTTACAGGAAGAAATGGTACAGACGAGTGGGTTCGAACCACCGACCTTCGGAGCCACAATCCGACGCTCTAACCAACTGAGCTACGTCTGCACGGGCAATGAGCCAACACCGAAAACCGTCCGGGTGACCTCATCAGGTGGCGCGGAACATAGGGGCGTTCCGCAGCCTTTGCAAGGGGGCTTCTAGCGTTGTTTCGAACTGTCCACAAGGGGTCAATTCGACCTTTTTCGACCACCAAAGCTACCCTGGCTTTTCAAAGCAGGCGAGCTTGAATACGACAACACCGCCGCAAACGGACCACGACTCCCGAACTGAATAAGTCCGAAAAATGCTGCGGAGCCGTCGCGGCGGTGTTTGAAATTTCACGCAAGCCACCCCTGATCAGGCGGCTTGGCGTTATCGTCTCAGACCGGGTTACAAAGCCTTAGGCGACTTTGAATTCCTTGGTAGCCTTGTCCACTGCGGACTTTACCGGAGCACCAAGTTCTGTAGAGAGCTTGGTGGCAAATTCCTGCATGTCCTTGGCCTGGGATGTCAGAGCGTCGAACTGCTGACGGGCAAAGCTGGACTGAAGCTCAATCACTTCGGCGACCGACTTGGCGGAAACCACGTCCTTCCAGAAGGAGAAAGTGGCGTCGGTGTTTGTCTTGGCAAGATCGACTGCCTTATGATTGAACTCAACCGCGCCCTGGCGGGAGGTCTCAAAGGAATCTTCCATCATGTCCGTTGCTTCTTCAGCAGCAGACTTGACCTTGTCGTAAGCGTCGCGCGCCTGAGAAATACCCTTCTCGGTGGCTTCGCGAACAGAGTCTGGAACTTCCATGCTCGGCATCGCGAAAGCTTCGAAATCCATGAAAGGATTTCCAGCGGCGGCGCCGGTCTTGGTGGATTTTGTAGTGCGGCCCTTAGGGGCTGTTTTGGCAGTGGTTGCTGCGTCAGTCATGATGTCTTCTCCATTTTTGAACGGACGCGATCATCATTTCGAGCAATTCCAACGAACCTGATCTCTTTATCGCGGCTCGTCAGTGTCGTCATCCGTGACCTGAATATAGGGGCGCACCTGCTGCATTGCAATATATTTATTGCGGTGCACAATAAACAAACAGCCACACAGGAGAGGAGAACTAACTCTCCACCTGTGTGGCCGATGAAAATATGTTCTACGTCAAGGACTTCCACGGACAGCGCTTCAGAAAGAAGACAGAAATATTTTTCTGTTTCAGCCTGCGGCGCCTTTCAAAAACGGCTTATTCCTTGGCAGCGTCGCTGGCCTTCTTGGCAGCCTTGGTCGCAGTCGCGCTCAGGTCACGGGTCTGCTCTCCGAGAGATTCCATCTGCTTGCGCATATAGTCACGCTGTAGGGAAACAACCTCATCGACATCCTTGGCACGCACCATCTGCTGCGCAAACTTGAAAGCCGCATCAACATGCTCTTCCGCATAGCTGAGGGTTTTCTTGTTCACGTCGGTCGCACCAGACTGTGCCACACTGGCCGAGCCTTCGACATTCGCGACAGCTTTCTGGGTCATCGACATGAAATCATCAAACGCCTTGCGCGCCTGGTCGACGCTCTTGTCAGCGAAGTCACGCATTTGGTCCGGCACTTCGAACCCGCTTTTGTCATTGGCCATTCATTGCTTCCTTGCACTCGGATCACGACGAAGGAGACCATCCTCAAAAAGGCCCGACCGCACCTACCGCGCGGCTGTCGCCCGCCAACCGGGCAGCCCTTGAAATCAAGGCGTCTCTAAAGTTCATGGAGGCTGGAGGTTTTTCTGGGACAAGTCCAGTCAGGTTTTACCCACTGGTCATGCCGAACCTCTTCTTGTTTCAAACGGCGGGACGGGCTGGAAGCCCAAGGCTCGGTCACCCGATCATCACCGGACCCGGAACGCGAGATGTGCCGCTGCGGACCATATCGTGCAGGCCCGCCATGGAGATCTCGGCTCCGAAACGTCTTTCAAGTCTTACCGTATAAATCCAGCTCCAAACCGACATGGCCAATCCTCCCACGGACCATTTCAGTTAGGCTGTCAGATCTTTACCATGAGACATGAGGGACCGCAAATATTACACTGGCAATTAACCACGCCTTCATGTCCCGGGACTTAGACCACGCCCTCCCGTGGACGAACGGGCTGAATACCGTTATTAACAAGGTATTTACCACCGCCGACCCGAAGCAACGTTTGCCGGATATAGTCACCTGCCTGAGCCTGCGGAGCCGCTCCATGGATACCCACCTAAAAACCTTCATGGAAATCAGCTCTTTGCCAGCGGTTTCGACGCTGCTGGAGGACCCCAGGGCTGCCTGGGTCTGGTCTGCTGACGGCGCCCGGATCCTCTGGGCCAATGCCGCTGGTGCCCGGTTCTTTTCCGTCAAGGATGCCGATGGCCTGACGCATCTGAGTGCGCTTGCCAAGTCCCCTGCCCGTCCGCACATCGCCCGGATTGCCACCAGCGGTCCGGAAGACCGGATGACGACGGATCGGCTGCGGTTTTATCGCGGCCTGCGGGTTATGCTGCTGACTTGCCAGGGACAAAGGCTAACCCTGCCGAATGGTCATTCAGCAGCGCTTGTCATCTGCGCCGACCGCAGTCTGGCGCTAACCGACGCGCCGCTTCCCGCCTATCTCGACCTCATCGCCGGACGCAACCGGACGGCGGCCGTGCTCGATGCAGCAGGCGCCGTTCTTGCTCAATCCGGTGACCTGGATCTGGCAACCGCCAGCTTCCCCCAAAGCGTACATGCCTCCGGCGAAACAGGCGGCAACGACTTCCTGGTGCTGGACGGCATGAGGCATACGAGCCTGAAGGCTGCCGCCGCTGATACGGTCCTGATCCTGGCTGAGAACACCGGTTCCGGCCCATGGCTGCCCGACATTGAGCCGGGCATTGAGATTGAGGAAGAGACTGCGGCCTCTCTTTTGGAAACAGATGAATTCACAACGGACGATGCAACGGCCCAAGAGGGCCCTCAGGTCGAGGATGCTCAAGCCACTGACGAAGACGCCGCCCTGAGTCACGCGCAGATCGAGGAGCCTGCTTCGGAGTTTGAGCCACCTGTCGAAACCGCGGGTGCCGATCTGCCGGTACATCCTTATGCCCTGAGCCTGCCTGCGGGAGCAGAAAGCGGCTGGGGTCGTGCCCAGGACATGGAAATTGCCGAGCCGGCCGAGGCGGATGAAAAGGCTGAGACCGAGGAGACGGAAGACGCCTCGCTTGCACTTGAAGAGACCAAAGCAGTTGAGCATTCTTCGTCCGGCAAGCCGACAGCAGCAGTCGACGATGCGGGGCAAGCCGACACAGCAGTGGCAGAGTCTGACGAGGCCATCAACGATGCCGATGAGCCTGCGGCAGAGGTTGCAGCTGAACCTGCAGCTTCCGAGGTCTCCGAGATGGCCGAGCCAGAAGGCTTTGTCTTCCAGCCACGCCGCCGTCCGATCCGCTTTGCCTGGCAGATGGATCTCGAACAGCGCTTTACCTTTATGTCCGACGAGTTCAGCGAAGCACTTGGTCCGACTGCTGGCGACATCGTCGGCCTCACCTGGCGCGAAGTCGCGCTCCGGTTCGGCCTCGATACCCGCGGTGAGATTTCACGTGCCCTCGACCGTCGGGACACCTGGAGCGGCAAGACCGTGCTCTGGCCGGTCAGCGGTGCGCAGCTGCGTGTTCCTGTCGACATGGCGGCTCTGCCGGCCTTCGATCGGGACCGGATCTTTGAAGGCTATCGCGGCTTTGGTGTCTGCCGTTTGGTCGATATGGTCGAAGACAAGAATGCACCTCTCGCAGAAGAACCGGCCGCTCTACCGTCTTCTGATGACGATTATGATGCCGACAGTCTGAATGCGGAGAAGGAGACCGGTGTTACAGATGAGGGCCTGACGAGCGACGGGTCCATTCCCGCGCATGCCGCTTCGACAGCCACCGGCGCACTCCTGACCTCGGAGGCCAATGCTGCGGACGCTGCTGACGCCTCAGACACGCCTGATGCGACTGCATTGAGCGAACAGAGCGATGCGCTAATTGAAGAGCAGGCAGAAGAAGAGCCAGAACTGGCATCTGATACGGCCTCTGACGCAAGCGCCGACGCGCAATTCACCGAAGACGAACAGCCGACGGAAGAAACAGAGCCCGTTTCGCCTTTCACCGCAACGGAAACCCCGCCCTTCGATCTGACCCCGATCAAGCATCAGCGTGAGCCCAATGGGGGAGGCCTGGCCCTTGGCGCCCGAGCGTCTGCACTGATCAGTGGCCTGGCCGCACGCGCTGGTGGTTATTTCACACCAGAAATGACGGATACCGCGTCAGGTCGCACCACCGCTTCTGTACGCCACACGGAACAGCCCAAGGCCGAGACGGCAGCAGATACCCCCTCTGACGACATCAAGACAGAAGCGCCGACAGCTGAGAGCAGCGAAAGTGTACTCCTGACGCCGACCGAGACCCCTGAAGAATCAACCGTCGACGCGCAGACGGACACGCTCTCTCTCGAAACGGAAATGGACGCTGCAAGCCTGCCGATCTCGGACGAAGTGACGGAAAGCACCGCTGTTCTGGGCGCCCCCCAAGACGATGACGCGATTGCGGATGCCCCTTCTGAGCCCGCTGAAGAGACCGACCTTCTGGCCAACGCCGGCGATGACCACAGCAGCAATGCGTCACAGATTGGGTTTTCCGAACGGGAGGATGTAGCTGAGGTCTCATCCGATGAGACACCGTCGGATGAGACACCGGCAGATGAGACCGTTCCCGAGGAGGCTCCGGAGCCATCAGCAGAAGACGAACAGCCATCGCTTGAGCAGGACGATGCCAATCCGCTGCTGAGCCTGCACGAGGCAGAAATTGACGCCGAAGAAGGTGTGCTTACTGGCATTCAGGGCAAGCAAGCGCTCAACCCAAAGGATATCGAGACCGCTGTCGCCAGCCTCGCCAAGAGCTACAAGAGCGGCACGCCTGTCAAAACATCGACCGAAGATGATGTCACGGCTGTGCCGGTCCAGACATCGCGCGACCTTTTCACACCGAAGTCCACGGACGTGCCGGCAGCGGAAAATGACGACCTGCCGTCCGCTATCGAGACGTCTGCCCAAACCGAAGATGATACCCCGGCTTCCGAAAGCATTTCTTCTCAGACCGAAAACGAGGCGAAGGATGGGGACGACGATGTATCCGGTGCCGATGAAGAAAGTTTTCGCAGTGAGACGACAGACTATCTGGCGGCAGATCTGGCAGAAGAATTCAACGAAGACCTGCTGACGCTGGACGATGAGGAGCGCTCGACGCCTCGCTCTGCAGGTCCGCAGCTGGACGACACATCTTCTGACGTCCCTGTTAAGCCGACCACTGAAACCGAAGGCACCACAGAGGAAGCCGAAGTGGCGGTTCCGGCCAGCAACGTGGTCCCCATGCCGCGTCGACGCGCTCATCTGGTGCCTGTGGATACCTCCCGACTTTCAAAGCCGGAGATCGCCGCGTTCCGCAAGATTGCCGAAGCCCTTGGGGCGCGGCTTGAAGACGATCTGGTCGAAGACGAACCGCCACTGGATCCGGAACTCGCCGCGAAGGTCGAACGTGACACCACGCCACCCAGCGCTGGTCCGATTGATCCGCGCCTGCTGGATCGGCTGCCAATCGGCATTGCCATCGTTCGCGACCGGGATGTGCTCTACGCCAATGACACCCTGCTTGGCCTGCTCGGCTACACCGGTTTGCAGGCCCTGACCGAAGCCGGTGGTCTGGAAGCGGTCTTCGCCGATGATGATGACGATTTTCCCGATACCGAGCTGGAAGGTACAATCGACGGCACACTGAAGGTGCGGCTCGCCGAGGGTGGATCCCGCAAGGTCGATGCTCGCATGCACACGGTTCCATGGAATGGCGGCCAGGGCCTGATGATCTCGATCATGGAACGGGCGGCGGAAACCGTACCTGTTCGGGCTGCCAGCCAGACAGCCGTCCTGACCGATTTCCCCTCACCTGCCTTCGCCGCTCGCACAGAACAGGAGACGCTGGAGAGTGAGCTGTCCAAGGCCCGTGAGCGTGTCGACGAGCTCGATGCCATCCTGGAGACCGCGACAGACGGCGTGTTGGTCATGGATCGCTACGGCACCATCTTGAAGTCCAACCGGTCGGCGGAAGCCCTGTTTTCCACCAGCCGCGGAGATATCGTCGGCGAGGCGCTGACCAGCTTCCTGGCGCCGGAAAGTCACCGCTCCGCCCTCGACTACCTCGACGGACTGTCGCGCAACGGTGTCGCCAGCCTGCTGAATGACGGACGCGAGGTTCTGGGACAGGTCACTTCGGGGGGACTGATCCCGCTGTTCATGACCATTGGCCGCGTTACGGGCAGCGGCGACCAGACGAAATTCTGCGCCGTCCTGCGTGACATAACGAACTGGAAGAAGGCCGAGGAGGAACTGACCGAGGCCAAGCGTCAGGCAGAAAACGCCAGTTCACAGAAGTCAGACTTCCTGGCCAAGATCAGTCATGAAATCCGCACGCCACTGAATGCCATCATCGGCTTTTCGGAGGTCATGATCGAGGAACGCTTCGGCCCGATTGGTGGCGAGCGCTACAAGGAATATCTCAAGGACGTACGCACCTCTGGCGCGCATATTCTGAGCCTGATCAACGACCTGCTTGATCTGTCGAAGATCGAAGCCGGCAAGATGGATCTGCAATTCTCTGCCGTGTCCTCCAATGAGGTCATTCGCGAATGCGTGGCGCTGATGCAACCACAAGCCAACCGCGACCGGGTGATCATCCGCGCCAGCTTGCCGGATGCCGTGCCGAATGTGGTCGCCGATCCGCGCTCCCTGCGTCAGATCACGCTGAATTTGCTGTCCAACGCCATCAAGTTCAACAAGTCCGGAGGCCAGGTGATCATCTCCACCGCACTGGAAGACAATGGCGAGGTGGTTCTGCGGGTACGCGATACAGGTCCGGGCATGAGCGAGAGAGATCTGTCGGCGGCGATGGAGCCGTTCCGCCAGCTGCACACATCGCGTCTGGGAGGGGGCACAGGCCTCGGCCTGCCGCTGACCAAGGCGCTGACCGAAGCCAACCGGGCGAATTTCCATATCGACTCCACCCCGAAACAGGGCACTCTGGTCGAGATCCGGTTTCCCTCGCAGCGGGTGCTGGCTGAGTAATAGCGACTTATCGAGACCATCAGATTGAGGGCGTCCGCGGTGCACCAACTCCGGGCGCCCTTCACTTTTAAGTCAGGACAAAGGGTCGCAGAAAAACATCGCGACCCGGCGCATCCCGGACTTTCTGAAAAATTGCCTGTAAATTCAGAGGCCTACATTCATGTATTATCAACACGCTCAACTCCTTTTGGAATTCTTCTAAACTATTGATTTAAAAGCGTTCGTTGACAGCCTTCAGGCTCGCAACCATAGTCTCGTCTCCATATCAGAGACCGTCCATAACGGCGATAAAGGGAGAAAAACATGACACGCAACTGGCATCGGCTGGCTCTGGCCACCATTTCCTGCATTCCGCTTTCTCTGGCCCTTCCGGCCGCATCGCAAGCCGAAGAAGTCAACATCTACTCCTATCGCCAGCCATATCTGATCCAGCCACTGCTGGACGCTTTTGAAGAAAAAACCGGCATTAAGACCAATGTGGTCTTTTCCAACAAGGGGCTCGGCGAACGTATCGCAACGGAAGGTGAGAACTCACCCGTAGATGTCATGCTGACTGTGGATATCGGACGACTGTCCGGCGCCAAGGACCTTGGTATCACTGCTCCCATTCCGGCTGAGCAGCTGGAAGGCACAGTTCCGGCAGAATTTCAGGACCCCGACGGCGCCTGGATCGGACTGACCAGCCGTGCGCGGATCGTCTATGCATCGCGTGAACGCGTCGAACAGGACAGCATCGACTACGAGGACCTGGCCGACCCGAAATGGCGTGGCCGTATCTGCACCCGCTCGGGCCAGCATGACTACACGCTCGGCCTGATCGCCTCGATGATCGCCCATCATGGCGAAGCAGAAACCGAAACCTGGTTGACCGCTGTTCGCGATAATCTCGCCCGCAAGCCGACCGGCAACGATCGCGCACAGGTCAAGTCGATCTACGCCGGCGAATGCGACATCGCCCTTGGCAACACCTATTACATGGGTCAGATGGAAACCAACGATAAGGATCCGGAACAAAAGGAATGGGCTGCTTCCGTCAAGCTGCTTTACCCGAATTCGGACAATCGCGGCAGCCATGTCAACCTGTCCGGGGTGGTTCTTGCCAAATATGCGCCACACAAGGAAGCGGCCATGAAGTTCATCAGCTTCCTGACTTCGCATCAGGCCCAGGGCATCTATGCCGAGACCAATTTCGAATACCCGGTCGATCCGGAGGTTCCTGTTTCAGAGCGCGTCCTGTCGTGGGGAACCTTGAAGCCGGACAGCCTCCCCTTGCACGAAGTCGCCGACTTCCGTAAAGCAGCAAGCGAAATGGTGGACCGCGTCGGCTTCGACAACGGACCCCAGAGCTGAAAGACCGTTCAGTAGCGGGACAAACCGTCCCGCTACTGACACTTCCGGGGCCGGCCCCGATCAGGAGATGCATGCGTGATCGGTGATGCCGGCAAGAGTTCAGAGGGTGCGTGGTCAGGGCTGGCGCTGGTAGCGGCGGCCCTTGTGCTTATTCCCCTGCTTGCCATCGGCTGGATTGCGCTGTCGCCCGCTGGTGACGTCTGGCATCACCTGCTCACCACCGTCCTGCCTCGGTCTATGGCAACCACGCTGATCCTGATGGCCGGGGTCGGGGTATTGACCACCGTGCTGGGTGTCGGAACCGCCTGGCTCACCACCATGTGCCGGTTTCCAGGGCGTGGCTGGTTCGACTGGATCCTGCTGATCCCGCTGGCGATTCCGACCTATATCGTTGCTTTTGCTTATGTAGAGGCGCTCGATTACACCGGTCCGCTGCAGTCCGCCCTGCGATCCGTCTTTGGCTTCAAGACCTCACGTGACTACTGGTTTCCGGAAGTTCGATCGCTCGGCGGTGCGATCTTTGTGATGAGCCTTGTGCTCTATCCTTATGTCTACCTGACCAGCCGGGCGAGTTTCCTGATCCAGATCGCCTCGGTCTTCGACGTATCGCGGACGCTTGGCGCCTCTCCCTGGCGGGTGTTCTTCACCGTGGCCTTGCCGATGACCCGACCGGCAGCAGTCGTCGGTGTTTCCCTCGCGTTGATGGAGTGCCTCAACGACATCGGCGCCGTGACCTTCTTCGGTGTTCGCACGCTGACCTTCTCCGTCTATGAGACCTGGCTGAACCGATCCAGTCTGGAAGGCGCAGCTCAGCTGGCCGTTGCCATGCTGTTGATGGTGTTTGCCCTGTTGTGGGTCGAGCGCCAGGGACGACGGCATCAGAAATTCCACAACCATTCCACCAAGCACCTTCAGCCTTCGCGGTTCAAGTTGCAGGGCTGGCGCGCTACGGTTGCCTTTACCGCCTGTGCGCTGCCTGTGCTGCTCGGCTTCGGCATTCCAGCCTACATTCTGGTCAAGATGGCTTCTCGCAGGCTTGAGCAGCTTATGGACGGGGCGTTTCTCGCGGCGATCAGCAACAGCCTGTTTCTGGCCTGCATTGCATCGGTGCTGACCGTCAGTCTGTCTGTCGCCCTCGCCTATGGCATGCGCCTGCAAAAGAACGTCATCCTCTCCCTTGCCGTGCGGTTTTCCGCCATCGGCTATGCCATTCCCGGGACCATTCTGGCCGTCGGCATTCTGGTGCCTCTCGCCAATCTTGACGGCGTGCTCAATTCCTTTTCAAAGAGCACCTTCGGCTATGCAACCGGGCCGCTGCTGCTCGGCTCAGGCGTCGGGCTTATCTATGCCTACACAGTTCGGTTTCTGGCGATTTCCTTCGGCCAGATCGACAGCGGCTTTGCCAAGATCTCCCCCCACCTCGACATGGCATCCCGCACCCTGGGGCGCACAGCCTCGCAAACGCTCTGGCAGGTTCACCTGCCGATCCTCAAGCCGGTGCTTTTATCGGCTTTGCTGCTGACCTTTGTCGATTGCATGAAGGAACTGCCGGCGACCATTCTGCTGCGTCCTTTCAACTTCGAAACGCTGGCCACCACGGTCTTTGAAGCAGCCTCACGCGAGGCCTTCGAGGATGCCGCCCTGCCAGCGCTGGCGATTGTTCTTGTCGGGCTGCTGCCTGTCATCCTGCTGGCACGCACAAGCGCACAAAGCTTCCGCAGCAAGTCCTCAACGCGTCCGCCGCTGGAGGCCGCCGTCCCACTCGCCTCTCCCGACCTGTCAGCGGCAGAATAGGCCGTTATCAACGGCCCAATGAAAAACCGCCGATGCCCCAGGACACCGACGGTTCTTGCAATCTTGTGTTTGTGTCGAAGGCTTATGCGGCCTTAGTCGACCAGCGCAGCCTCAGTCTTGGACTTGACCTCGTCCAGTGTGATGCCCGGAGCCAGCTCAACCACTTTCAGACCATTGTCTGTGACGTCAAAGACACCCAGGTTGGTGATGATGCGGTCAACACAGCCAACCCCGGTCAGCGGCAGCGTGCATTCCTTCAAGAGCTTGGCATCTCCCTTCTTGGAGGCATGATCCATGACAATGACCACACGCTTGACGCCTGCGACCAGATCCATGGCGCCGCCCATGCCTTTGACCATCTTGCCCGGGATCATCCAGTTGGCGAGATCGCCTTTCTCGGAGACTTCCATCGCACCGAGGATCGACAGGTCGATGTGCCCGCCACGAATCATCGCGAAACTGTCAGCCGAGGAGAAATAACTCGTCTGCGGTAGCTCGGTGATGGTCTGTTTGCCAGCGTTGATCAGATCGGCATCCACTTCGTCGTCGGTCGGGAACGGCCCCATGCCGAGCATGCCGTTTTCCGACTGAAGGGCGACTTGAACGCCATCCGGAATGTAATTGGAAACCAGGGTCGGGATTCCGATACCCAGATTGACGTAGAAGCCGTCTTCCAGCTCCTGGGCGGCGCGCTTGGCCATATCGTCACGTGTCCAGCTCATGGTGCCCTCCTCAGGCCTGACGGATTGTGCGCTTTTCAATGCGCTTTTCGAATGATGCGGAAAGGATCCGGTCGACAAAGATACCTGCGGTGTGGATGTGGTCGGGATCCAGCTCACCGGTCTCGACGATCTCTTCCACTTCAACAATCGTGACTTTGCCTGCCGTGGCCATCATCGGGTTGAAATTGCGCGCAGTCTTGCGGAAGACGAGGTTGCCTTCCTTGTCGGCTTTCCACGCCTTGACCAATGCCACATCGGCCAACAATCCGGTTTCCAGAACATAGGTCTCGCCGTTGAAGTCCTTCAGTTCCTTGCCTTCAGCGATCAAAGTGCCAACGCCTGTTTTCGTGTAAAAACCCGGGATCCCGGCACCACCCGCGCGGATGCGCTCTGCCAATGTTCCCTGCGGATTGAACTCAAGCTCAAGTTCTCCATTCAGGTACTGACGCTCGAAAGTTGCGTTTTCACCGACGTAGGACGAGATCATCTTCTTGATCTGCCGGGTCTGCAACAACAGGCCCAGGCCGAAATCATCGACACCGGCGTTGTTGGAGATCGCGGTGATATCCTTTGTGCCGGTGTCCCGAAGAGCTGCGATCAGATTCTCCGGAATTCCGCACAAACCAAAGCCACCGGCCATGATCGTCATCCCGTCAAACACAACTCCCTCCAACGCGGCGGCCGCGTTCGGGTAAATCTTCTGCATATTCGTCTCCCAAGAAGATTGTCACCAGTTGGGGTCACTTGAAACCACATGTTGCAGAGCGTCAAGAGTGAAGCCGTCTTCACTTCGTGACTTTTTGGCAATCAAGGCCTCCGCATTTTCTCGCTGGACATATATACCAGCAGCGGCAACAAGACTTTCATCCCCGGTCTATTGCTTGACCATAGCGCAACCGGTCGCCACTGTCTTAACATGGGCGGTCTGAACGAGGTGATTTCGGAGCGAAGCTTGTCTCAATTCCTTTTGACGCTTTTGAAAATCTCCGGCTTTTCCCTGCTGGTCGGGATAGCACTGTCCGTCTTCGGCATTTCCGCTGCGGATCTTCTTGAAAGCATTGGCCTGACACCTCTCGATGTCTGGATCTACATCCTGAATGCCATCGACTGGGCGGTGCCGACGATGCTGCTTGGCGCGCTGATCGTGGTGCCGATCTGGATCGTGATCTTCTTGCTGCGCCCGCCCGGCAACTGATCTCTTTCGCAGATGCACAAAAGGGGAAGGCCATATGACCTTCCCCTTCGCGGTTCAGCTGTTTTCTTCAAACACTACCCTTGAGCGATAGCCGCCCGCTCGTCACGCTGGCGCTGGGTTTCCCTTCGCTTGGTCGTCACCGACGCGGCAATCACGCCCATGGTCACCAGGGCCACAAGGATCGTACAGACCGCGTTGATTTCCGGTGTGACCCCAAGGCGAACCTGCGAGTAGATCTTCATCGGCAGCGTCGTTGCCCCCGGTCCGGTGGTGAAGCTGGCGATGACCAGATCATCCAGCGACAGGGTGAAGGCCAGCATCCAACCGGCAATCACCGCAGGCAAGATGCCAGGCAGTGTGATGAGGAAGAACGTCTTGAAGGGCGGGCAGCCGAGATCTTCTGCCGCCTCCTCGATGCTTCGATCAAAGCCGACAAGACGCGACTGCACGACCACGGCGACGTAGCACATGCAAAAAGTGGTGTGTGCGATGATGATCGTCCAGAAACCGCGCGATTGATCAATCGCCACGAAGAGCAGCAACATTGACAGCCCGAGGATCACCTCGGGCATGACCAGTGGCGCAAAAATCATCCCCGAGAAGATTGTCCGCCCCGGAAACCGGCCCGAGCGAGAGAGCACCAGGGCAGCCATCGTGCCGAGCACCGTTGCAATGGATGCGGAGAGAAAAGCCACCTGCAAGGTGACTTTACCAGCGTCCAGAAGCTGCTTGTTATGGAACAACTCTCCATACCACTTGGTGGAGAAGCCTCCCCAGACCGTGACCAGACGCGATTCGTTAAATGAAAAGATCACCAACAGAACGATCGGCAGATAGAGGAAGGAAAATCCCACCACCAGCGACGTGACGTTGAACCAGGAGGGACCGTTTCTCATGCCTGTTTCTCCTGCATCTTCTGCTGATAATTCTGGAACAGCACAATAGGGATGACCAGCAACAGCAGCAGCAAGACCGCAACAGCCGACGAGACCGGCCAGTCCCGGTTGGAGAAAAATTCCACCCAGAGCGTCTTGCCAATCATCAAGGTGTTTGATCCGCCAAGAAGATCGGGGATGACGAATTCACCGACCGCCGGAATGAACACCAGAAAGCATCCGGCGATCATGCCGGGGATCGAGAGCGGAAAGGTGATCTTCCAGAAAGCCTTCCAAGAGGGGCAGCCAAGGTCTTCCGCCGCTTCAAGCAGACTGTCGTCAAGTTTTTCCAAAGAGGCGTAGAGCGGCAGAACCAGAAACGGCAGATAGGAATAGACGATGCCGATGTAGACGGCAGTGTTGGTGTTGAGGATCACCAGCGGCTGATCGATGACGCCAACCCACAAAAGCAGCTGATTGAGCAGCCCTTCATTCTTCAGGATACCGATCCAGGCGTAGACGCGGATCAGAAAGCTGGTCCAGAACGGCAGGATGATCAGCATCAGCAAGGTCGGACGCCAGGCCTTGGGCGAGCGCGCCATGCCGTAGGCAATCGGGTAGCCGACCAGCAAGGTGATGAAAGTCGAAATCCCTGCGATGACGACGCTGGAAATATAGGATTTCCAATAGAGATCGTCTTCCGTCAGCCAGATATAATTTTCAAAGGAGAGGTCAGAGAGCTTCTCGACGAAGGCACTCCAGCCGGAGGCAAGGTCGAATGTCGGAACATAAGGTGGCATCGCCACCGCGACCTCCGACAGGGAGATCTTCAGAACGATCAGAAACGGTGCCAGAAAGAACACCAACAGCCACAAATATGGGGCAGCAATCAGCGCCTTCGCGCCCAGGGATCGACGGGGTTTTGTCTGTGTCTGGCTCATGGCCTCACTCCTCCTCCACCATCACTTGGACAAGATGACGCCGGCATCGCGGCCCCAGCTCAAGGTCACCCTGTCTTCCCAGGTCAGTGGACGCTCTACCAATCGGGTCACATTGGCGATGGTCGACCGCAAGCTGGTTTCCTCAGCTTCACCGACCCGCGAGTGGAAGATTGAAACGTCGCCCAGATAGGCGATGTCCCAGACTTCCGCGCCGACCTGGTTGATTTCAGGTGTTTCCGTTTCTCCCAACTCGATGCGAACCTTTTCCGGACGCATGGCATACCAGACGGTATCGCCAACGCTGACGGTCGTGGTTTGCGAACTGTCGATCCGGCAGCCGATTCTCGGGGCATCCATGATTGTTCCGTCTTCTGACTTGGAAACAACCCTGGCTTCGATCAGGTTGATATCCCCAATGAAGTCCGCGACGAACTTGGAGTTGGGCGTTTCATAGATTTCCGAAGGTGTCGCGCATTGCATGATCTTGCCGGCATCCATGACGGCAATGCGGTCGGCCACGGTCATGGCTTCTTCCTGGTCGTGGGTGACGATGAGGAAAGTGGTCTTCAGCTCTTCCTGAATATTCATCAGCTCGAACTGGGTTTCCTCACGCAGCTTGCGATCCAGCGCGCCGAGCGGCTCGTCCAACAACAGAACTTTCGGCTTTTTCGCCAAGGCACGGGCCAGAGCTACGCGCTGGCGCTGACCGCCGGAGAGCTGGTGAGGCTTGCGTTTGCCAAAGGCCTCAAGCTTCGTCAGCCGCAGCATTTCAGTGACCCGCGCCGCGATGTCGGCTTTCGACATCCGATCCTGCTTCAGGCCGAAGGCAATGTTTGCCTCAACGCTCATATGTGGAAACAGCGCATAGGATTGGAACATCATGTTGGCCGGCCGCTTGTAAGGCGGCACACCGTGCATGTCCTGACCATCGATCAGGATGCTGCCCTCGGTCGGGGTCTCGAAACCCGCAAGCATGCGCATCATGGTGGTCTTGCCGCAGCCCGACCCCCCGAGAAGCGCAAAGAACTCGCGTTCGTAGATTTTCAGACTGAGATTGTCGACGGCGGTGAAATCGCCGAAGCGTTTGGTTACGTTCTGGAATTCAATGAACGGCGTTGCCGTGCTGTCTTCCCAAGGCGTAAACGTCCGGCGCACCGGCCCAATTGCTTTCTTTGCCAAGTACCCACCCCCTGGTCCCGCCATCGGCGGAATTGAAATTCAAACATTTGGCCAGATCCGAAAAGGATCGGCACGGTTCCCTGACGAGAAACACCTGCTTACAGAACCACCCTCGACCTACCTCGGGCGGGCTCCACCGGGCTCATGCCGGCTCCGCAGCTTCCCCGCGCAGACGCAAACACATGTTACCGATTGCAGCGGGTGTGTCTCTCAAAAAGACGGTTCAAAGAGTTGTTCGGTTCCCGGAATTCTTATTTTCTTTGAGACTGATAGCGGCATTCGGCTGCCAGGATTGCCCTGCAGGCTTTCGAGCGTGCAACGCCCGGTGAAACTTTCGCTCCGACCTGTCGCCCAAGCTTGAGCAGTGGCATCCTACCGTGCAACCGAAAAGCCCCGGACAGATTGTCCGGGGCTTTCGTTGTTGGATTACTGTCCGCTCTTCACGGATGTCCAGACGCGGGTCACAACCCGGTTCACCTTCGGCGGGTAAGCGGTGACGGTGTAAAGCTTCGACACAGTTTCCTCGCTTGGGTAGATCGCCGGATCGCCGATCACGTCTTCATTCAGGAATTCCTGAGACGCCTTGTTGCCGTTGGCGTAGTAGACGTAGTTGGACGCCTTCGCCATGACGTCGGCACGCATGATGTAGTTGAGGAACTCATGCGCTGCATCCGGATGCGGAGCATCTGCCGGGATCGCCATCTGGTCGAACCACATGAGAGCCCCCTGCTTCGGGATGGAGTATTCCACCGTCACACCGTTGTCGGCCTCTGCAGCACGATCACGGGCCTGTAGAATATCACCAGACCAACCGACTGCCAGGCAGATATCGCCATTGGCAAGTGCGTTGATGTACTCAGAAGAGTGGAACTTCTGAATGAACGGGCGGACCGTCTCCAGCAGCTCACCGGCCTTCTTGATGTCTTCCGGGTCCTTGCTGTCCGGGTCCAGGCCCAGGTAGTTCAAGGATGCCGGGATGATCTCAGTCGGCGCGTCCAGCATGAAGATGCCGCAAGCGGACAGTTTTTCTGCATTGGCCGGATCGAAGACCATATCCCAGCTATCGACCGGAGCATCGTCGCCCAGAGCTGCCTTGACCTTCTCAACGTTGTAGCCGAGGCCGGTGGTGCCCCACATGTAGTTGATCGAGTAATCATTGCCCGGATCGTATTTTTCCACGCGAGCTGAGATATCGGCCCACATGTTTTCCAGGTTGGTCAGCTTGGACTTGTCCAGCTTCATGAATACGCCAGCGGTGATCTGACGAGACAGGAAGGACCCGGTCGGAACCACGACATCATAGCCGGTGCCGCCAGCAAGCAGCTTGGTTTCGAGGATCTCGTTGCTGTCGAAGACATCGTATTTGACTTCGATGCCGGTTTCCTTGGTGAAATCTTCCAGGATCGACTCGTCGATGTAGTCCGACCAGTTGTAGACGTTGACGACCTTGTCTTGCGCAAGGGCCGAACCGCCCATCAGGCACAAGGCCGCAACACTCAAAATCAGATGTTTCTGCATATTAAACTCCACTCCAGAAGGTGCTCTGCCCGCCGTTCTCGACGTGTTGGCTTTATGACCCGACAGCCTGTTGGCCACCGAACGCTAAGTCAAAGGCCTGCTCCCATCAAGACGTGTTTCTCGTCTTACAAGCCCGTTTTCAAAAGCAGACTTACAAATAAGTCTGCCGTTCCAGGGATGAGATCTCACGGCCGAATTCGTTCAGCTCTTCCTTTTTGATCTCAGTCAGGACCTTGTGCATCTCATCGCCGACGGCGGCCTTCATGCGATCCGAAGCCTCGAACGCGTCAATCGCCTCATCCATCCAGGGTGTCAGCCGCTTGTTCTTGGCTTCATAAGCATTGCCGATGACCGGCGGCGGGGCCGGCTGCTTGTTTTCCAAGCCTTCCAGCATACCTGCCAATACACCAATCAGCACGAAATACGGATTGGCATCCGCACCGGCGATGCGATGTTCGATGCGCGTGGCTTCGGCACTGCTGGCCGGAACGCGCAGAGCGACCGAGCGGTTGTCGTAGCCCCAGCAGATTGACGTTGGAGCGTAAGAGCCCGGCTGCATCCGGCGGAAGCCGTTGAAGGTCGAGGTGAACAGCAGCAGTGCTTCCGGCATGGTCCTCAGCAAGCCGCTGATGGCATGGCCCAGACGGGTGCTTCCCTCCTCCGGACAAGCGAAGATGTTGCCGTTCTTGTCTTCCATGGAAACATGCACATGCATGCCATTGCCGGGCCATTCTACGAACGGCTTGGCCATGAAGGACGCTTTCAGATTGTGCTTGCGGGCAACTCCCTGCACAAGACGACGCAGCAAAACGGCATCGTCCGCAGCCTGCAGTGGATCGCGGCGATGATGCAAGTTCAGCTCAAACTGGCCGGGAGCGGCTTCCGATACGGCCGCATCGGCCGGGATATTCTGTAGCTCGGCGGCCCGACGCAGATCGTCCACCAGCGGCATCAACGCTTCCAGATCAGACAGGGCGTACATGTTCTGACGTGCCGGGCCGAGGTGGGTAGAGAACAACGGCTTGGGCTGATCGGTCCAATCGCCGTCGGTTTCTTCCAGAAGATAGAACTCCAGCTCAAACGCACAGGTCGCCGAAAGACCATGCTCCGCCAGGCGGTCGCACATTGATCTCAAGACATGCCGCGGATCCATCATGAAGGGCGCGCCCTCACGATCATACATCGACAACAACACCTGCGCCGTCTTGCGGTCGCTCCAAGGCACCAGCTTCAGGGTTTCCGGGACGGGCCAGCACAATGCGTCCCTGTCCCCGGTCTCGATATGCATGCCGGTGCTTTCAACTTCACGTCCCCAGACATCAAGTCCGAACAGCGAAAACGGAAAGGCCACGCCCTGCTCGAAGACCTTGGCAGTCGCATTGCCTGGCAACCACTTGCCGCGCAAGACCCCGTTGGTGTCGGGCAGCACCACTTCCAGCGTGTCGAGATCCGGATGTTCGGCGAGAAAGGCCTCGACACCCTTCTTCCAGCTCGTCTCATCGGGATGTTCGATGGTAAATTGCGGCAGATCGACCATGTCGAAAGGTATTCCCTTATTTTTGGGGCCAGCGATCTGGTGGCTTTCGCCCAATTCCCAGCCAAAGGAGTTCATCGGCCGGCCCACCGACCAGAAACAAGCTTGCTTGATCTGGACGACTCCATATGATTTCCAATATGTTGTGATCACATTTAGTGCGACTGTCAAGCAGCGCAGGCATGTCCCTCCAGACCACCTTTTGGAAGTAACGCTCAAATTACGGGCATGTCGCCAAGCTGATCAGGAGAGGCGTAGACAAAACCTGGCAAGAGCTGTCAAATATCCCCGATCGGCACGCCAAGCGCTCCATACCTGAGCCATTATGACGACAAGGATACTCAAGGACTGGAATGGAGAACCCTACGAAGCCGACCCCTGAAGCAGGCCCTGCCTCCCCAGACAAGCCGAGTGACACCCCAGGCCAGCGCGGTGCGACCCGAGCCCAAGTTGAACAGGCGATCCGGACATCGCTTCTAACCGGGCGTTTCATCCCCGGAAAAGCTGTCACACTGCGGGGCCTGGCAAGTGAACTCGGCGTCAGCCCGATGCCTGTTCGCGAGGTTATTCAACGTCTTGCTGCTGAACACGCCCTGGTGATCAAGCCCAATGGTCGGGTCCAGGTGCCGGAAATGAGCAGCGAACGCTTTGACGAGATCCTCAAAGCCCGCCTGCTGCTGGAACCGGAAGTGGCGGCCATGGCATTGCCGCACCTGTCTGCAAGTGACGCTGCGGAACTCCTCGACATAGACCTGGAAATCGACCGTTGCCTGGAAAGTGGCGATGCCGTGGGCTACATGCAGCTGAACCATCAGTTCCACTTCCGCATGTATCAAAAGTCCGGCTCGCAGATCCTGCTGCCGCTGGTGGAAAGCCTGTGGCTGCAGTTCGGGCCTTACATGCGCATGGTCTATGGTCGCGTCGGCACGGCGAATTTGGTCGACTGGCACAAGCAGTCCCTGAAAGCGATTGAAACCAGAGACGCCACAGCGTTGCGTCAGGCCATCGCCTCAGATATTTCCGACGGCATGGGCATGCTGGGTCGGGATTGCCTGCCCACCTTGTGAGTTCAGCCCCCTTTTCACATCGAATGATCCGGTCAAGACTGACCGGTCCCTGAAACTCGACCCTTGCATTTTTTGTGATCACAAATTATGCCTGAGCTTAAGTTGATAGGATGGCAACGTGGCGTGCGCCTCATAAAGCGCTTCCAGTCTCGAAAACCGCCCTATCGTTCATCGAAGCTGCAAGGGACTGGAAAAACTTGGCATACTGCGGCCCGAATCTACCGCGTCGTTCTGCCAGACCGCACAATATGGAGCCCCCCAGTGAGCACTGATTCCACTCCCAAGGAAAACGCCAACTCTTCTGACAATGTCGACAGCCTGCGAGGTGTCGACGCTGAGGATGCCGCCCGCTCCTGGCTGCATGCGCGCAACATCCATGACATTGAGTGCATCGTTCCAGATCTGGCCGGCGTTGCCCGTGGCAAGATGATGCCGACGGAGAAGTTCTTCTCCGGCCCGGTGATGACCATGCCCGCCTCTATTTTTGCCCAAACCATCTCCGGCAGCTATCCGGAAGACGATGAGCGGTTTCAGCACAACCCAATCGACGGAGATCTGTATTTCCGGGCCGACTATTCCACGTTGACCGTCGTGCCTTGGGAAACCGACCCGACCGCCCAGCTGATCCACGATGCCTACACCCGTGACGGGTCACCGGTGGAAACCGCACCTCGCAACGTGCTGAAGCGGATCCTCAAGCTGTATGAAGACAAGGGCTGGGAGCCGGTTGTCGCACCGGAAATCGAGTTCTATCTGGTCAAGCCGAACACCGATCCCGATTACCCGCTTGAGCGCCCCACCGGCCGCTCCGGGCGCCCGGAAGTGGGACGACAGTCCTATTCGATTTCCGCCCTGAACGAATTCGATGATCTTATCGATGACATCTACGACCTGTCGGAAAAGCAGGGACTGGAAATCGACACGATGATCCACGAGGAAGGCGCGGCGCAGATGGAAATCAACCTGCGTCACGGCAACCCGCTGGAGCTGGCCGATCAGGTTTTTCTGTTCAAGCGCACCATTCGTGAAGCTGCGCTGCGTCACGACATGTTCGCGACCTTCATGTCGAAGCCTATGTCAAACCAGCCAGGCTCGGCCATGCACATCCACCAGTCAGTGATCGACAAGCAGACGGGCAAGAACATCTTCTCCGATGCAGAAGGCAAAGAAACCCCGGCCTTCCTGTCGTTCATCGGCGGCCATCAGAAGTATCTGCCCTACGTAACGTCGATGATGGCGCCTTACGTGAACTCCTATCGGCGCTTTGCCCGCAGCTCGACAGCTCCGGTCAACGTCTACTGGGGCTATGACAACCGCACGGTCGGTCTACGCGTTCCCTACTCTGACCCGCAGGCGCGACGGTTGGAAAACCGCGTGCCCGGCTCGGATGCGAACCCGTATCTCGCCATCGCCGCCTCCCTTGCCTGCGGGTATCTGGGCATGATGGAAGAGCTGACGCCGGATGCCCCCCAGAGCGTGGATTGCAGTGACTTGCAAAAAGCTCTGCCGCGCGGATTGACCGATGCGCTCGCCCTGTTCGAGCGCAACGACGCGATGGTTCAGATCTTCGGCGAAAAGTTCGTCGCGACCTACCGGGCCATCAAATACGAAGAGTTTGAAACATTCATGTCCGTCATCAGTCCCTGGGAGCGGGAATACCTGCTTCTCAACGTCTGATCCGGAGCCACTTACCCGTCACCGGAGAAAGCCCCATGACCGCGGTGTCCAACATCTATCCAACTGCATCGCTCCAGGCGATTGATGCAGCTCACCACATCCATCCGTTCACGGACACCAAGGAGCTGAACGAGGAAGGCACCCGGATCATTACTCGTGCTGACGGCGTCTGGCTGACGGATTCCGACGGCAACCGGATCATGGACGGCATGGCGGGTCTGTGGTGCGTTCAGGTGGGGCATGGGCGGCCGGAGATTGCTGACGCCGTTCACAAGCAGATGAGCGAGCTGTCCTATTACAACACCTTCTTCAAGACGACCCACCCGCCTGTGGTGGCTCTGGCGGAGAAACTGGCACAGCTTGCTCCGCCGCACATGAACCATGTGTTCTTCTGCTCCTCGGGGTCCGAAGCAAACGACACCGTTTTTCGGATGGTGCGTCACTATTGGGCCCAGATGGGCAAGCCGGAGAAGCAGGTCATCATCGGCCGCTGGAATGGCTACCACGGCTCCACGGTGGCTGGCACCAGCCTCGGCGGCATGAAGGCCATGCACGAGCAAGGCAATATGCCGATACCGGGCGTTCATCACGTCGACCAGCCTTACTGGTTCGGTGAAGGCGGCGACATGAGCTCCGACGAATTCGGCATTCATGTCGCCCGCAAGCTGGTGCAGGCGATAGACGAGATCGGCGAAGACAAGGTTGCGGCCTTCATCGCCGAGCCTATCCAGGGCGCTGGCGGTGTCATCATCCCGCCGGAGACCTATTGGCCTGAAGTGAAGCGCATCCTGAAGGAGCGTGACATCTTGTTTGTCGCCGATGAAGTCATTTGCGGCTTCGGGCGCCTCGGCACCTGGTTCGGCTCAGAATACTTCGGGCTTGAGCCGGACCTGATGCCAATCGCCAAGGGACTGTCCTCCGGCTACCTGCCTATCGGTGGTGTTCTGGTGTCGGACCGTGTATGCGAAGGGCTGATCGACAAAGGCGGCGAGTTCTACCACGGCTACACCTACTCCGGTCACCCGGCGTGTGCTGCGGCGGCCCTGGCCAACCTGGAAATCATGGAAAGCGAAAACCTCATCGGCTACGTCGCCGATGATATCGGTCCCTATCTGCAGCAGCGCTGGAAAGCGCTCGGCGATCATCCACTCGTCGGCGAAGCACGGATGGTTGGCCTCATGGGCGCCATCGAGCTTGTTCCGAACAAGGGTGATCGGTCAGTCAAATTCGCGCATGAAGGCAGCGTCGGGACGATGTGCCGCGACCTCTCCTTCCAGAACGGCCTGGTGATGCGTGCCGTTCGCGACAGCATGATCATCTCTCCGCCGCTGGTGTTGAGCCACGAGGAAGCCGATCTTCTGGTCGCCACGACAAAGAAGACGCTGGATGCGACTTATAACGAACTGAAGCGGACTGGACAGGTCTAACCAGCATTGCCACACGCTGTAACAAACAAAAAGCCCACCACATTGGCGGGCTTTTTTTAATGCTGAATGCGCAGCTTATTCGGCTGCTTCCGGAGCGCCTGGCACGGGCTTGCGCGCCCAGGGACGCTCACCAGCCGGGAGCTCTTCAACGGCGTCGACCGGCTGGAGATAATTGGTCACCTCCGGCCACTCCCCTGCATCCAGTGCCTTCAGCATTTCCGGCTTGGAAATCTCGAAGCTGGTTACACCGCAGCGGCGCAACAGTGGCGCCTGATCCAGAATGTACTTGCCGATGGCGCGAATGTCGCCCTGATAATTCAACTGCTCGCGCAGAACACGGGCTGCCGAAAACCCTCGGCCGTCGGAGAATGCGGGAAAATCCACCGCGATGATCGCCAGCTTGTCCAGATGGTCGGCCAGCAGCTCCACATCCTCGCCAGCGGCGACCACCACAGCCAGACCGCGGTTGGAACCGGCGAAGCTGTTGGGCTCCTCCAGAAAGCGGCTCATGGGCAGCAGGACATTTCCGGTCTCTGGAAGATCATCTTCAAGACCAATATGAGCCCATTCCTCGTCGCGGAAAGCGCCGTTTGCAAAAATCTTCGTCATCTTTTCTTTCGCGTCCGTATCGCGTCCTTGCCGAAACCAATTGCCCGTTCCCTCTCGGACCGGCATGCGGCACATGTGTCTTAAAGCCTGACCGATGGGAGGCCAAGGTGTCGGCTGGAATTAAATCCCGCTGCCATCCACTTCGCGCCCATGGCTGGCGATGTGGATGCCGCACTCGGTCTTCTCCTGGCCGCGCCAGCGACCGGAGCGCGGATCCTCGCCTGGTTCCACCTTGGAAGTACATGGCATGCACCCAATGGACGGATACCCCTGTGCCACCAGCGGATGTGCCGGCAGATCGTGATCGCGGGAATAATCCAGAATGTCCTGGGCCGACCAATCCGCCAACGGATTGACCTTCACCCGACCGTCTTCAATCTCGAAGATGTCGAGCTTCGCGCGGGTTCTGCTTTGAAACCGCTTGCGACCGGAAATCCACGCGCCAAAGCCTTCCAGCGCCCGCTCCAGCGGAACCACCTTGCGGATATGGCAGCAGGCATCGGTGTCGGTCATCCAGAGCATGCCTGCAGGGTCCTCTTTCGAGAGATCCTCACGTGCCGGCTTTTCAGACAGTACGTTCGTCAACCCGAAGGTCTCCGCTAGCAGATCGCGATAGCGCAGCGTGTCGGGAAACAGTTTGTTGGTATCGACCATCACAACTGGCGTCGCGGGATCTACCTGGGCCATCAAATGCAACAGCACAGCCGAATCCGCGCCGAAACTGGAGACCATGGCGATATCGCCAACAAAGCCTTCCGTCAGGGCAAAGCGCAGGATGTCGAGGGCAGACTGGCCCTCGAACCGCGCGTTCAACGCCGCAACCCTGGCAACCGCCGGATCCGGTTTCTGCTCATTAGCCCGAAGGGCTTCAGCTAATGCCATAGAGTGCCTCCTTGAAAGGCTCCTCCCCGACGCGCCGATAGGCATCCAGGAAGGTTTCTTCCTTGCCAGCCCGCAGGCCGAGATAGGTGTCCACCAAAGTTTCGATTGCATCGACAACCTTTTCCGAGGAGAAGCCGCGACCCACGATCTTGCCGATGGAGGACTTTTCGTCTGCCGAACCACCCAGGGTGATCTGGTAGAATTCCTCGCCCTTTTTCTCCAGGCCGAGAATGCCGATGTGACCGACGTGGTGATGACCACAGGCGTTGATGCAGCCGGAAATCTTGATTTTCAGCTCGCCAACTTCCGCCTGACGATCCGCATTGCCGAAGCGCTCGGAAATTTCCTGAGCGACCGGAATGGAGCGTGCCGTTGCGAGAGCGCAGTAATCCATGCCCGGGCAAGCGATGATATCGGTGATCAGACCGGCGTTGCCCTCGGCCATGCCATGAGCAACCAACGTGTCGAAGATCGCCGGGACGTCCTTCAAGGCAACATGCGGCAGGATGACATTCTGCTCATGCGAAATGCGGATTTCGTCGTGGGCGAAACGCTCTGCCAGATCGGCAATCACATCCATCTGCACATCCGTCGCATCGCCTGGAATTCCGCCAATCGGCTTCATCGATATGGTGATGCTGGTGTGACCGGGAACCCGGTGCGGGTTCAGGTTGTGCGCACAGAACTGGGCGAACGCCGCATCCGATGCCTTGCGGTCCTCAAGGCCCTTGTCATCGACCTCCAGCACTTCCAGCGGGGGCGGTGCGAAATAGGCCTCGATGCGCCGCACTTCCTCATCGGGAAGACGCAGAACGCCGTGGCGGATCTTGTCGAACTCAGCCTCGATATCAGCCTTGAGTTCCTCCAGACCGGTCTCGTGCACCAGGATCTTGATGCGGGCCTTGTACTTGTTGTCGCGACGACCGTAGCGGTTGTAAACGCGCAGGATCGCTTCCGAATAGGCCAGCAGGTCCTCTTCCGGCAGGAAGTCACGCACCTTGCGGCCGATCATCGGCGTACGGCCTAGACCACCACCAACAAACACGACAAAGCCGATGTTGCCATCTTCGCCACGGGCCAGCTGCAGACCGATGTCATGCACCTGCACGGCGGCACGGTCGTGCGGCGCGCCGGTGATGGCGATCTTGAACTTGCGCGGCAGGAACGAGAATTCCGGATGCAGCGACGACCACTGACGCAGGATCTCGGCATAGGGACGCGGATCGGCGATCTCGTCGGCAGCAGCGCCGGCGAAATGGTCTGCGGTCACATTGCGGATGCAGTTGCCCGAAGTCTGAATGGCATGCATTTCAACTTCGGCCAGCTCTTCAAGAATAGCCGGAGTATCTTCCAGCTTCGGCCAGTTGAACTGAATGTTCTGCCGGGTGGTGAAGTGGCCGTAGCTCTTGTCATACTTGCGGGAGATATCGGCCAGCTTGCGCATCTGACGCCCATTCAGCGTGCCATAAGGAATGGCAACACGCAGCATGTAGGCATGCAGCTGCAGGTACAGGCCGTTCATCAAGCGAAGCGGCTTGAACTCGTCTTCCGACAGCTCACCAGCCAGACGGCGACGCACCTGATCGGTGAACTGCGCGGTGCGCTGGTTGACGAAATCCTGATCGAACTCATCGTAGCGGTACATCTCAAATCCTCTCCGCTCGGGCGCTGCCTGCGCGTGGGCGCGGCGCTGCCCTCATTGGTATCTGTTTCGCGTCTCGCGGGTGTGCCCTGGGCAGGGTCTCACACCAGTGTTGGACGTGCCTGCTTGCCAAGGTGCGGGTGCGTCGTCGGACCGGCTGCCCGAATAAGCTCGCGAAGGCGCACCGGAACGACCCGGCCATCCTCTTCCTTGACGTCGATTTCATACGCATCGACCATCACCTGCTCATCCAGCGACTTCTTGGCCAAGGCCATCGCGTCTGCGACATCGTTCTTTTCGTGCAGGATTTTGGCGAGCGAAAGCAGCTCGACCCAGGATCCGTTTTCCCCCATCCAGACGACTTCTCCGTCCAGCAGGCGGTTTCCAGTGATAACCTTCATTGCCTCTCTCCTCAGGCAGCAAAATTACGTTTCAAGGCCGCTGCCGAGATAGGCTCGGCGGCAGCCAGACTTGCGTGGGCGACTGCGTCTCCAATCACCATCAGCACAGGTCCATCGATATCGTCACGCTCACTCAGCAGGCGCAGGTCCTGCAGGCTGCCCAGGAACTGACGTTCCTCAGCGCGGGCAGCATTTTCGATTATTGCGACCGGTGTGTGCGGCTTCATGCCGGCTGCAATCAAACGGGTCGAGACGGCAGCAGCCACGCTGCGGCCCATGTACACTGCGACTGTTGAACCTTTGAGAGCCAGCCCGGCCCACTCCGGCAGGGTTTCGGACTTGGCATTGTGGCCCGTGGCAAACACCAGCGTGGAAGCCACACCGCGCAGGGTCAGCGGCAATTGCGCCGAAGCGGCTGCTGCAAAGGCGGCGGTGACGCCTGGAACGACCTCGAAATCGATGCCCGCGCTCCGCAGGGCATCCATTTCCTCGGCAGCACGGCCGAAGATCATCGGATCGCCGGATTTCAGCCGGACCACTTTCAGACCCGCCTGACCAAGTTCAACCAGCTTTTCACAAATCTCCTTTTGGGAGACCGAATGCTTGCCTTTGCGCTTGCCGACAGAAACGCGCTGCGCATCCCGACGCCCCATGGCGACCACAGCAGCGGGCACCAGAGCGTCATGCACGATCACATCGGCCTCTTGCAAAAGGCGTTGCGCCCGCAAGGTCAAGAGATCTTCAGCTCCCGGACCAGCCCCGACCAGCCAGACATAACCATTTTCTTCTGTCGCGCCATTCAACAGTCGCTGTGCTTCCTGGCGTGCGCCGGCAAGGTCGCCGGCGTAGGCACGGGTAGACACCGGACCGGAAAAGAACTTCGCCCAGAACCGACGCCGCGCTGCGCCATCCGGGATCAGATTGGCTGCTGCATCCCGCAGGCTTTCGGCCAAACGGGCCAGATCGCCCGTCGAGCGCGGCAGCATGGTTTCGATACGCGCCCGAATGTGACGGGCCAGAACCGGACCGACGCCCGTCGATGTGATTGCCACGGCTATCGGCGCCCGATTGACCAGAGCGCCTGTGTAAAACTGGCAGAGATGCGGCTTATCGACAGCATTGGCAGGCACCCCCATGATCCGCGCAGCTTCGACAACAGCCCGATCGAGTGCGTCATCCTCACGGGCACTGAAGACCAGCACAGCGCCATTCAGGTGGGTTGGGCGAAAGTTCTCGGCAACATGGACGGCGCCGACTTCGTCGATCACCTCGGCAAGTTCAGGCTCGATATCCCGCGAAATGACTTCGATCAGTGCATTGGTTTCGCCCAGCAGACGCACCTTCGCAGCGGCCTCGCCGCCATGACCGACCACACAGACGCGCTCACCCGCGACCTTGAAAAAGGTCGGGAAGACATCCAGTCGGGTCCTTGGGTTGCCACGCTTGCGCGAAGTCATCAGGCCTCTCCGCCTACTTGGAATTGTTCCAACCCAATGTAGCGGTTTCGCCAGCGTTTCTGCGGGCACGGGTTTTCAAAGAAGCTCGTAAAAGGAGAAAAGGTTTCCTCAGCCGCCGAGTGCGAGGAAACAGCAGGCTTTTCAGCCCAGAAACTCAAGAACACCACGAAAATGGCGGCAGAGCATGCACCGCCGCCATTCCTGTGTGGATGCTACTTCATCGCCTGCAAAATAGAGACGTAGTTTGCCACGGCAGCACCACCCATGTTGAAGATGCCGCCAAGCTCGGCGTTTTTCACCTGGATGTCACCAGCTTCCCCCGCCAGCTGCATGGCGGTCAGAACATGCATGGAGACGCCAGTGGCCCCGACAGGATGGCCCTTGGCCTTCAGGCCGCCGGACGGATTGACCGGCAACTTGCCATCCGGGTGGGTCCACCCTTCCAGAATGGCACGGGCGCCATCGCCCTCCCCGGTCAGGCCCATGGCTTCATATTCGATCAGTTCAGCGATGGTGAAACAGTCGTGTGTCTCGACAAAGGACAGGTCTTCCAACGCCAGTCCGGAATCGCCCAGTGCCTGACCCCAGGCCCGTGAACACCCTTCGAATTTCAGGATGTCACGCTTCGACATCGGCAGGAAATCCTGCACATGCGCCATGCCACGGAAGGCAATCGCCTTCTTCATGCCCAAAGCGATGGTCGCGTCGGTCAACACGAGAGCTGCGGCGCCATCAGAGACCAGCGAGCAATCGGTTCTCTTCAGCGGGCCGGCGACAAACGGGTTTTTCTCGCCCTCGTTGCGGCAGAAATCGAAGCCCAGATCCTTGCGCATCTGCGCCAGTGGATTGGCTGCGCCGTTCTTGTGGTTTTTCGCCGCGATATGGGCCAAGGCGTCAGACTGATCGCCGTACTTCTGGAAGTAGCTCTCGGCAATCTGGCCAAAGACACCAGCGAACCCAGCCGGAATGTCCCCCTCTTCCGCCAGATAGGATGCCTTCAAAAGGTTCTTGCCGATCTCCGGCCCCGGTGTCGTCGTCATCTGTTCAACACCGACAACCAGCACGACCGACGCGTCACCGGCTTCAATTGCCCGAACGCCCTGATGGACGGCAGCTGACCCGGTGGCACAGGCATTTTCCACCCGCGTAGCCGGCTTAAACCGCAAGTCGGGATTGGCCTGCAAGACCAGCGACGCGGTGAAATCCTGCGCCGAGAAGCCGCCGTTGAAATGGCCGAGAACGATCTCATCGACGTCTTCTGCTGCGATGCCCGCATCTTCCAAGGCTGCGTTTGTCACCTTGACGATCATGCTCTCGACAGTTTCGTCGCCGTGTTTGCCAAACGGCAGATGAGACCAGCCTACGATTGCTGTTGCCATGATGCTTCCTCCAAATCCGGCCGACCTCCCGCCGACCTCTATCAAGACCAGAAACTACGCCGCCAACAGTGGGAAGAAAAGGCTTTGTCTTCGCACACGCAGCAAACCTCAGAATGCGGTCGGGTTCATTGAAAAATGCTGCCGGTTCGGCTCAAATAATCGTCATATGACTTACGCTGTTCCTTCATGCGCCTGTCACTTGAAAGGCGGATAATCCGTAGCGTTACATCAAGTCGTTTTTCGATATTTTTCAGATTTTCCGGCCAATTCCGCTCGAGCGGGATTGGCCTTTTTATTTGACCATCAGTTTTTGCGAAAAGTGCGTCCCTTCCGTCGATGAGACACTCTTCTGATGCCAGATGAAACTCCTCAGTGTGGTTTTTCTTGACGCCTTGCACTGAAGCAGCTAGCGATTCAAAGCGCTTTGAAACTCACTTTTCTAGGTTCACCTCCCGGCACGGCCGCAGTCATTGGCGAGAGGACGACACATCAACCGGAAAGACACTCATGTCGGATATGCTGCCCCACCCATCAGACACAGCCTATCCCGCAGCCTCCGGCGACACCGACTGGTGGCGCGGCGCGGTGATTTATCAGATCTACCCGCGCTCTTTTCAGGACAGCAACGGCGACGGCATCGGCGACCTGCCGGGCATCACCCGCCGCCTCGACTATATTGCCGGTCTTGGGGTGGACGCGATCTGGCTTTCGCCTTTTTTCACGTCGCCGATGGCCGACTTCGGCTACGATGTCTCCGACTACCGGGATGTCGACCCGATGTTCGGCACGCTGGACGACTTCAAGGCCATGGTCGCAAAGGCCAAGAGCCTCGGGCTCAAAGTCCTCATCGATCTGGTGATCTCTCACACTTCCGACCAGCACGCCTGGTTCAAGGAAAGCCGCTCTTCCAGATCAAACCCCAAGGCTGACTGGTATGTCTGGGCGCAGTCCAAGCCGGAGGGGTCGCCGCCCAACAACTGGCTGTCGATCTTCGGCGGTTCCGCCTGGGAGTGGGATGGCGTACGCGGCCAGTATTACCTGCATAACTTCCTGACCAGCCAACCGGACCTGAACTTCCACAATAAAGAGGTTCAGACGGCGGTTCTCGATGTCGCCCGCTTCTGGCTCGATCTGGGTGTGGAAGGCTTCCGGCTGGATACAGTCAACTTCTACTTCCACGATCAGGAATTGCGGGACAATCCGCCACGTCCACCGAACGTGCCTATCACCGGCGTCGATCCGTCGAACCCTTACTCCTTCCAACATCACCTTTTTGACAAGACGCGACCTGAAAACCTGGCGTTTCTGGAACGCTTGCGCCGCCTCGCCGACGCCTATCCCGGCACAACATTGGTCGGCGAGATTGGCGCAGACCGGGACGTGATCGGTACGACAGCAGCCTATACAGTCAAGGACAAGCGGCTGCACATGGCCTACAGTTTCGACCTGCTGACAGAAGACAATTCGCCCGCTTACCTGCGCCAGACAATAGAGGCGATGGAAGCCGAGCTTGGCGATGGCTGGCCAAGCTGGGCGCTATCGAACCACGACGTTACCCGGGTTGCCACGCGCTGGGGGCAGGGCCGTGATCTCCGCCGCTTCGCACCTCTGGCCACGGCTCTTGTCACCTGCCTGCGCGGAACGCCCTGCATCTATCAGGGCGAAGAGCTGGGGCTGGAAGAAGCCGATGTGCCTTTCGAGCTACTGCAGGATCCCTATGGCATTCGCTTCTGGCCGAAATTCAAGGGCCGCGATGGGTGCCGAACGCCAATGCCGTGGGATGCTGACGCGGCACATGCCGGCTTTACGGAAGGAACGCCGTGGCTGCCGGTGCCTCAGGCGCATCATATGGTTGGGGTCTCGGCGCAGAGTGGCGACGGCACCTCAGTACTGGAGCGGACGCGCAGCTTTTTGACATGGCGCAAGCAACAGCCGCCACTGCAAAAGGGTAGCATTCGCTTTGTTGATGCGCCGGAGGGAATGTTTGCGTTGCTGCGTCACTTCGAAGACCGGGCAATCCTCTGCGTCTTCAACATGACCTCAGACAGCACGAGCTTTACACCAGACATCGGCGCATTGACGCTGCTTTCAGGTAGTGGTTTCGGTGGAACCCTTGACGGAGCCACCCTCAAAATTCACGGGCTCGATGCAGCCTTCGCCGAAGTGGAAGCGTAAAGCAGGAACCGGCACTAGCCCGTCCAGCAAGGCAGTCCGGACTTAAGCCCGGATTGCCTTGTCGTTTTCATCGAAGAAATGCAGACGGCTTTCGTCGAAGGACAGCCCAATGCGACTTCCCTCGGCAATCTCTTCACTGCCATCGATCCGCACAAGCATCGCCTCCAGCCCGTCCACGCCAACGTAGAGATAGGTGTCGGCGCCAAGATACTCGGCAACATCCACCGTTGCATCCAGATGACCTGCGCCAGGCGCCACAACCTTGATGTGTTCCGGGCGGATACCGAGTTTCGTCGGGATGCTTGCAGTCGAGGCATACGGATAGACGCCGGAGCCCTTGCCTTGCAGGTCAAAGCGATCTCCCGTCGCAGTACAAGGCAGAACATTCATCTTTGGCGAACCGATGAACTGGGCAACGAAGAGGTTGTCCGGCTTTTCGTACAGCGCACGCGGGGAGCCTACCTGCTCGATATTGCCGGCCTGTAACACCACGATCTTGTCGGCAAGGGTCATCGCCTCGACCTGGTCGTGGGTGACGTAGATCATCGTTGTGCCCAAAGCCTTGTGCAAACGGGCGATCTCAAACCGCATCTCCACCCGCAGGGCCGCATCGAGGTTCGACAGCGGCTCATCGAACAGGAAGGCGGCCGGTTCGCGCACGATGGCCCGGCCGATGGCGACGCGCTGACGCTGACCGCCCGAAAGCGCTTTTGGGCGACGATCGAGATAGTCGTCGAGCTTCAGAACTTCAGCCGCCCGCCCCACTTTCTCATCAATATCCGCCTTTGGCATTCCCGCTGTCTTCAGCGCAAATCCGACGTTTTCGCGCACACTCATATGCGGGTAGAGCGCGTAGGACTGGAACACCATCGACAAGCCACGCCCTGAGGGTGGCTCGGCGGTCACATCCTTGCCGTCAATCTCCACCACACCACGGCTGGTTTCCTCCAGCCCGGAAATCAGCCGCAAAAGCGTGGACTTGCCGCAGCCGGACGGGCCTACGAAAATCACGAACTCGCCATCGGCGACGTCCAGATCAATCCCCTTGATGACCTGAAGTTCGCCAAACCACTTTTCGATGCCCGAAAGACGGATCGCTCCCATAACCCTAAACCCCGTTTCTTGTGTCTTTAGGCCGCTTCGACGGCATGTGTTGGCGATACCCAGGCAAGCCAGACAGCAGCTGTCCAGGAAAACGAGCGTCCGCCTGCCCCCGTGCCGTCAATTGGGCTGAAATATTCGGCGAACCCGCTTTTTGCGACGAGATTGGCGGTGTCCTGCCGAACGCGTTCCGCACGCAAGGTGTCGCCTTGTTCCCGCAGACCACGTGCAATCATGTAGTTGACCACCGCCCAGACCGGGCCACGCCAGTAGCGCATGTGCTCAAAGCCTTCATAATCCGGGTCATACGAAGGCACCATGTAGGTGACCTTGCCGGCAATCCGGTCAAAATGGTTGCGCATAGGGTCCAGCACCTTCGGATCGGAGATGCCGGCAAACGGCGCCAGAAAAGCAGCGCTGGAGACGCCCGCACCGAAAACGCCGCTGCGCAGGTTCTTGGTGGTGTAGGCCTGAACCGTCTCGTTCCATAGACTGGCAACGCCACGCTCAAGCTGGGCAATCCAGCCCTGGATCTCGACACGCTCGCGTTGAAAGCCGAGGCGTTCCGCCAGAGCCAGCAAATCGCGGTTGGCGCGCAGCAGGATCATGGTGATTGCCGGATCCGCCACGAGGAACGGACTGTTTTCGACAACCTTGTGCGGATCCCAACCGACTGCCCGTCCAGACTGAAGGATCGCCATATAGCGATCATAATCCTGCTTCAGCGGCCGCATGGAGGCATCGACGTGGGTCGTGTCCTTGCGCTCGTAGGCATCAATCCGGCTGACATCGACCAGCGACAAAGGCTCGTCCCAGTCCGGCAGATTGTCGCGCCCGGATTCCCAAGGGTGGATGATCGCAACGCTGCCTTCACCCGACGGGTCGCGGTAGGTCGCCCACCAGCGATGAAAGGCCATCAGCTTGGGAAACAGACCCTTGGCGCGTTCAGCATTTTCGTCGGCGGGCGCTTTTTCAAACATGTCCCGCACGGCGATTGCAGCGACCGGTGGCTGTGAATGGCCGGAGGTCGGAAAGGGCTCGTGACTGGTCTGCCAGACACTCGGTCCGGGAAAATAACCAGGGTCATTTTTGCGAAACAGAATGTGCGGCACCATGCCGTCGGTCCATTGGCCCTCGAACAAGGTTTCCAGCTCGCGCCAGGCCCGATCAAGATCGAACGTCGCAAAGCCAAGCGCTACGAAAACGGAATCCCAGTTCCACTGATAGGGATAAAGCCCCTTGGTGGGGACCGTATATCCGCCAAGATCATTGCCGATCAGGATGTCATGGGCCGCTCGTTTCAGACTGGCTCCCATTGTGTGAATACTCCTGTGTGTTCCAACCGCCTTGCGAGCGGTTTGTGCGTGTATCCGCGCTCAGCCTTTGACGCTGCCAGCGGTCAGGCCCTGCACCAGGAAGCGCTCAAACCACAGAAAGATGACCAGAACGGGAACCGTTGCGATCACGGCGCCCGCCATCAGATGCTGACGGGGCACTTCCGAGGAATTCAACGCGACGATGCCGCGGGAAAGGGTGAAAATGTCCGGATCGTCAAGGAACATGAAAGCAAAGAGAAATTCATTCCAGGCGATCATGAAGACATAAAGCGAGACTGAGGCCAGTGCCGGCAAGGACAGTGGCAGGGTGATTTTCAGAATAACGCCGATACGGCTCAGGCCATCCATCAGACCGGCCTCTTCAAGCTCGGCAGGAAGCCCGCGAAAATAGCCCTGCAGCATATACAGTGCGACCGGAATGGTCGTTGCAGGATAGACGATCAGCAGACCCGTCAGGCTGTTGCGCAGTCCCAACTGCGAGAAGACGGTATAAAGCGGGATCACCAGAACAATCGCCGGCACCATGTAGATCAGCAGCACGGAGCGCGACAGCATCGCCCGGCCTGGAAACCGCAGGCGGGAAACCGCATAGGCCCCCGGCACTGAAAACAGCAACGTCAGGATGACCGTGGCCACCGAGACGACCGTCGACACCAGCAGGTAAGTGCCAAAGTCGTACTGTGTGAACAGCTCGACGTAAGACCGGAACAATCCGGCGATGCCTTGACCAATGTCGATGGAGAGGTCCAGCGGATTGGCGAGTAGGGCCTGCTGGCTTTTCAGCGACGTCATCACCATCACATAGAACGGCAGCGCGACGATGATCGTGAAGAAGACAAAGCCGATCCCCTTCAGCACGCGGATCAGGACGACCTCCTGATCATAACGCCGCATGGCCCCCAGCGCGATGCCGCGCAGACAAGCAGCGTTTGCATACATCATGGCGCCCAAAGACAGGACCAGCGCCACGGCCTGCCAGACCGGCATGACACTCAGCGGCAGGCTGAAAGGCATGGCCATGGTCAGTACCATCAAGACGATAAAGGCGATGAAGAAACCGGTCAACGATGACTGGCTGCGCGCCGATGAGCCTTTGACGCTCCAAACAAGCCACAAGGCCTGTAAAGCGCCAGCGATGGCCGCAGCCCCCACAGCAGGGACAGCGACCTGACCGGTGACCAACGTCAGTGTGACCCCGGTGACCAGCATCGAGACGGCCCCCCAGACAGCACCACACGCCAAGGCAATCAGAATACAGGCAAGCATCTCAGAGGCCCTCCTCTTTCGGTGAGAAGGTCAAGAACAGCGTGGCAAAGGCAACCAGCACCACGAAGACCACCACAGCCACGGCGGCACCCGCCCCCAGGTTCGACAAGGCGAAGCCCTGCTCATAGACATCGACAGTCAGTGTCCGCGTTCCGGCATTGCCGCCGGTGAGCAGGAAGATGTCGTCGAACTTGTTGAAGGTCCAGATGAAGCGCAACAGGAAGAGCACAGACAGGATCCCCATCAATTGCGGCAGGGAGATGTACCAGAACTGCTGCAGCGGCGTGGCGCCGTCCATTTCAGCTGCCTCATAGACATCCGTGTTCATTGACTGCATGCGTGCCAGAATGAAGAGGAAAGACAGCGGAAAGTAGCGCCAGGCTTCAAACGCAATAACGGTGCTGAGCGCCAGGGGAAACTCGATGGTCAGACCGAAAAGCGACAGATCAAGAGAGCGCTGACCGAAGAAGTTGATGGCCTGATCGGCCACGCCCATCTTTGTCACAAGGGCATTGACCGTGCCGGAGAACGGATCGAACAGCACCAGCCAGGTGAAGGCCACGGCAATAACCGGCGAGACGTAGGGAAAGAGAAAGAGGCCGCGCAGAAATCCGCGCCCCTTGAAGCTGGTATGCAGAAGTTGAGCGGCAAACAGGCCCATCACCAGCGCTCCGCCGGTGCCGAAAATCGTGTAGTAGAATGTGACCCGCAACACGCTCCAGAACTCGTCATTGTCAAAGACGCGGGCGAAATTTTCCAGCGTGAAGTCGAAGTTGGTCAGGATGTTGTCAGCGTCTCCCGAGACCACCGCTGCGTGAATGTCCTCAGGGTCTTCCGTGTCGAGAAATGCCTGATCGACGGTTCCCTCGACCTTCAGCCGCTCGCGCCATTTGCCCGGTACGGTCCCAAGATCACAGGACAGAAGATCGTCGGTTAGCGTGCAGACCTCGGGCACGCTGGTGACCGAAAATCCGTCCGGGATCCGATCTTCGAGCATCACTGCCCGAATCTCCTTGTCCTGGGTCGAGTTTCTCAGGCGGTATTCCAGCGTTGCAGCGTCACCGGGGTTTTCCGGACCGCCGCGCACACGTTCATTGATCAGCACCGAAGGCGGTCGTAGATCAGCCAGCCCGACCGGTTTCACACTGATCCAGAAGTTTGCAAGCAGCGGGCCCAGGACGATGGCCAGCACGATCAGAAAGGTCGGCGCCAGCATGAGATAGGCCAAGCGCGATTCACGTCGCTGCATTGGCCCGATCCCCTTGGGAGGGCGCGGGCGGTCATCCTCGTCCTGAGCGGCAGGCAGTTTGGCACTGATGTCCGACATGTCTTGATCTACTTGAAGCTTGAACTCGGAAAGAACGCACCAGAACATCCACCGACTTCAGTTAAGTCTGCCCCGGCAACCGGAAGGCAACAGGGGGTCGCCTTCCGGGAAATGCTAATCGTCCGTACTTACTGGATTTCCGCCAGTTGCTCGTTCAAGGCCGCAACAGTGGCCTTGGCGTCCCGCTCGCCGTCGATGAATTCACGCACCAATCGGTTGAGGGTCTGACTGTTGATGATCTTGGAAGCCAGCGACAGCTGCCCTTCTTCGACACCCCAGCGGCTAGCTGTTTCCAGCCCTTCAACGATGGAGTTGATGGTGACTTCGTCATAAAGCTCACCAAGTGGCGCCTTGCGATCGACGCCAACAGGCAGCTCAGCCCAACCCTTGACGAACTTGGTTGCATCATCAGCATTGCCGCGACGGATCGGGAATTTGCCTTCCGGTGCGATGGACAGGGTGGTCAGGTAGCCTTCGTCCATGGAGAACTTGACGAACTCCATCGCGGCATCCGTGTCGGCGTCATTGGTGATGCCGAAGTAGCGAATGTCACCCCAGGCAGCACCGTCCGGATTGGACGGACCGGAGAAGGTTGTGACCACACCTGTCATGCCGGCAAGCGCGGCAGAGGTCGGATCGTCGTTGATCGTCGGCGGAGCACTGTCACGCAGCCCGGCCAGTTCATCGAGAATAAACGGCGACCAGATGATCATCGCGGCCTTGCCGGCAAAGTAGACTTCGCGAGACTGTTTCCAGAACAGATCACCTGGAGGCGAGGCGTCGGCAATGGTCTTGTAGAACTCAAGCGCCTCGACGGTCTTGGTCTCATCCAGCGGCAGGAAACCGTCCGGACCAACCGGCGTGATGCCGTTGGCGAGAAGAACATGTTCCAGCACCTGGCTCATGAAGTTTTCGTCGATCTTGGTTGCCGCGACAAAGCCGAACATTTCCGGCGGATTGTGCAGCTTTTCGACGGCGGCTTCGATGGCCGCGTAAGTCGTCGGCGCTTCCAGGCCATTCTCTTCGAACAGATCCTTGCGGTAAACGATCATCTGCGTCCATCCGTCGGACGGAACCGAAGCGACCTCCCCGTCCACCGTCGACATGTTGACGGCTCCCGGCGCAAAGGTGTCTGTGCCCAGCGCTTCCATGACGTCAGCAGCAGCTTCCGTGTCGAGAATGCCGGCTTCGCTCCACGGTCCGACATACTGTAGCGTGTGATAGATCACATCCGGCAGATCACCGGCTGCGAAGGCTGCCGTGGCACGGGTTCCGAGATCCTTTTCGGTAACCGGTATGACATCAACGTCGATGCCGGTCTTTTCCTTGAATGCCGCTGCCATTTCCTCCTGTTTGGCAAGGCGCTCTGGCTGTTCTTCAATGGTCCAGAACCGCAAGGTTTCGGCATTGGCTCCCCCCAGGCCAAGCGCCAGCGCGCATGCCATGGTTGTTGCTGCAATCAGCTTCCTCCCGAACATTTCCAACTCCTTTGCTAAAAATAAAATGGTTGTTACGTCAGTGTCGTAGAAAAGCCGCCAGTTCTTGCGGCGTACGGGCCGGAGGTCCATCGGACCCTCGGCGCACGAGTGTTGCGCTCACCAGTCTCTGGGTCGGCGGCGCCAAAGGCTTTTCAATCTCGGCAATCAACATGCTGGCAATGCTGCCGCCAGCCTCCTGCGCTGATTGAGAAAATGTCGTCAGTGGCGGATCAAGATAGGCGCCGACCGGCAGTCCGTCGTAGCCGATGATGGTCACGTCCTTGCCAACAGTGAGCCCCATCACTCCACATTGACGCATGGCGCCGATGGCCTGCGCATCCGTTGCGCAGAGGATCGCCGTCGGGGGCAAAGCTGCAGCCAGAAGCTGACTTGCCCCCAAGGCTCCCCCCTCTTCCGTCAGCGGTTGTTCAACTTCCAGCTCATCAGACAGGACCAACCCGTGTCGCACCACGCTCTTCCGGTAGCCATCCAGGCGCTGACAGGCGAAATTCAGGTCGATCGGCCCGCTGATCATACCGATGCGGCTGTGACCCAGATCCGCGACATGTTCGACGCCCTCGACGAATGCCTTCTCGTTGTCGACATCCAGCCAGGAATAGGCCTCCGCATTGCGCGTCCGTCCCAAAGCGACGAAGGGAAACTTACGGGCAAGCAGGAAATTCACCCGTGGGTCATCAACCTCCGTCCGGGTGAGAATAAATCCATCCACCTTGCGTCGTGCCATCAACCGCTCATGCGCCTGCACGATATCCTGCGCCGAATGGGCCGTGGAGATCAGCAGATCGAGGTTCAGATCGTCCAAAGCCCGGGCGATGCCATCAATGAACTCAGCCAGAAACGGATCAGCGCCGCGGCCACGCCCGAGCGGCATGACCAGCCCGATGGTGTCCTGACGTCCCCGCTTCAGGCTGCGGGCAGTGGAGGACGGATGATAACCCAGCTCTTCGACAGCCTTGAGAATGCGCTCGCGGGTCGCCGCTGAAATGTCGGTGTAATTGTTCAAAACGCGCGAGACCGTTCCCTTCGCGACACCGACGTGACGCGCAACATCAGATATCGTCACCGATGCCCGCTCCTTGTCCTGGGTGTCACTCATGAAAACGCTCTCTCCGTATTCCGCATTCAGGCACCGAAACAAAGCAGACCTGCCTGCTCTTGAGGCAGGTCCTTGCATCAACAGCCGTGGTGCTTTTCCTGACCAACCGAACCCGTTTGACGTTTGGCACAACGGGAGGCGATTTGGTCAGAACGCGAAAAAATCCAAAAATCCTGTCAAAACAACTTACAAAATCGGTTTCGAGAGTCAACAAAATCGGTTTTGGCAATGCAGCATCATCCGCGTAGCAGGGCCTCAAAGCCACTGCTACCGACATGAGGGCAGGCAGAAACCTGCCAAAATTTCAGGCGCGGCACTGCGCAATTGTTTTTCACGGCACGGAGCCTCTTGAGCCCTTTCCCGACCTGCCATTCCCGTTCTCGCAGCACGTGCTTTTCGAAGTCCGACGCCTGACAGGCCCCTTCGATCCTGCTAGAACCCAGTCACTTCATCCCGATTAAATGCAGCTCCGGATCCCCCTCCATGCCCCTTCCCCTGTCCGTCTTCATAATCGCCAAGGATGAGGCTGACCGCATTGGCCGGGCCATAGCCAGTGTGCACGAGTGGGCGGATGAAGTGATCGTCATCGACAGCGGCTCCACCGACGGAACCCAGGACATTGCCGCAGAGCTCGGGGCAACGGTGATCTTCAACCCCTGGCCCGGATATGGCCCGCAGAAACGCTTCGGCGAAGACCAGTGCCGCAACGACTGGTTGCTCAACATCGATGCGGATGAGGAAGTCACACCGGAGTTGCGCTCAGAGATCGAGGCACTGTTTGCTGACAACCAGCATCTGAAAGCCGACAACTGGCGGATCATGATCCGGGATGTCTTCGCGCATGAAGACACTCCTGCTGACTGGGCCTATGGCTATCACCAGATCCGTCTCTATGATCGGAGAAAAGGGCGGTTTTCAGCTTCCACCGTGCATGACACGGTGCGGCCGCAGACAGGCACGCGCAGCGCCGATCTACAGCACCCGATGGCCCATCGCTCCATCCGCAGCCTGGAATTTCAGGTCGGCAAGTACAATCGCTATTCGGACATGCAAGTCGCCGACATGCAGGCGCGAGGCCGCAAGCTGCCGCGCAGCCGTCTGTTGAGCGAGTTCCCCCTGGCGTTCCTGAAGGCGTATATCATCCGACGCTATTGCCGATACGGTTGGTGGGGGCTCGTCTTATCGGTGAACTACGCCCACGCCCGATTTCTACGGGTCGCCAAAGCCTATGAGGCGGAGCTTCTGGACAAACGGCGACCGTGAGGCTGAGCACGCCCAGTCGCGCGCTCACTTCAACACACCCTCATGCAATCACTCACGCACTGAGGGGTTCCGCCTGCTTTTGAGCCGCCGGCTGGCGATGCACTCTGATCGGCTGCCTGATGCCTGCCACATGATTGTAGTGATCGAGCCGGCGAATGGTGGTACCGGTCAGCTCGTGCCCGCGTGACAAGACCAGTTCATGCGTCCCGTCTGTGAGCACATCATCAACCAGGACATCGCCAGGACGCAGGGCTCGAATATGACAGAGAGTAACCTTGTCATCGCCCTCCTCTTTCTTCTGTTCCTTCAGAAGAACCTGGCGTGCCACCTCAAGAAGTTCCGGGTCATACTGGCGATGATTGATTTGAAGCGCTTCGAAGGCAGCGGCATCCACGCCGTTTTCAGGGCTGGCGTACCAAAGATCGGTCAGCAGCTTCAGTATGCGGGCATTCAACGGGATATCCCGCCCGCTCGGCCCGTCCTCCGGAAACCCGGATCCATCGAAGCCACGGCCTGAGCAATAGATGGCCTCTGCGACCTTTTCCAGCTGCGGGATATTGTTCAGGAGATCACGGGTCTGCCGCGGGGCCGTGGCCAGGATGGCCCGCTGCTGATCCGTAAGGGTTTTCGCCGATCTGTAGCGTGACAGGATTTCCTTGGGGAGCAAGGCTTCGCCCAAGGGTGAAAACATCACCGCCATCTCCAGTTCCCATGTCCGTTTCAGCCCAAGCTTGCGGGCCATCGTAACGGCTTGCGGTCGAATGACGTGGGTCCGGCGAAAGGCTTCCGCATGGAACAAGCTCAACATGTCGATCAACAGCTTGACGGAGCCACCAATCGTTTTCTCCAAAGTCATCCGATCATTGTGCAGACGTGCGTGGTGTCCGACACCGGCTTCAATACCGGCAACCAGATCCGTTTGGGAGCAGGGTTTGCTGATGAACATGAAGACGCCAACTTCATTCACAGCACGTTTGAGCGTATCCAGGGACTTATCCGCTGTCAGCAGAATCCGTGCGGCCATAGGCGCCAGCGACTGAGAGGCCAGGAGAAAGCCAAAGCCACCCCGACCAGGCAAATTCATACAGGAAACCACAACCGCCACACCTGGATGATCTTTTAGATACTTCAGCGCGCTTTCCGGTTCCTCATAAGTGGTGACTGCATACCTTCCCTCAAACAAGCGCGTAAAGGCCTGCAGCACCTTTGGATCGTCATCTACGACGACAATGGTCTTTGAAGGTTGGGCCATACAGCGCCTCCTTATCCTGTTTATGAGCTTTCCCTTCTGCGACGAGACAAAAGCATCGGAAAGACACGTTGACCGCAGAGGAAACCTCGAGCTTTATTCATTTTGCAGAATTCTAGTCATAAAATACCCTATCAAGACCCTAACAATTTTAAGTAAGTTCACTTTAATCCCGCACCCCCTTGCGAATATTACTTACTAAACAGCAATATGAGGTTCCCCCTTTGAATAATCCGGTTTCCGGCTATAAGGGCCCCATGTTAGATATCTTGATAATTGGCGCCGGCCCAGCGGGCTTGATGGCTGCTGACAGACTGTCTTCCCAAGGGCTTTCGGTTTGTCTGGTGGACCAGATGCCTTCTGTTGCCCGAAAATTCCTGATGGCAGGTCGCGGCGGTTTGAACCTGACCCATAGCGAGCCGCTCGATCAGCTCCTGACGCGCTACCGCGAGGCTGAGCCCCGACTGGCACCGATGATCCGGTCGTTCACCCCTGACGATCTGCGGGCCTGGTGCACAGAGCTGGGTCAGGAGACCTTTGTCGGCAGCAGCGGCCGGATTTTCCCGACGGCCATGAAAGCCTCACCGCTTCTGCGTGCCCTTCTGGCGCGACTGAGCAGCCGGGGCGTCGAGGTGCGCCTGCGCACCAAACTGGTCGATCTGCCGGCCAGTGGCGGAGCGACTGTGAAGACGGCGGAGGGCGCAACTGAGACCATCCCCGCCCGCGCCATTCTACTGGCGCTGGGCGGAGCAAGCTGGCCGAGGCTCGGCAGTGACGCAGACTGGGTCTCGCTGCTGAGCCAGGTCGGCGTAGCGCAACGCAGACTTCGCCCCGCCAATTGCGGCTTTTACATCAATTGGTCCGCCATCTTGAAAGACCGCTTTGCCGGCACACCGCTGAAGCGCGTCCAGCTGAGCCTGGGCGACGTAAGCCACAAGGGAGAAGCGGTCATTTCCGAACGCGGGCTGGAAGGCGGTGTGGTCTATGCCCTTTCGGCCGAAATTCGGGACGCTATCGAAGCCAAGGGCGATGTCACGCTGCATGTCGACCTGCGGCCCGACCTCACGGCCGAAGCGCTGCATCAGCGGCTGGAAGCGGGGCCCGGCAAGCAGTCCATGGCGACTTTCCTGAAAAAACGAGCCGGCCTGACGAGCGCCGAGGCCAGTCTTTTACGTGAGACGGGCGACGCGCTGCCGCGCGACCCGGACGCCCTGGCGCGGCTGATCAAGGCCCTGCCGCTGGTGACCCACAGCCCCTATCCAATTGACCGCGCCATCTCCAGCGCCGGTGGCGTTTCCATGGACGAGCTGACCGATGGCCTGATGGTGCAGATGCGGCCGGGTCTGTTCCTGGCCGGTGAAATGCTGGATTGGGAAGCGCCAACAGGAGGTTATTTGCTACAGGCATGCTTCGCAACAGGGTACCGGGCGGCTGAGGGGATTAGCCAGTACTTGAACCAGCCGACAGCAACGGAAGCTGCCACATGACAAAACTCTACGTCGATGCAGATGCCTGTCCCGTCAAGGCAGAGGCCATTCGCGTCGGTGAACGCTATGATGTGCCTGTCATCATGGTATCGAATGCGTTTTTCCGCCTGCCCGAAAGCCATGTGGTGGAACGGGTCGTGGTGCCTGAAGGGCCGGATCAGGCCGACGACTGGATTGCCGAACGGGCCACAGCTGGCGACCTGGTGGTGACCGCAGATGTCCCACTGGCATCTCGCTGCGTGAAAACCGGTGCGCTGGTGATTTCTCCCAATGGCAAGCCGTTTGCGGAAGCTGCCATGGGCATGCGCCTCGCTGTCCGCGATCTCAATACGCAGCTGCGCGAGATTGGCGCAATCAAGGAAAGCGGACCACCGTTTTCAAAGACCGACCGCTCCCGCTTTCTCAATCAGCTGGATCCCCTGATGCGTCGGGCAATCAAGATCTCCGAAGACCAAAAAGAAGCCTGAGCTCCCCCGGATACGTCACCCGGAGGAGGTCAGGCTGGTCTGCGCGCCCGCGCTGCTCTTAACGGCAGAAGCGATGATTGCCTGAATAGGCCACAAAGTATCCCGTGTTCGGATTGAAAGACCGGTATTTGGCCGAACAGTAGCGGTACCAAGCCCGCGTCCAGGGCTCCGGACGATGGCGATAGCGCGGCGCCGGGGCGATATAGACCGGCGCCGGCGCAGTGTAGCGTGGCTGGCTCAGAACACTTCCGACGAATGCTCCGGCAACGAAGCCGCCAACAGCTGCAGCCCCTGCGTTGCCGGCCTGCGCCGGCTGAACATTCGCTATTGTAGCAACACTGGCCACAACAACAGCTGTGACGGCGACGGCTTTTGCAAATTTCCTGATCATGATGACTTCCTCCTCTTCAGAGGCTGCCCACGTCATGTGACAGTTGGGAAAGGCGACCTCTTTGCGATGAAGTGACGTTACGTCTTTCGGCGCAAACCCGCTGTGACCCGGGTCACAGTTCATCGGTTTGGCGATCGCTCGGGATTTTTGCCTCATGCGACTTCAAGTGGCTAGAAAGTGGGCGTCACCCGGTTAAGCTGAGACTTGTAAATAAAAAAGTTCCCGCCTATCTTTCCCGCTATCGGCAGCGTCTGCCGAGCGGGACACGAAATAGACCCGGCGAAGATTGTTTTCGGTTCGTGTTTTACGAACTCTGAATTGCGAAGCTTTTCCGTATCTACTTGACTGCTCGTTCCAGGCAATCCTTGGAGAAGCGCTTCGAGGAGATGCCGCAAACTACGGAAAGGTTTCCCATGCGCCAGACAGGCACTATCAAATTCTTCAATTACGACCGTGGCTTTGGCTTCATCACGCCGGAAGATGGCAGCAAGGACGTTTTTGTTCATGTCACCGCTTTTGAGCAGGCTGGTCTTCCGGCTCCGGAAGAAGGGGCAAAGATCTCCTTCATCGCCGAAGACGACCGTCGCGGACGCGGCAAGCAGGCAGCACAGCTCGAGCAGGTCTAAGTCTCTCTTTCGAGATTGAGCATCGTGGAAGCGCCGGCCCTTGGGCCGGCGCTTTTGTGTCAGGCCTCACCTGAGGCAAAAGCGCCTAAAGCTGATCGGGCGACCTGCGCAAGGGATCATGGGCGTTACGCAGATCCTCAAGTGCCTGCATCCGCTCCCGGCTGCGTTCGGAGTTGACCCGCGTCACACCGGCAATCAGCATCTCGGAGATGGCCATCAGCGCTGTCGACGAATCCCAAGGGGAAGGCACCGCAACTTGCGCCGGGAGGACATGGCTCGCCACCCGTGAAATCGGCGAGTGCCAGCTGTCAGTGATCAACGCCACCGTCGCCCCCTGCCCCGCCGCAGCTTCTGCAAAGTGGATGATTTCCGTCTGGTAGCGACGAATGTCGAAGATCACCACCACGTCTTTGGGCCCGAGGCCAATCAGCTGATCGAGCCAGTTTCCGTGCTGCCCGGCGACATGCACAACGTCGGGCCGGACGATACGCAGATGGGCGGCCATATAGCGGGCAAGCGCATCGGTGAAGCGTCCGCCAATCAGGTGGATGGTTTTTCGCTCGTCCGCCAGAAGCCGCACCATGGCTTCCAGCTCGACCCTGGGCAGGTTGGCAAACGTCTCGCGAAGGTTGGCCAGAAGGTGCTCGACAAAGGGATCCTCCGCACCGTTTTCCTTATCGGAAAGGACGGAACTGCGTGCCAGAGGCGTGTTGAGCTGTGCTTCCAGCTCCGCTCTGAGGCGCGCCTGAAAATCGGCATAGGCCGGGAAGCCCAGACGCGCTACAAAGCGCAGAATCGTCGGCGAACTGACCCCCGCACCCTTGGCAAACTGCGCAACCGTTGCCAGGCCCTGAAGCGGATAGTTGGCCAAAAGGGCATGAGCGGCCTTGCGCTCGGTTGCTGTAAATTCTTCCAGCCTGTCCTGTACTTCCAGTCGCAGCGAACTTGCCATCGCAGCCGTCCCTCACCCCGAAATGCCCAACAAGTGCGCAGGCGCAGCTTTCCATCAGCTATCGCCAGATTTACGTTTGACAATAACCCTCATTCCGTATCAAATCATACAGAATTCTGAGTTTGATGCGTTTTGTAACAAAACATACAATCCAAAATAACGCGCCAAATCAGCTGAGGGGACTACCTGATGGCGTATGCCTCATCGACCGTAGGCGAAGCCTACGCGCCGGTTAAAATCGAGAATGAGACCGGCAACGGTGGCTTTGTGTTTGTCTGCGAGCACGCCAGCAACTACATCCCGCCCTCCTTTGGGGATCTGGGATTGACCGAGGCCGATCGCGAGAACCACATCGCTTGGGATCCCGGCGCCCTTGGGTTGGCCCGCGGCTTGTCACGGCGCCTTTCAAGCCCGCTCATCGCAGCAGGTCTGTCGCGACTGCTGATTGATTGCAACCGGGACATTGCCGCCCCGGATCTTATTCCAGAATGCAGTGAACTGACGCGAATTTCCGGCAACGAAGGTCTGAACGACGCGGCACGCAGCCACCGCATCTCCTTGTCACACACGCCGTTTCATGCCGCCGTCGAGAGTGTTGTCTCCGGACGGCTGCTCGCCGGCACCCCGCCAGCCATCGTGTCGCTCCACACGTTCACTCCGATCTACAAGGGCACACACCGCCCCTGGGACATTGGCCTGATTTACGATCAGGATATGTCGCTGGCCGCACCGGCACTTGAGGCCCTGAAAAGCGGCACAGGCCATATCGTTGGCGACAATGAACCCTATTCCCCGGCAGACGGCGTGTTCTATACGCTCAATCGGCACGGCCAATCGAAAGGTCTGCCACATCTGATGATCGAGGTTCGCAACGACCTGATCCAATCTCCCGAGCAGGAAGAAGCCTGGGCTGATACTCTCGCCTCGATCCTTCAAAATGCACTTGATAGCCTGTCCGCGACGCCGGAAACGGGAGCGACCCATGCCTAAAGTGGCCCTGCTCTTCATTCGCTACGTCGACGGGTTCAACCGAGGCCTCGGCAAGATCATCATGTGGGGCATCTTCGTGATGGCCGGCATTCTGCTGTGGTCGTCGATCTCCAAGACCTTCTTCAACCCGTCGCTGTGGACGCTGGAAATCGCCCAGTTCGCCATGGTCGCCTATTACGTGCTGGGCGGGCCTTATTCGATCCAGATGGGGTCCAACGTGCGGATGGACCTTTTCTACGCCGAGTGGTCGTTGAAGAAGAAGGCCTGGTTCGACACTTTCACCGTGCTTCTGCTGATCTTTTACATCGGCGTGCTGATCCATGGCGCGTTAAATTCCACGGCTTATTCGCTCGGGTATTTCGGCAAGAGCAGCTACGCCTTCTGGTGGGACCTGTTCGTCGCCTTTATCACCGGTGGCCCGGATGCAGCCTCCGACATGATCGGCTACATCGAACGCAGTCCGACCGCCTGGCGGCCCTTCCTCTGGCCGATCAAATTCACCATGCTATTCGGCTTCATCCTCATGTTGTTGCAATCCGTTTCGGAGCTGCTCAAGGACATCGCCCGGCTCAAGGGAGAGACGATCTGATGTCCTATGAAATGATCGCAATCCTGATGTTCTCATCGATGATGCTGATGCTGCTGACCGGGCAGCGCGTCTTCGGGGCCATCGGCGGCATTGCTGCCATTGCCGCACTTGCACTTTGGGGCACCGGCGGCGGCGACATTCCGTTCTCTGCTGCCATGAAGCTGATGAAATGGTATCCGCTGCTGACGCTGCCGATGTTCATCTTCATGGGCTATATCCTGTCGGAAACGAAGATCGCCGACGACCTCTACAAGATGTTCCACGTCTGGATGGGACCGCTACCGGGCGGCCTTGCCATCGGCACGATCTTCCTGATGGTGCTGATCTCCGCCATGAACGGGCTGTCCGTCGCAGGGATGGCCATCGGGGCGACCATCGCCCTGCCCGAGTTGCTCAAACGCGGCTACGACAAGAAAATGGTGACTGGGGTCATCCAGGCCGGGTCCTCGCTGGGCATTCTCGTGCCGCCGTCTGTCGTGCTGGTGCTGTATGCGATGATTGCCCGCGCACCGGTTGGCCAGCTTTGGCTCGCCGGACTGATCCCCGGCCTGATGATGGCCGGCATGTTCATTATCTACATCGCTATCCGCTGCAAGTTCCAGCCTGAGCTTGGACCGCCGCTGCCGCGTGAAGAACGCGACATCTCCAAGGCCGAACGCTATCGCCTTCTGGCCGCAGGTGCGCTGCCGCTGGTGATCTTTGGTGCAATGATGGTGCCCTTTGTCAACGGGTGGACCAGTCTGGTAGAAAGCTCCGCAATCGGCGCCCTGACCGCGCTGTTGGCCTCTATCGCCAAGCGTCGCCTGACCCTGCCGATCCTGATCTCGTGTCTGAAGCAGACGCTTGGCATCTCCTGCATGTTCATGTGGATCATCCTGGCAGCCCTTGGCTTTGGCGCGGTGTTTGACGGACTGGGTGCGGTGAAGGCGATCGAAAGCCTCTTCACCGAGCAGCTTGGTCTGTCACCCTGGGCGATCCTGATCCTGATGCAGCTTTCCTTCCTGGTGATGGGTACCTTCCTGGACGACACAGCCATGCTGGTGATCGTTGCGCCGCTATACGTGCCGCTGGTTGGCAGCCTGGACCTTGGAATGCCACGCAACGAGGTGCTGATCTGGTACGGTGTGCTCTACACCGTGACCACGCAGATCGCCTACATGACGCCGCCCTTCGGGTACAACCTTTTCCTGATGCGCGCCATGGCTCCCAAAGAGATCACCATGCGCGACATTTATGGGTCTATTGTACCGTTTGTCGGGGTGATGGTCCTGGCCCTGATCATCATCATGGTGTTTCCGCAGATCGCACTCTGGCTGCCGCAAGTCGTCTACGGACGATGAGGCAGTCGGGGAGCCAATAACAAAAACAACAAGAAGATAGCTTCGTATCCGACTTTTAACCCGGATCCTCAGACAAGACCTGAATGGCGCTGAAGATCCAATGTTTGCCACTTACCAGAGGGGAATTCTGGACATGACCAACAGACGTGATTTTCTTAAGAAAGCCGGTATCGGCGGCGTTGCCGCAGCTGGTGCCACCGCGCTTGCCGCTCCTGCCGTTCGCGCTCAGGCGCCGATCAAGTGGCGCCTGCAGACCTATGCGGGTCCGGCTCTGGCCGAACACGTGATCAAGCCGGCCATCGACGCTTTCAACAAAGCTGCCAACGGCGAAATGGTCATCGAACTCTACACCGCTGACCAGTTGGTTCCGACCGGTGAGTTGTTCCGCGCCATGCAGCAGGGCACGATCGACGCCGTACAGTCCGATGACGACAGCATGGCCTCCCCGACCGAAGTGACCGTCTTTGGCGGCTACTTCCCATTCGCTTCGCGTTACTCCCTCGACGTTCCGGTCCTGTTCAACCAGTACGGGCTGAAGGAAATCTGGGAAGAAGAATACGCCAAAGTCGGCGTCAAGCACATTTCCGCAGGCTCCTGGGATCCCTGCCACTTCGCCACCAAAGAGCCGATCAACTCGCTCGCAGACCTGAAAGGCAAGCGCGTCTTCACGTTCCCGACAGCCGGACGCTTCATGAGCCAGTTCGGCGTTGTTCCGGTCACCCTGCCTTGGGAAGACATTGAAGTTGCCGTACAGACCGGCGAACTGGATGGTATCGCCTGGTCCGGTATCACCGAGGATTACACCGTTGGTTGGGCCGACGTGACCAACTACTTCCTGACCAATAACATCTCCGGTGCGTGGGCTGGGTCGTTCTTCGCCAACCAGGAACGTTGGAACGAACTTCCTGATCATCTGAAGACCTTGCTGCAGCTGGCCATGGACAGCTCCCACTACTACCGCCAGTGGTGGTACTGGGGCGGCGAAGCATCGCTGCGCGTCAACGGCGACAAGATGAAGCTGACCACCATTCCGGACGAAGAATGGGCAACTGTCGAAGAAGCTGCTGTTACCTTCTGGGACGAAATTGCAGCTGAATCAGAGACAAAAGCCAAGGTTGTCGAAATCTTCAAGAAGTACAACGCCGACATGAAGAAGGCTGGCCGGCCCTACCGGTACGGCTAACCCCTTCTTCCCTGAAACAGATCGGCCCGGCATCCGCCGGGCCGATCGCTCTGTTCCAACGTCTCCACCTGCAAGCGGATCGACCCTTAAATGGCTGGCACCTTAACTTTCGACGCCCTCAAGAAAGCCGTCTCCAACGGCGAGATCGACACGGTTCTCACCTGCATCATCGACATGCAGGGGCGCCTGATGGGCAAGCGCTTTCACGCACAGCATTTTATCGACAGTGCTTATGAAGAGACCCATTGCTGCAACTATCTGCTGGCGACGGATCTGGAGATGTACACGGTCGAAGGGTATGCCTCGACCAGCTGGGCAGGCGGCTATGGTGATTACGTCATGAAGCCGGACCTGGAGACCCTGCGTCCCGTGCCGTGGCTGCAAGGCACCGCGATGGTTCTGTGTGATCTCCTCGATCACAACACGCACAAGCCTGTTCCGCATTCGCCGCGCGCCTTGTTGAAAGCACAGGTGGCGAAGCTGGCCGAGATGGGACTTTCCGTCATGGCGGCGACGGAACTGGAATTCTTCCTCTTCGAGAAGGGTTTTGAGGAGCTGCGCAAGAGCGGCTATCGCCCGCTGGAGCCGATCTCCGGCTACAACGAAGACTACAGCATTCTGCAGACCACCCGCGAAGAACATGTGATGCGGCCGATCCGCAACCATCTCTACAAGGCGGGCATCCCGATCGAAAACTCCAAGGGCGAGGCGGAATCCGGTCAGGAAGAGCTGAACATCCGCTATGCCCCTGCACTCGACACGGCCGATTACCACACGATTGCCAAGAACGCCGTCAAGGAGATTGCCCATATGCAGGGGCACGCCGCCAGCTTCATGGCGAAGTGGCGGCCGGACAAGGTGGGCAGCGCCACCCATGTGCACCAGTCACTGTGGGACAGCAACGGCACCAACGTCTTTGTCGATCCGGACAAGCAGCATGGCATGTCCGAGCTGATGCAGAACTATGTTGCCGGGCTGATCAAATATGCGCCGGAGAGCACTTATTTCTTCGCGCCTTACATCAACAGCTACAAGCGCTTTCAGAAGGGCTCCTTTGCCCCGACCAAGACCGCCTGGTCCGTCGACAACCGCACCGCCGGTTTCCGTCTCTGCGGCGAAGGCACAAAAGCCCTGCGGATCGAGTGCCGCATCGGCGGCGCCGATCTCAACCCGTATCTGGCAATAGCCGCCCAGCTTGCAGCCGGCATCAAGGGCATCGAAGACAAACTGCCGCTTGGGGCTGCAACTGATGGCGACATCTATGATGCGACCGGCGGCAACGAGATCCCGATTAATCTGCGCGATGCAAAAGATCTGCTGAAAAGCTCAAGTTTCTTCCGCGAAGCCTTTGGCGAAGCAGTGGTAGATCACTATGTCCGGGCGGCGGAATGGGAGATCGAGGATTTCGATCGTGCCGTGACCGACTATGAAATTGCACGCGGCTTTGAACGGGCCTGACCCGGCAGCCGGTGCCAGACTGGCAGGCGCGACTGCGTCTACCGACCCAAGACCCAAACCCGCGCGAGAAGACGCGGTGCTTCGAGGTGTAAAATGACTGATACGATCAAGCTCGTCTCTCCTGTCGACGGATCGATCTATGTTGAGCGGCCCGCCCTCGACGAGTCGGCTGTCGAGAAAACTGTTTCCGCAGCACGCACTGCCCAGATCGCCTGGGCCAAGGTGCCGCTCAATGAGCGTGTTTCTTATTGCTTCAAGGCACTGGATGCCCTGAAGGCGATGAACGACGAAATCGTTCCGGAACTCGCCTGGCAGATGGGGCGCCCGATCCGCTACGGCGGCGAATATGGCGGCGTTGATGAACGCACGCGCTACATGGGCGGGATTGCCGAGAGCGCACTTGCCGACATAGTGCGCACCGACAAACCAGGCTTCGATCGTTATCTGAAGCATGTTCCGCTTGGCATCGTCATGGTCATCGCGCCGTGGAACTATCCGTTCATGACCGCGATCAACACGATTATGCCAGCGCTGATGGCCGGCAACGTCGTGGTCCTCAAGCACGCAGCGCAAACGCTGCTGGTTGGCGAGCGTCTTGCCAAGGCGTTTGAAATCGCCGGACTGCCGAAAGACGTGTTCCAGAACATCGTCCTGACCCATGCCGGCACCGAAAAACTGCTGGGCTCCGGCCTGATCAACCACGTCAACTTCACCGGGTCTGTTGGTGGTGGCCGTGCCATTGAAAAGGCGCTTGCAGGCACCTTCGCCACGCTCGGCCTGGAGCTGGGCGGCAAGGATCCTGCCTACGTGCGAGCCGATGCGGATCTGGATTACACCATCGGCAATCTCGTCGACGGCGCCTTCTTCAACGCCGGTCAGTGTTGTTGCGGCATCGAGCGCATCTATGTGCATGAGAGCAAGTATGATGCCTTCGTCGATGGCTTTGCCGACATCACCAAGCAATATGTGCTCGGCAATCCGCTGGACGAGGCAACCACGCTCGGCCCGATGGCGCAGACACGGTTTGCCGACTGGGTGCGCGAACAGACCCAGGAAGCCCTGCGCAAGGGTGCCAAGGCACTGATCGACACGTCTGCCTTCAAAGCCGACAAGGCAGGAACGCCTTATCTCGCGCCGCAGGTCCTGACCAACGTCGACCATCAGATGTCGGTCATGCGCGAAGAAAGCTTTGGCCCGATCGTCGGCATCATGAAGGTGAAGGACGACGCGGAAGCGCTGCAATTCATGAACGACAGCCCTTACGGACTGACCGCGTCGCTGTGGACGGAAGACAAGGAAGCTGCCGCGACCATCGCCGACCAGATCGAAACCGGCATGGTCTTCATGAACCGCTGCGACTACGTCGATCCGGGCCTCGTATGGACTGGCGTCAAGGACACAGGCAAGGGCGCAGCAATGTCCGAGATCGGCTTCCACAACCTGACCCGGCCAAAGGCCTACCACTTCAAGATCGAACATTGATTCCAGGATCGGAAAGGCGTGCGAGCGCGTGCCTTTCCGCTGCCTCCCATCAACCGTCCATAACCCTCCTCTAAGGGCGAACCAGCATGAGCTCCCTTCCCCATATCAATTGGTCTTACCCAACCTCCGTGCGCTTCGGCGTCGGCCGCATCAAGGAATTGCCTGAGGCGGTCAAGGCGACGGGCATGAGCAATCCGCTTCTCGTTACCGATCCGGGCGTTGCCGCCCTGCCGATGGTGGCAGACGCCATCGCCAGCCTGAAAGCTGCCGGTCTTGGCGCCGACGTGTTCTCAAACGTCAAACCGAACCCGATCGATGCCAACATCGAGGCAGGTGTCGCCGCCTACAAGATGGGCAAGCACGACGGCGTCATCGCCTTTGGTGGTGGCTCTGGCCTGGATGCGGGCAAGCTGATTGCCTTCATGTCCGGACAGACCCGTCCGATCTGGGATTTTGAAGATATCGGTGACTGGTGGACCCGTGCAGATGAAGCCGGCATTGCGCCAATCATCGCCGTTCCGACCACAGCCGGAACCGGCTCTGAAGTCGGCCGTGCCGGTGTTGTCACCAACTCCGAAACCCACACCAAGAAGGTGATCTTCCATCCCAAGATGCTGCCGGCCATCGTGATCTGCGATCCCGAGCTGACTGCCGGCATGCCAAAGATGATCACAGTGGGTACAGGCATGGATGCGCTGGCACATTGCCTCGAAGCCTACTCCTCGCCGTTCTACCACCCAATGTCAGAAGGCATTGCACTGGAAGGTATCCGGCTGGTGCTTGAAAACCTGCCAAAGGTTGCCGCTGACGGATCCGACCTGGAAGCCCGTGGCCATCTGATGAGCGCAGCTGCGATGGGTGCAGTCGCCTTCCAGAAAGGCCTGGGCGCCATTCACTCCCTCTCACACCCGGTTGGTGCGCTGTATGACACGCACCACGGCATGACCAATGCAGTCTTCATGCCTTATGTGCTGCAGTTTAACAAAGCTGCCATTGAACAGAAGTTCGAACGACTCGCGGGTTTCCTCGGCATTGCCGGCGGCTATCAGGGCGTTCTGGATGCAATCCTGAAACTGCGCGAAGACCTCGGTGTTCCACACACGCTGAAAGGCCTGAATGTCGACGGTGCAAAACGCGATCTTATTGCCGAGATGGCCGTTGTCGATCCGACGGCAGGCGGCAACCCGGTCAAGCTGACGAAAGAAGGTGCGCTGGAGATCTTCGACAAGGCACTGTCCGGCGAAGTCTGACCACAACGGTTTACTGAAGCACTGCAACGCACCCGTCGACAGGCTCGGCGGGTGCTTTTTTCTGGACATGCTCGCTTCAAACCGAGAGGCTTGCCAGAGCCATTCTCCGGTGTTCGCACGCAAGGTCACGCAACTCGAAGAGCTCGGCATCGTCGAGGCCCAGCCACTCGAAATAGTTGGCGAGATTTTCCAGATAGTCGATGTTGGGCCCGAGATAGCCCTCAGCATGGGCAATGGCGCGCGCAGTTTCCTCAAGACCCATCGGCGGCAGCAGTAGAGGGTTGTCTCGGTTGACCAGAAACGACAGGGCATCAACCTGTCCCTCAGCGGTTTCCAAGGTCAGGAACTCTGGCGCATAGGATCGCATGAGCATTTCACGGCGCCATAGAAAATGGCTTTCCTCTTCGACCAGATGGCCATCGATCTTGAACACCAGCCCCTGACAGACACCGCCTACGTCCAGCCCGGCCATCAGACCGGGTTGCTCCGGGGTACCGCGCCCGACTTCCGAGCGCAGACAGAACCGCCGATGAAAGCCTGTCGCTGTCGCCCGTCGGATATCCGAAAAGATGAAGGCCGGGTCCCACATCAAGGACCCATATGCAAACACCCAAAGATCCTCATCGAGACGGCCTTCGAGTGTGGCCAGACGGGAGGCATTGCGGTCCTCGTCGCAACGGCGCCAGTCCGGGCCGAAGCCGCGCCCCTGCATGTCGCGATCCATGTCGGTCAGATCAAGAGAGCGGAAGCGGGATGTCAAAGGGTCCTGAATCTTGGACCGAAGGTTCGGATGATGGCGAAACGGATCTGGGGCTTGCAAGAACGGCGTCCTGTGGAACTGGGTGGAGACGGCGCATCATAGCACCGTCTCCACCCAGTTCCACAGACAGGGACCGGAAGGTCCCGTTTTTGGGCAGCCAACCTGTCACACCACAGCGAAGCCCGAGATGACGACCCGGTTGCGGCCCTCACGCTTGGCCCGATAGATCGCATCATCGGCTTTCGGGATGAGATCCGGGATCGTCTTACTGCGGCTGCCAATTGCCACGCCCACCGACACGGTCACCAACCGTGGCCCGATGTGGACCTTTTGGGCAACGGATCGGCGGATACGTTCCGCAATCACACTGGAAGAACGATGTTCGGAGTTGGGAAGGAATACGATGAACTCTTCTCCGCCATAGCGACCAACTACATCCGACGTTCGCACGCTTTCAGTCAGCACCCGCGAGACCTCGATCAGCACATCGTCACCGGCATCATGGCCGAAGTTGTCATTGATGCTCTTGAAGTTGTCGATGTCGATCAGCAGGATCGATCCCATGCACTGCTCGGATGTTCTGGCCTCGAAGCCGCGCCGGTTGAGCAGACCGGTCAGTGGGTCTGTATGCGCCGCCTCCATCGCCTCCGACAGTTCCGAGGTGACCAGACTGAAGTGGGAGTTGACGCTTTTCATCAGGGACCCAACTTCGTCAGAGTGGATATCGGGCAATGGTTCGGCGGTGTGATCCGCTGCAAAGCTCTCCATCGTGCTTTGAACCTTGTAGATCGGCACGAGGATCGCTTTCAGGCTCCACAAGGTGGCAAACGTTCCAGCGAGGGTGGCCAACAACAAGGGGGCAAGAACGTCGATCTGGCCCCAAATTCCGCCGTGACGGAAGAGTACGACCATCACCATGCATATGAGTGGGACGTGGGTTCCGATGAAAGCAACACAGAAGACTTTTGCCGTGTAGCTGCGAGGAAAAACCTTATCCAGTGACTGATATAGGAACATAGTCTGTCTCCTTCCGACAGGCCTACGCTACGTAAAAAGCCTTAAAAGAAATTACTCGAATACTCATAGAAAACAATACGTTGCCCCATCGCGAATAATCACGATGGAGCTTGGCAAGTTTACCGTTACGTGATCAGGCAATCAATCAGCTGGCGCTCGGAAACCTTACCAAGCGCCTTGCCCTCCTCTTCGATCCAGACGTCGCTCAGGGCTGATTTTTGCAGCTTCATGACATCGCGAATCTTCTCATGTGGTTTACAAAAGATTGCATCTTCCGGAACCACATCCTCCGGTGATACCGGTACCATAATGTCACGTGCGCGCAGTACCGTCAGCGGATTCATATGCCCAACAAAATCGGCCACATACTCCGTCGCCGGCTTCCGGACGATCTCCTGAGGCGTGCCGAGCTGAATAACCCGTCCGCCTTCCATGATCGCGATACGCGTTCCGATCTTGGCTGCCTCATCCAGATCGTGACTGACGAAAAGAATGGTCCGGTTAAGACGTTTCTGTAGATCCAGAAGCTCATCCTGCAGCCGGTCGCGGATCAGAGGATCCAGTGCGGAGAAAGGCTCGTCCATCAGCAGGACCGGTGCGTCTGTTGCAAAGGCACGTGCAAGCCCTACGCGTTGCTGCATTCCGCCTGACAGTTCATGAACGTATTTTTCGCCCCAACCGTCGAGGCCGACCAGCTCAAGCTGCTCTTTCACTTTTTCCATGCGCTTGGACTTCGGCACGCCGGCCAGCTCAAGGCCGAAAGCCACATTGTCTTCGACCGTGCGCCATGGCAGCAGCGCAAATTGCTGGAACACCATGGCAACCTGACGGCGGCGCAGCTCTTTCAATTCTTCAGCCGTGCATTTGGCCGGATTGACGTAGGAACCATTCATCGCGACTTCCACGTCGCCGCGAATAACCGGATTGAGGCCGTTCACAGCGCGCAAAAGCGTCGACTTGCCCGAGCCTGACAGACCCATCAGCACGAGAACTTCACCTGCCTTGACATCGAGGCTGGCCCCGGCGACACCCAGGGTCTGTCCAACCTCGGCCTGAATTTCTTCACGGGTCTTGTGTTGGTCGATCATTGGCAAGGCAGACTGCGGCTTGTCGCCGAAGACGATGTCGACCTCACGAAATTTGATCATCGGTTGATCGGTCATTTGCGGTCCCCATTCGTTTCCTGCTGCTGAAAGAAGCGGTCCAGAATGATCGCAATCAGAACAATTGCCACGCCAACTTCGAAGCCCTTGGCGATGTCCGCCCGGCCCAGCGCGCGGACGATCTCTGCACCGAGTCCCGGCGCTCCAACCATCCCGGCAATGACCACCATGGAGAGCGACAGCATGATGGTCTGCGTCAGACCCGCCATGATCTGGGGCAGCGCGTACGGCAGTTCGATCTTCCACAGCAGCTGCGATTTCGTTGCGCCGAAGGCGTGTCCGGCTTCCAATAGGTGGGATGGTGTGGACGAAACACCGAGCTGCGTCAGGCGAATAGGCGCAGGCACGGCAAAAATCACCGTTGCCACCAGCCCCGGCACCATGCCGAGCCCGAACAGGATCAACGCCGGGATCAGATACACGAAGGTCGGGATGGTCTGCATCATGTCGAGAACAGGTCGCATCACCACATAGACCCTCGGTCGATGCGCGGCCATGACACCGATTGGAACACCAATGATCACACAGACAAAGGACGCAGCTGCAACCAGCGCCAGGGTCTCCATGGTTTCGGACCAATAGCCCTGATTGATGATGAAGAGCAGGGAGACGGCGACAAATGCCGCAAAGGCGATATTGCGTTTGACGATCACCGCAAGCGCCACAATGACAGCAACGACGATGAGTGGATGCGGGGCCAGCAGCAGCCAGAGGATCCCTTCAATGACGCTCTTCAGCACGTCGGCAATCGCATCGAACACCCAATAGGCGTTCTCCGTCAGCCAGTCGACAATGCTCTCGGCGACATCGCCTACCGGCAGCTTGTTCCTCGTCAGCCACTCCAAACCCGCTACTCCAATTTCATCGTTCTGCATTTCCAGCAGGGCAGCCCCATGAAGCCCTGAAACCTAATTCGGCAGAACCTGAACCCAGGTCCTGCCGAACGTCTTGGCCAGACTGTCTAGCGGTCTGGCAACCGAACCTTATAGGCCCAGTTTTGTCTTCACGACGTCGTAGCCAGCGCCACCATCAATGCTGGTCACGCCGTCAAGCCAGGCCTCGGCTGCCGATGGATTGGCCTTCAGCCATGCTTCAGCTGCCGCTTCCGGCTCAGTGCCATCGTTGAGGATCGCGCCCATGATCTCATTCTCCATCTTGAGGGAGAATTCGAGATTGTTCAGGAGCTTTCCGACATTCGGGCATTCTTGCGTGTAGCCGGCGCGAACGTTGGTGTAGACAGTCGCTCCGCCGTAATCTGGACCGAAGAAGTCATCACCACCTTCAAGATACTTGAGTTCGAAGTTGGCGTTCATCGGGTGCGGCGCCCAACCGAGGAAGACAACATCCTGGTTGCGCTTCTCAGCCCGTGCGACCTGCGCCAGCATGCCCTGCTCGGAGGATTCGACCACATCGAAATCCTTCAGGTCGAAAGCGTTGCCTTCGATCATGTCGAGGATCAGGCGGTTGCCGTCGTTGCCCGGCTCGATGCCGTAGATCTTGCCATCAAGATCGTCGGAAAACTTGGCAATGTCAGCAAAGCTCTTCAGACCCTTTTCATAGGTGTAAGCCGGAACAGCCAGCGTGTATTTCGCCCCTTTCAGATTGGCGCGAACGGTTTCGACGCTGCCATCCTCACGGAACTTGGCGATGTCGCCTTCCATCGTCGGCATCCAGTTGCCGAGGAACACATCAATGTCCTTGTTCTTCAGCGACGCGTAGGTGACAGGAACAGACAGGATCTTGGTTTCCGGCTCATATCCGAGCGCACCGAGCACGACAGAAGTCGCCGCTGTGGTGGCGGTGATATCCGTCCAGCCGACATCGGAGAACCGAACAGTCTTGCAGGCCTCGGAAACATCCGCGAGTGCAGTTCCGCTCGTCAGGGCGACAGCCAGCGCAACACCGCCAGACATTTTCACAAAGTGGTTCATTCAAAAGCCTCCGTTCTGATTAGACCGTAACTATGCGTAGGTTACGGCAAGACGCAAGCAGATGGTCATCAGCTGACGTCCACGCATCCCCGACATTCCTGTTGAAGACACTCACGTTCATTTTGCGCCAGCGTTGCCGTCGCATTGCTCCGTTACTCTGCTTGCTTTTCTGCAAAAGCGTCTGTAGGCAACCATCTTAATGCCGCAGTTTCAAGTTTTTTATTGATTGACTGTTCAATCAAAAATACCTTTGGCGCGAATAAGGAGATGCCGGTGCCACGTATCGGAATGGAAGCTGAACGCCGAAAAAGCCTGATCGCTGCAACGATCGAGGCCATCCACGATCGTGGATTTTTCGATGTGACGCTGGCACAGATCGCCAAACGGGCTGGTGTCTCCAGCGGATTGGCCCTGCATTATTTTGGCAGCAAGGACCAGCTTCTAGCTGCAACCATGCGCCATATGCTGAAGGATCTGCAGGACAGCATCCGCTGCGAGCTGCGCAACGCCGATACACCGCGCGCCCGGCTCAGCGCGATTATCGCAGGCAACTTTTCACCCGAGCAGTTCCGTGACGCGACGATTGCCGCCTGGCTGGCTTTCTACATTCAAGCCCGCAACCACGACGGAAACCGCCGTCTTCTACAGATTTATGCCGCGCGGCTGGCCTCGAACCTGGCCTTCAACCTGAAAACGTTCATGAGCCCGAAGGATGCACGCCACGTTGCGGAAGGCACCGCCTCGATGATCGATGGCGTGTGGATCCGCCATGCTCTGCGTGACGGCCCGGCCAACCGCTCTTCGGCGATTGAGATGGTTGAACAATTCGTCGAGGCGCAAATTGCCTTCTACCAGACCAGCGCTGCGGCTCCCGCACAAGAGCACCTTCAAATAACCAGCCGATAGAAGCCCCAAGGTATCGAAAGCCCCATGTCAGTCACATATGATTACATCATCGTAGGCGCCGGCAGTGCCGGTTGCGCCCTTGCTTCGCGCCTCACAGAAGATCCGTCCAACTCGGTTCTCTTGCTGGAGTTTGGCGGCACGGATGCCGGACCGTTCATTCAGATGCCGGCGGCCCTGTCGTATCCGATGAACATGAGTCGCTACGACTGGGGATACCAGAGCGAACCGGAACCACATTTGAACGGGCGGCGGCTGGCGACCCCGCGCGGCAAGGTCATCGGCGGATCCTCATCCATCAACGGGATGGTCTATGTGCGTGGACACGCCAAGGACTTCGACACCTGGGAAGAGATGGGCGCCCACGGTTGGGGCTATCGCAATGTGCTGCCCTACTTCCAACGGCAAGAAACATCCCATGGCGGACAGGCTGGCTGGCGCGGAACATCCGGGCCTCTGCATGTGCAGCGCGGCACCAAGTGGAACCCGCTTTACGCGGCCTTCAAAAAGGCCGGTGAAGAAGCCGGCTACGCTGTGACGCCGGACTATAACGGCGAGCGCCAGGAAGGCTTCGCCGACATGGAGATGACCGTCCACAAGGGCAAGCGCTGGTCGGCCGCCAACGCCTATCTCAAGCCTGCCTTGAAGCGCCCCAACCTGACGCTCATCAAGGGCGCCCTGGTCGAGAGGGTGCTGTTTGAGGAACGTCGCGCGACAGGGGTTCGCTACGAGGCGTCAGGCCGAACACAGGACGTGCTTGCTGGAAAGGAGGTCATCCTTGCTGCCTCCTCGATCAATTCGCCCAAGCTGCTGTTGCAGTCCGGCATCGGCTCTGCCAAGGACCTCGGGGCCTTGGGAATTGAGGTGATTGCGGATCGTCCAGGCGTTGGTGCGAACCTGCAGGACCACCTGGAACTCTACATCCAGCAGGCCTGTTCCAAGCCGATCACGCTCTACAAGCACTGGAACCCGATCTCCAAGGCTTTCATCGGGCTGCAATGGCTGTTGCAAGGCAAAGGGCTGGGTGCCTCCAATCACTTCGAAGCTTGTGCCTTTATCCGTTCCAAGGCCGGGATCGAATATCCGGACATCCAATATCATTTCCTACCTTTCGCGGTCCGCTATGACGGACAGGCAGCCGCCGAAGGCCACGGTTTTCAGGCCCACGTCGGGCCAATGCGCTCCAGGTCACGCGGCCGGATCAAACTGACGTCCCCGGATCCAAAGGCGGCGCCGTCCATTCTCTTCAACTACATGTCGCAGGACGAGGACTGGGCCGACTTCCGCACCGCCATCCGCCTGACCCGCGAGATTTTCGGCCAGTCCGCCTTCGACGAATATCGCGGCAAGGAAATCCAACCGGGCGTTGATGTTCAATCCGATGAAGATCTCAACGCCTTTATTTCGGAGCACGTCGAGAGCGCCTACCATCCTTGTGGCACCTGCCGAATGGGCGATGCCAGCGACCCAATGGCCGTTGTCGACCCGGAATGCAGGGTCATTGGTGTCGATGGCCTGCGGGTTGCCGACAGCTCGATCTTCCCGCAGATCACCAACGGCAACCTCAACGGCCCGTCGATCATGGTCGGGGAAAAAGCCGCCGATCACATTCTGGAAAAGCCTCCCCTTGCGGCATCGAACCAGGAGCCGTGGATCCACCCGGACTGGCAATCAAGCCAACGCTGATATCATCTGTCGAATTCACTCAAACTCCAGAGGCCCCTCATGCGCGCACAGCCCACTGCCTCCCACTACATCAACGGCCAATACCGTGAGAACGCGGAAGGTGCCGTCTTCACCTCGATCTACCCGGCGACTGGTGAAACGATCGCTGAGCTGCATATCGCCAGCGTCGAGCTCATCGACGAGACCATGCAGGCCGCCAGCAAAGGCCAGAAAATCTGGGCTGCCATGGCGCCGGTCGAGCGTGGTCGGGTGCTGCAGCGCGCAGCCGCCCTCCTGCGCGAGCGCAACCGCGAACTTTCGGAACTGGAAACTCTCGACACTGGCAAACCGCTGCAGGAAACATTGATCGCCGATGCGGCCTCGGGTGCCGACTGCCTTGAATATTTCGGGGGCATTGCTGCCTCTGTCACCGGCGAACACATCGACCTGGGCGGCGGGACCTTTGCCTACACTCGCCGGGAAGCGCTTGGCGTTTGCGTCGGGATCGGCGCGTGGAACTACCCGATCCAGATCGCCTGCTGGAAAGCGGCTCCTGCCTTGGCCTGTGGCAACGCCATGGTGTTCAAGCCGTCGGAAGTCACGCCCTTGAGTGCGCTGAAGCTGGCCGAAATCTTCACAGAGGCCGGCCTGCCCGATGGGGTCTTCGACGTCCTGCAGGGCAACGGTCCGGTCGGCGCAGGCCTGACGGCCCATCCGCTGACGGCAAAGGTCTCGCTGACGGGTTCCGTGCCGACCGGCAAGCGCGTCGCCGCCCTTGCAGGCGAACACTTGAAGAAGGTGACACTGGAGCTGGGTGGCAAGTCGCCACTGATCATTTTCAACGATGCAAACGTCGAGAACGCGGTTTCCGCTGCGATCAACGCGAATTTTTATTCAACCGGCCAGATCTGCTCCAACGGCACCCGCGTCTTCGTCCAGAAAGGCATCAAGGATGCATTCCTGGAGCGCCTGAAAGAGCGCACCGAAGCCGGCTCTATCATCGGCGACCCCATGGACGAGAGCGTCAACGTTGGCCCTCTGGTGTCCGAACCGCAGCTGGAAAAGGTTCTGGGCTACATGGCACTTGGCCAGGAAGAAGGCGCTCGCCTGGTCTTCGGCGGCAACCCCACATCAGTGGCCGCGCTGCCTGACGGATATTTCGTTGAGCCAACAGTCTTTGCCGAGGTGAAGGACGACATGCGCATCGCCCGTGAGGAAATCTTCGGGCCAGTGATGTGCGTTCTGGATTTCGACACGGAAGAAGAGGTTCTAGCCCGTGCAAACGACACGGACTTCGGCCTTGCAGCCGGCGTATTCACCAGGGACCTGCAGCGGGGGCACCGTGTTGCAGCAGGACTGGAAGCCGGCACCTGCTGGATCAATACCTACAATCTCACGCCGATCGAAATGCCATTTGGGGGCCACAAGTCGTCCGGGATCGGTCGCGAAAACGGCCACGCAGCCCTGGAGCACTACTCTCAGGTGAAAAGCGTTTATGTGGAGATGGGCGACGTCGAAGCTGCGTTTTAAGGAAAGCCGCGTTCAAGGCTTTTCACCTAGTGCACTTTTCCAAGAGGGCCGGATACGTCCGGCCCTTTTTCGGGCGCAGGATCTACAACGACAGCGCCGACGGCCAAATCTTCCGGGGGCGGCGACACGGCAGACTTGCGTTTTTTGCCTTTGAATGCGCGGTGACGCATCTGCAGCGGAGGTACCCCGAACCAACCTTTCGCCGCTCTGGAGAACGCACTCAATTCTGAGTAACCCAGCCGATAGGCGATCTCTGACAGCGACAGGTCGCTTTCCTTCAGATAGCGCAAAGCGAGAGAGTGACGCACATCATCCAGCAAAGCTCGGAAGGTGGTGTTGGAATGCTCCAATTGCCGTTGAAGGCCACGCCGTGACATGCCCAGACGTCCGGCAACCGTCATCAAGCTGGCTTCACCCTGCTTCAGGCATTCACTGATCTCGCTTGAAATCCGGAAAATCACATCCCCGCGACTGTGCTGGGCCTGTAGAATGTGAAGAGCCGACTTTTCGATGATGGTCAGTAGGTTGCTTTCACTGTCAACCGGCTTCCACTCGAGAATTTCGACAGGAACGCCAAGCCGCAAGTGGGGCCTGGAAAAGCGGACGTTCGGACCAAGAATGCTGGTGTGGTCGGTCATGTCGTCCGGTTGCTTGCAGGGCATGTCTACAAAGAGCTCAACCTTCCTGTCTCCAGCCATCCGGCGAATGCGACTGCTTGCGAAGCCCAATGTCATCCCGCAAATCTGAGCCTGCGGACCGACTGTCTCTGGGAACTCCCAATTGAGGTAGGCACGACCGTTCTCCTGCGAACGGGTCACAATGATCGAGCTGGAAATAATGCTTTGATAGCGCAGCCAGTTGTCAAAGGCCTCATTGAAAGACGGTGCAGCCAGGCTGACGTAATCATAGACGGACGCAATGCCGATTGGTGCTCCGTGGCCCAGTTTCAGTCCATAGGCTTCATCATTGAGAACATTCGCCGTCTCATAGAGATAGCCCGCAAAATTCGCCAGCGGAACAAACTGTTCGCCCTGATGGGCCTGATCCGGATCCAGTTTGAACGCGCGCTCGATCGCCCGCCAATCCAGCCCTGCCTCGGCCAGTTGTCCACGCAAACGCAGAATCACCGAAGAAAGGATCAACCCACCCGCATCAGTCTTATCCACCATATGAAGCCCCTTCTCTTCGTATAATGTCAAAGAACTGGAACAAAATGTCAAATCGCTTCTCTTTCGCTTTACTTGTGATTTGAGCCTCGGCAGGCTACAGCAGCCGCTATGTTGGAAACTGATGTCATCGTTGTAGGTGGGGGCGCCGCCGGCTTCATGTGCGCCATCGAAGCGGGAAAACGCGGGCTTGGCGTCCATGTTCTGGACCATGCAAAACGTCCAGCCGAGAAAATCCGCATTTCCGGCGGTGGACGGTGCAATTTCACCAATCTGCATTGCAGCCCGGCAAACTACCTTTCGCAAAATCCCCGCTTCTGCATTTCGGCTCTTAAGCGCTACACCCAGCACGATTTCCTGCAACTCGTCGAAAAGTATCGGATTGCCTGGCACGAGAAGACGCTCGGCCAGCTGTTTTGCGACGACAGCGCTCAAAACATCATCGACATGCTGCTGAATGAACTGAGGGACGCAGGGGGTAAACTGCTACTGGAAACCTCAGTCGACGATATTACCACGCCCGATAATCAGTTTCGTCTGGAAACCAGTCGCGGGCCCATGCGCGCCCGAGCTGTGGTGATTGCTACCGGTGGCCCGTCGATCCCCAAGATGGGCGCAACCGGGTTCGGCTATGAGATTGCTCGGAAATTCGGCCTCTCGGTGGTACCGACAAGACCGGCCCTGGTACCGCTGACGTTTTCCGATGCCCACAAGGAGATGTGCAAGCGATTGGCCGGCGTATCGATTGATGCAGAAGTCAGCTTTGGCAAGACGCGTTTCCGCGAAGGGCTACTCTTCACCCATCGCGGTCTCTCGGGGCCGTCGATCCTGCAAATCTCTTCTTTCTGGGAAGAGGGCAAGCCGATCTCGGTCAACATGGCACCGGACATCGCAGTCTTCGATAAGCTCTCCGAGGCCCGACAGACGAATCCGAAGCAGGAATTGAGAACTGCCGTTACACGGATGTTCCCTGCCCGACTGGGCGACGAGCTGACGCGCGAATTTGACCTGAAGGGCAAGTTGGCGGACATGTCCAACAAGGTGCTGACCCGGACAGCAGACCAGATCAACGGCTGGCGCCTCACGCCGGTTGGAACCGAAGGCTACCGCACCGCCGAGGTGACTTTGGGCGGCGTCGACACCGGTGAGCTCTCGTCGAAAAGCTTCGAAGCTGTAAGGGTGCCCGGCCTCCATTTCATTGGCGAAGTGGTGGATGTGACCGGCCATCTCGGCGGCTTCAACTTCCAGTGGGCCTGGGCTTCCGGCCACGCTGCTGGACGCGCGCTACTAGCCAGCTGAGCACGCGGTCGAGCAGGATCTCGCTGCCTCACGGCTCCCAGCTCCCCAGGCTACCCAACGCCTTCTGGGTTCGGGATGACGTCTCGGCTTTCCTGGCTATACTCCCGGATCTGCCACGAGGACGAAAATGCGCCGAATCACCATTCACGATGTTGCCGCCAAGGCCGGGGTCAGCCTTGCAACCGTCGACCGGGTCTTGAACAACCGTCCGGGTGTGCGCCAGATAACAATCGAGAAGGTTCAAGCTGCGGTTCGGACCTTGAACTACATTCCGGATGTGCATGCTGCCAATCTGGCGAAGCGCCGAACCTACCGCCTGAAGTTTCTGCTGCCCAACAGCTCCAACGGCTTCATGCAGGATCTGGTGCGTGAGGTGGAGGATCGCGCCGCCGCACTGACCCAGGAACGCATCCTGATCGAGATTATCCCGATCGACGCCTTTGACGCCCACGCAGTCACCGGCACGCTCGCCATTCTTGACAAGTCGTCTTGCGATGGGGTCGCCGTTGTTGCACCAGCTTTTCCCGAGGTGCGCGCAGCTGTCGACCGGTTGCAGGAGCGCGGCGTGCATGTGGTCACGCTGATCTCCGACCACCCCGCCTCGGCCCGCCAGCACTTCATCGGCATCAACAATGATGCAGCCGGCCGCGTTGCAGGTCGCCTGCTAGGACGCTTCCTCACGGGACATCGGGGCAAGGTCGCCTTCTTGGCCGGGTCGCTGGGACTGCGGGATCATGCCGAGCGTTATGCCGGATGCACCCGCATTCTGCGTGAGGAGTTCCCCGACCTGACGCTTTTGCCTGTTCAGGAGGGGCGTGACGATTCCACCCGCAATGCCGCAATGCTGAAGCAGCTATTGAACGATCACCCAGATCTGATCGGGCTCTACAACATGGGTGCGGGCAACCAGGGGCTTATCGATGGTTTGCAGGAGGTGGCTGAGGTCAGGCCAATCGCTTTCGTTGCCCATGAGCTGACGTCCCAGACCCGACAGGCATTGGAAACCGGCATCATCGACGCCGTCATCGCTCAGGATCCGGGTCACGAAGTCCGCAGCGCGATCCGTGTGCTGAAATCCTTGTGCGATGGAGCTCCAATTGTTGAAGGACAGGAGCGTATTCGCATCGACATCTTCCTGAAGGACAACCTGCCTGACCTAGGCTGACCCCTGCGAAAGTCCGCGCCAACTCTCCAAAGGGGACCTGAAACGACGCAACTTTAGAATTTTTTTAAACAAGGATTTTCAGGGAGTTGAGCCAAACTCGTTAAAAGTCGAGGTTTGAACTCAAATATTATCGTTGACGGATATGGAACGAGATCGCATATCTAACCTATGCGCCTGACACAACAAACCAATTATGCGGTTCGCGCGCTGATGTACTGTGCTGCGAACCCCGAGCGTCCAAGCAAGGTGGCTGACATCGCCGCCAGCTTCGACATGTCCGAAACCCATCTCTTCAAGATCATGAAGGTTCTGGTCGACTCGAACCTGATCCGAACGATCCGTGGACGAAACGGTGGTGTCATGCTGGCACGTCCGGCTGAATCCATCACGGTCGGTGAAGTGGTTCGTGCAGCGGAAGAAAGCTTCCTGCTGGCGGAATGCTTCGATTCGGGAAAGACCGACTGCCCGCTGATCATGTCCTGCGGCTTCAACGGCCTGCTGCATGAAGCACTTGAAGCCTTCCTGGATGTTCTTGATACCAAGACAATCGGTGACCTCTCCGAAGATCGCCAGGGAATGCGCAGCCTGCTGAAGATCGATCTGATCCCGCAAAAGCCCGTCGCCCGCGCCAGCTGACTCTGGACGCCCGGTCGTTTGAGGTGACCCGCCCCGTCAGGCGCGGTGGGTGCAGCGCGAACTCTCGCGCGCTTATCCAGCCTCATTTCAGACCCGGACTTGAACAAAAAAACCCGCCTCAGTGAGGCGGGTTTTTTCTTGTTCGGTCACCAGAACAAGGAGCTACAGGACGCGATTGAGCCCCCGTTCGGTTTCGATGGCAGGCTGGTTTATCTGGCTGGCTCACCGTTGAGGGAGAGGAGAGGACGGTTGGCTTGCCGGACAAACTAGCGTGTTGCCAGACCTGAATTGAAACGAACCAGAAGGACGCGATTCCCAGCCGTTTCAAATCAGGCATTGCCTTGATACTTAAACTTGAGTATTTGTGTCAAGAAATTTTCTTGAGTATTTGGCTCAAGTTTTTAAAAGCTCTAAATCTGGCCGCTCAGCGAGGAAGAACCGCCGATGCATTCCACCAAGGTCCGTCGTGACAAACTGTCGATCTCCGGTCTCAGCCGTCCGCAACCCAGCTATCAGGACAGCCATGACCTCGTCCTCGATACCAAGGCTCTGTTCAAGGGACAGCGGGAACTGAAAATCCAACACAACTCCGAGGTCTATCGATTGTCGATCACCAAACTCGGCAAACTTATCCTGACCAAATAACACCTCCCTCCTCAGTCCAGGACGCACCTGCAAACCTTCAGGCTGCGCCAACCGGTCCGCACCGTAGCCAGGCAGCCTATAGTCCCAGCTTGCGATTTCGAGCGAATATCCAGACAGCTCCGGGAAATCGGGGTGACGGAAGAGCGAATTAACGGCATGATGATCTGATAATCAGAGCACGCTCACACCGTCACAGGCTTTTGGTCCATGTTCATCAGCGTCTTCGACATCTTCAAAATTGGCATTGGGCCTTCCAGCTCGCATACGGTTGGCCCGATGGTGGCCGTCACACGCTACCTTGATCGCCTGAGAAACATGCCGGGGCTCGACCAGCTGCAAACTCCTAGACTTCGCGTGACCCTGCATGGCTCCCTTGCCTTTACCGGCAAGGGCCATGCCACGGATCACGCGGTCTGCCTCGGGCTGATGGGCGCCTCGCCTGCCACGCTCGATCCGGATCAAGTGCCGGGCATGCTGGAACGCCTTGCTGCGGACAAGATCTTACAGCCGGAGGGGCTTCCTTCCCTTGCCTTCGATCCCGCCCATGACGTGGTCTTCGACTACGGCCCGCCTTTGGCAATCCATGCCAATGGCATGACCTGCGAGCTGCTGGATTCTGAGGGCAAGGTCATCGACGAGATGGTCTATTTCTCCATCGGCGGCGGCTTCGTTGTAACAGAAGCCGAACATCGCAAGACCCGTAATGCGGTGGATGACCTGGCCGACCAGCCCGTGCCCTATCCCTTTGCCTCGGCGGCCGAGATGCTGACCATGGGCAAGACCAGCGGCTTGTCAATCGCCGACATGAAGCTGGCCAATGAGAGTGCCGCAACCTCCAAAGAGGAGGTTCTTGGGGGCATCGACAAGGTCTGGGGGGCGATGGATGCCTGTATCAACCGCGGTATTTCCTCCTCCGGCACCCTGCCTGGCGGGCTGAAGGTCAAGCGCCGTGCCGCTGACATCTATCAACAGCTTTTGAGCGAAGGCCGGTCAAAACCTCCGTTCGAGCACACCGTGATGGACTGGCTTGGTGTCTATGCCATGGCCGTCAATGAAGAAAATGCTGCCGGCGGCCGGGTGGTCACCGCCCCGACGAATGGAGCTGCAGGGGTCATTCCCGCCGTCACCCGATATTATCTCGACCATTGCCCCAATGCTTCCAACGAGGGGATACGCACCTTTCTACTGACAGCCTCTGCCATCGGAGGGATCATCAAGGCCAATGCCTCGATCTCCGGTGCAGAAGTGGGCTGTCAGGGTGAAGTTGGCTCCGCCTCGGCCATGGCAGCGGCCGGTCTCTGCGCCGCCCTTGGTGGCAGCAATGAGCAGGTGGAAAATGCAGCAGAGATTGCACTTGAGCATCATCTGGGCATGACCTGCGATCCGATTGCCGGACTGGTTCAGGTTCCCTGTATCGAGCGCAACGCGGTTGGTGCCGTCAAGGCGGTCACGGCCTGCTCTCTGGCCCTGCGCGGCGATGGCTCGCATTTCGTTCCGCTGGACGGCTGCATCGAAACCATGCGCCAGACCGGGCTCGACATGTCCGACCAGTACAAGGAAACCTCACAAGGTGGTCTTGCCGTCAACATCGTCGCGTGTTGACCGGTAGAGGACACAGGCATGGATCTGATCGTCACCCCGATTTACACCGCCCTGCTGGCTCTGCTTTTCATCGTGTTGAGCATTCGGGTCATCCTGCTTCGACGGGACCTTTGGATCAGTCTCGGTGACAAGGGCAACCCGCAGCTTTTGCGCCGTCAGCGGGTTCACGGCAATTTCGCGGAATATGTGCCGTTCGCACTGCTGCTCATGGTCGGTGCGGAACTGATGTTAACGCCGAAGTGGATCATCCACGCCCTAGGCGTTGCGCTTCTGCTGGGCCGATTGGCACATGCCTATGGTGTCAGCCGCGAACCGGAATCGCTTTTCCTGCGCAGCGTCGGGATGGTGCTCACCTTCATTGTACTCTTCGCAGGGGCACTCACGTGTCTGGTGCAATCTTACCGGATGGCGGGATTCGCCGGCTGAGACACCTCGTCCTGCACACCTAGATCTGTTGAAGCCGGGTCTTGTGAGCTGCCCCGATATGCCGGCGTGCGGCGGCTTCGGCCCGATCGCTGTCGCCCGCTTCGATCGCATCGACAATCGCGGCATGCTCCTCGACTGCAGTTTCCCGACGTTCAGGAGTGTCCAGCGTGGTCCCGGCCATGAGGATCAACGACAAACGCAGGTGCTCAATCTGGTCGACCAGATAACGGTTATGCGATGCCAGACAAAGCCGACGGTGGAACTCGCGGTTGGACCTGACGAGCTCTTCCTTGTCGGTGATGCGCTGACGATCCGCGGCCACCAGATCCTGCAGGATCTCGATCTCCGGCTCGGAGGCATGTTTGGCAGCCAGTGCGGCGGCGGTTCCTTCCAGAACCTCACGCATGAAATAGACTTCATTGACCTGCGAATGGTCCAGGGTAGGGATGACCATGCCACGGTTGGGCTCGTGGACGGCAAGCCCCTGCGCTTCCAGCCGCTTGAGGCCTTCGCGAATGGGCGTTCGCGACACGCTGAATTCCTTGGCCAGATCCGCTTCCCGCAGACGATCCCCAGGCTTCAGCACACGTTCTTCGATCAGGCTGATCAGCCTGCGGTAGATTTCAGATCCGTTCATGGTTCAAGGTCATAGCTGATTTTTGCCAGCTTGGCAGCTCTGCATATTCCCACACCTTGAAACCAACCGTTGCAATGCGGTGAGATGGGGCAAAAAGCCGACTTTAACGCCGAGCAGTAAACAGACGCCCCCCAACAACAGGACGCTGCGCACCGGTCGTTTCCGGATAGCTGGTGGGCAATCCGGCCAGCAACCGGGCGCCGAGGAACGCCATTGCCTGCGCTTCCAGCGCGTCCCCATCAAAACCATGTTGCTCAACCGGTACGACGCTGCCCTGCATCTTTTCGGCGAGCACCTTCATCAAAGTCTCGTTATGACGTCCACCGCCACAGACAAGCCAGGCAACAGGCGGCGCCGGACAGAACGTCTCAGACTGTGCAATCGCAGCCGCCGTGAACTCAACCAGAGTCGCCGCTCCATCCTCCAGCGCCGTGCCGGGGTTGAGTTTGGTGTTTGAAAAACTGTTTCGATCGAGTGACTTGGGGCCAGGCCGCGCAAAAAACGGATTTGCCAGTGCTGCAGACACCCAATCTGCATCGGTGGAGCCCTTGGCAGAGATTTGTCCGGATGGATCGAAGTCTCCGGCCTGATGGGACCGAACCCAGTCGTCGAGCAACGCATTTCCCGGACCGATATCGAAGGCCAGGACGGATGAGCCATCGATGTAGGTTAGATTAGAGACACCGCCGATGTTCAGGAAACACAGCGGCTGGGGAAGTTCGTTGGCGAGTGCCTGATGATAGACAGGCACTAGAGGAGCCCCCTCGCCGCCTTCCAGCATGTCCGCAAGGCGCAAGTCGCCGACAACATCTATGCCGAGCGTATCCGCCAGATCCTGAGACCTGCCCAGTTGCACGGTCTCGCCGGCCTTCGGGTCATGCCAGACGGTCTGACCATGAAACACTGCCAACTCGGGTTCCAGGTCATGCGCGTCCACAAACTGGCGGATGGCCGCCGCATGATCGCGGGTGACCAGCCGGGACACCTCGGGCCAGCTGCTGCGATCGGAGGGCCCCGTCTCGATCGCGGAGAGAACGGCTGCCCGAGTTTCATAGGAATAGGGCAGTGTCGCAGATGGACCAAAACGGACGACCGTGCGGCCATCCGTTTCAAGTTCTGCCAGATCAATACCATCAGCGGATGTGCCGCTGATGGTTCCGATGACTGAAGTCAACTCAGAGCCCCTTGGCAACCTCGTTGATACCGGCTTCGGCGATATCGAACATGTCGTTGACCTGTGTCTCGCTCATGATCAACGGCGGACAGAAAGCCATTGTGTCGCCCAGTGCACGGGAGATCAGACCCTTTTCGAGATAGGAGGCATTGACCTTGCCGCCGAGAACGCCCGGGGTGTCCTTGACGCTTTCATGCGCCAGTTCGACGGCCCCGATAAGGCCGATGCCGCGAGCTTCAATGACCAGTGGATGCTCCTGCAGGCTGTTCAGGCGCTTCAGGAATGTCGGACTGATGTCGCGAACATGACCGACGAGATCGCGTTCCTCGATGATCTTCAGGTTTTCCAGCGCAACAGCTGCGGCGACCGGGTGCCCGGACGCGGTGTAGCCATGGCCGAAGGTGCCGATCTTGTTGCTTTCATCCGCGACCGGGCCGTAGACCTTCTCGTTAACGAGAAGCGCGGAAATCGGCAGATAGGACGACGACAGCTGCTTGGACAGGGTCATGATGTCCGGCTGCAGGTTGTAGGTCTCTGTGCCGAACATGTTGCCAGTCCTGCCAAAGCCGCAGATCACTTCATCGGCAACGAACAGAATATCGTACTTCTTCAGGATCGGCTGGATCTGCTCCCAATAACCTTCCGGCGGCAGAACGACACCACCGGCCCCGATGACCGGCTCGCCGAAGAAGGCAGCAATCGTGTCCGGGCCTTCAGCCAGGATCAGATCTTCAAGCTCCGTTGCACAGCGCTTGGCGAAGTCGACTTCCGTCTCTCCGTCCTTCTTCATGGTGCGGTAATGCGGGCTGGAGGTATGCAGAATGTTGGCGATCGGCAGATCGAAGGAACGGTGATTGTTCACCAGACCAGTCAGGCTGGCGGAGGCAATCGTAACGCCGTGATAGCCACGAACACGCGAGATGATCTTCTTCTTGTCCGGCTTGCCCATGGCATTGGAGCGATACCAGATCAGCTTGATCGCCGTGTCATTGGCTTCCGAACCGGAGTTGGTGAAATACGCCTTCGACATCGGAACCGGCGCCATGTTCACCAGCTTTTCGGCCAGCTCAACGGACGGACCGTGGGTCCGGTGGGCAAAGGTGTGGTAGTAGGGCAGCTTTTCCATCTGGCGAGCGGCAGCTTCAACCAGACGCTTTTCGCCGAAGCCTACCGCAACGCTCCAGAGGCCAGCCATAGCCTCGATGTAGCGCTTTCCGGAGTTATCCTCGACGTAGATCCCCTCTCCCTTTTCAATCACCAACGGGCCCATTTCCTCATGCTTGCGGGCATCGGTGTACGAATGAAGTTGAAAGGCGACGTCCCGGGCTTCGAGAGAGTTGGGAATCTGATTCATGACATCCTCTGGATTTATTGTTCTTCGCGTCACTGCCGGGGCAGCTGGTTCCGTGTCACCACTCTGGAGATGCGGCATCCGGGTTTTAAAAATCAGCGCAACCCCTCAGGGCATGGTGCGGTTGCGCCTGCAACTTGCGACATTACGCATCCTCCTGGCCCTTTTCACCTTTATTTTCTGGATCCACAGACCGCTTGCCTGCGCCAATGCGATAGATCGTCCTTTTGCGACGAATATCAAAAAAGGCCCGAGGAATTCCTCGAGCCTTTTGAATATCTAACATGTTGGCGTTTAATCAAAAATCCCAATCATCATCTTCGGTCGCGACGGCTTTGCCAATCACGTATGAGGAACCGGATCCGGAGAAAAAGTCGTGATTCTCGTCGGCGTTTGGAGACAGGGCTGCGAGAATCGCCGGGTTCACCTGACAAGCCTCATCCGGGAACAAGGCTTCGTAGCCCAGGTTCATCAGCGCCTTGTTGGCGTTGTAATGGAGGAAGTGCTTCACGTCCTCGGTCAGGCCAACCTCATCGTAAAGGCTTTCGGTGTAGTGGCACTCGATCTCGTAGAGATCGAACATCAAACCAAAGGCGAAATCCTTCAGCTCCTGGCGTTCAGCTTCGCTCAGGGCTTCCTGCGCGCGCTGGAACTTGTAGCCGATGTAATAGCCATGCACCGCTTCATCGCGAATGATCAGGCGGATCAAATCAGCGGTGTTGGTCAGCTTGGCACGGCTGGACCAATGCATCGGCAGATAGAAGCCGGAGTAGAACAGGAAGCTTTCCAGGAACACGCTGGCGATCTTCTTCTTCAGCGGTGATGAAGTCGCGTTGTATTCCTGCAGGATGAGACGCGACTTGGCCTGGAGGTTCGGATCCTCCGACGACCAGCGGAACGCTTCATCCACATCAGCCGTCTGACACAGCGTCGAGAACACGGAAGAATAAGAGCGCGCATGCACCGCTTCCATGAAGGCAATGTTGGTCAACACGGCTTCTTCATGCGGCGTGATTGCATCCGGCATCAGGGCAGGTGCCCCGACGGTGTTCTGGATGGTGTCGAGCAGGGTCAGACCGGTGAAGACACGGATCGTCAACTGCTGTTCCTGCGCGGTCAGCGTCGCCCAGCTCTGGATGTCGTTCGACAGCGGAACTTTTTCCGGCAGCCAGAAGTTGGCCGTCAGTCGGTTCCAGATTTCCAGATCCTTGTCGTCCTGCAGGCGGTTCCAGTTGACCGCGCGCGGCACGGCAGTGATTGGTTGATGAATGGTCATGTCAGGCCTCACAGCGAGCAGGATACGCAGCCCTGCACTTCGGTCCCCTCAAGGGCCATCTGGCGCAGACGAATGTAATAGATGGTCTTGATGCCCTTCTTCCAGGCATAGATCTGCGCCTTGTTCAGGTCACGGGTGGTGGCCGTGTCCTTGAAGAAGAGGGTCAACGACAGGCCTTGGTCGACATGCTGGGTGGCCGCCGCATAGGTGTCGATGATCTTCTCCGGGCCGATCTCGTAGGCATCCTGATAGTACTCAAGATTGTCGTTCGACATGTAGGCAGCCGGATAATAGACGCGGCCCAGCTTGCCCTCCTTGCGGATCTCGATCTTGGAGACGATCGGGTGGATCGAAGACGTCGAATTGTTGATGTAGCTGATTGAGCCCGTCGGCGGAACCGCCTGCAAATTACGGTTATACAAACCGCTTTGCATGACGTCTTTCTTCAGCGCTTCCCAGTCTTCGCGAGACGGGATGGCAATGCCGAACTTTTCAAACAGCGCCTTTACGGTTTCAGTCGCTGGCGCCCAATCGGTCTCGGTGTATTTGTCAAAATAGGTGCCGTCGGCATATTTCGACTTTTCGAAGCCCTTGAAGCTCTCGCCACGTTCGCGCGCAATCAGGTTGGATGCGCGAACGGCATGATAGGTCACCGTGTAGAAGTAGAGATTGGTGAAATCGACACCTTCTTCAGAACCATAGTGAATGCGTTCACGGGCCAAAAAGCCGTGCAGATTCATCTGGCCCAGTCCGATGGCGTGGCTTTCATCGTTGCCCCGCCGCACGGATGGAACACTGTCGATGGCGCTCTGTGTGGAGACGGAGGTCAACGCCCGCACGGCCGTTTCAACGGTGGAGCCGATGTTGCCGCCGTCCATCGTCTTGGCAATGTTCAGCGAGCCAAGGTTACAGGAGATATCGGTGCCGAGATGCTCATATGACAGATCGTCCTTGAACTCGGACGCTTCGTTGACCTGCAGGATTTCCGAACACAGATTGGACATGTTGATCCGGCCTTCGACCGGATTGGCCCGGTTGGCTGTGTCTTCGAACAGGATATAGGGATAGCCGCTCTCGAACTGGATCTCCGCAATGATCTGGAAGAACGTACGCGCCTTGATCTTCTTCTTGGCGATCCGGCTGTCGTCCACCATCTCGTGGTATTTTTCAGAGACGGAAATCTCCGAGAACGGAACGCCGTAGACCTTCTGCACGTCATGTGGCGAGAACAGGTACATGTCCTCGTTCTTCTTCGCCAATTCGAAGGTCACGTCCGGGATGACGACGCCCAGAGACAGTGTCTTGATGCGGATCTTCTCGTCAGCGTTTTCACGCTTGGTGTCGAGGAACTTCAGAATGTCCGGGTGGTGAGCATTCAGATAGACCGCGCCAGCCCCCTGACGCGCGCCCAGCTGGTTGGCGTAGGAGAAGCTGTCTTCAAGCAGCTTCATCACCGGAATGACACCGGACGACTGGTTCTCGATCCCCTTGATCGGAGCGCCGGCCTCACGAAGGTTGGACAGCAGCAAGGCAACACCGCCGCCGCGCTTGGACAGCTGCAAGGCGGAATTGATGGAGCGTCCGATGGACTCCATGTTGTCTTCGATGCGCAGAAGAAAACAGGAAATCAGCTCACCGCGCTGCTTTTTGCCGGCGTTGAGGAACGTCGGCGTTGCTGGCTGAAAGCGACCTGCGATGATCTCATCCATCAGCTGCATGGCAACGTCTTCATTGCCTTCGGCCAGGGCCAGAGCCACCAGCACGACACGGTCTTCAAACCGCTCCAGGTAGCGCTTACCGTCGAAGGTTTTCAGCGTGTAGCTGGTGTAATATTTGAAAGCGCCCAGGAACGTCGGGAAGCGAAACTTGCGCGCATAGGCGGCTGCAAAGATCTGCTGGATGAACGCCGGATCATACTGCTCCAGAACGTCCTGCTCATAGTAGCCTTCGCGCACCAGATAGCCGAGCTTCTCCTCCAGCGAATGAAAGAAAACCGTGTTCTGGTTCACATGCTGCAGGAAATACTGACGAGCGGCCTCACGGTCGGCGTCGAAACGAATCTGCCCCTTCTCATCGTAGAGGTTCAGCATCGCATTGAGCGCGTGATAATCGTAGGTCGCCGCGCCTGCGGGCCGGTTTAGGACTGCCGTTTCCAAAATTCTTTCATCCCGTGTTGGATGCGGTCGACATCTGTGTCTGTGCCCGCCATTTCAAAGCGGTAGAGCACCGGCACCTGGCATTTGGAGGCGATCACCTTCCCTGCCCATGCATAATACTGACCGAAGTTCCTGTTTCCCGAGGCGATCACGCCCCGCAGTTGAGCCCGGTTGTCCGCATCATTCAGAAAACGGATAACCTGCTTGTGGACAGCACCCCGGCCTTCCCCATCCGAATAGCTTGGCGTCACCAACACAAAAGGCTCTTCAACCTTCAGCATTGGCTCACTCGCCTTGATCGGGATGCGATGGGCCGGGAGAGCGAGCCGTTCCACGAGACGATGGGTATTGCCGGACGCGCTGGAAAAATAGACAAGCACGCCCAAGGCTTCAGCTGAGCATGCTGATCTTGTCCGGACGGAAGCCGGACCAATGCTCTTCACCAGCGATGACGACGGGGGCCTGACGGTAGCCAAGATCCTGTACCTGCTGCATTGCGTCGTCGTCTTCTGTCAGATCGACGACATCAAACAGGATACCACGTTGCTGGAGGGCGCGCGTGGTTGCTGTACATTGGACGCAAGCAGGCTTGGAATAAACGGTGACGGCCATGAGATTTATTATTCCCCGAAGATCAGTTGCCGGTTTTCAATAGAGTGGACGGGGAAGACCAACGGACAGGCTGGCGTGCAAACACCATTCTGCGCCGCATAGGCCCTCCGCCCATTGACGTTTTGTTCAAGGCAGGTCTCCTGGCTCTCGGCATGGCACATCCAGCCACCTTCCCAAAACCGCCTGAGCACATCAGTTGGTTTCAGTGGCACATCAGGCCAAACGCTTGCCGACTACAGTTGCGGGGGCAGCGCCGGAATAAACATGCGGTCATCAGTGTGAAACCAACGACGCGTAACGGACCGGCTTCCCTCTTAGCTCCCAGAGCCTATTTGCGACTCTCGAGAACCTTGAACACTACATAGGGTATGCCAGCCAGCGCATGAGTCAACAGATGGGGCGTGTCTCGCTTGTGAAGGAATCATTTACCAAACGCCTTATCCCCGGTTTCCCTGCAATTCGGCAGGGTAAAAAAAACCTGCGGGGACGGAGCCATTTTCCGTCAAGTTTTAATTTGCTTTTTCGACCACAACAGGATGTGGCGCTCAAGACAATCGACAGCAACACGGCGTTGCAGAAAGCGTCATTGTGAACGCTACGTAAGCTTGTTGAGCCAGAGGACCTGAGGACGACTTTCTGCCCGCCGACATCCGCAAACGCTGCACTTCAGAAACACCGGCAAAACGACAATGGCGGCTGATCGCCGCGTCGGCCATCAAGTGTTGGCATTGCAGAATCAAACGCACAGCCGCCAATCGCACAGGCCTGCATCAGGCGCGAGTCGTGAAGCAGGTCATGAAAGTGTCCCTTTTTCTCGAGCCTGCCGTACCATCCGGAACAGCAGGAACAGCGATACGGCCAGCATCACGAGTGCAATGGGCGATTTCAGCAAGAAGTACGGATCGCCGCCCGAGGCGGTAAAGGCTCCACGCACCAAGCCTTCAAGGGTCGGGGCGAGAAGAAAGCCGATCACGAAGGGCAAGATGGAAATATTCAGGCGCCGCAAGGCATAGCCGATCAGCGCAAAGGCACAGGCTGTCAGAAGCCCCAGGTAACCGCCATCCTGAACATAGGCAGCCGTCAAGGACACGGTCAGGATCACGGGGATCATCAGATCCTTGGGGATGCGCACCAGATGGCCCATCAAGCCCATCAACATGCCACCGGCCGTCCAGTTCACGAAATTGGCCATGACCATCATCGTGAACAGGCCAAAGGCCATGACCAGATCGCGATTCATGATCGTATCGAAGCCGGGAATTTCAGTAATCGGCGTGAACCGAAAAACCTGCGGACCAAAGGCAAAGTCGCCGATACTCTCGACGGCCAGAATGATGAAAACCGCTGCGAAATTGCCTGGAATTCCGAGGCTCATCACAGGGATCAGGTTGGCACCGGAAACCGCCGAGTTTGACGCTTCCGTGGCGACAACCCCATCTGGTGTGCCCTTGCCGAAGGCTTCCGGAGTCTTGGAGCGGCGCTTGGCCCAATCGTAACTGAGGGTGGCGGCTGTGGTGGTACCGATGCCCGGCAGTGCACCGATTGCCGTGCCGATGCAAGCGCCACGCAGAATGCCTGGCATCATGGTGACCCGCTCGCGCCATGTGAGCTTCGGACCCATCTCGGGCTGCTGCGGCGGGGGAGCATTCTTCAGGCGGCTGTTGCGCATGTCTTCCACGGCGACCAGCACTTCCGACAAGACCAGCACCCCGAGAATGGCGGAGGTCAGCGGCAAGCCGGCGCCAAGCTCCGGCACGCCGAATGTAAGCCGGGGACCGTTGCCCGACATTGTCGACCCGATCAACGAGACGAACATGCCCAGCAGCCCGCCAAGCAGGCCCTTGATCGGAGCGTCACCGACAACGGCTGCCATGAAGCAGAGCGACAGAATGATCAGTGCCGACTTTTCCGGCAATCCCAGCACCCGCTCGACAGCAACTGCAATCATCGGAGCCGCGATGAACAACACCAGATCGGAAAAATTGTCGCCCATGACGGAAGCGAAATGCGCCGTCTGGATGGCCTTTCGCCCCTGCCCTTTCTGCGCCATCGGATAGCCATCCAATGTCGTCAGGAAAGCGTCAGGAGTCCCAGGCGTATTGAACAGGATCGCCGGGACGGCTCCACCGACTGTCGCGCCCTTCATGATGCCGATAAGACAGCCCAGAACCGGGAACAGCGCTTCATTGGTGTAGCCGAAAATGGAAATCAGGACGGGCAAGGCAATCGCCATGGCAAAGGGCCCCGACATTCCCGGCATGGCGCCGATGAGAATGCCGATCACCACCCCGATCACCACCATGAACAAAGGCATGAGCCAGAGGCTGCCTTCTGCGGTGAAAAACACCGAGCTCATCCCATAGCCGACATATTGCAGCAGAAGTTCCATCACGGGTTCCTAGAAGTCGGCGTTGGGAGGCAGTTGGACGTTTATCAGAAGGACATCGAACACGAGGATCAAAGCGGCGGTCGAAACAGCTGCGATCACAACGTCACGCAACCTCAGGGTGTGACGAGTTGTGTGAATGAAGCCGCATGTCAGTAGGGTGCCCCCGACAAAGAAGCCGGACACATCGAAGGGAAAGGTGCCGGAGACCGCACGGTAGCCACTCAACTCGGTCAAACCAGCCGCGTTCGTACACCAGACCAGAGCCGGACCGGTCCAGTTCATCGCCAGCAAGGCCAGACCCACAAGCAGCATGGCACGCAGCAAGAAGGCAAGATTGCCCAGGCCAATATCACCCACCGGCTCCCCAGAAGATCCGGAGCGTGACCGGAAATGCGTAAACACCAGCATCACCGCGAGAGGCACCATCAGGGCCATCAGCAAGACTGGAAAGAAGGCGTCGCCCGGAACAGTCTGTCCGGTCAGGCTTTTCTTCAGGAAGCCGCTTCCGATGTCTTGCGGAAACCAGAGCGTCACGCTGACGAGGGCAAAGACCAGCGTTCCAACCCCAAGCCAAAGGTTCCAGAAGCCGCCCCTTTCGGGGGCGGCTTCGTTGTCGACCGGCGTTCCGGTCATTTCTGAAGTTCTTTCATCATCTTTTCATTGGCCATGTAGCCTGTGAGAACCTGCTCACGAAGTTCCGCGCCCTGGGTCAGGATCGGTGCAGGCGGATACTGCTTCTCGATGAACTGGCGGGTTTCGCTATTCGGGTCGGAGAGGATTTCCTTTACGACCGAAGCAATCTCATCGCGGATTTCATCCGGCAGGCCAGCGGGTGCGGTGATGATGTACTGATAGCCGAGGGTCAGATCGATGCCCTTGTCTTTCAGTGTCGGGGCTTCAGGCGCCAGCGCTACCGGGCCGGTCTCCGCCGAAGCGAGAATATTCAACTGCCCAGCTTCCACCAGAGGTTTCTGCACACCGCCGCCCCAGGCAACGTTGGCATCCATGGAGACCAGGGCATTGAGGGCGCCACGACCACCCTTGGTGCGCAGGTGGTTGACGTTGATGCCGAGCGAGCGTGCGACGATCTCTGCGCCGGCCTCCACCTGGGTACCCCAGTTGGCCCAGACGATCTGCTCGCCACCTTCAGCCGCAGCCTTCAGGTCTTCCAGGCTTGTCCAGCCGCTTTCAGCACGCGCCAGAACCGCCATCTGAGAACCGGCAGTGGTGGTGATGTAGGTGAAGTCTTCCGGAGAAAGATTGTCGCTGTTCATCGGCGCGAAGTCGTAGGTGGTGGTGATCGCAAAACCGAGTGTCTGACCATCCGGCGCCGCGTCCTTCAGCTGAGCCGACATCACCGTGCCATCATCACCAGCCTTGTTTTCCGGAATGACCTGCCAGCCGCGGAGGGCTTCGATTTCTTTTGCAAGCGTACGGCCCTGCACATCCGTGCCGCCGCCTGCGCCGTAGCCGATCCACAAACGAATCGGGCCATCCGGCTTCCAGTCAGCCAGCGACGGAGTGACGAAAAACAGCGCGAGTGCGGTTCCTAAAAGTATGCGTTTCATGGGTATTCTCCTCTGAGGGGTATTTTTATCTAACGAGGGGTCAAGACCCCGGCTTGCCTTCGCTTATTTCCATTGGCCTATGGCCACGGGGCAACTCGAACCGCTGAACAAGCAGCAGCTTGCTCTGGCGGTCGTATTCGTAAGCGTCCCACAACATCCCCACGTGCGGCGCGGCGAGGTCGAGATGCTCGCAGGCCTGACGGGACAACAGATCCGCAGCGATGCTGTGGCGAACGTTGGCTGTGCGAATGCCGAACTTCTCCCACAAGAGCCGGTGGTAGGAGGCTCCGTGCTGGACGTCGGCGCTGTCCGGGAACGCCTGGGCGTGTTCGCATCGGATGAAGAAAGAGCTGTAAGCCGGCGAAGATCCGGTCACCCAGACCAGTCGATCAATCCGCAACACCTCCTCGGCCCCAAACTCTGTCAACAGCGGGCCATATTCGGCAGTCAGCACCTTCTGCATGCCCAGCACGCGGGTGAAAGGCATCATCAGGTCGCCAGTCGCCGGATCGCGAAAGCGGTAGACGTGGACTTCCGGCACCTGATGGCTGATATCGGCGATGAAGCTGCCAATCTTGCGGCGGCGGACGATCAGGCCTTCCTCGACCAGCTGGGCCAGCGCCTTCTGGACCGTCGACAAGCCCAACGGCAGCGCCGCGCAGATCTCCGTCTCCTTCGGCAGGCGTCCGCCTGGCGCGTAGTCATTTTCCTGAATGCAGGCAGCAAAGGCCTTCGCCAGACGCTGGTACTTCGCGCCCTCGTCCGGCTCGGTCTCCCAACGCTCCCGAAGCGGCTCCAGGGACAGCATGTTCATCTCTTCGCTCATGACAACAATGCTAAGTGTGAAATTTTTCAGTTGTCAACTACGTAGTTATTAAATAATGATTTTAAAAAATAGATAGTTTACGGGAGATGGTGACATGACGGGACATTGGGCCGTGGCGACGGGACACCCAATCGCAACCGCAGCCGCAACGCGCATCCTCCAACGCGGCGGCAATGCGGCAGACGCGGGCGTGGCCGCAGGCATAACGCTCGGCGTCGTGCAGCCCGATCTTGTTTCTTTCGCAGGCGTGGCCCCGATCATCCAGTACAATGCCCGCACCGGCCGCGTGACCAGCCAGGACGGCGTCGGCTATTGGCCGGCCGCTGCCGACGTTGAAAAAATGCACCGAGATCATGGCGATCACGTGCCTGAAGGCATTCTGCGCACAGTCATTCCGGCGGCTCCGGCCAGTTGGATCAAGGCCCTGTCCGAGCACGGAACGCTTACATTCAAGGACGTTAGCGAAGAGGCGATCCGGGCCGCGCGCGAAGGCTTTGAGGTTTATCCGCTATTTGCCAATTTCATCGCCGATCGAGCTGAGAAATACGCCCGTTTTCCGTCAACGGCAGAGATTTTCCTGCCTGATGGCAGCCTGCCGAAGGTCGGCGACGTTTTCCGTCAACCAGACCTTGCCTGGACGCTGGAGCAACTGGTTGCAGCGGAAGCAGCTTGCGACGGTGACCGGCACGCGGGACTGGCCGCCGCCCGCAAGGCGTTTTATGAAGGTCCGATTGCAGAGAAGATCGTTGCCTTTCATGCCGCCGAAGGAGGGCTGCTGACTGCAGAGGATCTCGCCACCTATGATGTGCGCGACGAGCCGACACAGGCCGTCCGGTTTCGCGATGCGGAGTTCCATTGCTGTGGCGCCTGGTGTCAAGGGATATCGATGGCCGAAGCCTTGGCGATGGTGGAGACTGCCGGACCTGATGCCACCGTTCGCGATGGAAAGCTGGACCTGCATTTTCTAACGGAAGTGCTGAAGCGGGTTTTTGCTGATCGGGAGGCTTTTGTCACAGATCCACGCTATATGCGGGTGCCACAGGAAAGCTTGTTGCAGGCGGAATTCCTGAAGGCGCGCCTCGACAGCATCGGCCCACGCTCCGATCCACTGCCTGATGCCGGCAGCTGTCGACACAACGACCAGCAAGTTGCCGACAAAAACACCGATGAACAGCCGGTCTATGCCCTCGGCTGCGCCGACACCTCCCACGTCAGTGTGATCGACGCCGATGGAAACATTTTCTCGGCCACTCCAAGTGACCCAAGCTACGACACGGTCGTGGTACCGGGAACTGGTCTTTCCGTTTCCTCTCGCGGCTCGCAGTCACGGGCAATCCCGGGGCATCTCAATGCACTTGCTCCGGGCAAGCGGCCACGCCTGACCCCCAATCCGATTCTTGCGCTGCGTGACGGCAAGCCGTGGATGGCCATGGGGACACCTGGTGGCGATGTTCAGATTCAGGCGATGCTGCAGGTGTTGCTCAACATGCTGGATCTGGGCATGGCCCCGGAAGACGCCGTACGCGCCCCCCGGGTTGCCACCTATGCCTTTCCCGGCAGCTTCGCCCCACATGATGTGCATCCCAACAAGCTGCTCTACGAAGACGACCTCAGTGCCGACCAGCAAGCCGATCTCATCAGTCGGGGACATGACCTGGAACCCTGGCCCAGCCTTACGTGGAAAGCCGGTGGCATCTGCATGGCGTTGAAAACCGGCGACACAACGCTCGCCTTGGCCGACCCCCGACGCGCTGGCACCTCCGCGACAGGGTCCGTTCCCAATCTGCCTGAGGTGCACTGACAATGCACACAAGTCAGTCGAAACAGCCCCTCAGTGATACCCTGAGCCAGATCATTGACGGCAACGTCACGCGTGATGTTGCCCTGACGCTAAGCGCCCAGACCATCGACAACGGACTTTTTACGGCCATGCGGTTCCACGAGGACGACATGGAAGTGGAGCGTCTCTTCTCGACGCTATCCGATGTCTATCCAGTCAGCGGTCGCAAACCAAAACGCGACACCGAATGGGGCGAGAAGGTCCTGATCCGCCGGGAAATCAACCTCGGCTTCGGCCCAGAGGATATCACCTGGGCCTTCGGAGACCACGAGACGATCCTCGAACTTGGTCTGCAAGCCGTACTGAATGTGCCTGTCGTGCGCGGAGAGACGGTTTTAGGCACCATCAATTTTTTGCGGGCAGACAAGCCCTTCAGTGAAGTCGAGACCGCAACGGGACAGCTTCTGGCTGCCGCCTTAGCCTTGCGCGGTCTGCACGCCTGATCATCTGACAGAAATGCTTTAAGGTTCCGATCCCGTCGCCGGTAGGGGGCCCGTCGCATGCCAGCCAGCGGCTTTCAGCGTGTCGAACAGGGTATCGGCGTTCTCGACATCGACAAACAGGCGCCGCACAATCGCTTCCAGTTGGCTGTTTGGCCAGGTTGTCTCGAACTCCTGCGTCAGGCTCCGGGCCAAAGCTACGTCTCCGGCTTTTTGATGGGCCGCAATCAGGTAGGCTGATCCAATTGGACTGATCGGCCCTCCCCGCGCGGCGGAGTTGTTTAATGCCGCTATTGCTTTTTCCTCGTCGCCCAAGTGGAAAATCGATGCAGCATAGGTCACCATGAAGACATGCCGTTTCAGGCTCTGCGTGTCGAATTTTTCCGGATCGGCCGTCCGAAAGACATGCTCGAAATCACCACTGAAAAAATTAATGAGAGAATCGAAGTCAAGCACATCGAGATCCGCCGGGTCGATTTCGAGCGCTCGCCCGGAAAATGACCGAGCCTCCTCGATATTACCACGCACAAACTCCATCCATCCGAAAGAGGACTGGGCCCACGTCGAAGTCGGGCCATGCGCCAAGGCAATCTGAGCATGCTTATACCCCAGGCTCATGATGGCGTCCCGCTCTTCTCCAAGTGGCATGAAGAACGTTTGCAGGCCACAGATTTGCGCCAGACCGGCATGCCCCCCGTAATAAGTCGGACTGAGTTTGATTGCCCGCTCAAACATGCCTTTCGCAGCGATCAAACGACTCGGATTCGTCGCCGGAAAGATGAGCCCACGTGCTTGAATCGCCAGATCAAGAGCCTCCAGTGCCCGCGGCGAACGATTCAGCAGGGCCGCACGCTGTGCGCTGCTCAATCCAGTTCGCTGCGTGTTCTTTTGGGTAACAGGCTCTCCGCTGTTCAAAAAAACGATGCCGCCAACAACGCCGGCCACCAACACACCGAGAACTGCAAGACCGGCGGCAAGGACCTTTCGGCGCCCCACTAGCTGCTCTGTTGGTGTCTCGAGAAGATACTCAAATCGAACTGCGTATTGGCCGGTATCAATATGAAACCGCACGCCATCCTCGGCGCCTTCGCCAGCGTAATAGGCCTCGAGCGCACGTCTCAGCCTCCCCGCATCCACGCGTACAAGACTGGAACTGTCGACGCTGGAGGACGGAGGGCGCTTGTAGACGTCATCGGCAATCGTCTTGCCGAAGATCATATCCGCGCGCCCTGCGAGAGTTTCACCTACGACGTAGGTCAGAAACTCTCGCAGCCGTGGCGAACTGGAAAACCCCTGGCTCCCGCATATTTTTTTGAGGAACCCCAAGAGAATTTTTTTGTCTGCGAGCGTTAATTCCCGTGACGTCATTGGCTGCCCTTTCCGGGTCTAACCAGAATAATCCGAATGTTCTCATGTGGTTAAACCCGTAAAAAACAGTCGAAACACAGTTTTAAACTCTGCGCTTGGTAAATATTAGGCGATCTTGTAGCCAGATCAACCACGTTACGCAGCGAAATGCTGGGGATGGCACCAAATGAAGGGCTGGGAGGTCAGTTTAGGCTTTGAGCCGACGGCGGTCGCAGACCTTCGACACAAAGACACTGTGTTTGATGAAATCTGCAGCGACTATGAAGAGATGCTCGACGCAAGGGCCCGCAGCGCGACTGCAGCAGGCGCCGAGGACCTAGCTGATACGATCGCCGCCCTGGAACTGGAAATGAGCAATTACTTACAGACCTGATGATCAGGTCCGTATGTCAGGATATAGAGCACAAGGGCGTTTTGACCCGACTGGTCCAAATGAGACATGGAGAGTGGAAAGCCACATTGCGCAGATGCCTCAAAGGCGGACGCAAACAAGAAGTCAAAAGCATCTGCTCTCCAAGGTTGATCGGAAACGATCGACCGAAGTGGGGGCCAGTTCCTTTCAAAAGAAGCACCACGCTCATGAAGGAGACGGTCCCCAACTGGTCGAAGCACAGGCCCCATCGCCTTCTTCACACTGAAGGGTTCGACCGTAAGCCCCTGCCGCCCTCCTCCCTGCGGCGGGGGCTTTTTCTTTGTCCCCTCATTGCCAGCAGGGCCTTGACTTATGCCCCTTCCCAGGCAGCCGATCCCGAATGCATGTTGGTGCTGATACACCTGAGGCAACGAAGCCAGCGACACATCTTTCTCAAGCGCCAGCAGGCGCGACGCTCCCCGCACGAGCACTACGAAGTAGCTTTTGAATACAGTCCTCAAACCCTGCGACGGCTATGCAAGCCGCGAAATCGAGCACCTGCACGTAGAGTACGCACTGAAATATTGCTTCATGGAAGTATATTCAATCCACTCCAATGAAAGGAGTGGTGCACCGGGGAGGATTCGAACCCCCGACCCCCAGATTCGTAGTCTGGTGCTCTATCCAGCTGAGCTACCGGTGCATATGACGTTTCAGATTTTTCATCTGCTTATGTCAGCTTGATCATCCAAGATAATCTATGCTGCAGCACTTTGAAACCTGCGTCTCGCTGGAGCGCCGTGGCGGCGTCTCCGTTCGCGATGGAGGGACTTCTACTGCGCTCTACCGTTCTTGGCAAGAGCCGGGTTTGGATTTTTTTTCCTCCCGACATTTTTCTGAAAAAGCTCTTTGTTTTCAGCCATTTTCGCCTGTGTATAACGCCTTCCCTCACCCCACGCACATTGATCGCCACTTGATCACTTTCGTCAAGGCTGTGCTTAGCCGCCACAGCTTCAGCTGAGGAAGGCTATGCGCTGCGATCAGGCAGAACAATCAGGAACTGGGTACCGCGCCGGCTGTCTTCCAGGGAAATACGCCCGCCATGGGCACGCAGAAGCTCGGCAGCAATCGCCAGACCCAACCCCACCCCACCGCTCTTGGAGCTGGAATGAAAAGCCTTGAAGAGGGCTTTGCGGGTTTGCGCCGGGATGCCGGGTCCAGTGTCAGTGACTGTAATGCTGACTTCGCAGCCCTGCCGAACGCCGTGAACATCAATCCGTCGCACAATCGCCGGATCCAGCTCGGTCTCCAGTGCCTGTAGTGAGTTGCGGCACAGGTTGAGCAAAACCCGGAACAGCTGCTCCGGGTCGGCATCGACCTCCAGATCCTTCGGCACGCGCACTTCCAGCTGTACAGCGGGATGCTCGTGCAGACCCAAAACATCAGTGACGTCCAGCACCACCTGATAGAGGTTCAGCCAGCGGCGCTGGGGCGCACTTTCCTGCGCCTTGCCGTAGGACATGACGGCTTGTGTGTATCCGACTGCCCGGTCCAGCGTAGCAACGATCTTAGGGGCCAGGCGCCGCACGGTCGGATCCTCGACATGCTCCAGGCGCTCTAAAAACAGCTGGGCGGAGGCCAGAAGATTGCGCAGATCATGATTGATCTTGGAGACGGCGAGCCCGAGGTCTGCCAACCTTTGCTTCTGATGCAGGGCGCGGGCAAGCGCCTCCTGCATGACGGACAGGCGTGCCTGGGCTTCTCCCAGCTCGTCCTTTCGGGCGGCTGGTGGAATGATGCAGCTGGGATCTTCCGGGGTTTCCGCAAAACGGTCCATGGCGCGGGTCAGGCGTTGCAGGGGACGCACAAACAAGGCCTGAAGGCTGATGTAGACAAGAGCTGCGGTGATGACGGAAATAACCAGAGACAGGCCGAGAATACGCCAGGAAAAGGCGAACATGTCGTTGCGCAGCAGATTAATCGGCAGGACCACGTCGACTTTCTCGACAAGCCCCATCTGCCCTTGCCCCACCACCCGTAGCAACCCTCCATCCAGGTGTGCCAGTGTCTGGAAGCTTTGAACGATGGATCGCCAAGGGCTCATGTCGCTCATGTCGACCACCATGGTGATCTCGAGCGGGGTCTCGTTCATGGCAATCAGGCTGCGGCGGCTGCCGAAATCAAGCGCAATGGCTACGGCGCCCGTGGCCCGCAGCAGCTCCTGTTGCAAGCGCGGGGCGATGGTGTTGGTCTCGCTCAGAACGGCGGCGGCCACTCCGGCAGTGGTCAACCGGTCGGTCATCCAGCTGTTGCGGAAGTTGGCAACCGACGGAACGTAAATGAACACCTCTGCCAGCATGACGAAACTGATCGTCAGCAGAAGCAGCTTGCCCGAAAGCCCCCCCCAGGCATAGGGCATCTGTGCCCCAAGCCCCTGAGTATGCATGGCGCCCGATGTATCCGGCTCGGAAATGGAATGCGGCCCCGTCTGCGGGCGTGCGCCTGACGTTGCCTGATCTGTCGGTCCGCTTTCGCGCTTCATGTCATTTCCGGCACTGATTTTCACTGGGCGCCTTCAGCCAACACCGTGGTCGTCTCAAGGTTACCTTTGGCAATACAAACATATACGCCCCGCCAATCCTATCCCGTTAAGTGTAACGGGGGTCACCCAAACTTTTGCAATATTGCGACAACTCGGCGAACCCAGGGATTGGCCGGTGCCTCAGCGTAATAGCTGATGGCCGCGCGGCGTACCAACTCGCTCAAGGTCGGATAGGGCGCAACGAAACCGGCAAGATCACGCATTGTCATCTTCTTTGAGTAGGCAAGCGACAAAAGACACGCCAATTCGCCCGCCTGCGCGCCGATGATATCAGCCCCAAGCAGCCGGCCACCCTTGCCCGCATACAGCTTCAGCGCGCCGATTGTCTGATTGTCGGTCCGGGCCCGGTCATTACCGTCGTAGGCTACGCTCAGGACACGAACAGCGCCCGCCCGGCGACGTGCCTCCTCCAGACCAAGGCCAACATGCGCCACCTCAGGCGAGGTGTAGGTTGCCCATGGAATGCTGTCGGCCGTGAACTTGACCGGCAGGCGAAACAGCAAAGCTCGAAGGAGGAGACCTGCCTGAGCGCCTGCTGCATGGGTGAATTGTGGCCCGCCCGCAACATCGCCAATGGCGTAAACCTTGCGATTGTTCGTGCGCAGCGATGCATCGACCCTGATGCCGCGCTTGTCAGTGGCGATGCCGGCGTTCTCCAGATCAAGCCCATCCACATTGGGTGACCTGCCCACCGCCAGCAGCAAATGCGTTCCGGTTACTGCACGCATTCCCTGCTCAGTGGCCACATGCACGATGACGCCACCACTGTCCGTTGGCTCGACCCGCTCCACGTGAGTGCCTTCCAGCAGGGCAATGCCTTCGCTCTTCACGTGCTGCCGGAGGATTTCCACATGCTCTGGGTCATCTTTGGACAGAATACGACCGGCCTCAAGAACCGTGACACGAGACCCCAGGCGCCGATGCGCCTGGGCCATTTCCAGACCGATCGGCCCGCCACCGATGATCAGCAGGTCGGGCTTGGGCCGCAGATCCTCAAACAGGGTTTCATTGGTCAGGTAGGGCGTTTGGTCGAGACCGGGGATCGGAGGAACGAGGGGCGAGGAGCCACTGGCGACGACAAACCGCCGCGCCTTGATAAGGCGATCTCCTACGGACACAGTCTCCTGATCGACAAATCGTGCGCCGCCGCGAAGCACCGTCACTCCAAGGCCCTCGAACCGCTCCTGAGAATCATGCGGAGCGATGGCGGCGATAGTCGCTTGGATGTGTGCCCGCGCGCTTTCAAAATCGGGCCCTAGCGGTTCATCCACGAGCCCGTTGCGGGCGAAAGCCGCCCTGGCAGAAGACAGAAGCGCCTTCGAGGGGACACAGCCATAGTTCAGGCAATCGCCACCCATCCGTCCTTTTTCGACAAGAACCACCTCTACACCGAAGGCAGCTGCACCAGCGGCCAACGACAGCCCTCCGGAACCGGCTCCGATGACGCAAATATCAGGGGTCAACACAGTGTCTGTCATGAAACTCTTTCTGCCGCACGCACAGGGCCTGATGTCATCCCTTGCGCCGGCTTTTCAAAACAACTGGAATAAGCGCGAGGATACCGAGGGCGAACAGTGCGACCAGCATGGTCGGGGTGATGAGCGCGGAGATTTCGACATTGCAGGTTCCTGCTTCTCCACATCCGGGGGACGCTTGCTCCTGAGCGTCAATCAGGCTGCCCAACCCTGACCCGACAATCGAAAAGGCAAAAGTGCCGGGAATGATCCCCAGCAGCGTCGCCACACTATAAACGGACAAGCGAACGCCCAGCAGCGCTGGCGCCATATTCACCAGCCAGAAGGGGAAAATCGGCGTCAGGCGCAAAAACAACATGTAACTGAAGGCGTCATTCTGAAAGCCCTCTCTCATCCGGGCCAGCCAGCCACCAGCCTTGCGCCGGAACACTTCGCCAACCGAACTGCGAGCAATCAGAAATACCAGTGTGGCACCGGCGGTGGCCGCCAAGACTGCGGCAGTGCCACTGACCATCCAGCCAAACAGGTAGCCGCCGGCGATTGTCAGGAACGATGCTCCGGGAAAAGACAGCGCCACCGCCGCTATATATATAAGGATGTAAAGCGCTAACGCTGCAATGAGATGCGCTTCAACAAACTCGGAGAGCGCCTGATGTTCGCGAATCAAAGCCGAGAGGGTCAGGTAGTCCTGCAGGCCATAGGCATAGGCGACCGCCAGGCCCATCAACAAGGCGGCCAGGGCACCCCAACGCCCCCACGATACCCCTGATGATGTGCGGTTCTCGCCCGCAATTTGCTTGTCACCCATTTTCTGGCGCCTTCAAATCAGCTTCAACTCGTGCCGGGTTGGATAAATTCCTGTTATTTCCAGAGAACTTACGTCCTTCGCACCATGCTAGTCAGAATGTGGGACGCCTGTCGACAAATGCAGCGCGCTTCACCGACAGTTGACGGAATGTGAGCAGTAGACCAGAAAGGCAACAATCAGCGTCTGGGAAAATCTGAATTTGCCTGCCCTATCGTTGACTCGTGAGCCCGCCTTGCTTATAAGCGCGCTCGACCGGGATATGCACCTGCAATCACGCGCTTCGGGCCGTGGTTTATCCGCAATTAGACGGAAGGGTGCCTCTTCCAAAGAATTTTAAAGAAAAAAAGGGCCGCGCTTGGGCGCGGATAATGAGCAATGAAGCGTACGTATCAGCCGAGCCGTCTTGTCCGCAAGCGCCGTCATGGTTTCCGCGCACGTATGGCCACCAAGAATGGCCAGCAGGTTCTCGCGCGTCGTCGGGCCAAGGGTCGGAAGCGTCTGAGCGCCTAAGCGGGCCTCGCGACAAGCGGTGGTAGCAGGCGATGAATGTCTTTCAATCACAGCCAAAGCCACCGCACATGACAACACTTAAAAAGCGCTCCGAGTTCCTCGCCGTCGCCAAAGGCGGTCGCGTGGGCCGGCGCGCTTTTGTGTTACAGGGCTTGAAACGCGAAGCCGACATTCCATCACGTGTCGGCTATACTGTCACGAAGAAGACCGGGAACTCGGTCGTTCGTAGCCGTATCAAGCGTCGCCTCAGGGCCGCTGTGCAAGCTCTTCAATTGACGGATGTTCCGCCACAGGCAGATTTCGTGCTGGTCGGGCGTGAAGCAGCCCTATCTCATCCTTTCGAAAATCTGGTAGCCGATCTCAAGTCTGGTCTTCAGCAGGTCCTTGACCCCAAAGCACCGCAAGGGAACAAGAGACCGCCACGCCGACCACGAGGAAGCAAACCGGTCACGGGCAGAAAACAGGGGTAAACCAGTTGTTCTCTGAAAATCGCAATACGATTCTTGCAGTCGTGCTTTCTTTGATTGTCTTGCTGGGCTGGCAATATTTTGTTGCCCAACCACAGCTTGAACGACAACAGGCAGAGCAGGCGCAACAGGCCGCCGAGCAAAGTGCCGCCACGCAGAGCGACACGACAACGCCCGTCGGCCCTGGCGGCACGCCGGCAGCTGGTACGCCTCCGCAGTCCGCTGCGGTTGCAACCGTCAGTCTGGAAGATGCCTTGAAGGCAACGGACCGCGTCGCCATCGACACCCCCCGCCTTTCAGGCTCGCTCAATCTGACCGGTGGTCGCCTCGACGATCTTCGCCTGAAGGACTATCGCCAGACGGTTGAAGACGACAGCCCGACCGTGATTCTGCTGGCGCCGAAAGGCAGCCCCGATCCGTATTACGTCGATTACGGCTGGGTTACGGAAGCCAATTCCAACATCACCCTGCCTACCGGCTCCACTGTGTGGAACGTCGACGGCAACGCCGACCTGACCCCGTCTCAACCGGTTACATTGTCCTATGACAATGGAGAGGGGCTAACCTTCAAGCGCACGTTCAGCGTTGACGAGAACTACATGTTCACGGTCAGCCAGTCAGTCGAAAACACGACCGATGCAGACCTGACGCTCTATCCGTACGGCCTGATTGCCCGCACCGGCGAACCGGATCACCAGAGCTTCTACATTCTGCATGAAGGCCTGCTTGGCTTCTTCGGCGAAGAAGGCCTGAAGGAGATCGACTATTCCGACCTCCAGGAAGAAAGCAAGATCCGTCCGAAAGAAGTCAACCAGGGCTGGCTCGGCATTACCGACAAGTACTGGGCGACAACGCTGATCCCGACCCCAGGCGAGGCGTTCCAGCCGAACTTCAGCCACAACGCCGGCAGCGACAATTACCAGGCCGATTTCCTCGGCAAGGCCGTGACGGTGAATGCAGGTGCGACCGCTGGAACATCCTCTCACCTGTTCGCAGGGGCAAAAGAAACCAAGCTGCTCAATGCCTACAAGGACGATCTCGGCATCTCCAACTTCGAGCTGCTGATCGACTGGGGCTGGTTCTACTTCCTGACCAAGCCGATGTTCCATGCCATCGACTTCCTCTACCATCTTGTTGGCAACTTTGGTGTTGCCATCCTGTTGGTGACAGTGGGCGTCAAGGCGGTTTTCTTCCCGCTGGCAAACAAGTCCTACGTTTCCATGAGCAAGATGAAACTTGTTCAGCCGCAAATGGCGGAAATCAAGGAACGCTACCCGGATGATCGCCAGAAGCAGCAGCAAGAGCTGATGGAGCTGTACAAGAAGGAAAAGATCAATCCGCTGGCAGGCTGTCTGCCAGTCGTGATCCAGATCCCGGTCTTCTTCTCGCTCTACAAGGTTCTGTTCGTGACCATCGAAATGCGTCACGCACCCTTCTTTGGCTGGATCCAGGATCTGTCGGCTCCGGATCCCACCACCGTCTTCAACCTGTTCGGCCTGATCCCCTGGGATCCGCCGCAGATGCTGATGCTGGGTGTCTGGCCGTTGATCATGGGCATCACCATGTTCCTGCAGATGAAGATGAACCCGGCTCCGCCCGATCCGGCGCAGAAGATGATCTTCACCTGGATGCCGATCGTCTTCACCTTCATGCTGGCTTCTTTCCCGGCCGGCCTGGTGATCTACTGGGCCTGGAACAACAGCCTCTCGATCACTCAGCAATATGTGATCATGCGCCGACAAGGCGTGAAGATCGAGCTGTGGGACAATCTGAAGGGCACCTTCAATCGGAACAAAGACTCCGAAGAAAAGAAGAGCTGACGCTTCAGTTCCAAAATGATAAAAAGGGGCTCCGGATTTCCGGGGCCCTTTTTGTTTCGACTGACCGGAGGCCGCAGGCCAGTGATTTCCTGAGTTCCAGACCCCAGCAAGACCAAAGCGTGAAAGTTGCCGGCCCAAGGCGGGCACCTTTCAAATCGCGCGCTCTATTGCGCGTCCTGCTACGCTGTCACTTACAGGATTTCACCATGCATGGCCCTGCCCCCGAAGCCCGGTTTCCATTTCCCGGCGCGGAACACACAGTCTTCATCAAGAACGTCATCTCCGGCGATTATATCGAAGCCGGCGACTACAGCTATTACAATGACCCTGTCGATGCCGCGCGGTTCCAGGAGAAATGCGTCCGCTATCATTTCGACTTTCTCGGCGACCGACTGACAATCGGCAAGTTCTGCGCGCTGGCCACCGGCGTCGAGTTCATCATGAACGGCGCCAACCATGCGATGGGCGGCGTCTCGACCTACCCGTTTCATATTTTTCAAGGCGGCTGGGAACAGGATTACGACACCTCCGTTTTTCTCAAGAATTCACGAGGAGACACGACCGTAGGCCACGATGTGTGGATCGGGACCGATGCCACGATCCTCCCCGGCGTCAGCATCGGCAGCGGAGCCATTGTCGGCTCCAAGTCCGTGGTCGGCTCGGACGTGCCGCCCTATGCTATTGTTGCCGGAAACCCGGCGCGCATCATACGCACCCGGTTCGATGCAGCAACGGTCGACCGGCTTTTGGAAATCGCCTGGTGGAATTGGCCCATCGAGATGATCTCGGCCAATCTGTCAGCGATAAGGGAAGGACACCCGGGCGACCTGGAATGCATCGCCGCCGCCCTGTAAGGGACGATTGCGCGCTTTGTACTCGACGTGACCTCCGGAGATCGCTAGAAGAGCGCTCATGAGCGACGAAGACGAATTTTACACAAAAGACCTGCTGAACGATGGCCGCCTGATGTTCGCAAAACGCTGGGATTTCATCACCAGCGTGACGGACATGGCGCAACTGCCAGAAATCGGCAACACCGAGATCGCCTTTGCTGGCCGATCCAACGTGGGAAAGTCCAGCCTGATCAACGCCTTGACTGGGCGTCATGGGCTGGCACGGACCTCGTCCACGCCCGGCCGGACGCAGATGCTGAACTTCTTCGGCAACGAAGAAACACCTCTGACCATCGTTGATATGCCAGGCTACGGTTATGCCCAGGCACCGAAAGACATGGTCGATGCCTGGACACGGCTGGTGTTCTCCTATCTGCGCGGACGGCCCACCCTGCGGCGTATTTTCGTGCTGATCGACAGCCGTCATGGCATCAAGCCGAACGATAGTGAAGCGATGAGCCTGCTCGACAAGGCAGCGGTGAGCTACCAGATCGTTCTGACCAAGTCGGATAAGATCAAGCCGCCTCAGCTGAAACGCCTTGAAGAGGAAACCCTGACCCTGCTGTCCAAGCGCGTCGCCGCTTTCCCAAGGCTCATCGCAACATCCTCGGAGAAGAACCAGGGACTGGACCTGCTCAAGGCCGAGATTGCCAGCATCGTCTGACACCATTTTCCCGTCATCGGATTGAGAAGACGCGCGAAATCCGCTATCAAATCAGTCCTGCATTTTTAGCGACTTGAGACCAAGACCTCCCATGACCACACCGGACCAGCCCAGCCGCGCTCACATCATCGCCCAGGCCCTGCCCTACATGCAGCGCTATGACGGACGCACCGTGGTGGTAAAATACGGCGGTCATGCCATGGGAGATGCCAGCCTCTCCAGTGCCTTTGCACGCGACATCACACTGTTGCGCCAGTCCGGCGTGCATCCGGTTGTCGTTCATGGCGGCGGTCCACAAATTGGCAAAATGCTGACACGTCTTGGCATCGTCAGCGAATTCCGTGGCGGTTTGCGCGTCACCGACAAGGCGACCGTCGAAGTGGTGGAGATGGTTCTTGCCGGTTCCATCAACAAGGAGATCGTCCAGTCGATCAATGCCCAGGGCGGCCGTGCTGTCGGCCTATGCGGCAAGGACGGCAACATGGTGACCGCGGAAAAACTGCGCCGGACGACCGTTGACCCGGATTCCAACATCGAGCAGGTCATCGACTTGGGGTTTGTCGGCGAACCCGCTGACGTAAACCCGACTGTCCTGAAGCTCGTGTTGAAGGAAGACCTGATCCCTGTCGTTGCGCCCGTCGCACCTGGCGCTGACGGCGAGACCTACAACATCAATGCTGACACGTTCGCAGGCGCCATCGCAGGCGCGCTGAATGCAAAACGCTTGTTGTTTCTCACGGATGTTCCAGGCGTACTCGACAGGGACGGAAATCTGATCAAGCAGCTGACTGTCGCCCGTGCGCGCGAACTCATCGCCGATGGAACGATCAATGGCGGAATGATCCCGAAAGTCGAAACCTGCATCGAAGCACTCGATCAGGGCGTCGAAGGCGTTGTCATCCTCAACGGCAAAGTGTCCCATGCGGTCTTGCTGGAACTCTTCACCGACGGTGGTGCCGGAACGTTGATCCGCCCGTGACCGAGCAAGACAAGCCAAGCGGCGAAGGTCAGCACGCGCACCGCCAGGACCTGCGGGTCTTCAAAGGTGTCGAAGCCTGGGTCTTTGATCTCGACAACACGCTTTACCCATCCGGGTCGGATCTGTTTCCCCAGATCAACGAACGCATTGCCTCCTTCGTGTCCGATCTTCTGAAGATTGCGCCTGAGGACGCCATGACCCAGCAGAAGGCCTACTACCACAAGTATGGCACAACCCTGCGCGGGCTGATGAGCGAGCATGAAGTCGATCCCGACTCTTACCTGAGCTATGTCCACGACATCGATTATTCGAACGTGCAGCAGAATCCGGATCTGGCGCAAGCCATAGCGGAGCTGCCGGGAAAGAAATACATCTTCACCAATGGCGACCGTCCGCACGCGGAGCGAACCGCTGCGGCGCTTGGCATCAGCAACCACTTTGAAGATATCTTCGACATCGTCGCAGCCGGTCTTCTGCCGAAACCAAACCGTGAAGCTTACGACAAGTTTCTGAAACTCACCGGTGTCTCGCCGGTCCGCGCCGCAATGTTTGAAGACTTGCAGAAAAACCTGACCGTGCCGCACAAGCTTGGCATGCGGTCAGTGCTGATTGTCCCGCCCGGAGCCCGTGAGGTCTTTAAAGGTGACTTGGACCTGGAGAAAGACAGCGCACCGGAAGTTGACTTCATCACGGACGACCTGGCCGGCTTCTTAAAAGCCGTGGTGGGCAGTCTCAGATGATCCGGAGGCCTGGCGCAGCGATGCGGCGCGCCATCCCAGAACCGCTGTTTGCACATAAATGATCGCCTCCAGAAGGCGCTGTGTCAGGCCTTGAAGGTCTGTGACGCTGAGCATTGTCAGAAAAAGACCAAAACCACAGACCGACGCCAGCAGGCCCATGAGCCGAAGGCTTCCTGCACCCGGAAGCGACAAACACAGCAGGAGCAGGCCAATCAAGGCCAACGGATAAGCCAGGGTTCCGATGACCATATGTGTCCTATGAGAGGCGGAAGCACCGCTCACCCCGGCATGACAGCCCGCATCACATGGCAGGAAGGCGGCGGCCATTAAGAGACAGGCATAGAGCGTCAGGAGGGCCAAACCGGTCACAATGGCAGCGCTTGCTTTCGGAAGGGCTGCCCACAGCACGACCAGAAAAACCAACATGGCAGCCTCTGCTGGACCGAAAACAGCATAGTTGGCCCAGTCCGCAAACGGGGCGCCTTGCGCTCCAAGCACGCTCATGAACTGGCTGACATGGGAGTAATCCGGCGTGAGGCCTGCAATCACAACAACGCCGGCAGAGAGCCAAAGACCGCTCAGGCCCGGTAGAAGCCTCAGTGCCGATGACCGGAAATCGATCTGATCCAATCCTGTTACTCCATCATCACATGAGCGGCATCTGGGCACAGGCCCTTGATAGATCAAGACAGTCGATGAGACCACCCCACGCTGAATTATGGGTCTGGCGCCGATAGCCGGGTCTTGGTATATTGAGCAAATCTCAAACGTTTCATGAGTCTTCAATGGCGTCCTTGCGCGCTCTTCACGCCTTTGCACTTCTTGCCCGGCATGGCCGCGCCTCTCAGGCTGCCGAGCTTCTCGGCGTCTCCCCCTCTGCGCTTTCGCACCTGATGCGCAAGCTGGAAAGCGAATTGGGAGCCACGCTGGTGTTGCGCGACGGGCGAGGCCTGAGCCTGACCGAAGAAGGTCAGCGGCTGGCGCTTGGCATTGGCGACGCGTTTGAACGTATTGATGAGGCCGTCGACAGCTTCAAGCGGCGTGGTCGGACCGAGCTGCGCATCTCTACCGTCTCGACATTCGCCACCCGCTGGCTCATCCCCCGCCTGCCAAAATTCCAGGCATTGCAGCCTGATGTGGAAATTCTTCTCTCCACCTCTACCCGGGTGGTTGATCTCGAACGCGAGAACTTCGACTGCGCCATCCGCCTGGGCAAAGGGCACTGGCCATCTGTCGAAGGGGAGCTGCTGTGGCAGGAACATCTCGCAGTGGCCCTGTCGCCCGGCCTTCTGGATCCCGCGACACCTCTGACCCAAGAGACACTCTCAGGCTTACGACTGTTGCACAGCGCTGCGCGGCGCAATGACTGGCCGTCCTGGCTGGCCCATGTCGGCCTGATCCATCCCGAAACCGTCTCCGGCACGCTTGTTGAAACGCGTGACCTGGCCATTCAGGCAGCCATTGCCGGAATGGGCGCGATTGTTATCGACCGCAGGTTCGTTGCCGCTGAAGTTGCTGCTGGACATCTGGTCTTGCCCGATTGGCCGGCACAGGACCTCGACACGGGCTACTGGTTCGTCCGCTCGCCGCTTCGCCCGCAATCGCGACCGGTCAGCGCCTTCAAGGCGTGGCTGCTGGAAGCCGCACACGCAGAGTGAGGCGCTAACCCAGGATGGAAATGACCACCACACTCGCCAGGATCATCGAGCACCCAAGCACATCCCTCCCCGTGATTTTCTCCCGGAACACCAGCAATGAGACAGCGAAGGTAAACAGCAGCTCTACTTGCCCCAGCGCGCGAACATAGGCCACCTGCTGCAGGGTCATTGCCGTGAACCATCCGGCCGACCCGCTGACCCCGGCCAGACCGACCAGTGTGGACAAGCGCCAATGGGTGAGTGTCGCCCTGAGCTGGTCCATGCGACGCCATGCCAGCCAGCTGCCCATCACAACCGTTTGAAACGCCGTGACACAGGCCAGCGCGATGGCGGCCTGCATCAGAAACCCGGTGCCTTCCAGCGCCAGACAGGCCAGCCGGTACAACGCCGCTGAAGCGCCGAACAGCGCAGCGGACCCCAGGCCGTAGGCTGCCGGGCGAAGAGCATTTCGCCAGCCGAATGGCTGACCGGACGTGCCGGCTTTCTCGGACGACTTGCCCGTACTGATCAGAATGACCCCAGCAACGCCAGCGACTATCGCACCAAGAAGAACCGCTGTAAGTTTTTCGCCGAGTAACAGAAATCCAAACAGAGCGGCCTGAACCGGCTCGGTCTTGGAATAGGCGGTACCGACCGCGAAGTTGCGCATGGAAAACAACTTGATCAGCAGGAATGTCGCGGCAATTTGAGCCAGGCCGCCGCAGATAGCAGCCGGATAAAAGATCGGCGTTACCTCTGGCCAAGGGCTGTCCGTCATCCACCGCAGACCAACGACGTACAGACAGGCAAAGGGAAACCCGAAGCCAAAGCGCACGAAGGTTGCAACAGCTGGTCCGAAATCACCCGCCAGATGCTTTTGCAGCGCAGATCGCAGGTTCTGGCAGAACGCGGCGAACACCGTGGTCGGGATCCATATCTCCACTTGAGCATTCCTCAGCTTGAATCAAATCATGATGGGTAATGAAGCTGCAGCAAAGCATATAAACCGTCAGAAAACCGGGATCCAAAATTCAAGCATACTTGAGGTTTTTATCGGACTCACGCTCCCTAAGGTCCCGGCTCTTGCTTGACAGATGGTCGCCGTGCGGCTTAGGTCCGCGCGACTGAATTTGAAACCTCCGAAACTTGGGCAAGGCACTCTGATGACCATCAACATTGCCGGTCTGGAAAAGACCATCGACGCTGCTTTCGAGGACCGCTCCAACATTGACACGCACACCACCGGTGACGTGCGCAAGGCTGTCGAAGCGACCCTCAATCTTCTCGACCGCGGTGAACTCCGCGTTGCTGAAAAGAAAGAAGGCGAGTGGGTCGTCAATCAGTGGGCGAAAAAAGCAGTTCTGCTGTCGTTCCGTCTGAATGCAATGGAAGTCATCAAGGGCGGTCCTGGCGATGCAACCTGGTGGGACAAGGTTCCCTCGAAGTTCGACGGCTGGAGCGGCGTGAACTTTGAAGAGGCCGGTTTCCGGGCTGTTCCGAACTGCACCGTGCGGCGCTCTGCCTTTATCGGCAAGGGCGTGGTTCTAATGCCGTCCTTTGTCAACCTTGGCGCCTATGTCGACGAAGGCACGATGGTCGACACATGGGCCACAGTCGGCTCCTGTGCGCAGATCGGCAAGAACGTCCACTTGTCCGGCGGCGTCGGCATCGGCGGCGTTCTGGAGCCCCTGCAGGCCGGCCCAGTGATCATCGAAGACAATTGCTTCATCGGTGCGCGTTCCGAGGTTGTCGAAGGCGTGATCGTGCGCGAAGGTGCCGTTCTCTCGATGGGCGTCTTCATCGGCGCGTCGACCAAGATCATCGACCGGAACACTGGCGAGATCTTCATCGGCGAAGTTCCCGCCTACTCCGTCGTGGTTCCGGGCAACATGCCGGGCAAGCCGCTGCCGGATGGCACTCCGGGCCCGAGCCTCTACTGCGCCGTCATCGTCAAGCGCGTCGATGCCCAGACCCGCTCCAAAACAGCAATTAACGAACTGCTGCGCGACTAAGCCTGGCAGGCCTCAAAAGTTAAAGACATGCAAAAGCCGCTCCCAAATGGAGCGGCTTTTTTGCATCCAAATTCACTGCATTCAAATGCCCCAGAAACGACCGACAAGCTCTCCGACGAGCAGGGAGAGCAGCACATCCAGAATCACCACGCCGAACGCAAGGCTGATGTTTGCCTGAAGCACCAGACGGGCAATGCGGAAGTGGTACCAGAGGATGACCACGAACGTGGACAGGGACATCAAGACCATCAGACCTGAGGATACGGCCCCCATCAGGTAAAGCGCGGCAATCACCGTGTGGGGAAAGGTGCCCAGCAGGCTCGCCCAGTTGCGGACCACGATGTAGGGGATAAAAGTCCGACTGATGCCAAGCACGCCGGACAGAAGTGCCAGGAGAATGGGCATCGTCACCCAGTCGAGGGCGTAGCCGGTGAATTGCGATTGCCAGAAGAAGCTCGCTGCCAATTCCTCCGGCGAGACACTGCCTTCCTCAGCAATCAGCTTCTGGCCAGCCAGTCCGTTGAGGATCAGAAACGGCAGCAACAGGATCACGACCTGGAACGACCTCCAGAAGCCCTCAATTGAGGTGTCGAAGTAGCGCTCCCCCTCAGGCCTGTTGCCAAACAGCAGCCAGCAGCCCTTGAGTGCGTGTCTGATCTCCGCCGCGCTGATCATCCCCCTCAGCCTTTTGGCTTGCTGGCGAAGTAGCTTTCAAGGAAGCGACCATAAATGGCAGCCAATTCGTCCAGATCCTTGACCGGCGTGCACTCGTCGATCTTGTGCATGGTCTGACCGACCAGACCGAACTCCACCACCGGGCAATAGTTCTTGATAAAACGCGCATCGGATGTTCCGCCGCCGGTCGACAGCTCCGGGCAGCGTCCTGTCTCCGCCTCGACGGCCTCGCTCAGCGCCTTGATCAGCACTTCATCGCGTGTAAGGAAGGAATCGCTGCCATCCCGGCGAAAGGCGATATCCCACTTCAGGTCTTCGGTCGCAGCACTGCCCAGAATTTCCTGGATCTTCAGCTTCAGACTGTCGAGAGACCATTCGTCGTTAAAACGCACGTTGAAGCGTGCTTCGGCGCGCGCCGGAATGACATTAAAGGCCGTGTTGCCGACGTCGAAGGTGACGATTTCCAGATTTGTCGGCTGAAAGCGGTCATTCCCGTCGTCGAAGATAACCGCGTCCAGAGCCGTCATCAGCTTCATCAGACCCGGAATGGGGTTGTCTGCCAGATGCGGATAGGCTGCGTGCCCTTGCGTGCCTTTCACCGTAACAATACCCGACAAGGAACCACGGCGCCCAACCTTGATGGCGTCGCCCAGCTGGTCCGGATTTGTCGGCTCGCCAACGATGCAGGCATCAAACTTGTAGCCCTGTTCATCCGCCCATTGCAGCAGTTTGGAGGTGCCGTTGACCGCCGGGCCTTCCTCGTCGCCAGTGATCAGGAACGAGATGGTGCCTGTGAAGTCATCACCGTGATTGTCGAGGAATGCCAGGGCAGCGGCTGCGAAGGAGGCTATGCCCCCTTTCATGTCGACCGCGCCACGCCCGAACAGCACCCCTTCGGAAATCTCCCCCTCAAACGGACCATGCTGCCACTCGGTCTCCTGGCCGGCCGGAACCACATCCGTATGCCCTGCGAAGACGAAGTGCGGCGCACCTGAACCGATGGTAGCAAAGAGGTTCTCGACGTCTGGGGTGTCCTCGTCACTGAAGACAGGTCGCTCGACTGTGAAGCCTCTGGCGGTCAAAAGCTTGTCCAGAAACGCCAACGCCCCCCCCTCAACCGGGGTAACAGACGGACAACGGATCAGATCACGGGCGATTTCAACGGCGGCAGAAAGTGTATCGGACATGAGGCCTCAGTCTGGAACAAAGCAGCTTGTCTTCATGCAAAGACCAAGCAGAAAGGGATGCAGTAAGCCCTCAGGACTTCCCGCGAAAGTAGCTATTGGGGAAGGGACCGTAGCGATTTGGTTTGTTCTGGCTGGGAAAAAATCCCAAGCCGATAATCACCACTAAACTGACAACAGGGATAAAGATCAAGATCGCGGCAAGGCCAGGAAAGCCAATATCCTGACAGCGCTTGATCACCAGAGCCAGCGCTGTCCATTGCAACACGAGAAAGAGGATCGGGAACAGAGCGTTCGACGCCATGAAATGGGTAATGTCGAGCGCAACCAGATCCTCGTCCGGCGGCAAGGAATTGAGCCACATGTTCACGGACAGACCAATGACCAGCCATACAAGCAGGAAGCCAAGCCAATATGCTTCACGCGAGACACGGCCAATCGGGCTTACCACAAGCCAAAAAAGACCAGGTGTCGGATTATAAGAGACGCGCTGAACTGACATTGGATCCTGAAATGTGAAATTGCTCACGTGAGACAGGAGGTAGTCGCTCCCCCACGCGGGATCAAGCCCTCTTTACATCACTGTGCGGTCTGGGCGTCGATACTTCAGCACAGGGTGTGTCCCCGCCACAGCCGCTCTGCACCGCGTAAATCCTGCCCAGATCGGCGGGCCGTTCACTCAGGCTGTGTAGCCGCTCTCTTGTGCGCCCATAGCCGCTGTTCTTCCAGATCGGCCTCGATGGAGCGGTAATCGACCTTTGTCAGATACAGGCCATCGGCTGGTGCAACCGGCCCGCAGGCTTTGCGGTCACGCGCCGCCAGCGCCTTGGTAATGTCGCCCACACGCCACTTGCCCTCACCCACCAGCCGCAGCGAACCGACCATCGAACGCACCTGATTGTGCAGGAAAGAGCGGGATGCACATTCGGCTATCAGGAACTCTCCGTCACGGCGCACGCTGAAAGTCTCCAGTGTCTTTTCGGGGCTTTTTGCCTGGCAGCGGGTGTGGCGGAAAGTCGTGAAGTCGTGATGGCCAACAAATTCCTGAGCCGCCTCGTGCATGGCCCCTGCATCAAGCTCCGTCTTGACGTGCCAGGCCAGCCCGAGATCATGGGTCAGCGGTGCCAGACGGTTGTGGATGCGATAACGGTAGGAGCGACGGATGGCGGAAAAGCGCGCATCGAACCCCTCATGCATTTTCTCGACGGCCAAAATCGACACAGGATCTGGCAAGCTGTGATGGCTCAAGGCGCCAAGCACCGTGCGCTCCGGCCAATCCTTGCTCAAGTCGGCATGGGCGACCTGACCGGTCGCGTGTACGCCCGTGTCCGTACGCCCCGCCCCGCCGATGGTGACGTCCTCGCCGGTGAAGGCCTTGATCGCCCGCTCGATGACAGCCTGAACCGAGGGCCCGTTCGCCTGGCGCTGCCAGCCGCAAAACGGCCGGCCATCATATTCCACGGTCAGTTTGTAGCGCGGCATTGCAGAACTTACTCGAACTCTTCAAAGGGTGTTGCGAACGTGACGGTGACCGGTAGATCGCGGGAGCCGGCTTCGCTCAGGGCGCAGGCCATGAAGGCAATTCCGGAATAGGGTCCATGAACCTTCTGCGCCAGTTCGGCATCAAAGCCGAAGCGCGGATAATAGGTCGGGTAGCCAAGCACCACCACCAGGTCTTCGCCCTTTTCGCGCAGAAGCTCCAGAGATCGGGTAATCAGCTTGCCACCGATCCCTTGGTGTTGAAACTCCGGCCAAACAGCCATGGGCGCAAGGCAGGTCACCAAGAGGCCCTGTCCCGGTCCGGAATCCGCCGGTGTCACCCGCGAGAATGCAATATGACCGAGGATACGACCACGCGGTGTCTGCGCCACCATTTCCAGAACCAAAGCGCCGCAATGGCGTAGACGACTGACGAGACGGGCCTCGTTGTCCTGCCCGAAGGCAGCCGTATTCAGTTCACGAATTCCGATTTCATCGGCGGGTGTCGCAGCACGCAACACCAGCTCTTGATGATCGATCTCATCGTTCATCGCTCTCCCCCTGTGCGTGCCGTCCTTCGTTTCAGGACCGATGCCTCAGACCAGCTTGTCGCCGTTCTTCAGCTGCAGCCCACGGAGAAACTCCGCACCGCTGACGGCGGTCTTGCCGGCGCGCTGCAGCTGGGTGCAGCGAACCGCCCCCTCACCACAGGCCACGACAGGCCCATTGCCATCCGAGATTAACAGGGTTCCGGGTTCTGCGCCCGCACCTTGCACATCGGCAACCTGGCTGCGTAGGACTTTTACACGCTCAGTCTTGGTTCCGCGTTGCATTTCGAACCAGGCGCCGGGAAATGGCGAGAGACCACGAATGTGATTGTGAACGGATAGCGCGCTCTGGCTAAAGTCGATCTGCGTTTCAGACTTGGAGAGCTTGGATGCATAGGTGACACCCTCCTCCGCCTGCGGTGTCGCCATCAAGGCGCCACGCGACAGGGCGGCCAACGCGCGAACCATCAGATCGCCTCCCAATCCCGACAGCTGATCATGCAAATCACCTGCAGTCATATTGGCATCGATCGGCATCGTCTCGGCCATGCAGACCGGCCCTGTGTCCAGTCCGGCTTCCATTCGCATCACCTGAATACCGGTTTCCGCGTCGCCTGCCATAATCGCCCGGTTGATCGGCGCAGCACCACGCCAGCGCGGCAACAGAGAAGCATGCAGATTGAGGCACCCCTCGCGCGTCGCATCCAGAACAGCCTGCGGCAACAACAACCCATAGGCCACGACCACGGCCACGTCGGCGTCCAGATCGGTGAACTTCTGCTGCTCTTCCGGGTCCTTCAGACTTGTCGGTGTGAACACAGGGATGCCAAAGGATTCCGCGGCTTCATGCACCGGGGATTTTTTCAGATCCATTCCGCGCCCAGCCGGGCGCGGCGGTTGCGAGTAGCAAGCAACGACTTCGTAGCCCATGCCGACGATTTCCATCAGGGTCGGCACGGAAAACTCCGGCGTCCCCATGAAGATGATGCGTAAATCCATATGGCTTTCCGAAGGTTCGGTGGCACCCGTCGACAAGACGAGCCTAGAGCGTGCCGGCCTGCTTGGCCTGCTTGGTAAACTTCTTCATCACCCGATCGCGCTTGAGCTTCGACAGATAATCAATAAACAGCTGACCGTTCAGATGATCCAGCTCATGCTGAATGCACGTTGCGAGCAAGCCATCCGCCTCGATTTCCTGCGCAACGCCCTCGCGGTCGAGGAAAGTGACCTTGACCTGTGCTGGGCGCTCGACATCTTCATAGAAGTCAGGGATCGAGAGACAACCTTCCTGATAGACGGAAAGCTCTTCGCTTTCCCAGGTGATCTCGGGGTTGATGAAGACCAATGGTTCGTTCGGGTCTTCTTCCTTGGAAACGTCCAGTACGAAAATGCGCTTCAACACACCGATCTGGCTCGCAGCCAGACCGATGCCTGGCGCAGCATACATGGTTTCGAGCATGTCGTCCGCCAGCTGGCGGATGCTGTCGTCAACGGTCGCGATCGGTTCGCACACCTGTCGCAGGACTGGATCGGGAATGGTGATGATGTCGCGTTTTGTCATGCGAACCACATAGGCAAAGCGGCGCTTGGGGTCAACGCGAATTCCTTCAAAACACCGGGCTTAGCCTCAATCTTTGACGGATTTCGACACCATATTCCGGCACAAAGGCCTGCTTGCCGCCTCAAGACACTCAGACAAGTCTTTCGCTTTTCCTTTTGCCAGTCGTGCCGAAGGCTGCTTGCGCAAGACCATTCACTGGTCTTCGCCGCAGCGTCCCAGATCACCAAACTCGTTCGAAGCTTGTTGGGATGTTCGTCTTTGAAACGCGCAAGAGCTGCTGCGCATTCGGCAGAATCGTTCTATGTTTGTTTCCATGAACTCAACTCTGTTTTTTCTTGGCAACCGCGCGATCACCGCCCTTGAGGCAGCTGTCGCTGCAGGCCTCATCCTGCTGGTGTGCCTTCTGCTGCTGCTGATCAGCGCGCGGGCGCAACTTCGCCGGAGTGGCGACGCGGAAATCGCCGCAGGAGAACGGATTGAGGATCTGGAAGGCCACCTGTCGAAAGTCATGCAGTCGCAGGGCGAGATCTCCGGACGCATGCAGACCATGGCGGAGATTTTCGGGTCCCGGCAGTCGGACATGATGCGTGCTGTCAACGAACGCCTTGACGGCATGGGCCAACGACTTGGCAACTCCATGGTCCATACGACCAAGCAAACCCATGAGGGTCTGCGCCAGCTGCATGAACGGCTCGCTGTCATCGATCGGGCACAGCAGACGATCACCGACCTCTCCGGACAGGTGGTCGAACTGCAATCTATTCTGGCCAACAAGCAGACACGCGGCGCATTTGGCCAAGGCCGCATGGAGCTGATCATTCAGGATCAGCTGCCCTCAACCGGTTACAGCTTTCAGGCGACGCTTTCCACCGGCGTGCGACCCGACTGCCTGATCTACATGCCCAATGGTGCCCCTCCGCTGGCCATCGACGCCAAGTTCCCACTCGAAGCCTTTCAGCTGATCCGCAAAGCCGAGACGGAAGAAGGGACACGGGCTGGAAGTGCACAGTTCCGGCGAGACTTCACCAAGCACATTGGCGACATCAAGGACAAGTACCTTATTCCCGGCGAGACCCAGGACACGGCTTTTCTGTTCGTCCCGTCAGAGAGCATTTTCGCCGAACTGCACGAACGCTTCGAAGACCTGATCCAGAAGGCTCACCGGTCGCGTGTTGTCATTGTCTCGCCATCACTTCTGATGCTGTCCATCCAGGTCATTCAGGCCGTCTTGCGGGATGCGAAAATGCGTGAACAGGCGCATCTGATCCAGGCTGAAGTGACCAAGCTTCTGGATGACGTCGGTCGGCTGAATGACCGGGTCGGCAAGTTGCAGACCCACTTCACCCAAGCCAACAGGGATATCGACCAGATCCTCGTTTCGACAGACAAGATCTCCAGGCGCGGCCAGCGTATCGAGGATCTAGAGCTGGGAGAGGCCTCCCGGGAGGTTGAAGCTGATCCTGCCACCTCAGACGAAGAACAGTTCAACCTGACTTCCCCTTGAGGATCTCACATGCCACGATGCCTGCAGATGTTTTACAGGATTAATACATGGCCTTCGTAAGTCAGCGCCAGTGGGGTCTGTGCCAAGCTCTCGCCTTGCTTCTGGTTGTCAGTTGGGCAACCGTTGCGAGCCGCACCGAGGCGGTTGCTCAAGAGTCCTGCAGCAATGTTGCCCAGACGACCTGGCTTGAGGATCTAACCGCGCGCGCTTCCACTTTTGGCGACTGTACCGCGCCTGCGATCACCTTGACGGTCTTCGATCAGGAGACATCCGTGGTCTGGTCGAGCGTTCACATGGCCGCCGACCTGTTCGGCTTTGACATGGCCACTGATTCAACCGGAATGCAGAGCGCTCTGGAGGGATGGCTGTCCGACATGACGCGCAGCGGCGTCTCCGGCGACCTGCCAGCTTGGCCTGAGGGACTGTCTGCCCCGGATTCTGGCGAGTTTCCTTTTTACGTCGAGGACGGGGTTTCGCAAGCTTTGTACAGCGAGATCCGTGCCGAGAACCGGCCGATGGTCTGCTACGTCCAGGGCATGGAGAGCCAACGATGTCTGCTTAGGCATCCGACGACCAAAGCGTTTCAGGTCATCGGCGTCCAAAGCTTTCCGGGCTAAAGCCGACGGCAGACGGTGATTTTGCCGTATTCGTTTGCGGCAATGCGCACGACTGCCGCGTCAAGAGGTTCACTGGCAACTGTCATTGTGTGACCATTGGCGTGCAGAATGCGGTTTTCACCTTGAACAATGGCAACATGGCCTTTCCAGAACACCAGATCACCGCGTTCCAGGGACGCGAGCTGCCAGTCCTCCAGCAGGTCTCCGGCATCAGTGGCCTGCATGTCGCTGTCGCGTAGAACTGCCAGCCCACCCGCCTGAGCAGCCATTTGCACCAGCGCGGAGCAATCCAGCCCCAGGCTGGATCGACCAGCCCATAAATAGGGCGTCCCGAGAAACTCTTCTGCGACCCTCACCCAGTCTGCCTCGACATGATCCAGCGGAACAAGGTGTTTTGCCACCATCGCCGAGCCATCATCCAGCAGGGCATATTCCAGATCGCGTGTCGTCGTTGTTCCGGTCACAGTCACCAAGGAGCCCATGGAGACAAGACCCAGAGGCGGAAACCGCAGATCAGCGGGAGGATAACGATAAGAGCGCAGGGCACGGACCCGGTGGGTCGGCTGAGCCCAGCTCGTCAGACCTTCATCAGACACCCAGCCAACATAGCCATCCGTCCCCAGCTGCCCAAAGGCCCAGCCTTCGACAGTCGTTTCAAAGACGGTGAAGGTTTCGCCAAACAAAGCTTGTGTATCAATGCCGGCTTCCGGGTTTGGCTGCGGGCGCAGATCCAGCATGTCACGGCAGACCCGCATCGGGTTCCCATCAACGAACCGCTGCGCCTGGACGCGGCCCTGGTAGGAGCTGGACGCCAGATCAGGACGGACTGGATGAAGGCGGCGGTCAAAAGCAGAAGTCATGGGGCACCCGAGTTTTTGCAGCGGTTGGCAACTGTTTGGAACGTCCGGTTACCAATGCAGACTGGCCGCCTTTTCCACCACGAGGTCGCCGAGGTTTTCCAGATATTGGGACCCTTCAACCGTACGGGTGATGATAACGTTACGGCGGTCTGCCTCATCGCGTTTTCGCGACAGAAAGCGCATTCCACCAAGTGTGTCCAGCGCCCGGGTGATCGCCGGCTTGGTCACATCAAGCTTTGCTGCAAGGCCGCGCACCGTGTGGGGCGGAGGCTCCAGATAAACGGTCAGCAGGATCGTCAACTGTCGGGCTGACAGGTCCTGCTCACTGTCGCGCACGAGTGTCAGATTGACCTCATGCAGCAATTTCAGCGCCTGACTGGCGCGAATCTCGACCCCCATGGTCCACCACTTCCCACTAAACTTCACTCAAACTGGGGAGCAGTGAACCACGAAACCATTTCGGAGCCGTTATTTTTATGCAGAAAACTGATCGCTGATCATATCGAACAGCGCCCGAATGCCCTGAGCCTCACCGCCTGCGACTTTCCCCGGCTTGCTGCTCGGGGTCCAGCCGTAAATATCGAAATGCGCCCAGCTCTCGGCATTTTCGACGAAACGCGACAAAAACAGCGCGGCTGTGATCGACCCCGCAAAGCCTGTGCCTGACGTGTTGATGTGGCTAATGTCGGCGACCTGACTATCGAGATATTTCATGTAAGGCTGCCACAGAGGCAACCGCCACATCGGATCTTCGCTCGCCTCGGCAAAAATCGAGATGTCTTCAGCCAGATCCTCGTCGTTGGTAAAATACGGCGGCAAATCCGGTCCAAGCGCCACACGGGCTGCACCGGTCAACGTCGCCATATCGATCAACAGTTCCGGGCTTTCCTCATCAGCGAGCGCGAGAGCATCGGCCAGAATGAGCCGCCCCTCTGCGTCCGTGTTGCCGATCTCCACGGTCAGGCCCTTGCGGCTTGGCAAGATATCTCCCGGCCGGAATGCAGACCCGGCAATGGAGTTCTCGACGCAAGGGACGATCACCCGCAGGCGAACGGGCAACTTCGCAGCCATGATCATGCTGGCCAGTCCGAGCACGTTTGCAGCCCCACCCATGTCTTTTTTCATCAGCGACATGGAGCCGCCCGGCTTGATGTTCAGGCCGCCGGTGTCGAAAATCACACCCTTGCCAACGAGTGTGACCTTGGGAGCGTCGTCATCCCCCCAGGTAAAATCCGCCAATCGAGGCGTGTTGTCGCTGGCCCGTCCAACGGCATGAACCAACGGCAGGTTTTCCTTCAGCAGCTCGTCACCGACGACAATGCTGCCGCTACCCCCATGAGCGTTGAAAAGATCCTCGACCTGCGCGGCAAGTTCCGCCGTCCCGAGATCATTGGCAGGGATATTGATCAGATCACGCGCCAGCTGAACACCGTCGAGCACGATCTGCAGGCGTTCGATGTCAACGTGCTCAGGCACGACGAGCCGGGGCTGTTTCCCACTGGCGCCACCCCGATAGCGATTGAAGGCGTAGCTTGAAAGCGCGAAGCCGAGCAGAGCCTGGGCGATAGCCGGGAATGGCTCCTGCATCTCATAGTCGGCTGGCGGCAAGTCATTCGCCAGAGTTCCCAATGCGAAAGGATGGGGCAGATTCTCTGGCAAAGTGCCAAAGAGCACCGCCTGCCCTCCCCCATCGAGGGGAACCATCAAGGACCGGCCCGCCTGCGCGTTGTAACCCTGACGCTCTGCCCAGCCTGTCGCATTCGCCCCCAATTTGGACAGCAGATTGGGCAAGCCCGCTTCGCTTACGGCATAAACGGGGATCGGAGCAGTGGCTTCATGGGCGCTGATCAGTGACTGACGCAAGGGGACCTCCATATCGATTGACTGTGGTTGCGTGCGCGCAAGCGCGGGACCGAATATCCAACACGCAGTAAGGCTTGGGAATGCAAGGCGAAACGTTCCCGAAAATCGGATGATCCAGTATCGTCATGCGTTCCACCGTTGCGAAACAGTTATTGTCTCCGGTTGCCTTTTGCAACAAGCGCCGCACCCTGGCCCCTCGGCTTTTAAGAAAACATTAGGGTTAACAAGCTACTACTGACGAGACTTGCAGAGTTTGTTTCGCATAGTGTTTGAGGAACCCCACATGGCGCAGCTTCGGCATATCACCGCCAAATCCCGCATCAGAACCGTGTCGCTGGTTATGGCTGTTACCGCAGCGGCCCTTCTGGGGGGCTGCGCGAACTCCCGACATGGCAGTGTCGGCACCCATGCCGCTCCTGTTTCGGGCAGTGCCCAGCCTGGTTCGGCTGCCGCACAAGCCCAGGTTTCGCAGTGGGGACAATCCTACAACCGCGCACCACAGAACCCGCAAGCTATCCTCGGCTATGCCAACGCGTTAACCCAGAACGGTCAAACGGCTCAATCGATGGCCGTGTTGCGTAAAGGCGTTCTGCAGCACCCGAACAACCAGCCGATTGCCTCTGCTTATGGCAAGGTCCTGGCGATCAACGGTCAGTTCGAAGAGTCCCTCAATGTGATCAAGCGGGTTCAGACACCCGCCAAGCCGGACTGGAAGCTGCTTTCCGCAGAAGCTGCCGTGCTCGACCAGATGGGTAACCATGCCCGCGCCAAGACGCTGTATCATCAGGCCCTGCAGATCAATCCCAATGACCCGTCGATCCTGAACAACCTGGCGCTTTCTCATCTGATGTCGAAAGAGTTGCCGGAAGCAGAATACACCCTGCGCCGTGCAGCCTCCGCGCCAGGAGCCGATTCTCAGGTGCGCCAGAACCTCGCACTGGTTCTCGGACTTCAGGGCAAATTCCAGGAAGCAGAACAGGTCGCCTCAACTGACATCAGTCCGGAAGACGCCAAGGCGAACATCGCTTATTTGCGCCAGATGCTGTCAGCCTCCCAAAGCTAAGCCCCAGATTCATAGTTTCAGCCTGTCGACACCCTTCTTGGTGGCAAGCATTTCACAACAAAAAACGCGGACCCGAATGGGCCGCGTTTTTTGTTGTCTGAAATTTTTGCAGGCCAGTCGATGCGAGACACCGGCCCACCGCCAGTCCCCTGCGGTTATTTGTTGAAGGCGTCCATCACCTGCATTACGGCCGGGCCCATGATGACGAAGAACAGCACCGGCAGGAAGAAGACAATCATCGGGACGGTCAACTTGGGCGGCAAGCTGGCGGCCTTTTTCTCTGCTTCCTGCATGCGTTGGTCCCGATTATCGTCGGCCATCACACGCAAAGCCTGACCGATAGGCGTGCCGTAACGCTCGGCCTGGATCAGCGCCATCATGACGTTTCGCACGCCATCTACACCCGTTCTCCTGCCAAGGTTTTCATAGGCCGTCCGTCGCTCTGACAGATAGGACAATTCAGCATTGGTCAGCGTCAGCTCTTCTGCCAGCGGAATGGACTGGATGCCGATTTCCTCCGCCACCCGGCCAAAAGCTGCCTCGATTGACATGCCGGATTCCACGCAGATCAGCATCAGATCAAGCGCATCCGGCCACGACCGGCGGATCAACAGCTGGCGCTTGGTGATCTTGTTCTTGATATAGATGTTGGGCAGGAAAAAGCCGACCCCGGAGAGGAACAAGACCGCCATGAGCTTGGTCATCATCGGGACACTCTGCGGCATGAACGTGAAGGCGTAGAAGCCTCCAATCAGCAAGAGCAGCAGCGGCACCGCAACGCGGGCAAACAGAAAGGTATAGAGCGGTCCGGTGCCACGATAGCCCGCCATGCGCAGTTTTTCCTGCGTGCCCTCATCGGACAGCATCTCTTTCAGGTTCAGATCGTCAACGATCTTGCGGACGTTTTCCTTCGGTTTGGCACGCAAAGCCGTGCGTGGATCCTGAGGACCTTCCGTCGCAAGACGGGCACGCTCGCGCGCCCGTAGCTTGTCGCGCTCCAGCGCCACTGTCTTCATCCGCCCCTTGAGGCCGTCACGGCTCAGCAAGGGCAAAACGAGGGTGAAAACGGTGCCAGCAACGGCCACCATGGTCAGCACCGGTATCAGAACCTGGGAGTTCATAATGTCTGCGGGATCAAACATCTCTCAGCTCCCCTAGAAATCGAAATTGATCATGTTGCGCATCACCATGATGCCGCAGAACATCCAGAACAGACCGCCGGCGATAATCATCTGTCCACCCGAGGTGGTGAACAGCAGCATGATGTAGTCCGGAGCGACCAGAAACAGAATGCCGGTGACCATGAACGGCAAACAGCCGATAATGGCCGCCGAGGATTTGGCTTCCGAGCTCAGCGCAGTGATCTTGCGCTTCATGGCCTTGCGGCTGCGCAGCACTTTCGACAAGTTGCCCAGCGCTTCCGAAAGCCCACCACCGGCACGCTGCTGAATGGCAACGACAATGGCAAAGAAGTTGGCTTCGGCAAGAGGCATGCGCTCGGGCAGCCGTGCCACCGCATCGGTCAGGGAAATCCCCATAACCTGAGTGTCGACGATTTTCTGAAACTCTCCGGCAACCGGCTGCGGCGATTCCTTGGCGACAACTTTCAGGCAATCGCCGAGAGGCAACCCTGCTTTCACACCGCGCACGATAACATCCACCGCCCCCGGCAATTCATTAAGAAAAGCGTTGAAGCGCTTTTTCCGGCGGTGACCGATGTACCAGCGCGGAAATCCGAGGCCGCCAATAAAACCGAAGGCTGCGGTCAACAACAGATTGTGAGTGAAGATCAGACCCAGGAACATGAAGAACACGCCACAAGCGAGACTGAAATAAATGAAATGCTTACGCTCCCAAGTGAGACCCGCCTGCTCCAGCCGGCGTTCCAGCGACACCTTGGTCAGCTTGTCGTTCTTCGTCCGCTGACGTTCTTCGAACTGCTTCAGCTGGTCCTGAACGGAACGTCGGCGCTTTTCGCCGTCTTTGGCTTTCATCCGAACATCGGTTGCCTGCGGCCGCACCGAGATCTGTGACACCCGCTCCTGCCGCCGCTTGCTGCCGCTCAACGTCGGCTGCAACAAGGCATAAAGCACGCCGCCTATGCTGAAGGTCGCAAGCAGGGCGACTGCGACGAAGGTGATTTGCGGCCCGAGGACTGCTTGCAGATCGGTCAGGTTCATACGCGTTCATCCGCATAGGCTGGCATTTCAGATGCGTCGAGTGCCTCGGCAAGACGTTTTTCCTCGCCGAAGTAGCGCGCACGTTCCCAGAACCTCGGACGACCAATGCCGGTCGACCTGTGGCGTCCGATGATACGGCCCTGCTGATCTTCGCCCATCATGTCATAGAGGAAGATATCCTGGGTGATGATCACGTCGCCTTCCATGCCCATCACTTCGGTCACATGGGTAATCCGACGGGAACCATCACGCAGACGCGCCGCCTGCACAATGACGTCGATCGACGACACGATCATTTCGCGCAGCGTACGCGAGGGAAGCGAGAAGCCGCCCATGGTGATCATGGATTCCAGACGAGACAAGGCTTCACGCGGGGAGTTGGCGTGCAGTGTGCCCATAGAACCATCGTGACCGGTGTTCATGGCCTGCAGCAAATCGAATGCTTCTGGGCCACGTACTTCGCCGACGATGATGCGTTCAGGTCGCATACGCAGGCAGTTCTTGACCAGGTCACGCATGGTGATCTCGCCCTCCCCTTCAAGGTTCGGCGGGCGAGTTTCAAGGCGCACGACATGAGGCTGCTGAAGCTGAAGTTCCGCTGAATCCTCACACGTGATAATGCGTTCGGTCAGGTCAATATAAGCAGTCAGGCAGTTCAAGAGTGTGGTCTTGCCCGAGCCCGTACCACCAGAGATCAACACGTTGCAGCGCGATCGACCGATGATCTGAAGGATTGTCGACCCTTCCGGCGTGATGGACCCGAACTTGGTCAGCTGATCCAGGGTCAGCTTGTCCTTCTTGAACTTACGAATGGTCAGTGCGGGACCGTCAATCGCCAGCGGAGGCGCAATGACGTTGACACGAGACCCATCAGGAAGGCGGGCATCACAAATCGGGCTGCTGTCATCAACGCGGCGGCCAACCTGGCTCACGATCCGCTGGCAGATATTCATCAGCTGCGTGTTGTCGCGGAAATTGACCGCCGTCTTCTGCATCTTGCCTTCGGTTTCGATGTAAACCGTATGGGCACCGTTGACCATGATATCGGCAATGTCATCCCGGGCCAGAAGCGGCTCAAGTGGACCGTAGCCGAGCACATCGTTACAGATATCGTCGAGAAGATCTTCCTGTTCGGAGATCGACATGACGACATTCTTCAGGGCGATGATGTCATTGACCACATCGCGAATTTCATCGCGCGCATCTTCCGGCCCCAGCCGGCTGAGCTGTGACAGGTCGATCGCCTCGACCAATGCATTGAAGATCTGGCCCTTGGTCTCGTAATACTCGGAAGACTTGCGCTTCCCGCCGGCTTCAGGAGCTGGTGGTGGTGGAGCAGCCTTCTCGGGCGCAGCCTTCGCTTTGGGGGCAGGTGCCTCCGGCTTGGGAGCAGCGGGCTCCGGCGGAGGCGCCGTCCGCGTCCTCTCTTCGTTTTCAAACGATGTCCCGCGTCTTCCAAACATAAGTCGCCTAGTCCCGTTTTGGTCAGCTCATTCAGGCGGATTTGCGGGTCAACTTCGAGAGAAGACCCTTCAAGACCGTCCGTTTCGCCTTGTTTGCATCGCTACGGCCAGACACCAGCTGCGCCAGTTCATTGAACATGTCGCTGACCGGGTTCTTGGCATCCACTTCGGCAATCATCTGCCCGTTGTTTGCTGCAGTTCCGAACAACTGCGGATCAAACGGAATGGACATCTGCGCCTTCAACCCAAGAGCCGTCGCAAATTCTTCCGGCTTGATTTCAGGCCGCTTCGGCATGTTTGTGCGGTTGAGCACAAGATGCGGCAGGCCATCATTCGGACGGAGTTGCTTCAGGCTGTCGATGACGTTCTTGGCATTTCTGAGGTTTGCCAGATCTGGTTCGGCCACCACGACAAGTTCGTCGGCACTGGTCAGGACCTGACGTGTCCAGCCGTTCCACGTATGGGGTACATCGAGAACAATCGTCGGCGTGGCAGAGCGCATGATATCAATCAGCCCCTCAAACGCGCCTTCATTGAAATCATAGGCTCGTTCCAGGGTCGCTGGCGCGGCCAGCAAACTCAGGTGATCTGAGCATTTCGACAGAATACGGTCGAGGTAGGTCTCATCCAGACGATCTGGCGACGACACGGCCTCATAGATCCCCTGTAATGGGTCCTGATTATAGTCGAGGCCGGCTGTGCCGAACGGCAGGTCGAGATCGGCTACAGTCACTTCGTTGCGGTAGTTGCGGGCCAGCGTCCAGGCGCAGTTATGCGCCACAGTCGAGGCTCCACACCCTCCCTTGACTCCGAAGAAGGCAATGGTGCGGCCGAGCGGCTCGGCTCCCGGTTCGCCGTAAAGCTCGCCGATCGCTCCGATGAACTGATAAAGGTCTATCGGAGCAACGAGATACTCGCTGATCCCCTGCGCCACCAACTCTCGGTAGAGCCCGACATCGTTCATCTTGCCGATAACAACGACCTTGGTACCGGCGTCACAATATTCGGCCAGCTGATCAAGGTCGTGGAGCAATTTCTGGCGATCGTCGTTGCATTCCAGAACGATCAGGTTCGGGGTTGGCGCCTGAGCATAATGCTCGATTGCGGCCGGAATCCCGCCCTTGTGGAGCTTGACGTGCGCCTTCTGCATGCGGCGGTCTTCTGCCGCTGCCTCAATTGCGTGAACCGTGGCGTCGTCCAGACAAAAAGCCTGGATGGAAATACGCGGCACCGGTCGAATGTTGGACGCACCATGCGGTGCTTCCGGAGTGCGGTCGGCATAGGCCTGGTAATCCAGGGATCCATAGCTGTCAGACATGGTACTCTCGCTGCTCATCGACGTTCCTACTCGGATACATTCGCGCCTACACCTTCGGTATAGGTGCTCGTCGTTCCGGAACCGTTGCGATATCCTTCGAACACGACTGCCCGGCGCTGCTGATCCGCCGGGGCCATGGCACGCGGGGCCAGCAGATCAGCTGGATTCTCTACCATCGCTGCCAGGTTCGACTGGGTGGCACAACCGTAGTTGTGGTAGCCAATATTCTGATTGACCCCACCACCGATGTTTTCGGGCCATTCACCGCAAGGGCCTGCAACAGCCTGCATTCGCGCGTATGCCAGCCGGATCGGAGCTTCTGCATTGGGATCTTCGACTGCATAGGTCCGCAGCATCTGGGATCCGCGCGCAACTCCACCTTGCGCCAGCGCCTTGCGAATTTGTGGTGTCAGAGAATGAACCGCACTTTCATTGGCCGCGCCCGACGGGATCAGAATCTCAACCCGGCCGTTGCCTCTGGAGCGTGCATCGGCACCGAAGGCCGTCACGCTGCCTGACAGGTGCGGGCCCAGATTGCGGCTGGAGAAGCCAATCGGCAAATCCAGCGTTTCCATGGCTTCGGTCAATACGATCGGATGACGCAGCCGGTAATCGTTGGCGGCCAGGAGATGATCGGTGCCCATGGCCGTCTGCCCGTTCTGGCAGGCCGCGAGTGTTGCCAAAATTCCGCCCAAGATCGCTAGGCGCTGCATCCGCAAAAAGCGACTGTCTCTATTGCTGCTCATCGGGCGCCTCATTTGTAGATAAATCCGACTTGGCCACGATATTCACCCGTCGGAGCATTTCCGCCAGTCTTGAAGATCTTGTTGAGCCGATTAAAGAAAATGGATTCCGCATCTGTTGGCGGGAGAAGATTCTTATCTGGACGTACGAGCTTTGAAGGCGCGACCGGGTTGACCGTGTAAGGCGTTACGAAGACCACCAACTCAGTCTGCTTGCGCAGGAAGTCACGGCTCTTGAACAGGCTTCCGAGGATAGGAACCTGCATCAGTCCGGGCACTCCGCTGATCGCCTGCTGATAAGATTCTTTCAGAAGCCCAGCCATGACCAATGTTCCGCCCGAGGGCAATTCGATGGTCGATTCTGCCCGGCGAACCTTCAGCGCCGAGATCGAAATGCTGCCGACAGTCACCGCGCCTTCGCTGGAAAGCTCACTGACTTCTGTCTTGACCCTCATGTTGATCCGCCCGCCCGACTGAACCACCGGCGTGAAGTCGAGGCCGACACCGAACTTCTTGAACTCGACGGAAACCTGACCGTCTGATTCACTGATCGGGATCGGAAATTCACCCCCCGCCAGGAAGCTGGCGTTTTCACCCGAGATGGCGGTCAGTGTTGGCTCCGCGAGGGTCCGGATGACCCCTTCACGCTGTAAAGCTTCGACAGACGCAGCCAGGCTGGTTCCGCCGGCGTTCATGACACCGGACAGGATTGACTGGTTGACCGCATCGGTGTTGACGGTGAAGGACGTGGAGTTGTTGAAGCCCGCCGTGTAATTGCCAACTCCAACGCTGCCGGAGAGATTGAGCCCCAGCTGCTTGATGACAGAACGGTCCACCTCAGCGACAGTGACCTTCAGCAAGACCTGGTCACTGCCCGAGACCTCGATCATATTGAGAATTGCTGTCGACTTGATGTCAGGACCAGAGAACCGGGCTGCCAGGTCAGCGGCCTTCTGAGCGTCAGCTGTACTGTCAGCCTTGCCCGAGAGGATCAGACTGCCGTTCAGCGACTCAGCCTGAATACGCGAACTGGGAATGGCCCGGCGGATCAGCTGTGTCAGATCGGTCGTATCGGGTTCGACGCGCAGGTCGAAGCTTGCCAACTCCCGTCCACTGCGGGCAAAGAGAACCAGGTTCGCCTGACCGGCGGCATTGCCCAGAACAAACACCCGATGGCGGCTGCGCACGACTGCATCTGCTATCGCCGGGTTGGAGACCAGCACGTCGGCGACTTCTTCAGCCAGGTCAATTACGACCGACCGGCCGATGCCAACCTGAAGCTGCTTGTCGGTCACTTGCTGACCGGACGCCACATGGATCTGTTTTGGGAAAGCCCCCTGTGCCTTGGCACCGGTTGGCAGCAGAACTGCTATGAGCGCTGCGGCGAAGAGCCAGGTGCTGATCAGCAGAAGGCACGCCTTAAAGTCTTTGCGCTTTACTATCTGTTGCATCGAAATCATTGCGCTGTCGCCTGAGTTGTCACACCGTATTTCACGAAACTCACTCCACCCTTGCGCTGCGGTTCGGCTTCTTCTGTGTCTGAAGAATCCGCGGCGCTACGCAAAGCCAGGTCAATCGTTCCAAGCTTTTGCGCCTGTGCCACCGTTTCCGCCTGCTGCGGGGTCAGTTCCAACGTCGCCGTCCGCTTCGGAGACAATGTCTTCTCTTCCCGTTCTCCTACGGTCACCGTATCGATGGCGAGGATGCGGATGTTTTCCAGGATGGTTTCAGTCTGGACGCCCTGACCGCCGCGGTCATTGCGCGTCAGAAGAAGATCGACCTTGTCGCCAGGAAGAATAAAGCCACCGGCGGTGGTTTCAGTCGCGACCCCAACCGAAATGGCTCGTTTTCCCTTGGGAAGGATTGCCGCCATATAGCCCCGGTCGGTGTTGACCAGACGCTGTGGGCGTATCGGCTCACCGGAAAAGATCATGGCCTTCGCCAGTTGGCCGGCATATTCATCCCGGCCTTCTGGTGTTCCTGATTTCACAATCGCATCCTGAGGCAAAGCATCTGCTGGCCAGGGAGCCCACTTCAGGTCTCCGCCGGTCAGCTTGTTGCCTGGTGGAATGTCGCGGGCAGCAACAAGCACTTGCTCCTGATTAATTTCAGAAGGGTCAGGCAGCAGGCTTTGCTGCGTATCGGATGCTCCAGTGTTCATGACAAGACGGGCTGCAATTAGACCAGCCCCGAGAGCCACACCGAGAACGAGAAGACGGGCGTACTTCATCACTTGCTTCCACATGTCCGGATGGCGCGAAAAAGCGCCTGTGGAAGCCAGTGTGGCGTGCAAATCGTCAAAACATGGTTAATTATACATGAGAAGACAAAGTTAACGCAATTTAACCTAAATGATTATTTTATTAATCCGCACAGAAAGCTTAGGAATTCTATCAAGAGGATGTCGAACTTGGCGGCAATCTGCCCTACATCTTTCCGCAAATTTTCATAAATCAACGCATTGCAGATCGAGAAGTCGCGCCCTTAGGGCAGATTCCGCCCACGGAACCCAGACAAGACCTGCTCAATCCTAACCGCTTCCCAAGAGCGCGAACCATACGCTGCGTGGAAATACCTGCAGGGCAGCAGCGGCAAGTGCGATGCCGTAGGGAATGCCGGTTTTCTGGTCATGCAAGCGCAGCAGCCATCCCATCCGGCCAAATGGCCCCGGTAACACCGGAATTGCTCTGCGAAAAATCAGGATGAAAGCTGTCAGTACAGCGCCGTAGACCGCCGTCCAAAAAGCAAAAGCCAACAGCACCGGGGTCCACCCGAGCCAAAGTGCGATCGCACTGGCAAGCTTGGCGTCTCCCCCACCCATCCACCCCAATACAAACATCGTGAAGCAGACGACGAAAACTACGGCACACGCCAATCCATGCAGGCCCCACTCCGCCAAACTCAGCCCCGCAAAAGCGGCTGCAATGATAAAGCCCGCCACAAGCAGAAGGTTGAGCCAGTTTGGGATCTTCATCGTGAGCAAGTCACTGACGGCAGCCAAAGCGACAAGCGCAGGAAAAATGGTCAGGATTCCAAATACAATCATTTTGCGGTCGCACTCCTACCAGTGGCGCCGATGATAAAAAGTAGCGTTATAAGAAGACAAATAAAAAGCGGGCCCTAAGGCCCGCTTTCGATCGCTTATGCTAGGCGAGGTTTAAAAAATCCTCAAGCCTTGGATAAGAAAGTTATCACGAATTAGCTTGCAGCGGATGTCAGGCCAGCGTTGATATCGGAGAAAATGTCACCAAGGCTGCCACCCATGGTGCCAAGAATACCGATAATTGCAACGGCCAGGAGGCCTGCGATCAGACCGTATTCAATTGCGGTAGCGCCGGACTCATCATTAGCGAAACGTGCGAAAAGGTTAGTCATCTGTTTGCTCCTACTTAACCACTTGATATTTGACAGCTTCGGGTCCGTCGGACTTGTCCTCGACCGTTCGAACTCCCTCAAACTAGCCTCCACGGGTTTCAAATAGGTTAAACCTCAAGGCGAATTAAAAGAAAATCTTGCGATAAATACCTATGGTTAACACAGTGTATGCTTACAATTTTATTAATTTTCCCGTTCTAATTTTATAAATACAGGCATATTTTAAGTAAAAAATAATTAAAACTTTATTCTTTTGAATAAATTCACTCAATAACACAACCTCTTCACCACCGAGGAGCCTCCTTCTCTTTTGTAGAAAGTACGCTCAAGAGCTTCTGCCGAATTCAAACAGGCAGCTATATCCAGAAAGTGCAATTCTCGGCACGACCTATACTTTGGCAGTGCCGGGACAAAGCAAACCGCCACAATTTGCAGCTTCCCGCTAGGGATTCGAGCGCTGTTAGCTCTTCATTCACCAAGATATCGGTACAAGGGCATATACCCTCTCGCAAATGGAGTAAGTCATGGGTTCCGGAGCAACTTTAATGTCAAGATTGGTTCTGTTGGCCATGCTTATGCTATCTGCCCACAACGCCTATGCGGCTGAAGACGACGCGACGATCTACGTCGCGGTCGATCGGGCTAAGGTGTTCCGGATAGAAGAAGAGGCAAGCACCGTGGTGATTGGCAACCCGTTCATCGCCGATGTCTCTATTCACGACCGCTCGACTCTCGTTGTGACGGGCAAGGCCTTCGGTTCAACCAACCTCATCATCCTGGATGCCAACAATGAGCCGATCATCGATGAGATGATCGTCGTTCAGTTCTCCGAGGATGACACTGTTACTGTTACTCGCAACGTCAATCGACAGACCTACTCATGCACTCCGATTTGCAATCCCACGCTTCGCGTCGGTGACAGCCCGGAATTTTTCGCCGGGGTTCAGGGGCAATCAACCACTCTGAACGGCATGTCTCAGGACGCTGCAGGCGGGCAGGCGCGTTAAAGGCTTTATATATATGGCGTCAGGACGCAACAGCTCCAGTCTTCCGCAAGATCCTGCACGTCGCGGCTTTCTAAGTCGCTTTCTGCCACGAAAGCTTCGAAGAGTTGCCAGCGATGAAGGCGGTGTCACTGCGATCGAATTCAGCATGATTGCCTTACCATTCTTTATGCTGCTGCTTGGGCTGATCGAGTTCGGGCTGGCGTTCTTCGTCAACCGGATCCTGGATTACGCGGCACTGGAGACGACACGCCAGATCCGCACCGGTCAGGCCATGAAGTCCGGCGTCTCCAAAGCCGCGTTCAAGACAGAATTGTGTGGTCGCATGACGCGGGTCCTGTGCAATGAGAGCCGGTTGACCGTCGACATCCAGACGTTTTCCGACTTCCAAAGCCTGTCAGACATCGACAGCCTGGTTGATGATGATGGCGAGCTGGAAGAAGATCCCGCCTTTAGCATTGGCGGCGCTAGCGACATTGTGATTGCCCGCGTCGTTTATGAGTGGCCGATGTTCACCTCCCTCATGAACACAGACAGCGGCGACACCTCCGACATGTCTCGGCGTCTCTACACGACCGTCGTTTTCAGAAATGAGCCGTTCCCGTGGTGATGCTTATGCTCAAACACACGCACTGTCTGTTTCAACGTCAACTTGCGCGGCTTAATACCGATGCTCGGGGCGTTGCTGCGGTGGAATTCGCGCTCATCCTGCCCATTCTGCTTCTCTTGCTCGTCGGCATGGCGGAATTCACCACTGCCTTGAACCAGAAGCAAAAGGTCTCTCAGACCGCCCGATCTGTGGCAGATCTTGTGGCTCAGGCCGACATTGTGTCGTCCAGCGACATGCAAGACGTCATGTATGCAGCCCAACAGATCATGCAGCCCTACACCGACGAAACCCTGGACGTAATCGTCGCCAGCGTCAGCTTTGACGAAGACGGGGACGTTACGGTCGACTGGAGCCGGAACAGAACGGGCGGCGCCCCCTGGGCACCTGGCTCAGAACCCCCGGTTACCATCCCTGATGAAATCAGCTTCGCCGGAACGTCACTCGTCATCGGCTACACTGCTTCGACGTTTGTTCCGGCCTATGCCAGTTTGACGACCAAATACTTTCCATCGATGTCGAGCGTGCAGCTTTCAGACATTTACTTTTTGCGCCCTCGCCTGACGACAACCGTGCAGATCGAGTAATCAGCTCTGCTGCAACGCAGGCGCCTACTCGGCGAGCAGGAGATAACCAGCGTAGTCCTCTTCGCTTACCGGCTCAAATCCACCCGGGAACACATCCCCCTCAATCGCCCGATAGACATCAGGCGCCTCCTGCGGCAGATCGATCAGCGCACTCTGCAAGCGCTGCCGCAAATCCTCATCCAGAGATGCCCGAACCACATGCGCCGTATAGGGCAGCGCGACGGATTGCCAGACAATCTCGAGTTTCGAGGTGCTGCCGTTGGTCTCGCGAAAGAAATCCGCCAATGTTCCGCCGGAGTATCCTGTTGCTGGATCTCCCGCCATTGTACTCCACCCAACGACACAATCCAGGGTGCCGGCAAGAAGACCGGCTATTCCTTCCAGTGGAGTTCTGACCGTATCGAGCCGGGAAAAGAACTGTTCCGGTGCCCTGCCCTGCGCCCGCATATGCGTCAGAAAAAGCTGGTGGGTCGCAACGGCGTCTGGGGGGCCGATGCCGATCCTGCCTCCGCGCAAATCCTCTAGCCCCTGCCCCGGATTACCCGGCGCTGATGCGCCCTTCATTGCGATCAGAACAGCATGAAACCGACCCGTCACAGAATCCGGGCGAGAGGTGACCAGCGGTGTCACACACCCCACGCAGGACTTCGCCAGAAATGCGTAGGCCGTTGGGGAAAGACGGGCGTAGTCGATGTTGCTCTGGCTGAGAGCGGCTGCCGTTTCTGCAAGCGTTTCAAACAGGAACAGGTCCACGGGACGGTCGACTACGCTTTCCATATATCTACGGAATGGCTCAACCCGCTCACGAGTCCCTTCGTCCGTTCCGATCGTCAGACCTAGCCTGAACCGCTGCGGCAGCTCGGCGCGGGCGCTTAAGCTGGCGCTACAGACAAGCAGAGCAAACATCAGGAAAAATGTGGCAAAACGTGCCATAAAGTTACCCCGAAGATTTATCAACTTCACGTTCCAAGCTGCACGTTCAGCCAAGCTCTGTACTTTTTTCAATTCAGGAGCCATTCATGGCCACAGCCATTACACATGTCGTTTTTGATGTCGGGAATGTCCTGATCGAATGGGACCCGATTCACCTCTATCAGAGTCTCATCCCAGACGCTGCGGAACGCGAGGATTTTCTTACACGCATCTGCTCAATGGAGTGGAACCTGCAGCAGGATCTGGGACGCGGATGGGCTGAAGCAGTGGCCGAACTCAGTGCAGAGCACCCCGAAAAAGCTGAACTGATCGCAGCTTACTCCAACCGCTGGCATGACATGGTCCCAGGCGCTATCGACGGGACGGTCGAGATCCTTGAGGAACTCAAACAAGCCGATGTGCCGCTTTATGCCATCACCAACTTCTCATCGGAGAAATGGCTGGAAGCCACAACACGGTTTGATTTCCTAAAGACGTCCTTCATCGATACGGTCGTCTCCGCCGAAGAACGGATCATCAAGCCGGACGCCAGAATCTACGAGGCGCTGCTTGGCCGCAACGCCCTGAATGCCGCCGCCTGCGTCTTTATCGACGACTCCCCAAAGAATGTTGAAGGCGCAAAGGCAGTCGGACTGGAAGCCCTGCATTTCACCTCCCCGGAAAAACTCCGCCGTGATTTGCTCGAGCTTGGGCTTCCCCTTGTCAAACGCACAGCCTGAGGAAAACGTTTCTTTCCATCGAACTGCGGATCACGCTGCCAGAGCGCGGCGTGCTTCCTCATATGCATGCAAAACATTGACGCAATTTCTGCCGAGCCCGCCGATCGTCTGACCGTCCTCCAAAAGGAACACGGTTGGCAGCTCAAGCCGCCCGATGCGAGCGCCAAGGCGCTTGAAATCATCGTCCGTGAACCGGAAACCGCCTGTCGCTTCGTTCACGGAAGTATCAAGGCCCAGAGAAATCACGAGATATTCTGGCCGGTATACCAGAAGCCACCGGCAAGCCTCTTCCAGAGCGGGTGCGTAGTTGCTCCAGTCGGTTCCTGCAGGCAATGGCCAATTACGGGTAAAGCCCGTGCCGGCATGCTCGCCAGTTTCATCCGAGTGCCCGAGAAAATAGGGATACGCTTGGCGCGGATCCGCATGCAGCGACAGATACAGCACATCCGAACGGTCATAGAAAATCGACTGGGTTCCGTTGCCGTGATGGTAACCGACATCCAGGATCGCCACCCGGGCGGCGCCGTAGTCTCGCATCCACTGCGCGGCTATCGCGGCATTGTTCAGGTAGCATTGACCACCCAGAAAGTCCTCACCGGCATGGTGTCCAGGAGCCTGGCACAAACCAAAGGCTGCCGGCTCGCTACGCTCCAGAACCATTTGCGCCGCCGTCAAGGCTGTCGCGGCAGAGACTGACGCAGCTTCAAAAACTTGCGGGCCCATCGGGGTTCGCGCATCCATTGAGTATCGGCCCAGCAAGCCCTCGATGTTGTCGGGCAAAGTGTCCTCCCGCAACGAGCGTATCGGCCAGGTGGTGGCAAAAGCTTCTCCATCGCGCCCAGCTTCAATCCATCGTTCCCAGAACGTCTCGAGAAACAAGAGGTAGCCCTGGTCATGCACGCGACGAAGCGCGCGAGGACTGAAGTCGGCTGGGGGAACAACAGATCCCAGTCCACGCTCCCGTACGGCCTGCAACACACTTTCCGCCCTTCCGGGTATGTCAACGGCCACCGCCTGCCGCGTGGCAGGAGCATCACTGGCTGGCACATGCTGGAGGCGGAGAGGTGAAAAGACTGTCTGCAAGGGAAGGCCTACAACAAAAGAGAAGCACTACGAAAACCGGAACTCCGTAACGTGAGTATAGGTCTCATCGGGCTGCAACAGAACACTGGTGAAATTATCGTGGTTGATGCTGTCGGGCCAGCGCTGCGGCTCCAGACAGATCCCGGCGTTGGCGCCATAGACCTTCCCGTCAAGCCCTGGAACCGGCACCTCGATCATATAGCCGTCATAGAGTTGAACACCTGGCTCCGTTGACCAGACTTCCATGCGTGTCTCACCTTCGCCGTCTTCGAGCGCTGCCATAAAGGCGATTTCATCATACGGCGCATCCGCCAGGCAGAGGTTATGATCATAAATGACCTTTTCCTCCCCTGGCTTGCGCCGCAGTTTACGGCCATCGCGAAAATCGTAGGGTGTCCACTCCACCTTACGGATCTCACCCGTCGGGATCGCATCCTCGTCCACCGGAAGGTAGGCGTCTGCAGCGACTTCAAGAGTGTGGTTGAGAATGGTCTCGCTGCCATCCAGATTGAAATAGGAGTGCTGGGTCAGATTGACCGGCGTCGCCTTGGTCGTGGTTGCCGTGAACTTGACACGCACAGCTCCAGTTCCCGTCAGCGTATAGCGGCAAAGCACTTCCACCTGACCGGGATAGCCCTCCTCGCCGTCTTCGGAGATGTACTTCAACAGCACACTGGACTTGTCGTGCTGCTCCAGAGACCAGACTCGGTTGGCAAAACCAGTTGCCCCGCCATGAAGCTGGTGCTTGCCGTCCTGATTGGCCCCCAGTTGATAGACCGCGCCATCAATCGTCATCTTGGCGTTGCCGATACGATTGGCGCAACGCCCTGGAACAGCACCGAAATAGGGCGAGTGATCCAGGTAACTTTGCAGATCATCAAACCCCAGAACAACAGACTTTCCATTGAACCTGAGATCGCGAATGAGGGCGCCATAGGTCAGCACCTTGGCCTCCAAAGACCCTTTTTTCAGGGAGATCTCCTGCACGGTCGTTCCGTCAGGCAGGTTTCCGAAGTCGCGGATCATTCTGTATCCTCCCAAGACTGAGTTCCGTTATTGCCAAGAGACTTACGTGATCCACTGGCCGATTGAAAAGGCCATTCACGACTTGTCTGGATGGGATCGTGTCATTTTCTGCTGCGAGGTAGCAGATAGGGCTCCAAAGCAAGCGGCCGACGCCCTTTCGGAACGCCGGCCACGTGATCATCAATCAGGCGACGAGCCGATCAGAGTGTCTGATTGTATTCGCCGACTTCCGGATTCTGCCGAAGCACGCCATCGACGGCCTTGAACATCTCGTGCAGACGGTCCTTGGCCACGGGGCTTTCGATCACCACCACAAGTTCCGGTTTATTGGACGAGGCCCGCACCAGGCCCCATGTGCCGTCTTCCGTCACGACACGCACACCATTGACGGTGATGAGATCGACGATCTTCTGCCCGCCGACGGTTTCACCCTTTGCCTGCATGTCCTTGAACTTGGCCACGACACGGTCCACGACCTCGTATTTCACCTCATCTTCGCAATGCGGAGACATGGTCGGGGAACCGAAGGTCTGCGGCAGGTCCCTGCGAAGGTCGGCCATGGTCTTGTCCGGGTTGCGATCCAGCATATCGAGGATGGCAAGCGCCGACACGAGGCCGTCGTCATAGCCGCGGCCGATCGGAGCGTTGAAGAAGTAGTGACCTGACTTCTCGAATCCGACGATGGCATTGAGCTCTGTCACCCGACGCTTGATGTACGAGTGACCGGTTTTGTAGTAGTCGGTCTTGGCACCGTTTGCCAGCAACACCGGATCCGTATTGAACAGGCCGGTCGACTTCACATCGACGACAAATTGCGAATTAGGATGCAGGGCGGAAATATCCCGTGCCAGCATGACACCGACCTTGTCAGCGAAAATTTCTTCGCCTTCATTGTCAACAACGCCGCATCGGTCACCGTCCCCGTCAAAGCCCAGACCGACTTCAGCGCCGGTTTCCAGCACCTTGTCGCGCAGGGCATGAAGCATCTTCATGTCTTCCGGGTTCGGATTGTAATTCGGAAAGGTGTGATCCAGCTCGGCATCCAGCGGAATGACTTCCGCCCCGATCATTTCCAATACCTTGGGTGCGAAGGCACCAGCCGTGCCATTGCCGCAAGCTGCAACGATCTTGATCGGACGCTTGAGCTTGGCGCGATTTGTCAGGTCCTTGATGTAAAGATCCGGGAAGCCTTCAACGAAGGTATAGCTGCCGCCTCCCTTCAGGTTGAATTCGGCATTAAGAACGATTTCCTTCAGGCGACCCATCTCATCGGGACCAAAGGTCAACGGGCGATCAATGCCCATTTTCACCCCAGTCCAGCCGTTGTCGTTGTGGGACGCCGTTATCATGGCCACAGCGGGCACATCCAGAGCAAACTGGGCAAAATACGCCATCGGCGACAGTGCCAGACCAATGTCATGGACCTTGATCCCGGCAGCCATCAGGCCGTTCATGACGGCATTCTTGATAGTCGACGAATAGCTTCGGAAGTCGTGCCCGACAACAATCTCCGGGCGAATGTCGCGCTCATGCATCAGGGTACCGATACCCATCCCCAGAGCCTGCATGCCCATCAGGTTGATCTCTTTTTCGAAAAGCCACCGAGCGTCGTATTCACGGAAGCCCGTTGCCTTCACCATCGGCAAGGACTCATACTCATACGTATTGGGCTGGAGGGATGCCAACGGCTTGGGAAACATAGGGACCTCTTACAATGATATTGTGAGATATTGGATGGGAAAGTGTAACCGGAACAGGTGTCAAAGCCTATTGGACGAGCAACAGCGTGTCATTCGAAAAGTCGAAGCGTTGCAACTGGTTCAAGGCCGACATACCCAGCAGGGGCGTTTTCAAGGCGTCATCCTTCAAGACCAGTGTGTCCACATCTCTCAAGCGGATTCGGCCTATTTTCATGTCACGCACAACAGTTGCGGCGCCATGAACAACGCCATTCGCAGTTGTAACAGGTATCTTAAAGGCGAAAGATTGCAGATTTATGCCGGCTTGTCGCGCAACGGCTTCCGGTAAGACAACCTGAGACGCCCCTGTGTCAACAAGCATCAGAAAGCGCCGACCATTGAGGGAAGCCTCCGCAACATAATGCCCGTTTTCCTGGCGAGGAATGCGTTGGATGAAGCTGCCCGCCCCGCCATCTTCTGAACTCTCCGCTTGGCCTGCATCACCCGACATTTCAGATGCTGCAAGAAACCCATTCCGCTCAAGAAAACGCGGAAGCAGGGGAAGAGTTCCGGCAAGAACCACCGCGATGAGAAGATAGCGCCACATGCGGGCCGTACTCCGAGGTCTGAACACCCCCGGAGCGTAGACGACAAACCTTATTTTTCGCTGAAAACCCGATCAGCCATCGCCTGAATGGTTGCGGCATCCGGCGCACTTGTCTGAGCCCCCTGTGCCGTACACGCCAGACTACCAGCTGCAATCGCCTCACGCAAAGCTCGCTCTGTCGGCAGATCGCGCAGGCGGGCGGCACAATAGGCCCCGCAAAAGGCGTCCCCGGCCCCGGTCGTGTCCACAACCTCTATGGGAGGCGGCAACAGGCGATAGCGCACGCCCCCCTGTCCAGCGAGAATACCGTTGGCACCCAGGGTAACGATCACCAGAGCCCCCTTCGCACTCAACTGATCGATGAAAGCCTCAGGAGAGGACGGAAGGCCGAGCCGTTCGGCCAACTCGTCTGCTTCGCTCTCATTGACGATCAGCACATCGGTTTTGGCCACCAACGGGGCAAGATCGCCTGCTGGCACGGGCGCCGGGTTCCACACCACTGGACAGCCACGTTCAACCGCCAACTCGATGGCGCCAGCCGTTTCTTCTGGCCTCAGTTCCCCCTGCAGAAGAAGCAAGTCACCGGGCGCCAGGTCCGCTTCCAGCCACTGAGCCTGAACGTGAGCATTCGCCCCGCTGGCGACCAGAATCTGGTTTTCACCGCTGGTCTCCACACCGATGAAGGCAACGCCAGTCTTCCCTTCCAGCTGGCGCACGGGACGAAGATCGACCCCGCCATCGCGCATGTGCTGAAGGGCAGGGTCGGCAAAGGCGTCCGAGCCGACGGCACCCACGAAGCGCACTTCGGCCCCCGCCCGCACCGCTGCGGTTGCCTGGTTGGCACCCTTGCCGCCTGCCAGCAACCGGTAAGCCGGACCGACAGCCGTCTCTCCCCGCTGGGGCAAGCGTGGAACATCGACAACCAGGTCGAGATTGATTGAACCGAAAACCGTGAGCGCCATGCTGTGTACCTTACTTGGTTCCGTACATGCGGTCGCCCGCATCACCAAGACCAGGAACAATGTAGCCTTTTTCGTTCAGCTTCTCGTCAATCGAGGCGGTGAAGATCGGCACATCCGGGTGTGCCCTGTTGAACTTCTCAACGCCTTCCGGAGAGCCGAGCAGACACAGAAAGCGTAGATTGTTCGCACCACGCTCCTTCAGCTTGTCAACGGCTGCAATCGCGGAGTTTGCTGTTGCCAGCATAGGATCGACCACTACGACGAGACGCTCATCGAGGTTTTCCGGCGCCTTGAAGTAATACTCCACTGGCTCCAGCGTCTGTGGATCGCGGTAGAGGCCGATGTGGGCGACACGGGCGGCGGGGACCAAATCCAGCATGCCTTCCAGTAGTCCGTTGCCGGCACGCAGGACAGAGGCAAACACCAGCTTCTTGCCATCGAGGATCGGGGCCTCCATTTCCTGCAGCGGCGTTTCGATCTTCTGCATCACCACCGGCAAGTCGCGTGTCACTTCATAGCAAAGCAGCAGCGAGATCTCGCGCAACAGACGTCTGAACCCCTGGGTCGAGGTATCCTTGTCGCGCATGATCGTCAGCTTGTGCTGAACCAACGGGTGATTGACGACAGTAGCTCCGGACATGGTGTGTCTCTCTATTCAAGCGCCACAAGGGCAGGCTGCGTACAAAATTGGATCTGCTATGCCCGGAATGGTAGCCAAAAAACACCCCCGGGGGACAGGAAACTTGCCAGCTGGCGCTTCAGGTCAGAGTTTTCCAACGCTGCGGCCCGGGCGGCTGGTCTGGTTCCTGTCGCAATGACCACCGTCATCGGCAACATCGCGCCATCTGCCAGGAAGATCCGACGCAACTCCTCAGCAAGCCCGTCCACCGCTGCCAGGCTCAGCGCACGCAGTGCCAGGCCGGTTGCCTGTGCCTCCGCCTCACCCAACTCAGCATCTGATGCCTCCAGCTCCAGCACACCGGCCCCGATCAAAAGAGCAACATGGTCAAAGTCGGCAATCGGCGGCAGCACTTCGAGATTTTCCATCTCGATACCGGCCCAGGCAAGGGGTTCGAGCAGGCTATAGGCGATGCTCACCAACGGCGCCTGAAAGGAAAGAATACGCGACGGTGCAGGCTCTACATCATCCGCAGGAAAGTCTTCCCAAGCATCGGCCAGGATCAAGTCTCCACGTTCGGCCCCTCCCGTCCAGAGTGGCGCCAGCCCATTGAACAGGGTTTTGAAAAGCATCCCGGTATCAACAGCCATACGATCGGCTTCCTGCCACACCTTCAGGACGCCATGTCCCGGTCGCAGAGCTCCCTTCTGGCTGAACAGATCCGACCTGAGGCCAACCACCTCGCCGAACCGCTGAAGATGGCCAGTCATGCATTGCAGAGCCTGACTGTGGTCATCCCCCTCCATTTGCAATGCCGGTCCCAACTCCTCCTCGGAAAGGGCTAGCAAGGCCTCCGCGTTCACTTGAAAAGATCGGGCAGGGTCCGCTGAGAAATACCCACGCGACATCAGCGTCAGGGCAGCAATCGCCAGCCCTTTCTCGCCATTCACGTCGTTGCCGGTGAAAGGATCTTCAAACCTCCAGGTTGGAGCCACATCGATGTTCATGACAGCTGTCAGGACAGCAAGATCAGCGGCTGCGATCAACATCTCTTCGGCGGTCACAAACCCCACGCCCGATGCGACGATACCCCAGCGGTCGGTGTCGTCGGCTTCCAGCCATCGCCAGCACCCAAGTGGCGGCATCTGCATGTCTGGAAAGGCGCGTTCCATGCCCTCCGCCAGCAGCTGTGCCAAAGGGGCCAAGCGCTCTGCCCGCACGGTGATGCGTGGCACGTCGCCAGCGCAAGCCGCCACCCAGACCTCATGAGCAGCTTCGCGCATTTTCACAGGATCGGAAACAGCGGCGGTTTCTGGCAATGGGGAGGGTTCAGACATGGTCAGTCATACTCGTCAATTTATGCGGCACCGCAATATTTCCTTGCATCCAACAGCGGATCGGGGAACCATTAAAGCACCGGTTGTGTTGCTCAATTAGTCTTTAACGTGCCACGTGTGCAGGTGCGAATGGACACCAAGGTCCCATTCCGCTTCTTAGCCTGTCTCAGGCGCCGTGGCCAACAGCCTTTCGAAAGGCGCGGTTTCACATTGGCTACCCCAGCCCTGCAGGCCGCTGCTGCTTCTGCCACACTTGCCACATGCAAAGGTAGACATGTCTTCGATTTTTTCCATTGCCGCCCTTCTGACAGGCTCTGCCCTGCTGCTGCTCGCTGGTGGCTTGCACGGTCTTCTGCTTCCGCTGCGTGGACTGTCGGAGGGTTTCTCCGACAGCTCTCTCGGCCTGCTGGGCGCCGGTTGGGCCGCTGGCTACATGATCGGCTGTTTGGTCGTGCCGGTCATCGTCAAGCGCGTGGGCCACACACGCAGCTTCGGCGTCCTGTGTTCCCTCGCCGGCATCACGCTCCTGCTCAATCTGCTGCTGATGCATCCGCTTGCATGGATTATCTTACGCGCATTGTCCGGGTTCTGTTTTGCTGGCGCTGCAATGATCGTCGAGAGCTGGCTGAACGAGCGTGCCACGAGCAACACGCGTGGGCGGATTTTCGGCATTTACACGATGATCAACCTCGGCGCGACGACTGTGGGTCAAATGCTGCTGACAGTTGGTGACCCGACAGGCTTTGTCTTCTTCATCATCGGCTCGATCATCTATTCCCTGGCGTTGCTGCCCACCGCCTTATCGACGGCCGCAAGTCCTGCGCCGTTGACCCAGGCCCGCCTGGACCCGAAGAAACTCTGGAAGAACTCGCCCATCGCCGTGGTCGGAATCTTCCTTGTCGGCATTTCAAACGGTGCCTTCGGCACGCTCGGCGCAGTCTATGGGCGGCGCATCGGCTTGGAGGTCTCCGACGTCGCCATCATGATGTCGCTGGCGCTGCTGTCTGGAGCATTGATCCAGCTTCCAGTCGGCTATGCGTCAGATCGATTGGATCGACGGATCGTGCTGATTGCCATGGCCATGGCCGCAATGGCCCTTGGCTTTTGCCTGACACTGTTTGGCGGTATCAACCCGGTCGCGACCATTGCAATGGTCGCAGCCTTCGGCGGCATGATCTTCTCCATGCAGCCGGTGATCGTCGCCCACGCAAGCGATCACGCCGAGCCGGGCGAATTTCTCAAAACCAGCGGTGGGTTGTTGTTGATCTACGGCATTGGCACGATGGTCGGGCCAGTCGCGGCAGCCCCGCTGATGACTGCCACCTCCCCCAGTGCCTTGTTCCAGATCACCGCAGCCGCGCATCTGACAATTATCGTCTTTGCCGTCTGGCGCATGACCCAGCGAGCTGCAGTTGATGCAGACGAGCGCACAGACTTCGTTCCATCCCTGGCCACCGGCCGCTACAACACGCCGGAGACCAGTACGATGGATCCGCGCTATGACGAGGAGCTGGAAGATCAGGCGGATAGTGACGACGAGGCCTATCACGATCCTGCCGTCGATGAAGTTCGACCTGAGGCACCAGAGGCAGATCCCGACGGGCTGAATGCTGACGCTGGCAAAAAGATCTGACCCGACCCCGCGGTTTTGTTTGTAAAAAGGGTCAGGCGCTGTCGAGACGGACAATCAATCGTTGCTTGGTCGCTGCGTCGCAGAAGGCCGCCTCGATGGCTGTACGCGTGAGTGCCAGCTGTTCTTGCCGGCCCCAGCCAAACGTCGTGGACACGGAGGAATATTCCTTGCCCAGGGTGGTATGGAAGAACGGCGGATCATCGGAATTGAGCGTAATGCGGACGCCGGCCTTGCGCAGCATGTTGACGGGGTGGAACCGCAGAACCGAATAGACCCCGAGTGCGGTATTCGATCCGGGACAAACTTCCAGAACGATGCGGTCGCGGACCAGTCGCTCGACCAAAGACTTGTCTTCAATGGCCCGAACGCCGTGACCAAGCCGTTTAACGCGCAGAAAATCAAGCGCCGCGATGATGCTGTCCGGCCCGCCGAACTCTCCCGCATGGGCGGTAAGGCCAAGCCCGGCATCTCCGGCCATACGGAAGGCCTTGGCGAAATTCGCCGGGTGGCCGTCACGTTCATCGCCTGCCAGCCCAAAGCCTGTCACCATCTTGTGGGGATTGGACACCACAGTCTTGGCCACACGCTCCACCGCAGCAGCGCCGAAATGCCGGACGCCGATGGCGATCATTCGACCTTCAATGCCCGTCGCCTCCTTCGCCCGCTCGATGCCTTCGGCCAATCCCTCGACATAGGCAGAATAGGACAGGCCGGCGTTTTCGGCATGATCGGGCGAAATGAAAATCTCACCGTAGATCGCCCCTTCCGCCGCCAATAAGCGGAAGTAGGTTTCACTGAGCTCTGCATAATCTGCCTGAGTGCGAAAGACCGAGCTGGCCAGATCATAGGCCTGAAGGAAACTCGTAAAGTCCGACCACACATACCGCCGTTTGTTGTCGAGGATCGACGTCACGTCGATGCTGTATTTGGCCGCCATGCGCAACACAAGGCTCGACGGCGCCGCGCCTTCGATATGGCAGTGCAGTTCCGCCTTCGGCACAGTGATGTGTTCGATCATCCTGCTCTGCGCTCGTTCATTGTCCAACTGTGTAGAAAAGGGGCGACGGTCAATGTCATGAGAGCCGCCCCGCGACTCGATACCTAGCTTAGGAAACTCTGGCCGTGCTGCCCAGTCTCAAGGCCCAAATGATCGGCGATGCTTTCTCCAATATCCGCAAAAGTCTTGAGGCCGCCGATTGATCTTGCCTTGCGTGAGGGCGCAGCAACCAGCACCGGCACGTGCTCACGGGTGTGGTCCGTGCCTTCCCAGGTGGGATCGCAGCCATGATCTGCGGTGAAGATCAGAATGTCATCGGGCTGCAAGCGAGACAGCATTTCCGGGACACGCCGGTCAAACTGCTCAAGCGCCGCCGCATATCCAGGCACATCCCGGCGGTGGCCATACAGACTGTCGAAATCGATGAAGTTGGCAAAGACAAAATCACCGTCCTGCGCCTTGGCCATGGCCTCCAACGTCCGGTCGAACAACTCGTCGTTGCCAGCTCCTTTCAGCACGTCGGTAACGCCCTGATGTGCAAAGATGTCGGAGATCTTGCCAATAGTGATCACCTGACGGCCTGCGGCTTTGGCACGGTCGAGCAAGGTCGGCTCCGGTGGCAGAACCGAATAATCACGACGGTTTGAGGTTCTCTGAAAATCGCCGGACGACCGGCCGACAAACGGGCGGGCAATCACCCGGCCAATGTTATAGGGGTCCGCCAGTTCGCGCGTGATCTCGCACAGCTTGTAGAGTCGTTCCAGACCGAAGTGCTCTTCATGCGCCGCGATCTGAATGACGGAATCTGCCGAAGTGTAAAAGATCGGCTTACCGCTCTTCACATGCTCTTCACCCAGCTCTTCGATGATCACTGTGCCCGAGGCATGCTTATCACCGAGAATGCCGTTGATGTCGGAGCCTTCGACAATCTTCTCGATCAACTCTGCAGGAAAGGTCGGCACGGTATCTGGGAAGTAGCTCCAGTCAAACGGAACCGGAACCCCGGCAATCTCCCAATGACCTGACGGCGTGTCCTTGCCGTTGGAAACTTCCGCGGCATAGCCATAGAGGCCTGTCGGCTCCATCGTTCCGTTCAGCCCCGGCAGGTCTTGGCCGGTTGAAAGCCTGGCTGCGGCGCCCAGACCAAGGCGATCCAGATTCGGCAAATGCAGCGGGCCCTCCCGCAGGCCCTCCTGGTCTCCCCTTCCCTCGGCACAGGCCTTGGCGATGTGGCCGAGCGTATCGGACCCGGCATCGCCGAAGTCCGCAGCATCTGCCGCGCCGCCAATCCCGAAACTGTCCAGCACACACAAAATTGCTCGGGACATGGGTTTCCCTTCCTTCTTGCCGGCTGCTTTTGGGTTGCCGGCTATTCTTATTATTTTAAGGTTCAAGGGCGCCTTACGGCGCTATCCGCTCGACCACGGCGGGCCGCTCCGGCACATCGATCGGGGACCCGATCCGATAAGCGGCCTGAAGCGCCTGCGTGGCAAGCGCTACCTGAGATTGATCTCGGGCATGAACCAGCGCGATCGGCGCGTCCGCATCAACCGTGTGACCGACACCGGCCAGCTCGGTAAAGCCGACGGCCGGGTCAATCACATCGGCGGCTGCCTTGCGGCCACCGCCCAGCTCGACCACGGCAACACCAACGCCGCGCGCATCAACGCCCACGACGGTTCCGGCTTCCGCCGCATAGATCGGCGCGATGATCGGGGCTTTTTCCAGATGAAGTTCGGCTTTTTCCATGAAGTCCGTTGGACCACCGAGAGCCGACACCATCTGGCCAAACTTTTCGGCAGCCGCTCCGCTCTCCAAGGCCCGCGCCAGTTTGTCCCGGCCCTCTTCAGGCGTTGCCGCCAGACCTCCGGTGACCAGCAACTCGCCACCTTGCGCAACTGTGACATCCCACAGCCGATTGTCGATGTGGGTGCCCTTCAGGAAGTCGACCGCATTTTGAACTTCGACAGCGTTGCCGGCTGCCGAGGCTAATGCCTCGTTCATGTCGGTGAGAAGTGCCGTGGTCTTCAAACCAGCGCCATTGGCGACAAGCACGAGGCTTTCGGCGAGCGCCTTGGCATCTTCCAGCTTCGCCATGAAGGCACCGGTGCCCCACTTCACATCAAGCACCAGGCCCTGCAGTCCGGCGGCCAGCTTTTTGGAAAGAATCGATGCGGTGATCAGGTCGAGGCTTTCCACCGTCCCGGTAACATCGCGGATCGAATAGAACCGCTTGTCGGCAGGTGCCAGATTGCCGGTCTGACCAATGACGGCACAGCCGATCTCGGCAACGACTTTCTTGAAAAGAGCGTTGTCAGGCTGGGTCTGATAGCCCGGAATGGTGTCGAACTTGTCGAGCGTCCCGCCGGTATGACCAAGGCCACGACCGGAGATCATCGGCACGGCGGCACCGCAGGCAGCCAATGCCGGGGCCAGCATCAGAGAAACGTTGTCGCCGACACCGCCCGTCGAATGCTTGTCGAGCACCGGCGCGTCAACACCGGACCAGTCCATGACGTCGCCGCTGTCACGCATGGCCAGGGTCAGCGCAACACGCTCGTCAATGGTCAGCCCCTTGAAGAAAACGGCCATGGCAAGTGCCGATACTTGACCTTCCGTGATCGAGCCGTCGGCCAGTCCTTGCACGAAGAAGGACACTTCCTCAGCACTCAAAACACCACCATCACGCTTCTTGCGGATCAATTCCTGCGGCAGCATCTCAGTATCCTTCCCCAGCCGTTTCGCCTGAACCGGAGATCACCCCGGTGAGCGCATCCAGCAGGCCGCTGGCGCCAAAACGGAAGGTTGCGGCACAGACCCAGTTGTGGCCGAGGATCCTGTCGGTCAGCTCCAGATAGGCAGCGGCGTCTTCCAGGGTGCGGATGCCGCCGGCCGGCTTGAAGCCGATGTCCTTGAGCTGATCGCGACGGGTTTCCTCGATCAGCGTCAGCATGATTTCGGCGGCTTCCAGTGTCGCATTGACCTGCACCTTGCCGGTAGACGTCTTGATGAAATCTGCACCTGCAGTGATGGCAATTTCCGAGGCGATATGGATCAGCAACGGATCCTTGATCTCTCCTGTTTCCAGGATGACCTTCAGCAAGGCCGGAGCAGGAACAGCCTCGCGAACGCGGATGATCATCTCCTCCGCGTAGCCTTTGCGGCCAGCAAGAAACGCCTTGTACGGCATGACCAGATCAATCTCGTCAGCCCCGTCTTCCAGCGCCTTCACCGTTTCCGCCACGACAGCCATCGTGTCTTCGCCGCCATCGGGGAAGTTGACCACCGTGGCCACCTTGACGGTCGTGCCACGCAATTCAACGACCGACTGCGCGGCGAAGCGCGGCCAGACGCAGACAGCTGCCACAGAGCCATGTTCGCTGACGGCGCGCTGACACAGTTTGGTAATGTCTTCTGCCGTGCAGTCATCGTTGAGGTTGGTCAGATCGACCAGGCCCAGGACCCGTTTTGCCAGTTCCACCTGAGTGCTGTCAGTCATTACCGATTTCCTTTACGAAGCCCCGCACGAGCTGCTTCATCCGGTCCATGCCGGTCAGGGCAACGCTTTTCGTTTCGTCGTGGGACAGAGCTGTTGAATGCATGCCCGCCCCGTAATTCGTGATGATCGACATGGCCGCCACCTTCATGCCGAGGAAACGCGCCATGATCACTTCCGGTACTGTCGACATGCCAACCGCATCGGCGCCGAGCATCTTGGCCATGCGGATTTCAGCCGGCGTCTCGAAAGACGGGCCGGAGAACCACATGTAGACACCCTCTGCGACGGCTTCACCATTTTCGCGGGCGACTTTTTTCATCGTCTCGCGCAAGCCTTCGTCATAGGCCGTGCTCATGTCGAGGAAACGCTTTTCGTCCTCCTCGCCAATCAAGGGGTTCTTGCCGGACCAATTGATATGGTCGGAGATCAGCATCGGCGAACCGGGTGCAACCTCCTGGCGCAGGGAGCCTGCCGCATTGGTTGCCAGCAGAATGTCGCAGCCAAGTTCACGCAGGGTCTCGACCGGCGTGCGCATGATAGCCGGATCACCGTTCTCGTAATAGTGCGCGCGACCTGACAGAATGACGACAGGCACGCCTTCCAGAGTGCCGGCAACCAGCTCACTGGAATGCGAGGTCACGGTCGAGACCGGGAACTCGGGCAGTTTGGTGTAGGACAGATGAACCGCGTCTTCGACTTCCTCCGCCAGGCTGCCGAGGCCGGAGCCGAGGATCATGCCGATGCGATAGGAACCCGGACGAGCGGCGCGAACGATATCCGCGCACTCACGACCATATCCGCTCATGAGATCAAACCTTTTGTTCTTCGAGGACAAATCCTGCCGGCAACAGCTCCGCAACTGTCAAACTCCGGCGCACCCCGTTGAGATCCGCAATGTGAACCTTGACGTCGTCGCCTGCGAATTCCTTCAGCTTCTGCCGGCAGCCACCACAAGGTGAGCAGTTTGCCGCATCGCCGATCACAACAACCTCCGCGATCTTGCGACTGCCGCCGAGGACCATGGCGCTGATGGCGCCACCTTCGGCGCAGACACCTTCCGGATAGGCGCCGTTCTCCACGTTGCACCCGCAAAAGATCTTGCCGTCAGTGGTCAGGATGGCCGCACCAACCAGAAAGTTGGAATAGGGTGCATAAGCCATTGCACGGGCCGCTTTGGCCTTTTCGAAAAGTTCATCGACAGCGCTCATGTGCGCTCCTTCAGATAGGGCACACCGGATGCCTTTGGCGGAATGGCTTTGCCAATGAAACCAGCCAAAAGAATGACGGTGAGAATATAGGGAAGCGCCTGGAAAAACTGCACCGGCACCTCACCTATCAGCGGCAGCGCCTGCCCCTGCAGGCGAATGGCGATCGCATCGAGGAAGCCGAAGAGCAAGCAAGCGAACATGGCGTTGACCGGTTTCCACTTGGCAAAGATCAGCGCTGCGAGGGCGATGTAGCCCTTGCCCGCCGTCATGTCCTTGATGAAGCCCGACGATTGGGCGATAGACAGATAGCTGCCGGCGATACCGGTCAGGATACCGCAGATGATGACAGCCCGGTATCTCAGCAAAATGACCGAGATGCCGGCGGTGTCGACCGCGGCCGGATTTTCTCCGACAGCTCGCAGACGCAGGCCGAAGCGCGTGCGAAACAGCACCCACCAGGTGAGCGGCACTGCAGCGAAAGCCACATAGACCAGAATATTGTGTCCGGACAGCAGCTCGTAATAGATCGGACCAAGAAAAGGCACGTCCTTCACGGCTTCTGCGCCAGGCAGCACGATATCCTGGAAACGCCCGCCCTTGGGCAAGGGTGGCGTACGCCCTCCCTGATGGAACCAGCTTTGGCCCAGCAGTGCGGTCAGGCCGATTGCCAGGAAGTTGATCGCCACGCCGGAGACAATCTGGTTGCCCCGGTTGGTGATGGAGGCATAGCCGTGGAGCAACGCCAGCAGGATGGCCACGCCGATGCCCCCCAACAAGCCCAGCCAGGCATTCCCGGTGAGATAAGCAATAGCGCCAGCCCCGAAGGCAGCGCCCAGCATCTTGCCCTCCAGGCCGATATCGACGATGCCGGAGCGCTCCGAGTAGAGCCCAGCCAGGCAGGCAAGCAGCAGCGGCGTCGACAGGCGCACCGTTGAGTCCAGGATCAGAATGAGGGTTTGGAAATTCTCGAACATCTTCGCCTCCTATCCGGCCTGCACCGCGGGCACGCGGCTGGGGGTAAAAATCCGCACCAGAGCCGGGCGGAAGAGATTTTCCAAAGCGCCAGCGAAAAGGATCACCAGCCCCTGAATGACAACGATCATGTCACGGGTGATCGCCGGTTTTTCAAAGGAGAGCTCGGCGCCGCCCTGATAGAGCATGCCGAAGAGGATCGCCGCCAGGACGATGCCGACCGGATGGGCCCTGCCCATCAGCGCAACGGCAATTCCAACGAAACCGTAGCCTGCCACAAATTCAATCAACAGCCTGTGTTGAGACCCCATGATCTCGTTCAGCGCCATCATGCCCGACAGCCCGCCGGAGATCAGCATGGTGACAATGATGATCCGTACTGGCAACATGCCGGCATAGACAGCAGCTGTCGCATTGGCGCCGAAAGAGCGGATCTCATAGCCCAGGCGAGTCCGCCAGATCACCACCCAGACAAGCACGCAGGCAATCAGCGCAATGATCAGCGACAGGTTGACCGGCGCCGTGCCGAAATCGAACCAGGACTGCAGGTCATTGAGGAACGGCAGACGCCCCCCCTCTTCGAAGGTCCGTGTTTCCGGCTGCATCGAGCCGGGCTTGGCCATGACGTTGACCAGCAGATAGACCATCAGCGATGAGGCGATGAAGTTGAACATGATGGTGGTGATGACCACATGGCTACCGCGTTTGGCCTGCAGCCAGGCGGGAATGAACGCCCATGCAGCGCCCATCAGTGCGGCACCAATCACGGCCACCGGCATCGTCACCCACCAGGGCACATATTGATCCAGCGCCAGACACGCCAGTGCGACGCCGAGGCCGCCAACATAGGCCTGACCTTCGCCGCCGATGTTGAACAATCCCGCGTGAAAGGCGACCGCAACCGCAAGGCCGGTGAAAATGAAGTTGGTGGCGTAAAACAGCGTGAAGCCGACCCCCTCGCCAAAGCCGAGTGAGCCCCACAGCAGGATCTCCACCGCTTCCAGCGGATTTTCACCGATCAACAGCACCACAAGGCCCGAGACCAGAAAAGCGGCGGCCAAATTCAATAGGGGGATCAGGCCGTAGTCGACCCAACGGGGGAGCTGTCCCGCGCTCATGCTCTTTCTCCCTCAACGCCCGCCATCAGCAGGCCGAGTTCTGTTTCATCGGCGCCCGGCTCACGTTCGCCGACGATTGCCCCGTCGAACATCACGATGATGCGATCTGCCAGGGATCGAATTTCATCCAGTTCCACCGACACCAGCAGGATGCCCTTGCCCTGATCGCGCAGCTCGATCAGCCGCTTGTGAATGAACTCAATTGCCCCGATGTCGACACCACGGGTCGGCTGGCCCACCAGCAGGACCTCCGGATCTCGCTCGATTTCACGTGCAAGCACGATCTTCTGCTGATTCCCGCCAGAAAAATTGGCGGTTTTCAGATCCGGGTTCGGCGGACGAATGTCGTATTTCTCGATGGCATCGCGGGCTTCCTGCTTGATCGCAGAGCGGTCGAGAAGCCAGCCATTGCTGTATTGCTCCGACTGGTGGTAGCCGAGAATGGCGTTTTCATATTCCGAGAAGCTGTTGATCAGCCCCATGCGGTGCCGGTCTTCGGGGACATGTCCGAGCCCCATCCCCCGGATTTCTGCAGGATCAGGGCTTACCTTCGTCAGATCCAGGGTATTGCCAGCCAACGTGATGATGCCGTGATCGGCCTTGCGAATGCCCGCCAGAGTTTCCAGAAGTTCGGACTGGCCGTTGCCGGACACACCCGCGATACCGACAATCTCGCCAGCCTTCACCTGCAGGGAAACATCCTTGACCACACGCACGCCGCGACTGTCGGTCACCCGCAGGTTCTGAACGTCGAGCACGGTCTGCTTCGGCTGTGCCGGGGTCTTTTCCACCTCCAGCAATACGCTGCGGCCCACCATCAACTCCGCCAGCTCAGACATCGACGTATCCGCGGTCTTGCGGGTTGCGACCATTTCACCACGCCGCATGACCGAGACTTCATCTGTAATCGCCATGATCTCGCGCAGCTTGTGGGTGATCAGAAGGACCGTCTTGCCCTGATCCTTCAGTACGTTGAGGATCTTGAACAGGTGGTCCGCCTCAGACGGTGTCAGCACTCCGGTCGGCTCGTCGAGGATGAGAATTTCCGCGCCTCTGAACAAGGCCTTGAGGATTTCCACCCGTTGCTGCAGGCCAACGGCCAGCTCGCCGACGATCGCGTCCGGGTCGACCTTCAGCTCATAGTCCTGTTCCAGACGGTAGAGTTCTTCGCGGGCACGCTGGGTGCCGTCGGCAAGCCTTGCTCCGCCTTCGGCACCCAGAATGACGTTCTCCAGAACGGTGAAGGACTCCACCAGCATGAAGTGCTGATGGACCATGCCAATGCCCAGCCCGATGGCCTGACGGCTGTCGGAGATCTTCACCTCTACCCCATCGACATGGATGCTGCCGCTGTCAGCTTGATAAAAACCATAGAGAATGGACATCAGCGTGGATTTACCGGCGCCGTTTTCTCCAATGATGCCGTGGATTGTCCCCTTCTTGACGAGGAGATCGATATCCTTGTTGGCGTGAACCGCGCCGAAGCTCTTGTTCACTCCGCGCAGTTCGATGGCTGCTGTCTCAGTCATGCGCGCCCCGATTGTGAAATGGTTTTCATCTTGTCGTTTCCACTGCCGCCGCACACTGCTAGAGCGGGCAAGCTCCGTCGCTCACCACGTCATGAACCTGGATCTTGCCGCTGGCGATGGCTTCCGTCGCAAATCCAGCTGCCGACTTCATTGGTTCGGTAATCAGTTCATCATTGTTGTCGTCCAGCACCCAATCCATGCCGCCTTCAGCAAGACCCAGCACGCGGATGCCGGGCTTGAAAGTGCCTTCAGCAGAGCTTTTGAAGCTGTCGTAAACCGCCTGATCAACGCGCTTGCGGATCGAGGTCAGGATCTGGCCTGGATGCAGGCCGTTCTGGTTGGAATCCGTGCCGATACCCAGTGCACCCGCATCTGCCACCGCCTGCAGCACGCCAATTCCGGTGCCGCCGGCTGCCTGAATAATGACATCAGCCCCCTGTGCAATCTGGCTGCGCGCCAGCTCCGCGCCGCGGACCGGATCGGCAAAGGCAGCTGGCGTGTCACCGGCCATTGCCGACAGGACATTGATGTCCTTGCGACTGGCGGCAGCGCCCAGCTTGTAACCGCAGAGGAAGCGGCGAACGATCGGAATGTCCATGCCGCCGACAAAGCCGATGGTGCCGGTCTGTGTTGCCATGGCTGCCAGAAGGCCGGCCAGATAGGCCCCTTCCTGTTCCTTGAAGACATAAGAGGCGACGTTTGGCTGATCGACGACCATGTCTATGATGGCAAAGGGAGCATCGGGGAACTCCCGTGCTGCGGCCTCAACCGCCGAGGCCTGATTGAAGCCAATGGCAACAACTGGCACATGCCCACGACTGGCGAAATTCCGGAGGGCCTGGAGGCTTTGGGCATCCCTTTCCAGCTCGAACTCACGCACGTCTGCACTGGTCTCTTGACGGAAACGCTTCACACCCTGCAAGGCGCTTTCGTTAAAGGACCCGTCGAATTTCCCGCCGACGGAATAGACGATTGCCGGATCGGCACTGCCCCTCGTGGGGAGCGTGCAAATACCCAATGCAAACACAGCCATGGCGGCGAGCACGCGCTCTCTCAGAGTGACCATCGTTCCGGCTCCCCATTCAGTTGCGGCGAACCCCGCACCCGGACGAGCCGGATGCGGGGCATCAACACATCAGACCCTTACGGGCAGTTGCTGTCGCTCATGTAGTCGTGAACTTCGACCTTGCCGGAGATGATGTCCGCCTTGGCCTGTTCGACTGCAGCTTTCATGTCGGCAGAAATGAGCGAGGCATTGTTGTCGTCCTGCGCCCAGTCCACGCCACCTTCGGCAAGACCAAGAACCTGGACGCCAGAGGTCCACTTGTCGTTCATCGCATCTTCAAACGCCGTTGCAACAGCCACATCGACGCGCTTCAGCATAGAAGTCAGAACGGAACCCGGATGCAGGCCATTCTGGTTGCTGTCGACACCGATGCCGAGCTTGCCAGCATCAGCGGCGGCCTGAAGAACACCGATGCCGGTGCCGCCTGCAGCGTGGTAGACAACGTCCGCACCACGGTCGAACTGGGACTTGGCGAGCTCGCCGCCCTTGACCGGATCGTTCCATGCAGCACCAGTCGTGCCGGTCATGTTCTCGAAGACTTCAGCTTCCGGATTTGTCGCCAGCACGCCCTGCTTGAAGCCGCAGGAGAACTTGCGGATCAGCGGAATGTCCATACCGCCGATAAAGCCGACCTTGCCGGTTTCAGAGGCGAGTGCGGCTGCAACGCCGACCACATAGGAGCCTTCATGCTCCTTGAAGACCACGGAGCGAACGTTCGGCAGATCCACGACCATGTCGACGATGGCAAACTGAATGTCCGGGAATTCCTTGGCGACTTTCTCGACAGCATTCGCCTGGGAGAACCCGATGGCGATGATCGGGCTCTGGCCGCGCTTGGCGAAATTACGCAGCGCCTGCTCACGCTGGCTGTCGTTCTGAATTTCGAAGTCACGGTAGGCAACGCCCGTGTCTTCCTTGAACTTCTCTGCGCCAGCGAAAGCCGCTTCGTTGAATGACTTGTCGAATTTCCCGCCGAGGTCATACAGAACCGCCGGCTTAATGTCAGCTGCCATGGCGGCAGCGGTAAACGCCAGACCGGCTACGGCCGCGACGCTGATTGTCAGGAGCTTCTTCACGCTATTGTCCTCCGACACTGCTGGGTCACCTTTCGGCGCCCGTCTTAAATGACTTCCCCTCAAGACCCATCCGTCAGCTCTTATGCCGAACGGGCCAGCTGTGTTCCGGCCTGTGCCTTGAGAGCCCTTGCGAGCGTCTCATCGGCAATCAGGTCGGTTATGACACCGGTGCGCAGAGCTGCAAGAACGGCAGTTGCCTTGCTTTCCCCACCCACCAGCGCAATCACTCGGGCTCCCCTGACTTCATCAAAATGAAGTCCGACGGCGCAATCGCCCAGATGGGCGGGAGCCAACTTGCCGTCTGTTGTCAAAAAGCGCCCCATGAGGTCGCTGACGGCGCCACTGCGCGCCAGATCACCCTGCTCATCAGGGCTGATCATGCCACGTTCGATCAAGTGGCCTTCCGCCTCGACGGATCCAATCCCGATGATGAAAACATCGGCCTGCCGTGCCCGGCGCATGACTTCCTGAACGGATTTCTGGGCAAGGAAAACACGTTTTTCCTCTTCGTTCGCCGCAAAATACGGGACGGGCAGGTAATAACCTTCACCACCTGTGCGCCCCTGTAAAAGCTGCACCACATCATAAGGGTTGGCCGAGAGGCTGCGTGTCAGGGAGCCGCAGATCGAGACGATCTCAAGATCATCACGCGACTGACGCGGCATCGCCTCGAAGGCGGCCTTCAGGGTACGCCCCATGCCGACCCCGACACGCCGCACATCTTCAGAAGACAGAAGAGAGGACAGAACCTGACCGGCAGCTGATGACACGGCGCGAACGGCGGTTTCCTGATCGGCGGCTCCAAGATCAGGTGCCACGGTGCAACGCTGCAGCTGGAACGCTTTACACAAGTAGCTTTCCAGTTCGAGGCACTCCAGCGGGCGCCCTTCGATCTGGAACTTCACATGCCCAGCCTTCTGGGCATGGGCAATCAGGCGATGGACCTTGGCGGTGGAAATACCCATCTGCTCGGCGATTTCGCCTTGGGTACGCCCGCCAACAAAGGACAACCAGGCGGCACGGATCGCCTGATAGGTCGTCCAGTCTTCATCGCGTCCCTGCATCCAGCCTATGCTCCCTGCCATTCAATACCGGCCCCGCGATCTTGCGACCAGGACCACACTTAAAAGTTTGCCTTAGCGCCGTCATGCCAGAAGCATCAGGCAAGTCCCGCAGCGTTCTCCGATCGAGAGATGGATGCAACTGTGCGGAATTCACATTTTTCAGGCGAAGCATCCAAGTTTTCCACACTTCAAAACGACGCAGGAAAACCAGTCAGTGCAAGATTCTTCATTCCCTGAGAATTTCTTCAATTTGAGCCCTTTGCGCCAAAAAGGTCAAGCGCGAAGACTCAAAACCTCCTGATTAATGACTAATTTTACTGCACGCCGAAGAATTAACCAAAGTCAGGTGCAGCTCGCTCTGCGTGAGCCCGTGCCAGCAAACCTGACAAAAATTGCCGTGTCACTTAGAGCAAACCGAAATCTTATCAGCGACAAGCTTTGTGATTACGTCTTGCACCGCAACGGAAATTGATCAGTATTAGTTAGTCACTTCATTTGTTCGCACTTTCATCAATTACGGCAAGTGTATGTAAATAGGTGATTTTTACGAGAAACGATCAAATAATATTTTAATTTTAAACTGTGAGTACGGGGAGGAAAGGAGACCGGCCGAAAGGTCCTAAAAAGGAGAACAGTTATGCGTCTCGACTTGACGAGCAAGTTACGTGTTCGCGTTGCCGCCCTGGGTATTTTTGTCGGCCTGATCTCGAGTTCATTTCCTCTGACTGCGACCGCCCGGGACTTTATCCTTCCGGGCCGTGCCACTCTGCACGCGAACTACGATCCTGCGAATGAAGTCGACGTAGAGCTTCTTCTGGCTGTTGACGTTTCCCAATCCATGGACACGGACGAACAGGAAGTGCAACGCGCCGGCTATGTGGCCGCGCTGACTTCCGATGAAGTTCTCTCGGCGGTCAAATACGGACCGATCGGGCGGATTGCCGTGGCCTATATGGAGTGGGGCGGCATCGGTGAACAGTTCATTGTTGCCGACTGGATGGTCATCGAGGACGCAACCTCCGCTGCTGCCTTCGCCACACGAATCGCCGAAGCCCCGCTGCGACAAGTCCAGCGCACCTCCATCGCTGCAGCGTTGAAAAAGGCCGTCGAGCTGGTTGACAGCAACAAGTATGAAGGCCTGCGCCGAGTGATCGACATTTCCGGCGACGGCCCCAATAACCAGGGCGGATCCGTAACCAAAACCCGTGACGCCCTGCTGGCCTCCGGCATCACGATCAATGGGCTGCCCTTGATGATGAAGGCCAACGAGAGCACCTGGCAGGCCATGCTGCACCTCGATAAATACTACGAGGACTGCGTGATCGGCGGACCTGGCTCCTTTGCTATTCCCGTTCGCTCCAAGAAAGGCTTCGAGGATGCCATCCGGATGAAGCTGGTGATGGAGATCGCCGGATTGTCCTTCGAGGAGCCACTTGTCCATCGGGCTGCCGGGCGCCCCCCGGTCCGGTGCTCGATGTTCGACTGATCGCGATATCTGTGCCCTTTCCCTCAGCGCGGCAACCTCTTGGCCGCGCTGAGCGGCGACCATGGTGTCCTCTAGATGCCGCCAGGCCCTTTGCCTTCCGCCCCGTCCGGGGTAAAGCTAGCCGCCTCAGGTAGATGATCGGCTGAAAAGGGCCCGACAGGGATGACTGACAAACCAACTCTGGCGCTCGTTGCCCATGACTCCAAAAAGGAAGTCATGGTCGAGTTTGCATTGCGCAATCAGGAAAAGCTCGGGCATTTCGGTCTCGTGGCAACAGGCACCACTGGCGGGCGCATTCAGGAGAAATGCACCGACCTAACAGTCCGGCGCCTGAAGAGCGGTCCACTTGGCGGCGACCAGCAGATCGGCGCGATGATTGCCGAGGGAAAGCTGCAGGGCCTGTTCTTTTTCGTCGACCCGCTGAGCCCGATGCCTCACGATGTGGACATCAAAGCCTTGATGCGGCTCGCCCTGGTCTATGATATTCCCATGGCACTCAACCTTTCGACGGCTGAGATCCTCCTACGCTCAGCCAGATTGCAAGGGCTGAAAACCACCTCGGCAACCCCAGAAATCAAACTGACCGCCTCATGAGTTTCACAGACGCTTTCTCCAGCAATTTGTCCTTCCCGGTTCTGGTGGCAGACATCGGCGGAACAAATGCCCGCTTCGCCTTGGTTTCCAGCCCGGACGCCGAGCTGGAAATCTGTTCTGCGACCGCGACAGCGGATTATCCGGACATTTCCGCCGCCATCGAAGCCAACCTGCATCATTTCAAGGATCTGCGTCCCAAAACGGCAATCGTCGCGGTTGCCGGTCCTGTCACGGGAGACCGCATTCCACTGACCAATGCTGCCTGGGTGATCGAGCCACTCGACATGATCGTCAAGCTGGGGCTGGAAGATGTCATCATCCTGAATGACTTCGAGGCTCAGGCCCTGGCCTTGGCCGGCTACAAGGGAGCCGACATCGAGGCCATCGGCACGACCACGCCATCCAGCGTCGACCCGGCCAATGCAACCAAATTCGTGCTCGGACCGGGCACTGGCCTGGGGGCTGCGGCGATGATCCGCGCTGCCGGCACCTGGGTGCCGGTCCCCGGCGAAGGTGGCCATGTGGAAATTGGCCCGGTGGATGCCGAGGACTACCAGATCTGGCCGCACATCGAATTTTATGGCGGGCGCCTGGGCGCCGAGCAGATCCTTTCCGGCACAGGCCTCCCCCGTCTTGCCAGAGGCGTCGCGGCTTCCAAGTCAATGACCCGCAGTTTCAACACTGCGTCCGATATTACCGCTGCCGCCTCCGATGGCGATGAAGTGGCCGTGACCACCTTGCAGGTCTTTTCTCGTGCGCTTGGCCGGCTTGCCGGTGATTTTGCCCTCAGCCTGCTGGCACGCGGCGGCGTCTATCTGACCGGCGGCGTGACAGCACGCATCGACCAGTTCCTGATCGACGGAAGCTTCCGCCGATCGTTCGAGGCGAAGGCACCGCACGACGCGCTGATGCGCAGCATCCCGACTTTCATTGTTCGCCATCCCAACCCGGCGCTTGAAGGACTGGCGGCCTATGCCCGCATGCCTTCGGCATTTGCAGTGGAGACCGGTGGCCGGATCTGGAACAAATCCCAGGTATTGACGTCCGCAGGCTGAGCGGGTCGCCGCTTTTCCGGAAGCCAGAGAGCCCTTACCATGACGACTGCTGCGCGCATTCGTGCCGCTCTGCCCATCGATGCCGTCCTGCCGGACTTGCTGCGCGCCCTTGAAACATCCCCCAATGCGGTGCTGGTGGCTGATCCCGGTGCCGGCAAGACCACCCGTGTTCCGCTGGCGTTGCTGGATGCCGACTGGCGGGGTGATGGCAAGATCCTGGTGCTTGAGCCTCGCCGTCTGGCCGCGCGCGCTGCTGCGCGCCGCATGGCACAGGAACTGGGCGAAAAGACCGGAGAGACCGTCGGATACCGGGTACGCTTGGACAGTCAGGTCAGTTCTAAAACCCGGATTGAGGTGATCACGGAAGGGATTTTCACGCGGATGATCCTTGATGATCCGGATCTCACCGGAATCGCCGCAGTGCTCTTCGATGAATTCCACGAACGCTCGCTTGATGGCGACCTTGGATTGGCGCTGGCTCTGGAAGTGCAAGGCGCTCTGCGGGACGACATCCGTCTGGTTCCTATGTCCGCCACTCTGGACCATGCGCGTGTCAGCACGCTGCTCGGGGACTGCCCGGTCATCGCCTCGAAAGGCCGAAGTTTTCCGGTGGAAACGCACTATCTGGGACGCGACACCCAAAGCCGGATCGAACCGCAAATGGTCCGTGCCATCCGCAAGGCAGTCAGCGAAGAAACCGGTTCCATTCTGGCTTTCCTGCCGGGTCAAGGCGAGATCAAGCGCGTGGCGGAAATGCTGGGCGAGGCCCTGCCCGCCGACTGCATGCTGGCGCCTCTTTATGGTGGCCTGGACGGGAGAACACAGGATCTGGCGATCCAGCCTGCGCCAGCCGGCACGCGCAAGATCGTTCTTGCCACGGCCATTGCCCAGACCTCTCTGACCATCGAAGGCATCCGCATTGTCATCGACAGCGGGCAATCGCGGGTGCCGCGCTATGAACCACAGACCGGACTGACCCGACTGGAGACCGTACGCGTCTCACGGGCAACGGCTGATCAGCGCCGTGGTCGTGCGGGCAGAACAGAGCCTGGCATCTGCTACCGCCTTTGGGACGAAGCTCAGACCCTGGCGCTACCGGCTGCTGAAGAGCCTGAAATCCACAACACGGATCTGGCCGGGCTGGCATTGACACTGGCTCAATGGGGCAGCGTTGACCCTTCGGTTCTGAGCTTTCTCGATCCACCACCGGTGGCCGCCTATCAGGAAGCCGTCTCTCTGCTGGTGTCCCTGGGCGCACTTGACCCGGAACATCGGCTTACAACTGAGGGCAAGCGCATGGCGCGTCTGCCTCTGGCACCACGGCTGGCACACATGGTGATGAAAGCCGTGAAAGAGGGGCTGGGACATACCGCATGCCAAATTGCGTCGCTGCTCTCCGACCCAGGCCCAGGCGGGCGTGATGTCGATCTGCGCGACCGGTTGCGACGCCTGAGACACGACAAGTCGATCCGCGCTCGCGACACGCGTCAGGCGGCGCTCAACTGGGCTGCACTCGCCGGAGGGGATCGCAAGGCAATCGCCAGCGAGCGCATTCAGGAAGAAGCCTGTGGAGCACTTCTCGCACTAGCCTACCCCGACAGGATCGCCCAGGCGCGTGGCCAGCGCGGGCGGTTCCGTCTCGCCAATGGACGCGGGGCAGAACTTCCGGAAGAACAGAGCTTGAGCGCCAGCGCGTTTTTGGTGGTGGCCGATCTGCAGGGCAAGGCTGCCCATGGCCGGATCGTCCTCGCCGCACCGATTGAACGTGAGGATATCGATGCCCGGTTCGCTGAAGTCTATACAGAAGACGATGAAGTGAAGCTGGACGCCGAGGGGCGGGTTCGGGTCCTGCGCGTCTTGCGCTACGGAGCCTTGGATCTTGAAAGCCGCACCGTCACGGACCCCGACCCGGCAACGCTGGAACGCGCGATACTGACCGAAGTTCGCCGCCGAGGAGCGGAGCGCCTGCCCTGGACCAAGGATCAGAAACGCCTGCGCCGCAGGGTTGGCTACGTGCGGGCTCAACTGGATGACGCCTCCCTGACCGACATTCCGGATCTTTCCGATGCTGGGCTGACCGCGACAATGGACGACTGGCTGGCGCCCTATCTCGCCGGCATTCGCCATGTCAGCAACGTCGATGCAGACACGTTGGGGGCGGCCCTCAGCGGTCTGTTGTCTTTCGATCTGCAACAAAGACTGGAAGCAGAGGCCCCGTCTCATTTCACCGCGCCGACCGGGTCACGCGTGCCAATCGACTACGGGGGGGAAACAGGTCCAACTGTGGCGATCCGCGTGCAAGAGCTTTTCGGGCTGACAGCCCACCCCGCGATCTGCCGCGGCAAGGTACCGCTGACATTGGAACTGCTATCGCCGGCCCATCGCCCGATTCAGATCACCCGGGATCTTCCCGGCTTCTGGGCGGGATCCTGGCGGGATGTGAAAGCGGATATGAAAGGCCGCTACCCCAAGCACGTCTGGCCCGACGATCCGGCCCAGGCCAACCCGACTGCCAGAGCCAAACCCCGCGCCGGCCCCGGCCGCTGACCCGGATCCCTGCCCCCGTGCGCTCCGGCAGAATCCGTGGTACCCTTCTTTGACTCACCATATGTATGAGAGGCCCTTTCTTGAGCTCGGGGCAAATAACCAGACAAGGTATTATCGATGCGCTTGCAGCGCGTGATCATTTCCCTTGGGAAGTGATTGAAGGATGCCTGAGCGATCCTGATGAGTGCGTCCCCATTTTCCTGTTGTTGCTGGAGCGTGAGGCGCGGGGTCTCGAAATCTCTCCATCAGAGGGACGGGCTTGCTTCTTTGCTACCCATCTGCTCGCTGCATTACGCGTCACCGATGCACTGGCACCGCTGACCGCAATTCTCTGCAATTCGCCCGACCGCGCCAATCTGTTGTTTGGGGATGCCATCGGTGACAGCATCCCCATGGCCCTGATGGGACTCTGCGCGGGAAAAGCCGATGCAATCTGGGACCGTGTGGCTGCGCCTGGCGCCGATTGGGTCGTTCGGGAAGCCTATTTGCGTGCCTGGACCCATGAGGCTCTGCAGGAAAGAGTTCCCCCCGACCTGATGATTGAGCGCTTGCGTGGTTTTCCAAGCAAGATAGCGCCTGAGCCCGACAGCTACCTGTGGGCCGCGTGGATGACAGCCATCGCGGATTTGGGCCTGAGCGAGCTGAAGCCTCTGGTCGAAAGTTTGTTTCAAACCGGCCACATCGCCAGGGACCCTTTCGGCTACCTGCCGGTTGATCAAGCCGCTTTTTCGGAAGATCTTGCAGAGGCCGCGCTGCTGCGTCAGCAAGGAACAATCACATTGGCCAGCTGGGCGCAGCAAAAGGGCTACCGACCTTTTGCCCCCAAGGAAACCGATTTTCGCCATGCAGCACGGCATATCATGGCGCTTGGCCACTCAACGCGTCAGCAGCACCCCTATCCAGCTCCGCTGCTGCGCGTGGCGGAACCGGACGAGGACTTTACGCCTTAGAGCACTGCCTCAGCGGGCCTCCTATTCACAAAACTTAAGCGCAGTTCACCAAGGCGTGTCTTGCCCGGATCGACTTGACCACGCACATCAGGCCATCAGATTTCAAAGATCATGGCAGGTGGATCTTTACGGCATAACAAAAGAACGCCACCAAGATGCCGGACACGCCGCAGACCAACCGGGAGGACAAGACCTTGATGACAAGACGTGCCTTTTTGAAGACATGGAGCCTGCCCGGACTGGGGCTTGCTTTCGCCCTCATGAGCTCAGCGCTCATGGGCTCAGCCGTTCATGCCGAGGCGCGCAACTGGCAAGAGGTCTTGGATACGGCGCGCGGTCAGGAAGTCTATTTTCATGCCTGGGGCGGTGAGCCCGGCATCAATGCCTATATCTCCTGGGCAGCGGAAAAGGTCAGCGCGCAATACGGCGTCAGCGTTATTCAGGTGAAGGTTTCCGATACCGGCAATGTGGTCAGCCAGATCATTGGAGAAAAGGCTGCCGGACGCGAGACTGGCGGCAGTGTCGATCTGGTGTGGATCAACGGCGAGAACTTTGCCGCCCTGAAGCGTGCCGGGTTGCTGGCTCCGCCGGGTTGGGCCACCAGCCTGCCGAACTGGGCCAATGTCGACGTTGAGAACAAGCCGACGGTCGCCCTCGACTTTACCGTCCCGACCGAAGGGCAAGAAGCCCCTTGGGGCATGGCACAGCTGGTCTTCATCCATGACAGTGCCCGGGTTGAAACCCCACCAAAGACCCTTGCTGAGCTTGCCTCCTGCGCGGCCCGCAATCCTGGACGCATCAGCTATCCGCAGCCGCCGAATTTTCTCGGTTCGACATTCCTGAAGCAAGTGCTCATCAGCTTGATCAAGGAGCCGTCCAAATTGCAGCAGCCGGTGAACGAGGCGACTTTTGATGAAGATGTTGCACCGCTCTTCGCCTATCTGGATGCCCTGCATCCCAACCTTTGGCGTAAAGGCGCCGTGTTCCCGCAAGACAGCGCACAGATGCGTCAACTGCTGGCGGATGGCGAGCTGGATCTAGCCTTCTCGTTCAACCCGGGAGACGCCTCCAGTGCGATTGCCAGCGGATCGCTGCCCGAAACCGTCCGCACCTATACCTTTGATGGCGGAACACTCGGCAACACGCATTTTGTCGCCATTCCTTTCAACAGCTCAGCCAAGGAGGGCGCCATGGTGTTTGCAGACTTTCTGATGTCCGCTGAAGCTCAGGCGCACAAACAGGACCCCTCAGTTTGGGGCGACCCGACCGTGCTGAATGTCGCCGCCCTACCCGCTCCGCAAAAAGCACTGTTCGATGCATTGGATCTTGGGCCGGCAACCCTGTCGCCCGACGACCTTGGTCAGGTGCTGCCGGAGCCGCATCCGAGCTGGGTCAGCCAGTTGGAAAAGGCCTGGCTCCAGCGCTACAGCGACTCCTGAGCCAAGGTGACGCTGCGCACCGGGAAATTTTGGGTGGTTCTTCCCTGGGTCGTTCTGGGCCTGATACAGCTGGTTCCCCTGGCGGCAGGCGCCATTGGCCTGGTGCTGCCTTTGGCAGTGTCTCCGGCGTCAGGCCCGCTGGCTCCCGGCTTTTCCGGCCAGGGCCAAGCGTCCGCTGTGCAGCTTCTGCTTGCTCAACCCGGGCTGTCAAAGTCCGTGTGGCTCAGCCTGACAACCGGCCTGTTTGCCACCGCCCTTGCCTTTGCCGTCGTGGTTCTGCTGCTTGCCGGATGGATCGGCACACGGACACTTGGCATGCTACGACGCTGCCTGGGGCCGTTTCTGGCCTTACCTCATGCAGCAGCCGCCATCGGCCTGACGTTTCTGCTGACCCCTTCCGGCCTGATCTTCCGCGCGCTGTCACCCTGGGCCACAGGGCTTGATCGGGCACCGGACCTGACGATCGTGCAAGATCCGGCAGGGCTGTCCCTGATGTTGGCGCTGACCGCCAAAGAAATCCCGTTTCTATTGCTTATGGCCCTCGCCGCCCTGCCGCAAACCCGCTGCGAAGACTATTTGCGCACAGCCCAAAGCCTCGGGTACGGGCGTTTCAAGGCCTTCATTTGCCTCGGTCTGCCCGATCTCTATCCGCATCTGCGACTGCCCATTCTGGCAGTGTTGGCCTTTGCCGCCTCGAATGTCGATATGGCGACGATACTCGGTCCGACCCTGCCGGCCTCCCTGAGCGTGCGCATCGTTGCCTGGATGAACGATCCAGCGGCGGATCTAAGGACGGCTGCGGCCGCAGGCGCTGGCCTGCAAGGGCTTATCTGTGCCGTCTGCATCCTCCTTTGGCTGGCCGGCGAGCGTGTCGCCAGCACGGCCGTCAAGGCAATCGCGGTCGACGGAGCCAGAGGCCGTGCCGACCGGGTCTGGAAAGTCGTTGGCCTCAGCCTGACATGGGCGCTCTTCGCGTTGCTCAGCGGCGCCATCGTCTCCATCGCGCTTTGGTCAGTTGCCAGAGGCTGGTTTTTCCCCGACCTGCTTCCGGGCAGCTGGACGCTGGGCAGCTGGCGAAAAGTGTTGCTTCAGGACACCGGCCCGCTCGTCACCACCGTCGTGCTGGCTGCGCTCTCTAGCGGCCTGGCGCTGCTGCTGGTGATCTGGATCTTGGAAACCATGAGCCGGCGACAGCTGCACAACGGCTTGGCTCCGCGTGAGAGCTCGGCCTTGCGGGCCATGATGTTCTTTCCGCTGATCCTGCCGCAAGTCTCGCTGCTGCTCGGGATCCATGTATGGTTCCTCATTCTGCGGGCAGACGGCACCTTTTTCGGCGTCTTGTTCGCACATCTGATTTTCGTGCTGCCATATGTCTATCTGTCCATGGCAGGGCCGTGGTATCGGCTTGAGCCAAACCTGCTCCGCAATGCTCAAAGCCTGGGCCTTTCCGACAGCCACAGCTTTTTGCAAATCAAGCTGCCGATGTTGTTACGACCTCTCCTCACGGCTTTCGCCATCGGCTTTGCTGTTTCCGTGGCACAATATCTGCCAAGCCTGATGATTGGTGCCGGTCGCTGGCCAACCCTGACTACCGAAAGTGTGGCTCTGGCCAGTGGCGGCGCCCGGCGGCCTGCGGCGGTTTACGCCCTGCTGCTGATGGTGCTTCCTGCCTGCGTCTTTATCCTCGCTACTCTTATTCCCGCCGCAGCTTTCCGCCATCGTCGCGGCATGCGGCATTCCAGATGATCCGCCGACCATGAGCCAAACCCCAATGCCCCCTCACGCCAATACCTCAAGCGGTCTTGATCTGAATGCGGTTCATCTGCAGGTCGAAGGCAAAAGCCTGCTGACGATCGATCACGTGATTGCAGAGCAAGAAACGCTGACGGTAATGGGGCCCAGTGGCAGTGGTAAATCGAGCTTGCTCAATCTCATTGCCGGATTTCTACCTACCAGCTTTACGGTGACGGGAGATGTGAGGCTGGCGGGCCGCTCACTGCTCGGGCTCCCCCCGCAAGCCAGACACGTTGGCATCCTGTTCCAGTCGCCTCTGTTGTTCCCGCATCTATCCGTCGGAGAAAATCTTCTTGTCGGACTGAGGTCCGAGGCATTGGCAACAGGCTCATGGAAGCTGCGACGTGAGCGCCTTGCCGCACGCCGGACGACTGCAGAACAGGCACTGGCAAGTGTCGGACTGGATGGGTTCTTCGGGCGGGACCCGGCAACGCTCTCCGGCGGCCAGCAGACCCGGGCAGCGCTGATGCGGCTGCTGTTGAGCCAGCCGAAAGCCCTGCTTCTCGATGAGCCGTTTTCAAGCCTGGACACGGCGCTGCGCGGAGAAATCCGCAGCCTGACGTTTGAGCGGGCGAAAGCCGCCAGCCTACCGGTGCTGCTGGTCACGCATGATCTGGAAGATGCGGAAGCAGCGCAAGGGCCTGTCATCGATCTCGGTCGATAACAGATCGCCTCCTCACGTGGACTGCTGACCGGCCTATTCAGCTTACGAGAAAGCGCCGGGTGTGTCGGCAGGCACAGCGTTCAACTGACCATACTGATCGGACCCGATACGCTCGATAAGCTCAAGCTGGGTTTCGAGAAAGTCGATATGGGCTTCCTCGTCCTGAAGCAGGCTTTCAAAGAGTTTCATCGACACGATGTCGCCCGCCTCGACGCAAACCTGCCGCGCTTCGTGGTAAAGTGCCCGCGCCGTGTACTCTCCGGCCAGATCGCACTCGAGGCAGTCCTTCAGGCCAGTGCCGATCCGCAAGGGGTCAACCACCTGAACATTGGGCAAGCCTTCGAGGAACAGGATACGGTCCATCAGCTGTTCAGCGTGCAGGCGCTCCTCCTGGGACTCTTCCATCTCCTTGCGAGCCAGGGCCGCATAGCCCCAATCGTCCAGAAACCGGGCGTGCAGCCAGTACTGGTTGACGGCTGTCAACTCGTGGCGCAGTGCCTTGTTCAGGTATTCAATGACGCGTGGTTCGCCCTTCATCGAGCGTTTTCCTTTTCTTTTCAAAGCTCTCTATGAAGGTAGCGTTGCCTGCCCCTGTGAGCAAGCGCTTTGCAGCAGGCTTCAGGACGCAAGAGAGAAGCGCGAAAGGAGGTTTCGGCATCTTCAGCACTGGTCGCCGGCGCGTTTCGATCTATTTATAATCAGGCCCCAACAGCGAGACGAAGACGGCCATAGGCTGTGTTTTCGCCGGAGCGGTCTTCAGCTGTTTGTTCGTGGATGAGGCGAACAACATTCGGAAAGCAGTTGCCGCACTTTGGACGACAGCCTAAACGACGGAAGACAGCACCCGGTGTCGGCACTTTGCCCTGTGGGTCCGCCCGCATTTCGTCAGCCACCTTGCGCAGCTGTTTGTCCGACAACACATTACACGAGCAGATGATCATTCGGCCGTCCGGTTGTTGTTCGTTTTTGGTATGCGATCTGGCATAGATGAGATAGACCGCATATCTAAAGTGAACCCTTAAAGTCAACTTTTACTAACCTACTTGGCATCCCGAAATCAAGGCACCTCGCATGACCGCACAGACCTCCAAGGACGAACGGCCTACTATCGTATTGACTGGCGCAAGCCGGGGCATCGGCCATGCGACGGTGAAAAAGTTTTCTGCATCCGGTTGGCGCGTGATCACCTGTTCACGCCACGCTTTCTCTGACAAATGCCCTTGGCCGATGGGCCCGGAGGACCACATTCAGGTCGATCTCTCGGATCCGGAAAACCTCGGTTATGCCATCCAGGAAATGCGCAAACGGCTGGAACCCAACGGATCGCGGCTTCACGCACTTGTGAACAATGCGGGCATCAGCCCAAAAGGCGATGGCGGTGAACGCCTGAATTCCATGAACACGCCGATGCACACCTGGCGTCATGTCTTTCAGGTCAACTTCTTTGCGCCAATCATGCTGGGACGCGGTCTGTTCACAGAATTGAAGAACGCTGGCGGCAGTATCGTCAACGTCACCAGCATCGCAGGCTCGCGCGTTCATCCTTTTGCTGGAACGGCTTACGCCAGTTCAAAAGCCGCTCTGGCGGCGCTGACGCGCGAAATGGCCGCAGACTTCGGGCCGCATGGTATTCGCGTCAATGCCATTGCACCCGGTGAAATCGACACTTCGATCTTGTCACCGGGCACAGAGAAGATGATTGATGACCTGCCGCTGCGCCGGCTGGGCCGTCCGGACGAGGTCGCCGACACGATACATTATTTGTGCAGCGCACCATCTTCTTATGTAACCGGGGCCGAAATTCATATCAACGGCGGACAACACGTTTAAATAACAGATGATATTTGTGCCAAGGACAGTCTTAAGACTATAGTATATTTCCCTGTTATTTTAACTAGACCGATAGTTTACAGGGAATAAACGTTTCTACCCTAAAGTTCGGCCTTCAATAACGAGGTCGCATTGGGGCAGGAGCACCTATGACGAAATATTGGGGTGGATTGAACAACCTTCGTATCGGGAGAAAGATCGGAGGCGCGTTCACGGCAATTCTCATACTGACAGCGATTGTCGGAGCGGTGGGGATTGTTTCTTTGAACAGTCTGGAGTTGCGGATCCGCAACGTTGCGCAGGCGCTCGGCATCCTGGAAGATCTGAACAACGTCAACTCCGTTCAGCATGCCTATCTGGAAATGCCGACGGCAGACAATGCAGCCACCACCAGAGAAGCCATCGAGGCCCTCGGCAGCCACTTGAGCAAGCTGAAAGCCGATAACACCAGTCCCGCCTCAATCGCCAATATCTCGGAAGCTCAGGATGCCGTGACCGGGCTTGGCGGCACCTTCTCCAGTCTGACGTCCGCTTTCGATGCTCGCCTTCAGTGGGAAGCGAAGGTCGATACGGCCGTTCAAGACCTCAGCCAACTTGCTGCTGAAGTCGACAAGAACGCCGAGACACAGCGCCAGTCCGCCACTTCGGAAGCCCAGACTGCCCGCTTCAGCCGCGACCGCGCGACCCAGCTTTCCGGCTTGATCGGCGGCATCGAGCAAGGCGCTCTGCAAGTAGGGCAGCTGTTCACGGCCGCGGGTTCCTCGCACAACGGGCCGGAAATGCAACAAGCCCTGGCCAAGGCCGAAGGTCTTCTGCCCTCGGCAGAGCGAGTGATAGCCCAGGCCTCAGCCGAGCCCTCAGTTGAACTTGCTCCCTTGGGGGAAGCAACCGTACTGATGCACGAGAAGCTGAGCGCCCTGGTGGCCAGCACCGATTTCATGTCGATCTTTTCCATGAAGGTCGACGTGCAGGACATCGTCAAGAAAGTCATCGCCCAGGCTGGCACGGTTCGCGACAGCTTGCAGTCCAGCATTGTCTCGGTGGAAAAGACGACGGAGCAGGCCAATTCAAAACTGCAGGCGGCCGACAGTGTTTCACGCGCCGCCAGCGCCTTGAGTGCCGGTGCTGAGCGTGTCAAATCCGCCAGCCTCGAATATCTGACCAACCGCAACGGCACAACCGCAGACGATGTGCGCGCCCAGTTTGAGGCAGCCGTCGGTATTGAGCCTGACCTTGCGCGCCACGCGGCCCGGTTCAAGAGCCTGGAAGCTAATCTGGCCGGCTTCGCCGACATCAATGCGCGCTTTAGCGAAGCCTTCGATGGTATTGTTGCAGCCAAGGCAGAAGCCATCCGCCAACAGGATATCATGGCGGTTCTGGCTGAAGATGTGACCCGACTGGTCGACGCGCTTTCCACAAGCCAAACCAATGAAGCTTCCCAGTCCTCGCAGATGGCGATGATTGCCATCGGCGTCGCCGTGGTGGTGGCCTGCCTTCTCGGTGTGCTGCTGGCGATGGCTTTGAACATCGGCGTCTCGCGGCCAATCCGTTCGTTGACGTCCGTCATGTCCAGCCTTGCGGCCGGAGATCTATCCGTCACGATCGACGGTCTCAAACGCAAGGATGAGATCGGCGATATGAACCGGACGGTCCAGGTGTTCCGCGACAACGCTACGGAGCGTCAACGTCTGGAAGAACATGCAAAGGCCGAACAGGCAACCAACACGGCACGCCAGGCGCGTATTGAAGACCTGATCAACAGTTTCCGCAGCACATCCGCCGGGCTGCTCGGTTCTGTTCAAAGCACGGCCCGTGAACTGGATCAGACGGCCCATACGCTGGATTCGCTGGCCAAGACCAGTTCCTCCCATGCCACAGAAACCACGCAGGCCTCTGAAGTTGCGACAAGCAATGCCGAAACAGTGGCGAGTGCCGCAGAGCAACTCGCAGGCTCGATCGCTGAAATCTCACGCCAGGTGAGCAGCACGACCGATATCGTCGGGCGCGCAACAGAAGGTACCCGCATCACCAACCAGAAAGTGGAAGGTCTGGCGTCAGCCGCCAACAAGATCGGTGAAGTCGTGACACTTATTCAGGCCATCGCCGAGCAGACCAATCTGCTGGCACTGAATGCCACCATCGAGGCAGCACGCGCCGGCGAATCCGGCAAAGGCTTCGCGGTGGTCGCGGCAGAAGTGAAAGAACTGGCCAACCAGACCTCCAAGGCAACCGAAGAGATCGGCAGTCAGATCGCGACGATCCAGGGCGCATCGAAGGAATCAGCCAATGCCATCGCCGACATTGCCGGTATCATGGAAGAGGTTAACACCTACACGTCCTCCATCGCCTCGGCGGTAGAAGAGCAAGGGGCAGCCACGAACGAAATCACCCAAAGCATCCGCCTGACGGCGGAAGGAACGCAGGTGGTTTCGCGCACCATGAGCGAGCTGGCTCGCTCCGTCGACGAAAGCAACGAAGTCGCCCGCTCCGTCCTGCACTCATCCTCTGCTGTTGCCAGCAACACGGATGAACTCAACGCAGAAGTCGAACGTTTCCTCAAAGAGGTTGCCGCGGCTTAAGGCGGGACCGCGCCAACGTCTGATAGCAACGAAATATCAATGAAAAACGGGCGGCCCTGAGGGTCGCCCGTTTTTTGCATTCACTCAGAGTGACTAGCTCAACCAGCAGCAGCAACCGCGCGTTTGGCCATCACTGTCACCAGATTGGCGCGATACTCGGCCGTGCCGTGGATGTCGGAAAGCAAGTCCCCAGCATCAACGGAAATACCGGCAACGGCATCAGCAGACCAGGTCTCTGCAAGTGCCTGCTCCATTGCAGCGATGCGGAAGACGCCGTCCTGCCCTGCCCCTGTTGCGGCAACGCGGACGGACCCATCCTTGGTCTTCGCCACAAAGACACCGGCCATGGCATAGCGCGAGGCAGGGTTCGGGTATTTGGAATAAGCGCTCTTCTCTGGAACCGGGAACGATACCGCAATGACGATCTCGTCTTCTTCCAGAGCCGTTTCGAACATGCCAGTAAAGAACTCCTCCGCCGACAGCTCACGGGTACTGGTGGTCACTGTGGCGCCAAGTGCGACGAGGGCCGAAGGATAATCGGCCGCCGGATCATTGTTGGCGATCGAACCTCCCATGGTTCCCATGTGGCGCACCGCTGGATCACCGATGCAGGCCGCCAGATGGGCCAACCCCGGGATCAAACGCTTCACCACATCGCTCGTGGCGACATCATAGTGGGTGGTGCCCGCTCCGATGCGCAGCGCGCCACTATCTTCCGCGATGCCCTTGAGGTCATCAATGCCGCCCAGATCGACCAGATCCACAGGCGCCGCCAGCCGTTGTTTCATCGTCGGGATCAACGTCTGACCGCCGCCGAGGTATTTGGCATCTTCCGACCCGGTGAAGAGCTTGCCTGCCTCCTCCACCGAAGACGCCCGATGATAATTTGTCTCATACATGGTCAGGTTCCCTTATTCCGCGGCCTGGGGCAGTGCGCCCCGGCTGGCCCGCCACACGCGCTCTGCCGTGGCCGGCATGGCTAGGTCGTTGTTGTTGATCGCGTCGGTGATGGCGTTGATCACTGCCGGCGGCGAACCAATAGCGCCAGCCTCCCCGCAGCCTTTCATGCCGAGCGGATTGCCGGGGCAAAGCGTTTCGGTGGTCAGCAGCTGATAGGAAGGCACATCATCGGCCCTTGGCATCGCGTAGTCCATATAAGAGGCCGAGAGAAGCTGCCCGTTTTCGTCATAGGCAGCATTTTCCAGAAGAGCCTGGCCGATGCCCTGGGTCAGACCGCCATGCACCTGCCCTTCGACGATCATCGGATTGATGATCTTGCCGAAGTCATCGGCAGCAACGAAGTTGACAATCTCGGTCTTGCCCGTGTCAGGGTCAACCTCGACTTCGCAGGCATAAGTCCCAGATGGAAAAGTGAAGTTGGTCGGGTCGTAGAACGCCCCTTCCTTCAATCCTGGCTCCATTCCCTCGGGCAGATTATGTGCCGTATAGGCGGCAAGAGCGATCTCGGAGAACGACAGTTTCTTGTCGGTCCCCGCGACCTTCAGGACCCCGCCCTCGATCTGGATATCCCCTTCCGAGGCTTCCATCAGATGGGCGGCGATCCTCTTGGCCTTGGCTTCCACCTTGTCCAGCGCCTTGACGATGGCCGACATGCCGACGGCACCGGAGCGCGAGCCATAAGTCCCCATGCCGAACTGCACCTTGTCGGTGTCGCCGTGGACAATTGCCACCGTTTCCGTGCCAACCCCAAAACGCTCCGACACCAGCTGGGCAAAGGTCGTCTCGTGACCCTGACCGTGGCTGTGCGAGCCGGTGAGAACTTCAATTGTGCCAACCGGATTGACCCGCACTTCCGCCGATTCCCACAGACCAACTCCGGCCCCGAGCGAGCCGACAGCTGCCGAGGGTGCAATGCCACAGGCCTCAATGTAACAGGAGAGGCCCATGCCACGCAGTTTGCCACGGCTGGCGGCTTCCGACTTGCGCGCCGGAAATCCGTCATAATCGATGGCCTTCAACGCCGCATCCAGCGTCGCATCATGGTCGCCGGCGTCATAACACATGATCACCGGGGTCTGATGCGGGAAGGAGCGGACGAAGTTCTGGCGACGGAAGTCGACGGGTGACATGCCCACCTCCCGCGCCGCAGTCTCAATGATGCGTTCCACCACGAAAGTCGCTTCGGGCCGCCCCGCCCCACGATAGGCATCCACCGGCGTCGTGTTGGTATAAACCGCCTTGACGTTGGCATGGATTGCCGGGATGTCGTATTGGCCTGACAGCAGCGTCGCATAAAGGTAAGTCGGGACCGACGATGAGAAGAGCGACATGTAGGCGCCCAGGTTGGCGACGGTCTTTACCCGGAAACCAGTGATCTTGTTGTTGGCATCCAGCGCCAGTTCCGCCACCGTCTTGTGGTCGCGGCCATGGGCATCCGTGAGGAAGGCCTCCGTGCGATCAGATACCCATTTGACCGGACGCCCCACCCGTTTGGAGGCCCAGAGCGCCACGATTTCTTCCGGATAAATAAAGATCTTGGAACCGAAACCACCGCCTACATCCGGCGCAATCACCCGCAGCTTGTGCTCCGGCGCGACGTTGTAGAAGGCTGACAGCACCAGACGCGCCACGTGGGGGTTCTGAGATGTGGTGTAGAGCGTGTAGTGCTCTTCCGCCACATCGTAGTCCGCAACGGCTGCCCGAGGCTCCATCGGATTTGGTACCAGACGGTTGTTCTCGATCTCCATTCGAGTGACATGGGATGCTGAGGCGAAGGCCGCGTCCGTCGATGCTTCGTCGCCGATCTCCCAATCAAAGATCAGGTTGTTCGGCGCTTCGGGATGCAGCTGAGGCGCCCCATCCAGGAGAGCGGCAGACGCACTGACGATTGCCGGCAACTCTTCGTAGTCGACGTTCACCGCGTCGGCTGCATCACGAGCCAGTTCCTGCGTGTCAGCGATGACCACCGCAACAGCCTGGCCGGTGTGGCGGACAATCTCTGATTCAAGAGCGCGCCAGGCGCCCATGTTCATCGGCGATCCATCCTTGGAATGCACCATCCAGCCGCAGATCAGGTTGCCAATGCCGTCAGCGACCAGTTCATGTCCGGTCAGCACGGCTTCCACACCGGGCATTTCCAGTGCAGCACTTGCATCGATGTTGGTGATCTTGGCGTGTGCATGTGGCGACCGGACAAAGGCCGCATAGGTCATGCGTGGCAACACCTTATCGTCGGTGTATTTGCCTTTACCGGTGATGAAGCGCTTGTCTTCTTTCCTGAGGGCGCGTGCCCCAATACCTTCGACTCCCATAACTCTCCTCCCAAGACAGCTGGAACATGTTGCAGATGGCGATCGTCGTCTGGTCTTTCCGCGTTATTCTGCGGCGGTCTGCAGGGCTGACATCTGGTCGGCTGCAGCTTTGATTGCCTTGACGATGTTGTGGTAGCCGGTGCAACGACAGATGTTGCCTTCCAGCTCGTGACGGATGGTCTTCTCATCGAGATTTCCGCCATGCCGCTGGATCATGTCGACAGCGGTCATGATCATGCCGGGCGTACAGAAGCCACATTGCAGGCCATGGTGCTCCCGAAAAGCCGCCTGTACAGGATGAAGTTCGGCGCCATTGGCCAGACCTTCAACGGTCAAAACCTCGGCATTGCTCGCCTGAGCTGCCAGCATGGTGCAGGATTTCACGGCGCGACCATTCACATGCACGACGCAAGCGCCACATTGTGACGTGTCACAGCCAACATGAGTCCCCGTCAGGCCCTGTGCCTCGCGGATATAATGCACCAGAAGGGTCCGATCTTCCACATCGGCCGTCACCTTCTTGCCATTCAAAGTCATGGCAACTTTTGTCATTTATCTCTCCCTCAAGAAAAGACCGGACCTCTGTTTGATCTGGCCTCTTAATCCATCAATTTTCGGCCGGCTCCTTTTCCGGCTTCTCGTTTCTCGCTCGGCATGCACCTGGCTCCTCTTCCAGATACACGCCGACCGGCATTTGTCAGTTCATCACTGCCAATGCGGCAATCATCACAGCAAGAACGATAAGCCCCCACATGTAGGGACCTCCGAGAAACCCACGGCCTGCCGCGACTTCCACCCGTTCTTCAGCGTCCTGCAACTGTTCTTCGATAGCGTGCTCGACGTCTTCAACAGCGTCAGCCGTATGATAGGCCGCGTCTTCCGTTGCGATATGCCTGGCTTCTTCGGCTAGGGCCGGATCGAGCTCGTCTTGCAGCTCTGTAGCAAGCTCTTCCGACTGCGGACCGGCGACCTTCTCGGAAAAAGCCCGGAAGAAATCATCGGCCATCTTGCGCGCAGTGGAATCAATCAGCCGGCTGCCAAGCTGGGCCAGCTTGCCCCCCACCTGTGCCGAGGCCGTATAGGTCAAGATGGTGTCCGTGCCGTCTTCAGCCAAATGCACATCGGCCCCCCCCTTGGCAAAGCCGGCCACGCCGCCTTTGCCTTCACCAACAATACGATAGCTTTCCGGAGGGTTCAGGTCCTGGAGCGTTACTGAGCCTTTGAACTTGGCTTTCACCGGACCAATCTTCGAGGTGACAGCAGCCTGCATTTCGGTGTCGCTGGATTTCTCCAGCGTTTCACAGCCGGGTATACACTCCCGCAGAATTTGCGGATCGTTGAGCGCTAGCCAAACCGTTTCGCGCGGCGCGGCAATACGGTGCTCACCTTGAATATCCATGTCCTCGCCCATTTTCCTTTTTCAGCTGGATCTCGCGTCGATCCCACTTGAAAAAGCCCTGGCTTCTGTTTGGTTCCGCCCCTTGGGCCCCTGATCCAAGATCAGAAAACGACAGGATTTCCGAGCGGCACCAGAGCCGTTGCTTTGAGAGTGGCGCCTGAGCGCGGCCGGGGCAAGGGGCTTCGCAAAAGCTTGCTGAAAAATATGTCCGAACCGTATCAGGTCAGACAATGCCTTAAAGATGCAATGGGCAGGAGCAGGCGCCCCGGAGAAGGCAGCAGGGTTCAGCAGTCGGGGTCGGCAATACCGTATTGCTTCATCCGGCGGTACATGGTCGCCCGGGAAATTCCGAGATCCCTGGCGGCAGCCGAAACATTGCCCCGACGTCGCAACAAGGCGCGACGAATGTCGTTCGGTCCGCCTTTGGTGCCTGTGATCTGTGGCGGTTCTTCGCGACGCTGGATTTCGGCCAGCGAGGGAAGACGCGCCAGAACATCATCGCAGATCCCGAGGGTCTTGCGTGCCAGCCGCGTCGCGCCGAGCACAAGATCATTGTCATCCACGGCCAGCAGCGCAACACCTGAGGCTCCATGTCCCTCCGCCATCTGAATGCGACAGTTCGGGAAGGCTTGACGGAACAACTCGGTCTCGATCGCGTGAGCACTGTCGATGACCACCGTCGAAAGAACCAGCGACATGGCATAGGTCATGTCATCACGGCAGCTGGACAGATCGAGCGCTGCCACCAGCTCGCCAAAAGCGCCAAAGACCGGCGCAGACATGCAGCTCAGCCGGGTATTGCTCGTGAAAAAGTGCTGATCCTGATGAATGATCATCGCCCGTTTTTCAACCAGGCAGGTGCCAATGCCGTTGGTCCCCGCCAAAGCCTCACTCCAGGTGAAGCCTTTGGACAACCCCCAACGATCGAACTCGCGACTTTCCGCAGGGGCCGCCTGCGATTCGATGATCAGACCACTCTCGTCGGACAGGATCGCGCAGCACCCGACCTTGCCGGCCGAGCGGACCAGACGCTCCAGCACGGGAGCCGCCACCTGCAAAACGCTGTGGTTACGTTCCTGAACTTCTTCCAGCTTCGACGCCTCGACCCGCTCCGGTCGCTGCGGCGGCGTGGCGGGATCAAGCCCGTGATACATCATCGACCGGCGCCATGAGGCGGCAAGGCTCGACGTTGCGGCTTGCGCGCTGTCCTGGACCGTTTGCACGACCAGATCCACATGGGATCTCGTCACATTTACCGATTGCATCGAGATGGCTTTCACAAGAACTCTATCTACGTATTTCCCCTTTCAATCGATCAAATGAGGCGGGTCTTGTCAAAACTTTTTATGTACCGGTGCGTTTACCATGCCAAAGGTGACAATCCGGCAACGCACCGGACTGACGAAAAATCGGCCAGCTTCATTGACCCGGAGCGCTGCCGGGCCTAATGGCTTGTTGCAAAGAACCCCCTCAAGTCCCCCTGAGAAAGTGCTCCCTCGGCGACCATGACACGCACTGACACAACATCTGCAAGCTTTTCCAAGCCCGGCTCTGCGCCGCAGCAAAACTGGCCTGTCATTCTGGAGACAGCGGGATGGTCGGATTATCGACTGCTGGACATGGGGAGAGGCCGCAAGCTGGAGCGCTACGGGCGCTACACCATCGACCGGCCAGAGCCGCAAGCCATGGGCACACCGCGGCTGGACGACACCACCTGGCAGCGGGCAGACGGTGTCTTTACCGGCGACACCGATGAAGAGGGCCCAGGGCGCTGGAAATTTGGCGGCAGTGTCGATGAAACCTGGCAGATGTCCTATGGCCCGGCACGCTACATCGGTCGCTTCATGTCCTTCCGCCATGTCGGCGTCTTTCCCGAACAGGCAGCGCATTGGGATTGGGTCAACGACAAGGTGAAGCAGGACATCCCACGGCGTGGCGACCGCCCGCTGAAGATCCTCAACCTGTTTGGCTACACCGGTCTCGCCTCGATCCTTCCGGCAGCCCATGGCGCCCACGTTACCCACGTAGATGCCTCCAAGAAGGCCATCACCTATGCCCGCGAGAATCAGGAGCTTTCAGGACTGGAAGACCTGCCGATCCGCTGGATTTGTGAAGACGCCTCGAAATTCGTGGCCCGCGAAGTGCGACGCGGCAGTACATACGACGGGATCATTCTTGACCCGCCAAAGTACGGTCGTGGCCCCAAGGGCGAAGTCTGGGATCTTTACACCAGCCTGCCGGAGATGCTCGCCAACCTGCAGCAGCTTCTGGCCAAGGATGCGCTGTTCATGATCCTGACCGCCTATGCGATCCGTTCAAGCTTCCTGTCCGTGCACGAGTTGATGGCTGAAACCCTCCACACACAGGGCGGGCTGCTGGAGTCTGGCGAACTGGTCATCCGCGAAGATCAGGGCGAGCGGGCCCTCTCCACCTCACTCTTCAGCCGCTGGAGTAGCCGATGAGCGGTTTCGACAAGGTCAAGCGCGCCGGCGCGGTCAAGCAGGTCACCAGCCATTCCAATCCGCTGGTCAAGGAAATCAAAGGCCTGGTCTCGCAGCGCAAGCATCGCACCCAGTCGGGGTTGTTTGTTGCCGAGGGTCTGAAGCTTGCGACCGATGCCCTGGAGGCCGGCTGGGATGTACGCTATCTGGCCATCGGGCCGGAGGCACTGGAAAATCCTATCGCCCAGAAAGCCGCAGCCACGGCGAAGGCTCGAGGCGCACTGATCCTTGAGGTCAACACCGCAGTGCTGTCCGCGATGACCCGCAAGGACAACCCTCAGATGGTGGTTGGCGTTTACGAGCAGCGCCTGCACGCGCTTGCCGAACTGTCGCCGTCCCAGGGCACCGTCTTCGTTGCACTCGACCGGGTGCGCGATCCCGGCAATCTCGGCACCATCATCCGGACGGTGGACGCTGTCGGCGCCAGCGGCGTCATTCTGGTCGGCGATTGCACCGATCCGTTCGCAGTGGAAACCGTGCGCGCCACAATGGGGTCGCTGTTCCACATACCGCTGTACAAGACCACCAAGCCGGAGCTGAAGGATCTGATCAGCAAGTGGCCGGGGACTGTCGCGGCGACCCATCTGAAGGGATCGGTCGACTACCGCACGCCTGTTTATACGGACCCAACGCTACTGGTGATGGGCAACGAACAGCAGGGACTGGAACAGGATCTCGCCGATTGCTGCAAGACGCTGATCCGTATTCCCCAGACCGGGCAGGCAGACAGCCTCAATCTGGCCGTCGCCACGGGAGTCAGTCTCTATGAAATCCGGCGCAACCACCTGGAACTCTAGGACTTGACCCGCATGCGGCTTTTTGTTTTTGGCATTGGATTTTCCTCGCGCGCCTTCATTGAAGAGGTGCGCGACAAGTTCAACTGGGTCGGCGGGACGACGCGTTCGCCTGACAAAGCCGCAGATTTGAAGGCAGCAGGCATAGAAGCCCTTCTGTTTGACGGCGAGACTGCCTCAGCGGGACTGACAGACGCCCTGTCGAATGCGACGCACGTACTGGTTTCCATCGCGCCTGGCGAGACCGGCGATCCGGTTCTGGCCGCCTGTGCGCCTGCACTTCAAGCCGCGCGACCGGTATGGATTGGCTATCTTTCCACGGTCGGCGTCTATGGCGACCATAACGGGGCATGGGTAGATGAGGACACTGTCTGCAAGCCAGTGTCGAAACGCTCCGTGCAACGCGTTGCAGCAGAAACGGCCTGGCTGGAGTTTGCCGCTCAGAATGACCTGCCTGTCCAGATTTTCAGACTGTCGGGAATTTATGGCCAAGGCCGCAATACTTTCGTGAATTTTCAAAAGAACAAGGCCCGACGTCTAATCAAGCCGGGACAAGTCTTCAATCGCATTCATGTCGAGGATATTGCAGGGGCCGTAGCTGCATCACTGCGCAAGCCGATGACGCGCATATACAATGTGACGGACGATATGCCGGCACCACCTCAAGATGTGGTCGTCCTGGCCGCCAGCCTGCTGGGGGTCGCCCCTCCGCCTGAAATCGCCTTTGAGACGGCCGACCTGACTCCGATGGCTCGCTCTTTTTACGGAGAGAACAAGCGTGTCTCCAATCATCGCATGAAAGCCGAACTCGGCTACAACCTTCGATATCCTACCTACAAAGACTCACTACCGGTTCTCGTCACCGATTTCCTGTAGGTAACTGCCAAGTTTTCGCTGAAATTAGGGCGAGTTTATTCTTTGACACAACCTGAAATTTCAAACCAATATTAAAACTAGGTAATCCTACCCATAAGATTGTTTGAAATATTTCGTCTTTGTTTATTATTGAATGGCATTTTTATGGGAACCAAAAGCGAGGCCCAAAAGATGCTTCATGCACGTTCCCTTCTTGCGGCGGGGATTTTCTTCTTTTCCCTCCCCGCAGCCACATTTGCAGATTCGACCGCCCCTGACGCTAAGGCACTGATCACCGACAAGGTGATCGAAACCGCACGCGGCTGGCTGGCCAATCCTATTGTCGGCCTTTCGGTCAACAGCCAGAACAAGCGTCGAGGCGCTTTGAAAGCTGAAGATATCGAGGCGCTTGATCAGAAGTGGCGCACTGAGCGCGAGATGGACGACAAGCCACTGATTTCCGCGACCTTGAGTGCCCCGCTCTCCATCTATCTGTTGCGGATTCAATCGGAAGGCATCGGCCTTTATCGCGAGTTGTTCGTCATGGATGCCAATGGCCTCAACGTCGGGCAGAGCGCTATCACCGGCGATTACTGGCAGGGCGACGAAGCCAAGTTCCAGAAAACGTTCCCCGAGGGGAAGGGCGCCATTTTCATTGATGAGGCGGAATGGGACGAAGAATTCGGCATCTGGAAAGCGCAGCTGAACCTGACGCTCTCTGATGAAACAAGCGGAGAGCCCATTGGGTCCGCGACCATCGAATTCAACCTGACCGAATTGCAACGCCGTCAGGGCTTGTCCAGCTAAGCGTATTCTTGAGAGAGAGAAACATGTTCAAGAACTGGTCCGTCACTCAAAAGAGCGCTGCCGCCTTCATTGCCCTGGCACTGATTGGCGCGGCTGCCGGTGGGGTCACCTACTTCAAGTCTGCCACGGTCACGACCCAGGCAAACGTCGCCAGTGAAACCCGCGATGTCATCAAGCAAGCCTTGTCCCTGGAAAAGGAAATCCTGCTTCAGGCCATGACCGCAAAGACCTTCCTGCTCACAGGTGAGCAGTCTCTGCGATCCAAGACCATCGAGATCGGCAAGGACGTCGAGGCAAAAACCACCTCCATGAAAACGCGCATCAATGGCATTTCGCCAGCGTTGGCTGAATCGATGAATGAAATCGAGGCCGCATGGCGCACTTGGATGAGCCAGATCACGGATCGACAGTTTGCCATGATGCGGACGCCGGAAACCGTTGATATGGCGCGCGCCATCGAACTGACGCCAGAGTCGCAGGAAATGCTGACCAAGGTCATCAGCACGACTGATGAGCTGATCAAGCGGCTGGACATCATCGGCCAACAGACCGAGGCGACCCAGACCAGTGAGCTGAACCAAATGCAGTGGCTGGCCATGGGAAGTGCGACATCCATCGTCTTGCTCGCCATGGTTCTCGGCCTGGTCAACTTCCGCAGTGTCTCACGTCCTCTGGCCCAGCTATCGGGCGTGGTTGAAGGCCTGGCAGAAGGCGACACGACGCAGACCGCCGACATGGGTGATCGTCGTGATGAAATCGGGAAAATGGCCAATGCCCTCGGCATTTTCCGAAACAACCTGATCAAGACACGCGAACTGGAAGAGCGTGCCTCGCATCAGAAGGAAGAAGCTGAACGCAACAAGCGTCAGGAAATGGACCGTGTTGCCCAGGACTTCGAGAACACGGTGCTCTCTCTGAGCGATGAAATGATCACGTCCCTGGATCAGCTGTTCGAGAAGTCCGGCACCTTGAGCGCTCTCGCCGATGGGACGACCCAGCAAGCTCTGTCTGTCTCCGCAGCTTCCGAGCAGGCGACCAACAACGTCAATACGGTCGCTGGCGCAACAGAAGAACTGTCGGCCTCCATTCGCGAGATCAACGAACAGGTTCGCGCCTCGTCAAAGCTGGCAGCTGAAGCCACCACCGAGGTCGAGCGCTCCAACTATGCCGTGGAAACCCTGCAGCAGGTTGTCGCCAAGATCGGCGACGTCACCAGCCTGATCAACGAGATCGCCTCGCAGACCAACCTTCTGGCCCTGAATGCCACCATTGAGGCTGCACGCGCCGGCGATGCGGGCAAAGGCTTTGCGGTCGTGGCCTCCGAGGTCAAAGCCTTGGCGGAGCAGACATCGAAGGCAACGGAAGAGATTGATCGTTCAATTTCCGAAATGCGGGCTGCGGCCAGCGAGAGCATGGAAGCAACCAACAGCGTTGCAGAGATGGTCCGCTCCATTGCAGAGCGCGCGTCGCAGATGGCTCAGTCCACCGATCAGCAGGACGCCGCAACCCGAGAGATCGCGTCCAACGTGTCGGAAGCTGCCAATGGGACACAGTCGGTCTCCCATTCGATCTCCGAGGTCAGCAACGCTGCCAGCAGAACGAACGAATTGAGCACGGATATGCGTGGTGGAGTGGAACAGCTACACGGTCGGTCGTCGACCATGCGCGAAGCCATGAACCGATTCCTGTTGCAGATCCGGGCAGCCTGATAACGGCTTACCTGATACGGGCTGATGGAACTGACCTCCCTGACGTCCCGACGCCGCGGCTTGTCCGCGGCGTTTGCCGTTTAAAGACAGGCCCGAATGCTGCTTGCAGAGCCTCCCCTTGTAATTTGATCTCGAACCCTCATATAGTGTCTGAGTTGCTTCCCGATCTGATTTACGGATGCGCAACCAATGTTTCCATTTCTTTAACCTTAAATGGACAAACTCTCCCAATGCCGCAAGGTAAGGAGAAATCATATTCTTTGGGTTTGATGTCATCAAACCGTTTAGAATCTGAGCTATTTCAGCTCATGTATTATGTACGCAGATAGAAAGACGTTCACCATGCAACATGGCAATGTGAAATGGTTCGACACCAGCCGAGGTATCGGCCGGATCGAACCGGAAGATGGCGATGATATCGTCGTCAATGTTGCAGCACTTCGCCGGTCCGGCATTGACACTCTGAGCGAGGGCCAACTTGTGGTCTACGATCTCGAGTTCAGCCGCGGCATTGCTGTCGCAGAGGACCTCAAGGTCCTTTAAGAAAAACCAAGGTTTTTCATGGTTCGAAGGGCGGTTTGACCGCCCTTTTTGCTGTCTGGACCTTAGAGCCCATCAAGTAAAATTCCGCTCGTCAACCGAAGGTTTCCCTCAAGGTCCCTTGCCCTTCGGCGTCACCCTGCTACTGTCAGATGAATTACTTAACGTCATTTTTTCAATAGCACGAGGGAACGCATATGGTCGACGGCCACTGCCGGGTCTTGCTGGTCCATCCCAGGTTCAACTCCAGCTCGTTCTGGAATTACAAGGCAACCTGCGAGATGGTCGGCGCAAAATATCCCGCGCCACCTCTGGGATTGATAACGGTTGCTTCAATGCTCCCCAAGGAGTGGGACGTGCGGCTGATCGACCGTAATGCCGGCGAGCTGACGGATGACGACATCCTGAGCGCCGACATGGTGATGACCGGCGGAATGCTGCCACAGCAGGCCGATACGCTCTGGATCATTCGTCGATGCCGTGAGCTGGAAGTTCCCGTTGTGGTCGGCGGCCCCGATCCAATGACCAGCCCCCACATCTACGAGCGCGCTAATTTTCTGGTTCTGGGCGAAGCGGAGGGTATTCTCGACAAGTTTCTGGAGGCCTGGCAGGCAGGGGACCGGGAAGGTCGCTTCACGGCAGAAAAGTTCAAGGCCGATGTCAGCACCACCCCGATCCCTCGTTTCGATCTGCTGACCTTCAAGGACTACGTCCAGGTGGGTGTCCAGTTCTCGCGCGGGTGTCCATTCACCTGCGAGTTCTGCGACATCATCGAGCTCTACGGCCGGGTACCGCGCACCAAGTCCAGCGCCCAGATGCTGGCAGAACTCGATAATCTCTACGCGCTTGGCTATCGTGGTCATGTCGACTTTGTCGACGACAACCTGATCGGCAACAAGAAAGCGGTGAAAGCCTTCCTGCCGGAACTTATCGCCTGGCAAAAAGCCCATAACTACCCGTTCGAAATGTCGACAGAGGCCTCCCTCAATCTGGCTGACGACAAGGCGCTTCTGACGATGATGCAGGAGGCTGGGTTCTTCACTGTCTTCGTCGGTATCGAAAGCCCGGACCCTGAAGTTCTGATCGCCACCCGGAAGAAGCAGAACACCCGGCGCGACATCGCCAAGAGTGTTCACCAGATCTACAATGCGGGCATCACTGTCATTGCTGGCTTTATCGTCGGCTTCGACGAGGAGAGCGATCAGGTTGCGGATGAAATCACCGCGCTGATTGAAGAGGCCGCCATTCCCGTGGCGATGACCGGCTTGCTCTATGCACTGCCCACCACACAGCTGACGCGTCGTCTCCAGGCGGAAGGCCGTTTGCATGATGACTTTGGCCTGGACGATCCCGATACGCTTGATGGCGATCAGTGCACCGCCGGTCTCAATTTCGAGACCAAGCGACCGCGGGCCCAGATCCTGTCTGACTTCCGAAAGGTGGTCGACCGTGTCTATGCGCCCGACGCCTACTTCGGTCGTGTCAAGAAAGTCGCCAGCATGCTGAACACCAGCGGCGCAAATCAGGCGCTGCTTGGCGCGGGCTTCGGCCATGACTTGCAGATGTTCGGACGCCTCGTCTGGTCAATGACCTTTTCCAAACACGCCCAGCGCTGGCTGTTCTGGTCAACCATCTTCTGGTGCCTGACACACCGTCCCAGCACCTTGAAGCCGGTTCTGGTGATGATGGCACTCTATGTCCACCTTGGTCCCTTCTCCCGGTTCGTTCTGACACAAATCGATGCCCAGATCGCCGCCGTCGAGGATGGAAGTTGGGAAAAACCCGGGCTTGTGGCTGCGGAATGAGGAATGCCTTAAAACGGCCGCGAACCCGAATGGGCGGGTTCGACCGTTCGGCTTGAATATGCCCATCAGAACAAGAGGCAGCTGATGCATCCTGCCCCACAGTTTAGACTCATGCCACCGCATGAGGGCACACCGTCGCACCTGATGGTGCTGCTGCATGGCTATGGCGGCTGTGCAACCGATCTGCTGGTTGTTGCCCGAAGCTGGCAGACCCGCTTTCCATCTCTTGCCTGCTGGATTCCCAATGCGCCTGACCCATTGCCGCATCCGACCTTGAGCGGCCGGCAATGGTTCGACCTCACTGAAAGAGACCCACGCGAAATCGAAATTGGGGCAACAACGGCAGCTCCAGGCCTGATTCACCGCATCGAAGACGAGTTGCACCGCGACGGTCTGGATTGGGGAGAGCTGATCCTTGCCGGCTTCAGCCAGGGAGCCATGCTGGCCCTGCAGATCGGACTGCGACACCAGGCCGACACCGAGGTGCGCGATGTCGATGACCATTTCGGCAGTGCATCACCTGCCGCTATTCTCTCCTACTCCGGACGGCTCCCCGCGCCGCAGACACTTGACGGCCTGAACATTGACGCGCCCGTGCTGCTCGTTCACGGCCACGATGACGATGTGGTCGAGCCCTACCACTCCGAAATGGCCGCGATGATGCTTGCAAAGGCCGGCGCATCGGTCCGGCTGGAGCTGCTTGAAACGCTGGGCCACAACATTGACGAACGCGCCATTCGCATCGGTGCGGATTTTCTGGACAATCTCATCTCGACCTAAGCAGGTCTGCCAGGGCGGTTTTGTGCTTACGCTGGCAATTTGCAAATATTGCGCAGACAGCGACCTCAAACGGCCTGAAATTAAGGTCCCTTTAAGATTTAACGTAGAGGCTTCTGCCAAAGTTTCCCGCAACCCGGCAGCAACAGGTGGCTCATGCAGATCTCCATCGAGACGACGACGCAGACGTCCTCGACGCTGATTGCTTCCCTGTCGGCGACATCGGGAAAATCCGCCGCTTCCGGGCAGCAGACCGATAAGGCTGCGACGGCCAATCCCGTCACCTCTGTCTTGGAAAATGCCACCAAGAAGGCAGAGAAGGATGCCGTCGTGATTGCCGCGCTGCAAAAGGCGGTTGACCAGGGCAAAGGCGAGACGGAAGAGGACAGCGAGAAAAAGGCCCTCGCCTCCATCGCCGAATATCAGAAAACTGCTGGCAAGTTGCAAACCGCTCTCGGCGACAAAGGCATACGCGACGACGCCAGCACACAACTGCTGCAGTTCGAAAGCGCCAGTATTTCAACCACGACCATCGAAGCCGAGATCGGCGATCAGACAGTGTCGGCAGAATTCATTTCCATCGACCGGGTGTCGTATGACAGCCGAACCGGACTGAGTGCCCGTTCGGCGACAGCCGCCAACATCGAAGCAACATCCGGAAACAGCGCTCTCAGCTATCAGAGCGCGTCTGTCAGCTCGTTATATGCGGGAACCGGCGAGCAAGTCGGAAACCTCCTCGCCAGTTCTGCCTGAACTTGAACCAGGCGCTTACGCTGCTTCCATATAAGCTGCCAGAATATCGCAGGCTGCTTTCAGGTCGTCACGATGGATCATTTCCGTGACGGTGTGGATGTAGCGCGTGCCAACGACAATGCCGACCGCCTTGGCGCCGGCAGCCGACTGTTGCGCTGCCGCGCCATCCTGACCACCTGCCCGCAACATGGTGCGCTGGAACGGGATCTTTTCCTTTTCCGCCAGAGCTTCGATCTCTTTCACCAGATCACGATCGGCGATGAAGCTGGAATCCTTGACGTGCAGACCGAAGCCTTCGCCATGCACCGTCGTGCGATCCTGATCCGGCACGCCCGGTGTGTCACAGGCAAGTGTCGTATCAACGCCAAAGCCGATGTCCGGCTTGATCGCGAAGGCTGCAGTCCGCGCCCCGCGCAGGCCGACCTCTTCCTGACAGGTGAAGGCGACATGGATTTCGCACGTGTGCTTTGCCTTGCCCAACGCCTTGATGGCCTCGATGCCAAGCCAGCAGGCAATACGGTTGTCGAGCGCCTTTGAAACGATCTTGTTGCCAATCTCGATCAGCGGTTCGTCCATGGTGACCATGTCGCCGATTTTGATCTTGTCCTTCGCTTCTTCGCCCATTCCGACATCAATGATGAACTCATTCGGCTCCGGCACCTTTTTGCGTTCTTCTGCCGAGGAAATGTGGATCGGGCGGCCGCCCGGGTTCATCACCCCCTTGTAATCGCCATCGTCAGTGGAGACGAGAACGCGGCGGGAGAACAGATTGCGGGGGTCAAACCCACCCACCGGCTGGACATACAGGAAGCCCTTGTCAGTGATGTGGGAGACCAGAAAGCCGATCTCATCCATGTGACACAGCAGCATGACCTTTTTCGGATCGCTGCCATCCTTCGGCGCCGCACGCGACGCGCGCTTGCACAAAAGCGACCCCATCGGGTCAACTGTGACTTCGTCGAACAGGCCTTCGATTTCGCTTAGGATCAGCTCGCGGATCCGGTGTTCGTGACCGGGAACGCCGGGCGTTTCACACAGACGGCGCAATAGATCGATATTCATATGATGTCTTTCCTGTTGTTTGTGCCCGAGTTTAGGCGTTGGCAGCGCGAAGGCAACGGGCAATGCACTGTTAACGCCCTCTGGGGAAAAATCGCGCAGTGTGTCAAAAATCCAGCTTTGAATTGTTCCGCGACGGGACTTACTCGTTGCAATGTTGCAAGGTAGACAAACTCTGGTCCAGGCTGCCACAGCCCAGCCGCATTCGGCCCTGAGGATCCCCATGCATTCCTGTTTGGGGGTCATTGCGACCTCTGTCGGCCATTATCGGCCAGTCTTGCCGGAGGCCTGCAAACGTCTGCCCTGAATTGCCGAGTGAGGATCCTAATGTCGCGACAAAAACATGTAATCCTGTCCATCGACGGTGGTGGTGTCCGAGGTCTGATCCCCCTGCGTGTTCTGGAGAGCGTTGCCGCACGGATGGCGCATCGGGGACAGGACATGGTGCCTCATGCCTGTTTCGACCTGATTTGCGGCACCTCCACGGGCGGCTTGATCGCCGCCGGACTTGCCGCGCCAAAGCCTGGAGGTGCACGCGACGAACCAGCCGCAACGATCCAGGAACTGCGACAGTTCTATGAAACCGATGCGCGCGAGATCTTCAGCCATTCCTTCAGCCACAGGATCGGACGTGCCCTCTCCAATCCCTTCGGCTTGTTTGACGAGACCTATGACGCTCGCCCGTTTGAAAAACTGCTGAAGTCCAAGTTCGGCTGGACCTCTATGGCCTCCGGGCTGACACATCTGGTGCTCACTGCATATGATATCGAACGGCGCAAGGCCGTCTTCATGAGCAATACCCGCCAGCGTGAGGGCCATCGTAGCGACGACTATTATCTCTGGCAGGCCGTTCGCGCGACGACGGCAGCGCCTTCCTTCTTTGAACCGGCCAAGGTCGAAAACCTGACCAAGGCGCGCGAGGAAGCCTTGATCGACGGTGGGGTTTTCATGAGCGATCCGGCACTCGCCGCCTATATCGAAGCGCGCAAGCTGGGGTGGGCGGCTGAAGACATCATCTTGATCTCGCTCGGCACCGGTTTGAGTTCGGAAACCCCGTTCTCCTATCGCGACGCCAAGGGTTGGGGCGCGCTGGGCTGGATGCAGCCCTCGAACGGCGTACCTATTCTGTCGATTTTCGCCGATGGCCAGGCGCAGACGGCGGCCTATCAGGCCGAGTGCCTGTTCACGGATCTGGGCGAAACGCGCTACATCCGCCTCAACGGGACCCTGCCCGAAGGCGCAGAGGCGATGGACAATGCACGGCCAGGCAATGTAACCACGCTAAACGGCGTCGCTGACCGCATCATCAAGGACAACACATTGCTCCTCGATGAAATCGCAGAGCTTCTCATCGGTCAGACGACATCAACGGCTGCATGATTGTTGCAATGAAAGGCAGTGGGATTTTGACAAACGGCACTCGCACAATCCCTCGACTTCCGTTGCTTGCAGCTGTTCTGCTGGCATGTATGACCGGGGCGCGTGCTGCCCCTTCCGCTGTTCCGCCGGAAAAACCCGGAGTTGTTTCTGCAACACCGGCCCCCGCCGCCGGCGGGTCCCAGGCTTTCGGCGTGCAACTGCCGAGCGATATTCCCGCCCCCCCACAGAAGTGGCGTCCAATAACACCGGGCACACGGTTGACGTCACTCGATCCAAACCGGGCGGCGAAAGAGTATTTTGGCGCGATGCTGCGGCCCTCCAATGTGCGTGCTCGCTCCATCGGCTCCTATGCCAAGGGCTGTCTGGCGGGAGGGAAGTCCCTCCCCACCGACGGGCCGGGCTGGCAGGTCATGCGATTGTCGCGCAACCGCAATTGGGGCCACCCGGTGATGATCGACTATCTGGAGGATCTGGCCCGCGATGCTCCGGGACTCGGATGGCGCGGCCTGCTGGTCGGCGATATGGCGCAGCCGCGCGGCGGACCAATGACCTCAGGCCACTCCAGCCACCAGATCGGTCTGGATGCGGATATCTGGCTGAAACCTATGCCGGACCACCGGATGGATGCCGATGAGCGCGAGAATGTCTCTGCCGTTTCGATGCTGAAAGGGCCGATGGACGTTAAGGGCGCCGACCGATCTGTCGATCCCCGCAAGTTCACTGACACGCACGCCATACTGATCCGCCGCGCGGCACAGGATCCGCGCACCGCCCGCATCTTCGTCAGTCCGGCGATCAAGAAGGCGCTCTGTGCGTTTGAAACTGGCGACCGGTCTTGGCTTCGGGTCATCCGGCCGTGGTGGGGCCATCACTATCATTTTCATGTTCGGCTAAGCTGCCCAAAAGGCAGCAGCGGCTGCAAGGACCAGACCCCACCGCCACCGGGCGACGGCTGTGGCAAACATCTGGCCTACTGGCTTTCGGATGAACCATGGGTGCCGAAAGACCCGGACGCGCCTGTGGTCAAGCGCCGCCCTATGGAGCTTGCGGCCCTCCCCAACAGCTGCCGGGCGGTCCTGGAGGCGCAGTAGAACTGAGACGTAACACCGGGCTCAACACAACGCTGGGATCAGGCGGCAGGTGGCGTTGTCCGCTCGTCGAGAACCTTGGTCACCAGCACCAGATCGAGCCAACGGCCGAATTTCTTGCCAACCTGAGGCAGAGGCGTGGAGGCCGAAAACCCGGCCTTCGCATGCAGTGCCAGAGACGCCACATTGCTGGCATCGACGGCGCCGACCATGGTGTGGAACCCGGCTTGCCGTGCTTCGATGACAAGAGCATCCAGCAAAAGGCGCCCCAATCCCTGCCCTTGTGCCGCAGGCTTCACATAGACCGAGTGTTCCACCGTCAGGCCATAGCCATCGCGGCCGCGAAACGAGCCGAAGCTGGCGTATCCCTGAACGGCATCCGTCCCGTCCACGGCGACGATCACCGGATAGCCTTCCTCCCGTCGCCCCCTCAACCAGGCTCGGCGCCCTTCCAAGCTGTCCGCAGAACTGGTCCAGGACGCGGTGGTTTCGAGGACAGCCTGATTGTAAATTTCCAGGAGTGCGGGAAGGTCTTTTTCGTTTGCTACGCGCAGTTTCATGTCAGGCCTGCAAAGTGAACCGGGGACCTGTGGTGCATAAGCCCAAAGAACTGGACACGCAATCGCGCAAAACCCTTTGCGAATGGCCCTTGCAATGATAAACGAGCGCCATGACGACCAAGACGCTTTCCAACATCCGCAACTTCTCCATCGTGGCCCACATCGACCACGGCAAGTCGACGCTTGCCGACCGGTTGATCCAGATGACCGGCACGGTGACCGATCGGGAAATGACCGAGCAGCTCCTCGATAGCATGGATATCGAGCGGGAACGCGGCATTACGATCAAGGCGCAGACCGTGCGACTGATCTACAATGCCGAAGACGGTCAGCAATATATTCTCAACCTGATCGACACCCCGGGCCACGTCGACTTCGCCTACGAGGTCTCGCGTTCACTGGCCGCCTGTGAAGGCTCCTTGCTGGTGGTAGATGCCTCTCAGGGCGTGGAAGCGCAGACGCTTGCCAACGTCTATCAGGCCATCGACAACAACCACGAGATTGTCACTGTCCTGAACAAGGTCGACCTGCCGGCGGCAGAACCCGACCGGATCAAGGAGCAGATCGAAGACGTGATCGGGATCGATGCGTCCGAAGCCTGCATGATTTCCGCCAAGACCGGCCTCGGCGTCGAGACGGTTCTGGAAGCCATCGTCAAGAAGCTGCCGGCGCCACAAGGCGACCCCGACGACACGTTGAAAGCCATGCTGGTCGACAGCTGGTACGATACGTATCTTGGCGTGATGGTGCTTGTTCGGGTGATCAACGGCTCCTTGAAAAAAGGCCACAAGATCAAGATGATGGGAACAGGGGCGGCGTATGACGTTGATCGCGTCGGCGTCATGACCCCCAAGTTCCTGCAAGTTGAAGAGCTGCATGCCGGTGAAATCGGCGTGATCACCGGTTCGATCAAGGAAGTGGCCGACACCCGCGTCGGCGATACGATCACCCTGGAGAAGAAGCCATGTGCCGAAGCTCTGCCGGGCTTCAAGCCAGCCCAGCCGGTTGTGTTCTGCGGCCTTTTCCCGGTGGATGCCAACGACTTTGAGGATCTGCGCGCCGCCATGGGCAAGCTGCGCCTCAATGACGCCAGCTTCTCTTATGAAATGGAAACCTCGGCAGCCCTCGGTTTCGGTTTCCGCTGTGGCTTCCTTGGCCTGCTGCACCTGGAAATCATTCAGGAGCGCCTGTCCCGCGAATTCAATCTCGACCTGATCGCGACCGCACCCTCTGTGGTTTATCAGCTGTCGATGACCGATGGCTCGGAGATCGATCTGCACAACCCGGCCGATATGCCGGACGTGGTGAAGGTTGAAGAGATCCGAGAGCCGTGGATCCGCGCCAACATCATGACACCGGACGACTATCTCGGCAGCATTTTGAAGCTGTGCCAGGATCGTCGCGGGCTGCAGGTTGATCTGTCCTACGTCGGAACGCGCGCCATGGTCTCCTACGACCTGCCGCTCAACGAAGTCGTCTTCGATTTCTACGACCGGCTGAAGTCGATCTCCAAGGGCTATGCCTCCTTCGACTACCAGATTTCCGACTATCGCGCCGGGGATCTGGTGAAAATGTCGGTGCTTGTCAATGACGAGCCGGTGGATGCTCTCGCCATGCTGGTTCACCGCTCCCAGGCCGAGCGCCGTGGCCGTGCCATGTGCGAAAAGCTGAAAGAGCTGATCCCGCGTCACATGTTCAAGATCCCGATTCAGGCTGCCATCGGCGCTCGGGTAATTGCCCGTGAGACCCTGTCGGCCCTGCGCAAGGACGTGACCGCCAAGTGTTACGGTGGTGATGCCACCCGTAAGCGCAAGCTGCTGGAAAAACAGAAGGCCGGCAAGAAGAAGATGCGCCAGTTCGGCAAGGTGGAGATTCCACAGGAAGCCTTCATCCAGGCGCTCAAGATGGAAGATTGAGTGTCCTGACGACACCTATTCGAACCCCGGCCCCAGTGCCGGGGTTTTTGTTTGTACTGCGCCGGAGCATTTTTCGTGAATTGCCGGCCTCCCCTCAAAAGGACCTCCGATGAGCCTCGAAACCGATCTCCACGCCCGCGCTGATGGCAAATGTGAACTCTGTGGCGCAACGGATAACCTTGCTGCCATGACAGTGCTCCCCAGGGACGGCGACACGCTAGATGAGGCCATCCTGGCCTGCACCACCTGCCGGGAGCAGATCGAAGGCGCAGAGCTCAACGACACCCACTGGCGCTGCCTGAATGACAGCGCATGGTCGCAAGTTGCGCCGGTTCAGGTTACCGCCTGGCGGATGCTCAACCGGCTATCGGCAGAGACCTGGGCGCGTGACCTGCTCGACATGTTGTATCTGGATGAGGAGACCCTGGCGTGGGCCCAGGCCGGTCAGGCAGAAACCGCCGACGAAGACACAGCCGTCATTCACAAGGACACCAATGGTGCAGTTCTGGCCGTTGGCGACACGGTGACGCTGATCAAGGACCTGAAGGTCAAGGGCGCTGGCTTCACCGCCAAGCGCGGCACGGCCGTGCGCAACATCGGCCTGGTACCGGACAATGCTGCTCAGATCGAAGGCCGCGTCAACGACCAGCGCATCGTGATTCTGACCGAGTTCGTCAAGAAGTCCTAACGCCTGACCAAACGCCGGTATCAGCCGTCGACGATCACCACTTGTCCGTTTGGCAGGCCTTCAACGCATTTCGCATAGGCCAGACCAACGCGCGTGGCTGCGACCGGCACGTGGCCCGGAAAAAACTGACCATATTTTGCGGCAGAGACATCTAGTAGGCCGGGGCTCACGACGTTCAGGCGCAAGCCACGCGGCATATCGATGGCAGCTCCCTTCACAAAGCCTCCCAACGCAGCGTTGGCTGTCGCAGCGCCGACACCGACGGCCACTGGGTCACGGTCGAGAATGCCACTGGTCAAGGTCAAGGATCCGCCGTCACGCACCACATTCAGGCCGGCCAGAACCAGGTTGATCTGGCCCATCACCTTGTTTTGCAAACCGAACAGCATCTGATCGGGCGTGAACTCGGCCAGAGTGGCGAACTTGACCTCGCCGACTGCGGAGATAACCGCATCGACTGGACCAACCGCCTGATACAAGGCTTGCACCGAAGCAAGATCCGTCAGGTCCACCTGGTGATCGCCGGAAGTTCGTCCGGCGGTGATGATCTCATGGCGCGGCTGCAGCTCTGCGCAAATCGCCTGGCCAATATCTCCCTTGGCACCAACAACAAGAATTCTCATGCGATACTCCTTTCCAGCGCCTCATAGGTAGACACCTTGTGGGCGAGAACAAGCTCGCAGCAGTCCAATTCCTGGCGCCGAGTGCGAAGATGCTCCGCGTGTTGCAGCAGGAGAGCTGTTCTATCTCCTATGGTCTCTGCGCCCTGCTGATAAAGGCTGGCAAAACGATGCATGACTTTCATCGGCATGCCAGTCTGACGAAGCCAGTAGAGAAGAGTGAGCCACTCGACGTTTTCGGGCGAGAACCGGCGCAGGCCATCGGCGCCGCGCGCAATCTGGACGAGACCGGATTTTTCATAGAAGCGGATCGTATCCGGGCTAAGACCGCATTCTCCCGATGCTTCTGAAATTTTCATAACGCTCGCCTTTCTCTGACCAGTTCAACCTAGTTTCCTGGAGTTACTCCAAGTCAAGTTCTGATCATCAAAACAAAAACGGCGCCGAATTGCTTTCGGGCGCCGTTGGACGGTCGAATTTTCGAAGGCAAGTGGATCAACCGCGGTTGATCGGCAGGTCCGCCAGCTCACGTGCGCTCATGCGCTGAATGGCCGGATGATCCATCGGGTCTGTGCAGCGACCGCCGTGGGCGTCGTCTGTGGGATACCGGCGGGAAAAGATCGTTTTCAGCATCATCATTATTCTCCTTGTTATCGGCAATGCCGTAGGATCAGGCATGGCCAAGCCCTCATATGGATTTAGCTATTCTATCTATATAAGCTTGAGATCTGGCAGAAAAAATCGACTTCTTCTGCATCATGATATAGATTTTCTATATGAAAAATCTTAACCGCATTCACCTTTCAGGCCTGCGGGCAGTCGAGGCGGTCGGACGGCTAGGCTCTCTGAAGGCCGCGGCCGAAGAGCTTGGCGTCACCATCGGTGCAGTCAGCCAGCAGGTGCAGAAGGTAGAAGGCCAGCTCGCCCGACCGCTGTTTGAGCGCCGATCCCGTGGTCTGGTTCCGCTTGCCTTTGCCCTGCCCGTTCTGTCCCAGCTGACTCATGGCATGAGTGCACTGTCGACAGCGGTCGATATGGCCTCCCGCGAACGCTCCGGCATGCTCACCGTCTCTGCCGCGCCAGTCTTCGCCGGCAAGTGGCTGGTCTGGCACCTGAAGTCCTTCTCCAAGGCGCATCCCGATATTCGGGTGCGGGTGGAGGCCTCCGTCGCGCTGACAGATCCGAGCCTGTCGGATGTTGATCTGTGCATCCGCGTCGGTCGCGGCCCCTACCCAGGACTGAAGGCAACAAAGCTGCTCGACCAACGCATTTTTCCGGTGTGCAGTCCTGTGCTGGCCGAAACCTTCGAAAAGCCGGAAGACATGTTCAAGCTGCCGGTCATCCTGGATCCGGGACAGATGTTCACCTGGGAGGACTGGCTGCAGGCGACCGGTCGCGACCGGATACAGTTGCAGCCAGGCCCGAGTTTCTCCGACGGAGCGCTTTGCCTGGATGCAGCAGTTGCCGGACAAGGCGTCTTCCTCGCCTGGGAAACGCTTGCCTATTACGCTTTGACCAGTGGTCAGCTGGTGCGCCCATTCCCGGACATGATCGCGACCGGCATCTCCTATTGGCTGCTGCACAGCCCGCACAAACCTTTTGACGGACCGGCCCGTGCCTTTTCGGACTGGCTCAGGCAAGAGCTGCCGCAGTCGCTTGAACTGCCGCCGGAAATTTAGCGGTTGCGCTTGGAGGCTCCATGGATAAACTCGCCGCGCTATGAGTATGAACCTGACGCCTTCAGGCCCTCTGCAGGGCCCCACCGCGACGCCTCAGCCTGCGCTATTCGCCGGGAGCAGAATTTTGCATCTGGTGGCCCGCCGCTGTTCCACGCGTCAGGGACCGGCCTGCGGACGATTTAGCCAGTAACGACCGGCTGATGTGCCGTCCTGGCGCCCTCAACCGCTTTCTCCTTCAGAAATTCACGCCCGGCGTGGCATTTCAGGGCTTTTTTAGCTAAAAGACCCCCGACTTATTCAGACTTGAGGTTCTGCCCAGTCGCAGAGCCCGAACCATCGAGCGACCATGTCCGATCTGAACACCCTGGAAACAGAACTTCTCGCCTCCATTGAAGCGGCTGAAACCGAAGCTGCCCTTGAAGATGCCCGCGTTGCCGCCATCGGCAAGAAGGGACGTCTGTCGGAGCAGATGAAAACCCTCGGCAAGATGACCCCGGAAGAACGCCAGGTGATGGGCCCGGCCCTGAACGGCCTGAAAGCCAAGGTCACCGATGCGATCACTGCACGCAAGACTGTGCTGGCGGAAGCCACCCTGAATGCGCGGCTGGCCAGTGAAACCGTGGATGTCACCCTGCCACTGCGCCCGTCGCCGCTGGAGACCGGCCGCATTCATCCGGTCAGCCAGGTCATCGACGAGCTGACCGCAATCTTCGCCGACATGGGCTTCTCCATCGCCGAAGGTCCGGACATCGAGACCGACGAGCTGAACTTCACGGCGCTGAACTTCCCCGAAGGCCACCCGGCCCGTGACATGCACGACACGTTCTTCTTCAATCCGAAGGAAGACGGCGAACGGCTGCTGCTTCGCACTCATACGTCTCCGGTACAGATCCGTACCATGCGCAACCAGGAACCGCCGATCCGCGTGATCATTCCGGGCCGCACCTATCGCTGCGACAGCGACCAGACCCACACGCCGATGTTCCACCAGGTCGAAGGCCTCGTCATCGACAAGCAGGCGCATTTCGGCCACCTGAAGTGGGTTCTGGAAGAATTCTGCAAGGCCTTCTTCGAGGTCGATGACATCGAGATGCGTTTCCGCCCGTCGTTCTTCCCCTTCACCGAGCCGTCGATGGAGGTCGACATCCAGTGCGACCGCTCAGGCTCTGAGCTGAAGATCGGCGAAGGCAGCGACTGGCTGGAAATCCTCGGCTGCGGCATGGTCCATCCGAATGTCATCCGCAATTGCGGTCTGGATCCGGACGTCTATCAGGGCTTTGCCTGGGGCATGGGCATCGACCGCATCGCCATGCTGAAATACGGCATGCCGGATCTGCGCGCCTTCTTCGACGCTGATGTCCGCTGGATCCAGCACTACGGGTTCCGCCCGCTGGATCTGCCGACCCTTTTCGGCGGTCTGTCCGCTTAAACCGATTTTCGGCCCACCCGGGCGCAGCCGCAAGCGTGCTGCCCGGGACCGACAGGCCCCAGAGATGCAAAGAGCAGAAACATGAAATTCACTCTCTCCTGGTTGAAGGACCATCTGGACACCGACGCCAGCCTTGACGAGATTGTCGAGAAGCTGACGATGATCGGTCTCGAGGTCGAGGAAGTCACCGACCGCGCCGCGCCGCTCGCCCCGTTCAAAACCGTCAAGGTTCTGGAAGCGACCCAACATCCGAATGCCGACCGACTTCAGGTGCTGAAGGTCGACACAGGCGAAGGCGAACCGATGCAGGTCGTCTGCGGCGCTCCGAATGCCCGCGCCGGCATGATCGGCGTTCTCGGCAAGCCCGGCGACTATGTTCCCGGCCTCGACATCACTTTGTCCGTTGGCAAGATCCGCGACGTGGAAAGCTACGGTATGATGTGCTCGGAGCGCGAGCTGGAACTCTCCGACGCGCATGAAGGCATCATCGATCTGCCGGACGATACACCGGTAGGCATTCCCTTTGCCCAGATCGCCGGCATGGACGATCCGGTCATCGAGATCGGCCTGACACCGAACCGCCCGGATTGCACCGGCGTTTACGGCATCGCCCGTGATCTGGCCGCAGCCGGTCTCGGCAAACTGAAGGAACGCTCACGCGAACAGATTCGTGGTGAGTTCCCTTGCCCGACAACCGTGACACTGGACAACGACGGCGACACCCCGTTCTGTCCGGCCTTCGGCCTGCGTCTGGTGAAGGGCGTGAAGAACGGCCCATCGCCGAAGTGGATGCAGGAACGACTGCTGGCGATCGGCCTGCGCCCGATCAATGCGTTGGTCGACATCACCAACTACATGACCTTCGATCAGAGCCGTCCACTGCATGTGTTCGACGCAGCAAAGGTGGCAGGCAACCTGACCGTGCGTCGGGCCAAGGCCGGCGAAAGCCTGGAAGGCCTGAACGGCAAGTCCTACGATCTTGATGCAAGCGCCTATGTCATTGCCGATGACAATGGCCCGGAAAGCCTGGCCGGCATCATGGGCGGCGAGCATTCCGGTTCGACAGCGGAAACCGTCGACGTGCTGATTGAATCCGCTCTTTGGGATCCGGATGCAATTGCCGCAACGGGCCGCAAGCTCGCCATCAACACCGATGCCCGCTACCGGTTTGAGCGCGGGGTGGACCCGGACTACATGATGCCGGGTCTCCATGCGGCCACCCGTCTGGTGCTGGACATCTGCGGCGGCCAGCCGTCCGAAGTTCATGTCGCCGGCGCGGTGCCGGAAGACGCCAAGATCATCGACTTCCCTTATGCGGAAGTGAAGCGCCTGTCGGGCATCGATGTGGCGACGCCTGAGATCAACATGATCCTCAAAGCCCTCGGCTTCTGGATTTCCGGCTCCGGTCCTGTGGTAAAGGTTGCGCCCCCGAGCTGGCGCCCCGACATTCACGGCAAGGCCGATCTGGTGGAAGAAGTCGTGCGAATTCTCGGCCTCGACCGGGTTATCTCCACACCGCTGCCGCGCACCGGAACGGTCGGCCAGAAAGTGCTGACCACCGGTCAAATCCGCCGCAGTCGTGCCCGCCGGGCTCTGGCGTCACGCGGCCTGAATGAAGCCATCACCTGGTCTTTCATCTCCGACGCTCAGGCCAACCATTTCGGCGGCGGTGCAGCGGAACTGAAACTCGCCAATCCGATCTCCACCGACATGTCGGACATGCGCCCCAGCCTGCTGCCGGGTCTGCTGATGGCAGCCCAGCGCAATGCGGATCGGGGCAATGGCGACGTTGGCCTGTTCGAAGTCGGTCAGATCTTTGAAACCGACACACCGGAAGGCCAGAAGATGGTCGCCGCCGGCCTGCGTCGCGGTACAGCCAAACTCGCTGGCTCCGGTCGTCACTGGTCGGCCCCGGTGGCCAATGTCGACGTCTTCGACGCCAAGGCCGATGCTGCTGCAGCCCTGGCCGCGATTGGCGCACCGGTTGAAAAGCTGCAGGTTTTCACCGATGCCCCGTCCTACTTCCATCCGGGTCGCTCGGGTGCGCTGAAGCTGGGTCCGAAGAACACGCTGGCTGTCTTTGGCGAGATCCATCCGCGCACATTGGCAGAGCTGGACATTGAAGGCCCGATTGTCGCGTTCGAAATCTTCCTCGACAATCTGCCGGCACCTAAAAAGGGCAAGTCCAGCCGCTCCAAGGGCGCGCAGAACGCCTCTGACCTGATGCCGGTACGCCGCGACTTCGCCTTCGTGGTCACGGGCGACGTCCAGGTAGAAACGCTGTTGAAGGCTGCACGCGGGGCAGACAAGGTGTTGATTAAAGACGTCACGCTGTTTGACATCTACGAAGGCAAGGGCGTGCCGGAAGGCAGCAAGTCTCTGGCCATCGATGTCACCCTGCAACCAGTGAAAAAGACGCTGACGGACGAGGAAATCGATGCCGTCGCCAAGAAGATCATCGCCTCGGTTGAAAAGGCCACCGGCGGCACTCTGCGCGGCTGAGTACCTTTTTAACGGACCCAAACTGAAGAACCGCTCCGGGCTACCGGGGCGGTTTTTTTGATGATCCACATCAGGTGAGACAGTCGGGCAGCGACGCTCATTCCCCTGTCACACGAATCCGCGCAAGATCATCATGGGGTGTTGCAAGGAACCGGCATGACGATTGATCTGACATCGGACACAGCTTACCGCGCCCGGCTCCGGGCCACTCTTGTCGCCACGCCGGACCTGATGCGCCTCATGACGACCTTGAGGTCGCTAGAATTACCCGACGCCTGGATCGTCTCGGGCTGTATCTATCAGACGGTCTGGAACCAGCTGACGGGCCGGGACTCTCTGCATGGGCTGAAGGACTATGACGCCATTTACTTCGACCCGAGCGACATCAGCTTCGAGGCCGAGGATAGGGAAATTCAACGCCTTGCGGCAGCACTTCCCGATCTGGCAGACAAGCTGGAGCTGCGCAATCAGGCACGCGTCCACCTCTGGTATCCTGAGAAGTTCGGTCAGCCCTACCCGCAACTGACCCATGCCACCCAGTCTCTGAACAATTATGCTGCCGAGACCCATGCGGTGGCCGCACGCCTGACATCCGATGACACTCTGGACATCGTCGCTCCCTTCGGCTTGTCACATATTTTCGAGCTGAGACTGGTGCCCAACTATGTGCTCGACAATTCTGCGACCTACGCCTCAAAAGGCGAGCGGATGAAGCAACTGTGGCCCGAGTTGACCGTCGTGCCCTGGGACAAGGCCGCTTAGAGGCCAACCATCTCGGCACGGATCAGACCTCGCACTGAATTTCCGACGAAGATCTTCTCCGCCATCTTCAGATCATCCGGTCGCAGGTCCGCCTCGATTGCCCTCCCGCTTTCCAGCAAGGCAGCACGCAGTGTGCCTGGCAAAAGTCCATGACGCAGGGCGGGCGTCAGCAGACGGCCTGCCTGCTGGATGAAAAGAGAGGTAAAGCTGCCTTCGGTCAGAAACCCTTCTTCATTGCTGAAAAGCACTTCCTGACAGCCCGTCTGCTTCGACAGGTCTACACGAACATCATCATAGAACGCCCTGTGCGTGGTCTTGTGCAGCCGGAAGGGCAGCTCGCCGCTGATGACCTTTGGCGCGAGTGCAAGCTTCCAGAGCGCATCCGCAGGCGTTTCTGTGAGCTGGGTCGCCGTGACGTCGATGTACCCATCGCTGTCCAGCGTCAGGCGCAGCCGCAACGGGCCATCGTGGTCTCTGATCTTATCGTGAAGCGCCCGCTCAATCTCCGCCGGAGAGTAGCGCATGCCGAAATAACTGGCGGCCGCTTCAAGCCGGCGCAAATGTCTTTGCTTCAGCAGAATCCCGTCGTCCGGCCAATAGGCCATGGTTTCCAGCAGGGCAAACTCCGGCACGCTGTCAGCCCGCATGAATTTGAGTTTCAGCTTGCACTCGTCATACTCGGGTGCCGCGCCGCTGTCGTAGACCACACCTGAGCCCGTGCCTACTTCGCCCGTGCCGTCCGTTTTCAAAACCAAAGTACGTATCGCCACGTTGAACTTGAAATCGCCATTGGGAGCAATAGCGCCGATGGAGCCGGTGTAGACCCCACGCGGGCTGGTCTCCAACGTATCTGCGATGGTCATGGCAGACAGTTTTGGCGCCCCTGTGATCGAACCGCAGGGAAACAAACGCTCGATGATCTGCGGAAACGCCATGTCGGGCAACAAAGCGCCTTCCACCGTTGATGTCATCTGATGCAAGCTCTTGTAGCGCTCCACCTCGCACAGGCTCGTCACCTTGACGCTGCCCGTCTCACTGATACGCGAAAGGTCATTGCGCATCAGATCAAGGATCATGATGTTCTCCGAGCGCTGCTTCGGATCGGCCGCCAGCTCGCGGGCAATCCGCAGGTCTTCCCGGTGATCATTTCCACGCGGCGCCGTTCCCTTCATAGGGCGCGACTCAAGCCGGTTACCCCGACGTTTCAGAAACAACTCAGGAGAGAGCGAGACGATGGAACGGTCCTGCAGCTTTACGAAAGCCGCATGAGCCACGGGCTGACGTTTAAGCAGCTCCAGGAACTGGCGCTCAGGCGTTCCTTCATGCAAGAATCTGGCGCGAAGGGTGAAATTGACCTGATAGATATCCCCGCAAGCCAGATGGGCCTGACACCGGGCAAAAGCAGCGTCGTAAGCATCCCGACCCATGTCGAAACGCGGTTCAGCCAGCCTGGGTGAGAGGGTCTCGCCCTCGTCTCCAAGTCGCGCCCGTACCTGATCGAGCGACAGCGTCTCGAACCCATCATAAACACCGAACCAGCCCAAAAGATCGCCGGTGCTTTTCCAGCGCGCCTTCAGCTTGTCCTCAAAGGCGAAGCCAAGCTCATAGGCAAGGAAACCGGCAAGATGCGCGCCTTGCCGACGATGTGCTTCGACATCTTGCAGGAATGCCTGAACGTCATCCAAATCACGGCACTGGAGGATCTTGCGCGGGCTCGTATAGAGCTGGCCGGTTCGCTCCGTCAGCGCATCCAGAAGCAGGACGCTGTTGGCTGGCAGTGAAGTCTTGGCCATATATACTTGGAGCCTTGGGGTTCACGCGACAGACGGCCAAGGACAGCCGCTTTCTTTGCTCGCGATTTGGCACCCTGCCCGCGACGCGTCAAGAGGCGGCACACCACCAAGACCCAAAAAGGCCGCTCCTTGCGGGAAGCGGCCTCCTCATCAATCACATGAAAGCAGCTTTTAGGCTGCGACATCCTTCAGGAAGTCATCAACGGCCTGCCGCATCTGTTCGGCTTCGCGCTCGAGTTCTGCTGCGACGTCAGCCACGCTGGCCGCAGAGGAAGTTGTTGTTTCAGCTGCTTCGGTCAATCCACCAACACTGCTCGCCACAATGCCGGTGCCATTTGCAGCTTCGGCGACATTGCGCGAGATCTCGTTGGTGGCGGAACCTTGTTCATCCACCGCAGCAGCAATCGTGGCCGTGTAGTTGTTGACCTGATCCATGGTGGTGGCGATGGCTGAAATTGCCTCCACCGCATCTTTGGTTTCGCCTTGAATGGCAGCGATCTGCGCGCCGATTTCCTCAGTCGCCTTGGATGTCTGTGTCGCCAGCTCCTTTACTTCGGAGGCAACGACCGCAAATCCGCGACCGGCTTCGCCCGCGCGCGCGGCCTCGATGGTCGCATTGAGGGCAAGCAGATTGGTCTGTTCGGCAATCGCCTGGATCAGCGTCACAACCTCACCGATCCGATTAGCAGATTCCGACAGGCCGGCAACTTTGCGATTGCTGGTCTGAACACTGTCGGTCGCCTGCGCCACGATCCTTGTGGTCTCATCCACCTGACGGGTGATCTCGTTGATGCTGGCCGAAAGCTCTTCAGCCGCACTGGCCACCGTCTGCACGTTCTGGGACGCTGTTTCTGCAGCCCGTGAGGCTTGCGAAGCCCGACCCGATGTATCCTCGGCAACGCCGCCCAGGTTCTGGGATGCGTCACGCATCTGCCGGACCTGCGTCGTTACAGAGGCCAGTTTGCTTTCAATCTCGTCTCGGAACTCCTGAATCCGAACCCCGATGAGAGCCTGACGCTGACGCTCCCCTTCCATCCGGTGCTCTTCCGCCTGCTGCATGCTGGAGGCCTGGATATTGGCCGCTTCAGCATCTGTGCGTGACTTTTCAACGCCGACGAAGGCGCGTTCGAGCTGGCTGACAACCCACAACAGGATGGAGGCCTCGACAACGACGATGGCAGCGTGAAAGACAACCCGGAGAAAGTTCGAGCCATCCGGGAATACGGCCCACGGCAAAGCAAAATTCAAGGTCAGGTGGTGAACCGCGACAACAGCCGAATAAGCCACGATGGAACGCCAGTCGACCCATCCAGTCAGAACCGCCATGACGGCAAAGAAGTACATATGGGCATCGATCTGGAAGGACGAGCCTTGCCCCTCGCTCGCCATGGAGGCCACCAGCAACCCAACCAGCGCCGCTAGGGAAATTGATGTGGCGAGGCGGGTTTCCGCCTTGGTTCCGAACTTGATCCAGGTGCCTGTCGCAGCAGCTCCAACCAGCAAGGCGGCGCCAGACAGGATCACGGTCGGGGCGTGTGGATGCCACCAGCTGCTGACCATGATCAGCAGGACATTCATCCAGATGAAATAGACGACGTATTTGGAAAATGCTTCTCTCAGCCGATCAAGGCTGTTGCTTACAGATGTTGTCATGATGATAACCTCCCCCAGTTTCCCGGAATCGCGCCAAGACAGCTCTGCCAAACCTTTGCAGACATGACCGCCATTGCTCCCGCGGAATAATATTGGCCGATGCTGCTCTGAGCGCCCTCCATGGACACCGCAACCCATCCGCCTGGGCTTGTCGACACGATGCGTCCGCCGGCGCGCGCGACCACTTCAGCTGCTGGCACGCCCCAGGGAGAGGACACCACAACGACTGCCTCTCCTGGCCCCGGCTGAACGGCCGCCAGGATCATGACGAGGCAAGCCCCGATGAAATAGCTGGCGATGAAACGGCGAGACATTGACCATCCCTATTAAAAAACTTTGCGACAAACTAACACATGCGGCATTTCCTTTAATATTTCCTGACTGCCCCTCTTCAGGGAAATACTAAAGTGACTTCCGCTACTTTTTTCTCGCCAAGCGTGCAATTACGCGTTGTATTTACTCATGACAAAACTCCCAAGCACCAATAAATCACGGATCTCGCACTTCAAAGTGACAGGTTTAACTCTAGGGAAAAGGCATCCCCCACTGCTCTTTTGACAAGAAAAAACGCCGCAACCCGAAGGTGCGGCGTCTCTTCAAACTGTTGCCGGATCAGCCTGTCGCAACCGGCGGATCAGCGCCTTCAGGCGAAAGCAGGACACGACACGCCTGTTCCACCGATGCCGCAATAGCCAGCAGGGTTCTTGGCCAGATATTGCTGGTGTGATGCCTCGGCATACTGGAATTCAGCCAGGGGAAGCTGACGCACCTCCGTGGTGATGTCAGCCTTGACGCCAGAGGCCTTCAAAGCATCCTGATAGACCCGCTGTGATGCCAACACCACAGCCAGATCCTCCTCGGTCTGGGCAAAGCAGGCCGAACGATATTGCGTTCCGGTGTCATTGCCCTGACGCATGCCCTGGGTCGGGTCATGGGCCTGCCAGAACACCTGCAGCAGCGCTTCAAGCGAGACCTTGGCTGGGTCATAGACCACAAGGACTGCTTCCGTATGGCCGGTTCGGCCGGTGCAGGTTTCCTGGTAGGTCGGGTTCGGCGTATAGCCACCGGCATATCCGACAGCGGTCACCCAGACGCCGTCCATCTGCCAAAAGACCCTCTCTGCACCCCAGAAACAGCCCATGCCCACGATCAGCGTCTTGAAGCCATCGGGAAACGGTCCGGTCATGGGGCGGCCTGAGACGAAGTGCGGTTCCTCGGGAACAATCGGCTGCGCCCGTCCGGGAAGAGCCTCCTCCGGGGTGGGCATGGAGAATTTTTTCATGAGTGTGGTCATGAACGACATGGCTCTCTCCTTGTCTGAAGATCGCTCCGGATCGGCCAAGAGGGCCTTGCGGATGGTGTGAACGATGGTTGTGAGAGATAGATAGGCCGGTCGAACTCAAGCTTCAATGTGCTTCAAGCTTCAAAATTTGACGGCGACGGTTCCCGCTGCAGCCGTCTGCATGGAAGGCGGGCTTTGTGCCACCTCCAGGAAGCCAAGCCTCGGTCTTCGCTCGACCTGCAGCTCAGGTCGACGGAGCCGGGCTCAAACGTATGACAGGCTGCGGGTCTGGCGCGGCCAGCCGATCCACATCAGCAGTAATCCTGCGATGGCAAACACCATGAAAACCGGAAGATAGGTCAGGAGTTCCAGCGAACTTGATGTGAAGGCCGCACTCATCGGCAGCGCCCCGGCAGATGCCGTGAGGGTCAGGCTATCACCGACTATGGTCGCCCAGAAATCTCCAAAGGAGGTGAAGGTCAGACTGGACTGGGCAATCATCTTGCTACCGTCGACAACCGCGACAACCAGCGCAGCGGCCAGAAAACCGCATCCGCCCAAACGACAAAGTACTCGTATCAACGCCAACATATTACTCTACTCACCTCCCCAGGTGACCGGGAATTACACCCGCCACCAATCGGTCTGTGCCGATCAGGTGGCAGTCCCATATTTTGCTGCAAAGTCCCGCGGAACGCACTTGGCTATTCCAACGCCGTTAAAACAGCTGCGTTCCAACAGCCAAAACAACAATTTCACAGGCCTGCAAAAACCGCAGAAAACCGCCAATAAAAATTACTATCCACAAGCTAAAATCAACCAGCCAAAAAAATCAGGCAGGCGACTTGCCATGCAGAAATCCCCGAGTATATTGCGCCACCTGAAGGCGGCAATCAACCGCTTTTAAGGACAGGTGGCCGAGTGGCTTAAGGCGCACGCTTGGAAAGCGTGTGAGCGTGAAAGCGTTCCGAGGGTTCGAATCCCTCTCTGTCCGCCATTTACTTTTTTACCCTAAAATCAGATGTTTATCATTTCCCCTCTGGGGAAAGACGATTGATTCCTGGCCAGAACTGCGGTCGAGCGGTTAAGCTTGCAGCTGGAAACCGGGCGCTTGTTTATCTTCACGTTTCAGTGTGCACCCTGATCCACCAAGGATGCGGGAGACCTGACGCATGCATGTCCAAACCACCGACTGGATCTCTCAGTTCGCAGGATTGAGCCGACTGCCGCAGGACTTGCGGGATGTGCTCGTGGGCGGGTCGCAGGTCATCTCTGTCGCTGCCGGCACCGAAATATTTGCGCCGGGTCAGTCTGCCGACAACCTCCTGCTGCTGCTTGATGGCACCGTCCGGGTGCAGCAAAAATCCGAAACCGGACGTGAAGTCTTCCTGTACCGGGTGCATGCTGGCGAAAGCTGTGTCCTGACCACCGCCTGCATGCTGGCCTATGAGGATTACTCCGCTGACGGCGTTGCCGAAACGGACATCACAGCGGTCGCCATTCCGCGCAAGACCTTCGACGACCTGGCCGGCAGGTCCCCGGTGTTTCGCGAATTCATCTTCAAGGCTTACTCCCGACGCATCACCGACCTCTTCACCCTGATCGACGACATCGTCTTTCAACGCATGGACGTGCGCTTGGCGGCGCGGTTGCTGGAGCTGGCCGACACGAAGAATGTCGTTCACGCCACCCATCAGACCCTCGGCAACGAGCTGGGTACGGCGCGCGAGGTGATTTCTCGAACGCTGGCGGAATTTCAGCGCCGCGGCTGGGTGCAACAGGCGCGCGGTGAAGTGCATCTTGTCGGCAAGAGCGGCATCGAGCGGTTGGCGCACTCCTCTGGCGAGCGCTAGACACAGATCGCCAGACAGGTAGCTCCCGCATTTCGCGCTCTCCGCATCTCCTGCAGCTGCTTCGCAGCCCTTCCCCCTGCTCGATCGAACGTCCGTTCCAATGTGACGAAGTCACCGTGGCGCAATCGGCTCACGGTCTAGGATGTCTCATCGGGTTTGTTCGAGGAGACGACATCATGAGCATGAATATCGGAAGACTGGACCGGGGACTTCGCCTCGTTGTCGCGGCCCTACTCTACGCACTTGCCTTCGCACCGCAGATTGCCTTGACCGGCTTGGCCTATTGGCTGGCTCTTCTGGTTGGCGCCATTCTCGTTCTGACCGCCCTCGTCGGCATCTGCCCGCTTTACAGCGTTCTCGGACTGACAACCTGCCGGAAGTGCTGAGCCAACGGATGGAGGATGACATGAGCTATGCAACCCATATGGAGATCCGTCCCGATGTGACCGGGTTCTTCGATGCCGCAACCAACACCATTTCCTATGTGGTCCAGGATCCCGCATCCACCGCCTGCGCGGTCGTCGATCCCGTCATGGACATCGACTATGCCGCCGGGCGCATTTCCCACGCCCATGCCGATGACATCATCGCGTTTATCCAGAAAAACGGGCTCACGCTCGACTGGCTGATTGAAACCCACGTTCACGCCGACCATCTGTCGGGCGCCCCCTACATTCAGGAGAAACTGGGCGGCAAACTAGGCATCGGCGCGAACATCATCATCGTACAGGAGACGTTCGGCAAGGTCTTCAACGAAGGCACCGAGTTCCAGCGTGATGGCTCACAGTTCGACCAGCTGTTCGAGGATGGCGATACCTACCGCGTCGGCGGCATGGAGTGTCGGGCGTTACACACGCCGGGCCACACCCCGGCCTGCATGACCCATGTGATGGGCGATGCGGCCTTTGTCGGCGATACGCTGTTCATGCCGGACGGAGGGTCTGCCCGTGCGGATTTTCCCGGCGGCGACGCCGGCACGCTTTATGACAGCATTCAAAAAGTGCTCAGCCTGCCCGACGAGACCCGTCTGTTCATGTGCCACGACTATGGGCCGAACGGACGCGATATCCGCTGGGAGACCACGGTCGCCGACGAAAAGGCCCACAACATCCATGTCGGCAACGGCACATCCCGGGAGGAGTTCGTCGCCTTCCGAACCGCACGAGATGCCAAGCTCGACATGCCGAAACTGATCATCCCGTCGCTGCAGATCAACATGCGGGGCGGCGACCTGCCACCTGCCGACGACACCGGCAAGCGGTTTTTGAAAGTCCCCATCAACGGCCTGTAAAAGGCCACGATCCCCTGACGACGGTCTGTGATGCAGACAGGAGCTGCGTCGCAGACCGTCGCGCATCCATGCCCATCTGCCGAAACTGTGAGCCCTTCCAATGTTGCGACGCTATCTGCCCGTTCTCGACTGGGGACGCAGCTATGATCGACATGCCCTGTCGAACGATCTGATTGCTGCGGTCATTGTGACCATCATGCTGATCCCACAGTCCCTCGCCTATGCGCTGCTTGCCGGTCTGCCGCCGGAAGCCGGTATCTATGCCTCCATCGTGCCGATCCTGCTGTATTCGGTTTTCGGCACATCGCGCTCTTTGGCGGTCGGGCCTGTTGCAGTGGTCTCCCTGTTGACGGCCACGGCGGTGGGGCAGGTGGCCGCGCAGGGCACTGCGGGCTATGCGGTCGCCGCGCTGACACTGGCGCTGCTGTCCGGTGGCTTTCTGGTCATTCTCGGGCTCTTCCGTCTCGGGTTCCTGGCAAACTTCCTCAGCCATCCGGTGATCGCCGGGTTCATCACCGCCTCCGGCCTGTTGATTGCAGCCAGCCAGTTGAAGCATATCCTGGGCATTCCCGCCGAAGGGCACACGCTGTTCGAGATCCTGGCTTCGCTGGCAGGGCACCTTTCCGAGATCAATCTGCCGACCGTGTTGCTCGGCGTCGGCGCCACCGGGTTCCTGTTCTGGGTGCGCAAGGGACTGAAACCCCTTTTGATCCGGCTTGGCCTGGGGCCGCGCCTGGCCCACGTCATTGCAAAGGCAGGGCCGGTGGCCGCCGTCATAGTCACCACCGTTCTTGTCAGCCAGTTGCAGCTTGACCGGGAGGGCGTTGCCATCGTCGGCGCCGTGCCGCAAAGCCTGCCGCCGTTCACCCTGCCCGACCTGTCCCTGGATCTGGTGCGTCAGCTCTGGCTTCCGGCGGTGCTGATTTCTATCATCGGTTTTGTCGAGAGCATGTCCGTGGCACAAACCCTGGCTGCCAAAAAACGCCAGCGGATCGGTCCCGATCAGGAGTTGATCGGGCTGGGCATGGCCAACATCGGCGCGGCCTTCACCGGTGGCTATCCAGTGACCGGTGGCTTTGCCCGCTCCGTCGTCAACTTCGATGCCGGGGCCGAGACCCCTGCTGCCGGCGCCTTTACGGCGCTCGGATTGGCCGTGGCTGCTGTCGCCTTGACGCCGTTGGTGTTCTTTCTGCCCAAAGCCACGCTGGCTGCGACCATCATCGTCGCCGTGCTCAGTCTCGTCGACCTCTCGACGCTGAAGAAGACCTGGTCCTATTCGCGCTCAGACTTTGCAGCTGTTTCCGCCACCATCGTTCTCACACTTGGACTCGGCGTCGAGATCGGCGTCGCCTCGGGTGTGCTCCTCTCGGTGCTGCTTCACCTCTACAAGACATCGCGCCCGCATGTGGCCGAAGTCGGGCTGGTTCCCGGCACCCAGCACTTTCGCAACATCGACCGACACGCCGTCGAAACCGATCCCCACCTGCTCAGCCTGCGGGTCGATGAGAGCCTTTATTTCGTCAACGCACGGTTTCTGGAGGATCTGATCCTCGACCGGGTGACGGACGGCTGCCAGATCCGCCATGTGGTGCTGCTTTTCTCCGCGGTCAACGATCTGGATTACTCGGCTCTGGAAAGTCTGGAAGCCATCAATGCCCGCTTGCGCGACATGGACATCAGTCTGCACCTGTCGGAGGTCAAGGGCCCGGTGATGGACAAGCTGCAGACCGGCTCTCTTCTGGCAAGCCTCAACGGCGAGGTGTTTCTGTCGCACTATTGCGCCTGGCAACGGCTGGCCTCACCCGTACCTCTCCCACCCGCTGGGGCATAGGTCAGACCCCGTGCGTCCGGCAGCTGTTTTCCTCGTGGACGCGGACATTGCCGAGACGCGATGCCGTTCGCCCGCCACCGGCGTCATCCTCGGGCTTGACCCGCTGCTGTTTGGGATTCCATGCCGCTCCCGTGCCACACATTCGGGCTCCCATTGACCAAGTGTAACGGCATGGATGCCATGATCAAGTCATGGCATGACGGAGAGAGATGGGGAATGAGCGAAAGGCTGGCATGATTCAGGAGCAACGCCCGCACCTTTCCTCGCAGCGAGCCTCTCCTCCCCACCCGCGTCATCCTCGGCTTGACCCGCTGCTGTTTGGGGATCCATGCCGCTCCCGTGCCACACATTCGGGCTCCCATTGACCAGGTGTAACGGCATGGATGCCATGGTCGAGCCATGGCATGACGGACACGGTGGGGCATGACGGACAGAGTGCGGCAGGACTGAAGGGGGCTGCGCCAAAACACACAAAAAGCCGAGAGATTTCTCCCCCGGCTTTTCATATGTCAGGCGCGCAAATCCGGGTTAGCCGGATATGGCCTTCGCCAGACGCGGGCCGGTGTTTTCGTCGACGACTTCAGGCTTGTCGGCGTTCACATCGCCGTTCCAGCCGCCACCCAGCGCCTTGTGCAGCGAGATGTAGTAGGTCGTCAGCAAAACCTGGCTCTGGATCAGAGTGTCTTCGGCCGAGTAGGTCGAGCGGTCTGTATCCAGAACGTCAAGGAAGCTGACCGCACCGGTCTTGTAAAGCGACTGGGACAGCTTGGAGGCTTCGCGGTAGCTGTCGGCAGACTTGGACAGGGCCGCCAGGCGGCGGCGTTCCTGGGTAAAGCCGACGAGGGCGTTTTCCACGTCCTCAAGCGCCCCCAGAACCGAGGCCCGATAGGCCAGGAACGACTGGTCGCGCTGAGCTTCGGCCAGCTCCACCGCAGCCGCCAGTTTGCCCGCATTGAACAACGGGACGCTGAGCGATGGCCCGAAGGACCAGCTGATGGAAGAGTTCTTGCCGATATCGCCCAGATCCGTCGCCGAGGTGGCGATGGCGCCTGTCAGGCTGACCGACGGATAACGCGCTGCCTCGGCCTGACCGATGGCAGCTGTCGACTGCGCCAGCTGACGCTCTGCCAGGCGCACATCCGGACGGGCCAGAAGCACATTGGCCGGAACGCCGGCCGGGAGCGGCAGACGTGGACGCGGGATCCGCTTGGACGCCGCGAGCTGTGAGGTCAGAGCCGTCGGCTCCTGCCCGGTCAGCACCCCGAGACGGTGAACGGACGCCGCCAAAGCCGTTTTCAGCGTCGGAATATTCGCCAGTGTCGAAGAGGCCTGACCTTCCGCATTGGCCACATCCACCCCGGACGAGGATCCGGCCTGGAAGCGGTTGCGGGTCAGCTTGGCGGTTTCTCCCTGAGAGTTGGCCGTACGCTGAGCCAGAGCGAGGCGCTGCTGGAAGCCACGTGCCTGAACGTAGTTGGTTGCCACGTCGCCGATCAGGGTCAGCATTGTGGAGCGCAATTCTTCCTCGGCTGCATCGAGGCCGTACTGGGCAGCCTCACGCGACCGCCGGTTGGCGCCGAACAGATCCAATTCCCAGCCGGCATCGAAGCCGCCATTCCAGACAGTGTTGACGTTGCCGGAAGCAGACGTTGCCGTCTTGGCCCGCGTTACAGCGGCCGAGCCGTCGAGGCTCGGGAACAGTGAGGCATTGGATTGCTTGTAGCTGGCACGCGCCGCCCGGATCTTGGCTTTGGCTGTGCGCACATCGAGATTGCTCTCAATAGCCTGGGCAATCAGATGGTCAAGCTGACTGTCGCCAAGCTTGGTCCACCAATAGGCCAGCTTCGGCACAGAGGCCGGAGTTGACGAATCCGCATTCTTCCAGCTGCCAGGCACCGACATGTTCGGTGTCTGATAGTCAGGGCCGACAGCACATCCACTCAGGAACGTCACCATCAGCAAGCCCGTCGCGATACGCTTGAAGCCTGACGTGCGACCAGCGGAGCTGGCCTGTCTTGCAGCCCCCGCCGGCCGTTCTCTAGTTACCCGCATGATAGTCCGCTCTTAAGTTATGTGTTTTCGCCCGAGGCCGATCCCGCAGAAGCAGGCAGCATGGCCGATTTTCCGCCGAAAATACGCCGTACTGCCACGAAGAGCAGAGGCACGAAGAAAATGCCGAGGACAGTGGAGGCAATCATGCCGCCCATCACCCCGATACCGATGGAGTTCTGCGCTCCCGAGCCTGCCCCGGTTGCAATTGCCAGTGGCAACACACCCAGAATGAAGGCGAAGGACGTCATCAGGATTGGCCGCAACCGCTGGCGGGCCGCGTCCAGAGTGGCCTCGACAAGCCCCTTGCCCTCCCGTTGCCGCTCAATCGCGAACTCGACGATCAGGATAGCGTTTTTCGCCGCCAAGCCAATCGTCGTCAACAGACCCACCTTGAAGTAGACGTCGTTGGTCTGATCAAACAGCATGGCTGCTGCCAGTGCTCCGAAAATACCGATCGGAACGGAGAGCATGACTGCAAATGGAATCGACCAGCTTTCATACAATGCCGCGAGGCAAAGGAACACCACCAGAATGGAGATGGCATACAGCGAAGCGGCCTGATCGCCGGACAGGCGTTCCTGATAAGACAGGCCCGTCCATTCCTTGACAAAGCCGGATGGCAGCTGGCCGACCAGGTTTTCAATCTCGTCCATTGCATCACCCGAGCTGACCCCGGCAGCAGCCTGGCCTTGCAGCTCTACAGCAGACGACCCGTTGAAGCGCTCGAGACGTGGCGATCCGTATGCCCAACGCGACGTGGCGAAAGCCGAGAACGGGACCATGTCGCCGTTGGTATTGCGCACATGCCACTGGTCGAGATCCGACGGCTGCATGCGGTAAGGTCCATCAGCCTGAACATAGACCGGCTTGATACGGCCACGATCAATGAAGTCGTTGACGTAATCCGAGCCCCAGGCAATCGACAGGGTGCTGTTGACGTTGGAGATCGACAGGTCGAGCAGGCGGGCCTTCTCAGTATCGATATCGATCTTGAACTGCGGCTCGTCTTCCTGACCATTCGGACGCGTGGCTGTCAGAAGCGGCGACTGACCGGCCATGCCGAGCAGCTGGTTGCGCACCTTGATCAGGCCGTCATGGCCGACGCCATTGATGTCCTGCAGATAGAAGGTGAAGCCGTTGGTGTTGCCCATGCCCTGGATGGCGGGAGGTGCCAATGCGAAAACCCGGGCATCATTATAGCGGAAGAAGGAGCCCATCGCCCGACCTGCGACGGCCTGGGCCGAAAGGCTCGGGTCCTGACGTTCCGAGAAGTCCTTCATGCGAACGAAAGCCAGACCGACATTCTGGCCCTGACCGCCGAAGCCGAAACCGGCAACCGTAAAGACACTCTCGACCGCATCCGGTTCATTTTCAATAAAGTGGGTCCGCACCCGATCCAGAACCTTGAGGGTCCGGTCCTGTGTGGCGCCCACCGGCAGGTTGACCATCGAGATCAAGATGCCCTGATCTTCCTGTGGCAGAAACGAGCTGGGAAGCTTGTTGAACATCCAGGCCATGCCACCGGCAATGATCAGGAAGATGACAAGGAAGGACTTGCCCCAGCGGATCATGCCGCCACTGGCCTTGCGGTAGCCATCGGCGCTGCGGTCGAAGCCGCGGTTGAACCAGCCGAACGGACCACGCTTGTGGCCGTGCTCGCTCTTTTTCAGAATCGTGGCACAAAGTGCCGGTGTGAGGACAAGCGCAACCAGAACCGACAGCATCATCGCTGAGACGATGGTGACCGAGAACTGGCGATAGATGATACCGACTGAGCCGCCGAAGAAGGCCATCGGCACAAAGACGGCGGACAGCACGACGGCGATCCCAATCAGCGCGCCGGTGATTTCCTTCATCGACTTGCGCGTGGCTTCACGGGGCGACAGCCCCTCTTCTTCCATCACACGTTCGACGTTTTCCACCACGACGATGGCGTCATCCACCAGCAGGCCGATGGCCAGCACCATGGCGAACATGGTCAAGGTGTTCACCGAATATCCGAAGAGTGCCAAAATCCCGAAGGTTCCAAGCAGCACCACCGGCACTGCCAAGGTCGGAATGATCGTCGCGCGGATATTCTGCAAGAACAGGAACATCACCAGGAAGACGAGCACCACCGCTTCGATCAGCGTGTGAACCACCTTCTCGATGGAGAGCTCGACGAAAGGCGTGGTGTCATACGGATAAACCACTTCCACGCCGGCTGGCAGTGTCGTCGACAGACGGTCAATGGTCTCACGCACGCGGGACGCCGTATCGATGGCGTTGGCGCCGGTGGCCAGTGTGATTGCGAGGCCTGAGGCGGGAAGGCCGTTGTAGGCAGCAGCCGTTGTGTAGCTCTCGTTGCCGATCTCGACCCGCGCCACATCATTGAGGCGGACGATGGATCCGTCACCGGAACTTTTCAGAATGATGTCGCGAAATTGCTGCACCGTCTGGAGACGGCTGGAGGCAGTCACCGTGGCGTTGAGCTGCTGGCCCTGCACTTGCGGCAAACCGCCGAGCTGGCCAGCGGAAACCTGGGTGTTCTGAGCTTCAATTGCCGAGCTGACATCAGTCGGCATCAGCGCGTATTTGTTCAGCTTGGCCGGATCGAGCCAGATGCGCATGGCATAGCCGGAGCCGAAGAGCCGGGTTTCGCCCACGCCTTCAACACGCTTCAGCGTATCGTTCAGGGTGTTGTCGACATAATCGGCGATGTCGGTTGAGGTCATGCGGCCGTCATTCGAGACGAAGCCCAGAACCATCAGAAAGCCGGAGGTCGACTTGTTGACCGTGATCCCGGTGGACTGAACCACCTGCGGCAACTGGCTGCTGACGAGCTGCAGTTTGTTCTGCACCTGCATCTGGGCGATGTCCGGATCGGCTTCACTGTTGAAGGTCAGCGAGATCTGGGCCGAGCCCGTGGCCGAGGACGTCGATGTCATGTAGTCGAGATTATCAATCCCCGACATGCCCTGTTCGATCACCTTGGTGACCGAGTTTTCAACTGTTTCGGCGTCGGCGCCTGGATAGCTGGCAGAAATGTTGACCGCTGTCGGTGCGATCTGCGGATACTGCGAGACCGACAACTGAGTGATGGCCAATGCGCCCGCCAACATCGTGACGATCGCGATGACCCAGGCGAAAATCGGCCTGTCGATAAAGAACGCTGACATCAGTTCGTCTTCTCGCCCTGGTTCGTGACGGCATCGCCGCGACTCTCCACCTCACCGGTGGTCTCATTGATGGTCACCAGAGTGCCGGTGGCCTCCTGTCCGGCCTTGACGAAGAGGGTTCCCTCAACGATCAGCCGTTCACCATCGGAAATACCTTCGCTGACAAGCCAGTTGTTACCGACATTGCCGTTGACCTCCAGGATGCGCTCGTCAACCTTGCCGTCCTGCCCGAGGAAAAAGGCAATCGGCTCGCCACGGGCGTTCCGGGTCACCGCTCGCTGGGGCACCAGATAGGAGTTCTGGGCAATGCCCTCCTCAACAGCTGCCTGCACATACATGCCAGGCAGCAGCAGACGATCCGGGTTGGGGAACTCGGCGCGCAAGGTGTAGGTGCCGGTGGTCGGGTCCACATAGGCTTCGGAAAACTCAAGATGACCGGTGAGCGGATATTCTTCCCCGGTTTCCAGGTCCAGGCGCACCTGGACGTTGTCACCCGTCAGCTTGACGCGACCTTCACGGACCGCTTTGCGCAGGTTCAACAGATTGGTGCTCGACTGGGTGAGATCGACGTTGATCGGATCCAGCTGACGAATGGTCGTCAATGCGGTCGTCTGGCTGGCAGTTACCAGCGCCCCAACAGACAGGCTGGAGCTTTCGATGCGGCCGGCGATGGGCGCACGGATCTTGGTGCGGTCGAGATTGATCTTCGCGGTCTGAACGTTTGCCTTGGCGGAGGCAACATCCGCCTTGGCCTGGGCCAGCGTCGCGCGCGCATCATCTAGATCCTGCTTGGCAACGGCATTCTGGCTGATCAGCTCTTCATAGCGCTCAAGCTTGGTCTGAGCACTGGGGAGTGCAGCCTCGGCGCGTGTCAGCGCGGCGACCGCACTGTCGTACGTTGCCTGATAAGCATCGTCGTCAATGCGGTAGAGAATTTCGCCAGCCTTGACTTCAGAGCCTTCCTTGAACAGACGTTCTTCGATGATGCCGCCGACCTGTGGGCGAACTTCGGCGTCAAGCGAGGCAACCGTGCGTCCCGACAGCTTTGCAGTGACCGCAACGGACTGGGGATGCAACTCAACCACGCCAACCTGCGCCTTGGGAGCTGCCTGACCTGCGCCCTGCGCGTAAACTTGTGAGTGTAATCCGGTCGCAGCAAGCAAACCTGAGATCATCAGAACGCGTGCCGCTCTTGGCACTGAAAGACGCCGGTGGGCGTGCCTAATTTCAGGAGTTTGGGTCATGATGGCCGGATCCTTTTCGCACTCGAACTCATGTCGAGTTTTACAAAACTCACGAGTACCACTAGTGTGGACTCAGCACGGGAGTCAATCAAATATCCGTATCAAACCGTAACGAATGGGGCGGAAGATGAAACCTTCCTCACATGCACTCGAAAAAGGCAGCAAGCCTGGCACCCTCAAGCTGGAGCGCACTTCTTTGTGCCGACCCAGAGGCCGACAGAAAGTGCATGAGACGGAAACCCTCAAGTCTCAAGTTATCGAGATTGCCTTCCAGACCTTTCAAAAGCATTCTTACAAGGGCACGACGATGTCCCTGATTGCAACGAATTGCGGTATTTCAAAAAGAACGCTTTACGAATTGTTTCCGTCAAAGACTGATCTATTCGCTGAATTGGCAATGCTCCACCGCTCTAATATCGTTCAACTGTCAGGGGACTATGACAACTTGCCACTTGAACAGGCTTTGTTGGAAATTTTTCGTGTCGAGCGCTGCGACGAAGAGCATCGCCAGCAATCTGCCGAGATGCGGCTTTTCTACGTCGAAGCGGTCGCCAACCCGGAACTCGGGGAAATTCTGAAGAAATTCTGCGGTGCGGATCTCCATAATCTGCTGACCGGCTGGGTCATCGGCCAGGTCGAACGCGGGAGAATCTCCTCCCCTTCGCCTCCCGATACCGCGAAGTATCTGATGGATGTGCTGATCGGCGCCCAAATATTCCGGGCCAAGGATCCTGCCAGTATTCCCGGCGTGTCAGATCTGCGCACCTATATGCGCAATGCAGTTGCCATGCTGGTTCACGGACTGGCGCCGCGCGAAGATCCCTGACGGCTCACATCACCTGGGGCTTAGAACGCAAAACGGGGAGGCTTGCATCCTCCCCGCTGGCCTTTTCTGCTTGCCGAAAGCTACTGGAAACTGATCGGAATACTGAAAGACATGCTGTTGCCCGGCATCTCGGGCGGCATCTTCGGCATGCGACCGGCCTTCCGCACCATCAGCACCGCGGCCTGATCCGTCTCGGAATTGCCCGATGACCCGCTGATGCGGATGTTGCTGACTGCCCCGTTGCGGCTGACCACGAAGCTTATGCGAACCCGTCCCTTGACCCGACGGTTGCGCACATAACGCTTCGCCCGGGCGATCTTGGAATGCACCTTGCCGGAATAATTGGAGCGGGCAGCATTGCCCTGCTGCTTCGCGTTGCCGGCGTTGGTGCCCTGACGGCTGGACTGTTGCTGCTTGGGATTGGCGTTATCCGCGCCCTTGCGGGAACTGACATTGGTGCCGCGCGGCTTGGCAGGCTTCTTCTTCGTAATCTTCTTTTTCGGTGGTTCCGGCTTGGCCATGGGCACCTGAGTGACCAGTTCCTCCGGAGTGATTTCTTCCTCGACCTCTGTCGGGGCAATGGCCGCTACAACCTGCGGCTTCACCTGCTCGACCGGCTTGATTTCCAGCGGTTCAGTCTGCTGCACCGGCTCGATCTGCTCCACCGGCTTCGCATCGAGCTGCTCAACGGGTTGGGTCGTGGGTGTCGTCACCGGAGTGGCCTGCTCGATTTCCTTTGGCGGCTCGACCGCTTCAAGCTTTTCGACAGGCTGCGTCATTTCCACCGGCTTGACCGCAGCGGTCTCGACCAGCTCGACATCCCCCAGAGGCTTCATAACCTCCATTTCGGGCTGTTCCAGCTCCGGCGGAGGGGGCAGTTCGTCGGCACTCTCTGTATTCACCGGCGCCACATCGGTGACGCCTCGCACCACAGGCTGAACAGCCGCGACCTGCATTGGTTGAACCTGGGTGACCGGCTGGATGATCTGTTCGACCGGCTCGGCCTTGACGGCTTTCACTTCCTCAAGCGGCTCTTCGACCGGTTCCAGCGGCGTGTCGGTGCCCTCAACCAGGTCTTCCAGAGAACCGATCACGGAGACCGATCCGCCGTCAGAGGCGGCGATCAGGGTTTCTTCCGGGTCCGGTGCAAAATAGGCCGATCCCGCGCCATGAACGGCAAGAGACAGCACACCACCTACAAGGAGAAGACGGTAAAACTTCACGGCTTGCCTTTCCGGGTGATCAGAACCACGTCGGTCCGTTCGATGTCGCGCAGCTGGGCGAGCACTTCTTCCAGCCGATCTGCCGGCAGGTTGCCGTCGGCAGCGATCTTCAGTGGCTCATCCGCCAGGTCTGAAACAGCATGGGCGGCGACAAAGTCTGCGACCGTCGTCTCCTGGTCCTGCGACAGCAGCAGGCCATCGAAGGTCAGGATCATCGCCCCGGTGGAGCGGATGTTTTCGTCCTCGGAAATATCTTCCGGTGGCTCGACCTGACGCGCGTCGTCACGCGCCACGGAGCCGGCGAACAGGAAGAAGATCAGCATCAAGAACACCACGTTGATCAACGGAATGGTATTCTCGGGCGGCTCTCGCCGTACCGGGCGCTTCATGCGCATGGGGGCAATTCCCTATCTTCTGGCTTTGCAATCAGGCCCGACCCGAAGGTTCCGGCCCAAGGCCTTACTTTCCAGTCACAATGACCGCGTCCAATCCGGACCTGCGGGCAGCGGACATGACATCAACCACATTCTGGACGGTGGCTTCCGGACCCGACCAGATCGCCACCAGCTTGCCTTCGGCAGCGGCTACATCGGCGAAACGGGCTGGCATTTCCTCACGGCTCAAGGGGCGCCCATTGAGGTCCATCTTGTCGGCCGTGTGAATGCGGAAGTAGGCTGGCCTGACCTCGGCTCCCCCCCCTTGCGCCCCGCTGGCCAGTGGCAACGACTGATAGCGGGTGAAACTGGAAGCAAGCATGAAGAACAAGAGCAGCAGGAAGATCACGTCGATCAACGAGGTCAGACCAACCGCCTTGCGCTTGACCCTCGGCTTAAACCGCATAGCGCGATTCCGCCGGGGCGACCTGCTTGTCGAGAGGCACCACGCGGGACGTGCCACGATCGGCAGCAGCCCCGGTGAAGAACGCCGTGACCATGCTTTCCATCTCAGCCTGCTCGGCCTCGATCTTGGCATCATACCAGCCGACAATGGCCGACATCGGGATGGCGATTGCCAAACCTACGGCGGTGGTCAGCAAGGCCACCCAGATGCCGCCAGCGAGCACGGAAGGATCCACCGCAGCACCTGCGCCCTGCATTGACTGGAACGCCTGGATCATGCCGAGAACTGTTCCCAGAAGGCCGATCAGCGGCGACGTCTGGGCGATCATGTCCATTGGGCGCATGTAGGCGCGCAGCGTGTTGATGCGGGCATTGCAGACACGCTCGATGTCTTCCTTCAGAAGCTCACGGTCCACCCCGGACGTCGACGCCCCCTGCATCAGCTTCTGCAAGATGCCAGCCGAGACCGACTTGCTGGAAAATGCCCGCTTCATCGCATCGGACTGACGCCCTTCCAACCACAGGCCGAGGGCCTTGCGGGATGCGCCATGGCTGCCGACACGCAGAACCTGAAACTGCAGGAACTTGGCGATCACCAGCGCCACAGCCACAACGGACAGGCACAGCAGGATGGAGACGACCGATCCACCCGACTGGATCAATTCGGCCAGAGGCTGGGCAAAGGGCGGAAGGCTGTTCAGAAACTCTGCGAACATGGTTGGATCCATCGCTTGGGTCATTTGATCAGGAACAAGACCGATCATCCGAAACAAGGACCGGTCCGCTCGACCAGACTTCATGAGAAGCCCGTCGCTACTTCCTGAATTTTATAGTCAAGTTTGCTGTGGCGCAACATGCGCTTTGCAGTCGAGATGTCAATCCCTTTTCAACCCTAAAATAACGGCTTTTCCGCTCCGAAATTCGGGTCAAAGCCGCCTGGGCTATGCGCTAGCACCAATCTCATTGGCAGCGTCCGCGATCAACACCGGCGCTCCCTGGCTGCAGCGTTCCAGACGTGCGGAAACACCATAGACGTCCGCCAGAAGCGCGCTGTCGATGACCTCTTCCGGCACCCCGCTGGCCGCCACGCAGCCATCTTTCAGAACGACGAGCAAATCGCAGAACCGCAGGGCAAGGTTGATGTCATGCAGCGCGGCCACGCAAATGGCCTCCCGCGAACGGGCATAGTTGCGCGCAACACTCAGCGCCGTCAGCTGCCAGCGCAAATCGAGCGCCGAAGTCGGCTCATCCAGCAGCAGGTACTTGGGTTCATTGACCATCGCCAGACACATGCCGACCAGCTGACGTTTGCCGCCCGACAGCTCATTCAGTTTGCGATGTGCATCGGGCAGGAGTCCGAGCTTGCCAAGCAGCTCGCCCATGCGATCTCCCAACTGGGCATTGGACAAACCCAGATTGGTGGCGCGGGCATAGCTTCGCAGCAATTCAAACGGCGTCAGAGTGGAACCGAGAGGCGGCGTCTGCGGCATCAACGATATGTTGGCCGCCCGTTCCGCCCGCTTCATGGCTGTCACCGGTTTGCCGCCCAGGCTGATGCCCCCTTGCGTACCATTGCCCATCGCAATGGCCCTGAGCAGGGTCGATTTTCCGGACGCATTCGGCCCGATCAGACCGACCATCTGGCCTGCCCGCATTTCCGGCAAGGAGATGCCTTTGAGGATCTCGCGCCCCGACAACCGGACATGGAGATCAGCAACGCTCATCACTGCCATGAGGCTTCCTTCCGTCGCCAGGAGATCAGGACCAGGAACACCGGCACGCCGATGATCGCGGTGATGATGTAGACCGGCACGATGGCGCCGGGAACCAGCACCTTGGACAGGCAGGACGCCAGCGAAAGCAACGCCGCCCCCGTCAGGCAGGCACCGGGTACGAGGAACCGATGATCCTCCCCCAGCAACATGCGCGCAATATGCGGCCCGACGAGGCCGATGAAACCGATAGTGCCGACAAAGCAGACTGCCACGGCGGAGAGGATCGCCACACGGATCATCACCACCAGCCGGATGCGGTTGACGGACAGGCCGGAACTGCGGGCCTGGTCCTCGCCCCCGCGCAGGGCAGTCAGGATCCAGACATCGCGCAGACTGAGAGGCAGCACCAGGGCAAAAACCGCAGACACCACGGCAACCTCTGTCCAGCCGGCACGGGTCAGATTGCCCATGTTCCAGAACACGATCTGCTGAATGACTTCCGCACTCGCCACATATTGCAGGGCTGCGGTCAAAGCCTCACAGAGGAACACCAGCGCAATTCCGTAAAGCACGATGGTGGTCGACGATCCGCCATGCAGGGTCGACAGGGTCAGGATCGCCATTGCTGCCATCATGGCAAACGAAAAGGCGAAAGCCGGCAGCATCAACGTCTGGCTGAAGCCGCCGACATTCGGTGCCACCACGATGAAAAAGGCCGCGCCCAGTGTGGCTGCCGCCGAGATGCCCAGTGTGAAGGGACTGGCCAACGGGTTGTTCAGTGTCGTCTGGGTTTCCACACCGGCAAGGCTCAGGGCCCCGCCGACGGCCAGAGCGATCAACGCATCCGGCAAGCGTACCGACCAGATGATGACATAATTGCGCTGATCCAGGCTGGACGGACTGAAAATGCCCTTCAGAACATCAAGCAGCCCGAGGTTCGCCGGGCCTGCGGTGATGTCCATCAGAAACGCCAGGCACATCAACGCAAACAGACAGATGAGAACCATTGTCCGACGCGCGGCGATCAATCTGTAATGTTCAAACAGCCCCGCGCCGGCGTTACCCGGTTCAGATATTTCCTGCTGGCTCATTCAAAAACCTTCAGGGAATACAACCCCGGACGGTCAAGCGGCAAGAACTTCTCGTGGACTTCGCGGAAGGTGGCTTCCGGATCGAGGTCTTCAAACAGTTCCGGGTGGAACCACTTGGCGAAGACCTCCAGCACGTAGATGTTGAAAGGCGAATTGTAGAAGCCATGCCAGATGGTGTAGGCGCGATGATTTTTCACTGCATCCAGCACCTCAAGCCCTGCACTGTCGAGACCGGCCTTGGCAGAGTCACGCGCCAGCTTCTCATCGACATGCATTCCGAGCACCGCGTAGGGCTTGCCGGCAGCATAATCTTCCGGCGTGCCGGAGGCTGTGCCAATCCAGACGTCCGGATTGCCGGCCAGCAGAAACTCCTGCGTGTGGCGCCCGACCGGGCCAGGAACGGCTTCAGCGGAAATATTACGTCCACCAGCAGCCTCTACGAAGGGCCCAAGCATGCCGTTGGCCATGCCGACACAACACTCGAAGCGACCGATATGGGCCTGAAGGAACACCGTCGGGCGTTCGCCAGTGAAACCCGCCAGGCGGCTTTCGATCAGCGCCTTGCGACCATTGTAAAATTCGGCAAACTCCTCGGCCTGAGCATCTCGGCCAATAACCTTGCCCATCAGCTCCAGCGACGCGACGGTGTTCTCCATCGGGTTCATGCGGAAATCGATGAAGACGACCGGAATGCCCGCGGCTTCCAGCTGGGCGACAAATTCCTCGTCCTCGACGCTTGGGCCATGACCCGACAGCGACAGGATCGCGGCATCCGGTGCAAGAGCAATCACGCCTTCGGCCGACGCGCCGGTTTCAACGCCCGTCACCATCGGAATATCTGCCGTTTCCGGATGGCGCTTGGTCATGTAGGCCAGAAGCTCAGGGTCGGTCTGTTCCAGATCCGACAGCATCGCCTTGACCCGGCTCACCGGATTTTCCGGATCCAGAATGGCCATTGCCGACAGTGCCCGACCATCGCCGAGCACGACCGTTTGCGCCGGCTTATCGAGGTTCACTGTGCGGCCGGCCACGTCGACCAGTTCAAAGGAATGAGCGGCGCCCAGTCCGCCTGCCAACAAGGCAAGCGTCCAGACTGCGATCCGTGCAAATGTGTTCAGCATCGCGCTGTCGTCTCCTGTCCGGGATAATGCTTCCGGAATTAGCTCGCTGCGGTGTCCGCAGCGATTTCTGTTACGTGCCAGTCCAGAGCCACGTCTTCGCGCCAGGCGAATTTCACCAGATGGCTGTCGATCACACCCTTGACCATCTCGGTTTTCTTCAGCTCGTCCGTGCGTGCGGCAAAGCTGAGTTCGTCGCCGTTCGCCTGAATGCAGCAAAAGCCAAAGGGGAACTGCACTTCGCCCTTCTCCGGCGTAAATTCCACGGACACCTTGTGGGCAAAGTGCTTGCAGAGCTGCTGGAGGTATTTTGAGGCGAAAGCCGTCTTGAAGGTGGCTTCGACTGTGTACATGAGCTGGCTGTCCTTTGAGATCTGACGCTGGCTGAGGAACTCTGAAATCAGGGGGCGGGACCGAACAATTGGGTCAGTCCGTCACTCAAGGCGCCGCGCCAAATGAGATAGTCGTGAGACCCGGCGTACTCCCGCATGGTGGCGGGGTAACCGCGCGCCACCAGCACATCGCGCAGGTGTCGGTTGGTGTTCAATATGTCGAGACTGCCATCCCGGGATGTCTCGAACAGGCCGGCTGTCAGGAAGACCCGAAGCTCTTGCTTGGGGGTTGTCGCAACCCTGTAGGCCGTGTGTTCGCCATGCGCGGGATCTGCATCCTTCGGCGCCCACCAGAAGGATCCGGACATGGAAATCACGTTGCCGAAAGTGTCGGGATGATCCAGCGCCAGGCGCATGGAGGCCAACCCGCCGTAACTTGACCCGGCCAGAACCGTGCGCACCGCCGGCACCTGAAGACCGAGCTGTTGCTGGGCCCAGGGCAGAAGGTCCTGCGCCATCACATCGGAGAAATCCTGACTGCCCGGCAGCTCCATGCCGCGAGCCTTCATGTCCGGATTTGAAATCAGGACGGCTGCAGTCTGCGGCAGAACGCCGAAGCCCTGCATCCGGTCGAGGATACCGGGGACATCAACAGTCTGCTGATAAGCATCCCCATCGAAGAGCACCAGCAGCACCGTCTGCGGGTCCGCCGGATCAAACCCGTCCGGACGGTAAAATGTCACGTCGCGGGTGTTGTCGAGCCGCTCGCTGGTGAACTGCAGGGTTTCAACCGTGCCCGCCGGCAGGCTGTCATCCGGCGCGACGAAAGGCTGCGCCGGGGCATCGGCAAGTTCGATCACCGACTTCTGGCGCCAGGGATCAGCTGCCTCCGCCGGCCAGGGATTGAGATTCAGGGGATCGGCTTGAGCAGTTGAGAGTATGGCAATCCGATTTTCCCAGAAGGTGCCTGGAACATCAGGAATATCCGGCGCCAACCGATAGGACAGACGCGTGTCGTTCGGCACTTCGTAGCTGCGGTACCAGACGTCGGTGCCCTCCAGCCGGTGCATGTAATCATGATCTGCCGACGGGGAACCGAGAATGCGGACATTCTGCCCGGCCCCTTGATACAGGAACGTCAGGAGGGACTTGCCCTCACCCGCAGGCTCGATCAGAGGCGTGCCGTTTGTCTGCATGTCCTGCCAGAAGGCCGCAATGGCTTGCGGATCAGATGTCTGTTCCGCCAGAGCTTGCAAGGTCGGGCTGAGCAAGGTGTCGTCGGATGCGTCGACCCCGGTCAGGTGCTCCGGTGTCACGATCTTGGCAAAGGTCAACTTGGCGCTGCCGATCGAAGCCTCCGGAGAAATTACCGCTTCCAGGTAAGTTCCAGGCGCACCGACAACGAGGTTGAAATCCCGTCGCCAGTCCGTGCTGTCCGTCAGCCGGCGGAGGAAACTTCCGTCGGCTGACTTGAGGTCCACGACCAGATCTGCCGAACCACTGTCGACAGTCACCGCAACATAGGACCCCGCAGGGAGATCCAATGCGAGCTGTGATGTCGTACCAGCAGCAGATGACACTTCCCAGACCCACCCTTGATCGACAATCGACAGAGCGATCGGCGATGCCGGAGCGGTGGCTGTCTGCGCAGATGCGGGCGTTGCCCCATCAAGCGCTGAGGCGGCCGCGATGAGCGGTAGAGCGAAGGAAAAAGCCATCAGGAGACGCGATGCAGGCCGTGATATCATTTGGACTTACCAGGTGTACTTCAGCTTGGCTGTGACCGTGCGGCCCTGGCCGAGGAAGCAGGTTGTAGTGGTGTTACAAGCCGACACGTAGCGACGATCCAGCAGGTTCGATCCGTTGACCTGAAGCTTCAGGCCTTCGAAGGAATTGCCGAACCGGCTGAAATCATAGGACGCCATTGCATCGAGGAGCGTCGCGGACTTGATCGTGTAGACGTTGTCCATGGTGGTGCTTTCGCCGATGTAACGAACACCCAATCCAAGACCCAGGCCTTCAAGCGCACCGTCAAAGAAGTCGTACTTACCCCAGACGGAGGCCATGGTTTCCGGGATCATTGCCGGGCGCAGGCCAACATTGGCTGCCTGCTCGTCCTTTGTGGTTTCCGCGTCGACATAAGAGTAACCAGCGATAACCGACAGATTGTCCGTCAATTTGGCACGGGCTTCAAGCTCGACACCCTGCGAGCGGACTTCGCCGGTCTGATAGGTGTTGATCCCGTCAGAAGAAGCGATGTTCTGCTGATACAGCTGGAAGATCGACGCGATGACCTGGAAATTGCCGCCGACCGGGGCAAATTTCACACCGGCTTCGATCTGCTGGCCGGTTGTCGGATCCAGCGGCTTGCCGTTGCTGTCGACCTGGAAGCTCGGCTCGAACGAGGTCGAGTAGCTGACATAGGGCGAAATGCCGTTTTCAAAGTTGTAGATCGCCCCGATCCGGCCCGTGAAAGCGGATTCGTCGAAGGTTTCCGTCGTCCCGGCCGACTGGTTGTTGTAGTCCTGTGTCGCCCAATCATAGCGGCCACCAACAGAAATGTTGAGGTTGCCGATCTCGATCTGGTCCTGGGCATAAAGGCCGATCTGCTGCGCTTCCGCTTCATACTGAGACTGCACAGACCAGTTCGGCGTGTAGGCTGGATAGTTGGACGTGGTCCAGTCCTGATCCGGTACGTTGCGGTCGAACAGGCCGAGATAATTCGTCGTGGTGTATTTGTAATCAGCACCGGTCAGCAGCGTGTGGGTCAGCGCGCCTGTGGCGAAATCCGTCTGCAACTGGTTGTCGACCACGACCTGCTGCAGATCGGTGTCACGGTTAGTGGCCACACCGGATGTGAGCAGATTGCCGGAGACGCCGCGATGCAGCACCGACGTGAAGGCCGTGTCGATGTTGTTATAGGCTGCGTTCTGGCGGAACTTGAACATGTCGTTGAAACGATGCTCGAATTCGTAGGCGACTTGGCCCTGCGTCACGATGGATTCGTCAACGTTGGGGTTGGAGAACGGCACATCCGCCGGGATCCAGCCACCGGAAGAGGCAAACAGCGTACCGGCTGCCGTGCGGAAGTTCTTGTAGCCCGCATCCGGCTCATGATTGTACATGGCGCTCAAGGTCAGGGATGTGTCGGCAGTCGGCGACCAGCGCAGGCTTGGCGAAATGGCGAAGCCCTGTTCGATGATATCGTTGACTTCGGAGTCTTCGCGCTGCGCTTGCCCGACAATGCGATAGCTCCACACGCCCGCATCGTCGATCGTGCCCTGCCAGTCGACGCCAACGCCGATCTTGTTGTCCAGGCCTGTCAGAATTTCGACTTCGCGCTTGTTCAGACCCGTCGGCTTCTTCGTCACCAGATTGACGAGACCACCCGGTGTTGCTGCACCGTAAAGAACGCTGGACGGCCCGCGCAGAACTTCGACGCGCTCCAGCAAATAGGAGTTCCAGCTGCCCAGGCGGTTGGTGCCATAGTCCAGTCCGTTGACAAAGACCGGCACATACTGGAAGCCCCGCATGAAGACTTCGTCGAGCACCGTCTGGTCGCCACGATAATCGGAGTAGACGCCGGGCGTGTAACGCAGGGCTTCGGCAATGTTCTCGGCGCCCTGATCCTCGATCTGTTCGGTCGGAACAACGCTGATCGACTGCGGCGTCTTGGAAAGAGGCGTATCGGTCTTGGTGCCCGTCCGGCTCAGCTCTGCGACATAGCCTTCCACCGGACCGGTGGCGGTTTCTGCACTTGAATTGACCGTTACCTTTTCAAGCTGAATTTCCTGCGCTTGCGCCCGCGTCTGGGCACTGGCCAAAGCAAGCACGCTGACCGATGCAGCCAGCGAGAAAGTCAGAAGGTTTTGACGGAAGTTACTCATTAGGACACCTACCTGCGCGGATTACGCGCTCCCCTGAAGCCCCCCAAAGGCTTCTTTTTGACCGGATAGCGCTAAACATGAATTATGAACTCAGATTTATTTCGCTTTTCCGGGTAGAGTCTACTGGATGGGTTTCGCGCGAACGCCAAAACCTTACGTTCAAACGCCAACGGCTCTAATATTTGACAGTGGGACATCTGCGCCACACCAAAAATCTACCGCCACGTCACGAACCGGAATTCCGCCGCAGGATCTTCCAAGGTCCTGCGGCGTCAGGTTTTTTTGCGTCGTGAGCTGAGGGACTACCAGCTGTACTTCAGTTTGGCGCTCAGAGCACGGCCCGGGCCATACCAGCAAGCGTACTCTGATGCGCAGCTTGCCGTGTAGCGCTTGTCGAGCAAATTAGAGCCGTTGAGCTGCAGCTTCACGCCCTCGAACCTGTCGGACAGGCCGCCGAAGTCATAGGATGCCATGGCATCCACCAGCGTTGCTGTTGGCACAGTCAGGCTGTTGTCGCTGCTCATGCTTTCGCCAATGTGGCGAACGCCAAGTCCCAGGGACAGACCGTCGAGTGGGCCTTCGAAGAACTCGTATTTGCCCCAGATGGATGCCTGCTGTTTCGGAATCCGGTCCTTGGTCAGGCCGACATTTGTCGGATCACGATCTTCGGTGATTTCTGCATCGATGTAGGAGTAGCTGGCGATGAGCGAGAAATTATCGGTGACCTCGGCGTGGCCTTCAATCTCGAAGCCGCGGCTTCGGACTTCCCCGGTCTGATAGGACGACTGGGTCCAGCTGCCGCTTGCTGCGTCATAGGCCCAGGCGGAATTGATGACATTCTGCTGATAGATCTGGAAAACGGAGGCCGTCAGCTGAATGCGGCTGTCTGCCGGAGCGAACTTGACGCCGGCTTCCCACTGCTGGGCTGTGGTCGGATCAAACATCTTGCCGGCAGAATCCGCAGAAAGCGCCGGTTCGAAGGATGTCGAGTAGCTGACATACGGCGAGATGCCGTTGTCGAAGGCGTAAAGCGCCCCGGCGCTCCAGGTAAAGGCACCATCATCATAGCTCTGATCGGCGCTTGAGGCGTTGTCGATCTCGGTTCCGGCCCAGTCATAGCGCGCACCGAAGTTCAGGTGCAGGTTGCCGACTTCGATCTGGTCCTGCGCATAAAGGCCAGCCTGCCAGGCGGTGGTCACATGGCTGTCGGTCTCCGTCAGAGTGATCGCGCCCAGATTTCCATAGACCGGGTTCGCCCAGTCGATGCTCTGTTGAGCGCCGCTGCCCCACCAATAGTTGCGCATGGAGTGCTTGAAGTCGAAGCCTGTCAACAGCGTGTGTCTGAAGGCACCGGTGTCAAAATCGCTCTGCAGCTGATTGTCAGCCACGAACTGGTTGAGATCGTCACCACCACCGCGCGGAGAGCGGGTGATCGTCGTGCCGGTTGTTTGCGAGCCCCAGATCAGCGACTGATGGTAGGTGTCGATGATGTTGTAGGAGACGTTCTGGCGGATCTTGAAGGCCTCGTTCAGGCGGTGCTCGAAGTTGTAGCCAACCTGAAACTGGGTGCGGCGGTACTCTTCGAAGTCCGGATCTGAAATCAGGAAGCTTTCGGGGATGTAGCCATTCGCGGTCGGATACAACAGACCCGACGCATCGCGGAAGTTCCGGAAACCGGCTTTAGGCTCATGTGAAAACAAGGTGATCAGGGTCAGCGCGGTGTCTTCACTCGGTGCCCAGCGCAAGGTCGGCGAGATCGAGAAGCCTTCCTGGTTCAAGCCGTCTTCCACCAGATCGAAGCGCTCTGCCGTACCTGCAACCCGGTAGGACCAGACGCCAGCGTCATCAAAGGTGCCCTGAATGTCGAAGGCGCCACCGACGCGCGCGTCCGTTCCGGCACTCAGCTCAACTTCGCGCTTGGTCGCGCCGCTCGGCTGCTTGGTGGTCATGTTGACGATGCCGCCGGGGCTGGCCTGTCCGTAAAGGATGGAGGCCGGGCCTTTGAGCACTTCGACGCGCTCCAGCAGGAAGGGGTTGATCTTGCCCGATGAGGCCCAACCGTATTCCAGGCCGTTGACGTAGCGCTGCACATAACCGAAGCCACGAACGTACATCTCATCATGGAAGTTTGACTGACCACGGTATTCCGTCGCTACGCCCGGCGTGTAGCGCAAGGCTTCTGAGACCGAGCCGGCATCCTGATCTTCAATCTGCTCGCGCGACACCACACTGACTGTGCGCGGTGTTTCGATCAGCGGCGTATCGGTCTTTGAGGCTGATGCGCTGCGCTCGGCAACATACCCTTCGACAACACCGGCACCTTGCTCGGTTGCTGCCTCGATGGTCACTTGCTTCAATTCCACCGTGGCCGCAGATTGCGCCCAGGCGGAACTCAACGCCATAAGGCTGACGGTTGCAGCCAGATGAGCTGCGGTCATCGTTTTTGTCAGACGGACCATATGCCTGCGTTCCTTGTATTTTTGGCACTACGAAGCCCCCCATGGGTTTCAGAGCGCGGCGGTCAAAACTTGACTTTCTGGCTCAACTATCTAGAATTTGATGCAACCCATGTCCATCGGACGATTGCTGCAAGAACGCCAATCTTTGCTTCGTCCGCGCCATTCAACTCTCTGACGTAACGGTAATTTTGTGAGTAGGCTCATGAGTGCTCATCCGGTTCACGCTGGCCAGAAACGCAAGCTGGTCGAAGTCGACTGCCGAAGCTGGGAAGCGACCAGCATCAGCACGGTGAAGTGCTCGCGGGTTCAGACGAAATTCCAGACGTTCATCTTCATGGAAGGTGAGCAGAGCTTCTGGCTGGACGGAGCCTTCTTCCACATCTCTGCGGGGCATGGGGCTCAGACGAAGCCCAAGGCGCTGACGTTCGTGCTCAATCAGGAGACCGACATTCGGCTGCTGCGCGGCACCAACCGCCCCTTGCGGAAAATCTCGCTGACTTCGCCAATTTCGTGGATGGACGATATGCATATCGATCCCTCCGCCTGCCACAAGGAGCTCACGCGTTTTCTCTCCGGCCATCTCAATTATCTGATTTGGGAGCCTGGGCCCGATGTCCTGTCCCTCTGCAAACAGATCCAGTCCCCGCCAACCTGGCTGGAAGGCGAGATGCGGGAGCTGTATCTCTCCGCCCGCGGGCTTGAGGTCATGATGGCGGTCTGCCAGCGAATTTCCGGCTCCGGCGACGAGCAGGCCGAGCCGGTGTTTGCCTCGAAAAACCAGATGAACAAGGTCCGTGACTACCTTCTGGCGCATCTTGACGATGATCTGAACATCGGCACAGTGGCGCGCGAGACCGGCACAAGCGTGCGGTCGCTGCAGCGGAAATTCCGCGAGCATTTCGGCGAGCCGGTGTTTGAATATGTGCGGCAAGCACGGTTGTTCAAGGCCCGCGAGGCCCTGCTGAGGGAAGGCGTCAGCGTTTCCGAGGCAGCGACTCTTGCCGGCTACAATCGGATCGGTAGTTTTTCCGCAGCTTTCAAGCGCCAGTTCGGCGAATGCCCGAGCACCAGCCGCCTGAAAACCTGAGCAGCAAAGCCGCCGCAGTCATCAACACCCCAAAACCGCCAGCTCGACTGGCGGCCATTTCGGCTGATGTCAAATTCAATCCAGAAGCTTGATGTCGGCCATCATGTCGGCCGCTGTTTCCTGCAAGGCATCACTGAGCGCTGCCAGGTCCTGTCCGACAGGCAGCCGCAAGTCGGCGGTGGCCTTGAACAGGCTTTCGCCGGACATGGAGCCTGCGGCCACTTCGGTTTCCAGATTCTCGATGCTGACATTATGGTCGGTCAGCACCTTCGTTACCTTGCGCAAGATGCCCGGATGATCCTGGGACACCAGATCCAGATGGGCCAGTTTGCCTTCCGGTGCCTGCTGCCTGCTGGCGCCGGCACGACGTGAGATGGACAGGCCTTCGGATTCAAGCGCGGCGAATCGCGTCTCCAGGTCGCTCAGGGCATCGGCGGCGATATCAACGCTGACGATACCGGCGAATTCGCCCCCCAGACGCGCCATAGAGCTTTCAACCCAGTTTCCGCCCGCAGCCGCAATCGCTTCCGCCAGGCGGTCGACCAGACCGGGGCGATCCTTGGATATCACGGTGAAAACCAGGTGGCTTTGCATAAGGTTACTCCTCCAACGGCGCATTATCTTGGCGGGCGCTGACGCGGAGCCTAACGGCAAATCAAACGCCCGTCGAGTTCTCTGGATAGCTGCTTATCTGAGCCCTTCAACCCGCGCTGGAGCGCCTCACGAGGCCGCCCAGCGCTCGGCATCGCCGCGGGCGCCGATCAGAGCCAGACCGTTGGCAATCGACGAGAGCTCCTCCCCGCCGGTGATTTTGTCTGCCCCGAACCGGTGGGCAAACATCGAGCGTACAGCGGGCACAAACGAGGTGCCGCCGGTGAGAAACACCTGATCAATGTCTGTATCTGCAATATTCGCCCGAGCGATGGTGTCGTCCAGAGCCTTGTCCATGCGCGCCAGATCCCCGGCGATCCAGGTGTCAAAATCAGCCCGTTCCACCGTGACCGCAAAATCCCGACCGATGGGAGCGAACCTCAGCTCCACCGTTTCCTCAAACGACAGTTGTGCCTTGACGTCGGAGACCGCCTTGTAGAGCGGATAGCCCTGATCTTCTTCCACCAGCTCGATGAACAACTCGATCTTGTCGTCATCCTCGCAGTAGCGCAGCAGCTTTTTCAGCTCGGCAAAATCCTGCGATTGCTTGAAAAACGACAGCTGGTGCCAGCGGGCAAAGTTGGAAAACAGATTGGGCGGCACTTCCAGCGTCTTGCCCATGCTGGCGTAATGCGACCCCTTGCCCAGCTCCGGCAAAACCACCTTGTCGATGATGCGGTAGTCGAAAGTATCGCCGGCAATGCCGATGCCGCCGCGACTGACCGGCTCGGCCTGCAAAACACCGCCGTGACGTGAAAACCGCATGATGGAATAATCGCTCGTACCGCCGCCGAAATCGGCAACCAGCACCGTGGCATCGCGCTCCAGCCGCTGGGCGAAGGAGAAAGCCGCCGCGACCGGTTCATAAACAAAATGCACGTCCGAGAAGCCGAAGGTTGCAAGCGCCTTGCGATAGCGTTCCATCGCCAGCTGCTCGTTCGGCGCACTGCCGGCAAAGATCACCGGACGGCCAACGACGATGCGTGACCCTTTCAATTCTTCCTCGACACAGGTCTTGGCAAACGCTGTCCCCAGAAGGGTGCTCATCAGACCCTCGAAATCGTAACGCTTGCCGAAGACGCCTGTGCCCTTGAACTGGCCACTGGCAACAAAGCTCTTCAGCGACTGGATGAAGCGCACGTCGCCCATGTGCTCGATGAACTGACGAATGGCCCAGGGTCCAACTTCGGGGACCGGCGTCTGAAAAGCGTCAGGCCGCAGAAAGCTGAGGATGGAGGCAATGCCGTCGTGACTGTCGTCGCCATTGCCAAACGTCACACGCTCGACCGTTTCGGTGGTGCCACTTTGGGCCAGCACTGTGTTGGAGGTCCCGAAATCGAGACCGAAAGAGCGGGACATGGAGACCTCGTGAGCAGCAGACAAAGGGCAAGCGGGGCGCGCCTTCTAACCGCTGAAGCCAGTACCCGCAAGGGGGCAACCGGCATTTCGCGCCGCGCCGCAACCTATGCCGCCATGGATTGCCCGAATATGACGATGACCACGCCGAGCAGGACAAGGCCAGCGAAGCCCGCAGCCCGCGCCTTGCGTTGGCTGCGATAGGCACTCAGACATGCGATGGCAGCTTGCAGCAGATAGTAGAACGCAAAAGCCTTGGAAGCGTAGGTGATGATTTCAAAAATATCGGCTGTCCAGGTCAGCGCCAAGGCGAAAAGTCCAAGGACCAGATACGACATCCGTTCCGAGACACGCCCACCACTCGCTTCCATGATCAGTCCACCGGACCCACCGGTGTCGGCAATCGCGGCACTGAACTGGGCGGCAAGCGCTGCAGCTACCAGCAGTATGGGCAGTACCGGCGACACCACCTGCATCAGATCGATGATCGCGGTTTCGCTCAGCTGCAGACTGTCAGCCTCGAACACATAGGCAATCAGCAGAATGTAAGCGATGTAGATCACGCTGGCGAGGATCTGCGCCCAGCGCATCGAGCGGATGCGAAGCTCTGCCTTGTACTCATGGCCGAGGTATCTTGAAGTCTCAAACCCCTGCACCGTGATCAGCAATCCGAAGGCCAATGTCAGTGCGGGCCAGCCTGTCAGGTTCGATGCATGCAGGAGGAGACCGGCGGACCCGACAGTTTCGCCAAAGAAGACCCCCAATCCGACCAGCAACCCGGCGATGATCGCCAGTTTGACCGTCACAGAGGCATATTCCAGGGTTTCCAGCGACCGAAAGCCCTTCACCCAACCAACCACGACGATCAGCGCCAGCACGGCACTGGTCAGCAGCCGTGGCCAGATGTCGCCTTCCAGAGGCAGCATATCAAGACCGAAAGCACCAAAAAGGTTGAGATAATAAGCCACGGAAATGAAGTAGGCGAAAGCCAGCGCCCAGGAGGAGATTTGCTCCAGCATCTTATGACTGAGCGTTTCTGCATCGCCATCCTCGCGGCTGTCATAAAAGGCAATATTGAAACGGATGGCAGAGCCGAAGGCGTATGCTGCAGCACACAGGCCCAGCATCACCAGCGGCGCCCAGGCGCCATAACTGTGCAGCAGGATCGGCCCGAGAACCAGAAAACCGCTGCCGATGATCGAGGCCAAAGGCGTGACCATGGCGCGCCATGGTCGGGACGTTCTGAGCTTGGGCGAAAACAGATAAATCGCCGTCATGAGAACGGCCAGCACGATGGTGGCTGCAAGAAGCATAGTGGAGGACACTGTCCTTTGATTTTTCGAAGCCGGGATTGGCGGAATGCCGTGGCGAGACTGCGCCACTGAAGCAGCGAACGGCAGTCGCTGCCGCGACATAGATCAAATCGTCCAGTGAAGGATCCGGTTCCCCGCAAGAAACGCCTAAGGCAAATCCAACACATCAGAAGATCAGCCGGGACCAGCAGACAACCGGAGTTTGTGCGGCGATGCAAAAACTTCTGCTCTGGCAGTTGATTGCATCCCCTGCCTCGCATAGCTTGAGCGCCAACAACTGGACAGCGTCCGTGGACGGACTGAAAGCTATTCCGGTGACGGTTGACCCATGTCGGGGACCCAGTCCGGAGCTGTCGGCGCATTTTCTATTTCCCCTGCCCCTCGACGGCAGGCGGGTATGCGCATGCTTTCCCTCATGTCCACGATCGTTCTGTTCCGGTATGACGCGCGGGCACGACGAAGTGTGAGGGAACCACAGACATGAGCCAGCATCAAAACCGATCGGCAACTGCATTTGCCTGCACACTTGTCGTCGGTCTCATGACGACCGCGACCAGCCTTGCCCTGCTGCCGGCCACAGCCCAGGCCCACGTCGGTCATCTGGGCGAACTCGCGGGTCACTCCCATTGGGCCGGTGCTGCCCTTCTGGCAGGTGCTGCGGCCCTGGCAGGTATTGCGGCGCTCAAAGGGCGCAAGAGATCTGCCGACACCCCTGAAGACACTGCGGAAGAAGCCTCTGACGCCGCTGAAACGGAGGCCGCATAATGGCTGAAAAACTGGGCCTGATGATCTGCGGTCATGGTTCCCGCAACCGTGGCGCCGTCGGTCAGTTCGCCAAGCTGGCAGAAGGCCTGAAAAGCCGCTTTCCCGACTGGCCAGTCGAATACGGCTATCTGGAATTCGCCAACCCGGTCATTCACGACGGACTGAACAAGCTGCGCGAGGCAGGCTGCACCCATGTGCTGGCCGTTCCGGGCATGCTGTTTGCCGCCGGTCACGCCAAGAACGACATTCCCAGCGTGCTGAACACCTATCAGGCGCAGCATCCGGACATGAAGATCACCTATGGCCGCGAACTGGCCGTTGACGTGCGCATGGTGCGCGCGGCCGCCGAGCGTATTCAGGAAGCACTGGACGCGGCGCCGACCAACGTCGATCCGCATGAGACCCTGCTGATGGTTGTCGGGCGCGGCGCCTCCGATCCGGACGCCAACTCCAACGTCTCGAAAATCATGCGTCTTCTGTGGGAAGGCATGGGCTTCGGCTGGGGCGAAACCTGCTATTCCGGCGTTACCTTTCCGCTTGTGGGCCCTGGCCTCGAACACGCGGCACGGCTCGGCTACAAGCGCATCATCGTCTTCCCGTATTTCCTCTTCACCGGCGTTCTGGTGCAGCGGATCTACTCGGCAACCGACGAAGTGGCGGCCAAGCACCCCAACATCGAATTCCTGAAGGCAGGATATCTCAACGACCACCCGCAGGTGATCGACACGATGGCCGACCGGGTGCAGGAAATCCTGCAGGGCGCCAACGTGATGAACTGCCAGATGTGCAAGTACCGCGAACAGGTTCTCGGCTTCGAAGCCGAAGTCGGTCTGGCGCAGGAAAGCCACCACCATCATGTGGAAGGCCTCGGCGCGGAGGCCGAGTGCAAGCTGTGTGAGGAGCTGTGCACCGGTGCCTGCGAGGAGCAGGTGCGCAAGGCCGGCGCCCATCATCATCACGACCATGATCACACGCATGATCATGGGCACGGGCATTCCCACGATCACAAACATGACCACGGGCATGATCACGGGCATGACCATTCTCATGATCACCACCATCATCCCTATCCGCATGCGGACCATCCGCTCGGCCCGAAGTCGATGGACAAGGCGGACTGAGCCCGATGAGCACTGCCCCTGCCCGGCTTTATGACTATGAGCGCGACCCGGCTGCCATCTACCGGCAGTCGTTCGCGACCATTCGCGACGAAGTCGATCTCTCCGCTGTGCCGGAAGATCTTCAGCCGCTTGCCGTGCGCCTGATCCATGCCTGCGGCATGACGGATGTGGTCGAGGACCTGACCTGGTCACCGGACGCTATGGCACGCGGCCGTGAAGCCTTGCAGGCCGGAGCACCGATCTTCACTGACGTGGAAATGGTCGCCCATGGCATCATCCGCTCGCGCTTGGACGCTGCAACCCAGGTCATCTGCACGTTGAATGATCCTGGTGTTCGTCAGCGCGCCGAGCGAATGGGCACCACCCGCTCGGCGGCCGCCGTCGATCTGTGGCAAGATCAACTGGAAGGCGCCGTGGTGGCCATCGGCAACGCTCCGACAGCTCTGTTTCACCTGATGGAGCGGATCGCCGAAGGGTTTCCCAGGCCCGCCGTCATTCTCGGCTTTCCTGTCGGCTTCGTCGGCGCGGCGGAATCCCGGGACGCTTTGGCGAAGAACCCCTTCGGACTCGATTTCGTCTCGCTCAAGGGACGACGGGGCGGCTCGGCCATGGCGGCTGCCGGCGTCAACGCACTCGCCGCCGGCCTGCCGGAAGACCGCGCGCCATGAAGAAATCGACGCCCCCAAAATTCGGACTGCGCTCGGCTGCCGGGCAAAAGGACGTTCGTCGGGCAATCGGATCGCTGTCCCACGGGTCGCCGCAGTCTCCCGACATTCCCCGCGATGCCGATGGCGCGCCGCGCAAGGCCCGCGGCATCCGCCAGGTTACGCCGACATCCGACGCCTCCCCCGACCAGCTGGACAAGATCCCGGTCAAGCCATTCTCACTCAAACCAAAGCGCGGCCAGTGATGGGCCTTTTCTTTTCCCTCCGTCATCCTCGGGCAACGTCCCGAGGATCCAGAACGCACAGTGCCGGCTGGATGCTCGGGACAGGCCCGAGCATGACGCCTCGTGGGGGGAAGGTTGCGATTAAAACAAACCTTTCCTCCGTGATCCCGGCCAAGCGCAGCTCCGAGCCGGGACCGGTGAGCCGCGACGTCTACGTGTTCATCCAACGCCTACGGCGCACCGATCCCGGATCTGCGTCCGGGATGACGAAGGAGAGCGTATCTGAAAAGGGAGCTGCCCTATGACCGCAGCGTGGCTGACACTGATCGGCATGGGCGAGGATCGAGTCTTGTCGCCTGCGGCGCGGGATACGCTGGCGCAGGCGAAGGTGGTTTACGGCGGGGCGCGGCATTTCGAGCTGTGCGGTGCCGAGATCACCGGAGAGGCCCGGCAGTGGCCATCGCCTTTCGCATCGGTCTATTCGGACCTCGCCGCCTTGAAAGGCACGCCGACGGCCATTCTCGCCACCGGCGACCCACAGTGGTACGGCATCGGGTCGGCGCTTGCTGCCCATGTTTCACCTGAAGAAATGCTTGTGCTGCCGTCGCCTTCCGCCTTTCAGCTGGCGAGCGCCCGGATGCACTGGCCGCTGCAGGACGTGACCTGCCTGTCCTTGCATGGGCGCGCCCTGGAAACCCTGAACGGTTACCTGCAACCGGGCCGCAAGATCCTTGCGCTGACCAGCAATGGCGAGACGCCGGGCAAGGTCGCGCGACGGCTCACCGATGCAGGCTTTGGCCCCTCCCGCATGACCCTGATGGAGCATATGGGGGGTGCGCAGGAGCGGCTTTGCTCAGCCACTGCGGCTGAGTGGCGCGAGGCCTGTGCCGACTTCAACACCCTGGCCATCGAGCTTTTGCCAGGCCCCGATGCAAAAGCCTTTGCGCGGGTGCCGGGGCTGCCCGACAGCGCTTTCCGTCACGACGGCAAGATGACCAAGCGCGAAGTCCGCTCCGTCACCATGAGCGCCTTGCAGCCGATGCCCGGCCAGCTTCTCTGGGATGTCGGCGCCGGCTGCGGATCGATTGGTATCGAATGGCTGCGCGCTGCAGAGCAGACCAGCGCCATTGGTCTGGAGCCCCACACTGAGCGCCGGGCCATGGCGGCGGAAAACGCCCTGGCGCTGGGCACTCCGGCGCTCAAACTGGTGGATGCAACCGCGCCGGATGGGCTGACGAACCTGCCCGACCCGGACGCCATCTTCATCGGCGGTGGACTGACCACCCCGACGCTTGTTGCCACCTGCCTGTCGCGCCTGAAGCCGGGCGGGCGTCTGGTCGCCAATGCGGTGACCCTGGAAGGAGAAGCCGTGCTGTTGAGCGCGCATCAAACCCACGGCGGCGATCTGATCCGCCTGACTATCCAGCGCGCCGACAAGGTGGGCGGACTGACCGGATGGCGCCCCTTCATGCCGGTGACCCAGTGGAGCCTGACCAAGCCGCATGGAGACATCGCATGAGCGGGGTTCTGTATGGCGTCGGTCTTGGCCCGGGCGACCCGGAGCTGATGACCCTGAAGGCGCACCGGCTGATCTCTTCGGCGCGTGTGGTCGCCTATCCCGCACCGGATACGGGCGAGAGTTTCGCCCGTTCGATCGCGACCGATGTCATTTCCAAGGATGCGCGGGAAATCCCGATGGTTGTTCCCATGCGGGTCGACCGGTTTCCGGCCAAACAGATCTACGATGAGGCCGCCAAAACCATCGCCGCGGAACTGGAGACCGGCGAGGATGTCGTCGTGCTGTGCGAGGGCGACCCGTTCTTCTACGGCTCCTTCATGTATCTGTTTGAGCGGTTGTCAGAGCGCTTCACGTGCGAGGTCATCCCCGGGGTCACCTCGCTGACGGCTTGTGCGTCGCGGCTGCAACGACCGCTGACCAGCCGCAACGATGTGATGACGATCATTCCCGGGCCCCTGCCCGACGAAGCGATCCGTGCCCATATCGACAGTGCCCAGGCGCTGGCGATCATGAAGGTCGGTCGTCACCTGCCGCGCCTCAAGGCGCTGTTGCAAGACATGAACCTGCTCGATCGTGCCGGATACGTCGAACGCGCCAGCCTACCGAGCCAGAAGGTTCTGCGGCTGGAAGACGTTGCTGACGATGCCGCGCCGTATTTTTCCATGATCCTGATTTACAAGGGAGACGAAGCGTGGACGCTGCCCCCATCATCGTCGTTCTGAACGAGGCTGGTCTCGACACGGCCCGCAAGCTGGAGGCCGCCGTCCCCGGCGCTGTCCTGCACGGGCTGGCCGGGCGTATCCGGGATGCGGATACCCTGTTCAATGAGACCATCGCCCACCTGCAGCAGCTGTTCAAAGCCGGTCATCCGATCATCGGCATCTGCGCCAGCGGCATTCTGATCCGGTCCCTCGCTCCGCTGCTCAGCGACAAGCGCAAGGAACCGCCGGTCCTTGCGGTCTCCGAAGATGGCGCCAGCGTGGTGCCGCTGATCGGCGGCCATCATGGCGGCAATGATCTGGCGCGCGCGCTTGCCCGTGTCCTCGAGGGTCATGCGGCGGTGACAACGGCCGGTGATACGGCCCTCGGCATCGCACTGGATCAGCCGCCACAAGGCTGGACGCTGGCCAACCCGGAAGACGCCAAGCCGGTGATGGCGGAACTGCTTTCGGGCGCCAGCATCACCATCAATGGCTCTGCGCCATGGCTCGCAAGCGCCAATCTCTCTCAGGCCACCGATGCAAGCCTGAAGATCACAGTCAGCGAGCAACCGTCAAAAGGCTCGCCGACGGAACTGGTGTTCCATCCGCGGACCCATGTTCTCGGGCTGGGATGCGCCCGCGGCTGCGATGCGAGGGAGCTGATTGATCTTGTAGATCAATGCCTTGACCAGGCCAATGTTGCCCAGGGCGCGGTGGCCTGCGTTGCCAGCCTGGATCTGAAGGCCGATGAAGCGGCCATGTCGGCAGTGGCAGACCATCTTGGTGTTCCGTTCCGGGTGTTCACGGCGGAGCGTCTGGAACAGGAAACCCCACGGCTGAAAAATCCGTCCGATGTGGTGTTTACCGAAGTCGGCTGCCACGGGGTGTCGGAAGGCGCTGCCCTGGCCGGCGTTGGGGCAGAGGGCGCGCTGGTGCTGGAAAAGCACAAGACCGCCAATGCGACGGTGGCGATCGCCCGCGCATCCGTACCGGTGGACCCGGCCACCATCGGTCGCGCCCGTGGAAAGCTCTCCGTCGTCAGCCTGGGGCCGGGACAGGACGACTGGCGCTCGCCTGAGGCAACGCGGCTGCTGGCACAGGCGGAAGACGTGGTCGGCTATTCGCTCTATCTGGACATCGTTCGCCCGCACATCACCGCCAAGACCCACCACAATTTCAAGCTCGGCGAAGAGCAGGAGCGCGTGCGGTTCGCGCTGGAACTGGCCGGTGAAGGCCGTAACGTCGCGCTGATTTGTTCAGGCGACGCAGGCATTTACGCCATGGGCGCCCTGGTCTATGAGCTGATTGACCGAGACACGGACAACGGCGGGGCAACGGATGCCGCCAAGCGGGTGGAGATCGTCAACGCACCGGGCATTTCGGCACTCCAGGCAGCCTCTGCGCGCATCGGTGCGCCGCTGGGTCATGACTTCTGTGCCATCTCCCTGTCGGATCTGCTGACCCCGTGGGAGGCGATTGAAAAACGGCTGAAAGCTGCGGCGGAAGGCGATTTCGTCATTGCCTTCTACAACCCGGTTTCCAAGCGCCGCCGCACACAATTGGCCGCAGCGCGCGAAATCCTGCTGCAACATCGCCCGAAAGACACGCCGGTCGTTCTGGGAATCAACCTTGGCCGTCCGGAAGAAATCGTCCGGGTGACCACGCTGGAAGCCCTGACTGTCGATGAGGTCGACATGCTGACCACCGTTCTCGTCGGCTCGTCCAATTCCAAGGCTGGCCTGCGCGGCGACGGAAAACCTTACGTCTTTACCCCGCGCGGCTATGCCAAGCGGATCGACGCGCCAGAGACCGCCCCAGACACAACCTCTGAAGGAGACCCGGCATGACCGTTTATTTCATCGGCGCCGGTCCCGGCGACCCGGATCTGATCACCGTGCGCGGCCTGAAGCTCATTCAGGCCTGTCCGGTCTGTCTTTATGCAGGTTCCCTCGTGCCGGAACAGATCGTCGAGGCGGCCCCGGACGATGCTAAGGTGATCGACACCGCACCCATGCACCTTGATGAGATCATTGCGGAAATCGAGTTGGCTCATGCTGCGGGGCAGGACGTTGCCCGGGTGCATTCCGGGGATCCGTCGATCTACGGCGCGACGGCAGAACAAATGCGTCGGCTGGACCGACTGGAAATTCCGTATGAGGTTGTGCCGGGGGTTCCGGCCTTTGCAGCAGCGGCGGCTGCACTGAAGATGGAGCTGACGATCCCGGAAGTCGCGCAGACCGTCATCGTCACACGCACCACGATGCAAAGCTCGGCGATGCCGAACAACGAGGACCTGGAAACGCTGGGCAAAAGCGGTGCAACGCTGGCCATTCACCTGTCGATCCGAAATCTACGCGAGATCGAGCGCAAGCTGACGCCGCTGTACGGAGCAGAGTGCCCGGTGATCGTTGCTTACCGGGTCGGGTGGCCGGATCAGTCGTTCATCCATGGCACGCTGTCCGACATTGCCAGCAAGGTCCGCAAATCGAAGATCACCCGCACCGCGCTGATCTTCGTCGGCCACGCTCTGAAGCCCGCTGCGGACTTCCGCGACAGCGCCCTCTACGACGCCGAACACGTGCATGTGCTGCGGCCGAAAAAGAAGGCCTGACGGCATTCAAATGACCACGGTCATTTTCAGAAACGAAAAATGACCGTGGTCAAATCAGAGCATCAGTTGTTGGCGGCAATGATGCTGGCGATCACGCCGCTGCCGATGGCGATCAGCACATATTCATTGTTGTAGCGCACCCAGCGATGGTTCTGCGGCGGCTTTTTCAGGCCATGCTTGCGGTAGTCAACCTTGGACCACTTCGCGGAGTTCGGCATCTTGCCGCCCTTGCGATGCCAGTTGGCGTGTTGCTGCTGCTTCGCATCCTTCTTGTGGTCCTTGTTGGTGTGCTGGGCCTTGGTGTCCTGCTTCCGAGGAGCCTGCTTGGAAGCGTGGCCCTTCTGATCCCGGCATTCACCCTGCTTGTGGCAATCAGGCTTGGACCCCGCAGCAAAAGCAGACGACGTGGCGGGGACAGCGAGAGACAACGCCAGAACCGCTGAAACGGCAATCTTTCTGAAAGTCATACTTGAATTTTCCTCAGTAATCATCCTGGAAATACTCGGAAATGAATAGAAATACATCGCCTCCGAAGACTCAAACCAAGAACATTTGAGGAAAGATAATAGTTCCGAGATTATTTGTAACAGAGCGGCTACAAATTAGACACCCTGACAGATCACATGGGCAAAGGAGCCCATGACCCGGCCACAGCGCAGGCCCATGTCGGGCATGGCCGTACCTTCCGCATCCGTTGCGGAGAAAAGCCGCTCTGCCGGGCCTTCCGAGATGATGCTGGCATAGTGAAACTCATGCCCCATCAGAGGCTTGCCAGCAAGGCCCGGCCAAACGTCCAGGTTCAGGGGAGTCAGAACCCGGTAGCCAAGGTGGCGCTTGCGCGCTGCAAAGCTTGTCACCAGCGGCAGGAGTCCCAGCATCGGGTGGGACCCGCCGTCAGCATCGATCAGAGCTTCGCCCAGGGTCATGTAGCCACCGCACTCCCCGTAGATGAGCGCGCCGCGCTCAGCGGCTGCCATCATGCCACTTCGAAAAGTCTCGGCAGACACCAATGGACCGGCATAGAGTTCGGGATAACCACCTGGCAGATAAACGCTTTCTGCATTTTCCTCTGGCGCTTCATCCGCCAGGGGCGAGAAGAAACTCAGCGCTGCGCCCGCGCGCCGCCAATCGTCCAGAAGATGCGGATAGCAAAAGGCAAAAGCCTGATCCCGGGCAATTGCGATACGTTGAGCAGGCGGTGGCAGCAGGAGCTTCGGTTCGGCTCGGCCTGCAAGCGCCAGCGGCGTCGCAAGTTTATCGAGCAGATCAAGGTCGAGACATTCTCTCACCCGCTCTGCTGCCGTCTCAAGAAAGCGCTCAAGGTCCCCATGTTCCGAGGCTTGCACCAGCCCGAGATGGCGATCCGGAAGATGCAGGGCCTCGTCGCGCGGCAGGGCACCGACCACGGGAATATTCAACGGCAACAATGCCTTGCGAAGCATCGCCTCATGACGGGCACTGCCGACCCGGTTGAGCACAAGCCCGGCGACTTTCACATCCGGTCTGAAATTGGCAAAGCCGGACACCAGAGCGGCGACGGATTGAGACTGACGGGCGCAATCCACCACCAGAACCACCGGCACGCCGAGACAGGCCGCCAGATCGGCAGCCGACCCAGTGCCATTGGCCGCGCCATCAAACAGTCCCATCGCCCCTTCGACAATCAGCAGCTGAGCATTTTCGGCCTGAACGCCAGCCAGATGCCGAAGTTGTTGCCCTGACATGGCGAAGGCATCGAGATTGACGCAAGGCGTTCCGCAGGCGGCTTCGTGGAACTTCGGGTCAATGTAGTCCGGGCCCGACTTGGCACTGGTAACCGCGCAGCCCTTGTTCTTCAGCGCGCGCAGAAGCGCCAGGGTCACTGTCGTCTTGCCCGCCCCCGAATGCGGCGCAGCGATCAGCAGACCTTTTGGGGCATTCGGGGCAACGGACATCATGCGGTGGTTTTGGCTGCGTCGCGCAGGTTCAGCGGATCGGAGACCAACACCTTGCCATCGAGGGCGCCGAGCCAATCCAGGCCAGCACGCAGGCGGACAACTTCGCCGACGCAAACAATAGCCGGTGGCTGCAGGCCCGCGTCTGCTGCATCCTCGACGCAGCGTCCAAGAGTGGTTTCGAGCACCTGCTGTCCAGCTAAGGACGCATTGCACACGATACCCACAGGTTCATCCACAGGGCGACCTGCTTCGATCAGTTTGCCGGCAATGGACCCCAGATGCTTCATAGCCATATACATGATCAGAACCTGCGAGCCCTTGGCCACGCCATCCCAATTGATGGCCCCGGGCATCAGGCCGGTGTGATCATGGCCGGTCAGGAAGGTCACCACCTGATTGCAATCGCGGTGCGTCGCGGGAATGCCGGCATAAGCCAAGCCGCCAATGCCTGCGGTCACACCGGGCACGATGCGGAACGGCACCCCGGCGGCAACCAGACCCAGCGCTTCTTCACCGCCCCGGCCGAAGACGAAAGGGTCGCCGCCCTTCAAGCGCAGAACCCGCTTGCCCTCCTTGGCGTAGTCAATCAGCTTCAGCGTGATGTCGCGCTGCTTGGGGCTGGGCTTGCCCCCGCGCTTGCCCGCGAAGTCCTTGATTGCACCGGGCTTTGCCCACTCCAGAATGCTTTCATCGACCAGCGCATCATAGACGACTACATCCGCCTGGCGCAGCCCGTTCAAGGCATTCAGCGTCAACAGACCCGGATCGCCTGGGCCGGCGCCGGTCAGCCAGACCCAGCCGGGCTCCAGAGAAGGCAAACCGGTGGGTGCGGTGGGTATGATATCTTCTGAGGTCATAAGGATTTTTAGACCTCCCTTGAGCTCGCGCCAAGCCTTCTTCCACCCGATGAGACGATCTATCCCGCGCAGAGCACGCGAAAAGAGCGTGGCGCCGGAAATTTCTCGGTTATAAACGGCGCATGGAACGACGACAGACGGCAGAGTTGAGACGGGGGTGGACCACCGGCGCTTGTGCGACAGGGGCTGCAAAAGCAGCTTACTTCGCTCTTCTGACGCAGCGTTTTCCAGACCCTGTGGAAATCTCTCTCCCCAAGGGTGGAACCACCCATTTCGCCCTCGCCCATCACACCCTTTCCGATGACACCGCAGAGGCTGCCATCATCAAGGATGCGGGCGATGATCCGGACGTGACCCACGGTGCTCTGGTGCGCGCCAGCGTGCGCAGGCTGCCACCAGGGTCGGGCGTTCTGTTCAAGGCTGGGCATGGCGTGGGAACAGTGACACGGCCCGGACTTCCCATTCCACCCGGCGAGCCCGCGATCAACCCGGTGCCGCGGCAGATGATGCGCACCGCTATGGCGGAAGTTGCACAGGCGACAGGTGCCGCTGCCGACGTGGAGATCACCATTTCCATTGATGAAGGTGAAGCGCTGGCGCTGAAGACCATGAATCCCCGCCTCGGCATCCTCGGCGGTCTGTCGGTTCTGGGGACGACAGGGATTGTCCGGCCGTTTTCTTGCGCCTCGTGGATCGCCTCGATCCACAGGGGCGTTGACGTGGCCCGCGCCGCCAACCTTACCCATGTGGTGGGCGCGACCGGAGCAACCTCTGAAGACGCCGTGCGCGCGCGCTACGATCTGGATGAGGTTGCCTTTCTCGACATGGGAGATTTTGCCGGTGGCCTGCTGAAATACCTGCGCGAGCATCCGGTGCCCCGGCTGACGTTGGCCGGAGGCTTTGCCAAGTTCACCAAACTGGCGCAAGGGGCGCTCGATCTGCACTCCGCCCGCAGCCAGGTCGACTTCAGCTTTCTGCAGGACCTTTTGCGCGACATGCAAGCGCCTCAGGGCCTGCTGGAGGGCTGCGTCACCGCAAACACGGCGAAAGAGGTGCTGGACCTTTCGCTACAGGCAGACCTCGACCTGAGCACGCCTCTGGCGCATGCCGCAAAACAAGCTGTGCTGGAGATCCTGCGCGGGGCGCCCATTGAGGTGGAAGTCTTGATTGTCGATCGTCAGGGCCGTGTGACCGGCGAGGTCGGCTTTGACGACTGACGCGCGCATTCTGATCCTCGGTGGTACACCGGAGGCGCGCCAGCTGGCGCTTCTGTTACAGGCGCGCGCGCCTGCACCGGACCAGGTCATCCTGTCATTTGCCGGGGCCGTTCGCGATTTGCCGGAAACGTCCTGCGAAATCCGCGTTGGCGGCTTCGGCGGGGCGGAGGGCTTGGCCGATTATCTGCTCAGTCGGAAGATCACCGCGCTGGTGGATGCCACGCATCCGTTTGCGGCCAGCATCAGCGCCAATGCTCAGGCCGCGTCAAGCGCAACAGGCATACCTCTGCTGCGCCTGTTGCGTCCTGCGTGGGCGCCAATGCAAGGCGATGACTGGACCGACTGCGCCAATTCTGCCGCCGCGCTGGAAGCACTGCCAGCGAGCTGTCGTCCGTTTCTCGCGCTTGGCCGTCAGGAGCTGCGGCAGATCTTTTCCAAAGCCGCCCATCTGCCAGCGTTGTTCCGCAGCATCGAGCCTGCCGACTTCCCCATTCCCGAGGGCTGGAGATGGATCGAGGGACGCCCGGCGCGCAGCATGACGGCAGAGTTGCAGCTGTTAAGAGACGCCGGCATCACCCACATGGTGACCAAGAACAGTGGCGGCGATGGTGCCTACCAGAAAATTGCCGCGGCCCGTGCCTTGCAGATCCCCATGCTGATGGTGTCACGCCCTGCGGAGCCGGCACAGGCCGTTCTGCCGGACGCTGAAGCCACCTGTGACGCCTTGATGGCGATCTTCACCACGCGCTCCTGAACGAAAAAACCCGACCACCGGGGCCGGGCTTTGAAATTCTTGTGCCTTGTCCATCCACCGGGACGCACCGCTGGTCAGGCTGCGTTGGACGACGCCAGCGGCTGAGTCAGCAAAGTGTACATATCAGCCGGGTCGGTGGTGTTGCGCAGTCCTTGCACAACCGCACTGTCACGCAGCTGCCTGGCAATTCGGGCCAGCGCCTTCAAATGGTCTGCACCGGCACCTTCCGGCGCCAACAGCAGAAACACCAGGTCCACCGGCTGATCATCCAGCGCATCGAAGTCGACCGGCTTGTCCAGGCGTGCGAAAAAACCGATGAGCTTGTCGAGGCGGGTCAGCTTGCCATGCGGAATGGCGATGCCATGCCCCACACCAGTGGACCCAAGTCTTTCGCGCTGAAGCAGCGTATCGAAAATCTCACGCTCCGAGAGGCCGGTTATTTCTGCAGCCTTGCAGGCCATTTCCTGAATTGCCTGCTTCTTGCTCTTGGCCTTCAGCCCGGCAACCACTGCCTCTTTCGTAATAAGATCACTCAGATCCATCATTCATGCCTACAACTTACAGGTACCGGATTTGCCTGATAAATCATGTTGCCTTGCTTCGGGCCGCAGATCCCATGCAAGCAAAACCGGTACCAGTTTCTTTAATTGGCTGTCTGTTCCGCCAACAACGCTGGGTCTATCCAGCCGACATTCCCGTCGGGACGGCGATAAACGACATTCACGCCACCATTCGCCGCATTCTTGAACAGAACCACCGGTGCTTCGGTGAGATCCAACTCCATGACGGCCATGCCCACGGTTAGGGTACGAACCTTTGCCGAGGTTTCGGCAATCACCAACGGATTGAAGTCCGCCGGCAACTCTTCCTCTTCCTCAGTCGATGCCAGCACGTAGGACGCTGCATCCATCGCATCACGACCGTTGCCGTTATGCAAATGGTGGTCCTTCAGCTTGCGTTTGTATCGACGCAGACGCTTCTCGATCTTGTCCGCAGCCTGATCGAAGCTGGGTCGGGGATCGTGGTCCTGCGCTGATGCCTGAAGTACGATGCCGGTATCGAGACGTAGAATACATTCCGATTTAAAACCTGCACCTTCGCGACTCACAGTGACGTGGCCGTCGAACCCTCCATCGAAATATTTCGACAAAGCATCCGCAATACGATCGGTCACATGCGTCCGCAGGGCTTCTCCTACGTCGACGTTTTTTCCCGAAATCCGCAAAGTCATGGGGACCTCTTATTCTCGTTAGGACCAAAAGGCCGCCGGGTAATCCGGCGCTTGAGACAGGCCGTGCCTCAAGCCTACAGAATGGACCACTCAGCGCCGAAGCGCCATCCCCTCGTCTGTCATCACTTGCGGGCGAGCCTATACGCGAGAGTCTGGGCGGCTGTCAACGCATCGCCCGATTTCGCGCGTTTGCCTGTTGAGAATTGATTCGGCCAAAGCCGCGCCTCAGGCCAAAAGAACCTGCTAAAGATCGCTTCAAGGCACTGGTTTTGCTGAAGTTATCGACGGGCGCGTTTTTCGCGACGGCGCTGCACCGACGACGGGATGTGCATTGCTTCGCGATATTTCGCAACCGTGCGTCGCGCGATGTCCACGCCGTCTTCTTTTAAGATTTTAACAATCGTGTCATCAGAAAGAATGGCATCCGACGATTCCCCGTCGATCATCTGGCGAATGCGATGACGCACGGATTCGGCCGAATGAGCATCACCTCCCCCAACCGTTGCAGAGATTGCGGAGGAGAAGAAATACTTCAGCTCGAAGATGCCACGCGGGGTCATCATGTACTTGTTCGACGTGACCCGGCTGATGGTGCTTTCGTGCATCCCGACGGCGTCGGCAACCGTCTTCAGATTGAGCGGACGAAGGTGGGCAATACCGTAGGTGAGGAAGCCATCCTGCTGGCGGACGATCTCACTGGACACCTTCAAGATGGTCTTGGCCCGCTGGTCGAGGCTCTTTACCAGCCAGTTGGCGGTCTGCAGACAATCCGTCAGATATTCCTTTTCGCCCTCTTTGCGGGCGGTGGTCGCCACGCGGGCATAATAAGTCTGGTTGACAAGCACCTTGGGCAGGGTGTCGGCATTCAGCTCGATCGCCCAGCTGCCGTCGCTTGCCTGGCGTACCAGAACGTCGGGCACCATCGGTTGGAGAGGTGCGCCACCGAACATGCGTCCAGGGCGTGGATCGAGCGCCTTGATCTCGGCAATCATCTCTTCGAGATCTTCCTCATCGACACCGCAGACCCGGCGCAAGGCGGCATACTCATACCGGCCGAGCAGCTCAAGATTGTCGAGCAGCGCTTCCATCGCAGGATCGAAGCGGTTCCTGTCCTTCAACTGAAGACCCAGGCACTCAGCCAGAGATCTGGCAAACATTCCAGCCGGCTCGAAGGTCTGCAGGATCACCAGAACCGCCTCGACACGAGCCTCCTCCACCCCGAAAAGTTCGGCGGCCTCTTCCATGTCGATCAGAAGATAGCCGCTCTCGTCGAGAGAATTGATCAGATGTTGGGCAATGATCTTGTCGACCGGGTCGCTGATGACGAGGTGCATCTGCTCTTCGAGCATTCCCGTCAGGGTCTCATCCTGGGCGACGAAGGCCTCCAGATTATAGCTTTCACCCGAGGATGAAGACGTGCTGCTCGACTTGAAGGCATCGCCTTCGCTGGTCAGGCGGGTGTTGCTTTCGTTGGCCGAAATACCGGGATCGTCAGGAAAGACATTGCCGAGATCCGCGTCCATGTTGCCGGCGATCTGCTCGGAACCCGGCTGCAGGTCCTTCTGCAGCCAATCCTCTGCCGATGACTCAAACGTTCCGCCATCACTATCGGACGGGGAGCCGCTGTCAGATCCATCGCCGGAAAAGTCGTTGTCCGTGGCTTCGTGAACCGGTTCACCCGGCCCGTCGCCCTCGCTGGTGCCCTTTTCCAGCAGCGGATTGCGCTCCAGCTCCGCATCGACATAGGCGGTGAGGTCGAGATTGGACAGTTGCAACAGCTTGATCGCCTGCATCAGCTGCGGCGTCATTATCAGCGACTGACTGTGTCGCATCTCAAGCTTGGGAGAAAGTGCCATCTACCTGAAGAATCGCCTTGCTGGTCTGGGTTGGTCCGCTTCTTGCTTATAACCTACCCTTGGACCTGTCATCAAAGCGTAAATTGTTCTCCCAGATACAATCGGCGAACATCCGGGTTGGCGACGATTTCATCTGGCCGTCCTTCGGTGAGCACTTCACCGGAGGCAATGATGTAAGCCCGGTCGATCAGACCCAGTGTTTCCCTGACATTATGGTCGGTGATCAACACGCCGATGCCACGCTGGGTGAGATGGCGAACAAGCTGCTGAATATCCCCGACGGCAATCGGATCGATACCGGCGAAAGGTTCATCCAGCAACATGAAAGCCGGTTGACTGGCCAGAGCACGGGCAATCTCGACGCGTCGACGCTCACCACCCGACAAGGCGATGGAGGGCGACTTGCGCAGATGGGTCAGGCCGAATTCCTCCAGAAGTTCATCCAGCTGTTGCTGGCGCTTCTTGCGGCTCGGCTCGATCACCTCCAGCACGGCGCGAATGTTTTCTTCCACGGTCAAGCCGCGAAAGATCGAAGCTTCCTGAGGCAGATAGCCAATGCCCAGCCGCGCGCGGCGATACATCGGCATCGTCGTGATGTCGAAGTCATCAAGGGTAATGCGCCCCTGATCCGGCCGAATGAGGCCGGTGATCATATAGAAGGTTGTGGTCTTGCCGGCGCCATTGGGGCCGAGCAAGCCGACCGATTCGCCCGGACGCACCGACAGGCTGGCGTATTTGACGACCTGGCGGCGGCCAAAGGTCTTGCCGATACCATCAACCACCAGGGCTCCCTGGCCTGCCGTCGACGACGCCAAAGGCTCCGGGGCATCCGCATCCGCAGTGCCGGTATCGCTGCCATTGGAGGGAAAGGAAAAAAGCTTCACCTGTGCCCCAGTCCTTATGTGGTGTCGGCAGTGACTGCCGTTGCCGTGGCGCCCAGATGCCCAGGGCTGGAAAACAGCCCCCGAAGCACGCATTTTTAGTGCGGCCCGAGGAACCTGTCGAGTGGAGAAGCGTCCGTCGCCTCAGTTGCCGGTCGAGCTACGTGGCTGGATCAGCACCTTCACGCGGCCGCTTTGCGGCGCCTGCAGATTGGCCTTGCCGGTTTTCAGATCAACCGTCAGCCGATTTCCAACAACAACATTGGCGCCCTGGCTGAGCACCACTTCCTTGCCGGTCATCACCATACTCTGCCGGTCCATGTCGAAGCTGGCCTCATCGCCGGTCGCGGTCTGATCCTCGGAAGAAATATAAACCCGGCCCCGCGCTTCGAGACGCGAGATGCTCTGCTGCACATCGGCCGTCGCCGAGCCGGCATAAAACACCACCAGATGCTGGGTCTTCAGCTGGGCATCGCCCTGGGTGACGACCACGTTGCCGGTGAAGGTAGCGCTGTTGGACTTGTCCTCAACGGCCAGGCTCTCGGCTTCAATCTGGATCGGTTCTTTTGTGTCGGAGCCGAACCCTGCGAAGGCATTGGAGAATGTTTGTGCCATGGCGGGCGCGGCGGCACCTGCCAGGAGAGCCACCGCGATGACTGCTATGCGAAACAGCTTCATTTTTGTACCTTCTCCTGAGCGGACGGATTCAGCACCATCTGGATACCATCCGTGAAGCGGACGACACCATTGTCCTGATCATAGTCGAGTTTCCCGGCCCGTATCTGACCCTTGTCTGATCGAATTGTAATCGGATCAGACGTTTTCAAGGCCCCGGACTTCAGATCGATCATCACATCGCTCATATCGACCGTATAGCCTTCTGACCATTCAATTTGCAGACCGTCATACATGGAAAGGGTTTCCGCACCGTTGTCATAGGTGCCCTTCAGCGCGGTGATTTGCGCATTCTGATCCTTGCTGAGGACGATCTGCGCATGGATCGTCTGCAGATCGATGATGCGTGGATCGCTCAGACGCTGCACGGCCCGCACGGCGGAGACCTTGTAGGAGCGATCGCCGTCATGACCGGAGAGCTCCGGCTGGTGCATCACCAGGCCGTCACTGGACAGGCTGATATTGTCGATGCCGAGATTAGACAGATAATTGAAAATGGCGATGAGCACGCCCATGCCGACCAAAATGCCAAGGCCGAGCAGCGGCAACAGGATACGAAAGACCCTGACCAGACGGCTGTGGCGCCGGGCCTTGCGTTGAACCCGCGACAAACCGCCGGCCCGAGCTGCTGCTGTTGATGCCATAGCCATCATGATGATGATTTCCCGCCGACAAACGTTCTGGAAGCGGATATAGGGCCGCTCCCCCACTATTACGAGTGGGCGAAGATATCGGTTTCCTCCCAGCCGATAAGATCCAGCGCTGCGCGTGTCGGCAGGAAGTTGAAGCAATTCTCTGCCAACTCCAGACGGTCTTCGCGTTCCAGCATGGCTTCCAGCCTGGCTTTCAGCGCATGCAGATGCAGCACATCGGACGCCGCATAGGCAATCTGCGCATCGGAAAGCTGCTCTGCAGCCCAGTCGGAACTCTGTTGGTGCTTGGAGACTTCAACACTCACCAGCTCGCGCAGATTGTCCTTCAGCCCATGACGATCCGTGTAGGTGCGCGCCAGCTTGGAGGCGATCTTGGTGCACCAGATCGGGTTCACGTCGATGTCGAGGTACTGAAAGAGAACCGCCACATCAAACCGGGCGAAATGAAAGATCTTGGTGATGTCCGGATCACTGAACAGGGCCTGGAGGTTGGGAGCCACTTCCTGTCCGCGCTCGATCTGAACCACATCGGCTGTGCCGTCTCCAGGTGAGATCTGCACCACGCACAGCCGGTCTCGATGCGGGTTGAGGCCCAGCGTTTCGGTGTCGACGGCAATCGCATCGACGGACTGATAGTTGGAGAGGTCCGGCAGATCGTTCTTGTGACAGCGGATGGTCATGAGGCAGGCGGGCTCCAGTCGCAAAACGTCCGACAGTTCGTTGCGATGCCGGACCTGTTATCTGATCATCCGGTTGAGGTAGAACATGCGCTGGCCCTAAGCAAGCAAAGACACAGATTGTGGTGTCGAAACTGCGCCACGGCCAAGCGCCCTCAACCTCAGGATGACGTGACGTCAAAGAACCGTCTTGGCTGGCAGGGTCAGGACGATCCGTGTCGCCGTTTCGGTGATCTCGCGGTTCATCTTGCCAGACAGCTCGTGCGTCACATTCAGCTGGATCAGGCGCGAGCCAAAGCCCTGGCGGGCGCTTTCGGGAACCGGTCCCGTTTCGCGTGTCTCGTGCCAGTCGATCTTCAGCAGCCGATTGGCGCCCTTGCCTTCAAACGACCAGGAGACCGACAGATCGCCATCCGGCCCGGTGACACCGCCGTATTTCAGGGCATTGGTGGCCAGTTCGTGGAACACCAGCCCCAAGGCTTGCGCCGCCTTCTCATTGACTTCGACATCAGGGCCCTTCGTTGCTTCTGCGGCGATCTCGTCGCCCAGAACCTGTGACAGCTCCGAAGTCAGAAGTTCCTGCAGGCGGGCTTTCGACCATTGCGAGCGAGTCAGCATGTCCTGGGCATTGGCCATGGCCAACAGACGCCCCTGAAAGGACTGCGAAAAATCTTCCAGATTGTCTGACCGGGCCGCCGCCTGACGCGCCATGGCGCTGATCCGGGCGATGGCATTCTTCAAGCGATGCTTCATTTCCTGAAGCATCAAGTCTTTTTCCTCCAGGCTGCGCCGATCCGCCTTGACCAGAGCCCGGGCATTCATCACTGCGCGAAACTGGGCGTGGCTCATGGCCGCCGCACAGAACCCCAGAAGGACAACGGCAATCCCCATGCCATAAACCGGATAATAGGTCGCAGGATCTGCAAACTGGGCCGCCGGATAGATGGTAAACTTCCACTGCCGTCCGGCAACAGGGGCTGTCACTTCGGCTGACATGCGCTCGCGCTTGGCAATCGCCTCATAGCCGGCCGAGCGATACAGCGGCAGAACCTCGCCTCCGGTGACATCGGAGGTTTCCAGCACCACAGGCAAGATGCCACTGGATTTCAGAGCGGCCTCATGCAGATCTCCGGCGCGGAATGGCGCATAGATGAACCCCGCCACTTCCAGACCGTCGGCCCCCTGCGGCGCATTGATCGCCTGACCCAGACCACCGCCTTCGGTTCGGGTCACATCACCGTCCGCCTGGACCTCCAGCTCCACCGATTTGTACCAGGGCAGATAGACAAGAAAGCCAGCCTGTTTTTCGTCGGTGATCTCCTGCACCAGCAGGACCGGCGACGTGGCAACAGCTTCTCCTGACTCGATGGCCTTTTCCATGGCTTCAAGGCGACGTGGCTCGCTGGCCATGTCAAAACCCAAGGCGGCGCGGTTGCGCTCTGATGATGGCTCGAGCAGGACGATGGCGGTGCGCAAGGCGCCAGATGCTTCGGGCCAGACTGTACGCTCGATGCCGTAGGTGCTGGCAAGCTCCGCCTCGATCTCCGGCTCCGAACCTGCGGGAACAACCCGGGCAAACCCGATCCCCTGGACACCGCGATAGCGGCCGCTCAGATCAAGCCCGGCGGCAAATGCCCGGAATGCGTCGGGACTGACGTCCTCCTTGAAGGCGGTATAGAGTGCCTTGGTGGATTGCAGCAGAGAGACATGCTGCTCAGTGCGCGCAACGATGCGAAGCGCTGCTTCCTGAGCATAGCTTTTAAACCGGGCCTCTTCGGCCAAACGCAGATTTTCATTGTAGGAAAGGGTCGCCCCGAGGCCGATGGCCACCACAAGGGAAAACACCAGCGGTGAAATCAGCCGGTACATTTTATCTCCGTCAGAGCTTTGGCATAAGGCCATGCCCCAGAACTGTTGTTATCCAAACATGCCCCTGAAGAAAATCGCAAGTTAATTCAGTGTCCTTGTACAAAAAGATGAAATTAAGGCGTGTGTTTGAAGACGTTGTTCCGCGCGGCGCCGGGAACTTCTGTGCAAGCTGCTGCAGAAACGAAAAAACCGGCCATGAGAGGCCGGTTTTTCGATGTCTTCGATGGTAGTTCGAAGATAATTTTGGTGCCCAGGAGAGGACTCGAACCTCCACGCCCTTGCGAGCGCTAGCACCTGAAGCTAGTGCGTCTACCAATTCCGCCACCTGGGCACGTGAGAGCGGCTTTTAAGCAAGGCCATCTCTCTTGTCAATTTATATAAGCATGTTTTGCCACAGTCTTTTCTGCGAGGGCGACTTGATGGACGACCCCTGAAAAGACAGCAGGCAAAAACGAAAAAACCGGCCAGAGGCCGGTTTTTCACAAGGTCTTCGATGGTAGTTCGAAGATAATTTTGGTGCCCAGGAGAGGACTCGAACCTCCACGCCCTTGCGAGCGCTAGCACCTGAAGCTAGTGCGTCTACCAATTCCGCCACCTGGGCACGTGAGAGCGGCTTTTAAGGACGCCCCCCCACCTTGTCAATCGGATTACGACAGATTCTTCTCATTCATGCACAGGCTCGGTGGAGAAGCTCTTCACAGGGGAGACTGGAGGGGCTAAGAGACTGAGAGATACAGCCGCTTTTCTGCCGGCAAGGATTCCAGGACGCGATAGAGGCAACCCCCATGTCCAAGGCTTTCAATGGAAAACTCGTTACTGTCTTCGGTGCTTCCGGGTTTATCGGCCGGCATCTGGTGCAGGCGTTGGCAAAGCGCGGTTACCGTGTGCGTGCCGCCATGCGCCGGCCGGATCTGGCAGAGTATCTGCTGACAATGGGCCTTCCCGGCCAGGTCATGCCGATGCAGGCCAACCTGCGCTACCGCTGGTCTGTCGACCGCGCCGTTCAAGGTGCTGATGCCGTCGTCAACTGCGTCGGGCTTCTGGCGCCTTCCGGCAAGCAGAGCTTCGATGCCGTGCAAGCCTTCGGCCCCCGCGCCATCGCGGAAGCCGCCCGCTCTGCAGGCCTTTCCGGCATCACCCATGTTTCAGCCATTGGCGCCGATCCGAAGTCCGCTTCCGACTACGCCCGTTCCAAGGCGCAGGGCGAAGCTGCGGTGATGGAAACCCTGCCTGACAGCATCATCATGCGCCCCTCGATCGTGTTCGGCCCGGAAGATGACTTCTTCAACAAGTTCGCCAACATGGCCCGCTTCACCCCGGCCCTGCCGCTGATCGGTGGCGGCGAAACGAAGTTCCAGCCGGTCTACGTCTGCGATGTGGCGGAAGCCATTGCACGCGCCGTTGACGGCGAATTGAAGTCGGGTGAAACCTATGAGCTGGGCGGCTCGGAAGTCATGTCCTTCCGTGACTGCATGGAGATCTTGCTGGATGTGACCCGCCGCAAGCGCCTGTTGCTGCCGATCCCGTTCGACGTTGCCTCGCTGATGGGCAAGGTAATGCAGCTTCTGCCGAATGCCCCGATGACGGCGGATCAGGTAACCCTGCTGCGCTCCGATAATGTGGTCTCGCAGGAAAAGAGCGACCAGGGCCTGACCCTGGCGGGCATCGGCGTCCAGCCGAAGACCCTTGCCGCCATCCTGCCGACCTATCTGGAGCGCTACCGCGAGCGCGGCCAGTTCGATGCTCACCGGCTGACCGCTGACTGACGGCACCGCGCGATCGACACGTTTCAAGGGCGGCCCGTGGCCGCCCTTTTTTTGTTGTTCAAGCGAAAGCCGCACCAGGCGCATGTCACGCCCCTCATTGCCACCTTCGCACTCTGCTGACGTCACGCTGCAGGTCCACCTGGTATCCACTGACGGTGCGTTGCAGGCCAACGTCCTTCAACAGCCGTTCATCCAGCGCTTCCAGCGCGCGAAGCGACCGACGGCGGCGGTTTGCCAGAAGCAGCGCCAGAACGCCGTGACGGATGACATTCAGCACAAGCCGGAGCAGTGAAACCTGGGACCGCAGTGCTGTTGTTTGCTGATAGGCCATTTTCCTCGTCTCCCATTCAAGCCGGCGGTGATGTTTGCCGGGGATAGAGAGAAGATGGCAGGGCATACCTGACAGCAGAGAGTCAGGTATGATCGGGCAGATTGAATTTTCTTCTCCCCTCCGTCGTTTTTTTGACGGGCAATGCATTTCGGCAGATCCATGAATTCGATTGAACGCGCCCTTGCCATCCTGCTGCTTCTGACCGGCGGACGTCTGATCACCGCGACAACACTGTCTGAGCGTTTTGAAGTCTCCCTGCGGACGATCTACCGCGACATCGACCGGCTGATTGCGCTGGGTATTCCGGTGGAAGCAGAACGTGGCTCGGAAGGCGGCTATCGGCTGGCAAAGGACTATCTACAGCCACCCGTCGCGCTGAGCCGCAACGAGACCGCCGCCCTGCTGACGGCGCTGGCGCTGGTGCGCAGCTTGCGCACGCTGCCGTTGAAGGCTGACCTGGAAGCAGCCGAGCGCAAGTTGATTGCCAGCCTGCCGAAATCTGTGCTGACCTTGCTTGGCGATGCGGAGCGCGTCATCGGCATCGAGCCCATGCCGGCGGACATCTTTCACTACAGCACCAAGGCGGAGCCGACCGAGCATTGGCAAACTGCACTGGACGGTTTCATGATCGGGCTGCTGGAAAGCCGGCGGGTGCGCTTCGAGCATCACAACCCGGCACGGCCAGCGGCGCGTCCGCATGATGTGGAGCCTTATGGCGTGCTGTTTGACCGGGACCTGTGGTATCTCGCCGGCCGCTCAGTCGACACCGGAGAGTTCAAAATCTATCGGGCCGACCGGGTGCGACAGATCGAGGTCAGCGGATTTCGCTTCCGCCCCGACCCGGAGTTTCATGTCTCAAGCCTGCTTGGCGGTGCCTGGTTGTCAGAAGCCATGCGGCGTTGGGAAAAGGAAGGCCCGAGCACCCGGATCCGCATGCACAAGGATCAGATCAAGCGGCTGGCGCAGGACTGGTATTATCGCCACGCCACCGTGACGGCAGACGGCCCCGAGCACGCCGTTCTGAGTTTGCCGAATGTTGCCGCGGTGCGGATCCTGCCGCTGGTGCGCTGGCTGGGACCGGGCGCGGAAATTCTGGAGCCCGTGGAACTGCGCGACCAGCTGAACGCAGAACTGGAAGAGCTGATGCAAGCGCACCAGTCTTCCTGAACTCAGGCCAGAATCAGCCCAAGAAATACAATCCGGCAAAGCCGGCCAGACCGGCAAAGATCCGCCACCAGGCAAACGGTGCAAAGCCGTGCCTGGAAACGAAGTTCAGCAGACCCTTGACGACGAAAACCCCGGCAATGAATGACGTGACGAAGCCGACGCCGATAATCATCGCGTCGTCCATGGTGAGCACATCGCGGTTCTTGTAGAGATCATAGGCGAAGGCCCCGGCCATGGTCGGCATGGCGAGGAAGAACGAAAACTCCGCCGCTGAGCGCTTGTCCGTGCCCATCAGGAGGGCACCGGCGATGGTCGAGCCCGAGCGCGAGACGCCAGGCACCATGGCAAGACACTGGCAGAAGCCGATCTTCAGGCACAGGCTGAGAGGATATTCGGTGACGTCGGTGTAGCGTGGTGTCAACGGCAGACGGTCGATCCACAGAAGGATGACACCGCCGATCAGCAGGGTCGAGCAGATCAGCGCCGGGCTTTCAAACAGCACTTGCTTGATGAAATCGTGAGCCAGCGCGCCGATAACAGCCGCCGGCAGAAAGGCCAGTAAAATGCCCGCGACAAAGCGTCGGCTCTCATTGCTGCTCGGCAGGGTAATCAGGAGATTCCACAATCTGGCGAAATAAACTGTGAGTATAGCCAGAATCGCACCGAGCTGGATCAGCACCTCGAAGGTCTTGCCCGTGCTCTCGAAGCCGAGAAAATGCCCGAGCAACAAAATGTGACCGGTGGAAGAAACCGGGATGAATTCCGTCAGTCCTTCAACAATCCCTAAGATAAAGGCGTTTACAATCGTCTGGTCCGGCATCAAAGGCATTCCTTCAGCAGTCCCGTCGGGCATGACGAGCTTCCGGTGGTAAGATCCTGAAGTTAATTCCCTGCCTTTGTCGGTTTGTCAAAGGCTTGATAACCAAGCTTAAGACACAATTGTCAGATAGCGCCGGGGTCAGGGTCTTCCCGCCATGATCCCAGCCATCCACCCCCAGTCGCGTTCAGGCGTTCATGTACACGCTCTATCATCACCCGTTCTCTCCCTCCTCTCGCTTCATCCGGCTTATCCTTCGGGAATATGGCGCAGAGTTCGAGGAAAAGCCCATGAACCCCTGGGAGCGCCCGCAAGAATTGTTGCTGCTCAATCCGGCAGGGACCGTTCCCGTGCTTGTGGAAAACGAGGGGCCGCCGATCTGTGGTCCCTTGCCGATCATGGAATATCTGGACGAAACGCGCGGCTATGCGGTCGGTGACCGCCGCCTCATGCCGGATCACCCGGAGGCGCGGGCCGAATGCCGACGTATTGTCGACTGGGCCCTGACCAAATTCGACAATGAAGTTGTCGGCCATCTGGTGCGCGAGCGGATCTACAAGCAGACGATGCCAAAGTCGGCAGGCGGCGGCGAGCCCGATTCGGCCGCGCTGCGCGTGGCGCGGGCCAACATCCACCATCACATGAAATATTTCGGCTACCTGGCCGCTTCACGCCGCTGGATTGCCGGCGAACGTCTGAGCTTCGCCGATTTCGCCCTGGCGGCGGAAATCTCCTCGGTCGATTATCTGGGCGAAGTGCCCTGGGCGGCAGAAGAAAACGTCAAAAACTGGTATGCTCGGGTCAAATCCCGGCCTTGCATGCGCCCGCTGCTCCTGGAAAAAGTGCTCGGCATGCCGGCCAGTTCCACCTATGCGGATCTTGATTTCTGACGGACCAGATGCCCACCACACGGCAGACCGAGCGCTTGCTGAGAGGCTTGCGCGAAAAGGCTTTTGCGCTCGGCTTTGAAGACGTGAAGATTGTCCGGGCCGACACGCTGCCGCATGTCAGGGAACGCCTGCAAAGCTTCGTCGACAACGGCTATCATGGCGATATGGGCTGGATGGCGGAAACGCTGGAGCGCCGCGCCGCGCCGACATCGCTGTGGCCCGAAGCCCGTTCCGTGTTGATGCTGGCGATGAACTATGGCCCCGAAGACGATCCGCTGGCCCATCTGCAATCTCCGGATACTGCCGGTATCTCCGTTTATGCGCGAAACCGCGACTATCACGACGTCATCAAGGGGCGATTGAAGGAAATCGCCAGCCATCTGGTGTCGCGTGGTGGCGGGGATGTGAAAGTCTTCGTCGACACGGCACCAGTAATGGAAAAGCCTCTGGCGGCAGCAGCCGGCCTCGGCTGGCAGGGCAAGCACACCAATCTGGTGTCACGCAAGATCGGCTCCTGGTTCTTCCTCGGGTCAATCTTTACCACCCTGGATCTACCGGAAGACGGCGCCGAAAAAGACCACTGCGGCTCGTGCCGAGCCTGTCTCGACAGCTGTCCGACCAGCGCCTTCCCTGCGCCCTATCAACTTGATGCCCGACGCTGCATCTCGTATCTGACGATTGAGCATGGCGGGCCTATTCCCGAAGAATTCCGCAAGCCGATGGGCAACCGCATCTACGGCTGCGACGACTGTCTGGCCGCCTGCCCCTGGAACAAGTTCGCCGTGTCGGCGCGCGAGGCCAAGTTGCAGGCGCGCGACGACCTGAAAGCCCCGTTGCTTGAAGATTTTCTCGGGCTGGACGATCCGTCGTTCCGCAAGCTCTTCTCCGGCTCGCCGATCAAGCGCATCGGCCGCAACAGGTTCTTGCGCAATGTGCTGGTGGCAGCTGGCAACTCGCACCAACCGGAACTGCTTGCAAGAGTGCGCCCCTTGCTGGACGACGCCCATCCCCTGGTGCGCGGCAGCGCCGTCTGGGCGTTGAAGCAACTGGCCGCGCCGTCCGACTATGCGGCTGAGAAACAAGCACGGCTGAAGTCAGAAAGCGATGACGACGTGCGCCGGGAATGGCGCTAACTGCTCGCCTTACGAAGCAACCAACAATCCGCCGTCGATAGGAATAACCGCACCGGTCATATAGGATGAAGCATCGGAGGCAAGCAGCAGAAACGGACCATCGAGGTCCTGCATCTCCCCCTTGCGCCGCATCGGGATCTGCTTGAGAAGCCGCTCTCCCTTGTCCGTCTGGAAGAAACCCTCGTTCAACCCTGTCTCGAAATAGCCCGGCGCCAGTGCGTTGACACGGACATTGTGGCGCGCGAATTCGAGCGCCATGGCCTTGGTCATCTGAATGACACCTGCCTTCGACACGGAGTAGGACGCGAGTTCCGCCCGCACGCGGATCCCGGCAGTCGAGGCGATGTTGATGATGTTGCCGGGTTCCTCGCTGTCACGCCAATGACGGCCACAGGAGATCGCCATCAGCCAAACACCGCGCAGGTTCACATCCATGACGGCGTCGAAATCCTCTGCTGTCTTGTCGAGGGCCCGACCTTCACGAATGATGCCAGCGTTGTTGACCAAAAGATCCAACCCGCCAAAGGCCTCAACCGCCTTCGCACGGCAGGCGTGGATCGAAGCCCCGTCGCTGACGTCCAGCTCGATCGCACGCGCTCCGCTGGCTCCCAGACCCACAAGCTCCTGCTCGAGCTCGTCCAGGCGATCCGTTCGCCGGGCAGCGATGCCGACATAGGCGCCGCTTTTGGCACACAGACGGGCGAAATGCTCGCCCAGGCCACTGGAGGCTCCGGTGATGAGCACACGCTTTCCGTTGAGATCCTGGGTCAGGTTCATATCGGGCTTTGTTCCTCCGGGTCAGATTTTCTACCCCTCACCCGGCCAGCGGGGGCGCTTTATGCTGTCAAAGGCGCGAAGATTGCGACCACTTGCGCATAGACGTCACGCTTGAACGGCACGATCAGATTCACCAGATTTGCCGCTCGCTCCCAGCGCCATTCGCCGAATTCGGCAGAATGACCTTCAGGCGGTTGCAACACGTTGATTTCGCTATCGGGACCTTCGAAACGAAAGGCATACCACTTTTGCGCCTGGCCGCAGAACTTTCCTTTGCGGGTGTCGGCCAGGATCTCCGTCGGATAGTCGTAGGTCAGCCAGTTCTCTGTCTCGCCCAGATAGCTGACGGACCGCACAGAGGTTTCCTCGTAAAGCTCGCGCAAGGCCGCCTTGCGCGGGTCTTCTGAAGGGTCAATCCCGCCCTGAGGCATCTGCCAGGCGAAGTCATAGGTCGATTGGCCCTTGCCGTCGTCCCGCTTGCCGGTCCACACCAACCCGTCCTGATTGATCAGCATAATGCCGACGCACGGACGGTAAGGCCGCCCTGCCTTTCCAGCCGGAAAACCAGGGATCACATCTGTTTCGCTCACGGGCGGCTCTCTTAACGGTCGATGGTTGCGCTCACGGGGACAAGCTGAAGGCCGCGCTCTTCCAGATCACGGCTCCAGATCTCCAACTGACGAATGGTGACAGGCAAGGCCGAGGACGATGCAACAGCGACGCCTCGGGCGCGGGCGACCCCTTCCAGTTGCAGCAGCTTGGCGTTGATCTCGTCTTCACGCGGCACACCGTCGAGCACCACATCAACGCCGGAGAAAGGCGTCTTGGTTTCGGCGGCGACTTCACCGGCAACACTGCGCGACGACGTTCCGTCATCGACGAACATCAGTCCGCGGTTGGTCAGCTTTTCGAAAAGAAATTGCATGGAAGGGCGCGTCGACATGAAGCGGGCCCCCATCTGATTGATGATGCCGACGTAATTGGTGACGCGGGTCAAAAGCCACTGGAAGCGGTCCACCATCTCGCGCTCTTGCAGGCTGATCAACAGCGTATGCGGGCCGGGATCATTGTCAGGAAAATCGAACGGCTCCATCGGCATCTGCAAGAGCAGCTCATGGCCCTTTTCACGCGCCTGCTGCATCCAGCGATCGAGGTTGGCGCCATAGGGCGCCAAGGCAAGGGTCACGTCGCTTGGCAGGCTGGCAAGCGCATTCTCCGTGCCGGTCTGGCTGAGGCCCATACCGCCAACGATAATCGCAATCTTCGGGATGGAGTGGAATTCGGTAGCGACCGGCCGGGCATAGACATCAAGCGGGCGCAGGCCTTCGTTGCTGACGGTCGGGAGATAGCCCTGGCCCGAACGCTCAATGACGCGTGGGTCCGGGTTGACCAGATCGACACGGGTGATCTCGCTCTGGCCGGCGGGCTTTTGCAGCTCGTAACGCGGACCAAGGCGGTTGGACGCTTCGTCGGGTCGAAGGTTCGGGCCCAGCTCCTCGCCATCAAGGGACGGGCGAATTTCGACCACCTCGATGTCGCGCTGACTCAGACCCTCAATGGAGTTCTCAAGCGGCACAACCGCGATCGGCTCACCGCCGAGCGGATCGTCGACCACCATCATCCAGACGATGCCCGTTGTCACGACAACGCTGAGAAGACCTGTCCCGATCAATCCGAAGGGAAGACGCACAAAGCGTCGTTTTCCCAAGCCTAAGGGCGCTGTGAGGTCTTCGCTTGCCATCGTTTCCCGGTGGAGCCTCCTGTATCCGGTCGAACAAGACCCCGGGCAGCCGCTTTGATCCTGTCAAAACCGCTGCCCGGGGTCGATCTCAATCACTCGGCGCTGTTAGACGCCTTGTCACCCATCGGCGGGAACGAGCTGTCGACCTTCACGCCGCGCAGCAGATCCAGAGCCAGGTTGAGCTGGGTGTCGTCCTTCGGATCGGCTGGCACGTAGGCCTGGCTGCCGGACCCCTCGTCGCCTTCACCTTCGGCTTCCAGGTGACCGCGCAGACCGGCTTCACCCTTGGTCTCCGTGGTCCGATCCTTCAGCTCGTCCGGCAGCTCCTGCAGAGCTTCGATGTCCGGCTGAATGCCCTTGGCCTGGATCGACACGCCCGACGGGGTGTAGTAGCGCGCCGTGGTCAGGCGGATGGCACCATTGGCGCCCAGCGGAATGATGGTCTGCACCGAGCCCTTGCCGAAGGACCGTGTGCCGAGAATGGTCGCCCGACGATGATCCTGCAGCGCACCGGCCACAATTTCAGACGCCGAGGCAGAACCACCGTTGACCAGAACAATCACCGGCTTGCCGTTGCTCAGATCACCGGCACGTGCGTTGTAGCGCTGGGTTTCTTCAGCGTTGCGGCCACGGGTGGAGAGAACTTCACCCCGTTCCAGGAAGGCATCGGAAACGGCAATCGCCTGATCCAGAAGACCGCCCGGGTTGTTGCGCAGATCAAGAACATAGCCCTTGAGCTTGCCCGCATCGATCTGCGTTGAGAGCTCTTCGATTGCCTTGTTCAGACCATCCATCGTCTGTTCGTTGAACTGGCTGATGCGGATGTATCCGACATCGTCCTCTTCACGCCAACGCACGGACTTGATGCGAATGATATCGCGAGTGATCGTCACGTCGAGTGGCTTGTCCATGCCTTCGCGAATGATGCCGACCTTGATGTCGGTACCGACAGGCCCGCGCATCTTTTCAACGGCATCCTTCAGCGTCAGGCCCTGGACCTGCTCCCCATCGATATGGGTGATCATGTCGCCAGCCAGAACGCCAGCATGGAACGCCGGTGTGTCATCAATGGGCGAGACAACCTTGACCAGGCCGTCTTCCATAGTAACCTCGATGCCGAGACCGCCAAATTCACCGCGTGTCTGCACCTGCATGTCGCGGAAGTTCTTCGGCGACAAGTAGCTGGAGTGCGGATCGAGAGACGTCAACATGCCGTTGACGGCATTCTCGATGAGCTGGGCATCATCGGGCACTTCGACATAATCGGAGCGGACGCGTTCGAAGATGTCTCCGAACAGGTTCAGCTGGCGATAGGTGTCCGAGGCTGCCGCGTTCGCCGAATCGCTCATGCGAATAGGCAGTTGCGACAGGGTTGTTACCGCAGTCGCCCCCATCAAGGCACCAACGAGCAGCAGAGAAGCTTTCCGTATCATCCGCGAGCCTTTTCCTCTTCTGTGCGCGCCCACCAGGGTGTGGGGTCTATCGCACGTCCATCTTTTCGAAATTCAACATATAGAATCGGCTGCGAAGAGCCAAAACCGATTGTGGAGGCACTGGCCCACTTGGTCGTGCCCATGACGCCTACCGGCTCGCCGGCGAGGACAAACTGCCCCAGTTCAGCGTCGATTCGATCCATCCCAGCAAGGAGAACATGGTAGCCCCCGCCAGCGTTCAGGATCAAGAGCTGTCCGAAGGAGCGGAAGGGGCCTGCATAGACCACCCATCCGTCTGTCGGACTGGTGACAGGCGAGCCCGCGCGCACGGCGAGGGATTGCCCTTCACTCAAACTTCCAAAGTCGTCCGCCTGGGCGAAATCCCGGACCATCGCGCCTGAAACAGGCAGCGGCAGGCGGCCACGGGTGTCGCTGAAGGCTGCAGCCGGAGCAAGACGCCCCGGATCGGCAAAGGGATCGGAGAACCGGTGGCGCTCACTCTTGGCCACGAGGGCCGCCTTGCGCGATTCTTCCGCAGCCGTGCGGGCGCTTTCAATTTCACTTTCCAGAGAGGCGATCAGTCCCTGAAGCGACTTGGCTTCATTGGCCAGTTGTTCGGACCTCTGCTTTTCCTCGTTCAGCACCTCAGCCGTCTTGCTGCGTTGCTGACGCTTGGCGCTGAGCAGCAGTTCCAGCCGGGATTTTTCTTCCGCCAGGCTTGTGGCGTCGCCCGTCAGACGGGTCTTTTCCCCGGCAATTTCGGACTTCAGATTCGACAGCGCGCTCAGGTCGGCGGCGAGAGCCTCGGTTTCCACCCGCAATTCCGGCATGACCGCATTCAGGAGGATCGCACTGCGTACAGCCGACAAGGCGTCGCTGGGGCGCACCACCAGAGCCGGAGGCGGCCGCCGGCCGATACGCTGCAACCCAGCCAGAACATCCGACAGGACGCCCCGGCGGTTTCGAAGCGATGCCTGGACAGCCCGTTCGTTCTCTTCCAGACGCAACAACCGACGCTCGGTGTCGGTCAGGGCGGTGTCGAGTTCCTTGATCCGGTCGGCAGTCACAAGGATCTTCCGGTTCAGGCTTTCCCGATCCCGGTCGATCAGGGCGATCTCCTGCTCAATCTCACCCTGCTTTTCATTTGAGAGCGAGATATTGTTGCTGAGAGCCCGTAATTCATCTTCACGCTGTTTTTTCTGTAGCAGCGCCTGTTCCATTGGAGAGACATCGGACGCAGAGACTTCCGGGCTTTCCGACGCCTGCTGCTCTTCCAGTGTTTCCGTAGCCCCAGCCGGTGGCACGGGCGCCATCGACAGAATACCAAAGGACACGACGGTCAGTGCGGTGATGACGGGCAGGCAGGCGCACAAAGAGGCTGAGGCGCTTTTACGCCAGGACCCACTGCCCCCATTTCTGCGCCGGCCATGTCCCACCGCTGTTTCGGCAACCGGGACAGCCAGGCCCTTGCCCGCCGTTCGAACCATCATGCTCTTTCGATACCCAGCCCACCGTTAAGGAACGGTTCACCAAAACAAAGATGTTCGGGTCGATAGGCTGGAAATCAAACTACGAGCAGATTGCGGCGACAAACAGGCATGTCCTCTCGGCAGTTTTGCCCGATACTCACAGACCCCACAGACGAGATACAATAAGCCCTACCCTGTTACAGACCAGCTGCGAGGCAGGCTGCGCGCTGATGCGGGGACCGTTCTGAACGGATCCGCTTTTTACTCGCGATGATAGGGATGGCCGGACTGGATGGTCAGGGCCCGGTAGACCTGCTCCACCAGCAGAATGCGGGCGATCTGATGCGGCCAGGTCATGGCCCCGAAGGCCAATTTCTGATCCGCACGGCTCAACAGATCCGCCCCGTGCCCGTCGGCACCGCCAATGGCAAAGACGACATCCGGCACGCCTTCCATTTTCCAGTCGTCGATGCGGCTGGAAAACTGCGGGCTGGTCATGGTCTTGCCGTGCTCGTCGAGAACGACAAGTCTTGCGCCCGGAGGCAAAAGCGCGAGAAGCGCCTTGGCCTCATCGGCCTTGCGGTCGGAAGCCTTGCGGGCCGGGCTCTCCGCCAACTCCTTGATCGACACGGAAGTCACGCCCAGGGGGCGACCGATCTTCTGCGCCCGATCCAGGTAACGGTCGAACAAGTCTCTCTCGGCGCCGGACTTCATCCGTCCGACGCAGGCTATTGTTATGCGCATGGTGTCCCTGGCCGGTACGCGACCGGCATTTTCTCATCTGCCCAGCTGCGACCAGGGCCGCATAACATTCCGAACCGGTTTTAGATCACCAGTTGCGGAGCTGTGTCATCTTCCGGGGCCCACATCTTTTCCAGATTGTAGAAACCGCGAACTTCCGGGCGGAAGATATGGACCACCACGTCTCCAGCGTCGATCAACACCCAATCACAGGTGGTCTGACCTTCAACGTTGGCATTGCCACCGCCAGAAGCCTTGATGTCGCGCAGAAGATGGTCGGCAATCGCTCCGACGTGACGATGAGACCGTCCGGAAACGATCACCATGTTGTCCGCCAGGGCGCTTTTGCCACCGATGTCGAGGGACACGACGTCCTCAGCCTTGCTATCGTCAAGGCTTGCGAGAACTGTGTCGATGAGTTCACCCGGCAGCGCTGCGCCGGCGGGAGACTGGATTGAAGCAGACGCTGGGGTCTGCTCGCCTTCAAAGGTCATGGTCAGGTGTTGTGCCTTTCGCCTAAAAATGCCCGCCGGTTGTCCTACTCGGTCCGGCGGATTGACCCTTACCCCGGCCGCCAACTCGGACGACCAGGTTCAAGGATACCCCTGCCTGTTTGGCGTTTTCAAGACACCGTACAGCGCAGGGCGCTCACTTTCCGTTACGTTGTCTGGCGCTTTCTCAGCTCCGTGGACGAATTTCCGTCCAGCGGCGCGTGTAAAAACGTCCAGGCGGGTGCCGCCAGATGGGGCAAAATCACGGCGTCACCTTCGTCAATCCGGGCGTAGCCATAAGTTTGTGCCATGGGGGCAAAGAGCACCGACAAGGACGCGTGCGGGCGGTCGACAACCGCAACCGGCACGCTGTCCATGATGGTGCGCCAGTCCTGCCAGCGATGAAAGCTGGCGAGATTATCTGCGCCCATGATCCAAACAAAGTTTAGATCCGGGCGCTTTCGGCAAAGGCGTTTCAGCGTCTCGGCCGTGTAAGGAGTGCCCAGCACCACCTCATGCGCTGTAACGCGCATCCTCGGGTGGTCCGCCAAGGCACTGGTCATATGGATGCGCTTGTCGAGGGGCGCAAGATCCGCTGCGTCTTTCAGCGGGTTTCCCGGTGTGACCAACCACCACACCTGATCGAGTTTCAGACGCTTCATCGCCGTCATCGCAACAGCGCGATGACCGGAATGCGGCGGATTGAAAGACCCGCCAAAAATGCCGATGCGATTGCCAGCCTCGGCATGGGGCAGTTTGACCCAATCCGGATGGCTTGTCCGCGTCGCCGCAGGACTACTCATGAACGGGTCTGTCCCTCGCCGCGCACCTGATACTTGAAGCTGGTCAATTGTTCAACGCCAACCGGACCACGGGCATGCATTCGCCCGGTGGCGATGCCGATTTCAGCACCCATTCCAAACTCGCCGCCATCGGCGAATTGGGTCGAGGCATTGTGCAGGACAATGGCTGAGTCCACGGTTGCCAGGAACAGCGCCGCTGCCTTGGCGTCCTCGGTGAGGATACAGTCGGTGTGACCGGAGCCATATTCCGCAATATGCGCCATGGCTTCGGCCTGGTCGGCCACCACCTTCACAGCCAGAATCTTGTCGAGGTACTCGGTGCGCCAGTCTTCTTCCGTCGCAGCCACAATGCCCTCGCCGATCGCCTGCACCGTTGCATCGCCCCGAACCTCGCAGCCCGCGTCCTGAAGTGCCTTGAGGATCGCCGGCAGATGGCTCTGGGCGACCTCACGGTTCACCAGCAGCGTTTCCAGCGCGCCGCAAATACCGGTTCGGCGCAGCTTGGAATTGACGACAATCGCAGCGGCTTTTTCCACGTCGGCGGCCTTGTCGACATAGATATGCACCAGACCTTCGAGATGGGCAAAGACCGGAACACGCGCATCAGCCTGAACGCGTGCGACCAGGCTCTTGCCACCGCGCGGGACGATCACGTCGAGATTGCCGTTCAGCCCCTGCAGCATTTCGCCAACGGCGGCACGGTCCGTCACCGGCACCACCTGAATGGCATCTTCCGGCAGACCGGCAGCCTTGAGCCCCTGACGCAGCGCTGCATGCAGCGCGCGGTTCGAGTTGATCGTGTCGGAGCCGCCTCGCAGAATGACTGCGTTGCCAGCCTTCAGGCACAGAGCCCCTGCATCGGCGGTGACATTCGGGCGGCTTTCATAGATCACACCGATGATACCCAACGGTGTGCGGACACGCTCGATCTTCAGGCCATTGGGCCGATCCCAGGCAGCCAGGACGCCGCCCACCGGATCCGGCAGCTCGACGATGGCTTCCAAAGCCTGGGCAATCGCCTCGATCCGGCTGATATCCAGTGTCCCGCGGTCAAGAAAGGCCGCCGTCTGGCCATTGGCCTTCATCGCCTCGATGTCACGGGCGTTGCCGGTCAGAATGTCGGTCGCTGATGCGCGCACGGCCTTGGCCATCTCACGCAGCGCAGCGTTCTTCTGCTCCGTTGGCGCAAGGCCGAGCACCTGGCCTGCAGCGCGGGCACGTCTGCCCATATCCGCCATCAGATCCTTCAGGTCTTCAGTTTCAACCTTGTCCAGCATGCCGTGTCTCTCTTATGTCCAGTGGCCCTGATCACAGGGCCCTATGTGTGCCGTCTTATCGGGTTTCCGCCAAAAACGCATCATCCAGCGCCATGTCGTCGCGATGGACCATTTCCGCCCGTCCCGGATAACCGACAATCGCCTCGATCTCGCGGCTGTTGCGTCCGGCAATCATCTGCGCATCGTCGTGGTCGTAAGCCACGATACCGCGACCGACAATCCGTCCATCGCCGCCCAGAATAATCACGGCATCGCCGCGATAGAACTCGCCATTGACCCGGACGACGCCGGCTGGCAGCAAGCTCTTGCCGGAGCGCAGCGCATGAAGCGCTCCATCGTCCAGCAGCAATTCGCCTTTTGGTTCCAGATGGCCGCCGATCCAGGCCTTGCGGGCGCTGGCGGCCGAGGCTTGCGCCGGAAACCAGGTACACCTTGCGCCTTCGACCAGAGCCTTCAGCGGATTGAGCGTCTTGCCCGAGGCAATGACCATCGTCGTGCCGGCCGCCGTGGCGATCTTTCCGGCGTCGATCTTGGTCTTCATGCCCCCACGTGACAGCTCCGAGGCCGCACTGCCGGCCATCGCCTCAATCTCCGGCGTGATGCTGGGGACCAACGGCAGGAAGACAGCATTCGGATCGAGATGCGGCGGAGCCGTGTACAGCCCGTCGATGTCGGACAGCAGCACCAGGCAATCAGCGCTCACCATGGTGGCCACGCGAGCCGCAAGGCGGTCGTTGTCGCCATAGCGGATAACGGATGTAGCGACAGAGTCGTTTTCGTTGATGATCGGCACTGCGCCAAGCTTCAACAGTGTCGACACGGTCGCACGCGCATTGAGATAACGCCGCCGCTCTTCCGTGTCGCCGAGGGTCAGCAGGATCTGCCCTGCCTTGCGGTTGTGCCGACCGAGCACAGCCGCATAGGTCTTGGCCAGCTCGATCTGCCCGGCGGAAGCTGCCGCCTGACTTTCCTCAAGCTTCAGCGGACCTTTTGGCAGGCCGAGAATGTTCCGCCCCAGGGCAACGGAGCCCGACGAAACAAGCATGATTTCGGCGCCATTGTCTGCAAGCGCGACCAGATCAGCGATCAGGGCTTCCAGCCAGGCCGTCTTCAGACCCTGCTCGTCAACGAGCAGGGCAGAGCCGATCTTGACGACGATGCGGTGAAAATCACCCAGGCGATATGTATCGGACATCAAGGGCGCCAACCCTCCTCCGGCTTGGATGGCACCGCATTGGCAGCATCCTGTTTATCCTTGTCGATTGCGCGCATGATCATGCGCAGAGCCCGCTCGACATTGAGGCCACTGGCAGAAGACAAGATCAATGGCTTCTGGCCGCAGGCCGCTTCCAGCGATGCGCTCCGCTCGGCAATCAGGTCGTCGGTCAAGGCGTCGGACTTGGACAGAGCCACGATTTCCGGCTTGTCGATCAGGCCGCCGCCATAAGCTTCGAGCTCGCCACGAACGACCTTGTAGGCCTCGCCCGGATCTTCCTGGCCCGAGCCGTCAACCAGATGCAGCAGCACACGGGTGCGCTCAACGTGACCCAGGAATCGGTCACCAAGGCCGGTGCCTTCATGCGCGCCTTCGATCAGCCCGGGAATATCGGCCATGACAAAGGAGTTGCTGTCGATCTGGACGATGCCGAGGTTCGGATGCAGCGTGGTGAAAGGGTAATCGGCAATCTTCGGTTTGGCCGCAGATACGGTCGCCAGGAAAGTCGATTTACCGGCATTCGGCAAACCCACAAGACCGGAATCCGCAATCAGCTTGAGACGCAGCCAGAGCCATTTTTCCTGGGCTTCAAGACCCGGGTTGGCATGGCGCGGCGCCTGATTGACCGAAGACTTGAAGTGCGCATTGCCAAAGCCGCCGTTGCCGCCCTTGAGCAGATGCACCCGCTGGCCGATGGTGGTCAGATCGGCGATGACCGTCTCGTTGTCTTCTTCAAGAACCTGGGTGCCAACGGGCACACGCAAGGTTACATCCTCGCCAGCTGCACCGGTGCGGTTCTTGCCCATCCCGTGAACGCCTGTTCCGGCTTTGAAGTGCTGCTGATAGCGGTAGTCGATCAGCGTGTTGAGGCCATCGACGCATTCGATGATCACATCACCGCCGCGCCCGCCATCACCGCCGTCCGGACCGCCGTATTCTATGTATTTCTCGCGACGGAAAGACACGCAGCCCGCCCCGCCATTGCCGGAACGCACGTAGACTTTTGCCTGATCGAGGAACTTCATTGCTCTAGGTCTTTCTTTTATTCGTCGTGGCCATCACGCTGAGCGCGCGGCCGCGAATTCCTGTCTGGTCGCTCCAGATGCCAGTCGGCTGCGGCTTCGCCGCGCGCCAAGCTCATGGAAGCGCCTTCTCCAACCACGGAAAACCCGAGTTTCGTCGCCAACTTGGCAAGGCTGGACGGCCCTGAAGGACCTCTGCCCGCACACTCGAAACGTCCGTGACCTCAAATAACCAGCAAAGCGTTGCCCCCAACGCCTCGCTCTTGAAACCCCTGCCCCAAAAAGGCTCGCCCTGCCAATACCCGATCCGCAGGGCGTCATGCAACTCCCGCAGGACAATGACACCGATCAAACAACCGTCTTGGCTAACGGCAAACCCCGTGTGTCGCGACGTCCGTCAAGCCTGTTGCCCGCAACGGCCGTCAAAGTCTTTTCGGTCCAACCGCATGACAACGCAATTGACCTTCTGACCAAGTGCTTCGGCAAAGCGCATCGTGCTGCCGCACGGCCGGAAGCCCAGCTTTTCCAGCACGTTGATCGAGGCCTCATTGTCCTCATACACCCGTGCGCCAATCCCCTCGCAGCCATGCGCCTCAAACCCCCAGGCCAGCGCCGCCTCGGCAGCTTCGGTGGCATAGCCCTCGCCCTGAAACGCCTTGCCGATCCAATAGCCCAGACTTGGATACTCCGGCAGTTCTTCGAGTTCTCCGGTCGCATCCACACCAATGCAGCCGATGGTCACCCCGCCGAGCGTGATGGCAAAAACCGCTTCATGCCGCAGCGGATCGCTGACCAGGACCTGATCGACAAAGCTTTCCGCATCGCCTTCCTGATACGGCCAGGAACTTCCGCTGAGCCAGCGTGCAATCTCGAACTCACGCCCACCCAGCTCTGCGACGGCTTCCGCGTCGGTCTTGCGCAACGGGCGCAAGACCAGACGCTGTGTCGACAAGGAAGGCAGGGCATCGCCCTGCCCAACGTCGTAGCTCATGAGGCAACCCTTCCCCAGGTGCGCAGCGATTTCCAGATCGCGCGCTCAAGATTGTAACGCTCGATCGGCACCGAACCGCCAGCCCCCAGCGAACGGATCATCGACTGATCGCGATACTGGAAGCCGGACTTGACCAGCACCCGGCGCGAGGCCGGATTGGTCACCCGGCAGGCGGCCGTCAATTCATCCATGGTGCCATGGGTGAAGGCATGATCCACCAGCGCATGAACAGCTTCAGTTGCAAATCCCTGACCCCAGAAGGGCTCGCCGAGCCAATAGCCGACGTGGACAGGCATGCCCTCCTCGACATTGGCATAGCGCGCCACGCCGATGAACCGGCCGGTGGTACGCAGGCGAATGGCGAAAAACGCCGAATTTCCGTGCGCTGCCTCAGCCTTTTGCACCAGAGCCTTGGCGTCTTCCAGGGAAAACGGGTGGGGCATGGTCGCCAGGTTTGCAGCAATGCGGTGATTGTTTGCCAGATACATGATGTCCGGCAGATCGTCCCGGCGCGGCAAGTCGAGCCGGACACGGTCAGCTTCCTGCGGCAAGGGGGCCGCACCCCGACAACTCTCGTCTAAGAGTTCATCTCTCTCAACAACCATTTTACACTCCGATCAAAGAAAATAAGAAAAGGGGAGATGGCGCCCCATCTCCCCTTTGATCTTTGACCGGTTCAGTTCGAACCGCCGGGGCTATGGGCGCCGGCGGTTTGAATGACACGTCGGCTTTACTCCGCTGCTTCCGCCATTGGAAGCACGTTAATGAAGGTTCGGCCGTTGGCTTTGGCTTGGAACTGCACATTGCCTTCTACGACGGCAAAAATTGTGTGGTCCTTGCCGATGCCAACACCGTTGCCCGGATGCCACTGCGTGCCACGCTGGCGCGCAATGATGTTGCCCGGAATCACGGCTTCGCCACCAAACTTCTTGATGCCAAGACGACGACCAGCTGAGTCGCGGCCGTTACGTGATGAACCGCCTGCCTTTTTATGTGCCATGAGGTTGCTCCTCGTTTTCTCTAGAACGTAAGGATAGAAACGGCGGCTTAGTTGCCAGCCAGTTCCTTGGCCTGTTCAATCCAGTTGTCGCGCTCGATACGGCCCTTGAAGTTCAGGACATCATCGACGCGGGCGATATCTTCAGCAGAGAAGTTGATGATCTGGTCATACTTGGTGATGCCCAGTTCGTTCAGCTTCTTTTCCAGAACCGGGCCAACGCCGGAGATCTTTTTCAGATCGTCCTTGTCGCCTGCCGGAGCGGTGAAGAGCGGCGCAACAGTTTCCGTTGCAGCCGGAGCTTCTTCAGTCTTCTTCGGCGCAGCCTTCTTGGCCGGCTTGGAACCACCGGTCAGAATGTCGGTCACCTTAAGAAGGGTGAAGGACTGACGGTGGCCGTTGCGGCGCCGGGAGTTCTGGCGGCGACGCTTCTTGAAAATGATGATCTTGCGGTCACGGGCCTGCTTGACCACTTCCGCAACCACGGTAGCGCCTTCGATGAGCGGTGCGCCAACTGTGGTGTCGGCGCCGTCGCCAATCATCAGAACTTCTTCAAAAGTCACTGACGTGCCGGCTTCGGCGTCCAGCTTTTCGACCTTCAACAGGTCGTCTGCGGCGACAGTGTACTGCTTGCCGCCTGTCTTGATTACTGCGAACATGTCTCGCACGTCCTTCTTTTCGTTCTTTGGATATGCCCACGGTTTTCCATGGACAGTCAGCTTCTCGGCGCCTGAAACATGCCATGCAAGGGGAAACCCTTGAAAAAGCAGATGCTTCAGGACTTTACGGCGGCTTTTCAGGATCAGGATCCGTGAAGTCCGCCCGGCCTTGAGCATGACGATTCTGACTGCGGAAAGAAAATACTCCCATCCGCAAGCTCGCGCACTATAGTCAGAGCGGTTTTGAAGTCAACGCTTAATGCAGCCGCGCTGCAGCAAACCTGCCCTGCGCCGGGGGCTGGCATAAACAACTCTCAACCGCCCGCCACAGCAAGCGCACACGGCAGCCGCTCAGGCAACGGCTCGGCAACCGCCCAGGCGGAAAAGCTTGTGAGCCACCCCCACCAGACACCGCAGTGGCACCTGGGTGAGGCCAGGCGAAACCCTTGATACTGCCAGCTTATCCACTGCCGGACGGACCACTGCGTAAAAAGCCGGCTTTTTATCAAACACGCCCTTGCGGGCACGCGATGCCTTGTCTATGTTCCGCGCCACTTGAGACCCATTTATCGTCAAGTACCGCGGAGAGGTGCCAGAGTGGTTGAATGGGGCGGTCTCGAAAACCGTTGAGCGGGCAACCGTTCCGAGGGTTCGAATCCCTCTCTCTCCGCCACTACATCTCATTAAGCAGCTGATTTCATAAGACTATTTTAGAGCGCATACGACACCCCCTAAAACGAACCCTATGACAAGCGTCCAGTCTCCTCCAGGCGCCCTCTAGAGTTTGTAAATCAATGAGCTGTTCGAGATCGTTCAGCCAGGATGATGGGGTTGTAAAAAATCTCAGCAAAAGCGCTACCTGGGATCAGCAACTGAATAGAACCGCGTTTTCTAGCCCCTTCGGCTTTCATCTGCCGCCAAGCTCTTTCAGGCTCCGTTAATGAAAGTCCCGGCTCGGGAAAAGCTTCTTGGCCTGTTCTCGGGGATGGCGGGCCGTCGGGCTCGGCCGCGACAGACGGGGGGCGTCATCTGCCTGAGGGAGCGTGATACCGACAGCGTCGTCCATCGGATGACCAAGCTCCGACAGCCGATGCGACAGGTCTTCGATGTGGTCTGCAATCAGATGAACAACGATCCCTGCTCGCTCGAGCCGTCCGTTGACGCGCAGAAGGCGCCCACTCATGACTGTACGACGGAAACGCTCGTAAACCTTTGGCCAGACAACGATGTTGGAAACGCCTGTCTCATCCTCAAGGGTCAGGAAGATAACACCGGACGCTGTTCCCGGACGCTGACGGGTTATGACAAGCCCACACACATTCGTCCGTCTGAGGGGCGCACTGACAAGTTGATCATGCGGCGTCAAACCCGGAATTCCCGATCGCAGCAGTTCCATCGGATGGGCCCGCAACGTCAAACGCATTGAAACATAGTCTTCAACCACCTCCTCCCCCAGATGCATTGGCGGCAATTGGACATTCGGCTCGCGCCCTCCTTCGCCGTCCAGCGGATCAGAGAACAGTGGCAGCGGTTTTGGTGCCCGTATTGCGCGAACCTGCCAGAGTGCGTCGCGGCGTGTCAGGCCCAGCCCGAGAAAGGCATCCGCCTCGGCAAGCCGCTCAAGCACGGCAGGCGCCAATCCAGCCCTGAGCCAAAGACTTTCTGGGTCAGGATAGCCATTACCGCGGGCAGCCACGATCCAACCGGCATCGTCCTTGCGAAACCCCTTGATCTGACGAAAGCCTAGGCGCAACGCCCAGGCACCATCCGAGCGGCGCGCCAACGTGTTGTCCCAGGAACTGTTGTTGACGCAGATGGGCCGCACCTCCACCCCATGCTCGCGCGCATCACGTACGATCTGAGCCGGCGCATAAAAGCCCATCGGCTGGGAGTTCAGCAGTGCGCAGGCAAAGATCGCCGGATGATGGCATTTCAGCCATGACGAAACGTAGGTGAGCATGGCGAAGGCCGCTGCATGACTTTCAGGAAACCCATAATCCGCGAACCCCTCGATCTGAGAAAAACAGGCCTCTGCCGTCTCAGCAGAATAACCGTTTCCCAGCATGCCTTTGACGAAACGCTCCCGGTGCTCGGCGATGGTCCCCATGCGCCGGAAAGCAGCCAGCGAGCGACGCAATTGGTCTGCCTCCTCAGCGCTGTAGCCAGCACCAACCACAGCGATTCGCATGGCTTGCTCCTGAAACAATGGCACGCCAAGCGTACGACGTGTCACCTCAGCCAGAGCGGGACCGAAAGGCTCCGGCTTTTCAAGGCCCTGACGCCGCCGAATGTAGGGCTTCACCATCCCTCCCTGGATTGGCCCTGGACGGACAATCGCCACTTCAATTACCAAGTCGTAGAAGGTTCTGGGCCGCATGCGCGGCAGGAAATTCATCTGCGCCCGGCTTTCCACCTGAAACACACCGACAGCATCCGCCCGGCACAGCATGTCGTAAGTCGCAGTGTCCTCCTGGGGTACCGACGCCAACGAGAGCTGCCGCTTTTCGTGCTGCTCCAGCAAGTCAAAGCTCTTGCGCAAACAGGTGAGCATTCCCAACGACAGAATATCGATCTTGAGGATGCCAAGCGTGTCGATGTCGTCCTTGTCCCACTCGATCACTGTGCGGCCTTCCATTGCCGCATTTTCGATCGGGCAGAGCTCATCAAGCCGCCCGCGCGTGATGACAAACCCGCCAACGTGCTGACTGAGATATCGGGGAAAGCCAATAATCTCTTCAATAAGACGCATCGTCAGCGCAAGCCGTCGTTCCTTTGGATCCAGCCCCAACTGACGTGCCTGCTGGAGGTCGGCTCCCTTGTTCGAAAGCCCCCAGATCTGTCCGGACAGACTGCCAGTCACATCCTGACTGAGCCCCATGACCTTGCCGACCTCACGGATGGCCGCACGGGTGCGAAAATGAATGACTGTTGCGCAGAGCCCGGCCCGCTCACGCCCGTACTTCTCATAGATCCATTGAATCACTTCCTCTCGACGCTCATGCTCGAAATCAACATCGATGTCCGGCGGCTCACCGCGGTGCCGAGAGATAAAGCGTTCGAAAACCATGCCGATCATGTCCGGCGACACATCGGTGATGCCAAGCAGATAACAGAGGATCGAGTTGGCAGCGGATCCCCGTCCCTGACACAGGATGCCGCGAGACCGGGCTTCTTGCACAATGTCGTGAACGGTCAGGAAATAAGCGGCATAGCCGAGCTCACCGACCAGGCCGAGTTCCTTGTCCAGAAGGTCATAAACCCGTTGAGACGCGCCTTCCGGATAACGCCGTCTGATGCCGTCTTGGGCGAGTCGCTGCAGGCGCTCCTGCGGGGTTTCGTCTCGCGCGATCTCATCCGGGTACTCATAACTAAGCTCCGACAGGTCGAAGCAACACCGTGCCGTGATTTCGAGTGTCCGACGCAGGGCTGCGGGATGATTACGGTAAAGCCTTGCCACATCCGCAAAGCCCTTGAGCCGTCGCTCCGCATTCGGCAAGGCGCGTGTGCCGATCTGGTCAATGGTCACGCCCTCCCGCATGCAGGTGAGTACATCGGCGAGCTGGCGTCGCGATCCATGATGCATCAGCACATCGCCAAGAGCGACCATCGGTGCAGATGCCCTCAAGGCAAAAGCGGCACAGGCATCAAACCAGACTTGATCCGAGCCATCATAACGCGGCACCGCGCCCGTAAAGATCCTGCCCGGGAAACACCGCTGCAGCCGCTGCACCGATTCGCTCGCACCAGCTAAATCCCGAGGTGGTATAGCAATCAGAAGCATCCCCTGGCATCCCTGCTCCAGATCGGCCAGATCGAGGTGACAGTTGCCCTTACCCGCCCGTCGCTTGCCCAGTGTGAGCAGCCGCGCAAGCCGGTGATAGGCTTCCCGGTCGGCTGGCAAGGCAATCCACTCAACAGGGCAATCCCGCAACACCAGACGGGTCCCGACGATCAGCTTTGGCAACTTGATACCGGAAAGCCGATGCAAATCGACAGGCTGCCCGACCTCCTGGCGTGAACTGTGGTCAATTTGATGTGTGGAGCGCACGCGCAACGTTCTTTCCGCTTCCTTGCAAAGCGTTTTCAACGCCGAATATGCCCGAACCACGCCCGCAAGCGTGTTCCGGTCGGTGATGGCAATGGCCTCAAGCCCCAGCTCGGCAGCACGCAGCACCAGCTCTTCCGGATGGGACGCGCCTGTCAGGAAGGTGAAATTCGAGGTCACGCAGAGCTCGGCGTAGCACTGGGATACGCCCTCATTCCCTACTGCCACCGGAGTATGGTGAGAGTTCAAGCGAACTCTCCTTGCACGTACCACCCCGGGTTTTGCGGCGTGTAAAAAAGCCACAGACGGCGGCCTTGCCAGGTTTCCACCTTCCAGTAATCACGGATGCCGGCACACCAGTTGTCATCATCAAGCCACCATTCGGGCGCGATCCGCTCCGGCCCCGTGCGCCGAGCCGTCGTAAAAGGCATCCGCCGCCACCGGAAGCTGTCAGGCGGAAGATTTCCCTGCCCCACAATAGGTTCTGGCGGGAACAGCCGAACCGGTCTCGGACGCTCCACGGCCCACCCCCCTGGCTGTGACTTCAAGACAGCGGGAACTATGGCGAAAGCCCGCTCAGGGATGTGGCTTTCAACAGGTAGAAACCGTTGAACATTCTCAAGGCCAATTCGTGTCCCAATCCGACTGATGAGATCATCAAGCTGGTTCTGGCGATCAGAGCTCACATGGCTGACCTGTTCAGGAGGCAAATGAGCCACTTCAACGGCCTCAAGCCGCATCTGATCAATGCCGAACCCGGCGTCGACCTCACTGATCCCACGAGCAAACAAGGAGAGGATGCGCTGCACATCACACAAGGGACGCGCCAACCTCAATTCAACCGTGTGCGCTCCCTGATCAACCCGGTACAGAGTCAGATTGAGAATGCGGACTCCCGCTTCATTCCGGATCAGCTTGGCGCAAAGTCTCTCAAGCAACCGCTCTGTCACCCCTGTCACATCGTCGACCAGACCGATCGGCTCGGGCAGCGTCATCCGAACCCCGTAATGCACTGGATCCGCCAGTGGAGAGACCTCCTCGGGCTGACGCCCCATCGCCTGATCAAGACGGCGAAGCAGTGCAGGACCAAAGCGCCGGGCAAGCGGCGCGCGCTCAGTCTCTTCGATGTTGCCTATGGTCCGCAGGCCGAGACGCTGGAGGGCAGTCACAGTACCTTGTTCCAGGCGTAGAGCAGCGACCGGCAGATTAGCCAAAGCGGCCAGTGGATTGCCAGGTTCACCAACGCCCTCGCCATGATGGGAAAGTGCCCAGGCAGCGCCGCGCGTATCCGCCAGGCCAAGCCGAACGGAAATCCCGGCACGCATCAACCTTTGACGTATATCGGCCAGCATTCTGTCCTCGCCGGCAAAAAGATGCGCCGACCCGGTAATGTCGAGAACCAGCCCGTCATCCCCCTCGATGCCAACCCAGGGGCAATAGCGCACGGCCCATCGCCGCAATGTATGCAGAAATCGTGTATCCGCCAGAAGATCGGCAGGTGCACTCTGCAAGTCAGGACAAAAGGCGCGAGCATCAGAATAGGACATGCCACGGTGGAGCCCCTGACGATCAGCTCTCGCATTCAGGCAGTACAGGCGGTTGGCATTGTCCGTCTTGAGCGTCAAAGCAAAAGGTCCATCAACCGCACGCACCCTCAAGATTCGGTCACTTGCCAGGCGAGGAAACCACATGGAGATGACGCGTTTTCGGATCCCATTGAACATTCCAGGCTCCAAGCGTTCCTGTTTTGTTCTTAATAATCTCCCAGCGCATGAGAGTCGAGTCTTCCCTCTGCCGGTCAAAAACCGGAATGACGCGCCACCGCGTTTCCGCCGAATTCGAGCCCATGCCCTCAGGCAGAATACAAAGGCCGATCGAGCTCCCCGTTCTAGCTGCAAGTTGCAGGCGTTGGCCTTCCTTCAGGGTCAAGGGACGATGGATCTCAATCATGACAAAGGGCATCGCCCGGCTCCGCAACGCTTCTTCAGCCACACCAAGCGTTTCTGCCTGAGAGCCGGTTCTGGCCAAGAGCAACCTCGACGGATCAAGGAAGGACGCAAAGCCCGCTGGGCATAGCGTGTCCGAAAGCCAGTTTTCTCGGACCCACAAGGCAGAGGCCCGGGTCAACTCGGCTGCAATGACTGCAAAAAACGGCGCTGCCGGACCACAGACCTCGTGAATGCGAGAACCGCGCAAGGGAAAACCAATGATGTTGTTTCTGGACATGAGCATCGAATGACAGCGGATGGGAATTGACCTCAGCTTCGGCATATACCACAGCAAAGGCGATGTTGCAGTTCGTAGCGCTGACGTATTTGACTAGTCTGAATAGCGTCGGAGTTCACGGAAGCCTTCCTAATTCTAGGACAAGGAGGTGCTCAGACAAGGGTACCCGATGGAACGTCTTTACCTTCATCGGCTGGGCCGGAACGGTCCAGATCCCCGGCGCAGACCAAGTTCGAGCCACCCCACCTCCCTCACTTCGCCTGAGCGCTCTGCCGTGATTAACTGGATTTCCAGCATGAGTCTGGTTTGAGTGCTACGCCCGCCACGCAGAATACTCTGCACGACACCCGGACATCACGCCAGGGCACTCTTGTTTCACCCGCGATGCGGTTTCAGGCTTGGTCAACCAGAACGGCTTCAACGCTCCCGCGAAGTCGGCGGCCGACAGGTTCGCAACTTGCATGTTGCCGATGAACGAGAAGAGATAGGTCTCAAGCGTCGTAATCCACTGCGCAGCGTGCTTTTCGTTTCTGAAACCGGGAGACCAATCTGCATGAACCTGCCGATCTCGCTCCGCCACAAGGTCTTTTTCAGCCCTCAACAGTTTACGAGCCTGAAAGACAAGGTCCCTCGCCTCCTATATCTAAACGACCGGATCGCTCCCAAACCCATATCTCGCCGCTTCGTGGCTTCTGGTGACTTGAAGCGCAGGATCCCTTTCCCCGCCCCGCCACTTCCCTCAGGGAACAGGAAAAAGCCCGTCACCACTCCATCTGCCACGGGCTTGTCGCCGGGTTTATCTTCCTGGCTTTCGCGTCACTCGCACCCACTCCTCTTCCAATCCCGTGCCCGGCTGATTTAGAATACGAGGCGTTGATGTCGTCTGAGATACCGATAAGTAAATTATGTAATATAAAACAATAAACTGACGCCATCCGCGTGGGTCAGAACGGACTTCTTTGCCCCCCTATTAGGCGGACACTCTCCGCGAGTTTCACCGCCGCGAGGACCTTCTCGGGTTCTTTGTCCCAACAGGCAGCAATACCTCTGAACTGTTTAAGCGTACTGAAGAACCGCTCCACCAGATTGCGCTGCCGGCAGACCTATGAACCGAATGGAAGACTGTCTTTTGGGCTGCTCATGGCAGGAATATTCGCCCAGGCCTGCTTTTGCTTTGCCATGTCACGGAGGGCATTTGTGTATGGTCTTGTCGGCCAACAGAACTGCGCCCTTGCCAATGTCCCACAACATCATTTGGCCCATTTTTCCATCATGGGTTTGGCCAACGGTCAGGTCAAAGCAACGAAGGATCAAACAGGGCCTCCTAATCAAGGCTCTAGTGAAACGCGACATGCCTCCCATTGGAAACCCGTTTATGAGTTTACGCTTAGCGCCCCGGCGCCTTACTGCGTTACTCCTCCGGTCCAACCGCGGACGAGGTGTTTCATGATCTTTTCGCACTGGTGCAGGCGGTCGAGGGAGATCCATTCGTTGGTCTTGTGGACGCACTCGGGGTTTCCGGGACCCAGGATGATCGTCGGCGGGTTGCCCAAAGGGGCCGTCAGGACGGAGGCATCTGTAAAATAATTGACGCTCGACGGCTTGAAGGCATGCTCCGCATGCGCTTGGACGACCGTCGCAACCTGGCCAACCCAGACGTTCTCCGGCGCTGTCCAGACAGGTGGAAGGTCTAGAAGTGGCACAACGACCGCGCCGTCTCCTGCAGTCTTTTCGCCCCCCTCTCCGGCAATCTCTTCGGCCAACGTTCTGATCTGCGCCAGCAAGGCATCATGCTGCACATTCGGATTGGTACGCAGATCCAGGGTCAACTCGCAAAAGTCCGCGACTGAATTGATGTTCGCCCCGCCCTGGATCGTGCCGACGTTGCATGTCGGTTGTCCCATCACGACATGACCCTGGCCAAGGTCCTGCTGTTTCAGCCTTTGCAGGAACGCACTCGCCAGACCGATGGCATTGACGCCCAGCTCCGGCATGGCCCCGTGGGCGCTGACGCCGTTAAAGCGCACAGACAGCCAGAGAACGCCCTTGTGGCCGAGCACCAGCTCATTGTCGGTGGATTCTGCCACGATCAAAGCTCCGACAGGCGGCAGGCCGCCAGCTGCCCCGAGCTCCCGTGCCCCGTCGCAGCCGGTTTCCTCGCCGGACGTCAGCAGGACGGCAATGCCACCCGGCGGCGTGAAGGGATCGAAACAGGCCTGCAGAAAGGCTGCAACACCGCCCTTCATGTCCGAGGCCCCACGACCGTAAAGCCGGTCGTCGCGCACGATGCCGCCAAGCGGTGGATTGCTCCAGGTGGCGGTTCCCAGCGGCACCGTGTCGAGGTGACCGCTGAACGCGATGGCCTGACCGGAACCTACATCTCGGGTCGCCACAAGATTGGCCCGCCCGGCCCCAAGTGTCGGTTGAAGCACGCAGGTGAACCCGGCGCTTTCCAGCAAGTCGGCACAGAAGCCCATGGCCTCGGCTTCGTTGCCCGGTGGATTGACCGTGTCGAAGGCCACCAACTGCTGCGTCAGGCTCACCACATCAGGAAACGGACCGGCCATCAGACCCAGCCTCGCGCATTATCACTTCCCAGCATCTCGTCATAGACATCCGTCCGCCGGTCTCTCAGCGGCTGGTTGAAGTCGTTCCAGTTCCGCTTGCGTCTGGCATCGGCCAGATTGACGCGCGCAATCAGGGTTTCCTCGTCCTCTGCACTGGCCGGACCGGCAACCGGCCAACCGGTCTGGGAAACAATCACCGACTGACCGATAAACGGCTGGCCGCGCTCCGTGCCGGTTCGGTTGGCGGCAACCACAAACACCGAGTTGCAATGGGCGGCCCCCATGACAACAATGTTCGCCATGGCTTCGCGGTTCGGATCCTGCCCCGGAATCGGCACCCAGTTTGTCGGCACGCAGATCAGTTCAGCCCCTGCAAGGGCCTGAAGCCGCCAGACTTCCGGGAACCAGCAATCATAGCAAATGTGGCAAGACAGACGCCCCAGCGGCGTGTCAAACACCGGCACGCCGAGGTCTCCAGGCGTGAAATAGAGCGCCTCGTCGCCCCACAGGTGAAGTTTGCGGAACGTCCCCATGTAGCCATCCGGCCCGATGATGACCGCCGAGTTGAACAGCTTGTCCCCGTCCCGCTCGGTGATGCCCGCAACCAGATAGACCCCAAGGCGTGCAGCCGCTTCGATCCAGCGAAGACAGCTCTGCCCGGAGGGGACCGGCTCGGCCAGCCCAAAGGCTTCGCTACGACTTTGAAACACGTAGCCGGTGTTACAAAGCTCGGGCAGCACGATGACCTGAGCGCCTTGCGCTGCGGCTTCTTCCATCCGCTCGATCGACAAGGAGACATTGTCTTCGGTCAGACCGAACCTGGGCTCCATCTGAATGGCGGCAACACCGACTTCCGCCTCGGGATTTGCCATGGGGTGTTCCTTTCAATCAGTCGTTGCTCAACCAGGTGAGGAAGTTGATCCACATCTGACGATAGCCGGGCCAGTCAGAGAAGTCCGCAGGAACCCAATGGGGCGACATGTCGGACATCCAGGCCAGCGTACGCCCCTTGCCATATGTGGTGGTCGCCAGCAGGGGATGAGTGCCTTGCGCGGTTTGCGCACTGGCGACAAGCTCGGCGTTTTCCGCCAACACAACTTCGTTCAAACCAAGCAAGGCAGGCCACTGAGCCGGCACGCCAGCCAGCAGCGGATGATCTGGCTGATCCAGAACAACCGTCGTGCCTTCGGGAACCTCGATGCGATCATCAAAGGCATGACAGCGAACCGGCAGGGTCTTTTCCACCGGCGTGTTGCGCCAGCGCCCCTTGCCATCGATCCCCTGGAAAGTCAGGTAGCCACCGATCATCGCCAGGCCGCCGCCCTGCTCCACATAATCCTGCAGCAGAGTCAGGCGGTTGGCGACCGGCTTGGAGTGCAGCCACACGTCGGGATGCAGCAACAGCGAGCTTGAACCAATGTCCGACAGAATGATGCTATCCCACTGCTGCAGATCCTTCAGCGTCAATGGAAAAGCCTCAGGCACATCATGCGCGGGCATATGGGTAACTTCGAATTCCGTTCCTTCCATCGCCTTCAGGAACGGGGTGGCGCCACTGTGAAATGTCGCTGAACCGAAGTGATCGAATCCCTTGAAGTGTGTGGACGAGCTGACCCAGCTCTCACCAACCAGCAGGATCTTCTTGGACTTGTTTTTCATGTCTACCCTTGAGCGTTTGACTGCGAACCGAAGATTGAACTTCAAATTATATTGAAACGATTCAACTCATCGTTGATATCAACAAAAATCGCTGAATATCAAGATATTTTCTCTCTATTTTTTTTATTGACAAAATCAACTTGAATGCATTCACTAAGACGATAAGCGAAATCAAAACCTTCCAAAAACGCTTAAGGGGAACCCGATGAAATTCACGAGACGCGCATTGTTTGCCTCTGCGGCCGCCATGGCTTCGGCTGCCATCCTGACCTGCACGACACCCTTTTTCGCAGCACCGGCTGCGGCGCAGGATCTCACCAAGTTGACCTTCATTCAGGAATGGCCGACCCCGGACGGGTTCTGGATTCCGTGGATCGTCGGCTCGGACAAGGGCTTTTATGCCGAAGAGGGCATTGAACTCGAAATCGTCACACCACCGACCGTTGCCGACACCATGAAGTTCCTCGGCACAGGCCGCGCACAGGTCGCCTTCACGACCAGCATGGACATCGTCTTCGCCAAATCCGAAGAAGCACCGGTCGTCGCGATTGGCCGCTACGGCCTTGGCAACAACTGGGGCATTCTGTCGCCAACCGGCACAAGCCTTTCCGTCGCCGACCTCAAGGGCAAGACCATCGGCATCTACAATGATGCCTGGACGATGGCGCAGCTTGAGATGATCCTGGCCGACGCCAGCCTCACCATGGACGACATCAAGACTGTTGCTGCTTCCGATGACACTGTTCCGCTGCTGCTGCAGGAACGTGTTGATGCGATCACTGGCATCACCAATGCCGAAGGCACCGAGATCGTCACAGTCACAGGCAAGGCGGGCGAATTCCTGCCTGCCATTGAGCACGGCGCACCGAACGCACCGATCTTCGCGCTTGCCGCCAACACCGACTGGCTGAGCGAGAACCCGGAGCTGGCCAAAGCCTTCCTGCGCGCCACCACCAAGAGCATCGCCTACGCCGTCGAAAACCCGGATGTTGCCGTCGAAGCTTTCGCCAACCGGTATGCCAAGGCCTATGATCCCGCCTTCATTAACCAGCAGTGGCTCGACACCATTCCCCTTTTCGGCAAAACCGACGACAAGACGCTGATGAACAACGAAGCCGACTGGGAAACCCTCGTGACCGCCTTGAGCAAGTTCAAGGTTCTCGAGACCCTGTTGCCGGCCACCGACTATTTCACCAACGACTACCTGCCGAAGTGATCCGTGCCAAAGCTATCTGATGGAAGTATCGTCCCGCCCTGGACCTATCGTCCCGGGCCGGACGTTTCCCCCGCCCCTCCAATTGGCCTGGTTGCCGCGCAAGAAATTGCGCGGCACGCCGCACAGGCCGGATGCGCGGCAGCCGTCGTCGGCGCTACCGAAATCGACATTCTGCATGCCGTCAGTCGCGTTCTCGACGCACAGGGCGTCAAGGACGTCTGGACCATCACCAACGTCGGTGTCGGCGCCAATGCCCACACCTGCTTTCCAACGCAGGGCCCGAGCGATCTGGCCTTGACGGAAACCGACCTGGCGATGATCGATGTGCATCCGATTACCGCTGACGGCTTCTGGTCCGACTGCACCCGCTGCGCAGTGGTTGGCAACAACAAGGCAGCGCAATCGGCCCTGGACGACCTGACCGCGATCTACAGGGAAGTCATGTCCGTCGCACGGCCCGGCGTTCCGGCCTGCGAACTTTTCGGCACCATGAATTCAAAGATGGTGAGCGAAGGCTTTGTCCTGCTGGATACACTGGCCAACATCGGTCACTCGCTGTCCGCTGGCTCGGCCTATTTGAATGAATTCATCGATGCGAACAACGCCACTCCCATGTGGGGAGCCTGGGCGGTGGAACCGTTTGCCGCAAGAGATGGCGCCGCCGTCAAGGTGGAAGATCTGTTCTGGTTCGGCCGGGAAGACTGCATCCTGATCTAGGCAGCCTTTCAAGACTGCCTGTGCCCCTTTCCACCAACACCTAAACTACTCAGGATTTGAGGAATACCAGATGTCAGAAACTCCGCAGCCCAAGCTGAAGTTGACGGAAGTCTCGCGCCTATTTGAAAGCAATCTGGCTCTGGCGCCAACAAGCATAAGCATCAACGAAGGCGAATTCATCTGCGTGGTTGGTCCCTCCGGCTGCGGCAAGAGCACGATGTTCAACATCATCGCAGGCGTCCTGCAGCCCAGCTCCGGCACGGTGGAAGTCGACGGGCAGGACATCACCGGCCGCGCGGGACAGGTCGGTTACATGCTGCAGAAAGACCTGCTCCTGCCGTGGCGTACGGTACTCGACAACATCTGCCTCGGCTCGATCCTGCATGGCAAGGCGAGCAAGAAGGAACGCGAGGCCGGCGTCGAACTGGCAGAGCGCTACGGGCTGGGTGATTTCATCAACCACTACCCTGCAGCCCTTTCCGGCGGCATGCGCCAACGCGTGGCCCTGATGCGCACTCTGGCCATGCACCGCGATGTCCTGCTGCTCGACGAGCCTTTCGGTGCGCTGGACAGTATGACACGCATGGCGATGCAGCAATGGTTGCTGTCCGTGTGGAAAGCCGAAAAACGCACAGTGGTCTTTGTCACCCATGATATCGACGAGGCGATTTTCCTGGCCGACCGGGTTGTGGTCATGTCGCCTCGCCCCGGACGCATCCGCGACATTCTCGCCGTCAACCTGGCGCGACCGCGTGGACGCGACGTCTATACAGCTCCTGAGTTCCTTCAGCTGAAGGACCAGATCATGACCTATGTCTATGACGAGAAAGACAGCTCCGATGCAGCCTGAGAAACAGCCCTTGTGGAGGTCTATCCTCTATCCCGTCATCGCCTTTGCTCTGGTCATCTCCCTCTGGTGGGGCTCGGTCGAATACTTTCAGGTTCCTCGTTATGTGATGCCAAGCCCAGGAGACGTCTGGGCCCATATCATGAGCGATTACGCAACGCTCTGGCAGGGCTTCCAGGTCACCTTCATGGAGTTCCTGATCGGCTTCGTTGTCGGCGCGTTCTCTGGCTTCTTCATGGCGGTACTGATGGATGCCTCCAAAACGATCCGCGGCGTGCTCTACCCCATCCTCATCGTCAGTCAGGCGGTTCCGATCATCGCCATCTCGGCGGCCCTGACCATCTGGCTCGGCTTCGGTCTGGCCCCCAAACTGGTCATCGTCGCGCTCGTGGTGTTCTTCCCCGTGGTCGTCAACGTGCTGGATGGGCTCCGCTCGGTCGACAGTGACCTGCTGCGTCTGGCCCGCTCCATGGGTGGCAACAGCTGGTCGATTTTCCGGCATGTCAAAATGCCCGCAACGCTGACGCCGTTGTTTTCCGCCCTCAAGCTTTCAGCTACTTTCAGCGTCACCGGCGCCGTCATCGCCGAATGGTCCGCATCGACCAGTGGCGGCATTGGTGCCTATCTGATGCAGGCAAATTCCCGCCTGAACACCTCCGGCACATTCGCCGCCATCGCCTATCTGGCAGTGCTTGGCCTGGTCGCCTTCCTGCTTGTCATTCTGGTTGAGTATCTGGTGACACCGTGGCGCACCAAGCCTGTCGTTCCACGTTGGTCGACGCGCTTCTGGCAGAAATAACCACACGATGCTAAACAGCCTCAGATACTGGAGGAATTTGGTTTGACGGTGGATCGAAACAGCACGCGCAAGTCTGCGCCGACCATCAAGGATGTCGCAGCTGAAGCGAATGTCTCGGTCGGCACCGCAAGTGCTGTTCTGAACGATCGAACCAATGTGGCCCAAGCCACACGGGATCACGTCAAGGCGGTCATGGACCGCCTTGGCTATGAACCCAAAAGTGCTGCCCGCGCCTTGCGCCGCAAGTTCATCTCTTCCATCGGGCTGATCGTGCCCGATCTCAACAACAGCTTCTTTTCGCAGGTGGCGGAAGGCGTGCAACGTGGCATCGCCGAACACGACATCCTGATGAACCTTTGCCTCAGCTGGGCCCAGCCAACGCGAGAAGAGTATTTTGCGCAGCTTTTACGCGGGCAGAGAATGGACGGGGTCATTTACCTGTCGGGAACAGGCTTGCCCTCAGCCTCGCTGGTGGAACTGACCAAAACCCGATCGGTCGTCTTCGTCGACGAAGTGCTTCCCGGCATCGAGTGCCCGTCGGTGCTTTGCGACAACCGACGCGGTGCACGGGAAGTCATGCGCTGCGTCGTTGACGCCGGACATACGGCCATTGCCGTCGTCGAAGGTCCGCGCCGGCTTTGGACCTCCGACCAGCGGCTATCCGGCTTCCGGGAGGCGCTTTATTCCGGCGGTCAGGACCCGGACAAAATGACCTTCGTGACCGGGGACTATTCGGAAAAATCCGGATATCAGGCCGCCACCGAGCTGTTTTCCGGCGACAAGAGCGGCTGGCCCACCGCCGTCGTCTGCGCCAACGACCAGATGGCGCTTGGCGTTATTACCTATTGCCGCGAAGCCAGCATTTCGGTGCCGCACTCGGTCTCGGTCACCGGCTTCGATGACATTGCCGAAACCCGGCTGATGCATCCGGCCCTGACGACGGTTTCCCAGCCTGGTTTTGAAATGGGCCGCTCTGCCGCCCAATTGCTGCTGTATCTGATCGGCGTTCAAAGCGAGCCGCCCAACACCACCAACTTCGACACCACTCTCCGCCTTCGCAAAAGCGTCTCGCCACCCACCAGCCGTTGATCCCGCTGTGACGAAAGCGTTGTGCTTCGACGCCCCTCCTCGCCCACTCGGCAGAGGCTATTTGTAAATATCGAATAATACGATATAAACTCCTTGCTTCGATACAAAGCCAGGAACCAGTTGATGAACCCAAACTTCCTCGTCGTCGATCCTGAAAAGGATACCGAGATCATTCAGGGACTGGCCTCTCAGGCGCGACTTCAGTTGCTTCGGGTGCTGTGCCGGGAGCCGGGCATGAATGTGAATGCCCTGGCCAAAACCTCCGGGTTTCCGCAATCCTCGGTCTCGTCCCACATTCAGATCCTCGAAGAGGCCGGGCTGGTGCGCACCGAAGTCCAGAAGGCCAAGAAGGGCAGTCAGAAGATTTGCTTTGCCGTCTATGACGAGCTGATCCTGGCGTTCAAGCGCACCGAAGAGAAGATCCAGCCAAACCAGATCGAAGTCTCCATGCCCCTCGGCCTCTACACCAACAGTCAGGTGACCGGCCCCTGTGGCATTTGCTCCACCGAAGGCATCATCGGCCTGCTGGATGTGCCCGAGACTTTCCTTGATCCGGAGCGGATGAAGGCTACATTGCTGTGGTTTACCAGCGGCTTCGTTGAGTATCAATTCCCCAACAATGCCAAGCTCACCGGCGTCGGAATCGACAGTCTCGACGTGGTTCTGGAAGTCAGCTCCGAAGTGCCGGGGACGATGAGCAACTGGCCCTCGGACATCGTCCTGTCCATCAACGGCAAAGAGATCGGCGTCTGGACATCGCCCGGCGATTTCGGCGACAAACGCGGCACCTATACGCCGGACTGGTGGAAGCTCTCCGGCTCCCAATACGGCATGCTCAAGACCTGGAACGTCGGCCCTCAGGGCACCTTCGTCGACGGCCACAAAATCTCCCAGGTAACCGCTGCAGAGCTGGAACTGGACGATCACCGTTCCATCCGATTGAAAGTGGAAGTGAAGGCAGAAGGTCGCCATCCGGGTGGGATCAACGTCTTTGGCCGAGGGTTCGGCAATTATGATCAGGATATTTTGCTGCGCTTGCACACCAAAAACTGAGCGGAAATCCGGGTTTCCTACACGCTCGATGAAAGTTAAGGTTGCAGCGCAACAACTTAACCGCTTGACAAAACTGCCACCCAATCCATTCTTATCGAAATTTCAGATTTAAATCTGTTTTTTCGATACAGTTTGGAGGACGTTTATGAAAGCGCGTGTGGCCGTACACCGAGATTTCCGGATCAGCACAATCGACGAGCGGCTCTACTCCGCCTTCATCGAGCATATGGGCCGGGCGATCTACTCCGGCATTTACGAGCCAGGCCATCCCCAGGCGGATGCCAACGGGTTCCGCAAGGACGTGCTGAAGTTCGTTCAGGATCTGAAGGTGCCGGCCATCCGCTATCCTGGCGGCAATTTCGTCTCTGCCTACAATTGGGAAGATGGCATCGGCCCCAAGGACCAGCGTCCTGTGCGGCTTGATCTGGCGTGGCGCAGCAAGGAAACCAATCAGGTCGGCATTGATGATTTCGCCATTTGGGCTGAGCAGGCCGGCATTGACATGATGCTCGCGGTCAACCTCGGCTCTCGCGGCCTTGAGGACGCCCGCAATTTCCTCGAATATGTGAATTTTCCCGGTGGCACGACCTGGTCGGACAAGCGTCGCGCCAACGGTCGTCAGGATCCCTATGACGTGAAAATGTGGTGCCTCGGCAACGAGATGGACGGCCCCTGGCAGATTGGCCACAAGGTTGCGACCGAATACGGCCGGCTGGCAAATGAGACCGCCAAAGCCTTCAAGGGGTTCGATCCGACGATTGAAACGGTGGTCTGCGGCTCGTCAAACGACGGCATGCCGACTTACCCGGAATGGGAACGGGAGGTGCTGGAAGAGTGCTACGAGAATGTCGATTACATCTCCCTGCACAAATACTTCGGCAACAAGAGCAATGACACACTGAACTATTTCGGCAAGATCGAGGAAACCGGCCGTTACATTCAAACCATCGGCGGTGTCATCGATTATGTGAAGGCCAAGAAACGAGCCAAGAACGATGTCCATATCTGCTTTGATGAATGGAATGTCTGGTACCACGTCCGCGAGGATGACAACCGCCGCATCAAGGAATGGGACTGGCCGGAAGCCCCGGCTCTGCTCGAAGAGAACTACAACTTCGAGGATGCGCTGTTCGTCGCCGGCCTGCTGAATGAATTCATTCGACGCTCGGACCGGGTGCGCATTGCCTGCATTGCCCAGCTGGTCAATGTCATCGCTCCGATCCGTGCGGAGAAGGGCGGCCCGGCCTGGCGCCAGACCATCTACTATCCGTATCAGTTCGCGTCTCTCTATGGCCGCGGCGACGCCTTGAACATCGCCGTCGATGCGGGAACCTATGATTGCCGCGTGGCAGATGACGTCAGCTATCTCGACGTTGCCGGTGTGCATGACAAGGAGGGCGGTATGTTGACCCTCTTCATCGTCAACCGCCACCTGACGGAGGCCGCCGATCTGGACGTCGAGTTGAACGGATTTGCCTCCCCGTCCCTGTCAGAGCATCTCGCCATGGAAGGCTATGATCTAAACCAGACCAACGGCCCGACCGCGCCTGACAGAGTTGTGCCGGGCAAGGGCAGTGGCGTTGGTGTGGAAGATGGCCGCCTGAAGGGCAAGTTGAAGCCCTTGTCCTACCACGTGCTGCGTCTTAGCGTGGCGTAAGGAGGCTCCCATGGCTGTGCAGCTTCGCAATGTTCGAAAGGCCTTCGGAACGGTTCAGGTCATCCATGATGTCAGCATGGATATTGCCTCCGGTGAATTCGCCGTCTTCGTTGGCCCTTCCGGCTGCGGGAAGTCCACGCTCCTCCGAATGATCGCCGGGCTGGAGGATACCAGCTCGGGCAAGGTCTCCATTGAGGACGTTGATGTTACCGAAACCGAGCCGGCGAAACGCGGCGTCGCCATGGTGTTCCAGTCTTATGCGCTCTACCCGCATCTGAGCGTCTACGAGAACATGGCGTTTTCCCTGCGACTGCGCCACGCACCCAAGCAGGAAATCGAAGAGAAGGTTCGCGAAGCTGCCGGTATTCTGCGGCTTGAAGAACAGCTCCACAAGAAGCCGTCACAGTTGTCCGGCGGTCAACGTCAGCGGGTTGCCATCGGGCGGGCCATCGTGCGCCAGCCGAAGGTGTTTCTGTTCGACGAACCGCTGTCCAATCTGGATGCCGAACTGCGGGTTCAAATGCGGCTGGAACTGGCCCGACTGCACAAGCAGATCGGCGCCACCATGATCTATGTGACCCATGATCAGGTGGAAGCCATGACCCTGGCCGACAAGATCTTCGTGCTGAAGGACGGTGTGGTGCAACAGACCGGACGGCCATTGGATCTCTATCGAAATCCCGACAACAGGTTCGTTGCGGGGTTCATCGGTTCTCCGGCCATGAACTTTCTGACAGCCACCGTCACCGGTCGCGAGGGCGACCAGCTGGCGCTTCGTGTCGGCGACACGACGTTTTCTGCCCAAACCCAGGAACCCATCGCGACGGGGACCATCGTCACCATTGGCTTGCGGCCGGAACACCTCGTCATTTCAGAGACAGGTTTACCGGTGAAGATGGAAATGGCCGAAGAGCTCGGAGGGCTCGCCTATCTGCACACACGCCGCCCCGAGGGCGAGGAAATCGTCGTGGAATGGCGCGGCGACGAACACGCCGTGATGGGCGAGACGCTGAAGCTCACCTGCCCCGCAGACAAGATCATGGTCTTCGACAGCGAAGGCTTGCGCGTGAGGTAGCCGCACGGGTCACCTCAGACTTTGGAATCCGGTGGAAATGGGAGTGACCGCTGGAACAGAAAAGGGAGGAATACATGAACTACGTGAAAAGCCTTTTGGCTGCCGGGGCAATGAGCCTTGTCAGTCTGCCAGCCTTCGCCGCACAAGAAGTGACCTGGTGGGACTTCCTCAGCGGCGGCGATGGCGTCCGCATGAAAGCGCTGATCGAGCGCTTCAACGACGAGCATCCCGACATTACGATCAGCGGAACCACGCTGGAATGGGGCGTTCCCTTCTACACCAAGGTGCGCACCTCCGTCGCCGTCGGTCAGGGCCCGGATGTCATGACCTATCACCTGTCGCGCATGCCGCTCGGGTTGGAAGAAGAAGTCCTCGATACGATCTCCGAAGACGATCTTGCGGCAGCCGAATTGTCGAAGGAGGATTTTTTCCCCGCGTCAATCGCAGCGGCAAGTGACGAAAAAGGTGCGCTCCACGCTGTTCCTTTCGACATCCATTCCATCGTTCTCTACGTCAACAAGAGCTATCTGGAAGGGTCGCGGTTCCTCGATGGAGACGGCAACCTGACTGGCATCGACAATCTGGAAGACTTTGAAGAAGCGCTGGCGCTGGCCAAGGAAAACGGCTCCAGTGCGCCTGTCTCCTATGCAACTGGCGATGACGGCGGCACCTATCGCGTCTTCTTCACCCTGCTCAAGCAATTGGGCGGCGAGCTGATTGTCGACGGCGAAGTTCTGCCCGGCGACAACATGGAAAAGGCCGCAAAGGCCATTGAAGTCATGACCCGCTGGCATGAAAACGGCTGGCAGCCGGAACAGGCAGAATATGCAGCGTCCGTGGCGCTGTTTACCTCCGGCAAATCGGCCTTCCACATGAACGGGGTGTGGGAAGTGCCCACCATGGTCGACATGGAAACAAAAGACACACTCGGCTTTGACTGGGGCGCCGTTCAGATCCCCAACCTGATGGGCACTACTGCGACCTGGGCAGATTCCCATGCGTTCGCCATTCCGGCCGGTACAAACATGAGCCCCGAGAAGCGCAAGGCAGTGATGACCGTCATTGGCTGGATGGAAAAGAACTCGCTTGCCTGGGCCAATGCCGGCCACATTCCGGCATACAAGCCGGTGGCCAACAGCGACGCCTTCAAGGAAATGGAGCCGAACGCCACCTACTCCAGTCTGGCGGAAACCGCCGCCTATGACCCGCGCTCGGCCATCGCCGGTGTTGCCTCTCCGGTTTATGACGCAGCCATCAACATCATCTCTCCGGCCATGCATGGATATATGGATCCACAACAGGCCGCCGAGCAGATCAAGAGCGAACTGCAGTCCAAACTTCAGTAGCCATCAACACGCTTCGCCGCACGGTTCAGTCCGTGCGGCGGGGCATCTGACGCTTGTTACCAGGATCAAGGAGACCCGGACCCGTGGCCATGATTACCAATCGGCGCAGAGATGTGGCCGTTGCCATGACGCTGATTGCGCCCTTCGTGCTCACCTTCGCACTGGTGTTCCTCTACCCCACCCTGCGGATGATCGCGCTCAGCTTTACCGACGCGCCACTGATTGGCGAAGGAGAGTGGGTTGGCCTGGCCAACTTCAAGCGCCTGCTGAGTGACCGGCTGTTCTTTACATCGCTGAAAAACAACGGCTACTTCGTCCTGCTCACGGTTGTTCCGACAACCGTCCTGGCACTTGCCATTGCGCTGACCATCAATCGCCTAAAAGGCGCATTGCAGTCGCTTGTCCTGGCGCTGTTCTTCCTGCCCTACATCTTGCCGGTCTCGGTTGTGACCGAAATATGGATGTGGATGCTCGACTTCCAATTCGGCATCCTGCAGCCGGTTTTCGAATTCTTCTTCGGCAAGTCCATTCCGGTGTTCAAGAACCCCTATTGGGTCATGCCCACGGTGGCTGCTGTCACGATCTGGTGGACCAACGGATTCAACGTGCTGCTGTTCATCGCCGGTCTGCGCAACATCCCGACCGATTTTTATGAAGCTGCTGCCCTGGATGGCGCCACGCGCTGGCAGATGTTCCGGCGTGTGACCTGGCCCCTGCTGTGGCCGGTCACCGCTCTGGTTCTGACCCTGCAGCTTATTCTTCAGCTGAAAATCTTCGATCAGGTCTACCTGATGTCTTCAGGCGGCCCATTCAACTCGTCCTATGTGCTGTTGCTGATGGTTTACCGGGAGGCTTTCCAGCTCAACCACGGCGGTTATGCCTCCGCCATCGCCTTGATCCTGTTTGTGGTGATCATGGTGGTCTCGGTGCTTCAATTCCAACTGCTGCGGGCCAGGGGGACAAAATGACACGAACCAGAAAACTGGAGAACTGGATCCTGACGGGCGGCAGCCTGCTCGCCGCAGCCATCTGGACCTTTCCGCTCTACTGGGCCTTCATCACCTCCATCCGCACGGAAGATCGGGTGGTCAGTGACGGCGCCGGAGTGGTTCCGGACGAGTTCAACCTGTCATCCTACGTGGAAGCGCTGTTCAATACGAAGCTGCTGACCTGGTACTGGAACTCGATTGCCACCTCGGTGATCATCACGCTGGTGGTTCTGATTTCCGGCATGATGTGTGCCTACGCCATTTCCCAGATGCGTTTTCCTGGCCGACGCCTGCTCTACGGCATCGTTCTGGCAAGTTTCATGGTTCCCTCGCAGGCTCTGGTCGTCACCCAGTTCATACTCATGAACGACATGGGGCTGATCAACACCTGGGCCGGGATTATCCTGCCGCAGCTCATCGTTCCGGTGGTGATCATTGTCTACAAGCAGTTCTTCGATGCGGTTCCCAAGGAAATGCGCGAGGCGGTCGTGCTGGATGGCGGAGGCGACTACACCCTGCTCTTCAAGATCTATCTGCCGTTGAATTGGGGGATCACCACGGCGCTGGCCATCATCACCTTCATCATGTCCTGGAACCAGTTTTTCTGGCCCTTTCTGGTGGTCACCACGGAGAACATGATGACGATCCCGGTCGGCATTACCCAGGTGAATGATGCCTTCGGCGTCTACTACGCCCGCCTGATGTCAGTCGCGCTGCTCGGCGCCATGCCCGTCGCCATTGCCTATCTGATCTTCCAGAAAAAGGTGACTGAGGCCGTGATGATCTCCTCCGGCGTCAAAGGCTGATCTGCCGGAGGATCGTAAAGACAGGGATGGGAATCAAAGGCTAGTCTGACTGCTTCGCCTTATCACCCTCAGCCGGCCGTTCCCGGACAAACAGCGCCGCTGTCCACCCAGGCCCGAGTGAGAGCGCCGAACAGTTCCTGCGTGCCAGGCGCGGGTTCCCGCCCGACCCCGGGGGTCCAGGCCCAGCCGACCAGCGTGTCTTCGCTGTTGTGCTCCACCAACTCGTCCAAGCTGCGGTCGCCGTTGCGCTCCGGGTCTCTCAACTGCTCGCAGATCCCTTTCAGGCTGCTGCCCTGCCAGGCCATGGTCGCGGGCGCGAGATGCCAGGCGGGATGACCGGGAATGCTGCCTTCACCGTTGGTGAAGGTGACGTTCTCCTCGCCGTGGCAGGTCGAACACTGCAAGCCTTCTGCGCCCATGCCGCCGACGCCGCGCGTGACAGGCGGTGTGTGCGGCCTGCCCTCACGCTGTGTCGGGCTGTCGGCCTTTGGATGGCAATTCATGCAGCGCGGGCTTTCGATCACCTTGCCCATTTCCCGAAACAGCGCTTCTGAGCGTTCAGCGTTATCGGGAATGTCGGAGAACGCCTCGGGGCCACGCAAGCGCTCCTCGTGTCGGTCAACCATCTTTCCCCCCAGCGAATAGGCAATGGAGTAGTCGAGGTTGATATAGGCGAATGCTCCAGCCAGGACGAAAGCGGTTGTCGTGATCACACGACGATTGATCCACGGTCTCATGCCATCACTCCTCGGGAAAACGGAAGGGTCCGGATGCTTTTGCCGGTAAGTGCCCGCCAGGCGTTGGCGACCGCCGGTGCAATCGGTGGAACCCCTGGCTCCCCCACACCAGTCGGATCGGCGGTGGACTTGACGATAGACACCTCGATCTCCGGCATTTCAGACATGCGGATGGAGCGAAAGAGGTCAAAATTGCCCTGTTCCGGGCGTCCGCCCGCTCCGATCGTGATTTCGCTGTACATGGCCGCGCCAAGGGCAAAGCCGATGCCGCCCTCCATCTGCGCCCGGATCACATCGGGATTGATCGCAACCCCGCAATCTACGGCGCACCAGACCTTGTGGACTTTCGGCAGACTATCCTCACCGCGCGAGACTTCGACGATTTCGGCAACGTAGCTTCTGAAGCATTTGACGATAGCCACCCCCAACGCCCGGCCCGGTTTGCCTTCAACACCAGACCAGTCCGCCATGTCGGCGGCCCGCTCAAGCACGTTTCGCAACCGGGTTTCTTCGTCGCTGATCAAGGACAGGCGCCCCTGAACCGGGTCCACCCCGCCCAGAGCAAACAGCTCATCAAGAAACGTCTCGACGGCAAAACAGGTGTGGCTGCTTCCGACTGAACGCCAAAAATTGCCGGTGACACCGTTTTCCATCAGGTGCAAGCCGACGTGGAAATTGGGAATGTCGTACGCGACGCCGCGCGCGCCCTCAACTGCCGACCGGTCGACGCCGTTGCGTACGGCACCGTCAAAGGCTGTCCCCTTCAGGAACGACTGAATGGCAATCACTTGATCCCATGCGGTCACATTGCCCTTCTCATCGATGCCGCCGCGCAGCCGGTGGACTGACATCGGCCGGTAGCGCCCGCCACGAATGTCGTTCTCGCGACTCCAGAGGTGCTTGACCGGTCCCTTGCCCCAGGCCTTGCCGATGGCAGCCACTTCGGCAGCAAACTCGGCGTCAGGCGTTCCCAGACGACCAAAGCTGCCGCCGGCAAACATCGTATGGATATCGACCTGCTCGGGCTGCATCCCGAGAACCTTGACGATCTCGGTCTTGTCGCGGGTGACAAGCTGACTGCCCATCCAGAATTCGGCTTTCTCAGACTGCACATCGACAACCGCGCCCATCGGTTCCATCGGGGCGTGTGCCAGGAACGGAAACCGGTACTCCGCCTCCACCTGCCTGACCGTACCCTCCAGGCCCTTGGCACCCAGACCACGGGTTTCGGTGTCGGCGCCGGGTGTCTTCGTGGCCTCCGCATAGGTGCGAAACATCTCCTCGCTTGAGCGCGTTTCAGCCGCAGACATGTCCCAGTCGGCTTGAAGCGCTGCGACACCCCGCTGGGCGGCGAACCGCGTCTGAGCGATCACGCCAACACCCCGGTCAAGCTGAACCGTGGCCAGAACACCTGGTATTGCATCAGCCGCCGCTGCATCCAGTTGCTTGAGCGTGGCGCCAAAGACCGGCGGATGCAGAACAGCGCTCTGCACCATGTTTTCACGTTCGACATCAATCGAGTAGACTGCCTTGCCCGTCGACTTTTCGTCACCGTCGATGCGTGGCAGGTCCGTGCCAATCAGCCGAAATGTCTCCGGATCCTTGAGGTCGGGTTGCAGCATCAACGGCATCGTGGCGGCCAGTGTGGCAAACGCACCAAAACCGGACGAGCGCCCGCTGGCTGCATGAGAAATCACGCCGCGCTCGACCAGAATCTCCTTAACCTGAACATTCCACTCCTGCGCGGCGGCAGCCACCAGCATGCTGCGCGCGGCAGCGCCTGCCTTGCGCATCTGATAGTAGCTGTTGGCCATCGCCGAAGAGCCACCCGTGCCCTGCATGCCCATGTTCAAATTGGCATAGAGCGTGACTTCCGAAGGAGCCGCCTCGACCCGCATCTGGCTCCAGTCCGCATCCAGTTCTTCGGCCGCCAGCATGGCGAGACCGGTAAACGTTCCCTGGCCAAACTCGATGTGCTTGGAGATCACGGTGACGCTGTCATCTTCGCCGATCCGCAAGAACGCACTGGGTGCAGCCGGCGCCTCCCGCATTTCGGCCGGGGTCATCCGGCGGATCGCCTGTGCCCGTGCCAGGCTCGGCAACACCACAGCAATGACGAGTTCCGTACCCGCCCGTGCAAGAAAGGAACGACGTGTCAAATGGCTGGTCATGTCAGGCCTTCACTTTCTGTGCTGCCTGCAGAATGGCACTGCGGATACGTCCGTAGGTGACACAGCGGCAGATGTTTCCAGCCATAGCCGCATCGATGTCCGCATCGCTGGGGTCTTCGATCAGTCCAAGAAGTCCAATGGCGGACATGATCTGTCCGGATTGACAATAGCCGCACTGGGGCACGTTGAGCGCCACCCAAGCGCCTTGAACAGCCTCTGCGACGGCACCGGTCAACCCCTCGATGGACGTTACAGAGCGCCCTTCCATGGAAGAGACAGGCGCGACACAGGCGCGCCGGTTCATGCCATCGACATGCACGGTGCAAGCCCCACATTGGGCAACGCCACAGCCGTATTTGGTTCCCTTGAGACCAAAGTCGTCCCGCAAGGCCCACAGCAATGGGGTGTCGGGATCCCCGGAATAGGTGACGGCCTTGCCATTCAGTTCGAATTCGATTGTCATCAAACAATCCCTCAGCTGTTCGGCCGCGCCATCGGATTTGCCGAACTGGCAGGCCCTTGTTCAGCTTCGTGTTTTAGAGGGCGTGCTTCACACAGGTGTGCCGGAAGACCCGAAACTTGTAGCGTTTGTCGCAAGCCAAGCTTGGACAAACGCCATCAAAACACCGCCATGCAAGACCATGAACACCGCACTGCCCAGCGCCTGACATCAGCACTTTTCGCGGGGCCCATCGTGTGAGGCAGCACCGAAAACACAAGGAAAATCCTGACATTTAGAAAGATCCAACAGCTTCGCCCGGCAGACGTTCATTGTCGCTTAAGGCTGATGCCAGAGAGCTGTGTGGCTTGACGCAGTTTGATACAAATACTGCGATGCTTGTTGTCCAGTGACCCGCTATCTTTTGGTCTGGACCAACATCAAACGAGCACCATGAAAGACACGCCGCACATCATCATCGTCGATGACCATCGGGATATCCGCGATCTGGTCGGAGAGTATCTCTCCCGCCACGGCTACCGGGTGAGTTTGGCCGAAAACGCTGCCGCGCTTCGCAAGATCCTGCGGCACAGCGCGCCGGATCTGATCGTGCTGGACGTCATGATGCCCGGTGAGGACGGCCTGGATATTTGCCGCAAGCTCCGGGCCGACACCCAGATACCGGTGATCTTCCTGACGGCGCTCGCAGATGACACGGATCGCATCCTTGGGCTGGAAATGGGGGCGGACGATTACATCGCCAAGCCATTCAACCCACGTGAAATCCTGGCACGCATCAAGGCCGTGTTACGGCGGTCGGAGAGCATGCCGGTCAGTCGCGGAAAATACGACAAGGAAATCATCGCCTTCGACCAGTGGACTCTGGACATGAAGCGGCGGGAGCTGGAAAGCCCCACCGGCCTGAGCGTCGCCCTCAGCACCGTGGAATTTCGGCTGCTCAAGGTGTTTCTGGAGCACCCGCGTGCAGTCCTGACCCGCGAGAAGCTGCTTGACCTGACAGTCGGGCGGCAATCCGAACCCTTCGACCGGAGCATCGACAACCAGGTGAGCCGGCTGCGCAAGAAAATCGAGGCAAATCCAAAATGCCCAACGATCATTCAGACACACTGGGGCGGCGGATACAGCTTCGCAGCGGACGTCGAAACCAAGTGACCGCATGGTGGAGCCGCAGCCTGGGGCGCCAGATCATCGGCTTGATGCTGATAGCCCTGGTCATCGGACAAACGATCGGTTTCGGCATCTCCTGGACCAATCGCCGGGCGGCCCTGAAAGAAGCCGCACAAAGCGAGTTTGTCAGCCGCACAGCCACTCTGAGCGAAGTGATTCAGACCATGCCGGACGACTTGCAGCGCAATGTTCTGCAAGCCAGCGCCACAATGCATACCCGCTTCTGGACGACGCCGGACGACCCCCGCCCGGAGGGCCGGACATGGTACTTCAACGCGCGTTCTCATCTGCTTGAACCGCTCTCGAACATCATGACCAATCCGAAGGCCCTGGCAGATCAAGCCGAAGACGAGGCGGTCATCGAACACATCCGCAACAAGCCCTTCGCCGGATGGTCCGATCTGGACAACCCGTTGTGGACATACGCCATCCCGGCAAGCGTTCTGCCGTTTGCCGATGAGATCGGGATGGGGCTGGTCGTTCCCCTGCCAAATGGCGCGTGGCTGAACGCGGTCTTCTACAAATCCCACATTCCGGATCTCGGTACGATTGAGTCCCTTGCCTCGACCATCGCCGCCGCGCTCGTCCTGTGCCTCTTCGGCTTCATCTCCACCCGGCGGATCGCCCGCCCCCTGCAGGCTCTGGCCCAGGCCGCAGAAGGTCTTGGGCGCGGTGAAGGCGTTTCCCCCGTGACAGAGCGCGGGTCTGATGACATCCGCAATCTCTGTGTGGCCTTCAACCAGATGCAGCACCGGCTGCATCGCTTCATCGATGACAGGACGCGCATGCTGGCCGCCATCGGGCACGACCTCCGCACGCCTCTGACCACCCTCCGGCTGCGAACGGAACTTGTAGCCGACGAGGAGCTGAAAGCCAGGATGGTCGAGACCATCGAGGAAATGCAGGCGATGACCGCCGCGACACTGACGTTTTCCAAAAACGATGCGGCTGTCGAAGACACGCGCAATGTCGACCTCGGGGCACTGGTTGGAAGCCTGTGCGACGACATGGCCGAACTCGGGCACGACATCGCCTTTGTCGACAGCGGCGTTATCGCCTACCGCTGCCGTCCCGATGGCCTCAAGCGGGCCGTCCGCAATCTCATCGAGAACGCCTGCCGATATGCAGACAGCGCCACCGTTTCGCTGGCTCTCACCGGCAACAGCGTGGACATTTGCGTCGACGATCAGGGGCCAGGCATCCCGCTGGAGGAGATCGAACAGGTGTTCGCCCCGTTCTATAGGCTGGAGCAGTCGCGCAGCCGGGAGACTGGTGGCGTCGGTCTCGGCCTGTCGATTGCCCGCGCAATCGCCCGACAGCACGGCGGCAACATTCACTTCTCCCCCAACACCCCCGGCCTCCACGCCGTTCTGTCGCTGCCACGGATTTGAGAAGGTTAAGCAATCAGGGCAGCTGGAGAGCCGATTCAACCTGCAACACCACCGCCTTAGAAATCCAACCGATTATTGCATTCGAGGCAATTGCATCCCTCACTTGTTCCCTGAAAGCATAAATGTATCAAACCATCCTACTGCTTGCGGGGCGGGGGAAGTGATGTAGACTAACTCTCGCTGGGGAGGAAACTTCCGAGTGCTGCTGCTTTCGTTTGGAGGAATGAAAGCACTTTCAGCACTGTACCGTCAGCACCTGTGTAGACGAAAGTTTAGGAGGAACTTCCGTCTTGCTCACTGGATGCTTTGACCGGGATTTCCCCTCCCTGGCCTAATGGGAGGAAAGCATGAAAAATCTTACAACCCGCAGACAGGCTTTGCGGAGCCTTGCCGGTGCTGGTGCCGCAGGAGCTGCAACACTTGCAGCACCGCATATCGCATCCGCACAAGGTGCCACCAAGACCTGGAAGATCCAGACCAGCCACACCGGCGGTATCGGACTGCAGACGTTCAAGGACTGGTGCGGCACCATCGAAGAAAAGACCGGTGGCGAACTGGCGTTCCAGCCGTTCGGTGCCAATGACGTCGTTGGCGACTTCCAGCTTTACGATGCTGTTAAAAATGGCGTCTTGGACGCGGTGAACCCTTTCACCATTTACGCTCAGGGCATCATTCCGGCTGCAACATTCCTGACCAGCTATCCGCTGGGCCTGCGCAACCCGCATGAGTGGGACGTCTTCTACTATGCGCTCGGCGGTCTCGAAATTGCCCGTGAGCTCTATGCGGCTCAGGGCATGCATTTCGTCGGTCCGATCCATCACGGCCCGAACATCATCCACTCGAAGGTGCCGATCCGCTCCGTCGACGACTTCCGCGGCCTGAAAATGCGCATGCCAGGCGGCATGGTGGCCGAAGTCTTCAGCGAACTGGGTGCAGAAACTACGGTTCTGCCGGGTTCCGAAATCTTCCCCGCCCTTGAAAAAGGCACCATCGATGCCGCCGATTACGTCGGTCCGGCCGTGAACTACTCCCTCGGCTTCAGCCAGGTGACCAAGTACATCTCCATGGGCCCTCCAGGCTTCATGTCGCTGTATCAGCCGGTCGATCTGATGGACATCACCGTCGGCGAGCGCGCCTGGCAGGAACTGAGCCCGCAGATGAAGACCTTCGTGGAAATGGAAACGCACGTCTATTCCGACATGCACCATGCCGCGATCCAGAAGGCCGATCAGGAGTCCTGGGCGAAGTTCGAGGCCGATGGCACCGAAGTATCGCGCCTCAGCCAGGACGACGTGGAACTGATGACCGAAGTCGCCATTCCGATCTGGTTTGCCTATGCAAACCGCGACCCGAACGCGGCGCGGATCTTCAAGATCCAGCTCGACTACATGATGTCCGGCTCGCTCGGCTACGTGCAGCCTGACCTGGTCGAAGGCTACGAACTGGACCTCTAAGGTTCCCTACTTCGCAACTTGAAGACCGGGCTCGCGCGGATTACTGCGCGGGCCCGCTGTAACTCAACCTGGGCCGCGTGCCCCTGGGGAAGGTAGAGGCATGCCTCACTTGGATTTCACATTGCCGCACTGGGCCTATTGGGTCGGACTGATCGTCTTTCCGATCGTCGCGGCAGCACTGGCGAGACGGCCAAAACCGAAAGAACGCCGGTATTCACTCGTTCTGGGATATTTCATCCTGATTACCGGGGGCATTCTGGGCCTGCACAGGCTCTATCTGAAGAGCCTCCTCGGGCTGGTCTATATCCCGGTCTTCATCTGTATTCTGTTTGCCAATGCGCAGGGGCAGGACGCCCGTTCGACGGTCTCTGACATGAGCAACCTGGTGCGCCAGGCGGAACGCACGTTGAGCCGAGAAGGCGACCGTGTCACGGCAGCAGAAGCCGACCTTCCTGCCTTGCGGGCGGAGCTGGCCGAAGTTGAAGAAGGCAGCATTCGCGAGCGTCGTGCGCAGCGCAATGTTGACCGCGCCGAGCAACGCATCGAACAGGGACGTGAGCGTCTGGCCGAGGCCGAGGCCGGGCTGGAAACAGCACGTCCGGCGGTAGAAAAGGCCGTTGCCGACCTGAACTTCTGGGCTGACTTTGCCAAATACGCCTTCTGGGTGCTGATGGCCGGTGTGGTGATCGACGCCGTCCTGTTGCCGGGTCTGGTGCGCCGGGCCAATGCCCAGATCCCGCCGGAACCTGAGCTGACAGAAGTCGAAAAGGCTCTGAAAAAGATGGAAGCCGAAGAACGGCAGGAAGATTCCCGCTTCGTCTCCACAGGATGGACCGGCAAGATCGACCAGTTGTCGCTGTTCTGTGGTGAGTTCGTCAGCTACTGGGCCGTCATCGCGGTCATCGTCTACTATTTCGAGGTGATGGGACGATACGTCTTCAACAGCCCGACGAACTGGGCGCATGAGGCCATGTATCTTATGTTCGGCATGCAATATCTCATTGCCGGGGCCTATGCGGCGCTGACGGAGGCGCATGTGCGGGTGGACATCTTCTACGCACCGCTGTCGCGCCGACGCAAAGCCGTCGTCGACCTTCTGACATCCGTGTTCTTCTTCATTTTTGCCGCCACTCTTCTCGGCACGTCCTACATCTTTGCCTTTGACGCTATCGCGGTGCCTTCGGGCAACTCGGTCATCTCCGACTGGGCACGCGGCGAGCTGAGCTTTGGCGAAATGGTGGCCGGACTGAACCTCGGTCAATGGACCGATCCGAGCATCCGCTGGGGTGAGATCAGCTTCAACGAATGGGAAGTTCCGCTTTGGCCGATGAAGTGGGTCATGGTGGTGGGCGGCCTGCTGCTTTTGCTGCAGGGCATCTCAAAATTCGCGCAGGATCTGCGCAGGGTCATGGATAAGGCTTAAGGCATGGGACTCGATATCGGAATTGAGTGGCTGACACTCATCATGTTCGGCTCACTGCTGGTCCTGCTCATGGCAGGCCTGCCGTTGGCCTTCGTCACGGGGGGACTCGCATGTGTCTTCCTGTTCATTCTGGGAGACGAGCGAGCGCTCAACATCGTGCCCTCGCGGATTTTCCCGCTGATGACCAACTATCAGTTGTCGGCGATCCCCCTCTTCATCTTCATGGCATCGATGCTGGAGAGGGCGGGCATCATCAACGAGATGTTTGATGTCATCTACAAGGTGCTTGGCGGCGTCAAAGGCGGTCTTGCGGCTGCAACGATCATCGCCTCCACCGTGCTGGCCGCGATGGTCGGCGTCATCGGAGCGGCTGTGGTGACCATGGGCATCATCGCCCTGCCTGCCATGCTGAAGCGGAATTATGATCCAAAGATTGCCATGGGCTCGATCATGGCGGGCGGCACGCTCGGCATCCTGATTCCACCGTCGATTCTGGCCATCATCTATGCTGTCGTGGCCGAGCAATCGGTTGGGGAACTGTTCATCGGCGCGGTTGTGCCGGGGTTGTTGCTGTCAGGCATGTACATTGCCTACGTCATCATCGTCTGCACCATAGACCCTTCCAAAGGTCCGCCGATCCCGGTGGAAGAACGCATCTCCTTCAAGGAGAAGGTGCGGTTGATGTCCAACATGTCGGCCCCTATTGCGCTGATTGCCATCGTGCTCGGGGTCATCTTCACCGGCGTGGCAACGCCCGTGGAGGCCGCCGGCATCGGCACTTTCGGCGCCATCATCGTGGCGGCCATTCACCGGAACCTGGACTGGCAGACCCTGCGTGAGGCTTCGATCACCACCTTGAAGGCTTCGGCCATGGTGATCTGGATCATGTTCGGCGCCACCATCTTCGTCGGACTTTATGTTCTCGAAGGCGGGCAGCAGTTCGTTCAAGGCGCTCTGGAAGCAACCGGCCTTGGCCCCTGGGGCATCCTGATCATCATGCAGGTGGTGCTGGTGGTCCTGGGCATGTTCCTCGACTGGGTCGGCATCCTGCTGCTCTGCGTGCCGATCTTCGTGCCGATCATCAAGGCGCTTGGCGCGGCCTCCTTCGGGCTCGACAATCCGGATGATCTGGTGCTGTGGTTCGGGGTGCTCTACCTGGTCAACATGCAGATGAGCTTCTTGTCGCCACCATTCGGCTATGCGCTGTTCTACCTGCGCGGCGTTGCCCCCCCGGAGATCCCGATGACCGATATCTTCAAGTCTGCGTTGCCGTTCCTGGCGCTGCAGATCGTCGGGCTGGTGCTGTGCATGATGTTCCCGGACATCGTCACCTGGCTGCCGAGGCTGGTCTACGGCTAACAGCCGAACCGAGCCTTAAAAACAGAAAAAGCCCGGCGGAGCGATCCGTCGGGCTTTTTTCTTGAGGGACAAGCATGGTCACCCGCCAGACAGGGCTGCCACCGGATCCAGCCGTGAGGCGTTACGCGCCGGCAAATAGCCAAAGACGATGCCGATCAGGCTGGAAACGCTAACCGCCGCAATCATCGAGGTCGATGAGTAGATCAGCTGGAAGCTGGAGCCGAGAAGCGAAAACAGAAAGCCAAAGCCCAAGGCCACCAGAATGCCCAGCACCCCGCCAACCACACAAACCAGCACAGCCTCGATAAGGAACTGCTGAAGGATATCCCCCTGCCGGGCACCAACAGCCATGCGCACCCCGATCTCATTGACACGCTCCGAGACGGTGACAAGCATGATGTTCATCACTCCAATGCCGCCAACGAACAACGAGATGACCGCAATCGCCGCCACCAGAAGTGTCAGCGTCTGGGTGGTCGCGGTGATGGTCTCGCGTATGTCGTCGGTGTTGAGGATGAAAAAGTCCTTGGTGCCGTGGCGGCGGGTAAGGAAATCCGTCACCGCCTGCTCGACAATCGAACTTTCCACCTCCTCGGTCATCCGCACGGTGATGCTGCGCAAGCTCATGTCACCCAGCATCCGGGTCTGCAACGTCGTGTAGGGTAGATAAACCGACAGGTTCTGACTGCCGCCAAACCCGCCTTGCTGCTGTTCCATCACGCCAATGACTTTCGCCGGCACATCTCCCAGAAGTATGGTTGATCCGAGAGCCGCGTCCGCTTCACCGTCAAACAGGGCGTCCAGCGTGTTTTCATCAATCACTGCCTCTTGCGCACGGCGCTTGACGCTGGATGCATCAAAGAAGCTGCCAGCCAGCACCTTGGCGCCTTTCGCGTCAAAGTACCCGGCGCCAACACCACTGACCTGAGCCGAGGCTTCCTGCCCCCGGTAGCGCATGGTGGAGCTGGTTGAGACGGTCGGCGTGACCGCCACCACATAGGACTGTTTGGCCAACTGATCCGCATCGGCCACCGTCAGTGTGGTGATCTTGCCCGAGCGAACGTCGCCGAAGCTTTTGCCGGGAAAGATCTCCAGCGTGTTGGTACCAAGGCTTGAGATGTTGGCCAGAACCTTTTGCTGCGAGCCCGCGCCAAGTGCCACGACGCAGACCACCGATGCAATGCCGATGATGATGCCGAGCATGGTCAAAACCGCACGAACCCGATGCGCCTGCATGGAGCGCAGCGCCATCTTGAAGGATTCCCCCACCCGGTCGACCTGCCCCCGCAGACTGGCAAAGATCCCCGATTTGGCCGGCGATGAGGGGGCCTCCGCCATTGGTTTCGACTGAGCCGGTATGTCTATGCCGGTGGTGGACGAACTTGAAGCCTCAGGGCTTGAAGGCCTGTTCGTCGTGTCCGACAGAATGCGACCATCCTTGATCTCGATCACACGTTCCGCCATGGCTGCGACCGAAGCATCATGGGTGACAAGAATGATGGTGCGGCCGAAGGCGTGAAGCTCCTTCAAAACGGCAAGCACTTCTTCGCCGCTGCGACTGTCGAGTGCGCCGGTTGGCTCATCAGCCAGAATGATATCGCCGCCGTTCATCAAAGCACGGGCGATGGAAACCCGCTGCTGCTGACCACCCGAAAGCTGACCGGGGCGGTGCTCTTGCCGATCTTCCAATCCGAAGCGGGTCAAAAGGTCCGAGGCCCGCTGTTCACGTGCACCGGATGCCACCCCGGCGTAGATGGCCGGCATTTCGACATTCTCCAACGCCGTCAGCTCATTCAACAGGTGATAGCGCTGGAAGATGAAACCGAAATGCTCGCGCCGCAGGCGGGCCAGCTGATCAGCCTCAAGATCCCCTGTTACCTGGCCCTCCACCCGGTAGCTACCCTGGCTCGGGCGGTCGAGACATCCGAGAATATTCATCAAGGTGGATTTGCCTGACCCGGACTGGCCGATAATCGCAACAAACTCGCCCCGGCCAATGTCCAGATCGACAGCCGACAGCACTTCCACCTCGCCGTCGCCTGCGGGAAATGCGCGGCTGATGCCACGGAGTTCCAGAACCGTGTCACTCATTTTCTTGGTCACCATTGATTTCACCTCACAGCCCCATCGGGGGGCCGCGCATTTCGCCACCGGAGGACACGGTCGTTGCCCCTTCGCCGATGACCACGGTTTCGTCAGGGTCCAGTCCGGTCGTGATCTCGGCGTTGACCTTGTCATTCAGCCCAACGGTGACGTCCCGCTCCTGCATCCGCTTGTCAGCACTCACCACCATGACGGTGTTGGTGCCGGAAGCGGTCGTGCGCAGCGCTGTCGACGGCACAGTCACCACGTCCTGCGCCTGACCGAGGATGACCTCCACCTCAGCCGTCATGTAGGTGCGCAACCGCCCTTCCGGGTTCTCTACGTGAAAAATGCCGTTGTAATAGATGGCTGAAGTGTCGGTACTGGAAGAGCTGTCAGAGGAGATGGCGCTGTCAGAGGTAATACTTTCCGGCGCAGGCTCAATGCTCTCCAGCGTGGAGGAATAACTCTTTTCCGGCTCGCCGATGATGGTGAAGCGGACGGGCTGTCCCGGACTGACGTTGACCACATCCGCCTCGGAGATTTCTGCGCGCACTGTCATCACCGAGAGATCCCCCAGAACCACGATTGTCGGGGCGGACTGGGCGGCATTCACGGTCTGACCTTCCTGGTTGACGATGGCCAGAACGGTGCCCGCCTTGGGCGCGGTGATCCGGGTGTAGTCGAGATTGGCCTCGGCCGTTTCCACCGCGACTTCTGCCGCATCGACCTGCGCCTCCAACGCAGCAATCTGGGCTTCGACGACCTTGACGTCAGCCTCTGCGGATTGCAGTTCGGAGACCGCCGTGGCGTTTTGGCTCGACAGGGTTTTCTGGCGTTCGAACACCTGACGCGAGAGCCCCAGATCAGCCTGCCGCTCAACCAGCTGTGCCTTGACTTGTGCAAGGGAGGCTTCTGCCGTGCGCAGATCATTGACCTGGGTGACGCTGTCGATCTCTGCGACCAACTCCCCCGCCTCTACCTTATCGCCGATCACGACATGCACGCCGGTGATCCGTCCCGACACCTGAGCCCCGACCGCGACCAGCGTGCTGGGACGTATGATGCCAGTGGCCAGCACGGTTTCCTCGATGTCGGCTCTTTTGGCTTTCGCGGTCAGCAAGCTGGCTGTCGGGTCCTCCGGGGTAAACGTGCCCCTTTGCCACAATACGGCTGCCACCACAGCACTGACCACCAGCAGCCAGGCCAGCCAGCGCAATGGACTACGACGGGTTTTACGGGGAGCCATCTGTTTGTTCTCTCAATCGATGTCAGGACGCTGCGGAGTCCAACCAAAACGGCGGAAGGCAGCGCAGGCTTGAATGGGATGCCGTGAGCCGGAATGTTTCCTCTTTAACCGCTTTGCCCGCAGCCGCAGTGCCCGAATTATCGGCCACACGGCGATCAGGCGCGAAAAAAGAACGCCTTTCAAAAAAAGCGATGGCAAATTCTGCCCACCAGTTGGTCTGTATTTAAGCTCATACAACTGACAAACAACGGCTTTTTTGTATCAAAACTGTCAAAGTTTCCTTTTGGGAAACACCGTGATGAAACCTGACATGAAGGGAAATAGTCCCCCTGGATCCTGCTGCGATATCGGTAGGTTAGACGATGTAAATTCTTTGGAAATTCGCAAAGCCGGCAGCTTCTCCCCTGTCCGCAGGGGAGAATAGGGTTTAAACACTTACTTAACCATTTCAGTTCCCGCGCTTCGGCGATATTCGCCATCACTTGGAAAAACCAAGATCATGAGTGTCTTCCAGTCCAGTATTTTTAAATTCACGGGACATCTCGAAGTTTATTTTCGAGAATTAACTATGGAATACTTCTAGTCATGCACATCAAACTGGAGACTAGGCATTATTTTCCCAGCATTAGGCACTTATTTCCTAGTAAAAATATAAAAATTACTTCATTTACTGCGCCTGATTTCTTTTTGGCGGTCGTTAAAGGAGTGGAAGCGGTTCCGATAGGGCCCGCAGTGTCACTTTTTCAAGGGATTGCCTTATGGGCATCGCCAACCCGTCAACGGCTCAAGCTCAAGCTGCGCATCCGGAAGATGCATCGGCAACGCTGCCTGTCGACCGGCAGGCAGCCAACGTGGCGATCCAGCGCTTGTCTGCGGCCGAGTGGCGTAGCATGAACGACGATGATCTTCTCACCAGGATCAAGTCAGACGACGAAACCGCCTTTCGAGAGCTGGTAGAACGTCACGTCGATCGCGGCTACGCAGTCGCCTACCGTATCCTGCACAACGCTACGGATGCGGAAGATGTGGTGCAGGACGCGTTTTTGCAGCTCTGGACCAAGCGTGAGAAGTGGGAAACCGGCCGGGCGAAGTTTTCGACCTGGCTTTACCGCGTTGTCACCAACCGGTGCATCGACCAGCTCCGCCGCCCCCGCGTCGAGGTCATGGACGACCTGCCCGAGCTGGAAGACGACAGCTGCGACCAGATGGACATCCTGGAACGTCAGGAAGCAAGTGATCTTCTGGCCAAAGCAATTCAGGAACTTCCAGAGCAGCAACGCGTTGCATTGGTGCTGTCCTACACAGAAGGTCTGAGTAACTCAGAAGTGGCGGATATCATGGAGACTTCGGTCTCTGCGGTTGAAGCACTTCTCAAGAGAGCCAGACAAAAACTAAGGCATCTACTGAGAAATCACGGTGGCGAGATACTTGCGATGTTTACAAACCGTTAAACATAGCCAGCAATTCCACATCTATATTACCGCCTGATTTGACTGACTCCTCTCGTTGTAACGACAGGTGCGCGGAATCCCGTGCCTGAACCACGCCTATGTTTGGGGCGTGGCCCCAACAGTTACTGGAGTGCGTAATGCCTGTTATCTCGACGAACACCGCAGCGAACACCGCTGTTCGCTACCTGAACATGAACTCTGCTCAGCAGTCCGAGTCCCTCAGCAAGCTGGCTTCCGGTTCGCGTATCACCACCGCATCCGACGATGCAGCTGGTCTGGCGATTGCCACCAAGCTGTCTTCCGACGTGACCGCTCTGGAACAGGCTGCGACGAACGCGTCCCACGGCATTTCCATTTTGCAGACTGCCGATGCCGGTGCTTCCAACACGTCCGACATTCTGGAACGTATGAAGACCCTGGCCTCCCAGGCAGCTTCCGGCACGGTGACCGACACCGAGCGTACATACATTCAGGCTGAATTCGACGAGCTGATGGACGAAATCGACTCCATCTCGACAGCGACCCGCTACAACGGCCAGTCCCTGCTCGATGGTACGTCCGACTTCGCTGACGACACTGTCAAGACAGCCGCTGAAGTGACGACCGGCGTAACAAGCGCTGCTACTGTCGAAGGTACGAACGGCGTTGCTGCCTCTGTCACCAGCGGTAGTGATATTTCCGCTTGGACGCTTGAGGACGGAC